>NZ_CP126268.1:0-1236736 GCF_003234795.2 Curtobacterium sp. MCLR17_032 | reverse complement strand
ATGATCCAACCCTAACGGGCGGCTGCTCGGCGGCGACCGCACGCATGGCGTCGAGGAACGCGGTGGTCTCCTCGGTCGTGCCGGCGCTGACGCGGAGGTGGTTCGGGATGCCCAGGTCGCGGACGATCACGTCGCGCTCGAGCAGCGACTCGAACGCCGCACGCGGGTCGGCGACGCCACCGAACAGGACGAAGTTCGACCACGTCTCGTGCGGCTGGTAGCCCATCGCCCGCAGCTCCGTGACCATCCGGTCCCGCTGGCCGCGGATGTCGTCGACCATGCGGAGCATCTCCGGGGCATGCCGGAGGGCCGCGACCGCCGCCGCCTGGGTGAGCGCGGACAGGTGGTAGGGCAGGCGGACCAGGCGCAGGGCGTCGATCACCGCGGGGTCTGCTGCGAGGTAACCGACGCGGGCGCCGGCGAACGCGAAGGCCTTGCTCATCGTCCGGGAGACCACCAGGCGCGGGCGCCCCGGCAGCAGGGTCAGTGCCGTCGGCTGGCCGGCGGGCATGAACTCGGCGTAGGCCTCGTCGACCATCACGATGCCGTCGGTGGCGTCGTACACGGCCTCGATCGTGGCGAGGTCGAGCGGCGTCCCCGTCGGGTTGTTCGGGCCGCAGAGGAACACCAGGTCGGGCTGGTGCTCCTGGACCGCGGAGACGGCGGTCTCGGGAGAGATGCGGAACTCGTCGTCACGCTGAGCGGCGATCCATCGGCTGCCAGTGCTCGAGGCGATGATCGAGTGCATCGAGTAGGTGGGCGGGAAGCCGAGCACACTGCGCCCGGGGCCACCGAACGCCTGCAGCAGCTGCTGGATGACCTCGTTCGACCCGTTCGCCGCCCAGATCGACTCAGCACCCAGGCCGTGGCCGAGGTACCCGGCGAGGGACTGCCGCAACTCGGTGAACTCGCGGTCGGGGTACCGGTTCACGGTCGTCAGGGCCTGGCGGATCGAGGCGACGATGTCCTCTGCCACGTCCGCCGGAACCGGATGGGTGTTCTCGTTGACGTTGAGCTGCACGCGGACGTGCTTCTGCGGGGCGCCGTAGGGGCTCTGCCCGCGCAGGTCGTCGCGGATGGGGAGGTCTTCGAGCGTGGTTGCCACCGATCCATCGTAGGCCGCGCTGCCCGCGTGGGGACCGGCCGTCCGGACGGTCACGCCAGGGGCGAACGCCGACCTGCCCGGCCCGTCGGGAGCGGGTCAGTGCTCGTACTGCGTGGGGATCGAGATCTCTTGCCCGGCCTGCACTGCGGAACCGTTGAGCGCGTTCAGGCTCACGACGTCCTGGATGAAGTCACGGGGGTCGGTGTTCGGCGCGGTGTCCTCGGCGACCTGCCACAGGGTCTCCCCCGGCTGGATGGTCACGGTGTCGAAGTGCACGTTCGCCGCACGGTCACCGGCCGAGGCCTGGCCGCCGTTCAGCATCGCGATGCCGACGCAGAGCAGGACGGGAACGGCCGCGAGGGTGGTGAAGACCACTCGCCCGCGACGGGTGAGACGGAGGCGCGTGCGCGCTGCGGGTGCTGCGGTGTGCTGCATGTCCGCGATGGCGTTGGTGCTCATGTCGTTGCCTTCCTGCTTGCGTTGGTGCCGGTCCGACCGTGTCGGTCGTCCGAAGCCGTGTACCGAACATACGTTCGACTCGGAGGATGCACAACCCCCAGGAGGGGATTTGTGGGGAGTTTTCTTGCGACACGCTCGAACAGGTGTTTGTCCGACATGTCACGGTCGGATACTGTTTCGATCGACTGGAGCAAGTCTCATCGGGACCACTGACATTCCCGCGGGGCTCGGTTCCACTCCGGACGAAGGGCGAGACGTGGTGGACGAACTGCGCGGACAGAAACCGTTGACGGCGAAGCAGCAGTCGATCCTCGACGCGATCCGAGCGTCGATCGCGAGCCGGGGCTACCCGCCGAGCATGCGCGAGATCGGCGACGCGGCCGGACTCTCGTCACTGTCGAGCGTGTCCCACCAGCTCGGGCAGCTCGAGCTCGGCGGCTGGATCCGCCGCGACCCGAACCGCCCCCGTGCGCTCGAGGTGCTGGTCGACGAGCCCACGCCCGACTCCGACGGCCCCGACGTCGACGCCACGACACTCGTGCCCCTGGTCGGCCGGATCGCCGCCGGTGTCCCGATCACCGCCGAGCAGCACGTCGACGAGATCATCCCACTCCCCCGCCAGCTGGTCGGGACGGGTGACCTCTTCATGCTCAAGGTCGTCGGCGAGTCGATGATCGACGCCGCGATCTGCGACGGCGACTGGGTCGTCGTCCGGTCGCAGCAGACGGCGGAGAACGGTGACGTCGTCGCCGCGATGCTCGACGAGGAAGCGACCGTCAAGGTCTTCCGCCAGCGCGACGGCCACACGTGGCTGCTCCCCCGCAACACCGCGTTCGAGCCGATCCTCGGTGACGCGGCGACCGTCCTCGGCAAGGTGGTGGCGGTCCTCCGCTCCCTCTGAACCCCCGCAAGACGTACGACGACGGGAGGCGCGGTGCCAGCTGGCACCGCGCCTCCCGTCAGTCAGGCGCGCCGTCAGGCGGAGGCGACCGGCGCGACCACGTACGGGTCGAGCTCGGCGACCTCCCGCTGGAAGACGCGCACCCGGAGGCGCGTGCCCTCCTCCACGTAGTCGAGCGACTCGACCGCCCCGGAGTCGTGCAGGTGCGACACGAGGTCGCCGCGCGAGAACGGCACCACGACCGTGAGCTCGACGTCCGGCTCGGGCAGACGCGCTTCGATCGCCTCGAGCAGGTCCGGGATCCCCTCGCCCGTGCGGGCGGAGACGAACACGGCGTCCGGCGCGAGCCCGAGCAGCAGCATCCGCTGGGTGTCGTCGACCAGGTCGGCCTTGTTGAAGACGACGACCTCGGGGACGTCCCGGGCACCGACGTCGCCGATGACCTCGCGGACCGTGGCGAGCTGTGCTGCCGGGTCCGGGTGCGAGCCGTCGACCACGTGCACGATGACGTCCGCGTCGCCGACCTCTTCGAGGGTGGAGCGGAACGCCTCGACCAGCTGGTGCGGCAGGTTGCGGACGAACCCGACGGTGTCGGTGAACGTGAACTCGCGGCCCTTCGCGGTGTTCGTGCGGCGGACCGTCGAGTCCAGCGTCGCGAACAGCTGGTTCTGGACGAGCACGCCCGCGCTGGTCAGACGGTTGAGCAGCGAGGACTTGCCGGCGTTGGTGTAGCCGGCGATCGCGACGCTGGGGACCTCGTTGCGGTTGCGCTCGGCACGCTTCGCCTCACGCGCCGGGGTGAAGCCGGCGATCTGTCGTCGGAGCTTCGCCATCCGGGTGTGGATCTTGCGGCGGTCGAGCTCCATCTTGGTCTCACCGGGACCACGGGAGCCCATGCCCGCACCGCCGGAGACCTGACCACCGGCCTGTCGGGACATCGACTCACCCCAACCACGCAGGCGCGGCAGCAGGTACTGGAGCTGCGCGAGCTCGACCTGCGCCTTGCCCTCTCTGGTGGAGGCGTGCTGGCTGAAGATGTCGAGGATGACAGCCGTGCGGTCGATCACCTTGACCTTCACGACGTCCTCGAGCGCACGGCGCTGCGAGGGTGCGAGCTCGGTGTCGGCGATGACCGTGTCGGCTCCGGTGGCCTTGACGACCATCGCGAGCTCCTGGGCCTTGCCCTTGCCGAGGTAGGTCGCCGGGTCCGGGTTCGGACGGCGCTGCAGCAGCCCGTCGAGCACCACGGCGCCGGCGGTCTCGGCGAGGGCCGACAGTTCGCGGAGGGAGTTCTCGGCGTCCGTGGCGTCGCCCTGCGGGTACACGCCGATCAGGACGACCCGCTCGAGCCGGAGCTGCCGGTACTCGACCTCGGTGACGTCCTCGAGCTCGGTGGAGAGGCCGCCGACCCGGCGCAGCGCCGCGCGGTCCTCGCGGTCGTACTGTTCGCCGTCGCCGTCCCAGCCCTGCTCGTCGATCGAGCGGGTCTGGATCGCCTGTGCCGGCGCGAAGATGGAGGAGGCGGCGCGCTGGTCGGCGTTGCGCAGCACTCGTTCGACGACACCGTCTGCGCTGTCGTCGTGGATGGTCTGTTCGTCCTGCTGATGGGTATCCGTCATGCTGTCCACAGGGTACCTCCGGAGGCCTCGGGACACACGGGGTTCCCGGTACGGTTCTTCCATGGCGAACGACCACTACTTCTCGGCCACCCCGGAGAGCGCGGCACGACCGCGGCAGATCCGGGTGACCCTCGCCGGTCGGACCCTCGAACTCACCACCGCGGCGGGCGTCTTCAGCCCCGACGGCATCGACCGCGGCACGAGCGTGCTGCTGCAGAACGTGCCCACTCCGGCCGTCGCGGGCGACCTGCTCGACGTCGGCTGCGGCTGGGGTCCGCTGGCGATCACGATGGCCCTGCAGTCGCCGGACACCCACGTCTGGGGCGTCGACGTCAACGAGCGCGTCCTCGACCTGGCGCGGACGAACGCGGCCACCGCCGGTGCGGACAACGTCACCGTCGGGCTGCCGACGGAGATCCCGGCGGACCGGACCTTCGCCACGATCTGGTCGAACCCGCCGATCCGGGTCGGCAAGGACGAACTGCACGACATCCTCCGCACCTGGATCCCCCGCCTGGCGGTGGGCGGCGACGCCTGGCTGGTCGTGTCGAAGGACCTCGGTGGGGACTCGCTGCAGCGCTGGTTGCAGCAGATGCTGGGCGACGGCTTCACGGTCACGCGGGCGACGACCGACAAGGGCTTCCGCGTCATCCAGGTGCACCGCACGGCCTGACGGGGCGTCATGCGGTCATGCGCGCACGCGGTCGCGTGGTCACGCGGTCACGGCCTGGAGGCGCGGATCGCCGC
Source organism: Curtobacterium sp. MCLR17_032 (assembly GCF_003234795.2). Lineage (NCBI taxonomy): Bacteria > Bacillati > Actinomycetota > Actinomycetes > Micrococcales > Microbacteriaceae > Curtobacterium > Curtobacterium sp. MCLR17_032. The sequence goes on along the minus strand of NZ_CP126268.1, from coordinate 1,231,905 downwards.
AGCGACGTCGGCCAGGGTGATCCGGGCCTCCCGTCCGGCGTCACCGCCACCCGACGTCGAGACGGCTGCGCCGCAGCCCGTCGCATCGGGTAGGACGGAACTCAGACCGTCAGGTCCCCCGAGAACACCAGCTCGGCCGGCCCGGCGAGCGACACGTGCTCGCCGTCCTCCGTCGCCGTCATGCGCACCGTGAGCACGCCACCCGGCACGCGGACCCGCCACGTGTTCGGCGCCGACGCTCCGGCCCAGTACCGCGTGGCGAGCGCCGCGGCCACCGCGCCGGTGCCGCAGGACAGCGTCTCCCCGCTGCCGCGCTCGTGCACGCGCATGGTGATCTCGCCGACGCCGTCGGTGACCAGCGGGTCGCCGGGCAGGACGAACTCGACGTTCGCCCCCGCGGCCGGTGCCGGGTCGAGGACCGGGATGTAGGTGAGGTCGATGCCGGCGAGTTCGTCCTCGCTGGCGACCGCGACGACGACGTGCGGGTTGCCGACGTCGATGCCCAGGCCGGGTCGTGCGTTCGGCAGGGCCTTGGCCCGGACCAGGACGTCGTCCGATCCCCCACCCTCGATGCCGAGGCCCCAGCGTCCGAGGTCCGCGGCGAACCCGTTCGTGGAGCGCTGGATGTCGACGACGCCCTTCCGGCTGCCGACCGTCAGCGTGCGGCCCGGCTCGAGGTCGACGAGCCCCGCTTCGGTCAGGTAGCGGGCGAAGACGCGGATGCCGTTGCCGCACATCTCCGCCACCGAGCCGTCGGCGTTGTGGTAGTCCATGAACCAGGTCGCGTCGGGGTCCTCGGCGAGGATCGCCCGCCCCTCCGGGATCGCCTCGGACCGCACGGCACGGATGACGCCGTCGGCCCCGACTCCGAACCGACGGTCGGCGATGGCGCGGATCCGGTCGGGGGTCAGGTCGACCGTGGCGTCGGGGTCGGCGAACAGGACGAAGTCGTTGCCGGTCCCGTGGCCCTTGGTGAAGTGCAGCTCGGTCACGGGACGATCCTACGGGCCAGCTCGGACAGCTCCGCCGTGCCGGCGCCGGTGACGTCGAGCGTCTCGACGTGGGTGGTGTCGCCGTCGACGTAGCGCTTGAACCAGGACACCTGCCGACGGGCGTACTTGCGGGTGGCGATGCTGGTCGCCTCGATGGCCTGTGCGACGCTCGCCTCGCCGCGGAGGACCTGCAGCGCCTGCGCGTAACCGATCGCGGCGCGGGCCGTGGGGCCTTGCTCGAGCCCCTCGTCGCGGAGTGCGGCGACCTCGTCGACCAGTCCGTCGGCGAACATCCGCTCGGCCCGCACGCGCAGCGCCTCGACGAGCTGCTCGCGGTCGCGGCGCAGGTGCAGGACGTGGGCCGGCCGCCAGGACCGCGGGGCGGACGGGAGGCTCGGGGTGACGCGGTCCGATCGGCTCGCGATCTCCACGGCACGGATCAGGCGGCGCGGGTTCCGCGCGTCGATGACGGCGGCGGCCTGCGGGTCGAGGGCGCGGAGTCGCTCGAGGAGGACGTTCGGCCCACGCTCGCGGTGCTCACGTTCGAGCTCTTCGCGGAGGACGGGGTCGGTGCCCGGGAACGCGAGGTCGAACAGCACCGACGAGACGTACAGCCCGCTGCCACCGACGAGGACCGCGACCCCGGCGTCGTCCGTGATGTCGGCGATGACGGCACGGGCGTCGCGTTGGTAGGCGGCGACGCTGGCCTCGTCGGTGACCCGGAGGACGTCGAACATGTGGTGCGGGATGCCCCGTCGCTCGGACTCGGGGACCTTCGCCGTCCCGATGTCCATGCCGCGGTAGAGCTGCATGGCGTCGGCGTTGACGATCTCCGCCCGTCGTCCCTGCGCTCGGTACCGTTCGGCGATGTCGAGGGCGAGCTCGGACTTGCCGGTACCGGTCGCCCCGACTACGGCGACGAGGGGGGCGACCGCGACGAGTGGGGCGACCGCGATGAGCGGGGCGCCGGGGTCGACGGGGACGCCCGGGACGTCGCCGCTCGGGTCAGCGGCCGACACGGAGCGTGGGGAGGCCGAGCGACACCGGGCGGGGCCCCTCTCCGGCGACGGTCGGGCTCGGGACACCGCAGGACTCGGCCTGCGCGGTGTCCCAGGCGTCACCGGCGCGGGTCCGACGGATGCGGAGCGGAGCGTCGGAGTCGGCGAGGAGGAAGTGCGGCGCGGACCGGGTGATCTCCACGGACACGACGTCGCCGGGCCGCGGGACGTCGGACCCGGCCGGGACGGCGAAGTGCACCAGGCGCGAGTCCTCGGCACGGCCGGACAGCCGGTGCGTGGAGTCGTCCTTCTTGCCCTCACCCGTGGCGACCAGGACCTCGACGGTCCGACCGACCTGCCGGGAGTTCTCTTCAGCGGTGATGCGTTCCTGCAGGGCGATGAGCCGCTCGTACCGTTCCTGCACGACCTGCTTCGGCAGTTGCTCGTCCATCGTCGCGGCCGGGGTGCCGGGGCGGATCGAGTACTGGAACGTGAACGCCGTCGCGAAGCGGGCCTGTTCGACGACGCGCAGGGTGTCCTGGAAGTCGGCCTCGGTCTCGCCGGGGAAGCCGACGATGATGTCCGTGGAGATCGCGGCGTGCGGGATGGCCGCGCGGACCCGGTCGAGGATGCCGAGGAACCGCTCGCTGCGGTAACTCCGGCGCATGGCCTTGAGCACTCGGTCGGACCCGGACTGCAGCGGCATGTGCAGCTGCGGCATCACGTTCGGGGTCTCCGCCATCGCGGCGATGACGTCGTCGGTGAACGCGGCCGGGTGCGGGCTGGTGAAGCGCACACGCTCGAGACCGGCGATCTGCCCGGTGGCGCGGAGGAGCTTGCCGAACGCCTGGCGGTCCCCGAACTCCACCCCGTAGGAGTTCACGTTCTGGCCGAGCAGGGTGACCTCGATCGCGCCGTCGTCGACGAGTGCCTGGATCTCGGCCAGGACGTCACCCGGCCGGCGGTCCTTCTCCTTGCCGCGCAGCGAGGGCACGATGCAGAACGTGCAGGTGTTGTTGCAGCCGACGGAGATCGACACCCAGCCGCTGGAGGTCGACTCCCGCTTGGTGGGCAGCGTCGACGGGAAGACCTCGAGCGACTCGAGGATCTCGAGCTGTGCCTCGCCGTTGTGCCGGGCACGCTCGAGCAGGGTCGGCAGCGACCCCATGTTGTGCGTGCCGAAGACGACGTCGACCCAGGGCGCCTTCTCGAGGATGACGTCCTTGTCCTTCTGCGCCAGACATCCGCCGACGGCGATCTGCATGCCCGGGTGGTCACGCTTGATCGACGCGAGGCGGCCGAGGTTGCCGTAGAGGCGCTTGTCGGCGTTCTCGCGGACCGCGCAGGTGTTGATGACGACGACGTCGGCCTGCTCGTGCTCGGACCCCGAGGCCGCAGCGTCGACGTACCCGGCGGCGCGGAGGGAGCCGCTCAGTCGCTCGGAGTCGTGCACGTTCATCTGGCACCCGTACGTGCGCACTTCGTAGGTACGCGGGCGCGCGGCGACGGTGTCCATGATCGACCAGTGTAGGTCCGGGGACGACGACGGCCGGAGCGCGTCCGCCCCGGCCGTCGTCACGCGTCGCGCCCTACTCGAAGCGGACGGTCCCGCCCCCGGTCGGCGGACGTCGCGGTCCGTCCAGGGCTCGCTCGACGGCGACGCGGACGACGCCCCCGTTGTAGCCCTTGCGCATCAGGAACCCGGACAGCCGACGTTCGGCGGTCGCCCGGTCCAGGCCACGCATCTGCCCGGCACGCTTGGCAGCCAGTTCGAGCGCACGGACGAACTCGTCGTCCTCGTCGTCAGCGGCGGCTTCGAGAGCGGCGTCGATGGCCGTCTGGTCGATCCCCCGGCGGCGGAGGTCGGCGACGATCGCCTGCCGGCCCAGGCCCTTCCGCGCGTGCATCCGGTCGACCAGGTCGGTCGCCAAGGCCACGTCGTCGAGGAGGCCGACCCGCGTCAGCCGTTCGATCTCGTGCTCGATCACGTCGGCATCGAACTCGTCCTGCTTGACGAGCATCGTCCGGAGCTCGGAGGTGCTGACCCCGCGACGACTCAGGGCTCGCATGCTGATGCGCTCGGCGTCCGCACGCTGTTCGTCCAGCGGCCGCGGGGCGTCTGCGGGGTCGATCTCCCCGCCGGTGATCGAGAAGACCGAGGCGGTCGGAGCGTCGGCTTCCTCACCGTCGTACCCGCTCTGCTCGGCACGAGCCGTCCGCCCCGAACCGTCGCCGACCACGGGAGTCAGCCACTCGGACTGTGCCCCGCGGATCGGCAGCGGCACCGGGGTGTCCGCGTCGGCGCTGTCGACTTCCGCGCCAGCGCCGACGTCAGCACCAGTTTCGGCGTCAGCACCAGCGGTCCTGTCGGATCCCGGAGACTCGTCTACTGGGCCGGCCGACTCCGGGCCTGCGGCGCGGGACCCGGCAGCGGACGAACCCCGACGGGACCGCGCACCGAACAGGTCGGTGACCGGCGCGAGGTCCGCGTCGTCGTGTCCGGCCGTCACGCGCCCTTCGCGACCTTCGGCGCGATGGACTCGACCGGTGCGGCCTCCTTGGCCCCGCCGACGCCGAGCTTGGCGAGGATCTTGCCCTCGATCTCAGCGGCGATCTCGGGGTTCTGGATCAGGAAGGCGCGGGAGTTCTCCTTGCCCTGCCCCAGCTGGTCGCCGTCGTACGTGTACCAGGCACCGGACTTCTTGACGATGTTGTGGTCGACACCGAAGTCGAGCAGCGAACCTTCGCGGGAGATGCCGACGCCGTACAGGATGTCGAACTCGGCCTGCTTGAAGGGCGGCGCCATCTTGTTCTTGACGACCTTGACGCGGGTCCGGTTGCCGACGGCTTCGGTACCGGTCTTCAGGGTCTCGATGCGGCGGATGTCGAGGCGGACGGAGGCGTAGAACTTCAGCGCCTTACCGCCGGAAGTGGTCTCCGGCGAACCGAAGAACACACCGATCTTCTCGCGCAGCTGGTTGATGAAGATCATCGTGGTCTGCGTCTGGTTCAGCCCACCGGCGAGCTTGCGGAGGGCCTGCGACATCAGGCGGGCCTGCAGACCGACGTGCGAGTCACCCATCTCGCCCTCGATCTCGGCACGCGGCACGAGTGCTGCGACGGAGTCGATGACGATGAGGTCGATGGAGCCCGAACGGACGAGCATGTCCGCGATCTCGAGCGCCTGCTCGGCCGTGTCCGGCTGCGACACCAGCAGTGCGTCGATGTCGACACCGAGCTTCTTGGCGTACTCCGGGTCGAGCGCGTGCTCGGCGTCGATGAACGCTGCGATGCCGCCGTTGCGCTGGGCGTTCGCGATGGCGTGGATCGTCAGCGTCGTCTTACCGGAGGACTCCGGCCCGTAGATCTCGATGATGCGGCCACGGGGAAGTCCGCCGATACCGAGCGCGACGTCCAGCGCGACGGAGCCGGTGGGGATGACGGCGACCGGAGCGCGCTCGTCGGTACCGAGGCGCATCACGGCACCCTTGCCGAACTGACGGTCGATCTGGGCGAGTGCGGTCTCGAGGGCCTTCTCGCGGTCTACTGCTGATGGCATGGGATGCTCCTTCGTGCTGGTGACGGCCGCCTGTAGGCTGTCGCGTCCGGACCGGCCGATGGTGCAAGGCCACTCGTTCTGCGACAAGGCTTCGGACGTGTTCCGATGTCCATGAACCTACGGCCGCCCACCGACATCACTGCCGTGGCGAGCGTCGGTTGTTGATGGAGCATCCGGTCAACGTCGCTGTGCAGGAACGTAGCACCGACCGAACACGTGTTCGAGCGACACGCCGAACAGGTGTTCCCATCGGGGAGGGTCGGACAGGGCCGTTCGTCAGTCCCGCGGGTCCTGCAGACCGCGCCCGTGCCGACGCGCTTCCGGGACGTCCTGCGAGTCGCACAGCGCTTCCCAGACCGTGCGGGCGTCGATGCCCGCGGCCAGGGCGTCCGCTGCCGAACGACCGCCGAGCTGCTCGAGCACGACGTCCCGCGCGACGACGGCACCGTAGGCATCCCCGAACACCTGGTCGACGGCTCGCCAGAACTCACTCACGCGCATCGGACCACCCTAACAACGGGGAACGCCCCCGCCGGCGGACCGGCGAGGGCGTTCGTTCGTGAGATCGGCCTCAGCGCACCGCGAGGTCGTTGTCGAACTCGGCGACGAGTTCATCGGGAAGCGTGTCCGGGACCCGGGTGAGTCCTTCGACCACCGCGAGGCGGTCGCCCACTTCGCGCATGATCGTCGAGATGGGGGTGTCGAGAGCATCCGCGACCGAGGCGAGGATCTCCGAGCTGGCTTCTTTCTGACCACGCTCGACCTCGCTGAGGTACCCGAGGGCAACGCTGGCCTTGGACGCGACCTGACGGAGGGTCCGGCCCTTCTGCAAGCGGAAGTCCCGCAGCACATCGCCGATTTCCTGACGAACGAGAACCATGAGAACTCCTCCTTCCTGTCATCTCCGCGCCCGCTCGGTCGGGATGACCGAGCTCGGGTTCGGCAACGATGAGGTTGCCGGTTGCAGCATGTTAGCCAGTGCGGCTGCCGTCCTGCTGGAGATTGCGTGAGATGTAACCTGACGGTCACGCCGCCTATTCCACGCCCTGCAGTCTGGATCGCAGTCGTGCCAGGAGTTCGGAGACGACGGCCCGACGGATTGCTCCGCGGTCCCCGTCCAGGTGCAGTTCGACCGCTTCCGCACCGGCCGCGCTGGCGATTCCGACGAACACGGTCCCGACCGGCTGACCGTCCTGGGGATCCGGTCCGGCGACACCCGTCGTGCTGATGCCCCAGGTCGCCGGGACGTCGTCGACCGCCAGCGCCATCCGGACACCCGCGGCCATCTGGCGCGCGACCTCCGGATCGACCGCACCGTGTTCGGCGAGCAGCTCGGCATCGACGCCGAGCACGGTCGCCTTCACCGGGGTCGCGTAGGCCACGACTCCCCCGCGCACGACCGCACTGGCTCCGGGGACGCCGACCAGCTCCGCGACGACGAGTCCGCCGGTCAGCGACTCCGCCACCGCGACGGTCTCACCACGAGCGGTCAGCTCCGCGACGAGCGCACGAGCGATGTCAGTGACGCCAGCGACCTCGGTGGAGGCCGGGAGGCTCACGCTGCGGTCCGGTTGTGCCGCCACGCCTGCACGAGGTAGTCCACCCCGCTGGCGACCGTCGCGACGACCGCTGCGGTCATAAAGATGCCGTTGACCCAGTGCGCCAGGTCGCCGACGAGGTTCCACCACGGGAACAGCGCGAGCGTGAGCGCGACGGCCTGCAGCACCGTCTTGATCTTGCCGCCGCGGCTGGCCGGGATCACCCGGTCGGACAGCACCGCGAACCGGAAGACCGTGATGCCGATCTCGCGCACCATGATCAGCACCGTCACGTACCAGGGAAGTTCACCGAGGATCGACAGGGCGACGAGCGCGCCGCCGATCAGCACCTTGTCGGCGATCGGGTCGACGAGCTTGCCGAAGTCGGTCACCAGGTTCTGTCGGCGGGCGATGATGCCGTCCGCGCTGTCGGTGACGATCGCCACGACGAAGAGCACCGCGGCCCAGATGCGCACCGGGCCGTCCGCACCGGCGTCGGTCAGCAGCAGGACGAAGAACAGCGGCGCCATGAGGATGCGCACCACGGTGATGATGTTGGCGACGTTCGCGGTGGACGCGGGGCCGGGACCCTTGCGGAGGATCCGGCCACGCCACGGGAACCGGTTCGTGTTGCCGTCAGAGGCGGTCATGGTCTCACTCCCTGCCCGTCAGGCCCCAGGCGTCTTCGTCGTCGTCATCGCCTGTCACCTCATCGTACCCACGCGTCATGCCGGCGACCGGGTCGTTGCCGTACCGGTCGTCGGACTCCGTGGCCGAGGTCGGCACCGCGGCGGACGACGACGGCAGAGCGGCGGTCGGTGCTGCCGCGGCAGGTGCCGGCGGCTCCTCACCGCGGAGCTTCGCGAGCACCGACGGCAGCTGGTCCCCGGTGACGAGGACGTCGCGCGCCTTCGACCCCTCGGACGGACCGACGATGTCGCGGGACTCCATCAGGTCCATGAGACGCCCCGCCTTCGCGAAGCCGACACGCAGCTTCCGCTGCAGCATCGACGTCGACCCGAACTGCGTCGAGACGACCTGCTCGACCGCCGCGAGCAGCAGCTCGAGGTCGTCGCCGATGTCGGCGTCGATCTCCTTGCGCTCGACCACGGCCGCGACGTCCTGGCGGTACTCGGGCTGTGCCTGCCGGGTGACGTGCTGGACGACCTCGGCGACCTCGCTCTCCTGCACCCAGGCGCCCTGCACGCGGACAGCCTTCGAGGACCCCATCGGCAGGAAGAGCGCATCGCCCTGGCCGATGAGCTTGTCGGCGCCCGGCTGGTCGAGGATGACCCGGGAGTCGGTGACGCTCGTCACGGCGAACGCGATCCGGGACGGCACGTTCGCCTTGATGAGGCCGGTGATGACGTCGACCGACGGGCGCTGCGTGGCGAGCACGAGGTGGATGCCGGCGGCGCGGGCGAGCTGAGTGATCCGGACGATCGACTCCTCGACGTCGCGTGGGGCGACGAGCATGAGGTCCGCGAGCTCGTCGACGACGACGAGCAGGTACGGGTACGGCTTGAGCTTCCGCTCGCTGCCCGCCGGCAGGACGATCTCCTCGTTCTGGACGGCCTTGTTGAAGTCGTCGACGTGGCGGAACCCGAAGGACGCCAGGTCGTCGTACCGCATGTCCATCTCCTTCACGACCCACTGCAGCGCTTCGGCCGCCTTCTTCGGGTTCGTGATGATGGGCGTGATGAGGTGCGGGACCCCGGCGTAGATCGACAGCTCGACGCGCTTCGGGTCGACCAGGACCATGCGGACCTCGGACGGCTTCGCGCGCATGAGCAGCGAGGTGATCATCGAGTTGATGAACACGGACTTGCCGGAGCCGGTGGAGCCCGCGACGAGCAGGTGCGGCATCTTCGCCAGGTTCGCGACGACGAAGCCGCCCTCGACGTCCTTGCCGACGCCGATCGTCATCGGGTGCTTGGACTTGGTGGCCGCGCTCGAACGGAGCACGTCACCCAGGGACACGATCTCGCGGTCGCTGTTCGGGATCTCGACGCCGATCGCGCTCTTGCCCGGGATCGGCGAGAGGATGCGGACCTCGTTCGAGGCCACCGCGTACGACAGGTTCTTCGACAGGGCGGTGACGCGTTCGACCTTGACGCCCGGGCCGAGCTCGATCTCGTACCGCGTGACCGTCGGCCCACGGGAGAACCCGGTGACCCGCGCGTCGACCTTGAACTCGGTGAGCACACCGGTGATCGCCGCGACGATCTCGTCGTTCGCCTGGCTGCGCGCGACCGAGGGTGTGCCCGGAGTCAGCGTAGACGCGGCGGGCAGGCGGTACGGGTGGGCCGGGTCGTCGGTGCTGGCGACCGGCAGGCCCTCCGGCTCGTCCTCGACCCCGACCTCCCCGAGGTCGGACGCACCCGACACGACGGGCACAGACGGGACCGGGGCGACGGCCGGCGCTGCAACGGCGGCAGCGCTGGACGGGAGGCCCGTGGCCACGGCCGCCGCGACGTCGCGGTCCGGACGGAACGCCTCGGTCGGTGCGGCCGCGGCCGCAGGCGACCCGAAGTCGCGGAGCGCCTGCTCCGCACGGTCGAGGTCGTCGGCGACGTCCTGCTCGATCGAGTCGTTGAGGTTGACCGATTCGGGCTCGGCCGGCGTCAAGTCGCGGAGCCCGGCGGCAGCACCGGCAGCACCCGCACCGCGCGGACCGGCACCGGCCGCAGCCGCACCGGCCGGCGGGATGACCGGGCTGTCGAACGCCGGGTCCTCTTCGCGCCCGGACTTGTTGCGCCGCCACCAGGGCAGGTGTTCGTCCGCGCCCGGGTCGATCGGAGCGCCGTCCTCGTCGAACCCGAGGTCCTCGAACAGCGGGAAGTCCTGGGACTGCCCCTTCGCGCCACGCTTCCGGGTCGGCTTCGTCGCGACCGCCCCGGTCTCGGCAGCACTCGGGGTCTCGTCCGTCTCCGCCGCCGGGCCGGGAGCCCCGAACAAGTAGGCGTAGAGCTCGTGCAGACGCCGACCGAGCTGGTTCGGCGGCGTCTTGGTGATGATGAAGAGCGAGAGTGCGAGCAGCACGACCGCGACCGGGACGGCGACCCAGGCCGTGGCGACCGCGACGAGCCAGCCGATGACGACCCAACCGAGCACCCCACCGGCCGCGGCGAGGGCGGGCATGCCGTCCACCGCGCTCGGCTGACCACCGAACACGTGGCACAGCGACGCGATCGACACGAGCATCAGCCCCAGGCCGATGCCGATCCGGGTGTTGTCGTGCACGGACGCCGGGTGCCGGAAGAGCCAGCCGGCGAACACGACCATGATCACGGGCAGCGCGAACGCCAGCCGACCGAACAGCCCGCCGAACGTGTACGCGTCGAGGGCGATCGACACGGCGTTCGTCGGGTTCAACCACTCGACGACCCCGCCGGCGATGGCCAGGACGAACAGCAGGAACGGGAACCCGTCGCGGCGCTGGTCCTTCTCGAGGGACTCCTTGCCGAGCAACCGGAAGCCGGCACCGACGCCGTGCGCCATGCCGAGCCACGCCGTCACGAGCGGGTTCTGCTCGCGGAACACCGGTGTCGGCGCCGCCTGCGGCAGTTTCTTCGTCGTGGCCTGGGTACGCGACGTCCCGCGCGACCCGCCTCCACGGGTCGACGATGACGACGCGCGCGTGCGCGTGGTCGACTTGGTGCCTCCGGCCATGGGGACGACCCTAACGCCAGCCGACGACGAAGGACGAGAGGCCCGCCGCAGCGTCCGTGGCGGACGTGCGACGGGCCTCCCGTCAGTCGGATCTGCGAGGCGTCAGGCCTCGATGACCACCGGCACGATCATCGGACGACGACGGTGCTTCGTGTTCACCCAGCGACCGACCGTGCGGCGGACCACCTGGCTGAACGCGTGCGCGTCCCGCGTGCCGTTGCCCGCGGCGTCGGCCAGGGCCTTCGCGATCTGCGGACGCACGTCGTCGAACACCGAGTCGTCCTCGGCGAACCCGCGCGACTGGATCTCCGGGCCGATGACGCACTGGCCGGTCGTGAAGTCGACCGCGCAGAAGACGGTGATGAAGCCCTCTTCGGCCAGGACGCGGCGGTCCTTGAGGTCGGCGTCGGTGATCTCGCCGACCGTGGAGCCGTCGACGTACACGTACGCGATGTCGAGCTGCCCGGCGACCGTGACCTGGCCGTCCTTGAGGTCGACGACGGTGCCGTCCTCGCCCAGGATGACGTTGCGCGGCGGGACACCCGTCTGGATCGCCAGGTCGGCGTTCGCGAACAGGTGGCGGTGCTCGCCGTGCACGGGCATGACGTTGCGCGGACGCAGGATGTTGTAGCAGTAGAGCAGCTCGCCGGCGGAGGCGTGTCCGGAGACGTGCACCTTGGCGTTGCCCTTGTGCACGACCTTCGCGCCGAGCTTCGTCAGACCGTCGATGACGCGGTAGACGGCGTTCTCGTTGCCCGGGATCAGCGACGAGGCGAGGATGACGGTGTCGCCCTCACCGATCTCGATCTGGTGCTCGAGGTTCGCCATCCGCGCCAGGACGGCCATCGGCTCGCCCTGGGACCCGGTCGACATGTAGACGATCTGGTCGTCGGGGACGTTCTTCGCCTTCTTCGTGTCGATGAGCACGTTCTCCGGGACGCGGAGGTACCCGAGCTCGGCGGCGATCGTCATGTTGCGGATCATCGAGCGCCCCATGAACGCGACCTTGCGGTTCGCGGCCGCGGCGGCGTCGAGGACCTGCTGCACGCGGTGCACGTGGGACGAGAAGCTCGCCACGACGACCTTCTTGCGGGCCTTCGTGATGATGCTCTCGAGCACCGGGCCGATGTCGCGCTCCGGTGCGGTGAAGCCCGGCACGTCGGCGTTCGTCGAGTCCGGCAGGAACAGGTCGACGCCGAGCTCACCGAGGCGCGCGAAGGCACGGAGGTCCGTGATCCGGTCGTCCAGCGGGAGCTGGTCCATCTTGAAGTCGCCGGTGTGCAGCACGCGGCCGGCCGGGGTGGTGATGGCGACGGCGAGGGCGTCCGGGATCGAGTGGTTCACGGCGACGAACTCGAGGTGGAACGGACCGATCTGCTCGGTCTGGTCCTCGGCCACGTTCAGCGTGTAGGGCTTGATCCGGTGTTCCTTGAGCTTCGCCTCGACGAGCGCGAGGGTCAGCGTGGAGCCGATCAGCGGGATGTCACCGCGGAGCTTCAGCAGGTACGGGACGGCGCCGATGTGGTCCTCGTGACCGTGCGTGAGCACGACACCGAGGACGTCGTCGAGGCGGTCCCGGATCGGCGCGAAGTCCGGCAGGATCAGGTCCACACCGGGCTGGTGCTCCTCGGGGAAGAGCACGCCGGCGTCGACGATGAGGATCTTGCCCTCGAACTCGTACACGGTCATGTTGCGACCGATCTCGCCGAGTCCCCCGACGGGGATGACTCGGAGGGTTCCGGGTTCGAGCGGCTGGGGAGTCGAGATCTGTGTGGGCATTCGGTCCTACGGATTCGGGCGACGCGCGGTGAGCGCGCCACGGTTCGTCAACGAGTGGTGCCTGGCACCTTCGGTAGTGCACCGCCGGCCGCTGCGTTGCGGTCGGGGCGGAAGTTGGAGAAGTCGGCGCCCGGCACGTCGACGACGGCTTCGAGGGAGGTCTCGATGGCGTACGCCTCGGAGTCCTCCGGGCCGACGAGGGGCAGCCGGACGCGCGGGCTGCCGATGCGCCCGAGGCCGTGCAGTACGTACTTCGCCGCCACGGTGCCGGGCACGTGGGTCATGACCGCGCGGACGAGCGGCTCGAGGCGCTTGTGCTCGGCGGTCGCGGTCGCCAGGTCGCCGCGGTTCACGGCGTCGACGATGGTGCGGTACGGGGCACTCGTGATGTTCGCGGTCACGCCGATGAGCCCGGTGGCGCCGATCGACAGGTGCGGGAGCACGTTCGTGTCGTCGCCGGAGAAGTACATGAGGTCGGTGTTGTTGAGCACGCGGGACACCTCGGCGAAGTCGCCCTTGGCGTCCTTCACGGCGAGGATGTTCGGGTGCTTCGACGCACGGAGGATCGTGTCGTACGTGATCGGGATGCCGGTGCGGCCGGGGATGTCGTACAGGATGACCGGCAGGTCGGTCGCGTCGGCGATCATCCGGAAGTGCGTGAGGACACCGGCCTGGGTCGGCTTGTTGTAGTACGGCGTGACGATCATGACGCCGTCGGCGCCGGCGCGCTCGCTCTGCTTGTAGAGGTGGATCGCGTGGGCGGTCTCGTTCGAGCCACCGCCGGTGATGATCTTCGCGCGGCCCGCGGCGACGGACTTGCCGACCTCGACCAGCCGGAGCTTCTCCGGGTCGGTGAGGGTGGAGGTCTCGCCGGTGGTGCCGGTGACGACGATGCCGTCGGCGCCCGCGGTGATGCAGTCGTCGATGTGCTGCTCGACGCCCGGCCAGTCCACCTCGCCGTCGGCGGTGAACGGGGTCACGAGCGCGACGAGGACCTGGCCGAAGGGATTCTCACGCGTGGACACGGAGACCAGCGTACCGGGCCGAGCGCGCACGGCGTCCGTCCACCCGGACGGTCAGCGGCGGCGCCACTCCAGGAAGCGGTAGCGGGTGCCGGTCCGGGACTCCTGCCAGGGGCCGTCCTCGACGAGCTCCCACGCGTCGTCGATGGTCGGCGCGCGGGTGTCACCGGCGACCACGACGTCGACGATCGTCTCGGCGATGCGGTCGGCACGCGCCAGGGCGTCCTGGTAGACGGCACCACCGCCGATCACCCAGACCGGTCCGCCGGCCGACTGGGCCTGTCCGATCGCCGCATCGAGGTCGTGGACGACCTCGGCGCCCTCAGCGTGGAACGCAGGGTCGCGCGTGAGCACGACGTTGCGGCGACCGGGCAGCGGGCGGAACCGCTCCGGCAGGGACTGCCACGTCCGCCGGCCCATCAGCACGGTGCCGGTGCCGGTCACGGTGCGGAAGTGGGCGAGGTCCTCCGGGACGTGCCACGGGATCCCGCCGTCGGCGCCGATGACGCCGTCCGTGGAGCGGGCCCACACCAGACCGACGGAGCCCGCACCACCAGCCCCGTCCACCATCAGACCGCGACCTTGCCCGAGATCGCCGGGTGGTGCTCGTAGCCGACGACGGTGATGTCCTCGTACTCGTAGTCGTCGATCGAGTCGCGCGGGGCGAGCTCGAGCGTCGGCAGCGGGAACGCCGTGCGGGACAGCTGCTCCCGGACCTGCTCGACGTGGTTGTCGTAGACGTGGCAGTCGCCGCCGGTCCAGATGAAGTCGCCGACCTCGAGCCCGGTCTGCGCGGCGACCATGTGGGTGAGCAGGGCGTACGAGGCGATGTTGAACGGGACGCCGAGGAACATGTCCGCGCTCCGCTGGTACAGCTGGCACGAGAGCTTGCCGTCGTTGACGTAGAACTGGAAGAACGCGTGGCACGGGGCCAGCGCCATGTTCGGGATGTCCGCCACGTTCCAGGCCGAGACGATGAGCCGGCGGGAGTCCGGGTTGCTCCGGATCTGCTCGACCACCTGGGCGATCTGGTCGACGTGCTCGCCGGACGGGGTCGGCCACGAGCGCCACTGCACGCCGTAGACCGGTCCGAGGTCGCCGTCCTCCCCCGCCCACTCGTTCCAGATCCGGACACCGTGCTCCTGCAGCCAGCCGACGTTCGAGTCGCCGCGGAGGAACCAGAGCAGCTCGTACGCGATCGACTTCATGTGCACGCGCTTGGTGGTGATGAGCGGGAAACCCTGCGACAGGTCGTAGCGCAGCTGGGCACCGAACAGGCTGCGGGTCCCGGTGCCGGTGCGGTCGCCCTTCGGCGAGCCCTCCTCGAGCACTCGGCGCAGCAGGTCTTCGTACGGCGTGGGGTTCTCGGTCACGACGTCGAGCCTAAGCGACACGGTCCCGGGCTCACGGTCAGCTGACTGGGTACCGTGGCGGCATGACCCAACAGCCGCTCTCGATCCTGGTCGCCGGCGCATCCGGCTTCATCGGGACGCCCCTGGTCCGTGCCTTCCGTGACGCCGGCCACCACGTCTCGACGCTGGTCCGCCGGGAACCGCGCACCCCGACCGAGTTCCGCTGGGCCCCGGGCGAGCGGCCGCTCGACCCGGCCGTCCTGGACGGCGCGGACGTCGTCGTCAACCTGGCCGGGGCGAGCCTCGGCAAGCTGCCCTGGACGGCCTCGTACCGTCGTGCGATCCGGTCCTCCCGGATCGACTCGACGACGACCCTCGTCGAGGCGATGCGTGCCGCGAGCACCCCGCCGCGGGTCTTCCTGTCCGGCTCGGCGTCCGGCGTCTACGGCGACCGTCCCGTCGACGTGCTCGGTGACGACGCGGCCGTCGGCACCGGCTTCCTCGCCGACGTCTGCCGCGCCTGGGAGGCGGCGGCCGAGCGGGCACCGGAGGGCGTCCGTGTCGTCCTGCTCCGCACCGGCATCGTCGTCGGCCAGGGCGGCGGCGCCCTCGCGCCGCTGGTCCCCCTGACGAAGGCCGGCGTCGGCAGCCGACTGGGCACCGGCGGCCAGTACTGGCCGTGGATCGCGCTGGAGGACGAGGTCGGCGCGATCGTGCACCTCGCCACCGCCGACGACGTCTCCGGCCCGGTGAACCTGGCCGGCCCCGAGCCCGCCGTGGCCGAGCGGATCACCAGGCGCGTCGCCGAGGACCTGCACCGCCCGTACCTGTTCCGGGTGCCGGCGTTCGCGCTCCGTGCGGTCCTCAAGGACGCGGCCGACGAGATGCTGCTGTCGAACCAGCGGATGGAGCCGACGAAGCTGCTCGAGTCCGGGTACACGTTCCGGTACACCCGGGCCGAGGACGCCGTCGACGCGGCGTTCTGAGCGTCGGCGACGCTGAGAGTCGACCAAGGGGCCGGACCCGGGTTCACCGCGCGTGGGTCAGTGCCGTCCGCATCGCGGCCCGGGCCCGCTTCCGGTCCCCCGCTGCGTCGTAGACCACTCCGAGGCGGTACCAGGCGCGCCAGTCGTCGGGTGCCGCCTCGACCGCTGCCCGGTACTCGGGGAACAGCTCGTCGGCGGCCGCCCGGGCGGGCCGGCCGGAGGGCCGCACGTCGACGACGTCGTCCGGAGCCCCGCCCTCGCGCTCGAGTCGGGTGCCGAGCCGGGTGATCCGCAGGCCGAAGCGGAGTTCCAGCACGAGCAGCACCGCGCCGACGACGGCGATGACGATGAGCGCGACGCCGATCCCGATGCCGACCGGGATCCCCGTCGACAGGAACGCGACCGCCCGCTGCCCGACGAGCACGATGTAGACGACGAGCAGGACGGTCATCAGCAGCACGCCCCAGAGCGGTGACCGGAGGCCTCGCACGACCGCCCCTAGCCGATGCCGAGGACGGAACCGAGCCCGACCGTCAGGCCGCGCATCGACCCCACGGCCTGCAGCGCCGCGCGGATGCCGGGCAGGTACGCGGTGTCGTCGCCGGTGTCGTGCCGGATCGTCAGCGTCTCGCCGGGGCCGCTCAGCACGACGTCCTGCACGGCCTTCACGCCGGGCAGTCGGAGCGAGTGGATCGGCACGCTCGCGACCTGCTGGCCGCGGGCCCGCTGGTCCACGTGCGGCGCGTCGACCGGACCGACGTCACGACGGGCGTCGGCGATGAGTTCGGCCGTCCGGACCGCGGTGCCGGACGGTGAGTCGATCTTGCCGGCGTGGTGGCTCTCGACGATCTCGACCGAGGGGAACCACGGTGCCGCGATCGTGGCCAGGTGCGTGCCGATGACGGAACCGATCGAGAAGTTCGGCACGACGAAGGCACCCTGCTCGGGGCGTGCCTCGAGCGCCGTCCGCAGCGTGCCGAGCCGCTGCCCCGACCACCCGGACGTGCCGACGAGCACGTTCGCCCCGGTCGACAGCGCGTTCTCGACGATCGCCGGGCTGAGTGCCGGGACCGTGACGTCGACGACGATCCGCGCCCCGGCGAACACCGCGCCGTCGGCCTCGTGTGCACGGTCGGCGGACGACAGCCGGGCGACGAGCGCGAAGTCGGGCAGTTCCTCGACGACGGCCGCCACGAGGGCACCGAGCCGACCGGAGGCGCCGACGACGGCGACGGGAGTGACCATGCCTCCATCCTAGGATCGGGGCATGCCCGAGGATCGCAGCCAGGTCACCGTCCGCACCGTCAGCGCCGGTGCTCCGGAGGTCGACGTCCTGCTCGACCGGTACCTCGACGAGCGCGAGGCGACCTTCCCGAGCACGCAGGGCACGTACACCCGGAAACGCACCCCGACGCCCGAACTCACCCCGCCGAACGGCACCTTCGTGGTCGCGTACGACGGGGACACACCGCTCGGCTGCGGCGGGCTCCGGCGCATCGCCGACGACGGCGACGACGTCCGCTTCGAGGTGAAGCACGTCTTCGTCCTGCCCGAGGGGCGCGGCCGCGGGGTCGCGACCGCCGTGATGGACGTGCTCGAGCAGGCAGCGGTGGGCCTCGGCGCGACGAGCATCGTCCTCGACACCAACGACGCGCTGGTCGCGGCCGGCGCGATGTACCGCAGTCGCGGCTACGACCGGGTGCCGGCCTTCAACGACAACCCGAACGCGACCGCCTGGTACCGCAAGCCGGTCCGCTGACGCAACACGGGCCTCCCGGGAGGAACGGTGCCGGTCCGACCCGCCGGTCGCGACCCGCAGACGGGGCCGGCCCTAGAGCGGCTGCGGCACCGGCAGGCCGGTGCGGAGTTCGACCGGCAGGTGCGCGAGGTCGTTGAGCGTGACGAGCTCGGCGGGCTTCGCCGAGCGGATCCGGATGATCGTCAGCGAGCTGTGGGCCACGTTGGTGCCCATCCAGCGCCACTCGGGGGCCTGGAAGACCTCGCGGACGAACCAGCCGATGACGGCGTTGTGGGTGATGAGGAGGTCGTGCCGGTCCTCCATCGCGGGGGTGAACCACTCCGCGACGGCGTCGCCCATCTGCGCCTGACCGGCGACGATCTCCTCGTCGGTGATCCCGCCGTACCAGCCCTTGTAGGCGTGCGGCATGTCGGGCGTCGGGCCGGACGGGATGCAGTCGAACAGCAGGGTGGACGGCTCGGGCTGGATCGCCGGCAGACGCTGCTGCAGGAAGGACGCGGTCTCGCTCGGCGCCTCGAGCGGTGAGTGCCAGACGCCGTCGAAGGGCACGCCACCCAGGCGGTCGGCGATCAGCATGGCCTGGCGCTTGCCGCGTTCCGAGAGCTTGCCGTCACGGAGGCCGTGCTCGGCGTCCTGGTGTTCGCCGTGGCGGACGAGGTAGAGGTAGTGCGACATCGTGGAGGTCAACCGTCGATCCCGAGCGCCACTGCCAGACGCTCGCGCTGGACGTCGCCGACGACGGCGGTCACCATCGGTCGGGTCAGGAGGTCGCGGGACAGGTCGAGCACGTCGGCGGCGGTCACGCGGTCCACCCGCTCGAGGGCGGTCGCGAGGTCGGTGAACTCCCCCGTGCCGAGCTCGGCGCGACCGAGGCGGGTCATCCGGGCGTCGGAGTCCTCGAGCGAGAGCGTCAGCGCGCCTTCGATCTGGCCCTTCGCGCGTCGGAGCTCTTCGTCGGTGATGCCGTCGTCGGCCATCCGGCGGAACTCGCCGTCGATGATGTCGATGACCCCGGCGACGTTGTCCGGCGCACAGCCCGCGTAGACGCCGAAGGCGCCGTTGTCGAGGTAGGCCGGGGCGAAGGACGACACGGCGTAGGCCAGGCCGCGGCGCTCGCGCACCTCCTGGAAGAGCCGGGAACTCATGCCGCCACCGAGCACGGCGTTGAGCACGCTGAGCACCGGGCGGCGGTCGTCGCGGAGGTCCAGGCCCTGCGACCCGCGCAGCATGCTGACTTGTTCCGTCGGCCGGTGCACGACCGCCAGCGACGACTCGACCGGGTCGGCGGCGGGACGGGCCTGGCGACGAGCGAGGGGCACGGCCGGGGCCGCGTCGGCGAAGACCGCCTCGACCAGGGCGCAGAAGTCGTCGTGGTCGACGGCGCCGGCGGCGGTCACGACGATGCCGTTCGGCTCGTAGTGCTCGGCGTAGTGGGCCATCACCTCATCCCGCTGGACCTCGCGGATGCTCTCCGGGGTGCCGCCGATCGGGCGTCCCAGGGCGTGCCCGTCGAAGGTGGCGGCGAAGAAGGCCTCGCCCGCGACGTCGGCCGGGTCGTCCGCGGCCATCGCGAGCTCTTCGAGGATGACCCCGCGCTCGATGTCGAACGCCGAGTCCTCGAGCGTGGAGTTCGTCACCATGTCACCGATCACGCCCACGGCCATCGGGACGTCGGTGTCCCGGACCCGGGCGTAGTAGCAGGTGTACTCCTTGGCGGTCGCGGCGTTGTGCTCGCCACCGACCGAGTCGAAGGCGACGGCGATGTCGAGGGCGCTGCGCTCGGTCGTGCCCTTGAAGAGGAGGTGCTCGAGGAAGTGCGTCGAGCCGAACTGTCCGGCCCGTTCGTCACGTGACCCGACACCGACCCAGTACCCGATGCTCGTGGAGTGGACGGAGGGGACGGCTTCGGTGAGCACACGGACGCCCGAGGCGAGAACGGTGCGCCGGACGAGGGCTCCACCGGACGTCACGAAGGACGTTTCCGGAGCCTCGAGCGGCAGCGGCACTGGGCGGTTCATCGTCATGACTCTACTGAAGCGCGGACACCCGTCGCCCAGTTTGACGGGCTGGCGGGGCACGCCACTCGAAGTGGGGTACAAGAATTGTGGACAGACCGACTCGTCTGTCTGTCCTCCTCGTGCTACAGTGATGTCACCGGGTCGAGAGCCCCCCTAGATCTCGACCCGGTGGCTCGGGACATCAGTCCTGCGCGGCAATGAGTCCCCCCACTCCGCCGCGGAGCCGATGACCCAAGGAGAGCCACGCTGTGACGGTCGATTCCCCCCAACCGACCGTCCAGCGTCTCCTGGGTCAGCGTCTGCAAGGACCGGCCCCGAGCACCCAGAACCTTCCGTCGCCGGACGGGTCGAGCGTCCCCCCGGCTCCCCGTTCCGGCGGCGCGAAGGTCCGTATCCTCGAGACGGCCCTCCGGCTGTTCTACGAAGAGGGCATCCACGGCGTCGGCGTCGACCGCCTCATCTCCGAGGCGAGCGTCACGAAGGCGACGTTCTACAAGCACTACGGCTCGAAGGACAACCTGATCCTCGCCTACATGCACGAGCAGCACGCTCGTGTGCAGGCCCGCATGGACCGGATCGTCGCCGGCGCGGACGCCCCGGAGTCAGCGGTCCGCGCCTGGGTCGACGCCCTCGCCGCCGAGGTCAACCAGGCCGAGTTCCGCGGCTGTGCGTTCCTCAACGCCGCCGCCGAGTACCACGACCCGCGCGACCCGGTCCGTCAGGTCGTCGCCATGCACCGCGACTGGTACACCGAACGCCTCGGCGACCTGCTGCAGGACTCCGGTCACCCGCTGCCGGGTGACGGCGCCGACGAGCTCATGCTCGCGCGCGACGGGGCGATGAGCGGTGCCTACGCGGGCGACGCGATCGCCGCGACGGCAGCACTCGGCCGCGTGGCCGAGCGCGTCCTCGCTGCCTGAGCGCAGCTGCCGGACAGCAGCCGCCTGACCGCAGCTGCCTGAGCACTCCCCCGGGTCGTTCCCCGGTTCCGTCGGGTCGGCGGGTGTTGGCTCGGAGCATGACCAACGACCCCAACTGGAACCTGCCGGACGTCCCGACCTTCGACCTCACCAGCCCCGAGTTCACCGACGGCGGCACGCTGCCGCAGGAAGCCCGCGGCGCCGACGCCGGCGGCGCGGACCGCTCCCCCGAGCTGACGTGGTCCGGCGCACCCGAGGGCACCCAGAGCTTCGTCCTCACCGTGTACGACCCCGACGCCCCGACCGGCTCCGGCTTCTGGCACTGGACGCTGTCGGACATCCCCGCCTCGGTCAGCTCGCTGCCGCAGGGCGCCGGCACCGACGACGCCCTGCTGCCCGCCGGCGCCACACGCCGCCGCAACGAGTTCGGCACCGACACCTTCCTCGGTGCCGCTCCGCCCGCCGGCCACGGCCCCCACCGCTACGTCTTCACGCTGAGCGCGCTGGACGTCCCGACGCTCGAGGTCCCCGCCGAGGCGACCCCGGCCGTCGTCGGCTTCATGTTCCGCGAGCACCTGCTCGGTCGCGCGCAGCTCGTCGGCATCCAGGAGACGCCCGCCTCCTGACCCGCACGACAACGGCCGCCGTCCAGCAGGACGGCGGCCGTTGTGGGCTTCAGGTGATCGGGGATCAGCCTTCGGCGGGGACCTCGGTGTGGGTGCCGTGGTCGTCGCGACCCTCGGTGTCGACCTCGTCGGCCACGACCGGGGCGAGCGAGAGCTTGCCGCGGTCGTCCACCTTGGTGACCTCGACCAGGATCTTCTGGCCGACGCCCAGGACGTCCTCGACGTTCTCCACACGCTTGCCACCGGCGAGCTTGCGGACCTCGGAGACGTGCAGCAGACCGTCACGACCCGGCATCAGCGACACGAAGGCACCGAACGTCGCGATCTTGACGACCGTGCCGAGGAACTGGTCCCCGATCTCCGGGTTCGTCGGGTTCGCGATCGCGTTGACCTGCGCACGCGCGGCCTCGGCGGACGGACCGTCGACGGCACCGATGTAGACCGTGCCGTCGTCCTCGATCGAGATGTCGGCGCCCGTGGTGTCCTGGATGCCGTTGATCGTCTTGCCCTTCGGGCCGATCAGCTCGCCGATCTTGTCGACCGGGATGTTGACCGAGATCACGCGCGGGGCGGTGTCGGCCATCTCGTCGGGTCCGTCGATGGCCTCGTTGAGGACACCGAGGATGGCCGAACGGGCTTCCTTGGCCTGCTTCAGCGCGGCGTCGAGCACGGACGACGGGATGCCGTCGAGCTTGGTGTCGAGCTGGATCGCGGTGACGAACTCGGAGGTACCGGCGACCTTGAAGTCCATGTCACCGAGTGCGTCCTCGGCACCGAGGATGTCGGTCAGCGCCGCGTAGCGGGTCTGGCCGTCGACGGTGTCGGAGACGAGGCCCATCGCGATGCCCGCGACCGGGGCCTTGAGGGGCACACCGGCGTTGAGGAGCGACAGGGTCGAGGCGCAGACGGAACCCATCGAGGTGGAACCGTTGGAGCTGAGCGCCTCGGAGACCTGACGGATGGCGTACGGGAACTCCTCGCGCGACGGCAGCACCGGCACGAGGGCGCGCTCGGCGAGGAAGCCGTGCCCGATCTCGCGACGCTTCGGCGAACCGACGCGACCGGTCTCACCGGTCGAGTACGGCGGGAAGTTGTAGTGGTGCAGGTAGCGCTTCTTCGTGATGGGCGACAGCGAGTCGATCTGCTGCTCCATCTTGAGCATGTTCAGCGTGGTGACGCCGAGGATCTGCGTCTCGCCGCGCTGGAACACCGCGGAACCGTGGACGCGCGGGATCACGGCGACCTCGGCGTCGAGCGGACGGATGTCGGCGAGGCCGCGGCCGTCCATGCGGATCTGCTCGGTGAGGATGCGGCCGCGGACGACCTTCTTCGTGACCGACTTGTAGGCGGCGCCGACCTGGCTGTTGGCGACCTCGGGCAGCGTGCCCGCGGAGACCTGCTCGGCGATGGCTGCCTTGACGCGCGACTTGAGTGCGTCGTCGGCGTCCTGGCGCTCGGTCTTGGCGGCGATCTTGTAGACGTCACCGAGCTCGGAGAGCGCGAGGGACTCGACGGCCGCGTAGACCTCGTCGGCGTAGGGCGGGAAGACCGGGAAGTCCTGGATCTCCTTGGCCGACTGCGCGGCGAGCTTCGCCTGCGCCTCGACGAGGGCCTTGAGGAACGGCTTGGCCGCTTCGAGGCCCTGCGCGACGACGGACTCGTCGGGCTTGGTGGCGCCGCCCTGGATGAGGTCCCAGCTGTGCTCGGTGGCCTCGGCTTCGACCATCATGATCGCGACGTCTTCGTTGCCCGCTTCGTCGGTGACGACACGGCCCGCGACGGTGAGGTCGAAGACGGCCTCGGCCAGCTGCGACGCCTTCGGGAACGCGACCCACTGGTCGGTGCCGTTCGCGCCCGGGATGAGCGCGAGACGCACACCGGCGATCGGGCCGGAGAACGGCAGACCGGAGATCTGCGTGGACGCGGACGCGGCGTTGATGGCCAGCGCGTCGTAGAACTCGTCCGGGGCGATGCTCAGGACGGTGATGACGATCTGGACCTCGTTGCGGAGGCCGTCGACGAACGACGGGCGCAGCGGCCGGTCGATCAGGCGGCAGACGAGGATCGCCTCGGTGCTGGGGCGGCCTTCGCGGCGGAAGAACGAGCCGGGGATCTTGCCGGCGGCGTACGAGCGCTCTTCGACGTCGACCGTCAGCGGGAAGAAGTCGAAGCCCTCACGCGGGTGCTTGCCGGCGCTGGTGGCCGACAGCAGCATGGTCTCTTCGTCGAGGTACGCGGCGACGGCACCCTGTGCCTGCTGCGCGAGACGACCGGTCTCGAACCGGACCGTCCTGGTGCCGAAGCGACCGTTGTCGATGGTCGCTTCCGCGAACTTGATCTCGGGACCCTCCATAGAGGATGCCTCCTTGCGTTTTTCGTGCAGCAGACCAGGCCTCGGGCACACTCGTGCACGTGCGCTCCACGACGCGGAACGCATGTCTGGCCAGCAGTAGAAGCACACGGGACGACAACCGGCCCGGACGCCACCACCGATGACCAGCTTCGTGCCGGTCTGCGTGCGATGTCATGGTTCGTCTCGGGGAACGGTCCCCAGACCAGCCGACCTTAGCATTCCGTGGTGGACGAGCGGCGGTGCTCCAGGAGAACGGGCGTGTCCTCACCTAGCCTGCTGGCATGCCTCGGAATCCCACCCTCGTCCGTCGGCCGCACGGGCGACACGTCCTCTTCGCCGTCACCGTGCTCGTCGGCGCCCTGGTCGTCCCGGTGGTCGGTGCTGCGCCGGCCTCCGCCACGGACTACCCGACGTGGCAGGACGTGCAGCGCGCGAAGGGGAACGAGCAGGCCAAGCAGACCGAGGTCACGAGGGTCCAGGCAGCCCTGAAGTCGGTGCAGGCCGACGCCGCCGCGAAGTCGCAGGTCGCCCTCGACCGCTCCGCGGAGGCGACGCAGGCCGAGGCGGACCTGGCCCAGGCCACCCAGACGGCCACGAGCCTCCAGGCCCACGCCGACCAGGCGGCGGAGACCGCGAAGCGTGCGCAGACCCGGGCCGGGCGACTGGCCGCGGACCTGTACCGCGACGGCTCGACCGACCAGATGACGACGCGGATCGCGACCGCCGGCAACCCGGATGCACTGCTGTACCAGCTCGGTGCGCTCGACCAGCTGTCGACGACCTGGGCCGGTGTGCTCGACGACGCCTCGGTGTCGGCGAAGACGGCGTCCTCGCTGCACGACCAGGCCGCCCGGGCCGAGGACGAGCGTGCCTCGCTCGCGGCCGAGGCCGAGGCGAAGGCGGCGACCGCGAAGGCCGCCCAGCAGCGTGCGGACGCCGCGGTCGCGTCGACCGAGTCGCACAGTGACGAGCTCTACCAGCAGCTCGCGACACTCCGGGACTCGACCGCCGAGACGCAGCGTCGCTACGAAGTCGGACAGGCGGTCGCCGCGCAGGCCGCGGCACAGGCGGCAGCGGCGCGGGCCGCCGCCCAGGCCGCGGCGGCAGCAGCGGCCGCACCCACCCCGTCGGGCGGGGCGTCATCGGGCAACGACTACCCGAGCACCGACGGCGTCGCGGTCGACCCGTCCGCAGCGCAGGCCTACGCACGGAGCGTCCTCGGCAACTACGGCTGGGGCGACGACCAGTTCGGCTGCCTGGTGTCCCTGTGGACGCAGGAGTCCGGCTGGCGCGCGAACGCCCTGAACGCGTCGAGTGGTGCCTACGGGATCCCGCAGGCACTGCCCGCGTCGAAGCTCGCCGCCGCCGGAGCGGACTGGCGGACGAACGCGCAGACCCAGGTGAACTGGGGTCTGGCCTACATCAAGAGCAGTTACGGGACGCCGTGCGGCGCCTGGAACCACGAGATGAGCGTCAACCCGCACTGGTACTGAGTGCCGGCAGGGGTACGGCTAGCGCTGCGCCCCACCGAGGAGGGACGCGAAGTCCACGACCTCCGGCAGGGCGTCCGCCTGCTGCGGCTGCCGACGGGAGGCCCGCATCATCCACGTCAGGTCGGCTCCGGCCCGGCGGATGCGCGCGTCGAGCGTGCCCGCGTCGTCGCTCCCCCAGTCGTCGGTCGCGGCGAACACCCCGGTGGGGACGACCGCGGCGCGGAGGTAGGCGAAGACCGGACGGATGCCGTGCTCGAGGGCGAGCGAGTGGCGTGCGGTGCCACCGGTCGCACCGAGCAGCACGGGCATGTCGGTGAGGGCGTCCTTGTCGAGGACGTCGAGGAAGGACTTCGCCAGGCCGCTCATGCCGGCGGTGAAGACCGGGGTGACGAAGACGACGGCGTCCGCCTCGACCACCGTCGCCATCGCGGCCGTCAGGGCCGGGGCGGCGAAGCGCGTGAGCATGGCGTCGGTGATCTCGTGCGCCAGCGGGCGGAGGTCCACGTTCCGGAGTTCCACCCGGTCTCCGGCGACGGCGCTGTCGGCCGACAGGGCCTCGAGGGTCGCGGCGCCGAGGCGGTCGGCGAGCAGGCGGGTCGAGCTGGGCTCGGAGAGACCGGCGGAGACGACGGCGATGGTGGTCATGGAGACTCCCGACTTTCGATGCGTTTGCATGAACAGTATCAGGAACTCGGAACGACTCCGACGCATTCCCGCGACGGATGCACGCGGAACGGCAGAGGCCCGGGAACGACAGAAGCCCCGTCCCTCACCAGGAGGAACGGGGCTTCCGATCAGTAGGACTGCGCGGTGGCAGTGCTCCGGATCTGACTAGCGGCGCAGGCCGAGACGCTCGATGAGCGCGCGGTAGCGGGCGATGTCGACGTCGGAGAGGTACCCGAGGAGACGGCGGCGCTGACCGACCATGAGGAGCAGACCACGACGCGAGTGGTGGTCGTGCTTGTGCTCCTTGAGGTGCTCGTTCAGGTCGTTGATACGACGCGTCAGAACGGCGACCTGGACCTCGGGGGATCCGGTGTCGCCCGGGTGGGTCGCGTACTCTTCGATGATCTCCTGCTTGATCTTCGCGTCAAGTGCCATGGAGGATCCCCTTTCCTGCTCTGCGTGAGAGCTCTGTCCGTTGCGCGGTGCCCACACCTGATGCGTGAGCGCTCTTGATCCGCGGCCGTTCGACGGCAACCGAACGAGCATACCAGAGCAGGGACGCGCCGACGGGGCGCGGTCGCTCAGACCGTCCGTGCTCGCAGCGGCCGACGACGGCGTCGACGCTCGGGCAGCAGGCTCCGCACGAACCCGACGAGCGTCGCCCCGAGCAGGCCGCCCATGCCGTTCGACAGCACGTCGCGGGGGTCGGCCACCCGGGCCGGCAGGTACTCGGCCTGCGCGAACTCGATCCCGACCGACAGCCCGACCGCCACCAGGGCGCCGAGGATCCACCAGCGTCGGGGCAGCCACAGCGCGGCGATCACCCCGACCGGGACGAACATCGCGACGTTCGCCAGGAACTCGGTGCGGTCGTACGTGAACCAGGCACCGTGCGGCAGGTGCTGCACCCAGGCGATGGCGTGCAGGACCAGCGAGTTCTCGGCCGACGTGAACACGTGCGGGGTCAGCGTCATCCGGTAGATCACCCAGGCGTAGCCGCCGGTCAGGGCCAGGAGGAGCAGTTTCCGCAACATCAGGTCAGTCTGGGGCACGCCTGCTGGGCAGCACCCTGGCATCGCATGACGATGGGATGGGAACATGACGGCAGCAGCGGACGCGGGTCGGGGCGTCGCGCAACAGGGAGGAACGGCCGATGCCGAGACCGGAACGCGCCTCGTCCACGCGTCAGTGGGCGTGGATCGGGATCGTCGGCGCGCTCGTCGTGGCCGTCGTCGTGGCGGTGAGCGTGGTGCTGCCGCACGGCGCTGACCGCCCGGTCGCCCAGCGCAAGAGCGTCGCCCAAGCGTGGCCCGGCGGTCTCGCCCGCCAGCCGTCGACCGCGAACCAGGCACGCTGGCACGAGACGGCCGCGCGGGAGGCGGGCCGGGCCTCCACCGCGGACCGCCTCGCCGTGATCGCGGACCAGCCGGTCGCCACCTGGCTGACGAAGCCGTCCGTGCCGGAGACGGTCACGACCGTGCAGCGTGTCCTGGCGTCGGCGCGCGAGCAGCGCGCGACCCCGGTGTTCGTGCTCTACGCGATCCCCGACCGCGACTGCGGGCACTGGTCGCGCGGCGGCACCGCCGAGGACGCCTACCTGCCGTGGGTCCGCGCGGTCGTCCGCGCCCTCGCCGGCTCGCACGCCGTCGTCCTGGTCGAGCCGGACTCGATCGCGCAGATCGCCGTGTGCGAGCGACTGCGGGACACACGGCTGCCGCTGCTCCGCAAGGCCGTGACGGCGCTCTCCGGGCACGGGCTGACCGTGTACCTCGACGGTGGCAACGAGAACCGGGTGCCGGTCCGGACGATGGCCGGCTGGCTGCGGCGCGCGGGCGTCGACCGGGTGCAGGGCTTCGCCACGAACGTGTCGAACTTCTACCGCGTCGACCAGGAGCGCGCCTACGCCGACGAACTCGCCGACGCGATCGGCGGCGACCCGCACTTCGTCATCGACGTCTCGCGGAACGGTCGGGGCTGGCGCGGGGACTGGTGCAACCCCGAGGGTGCCGGGCTCGGACAGCTCCCCCACGTCACCCGCGGCACGACCCGGCTCGACGCGTTGCTCTGGGTGAAGACGCCCGGCCTCAGCGACGGCAGCTGCAACGGCGGACCGGCCGCCGGGCAGTGGTGGGAGTCGTACGCGCTCGCCCTGGTCGAGAACCGCAAGCGCGACTGACGCGCACACCACGGCCGGGAGGCCCGACACCGGTCCGCCTGTCGGCCGCCGGCTGGACGGTCCGTGGGCGACGCTCGTGGCCGAGGTGCGGGACCAGGGCGAGCCAGCCTGACGGACGGGTGTCGGGCCTCCCGTCAGGCGACCGCGACGACCGTCAGGCGACCTCGATGACCGTCAGGCGACGGGTCGGGCGGGTCATCGCGACGTAGACCGCCGCAGCTGCGCGGGCCGCGTCGGACCCGACGCGATCCGGGTCGACGAGCAGCACGCCGTCGAACTCCAGGCCCTTCGCGTCGGCACCGGTGAGCACCGTGACCGAGCCCGGGCGCGGCGAACCGAGCCCGCGGACGTCGGCCTCGGTGCGGGCCAGGCGCTCGCGGACGGCCGTGACGTCGGCTTCCGGGACGATCACGCCGATCGTCCCCGCGCCGATCAGGTCCCGCTCGCTGTCGACCCGGCGGACGACGGTGTCGAACAGGTCCGCCCGGTCGACGCGCAGCCGCTCGACGGGGTCGCCGTCACGGACCGCCTCGTTCGCGGTCACCGTGAGTCCGGCCGAGGCGGCGAACGCCCCGGCGGCCTCGACGATCGAGCGCGGCGTGCGGTAGTTCACGGTCAGCTCTTCCAGGCGGGAGTCCAGCGGCACCTGCGGCGCACGACCACGACGGCGTCGGGAGAGCGCACCGCGGACGTCGTCCCAGGTGCGGGCGGCACCGGGCGAGGAGCCCTGCGCCATGTCACCCACGATCGTGAAGGACCGCAGCGGGTTCCGGCGGGCGAGGATCCGCCACTGCATCGGCGAGAGCTCCTGCGCCTCGTCGACCACGATGTGCCCGTAGGTCCACTCGCGGTCCTCGGCGGCACGCTCGGCCGTGGAGCGGGGGTCGCCGCCCTCCGCGAAGGCACCGGCGACCTGTTCCGCGCTGACGATCCCCTCGACGCCCATGTTCTCGATGGCCTGGCGGGCGTTCTCGATGTCGCGGTTCCGGCTGGCCTTCGCCTGACGCTTCGCCGCACCACCCGTCGGGTCGAACTCGCCGAGGAGCTCGGCCGCCTCGTCGAGGAGCGGCACGTCCTCCACCGTGAAGGCCGCACCACGCTCGCGTCGGAGGAGTTCGCGGCGCTCGGGGCTCCAGTTCGGGGTCAGCGACGCCAGCCAGTTCGGGCGGGCGTAGAGGTCCTCGAGGAACTTCTCGGCCGGCAGCGGCAGCCACGCGGTGTTGAGCAGGACGCGGGCGTCGTACGAACTGCGGATGTCCTCGCGCAGCACCTTCTCGTCCGCCTCGTCGACCGTGGTGCCACGCTGCCGCAGCTGGTCGGCGAGCAGCCGGGTCATGGCGTCGAGCGCGTTCTTGTTGAAGGACACCCGGGCGACGTTGTGCGGCTTGCCGCGGTCCTGGGCGCGACGCATCGCCTCGGCCACGAGCTGCGGCGGGACGACGAGTCGCTCGCCCTCGACGTCGAGCGTCACCGACTCGGTCGGGACGACCTGGCGTGAGCGGACGGCCCGGCGCAGGAGGTCGGCCATCTCGCCCGAGCCCTTGACCGCGGCGACGTCCCGGCGGTCGTGGACCGTGGTGTGCAGCCCCGGGTACAGCGAGCCGAGCGACGCCATCACGACGCCGGTCTCACCGAGGGACGGCAGCACCTGCTCGATGTAGGTGAGGAACGCCGGCGACGGGCCGACGACCAGGACGCCGGAGCCCCGGAGGCGCTCGCGGTACGAGTAGAGCAGGTACGCGGCGCGGTGCAGTGCGACGGCCGTCTTGCCGGTGCCCGGGCCGCCCTGCACGATGAGCACGCCCTCGAGCGGGGAGCGGATGATCCGGTCCTGCTCGCCCTGGATGGTGGCGACGATGTCCGTCATCCGTCCGGTGCGCTCGGCGGTGACCGCGGCGAGCAGGGCCCCTTCGCCCTGCAGGTGGGTGCGCTCGTCGTCGTAGAGCGTGGCGTCGAAGACCTCGTCCTCGACCCCGACGACCGTGCGGCCCTCGAGGGTCAGGTGTCGACGGGCACGCATGCCCATCGGGTGCGCCGCGGTGGCCTGGTAGAACGCGCTGGCACCGGGGACGCGCCAATCGAGCAGCAGCGGACGGTGGTCGGCGTCGCGGAGGCCGACGCGACCGATGTACCGGAAGGCGTCCTCGTCGGCCGGCGGGTCCTGGACCTCGAGCCGGCCGAAGACCAGCCGGTCGCCGACGCGTTCGAGCGTGGCGACGGTGTCCTCGTAGAGTCGCGCGAAGGCGTCGCGCTCGCTGCGGCTCTGGTGGTTGCCGCCGACGGTCTGTCGGCGGGTCTCGGCGAGTCGCTGGGCGGCCTCGGCCGTCAGTTCGTCGAGTCGGTGGAAGAGACCGTCGACGTAGCCGCGTTCACGGTCGATCTCGGTGGGTTCGGAAACACGCGCTTCGGACACTCGCAACCCTTCGGGACAGGGGGACCAATCGTATCCCCCTGCCCCGGTCGGGCTCGACGCGAACGCGCTCGGCTACATCTCTTCGTGTGTGTCCGGGTCGCCGTCCCAGAGCCGACCGCGCTCGAGCGCGGAGATGGCCTGGACCTCGTCGTCGCTCAGCGTGAAGCCGAACACGTCGAGGTTCTCGCGCTGGCGGTCCGCGTCGCCCGACTTCGGCACCGGGACGGCACCGAGCTGGACGTGCCAACGGAGCACGACCTGGCCGGCCGACACCCCGTGCGCGGCGGCCGCGGCGGTGACGGGCTGCTCGGTGAGGAGCTCCGACTGCTTCGCGAGCGGGCTCCAGCTCTCGGTGACGATGCCGAGCCGCTGGTGCACGGCGCGGAGCTCGGCCTGCGGGAAGTACGGGTGCAGTTCGACCTGGTTGACGGCCGGGGCGACCCCGGTGGCGTCGATGATCCGGTCGAGGTGCTCCGGCGTGAAGTTCGAGACACCGATCGAGCGGACCTTGCCGCTGTCGCGGAGGTCGACGAACGCCTTCCAGGTCTCGACGAACTTACCGACCGACGGGTTCGGCCAGTGGATCAGGTACAGGTCCAGGTGGTCGAGCCCCAGGTTCGCCAGGGTCTCGTCCACCGAACGGTGCGCCTCGTCGTAGCCGTGGTGGCGTCCCGGCAGCTTCGACGTCACGACGAACTCGTCGCGCGGCACGTCGGCGCGGCGGACCGCTTCGCCGACCGCGTCCTCGTTGCCGTAGTTCAGTGCGGTGTCGAGCAGGCGGTACCCGCTCGTGATCGCCGCACCGACCGCCTGGATCCCCTCGTCCCCGTCGAGCGAGTACGTGCCGAGGCCGAGCGCCGGGATCCGGTGCCCGTCGTTCAGCTCGAGGGTCGGGACCGCCGGGACGCCCGCCATCAGCGGACGCCGAGCAGGTCGATGACGAAGATCAGGGTCTTGCCGGACAGGAAGTGTCCGCCGCCGGCCGGGCCGTAGGCGAGCTCCGGCGGGACGACGAGCTTGCGGCGCCCGCCGACCTTCATGCCGGGGATGCCCTCCTGCCAGCCGCGGACGAGCGCCGCGAGGGGGAAGTCGATCGGTTCGCCACGGCCCCAGGAGCTGTCGAACTCCTCGCCGGACTCGTACTCGACGCCGGCGTAGTGGACCTTGACGGTCGAGCCGGACTCGGCGACGGCGCCGTCACCCTCGACGATGTCGGTGATGACGAGGTCGGTGGGGGCCGGGCCCTCGGGAGCGTCGAACTCGGGCTTGCTGTTCAGGTCAGTCATGTCCGTCAGTCAACCAGAGAACGAAACGGGGCCCCGCAGGCGGCCTCCAGGCCACAGAATGGTTCCACCGTGACACCAGATGCCCCCGCGAAGCCCCGCCGCTCCCTGTTCGCCGACCTGACCCCGCTCCGCCGCTCCCCCGCCTTCGCCCGACTCTGGATCGGCAGCTCGATCGCCGGCATCGGCACGATGATGACGAGCGTCACCGTCGGGCTCGAGGTGTACGAGATCACCCGCTCGACCTTCATGGTGTCCCTGGTCGGCGTGATCTCCCTGGTGCCGATGATCCTGGCCGGTCTGTACGGCGGGATGCTCGCCGACGCGTTCGACCGCCGCACCGTGGCCCTCGTGTCGGCCGTCCTGGCGTGGGTGTCGACCGCGATGATCGCCGCGCACGCCTGGCTCGGCCTCGACAGCGTCGCACTGCTCTACGTGCTGGTCACGGTGAACGCCGTCGCCGGCACCGTCATCGGGGCCTCCCGCGCCGCCATCGTGCCACGCCTGGTCGGCATCGAGCTGCTGCCCGCGGCGAGCGCCCTGAACAGCATCAGCGCCGGCTTCTCGGTGACGGTCGGCCCGGCGGTCGGTGGGGTGCTCGTCGCCGCGTTCGGCTTCGCGCCGACGTACACGGTCGACGTCGTCCTGTTCAGTGCGGCGTTCCTCGGGGTGGTCACGCTGCCCCGGATGGCCCCGGAGCACGACGCCCTGCGCCCCGGACTGTCGTCGCTGATCGAGGGGGCGAGGTTCCTCCGGCGCTCCCGCAACATCACGATGACCTTCGTGCTCGACATCATCGCGATGACCTTCGGCCAGCCCCGCGTGCTCTTCCCGGCGATCGGCGCGCTGGTCGTCGGCGGCGGGTCGATCACCGTCGGGGCGCTCACCGCGGCGTACGCGATCGGTGCACTGCTCTCCGGGATCTTCTCCGGGCCGCTCGGCCACGTGCGACGCCAGGGCGAGGCCGTCGGCTGGGCGATCACGGTCTACGGCGGAGCGATCGCGGCGTTCGGTGTCGTCGTCGCCTGCGCGCACTTCCTCGGCGGGCGGCCGTCCGAGACCTTCTCGACCGGGATCCTGCCGGCGCTGGTGCTCTGCGCGCTGTTCCTCGCGCTGGCCGGCGGTGCGGACAACGTGAGCAGCGTGTTCCGCGGGACGATCCTCCAGGCCGCCGCACCGGACGGCATGCGCGGTCGACTGCAGGGCATCTTCATCGTCGTCGTGACCGGCGGCCCGCGCGTCGGCGACCTCTACGCCGGCCTGGTCGTCGCGGCCGGGTTCGCCTACCCGCCGGTGATCGGCGGTGTCCTCATCATCGCCCTGGTCGCCCTGCTGCTCCGGATGGTCCCCTCGTTCCGCCGGTACGACGCCCTGCACCCGAACGCGAACTGACGGAGCCGGTACGGTCGATCCCATGCCGGCGAGCCGCGAACGCGACCTGCGCCGCTCGGGTGTCCGGGCGGTGGTGCGTCGGACGTACCACTCGGTCATCCGGCACCGGGTCGTCGACTCGGCCGCGTCGCTGACGTTCTTCGCGCTGCTCACCGTGTTCCCGACGGCCCTGACCGTGGTGTCGCTGCTGGCCGTCGTCGACCAGGGCGGGGACAGCGTCGCGGACGTGATCGGGATCCTCGGCGTCATCGTGCGGCCCGAGACGGCCGAGCACCTCGAGACCCCGCTGCGGCAACTGCTCACCCTCGACAACCCGTGGCTCGGCGCGACCGTCGGACTCGTCCTGACGCTGTGGTCGCTGTCCGGGTACGCGACCGCGTTCGGCCGGGCGATGAACACCGCCTACGAGGTCGAGGAGGGCCGGCGGATCTGGAAGTTCCGCAGCATGATGCTCCTCGTCACGCTGCTGATCATGGTCGGCGGCGCCGTCGCACTCGTCATCCTGCTCGGCACCCCGGTGATCTCCGCCGCGATCGTGCAGCAGGTCGGCTGGCCGTCCTGGGTCGACGACGTCTGGAACGTCGCGAAGTGGCCGGTCCTCGCCGCGGACCTGGTGGTCATGGTCGCCGTGCTCTACACCGCCACCCCCAACGTCAGGACGCCGCAGCTGCGGTGGGTCTCTGCCGGCGCCGGCTTCGCGATCGGGACGTGGGCGATCGCGACGGTCGGCTTCGCGGTCTACGTCGAGACGATCGGCGGCGGCAACCGCGCCTACGGCTGGCTCGGTGGGGCGCTGCTGCTGCTCGTGTACCTGTACATCTCGAACTTCGTGCTCGTCGTCGGCGGGGAGCTCGACTCCGAGGTGATCCGGATGCGCCAGTTGCTCGCCGGCATCGAGGCTGACGAGACCATCCGGCTGCCGCTCCGCGACGTCACCCGGAACTTCACGCTGGCCCGGTGGCGGGACCAGGACATCGCGGCGGCGGCACAGGTGCGGGCCGCGGCGGCGGAGCTCCCCGACGACGAGGCCTCACCCGAGGACGACGAGCTCCGGCGGGTGGCGGGGCAGGTGCGCGCGGGCGAGCGGCCGATGCCCTGAGCGGCACTGTGCTCGTTGCGTGAGCCGCGGACGGACGGGAGGCGCGCGGCGGGGCCGCCACGGGCCTCCCGTCCGTCAGGGGGTCCAGCTGGTTCGCCTGCGGGTCGGGTCAGGCCAGCGGCGGACGCGGGGCCGCGTCGCGGGCGTGCTGCTGGAGCATCGCCTCGGTGATCACCGGGATCGCCCCCGTGGCCATCTCGATGCCGGACAGGCGCGCCGGGCTGAGGACGCGGTGCACCTGGTGCTCGTCCATCAGGCCCGCCGCGATCACCAGCGTGGAGATCGGCGTCGACGTCGTCAACGCCGTGTGCGCGATCGACGCCGCCGCCGCGTAGCCGATGTACGGCGTCAGTGCGGTGACGACACCGACGTTCGTGTCGACCTGTGCGGCGAGCTTGGCCTCGTTCGCCTCGATGCCGATGACGCAGTGCTCGCGGAGGGTCGCGCAGCCGCGGGCCATCCACTGCAGCGACTGCAGGATCGAGTGCGCGATGATCGGCTCGAAGGCGTTGAGCTGCAGCTGCCCGCCCTCGGCCGCCATCGTCACCGTGGTGTCCGCCCCGGCGACGGCGAAGGCGATCTGGTTCACCACCTCCGGGATCACCGGGTTCACCTTGCCCGGCATGATCGAGGACCCGGCCTGCCGCGGCGGCAGCGTGATCTCACCGAGGCCCGCCTGCGGCCCCGACGCCAGCAGCCGCAGGTCGTTGCAGATCTTCGACAGCTTCATCGCACTGCGCTTCACCGTGCCGGACAGCGTCATGAACGAGCCGGCGTCACTCGTCGCCTCGATGAGGTCCGGCGCGGTGACGACGTCGACGCCCGACGCCTCGGCGAGTTGTCTGCGGACCTCGTCGCGGTAGAGCGGATCCGCGGTGATGCCGGTGCCGATCGCGGTCGCGCCGAGGTTCATCTCACCGAGCAGCGGCACCACGCGGCGGAGCTGGACGACGTCCTCCTGGATGGTGTGCGCGAAGCCCGTGAACTCCTGGCCGAGCGTCATCGGCACGGCGTCCTGCAGCTGCGTCCGACCCACCTTGAGGACGTCCGCGAAGGCGCGGCCCCGCTCGGCGAACGCGTCCGACAGCTGCTCCAGCTGGTCGGCCAGGCGGCGCACCCCGTAGATCATCGCGATCTTGATGCTCGTCGGGTACGTGTCGTTCGTCGACTGGCTGCGGTTCACGTGGTCGATGGGGTGCAGGTACGCGTAGTCGCCCCGCTCGCGGCCGAGGAGCTCGAGGGCCCGGTTCGCCAGGACCTCGTTCGTGTTCATGTTCGTGCTCGTGCCGGCACCGCCCTGGACCACGTCGACGACGAACTGGTCGCGGAGGGCACCGTCACGCACCTCCTGCGCGGCACGGTCGATGGCGTCGGCGCGCTCGTCGTCGAGGACCCCGATCGCCCGGTTCGCCCGGGCTGCCGCCTGCTTCACGGTCACCAGAGCGGCGACGAGGTCCGGGTACACCGCGATCGGCACGGAGGCGATCGGGAAGTTCTCCATCGCCCGGAGGGTGTTGATGCCCCAGTACGAATCGACGGGCACCTCCCTCGAGCCCAGGGAATCGGTCTCGGTGCGGGTGGCAGCGCTCGTCACGTGGTGTTCCTCTCCGTCGCGGGTCACGTGTCGAGGGTAGTCCGCGACCGTCCGGCCGGTGCGGGAGGTGCGGGTGCGGGTGGCGGGTGGGGGTGGGTGCGGGTGCGGCGGGCGGGCGGGTGCGGCGGGTGGGGCAGGGCGTGTCGGCGGGGCGGGGCAGAGCGCGCCGCCGGGTGGGCGAGGCGGAGCGCGAGCGGGCGGAACACCAGGGGCACCTCGTCCTGCACCACGGGATTCCGCCCACTCACCACCTGCGGCACGGGAGGCACGGCACCCGGCCGGCCACGGGCCTCCCGTCCGCCAGCCGCCGGCTTCCCTGACGGCGAGCGGGCGGGACCGCTGGGTGCGCGCGCCACCCGGCCTGGCGTTCCGCCCGCTCACGCCACAGGGCGGACAAGAGGCGCGGCCGTGCCCGCCTCGTGCCTCCAGTCCGCCAACGGCCGGCTTCCCCGCCGGCGAGCGGGCGCGGACGCGCCGTGCGCGGCGGACGGGCCCAGGGATTCCGCCCGCTCGCCTCAGGGGCATCCGCCAGCGGGCGAGAACGGGTGGTGCGACGGCCGCGCACTCTGACGTTCCGCCCGCTCATGCCCACGGGCGGACGGGAGACACGGGGCCAGCCCGCCCCGCGCCTCCCCTGCCGCCGGCCGAAGGCTGGTCCGACGTCGATCGGGCGCAGATGCGCCGTGCGCGGCTGACGCGCCCCGGCATTCCGCCCGCTCGCCTCAGGGACGACCGCGAGCGGACGAGAACGCGCGGGTCGTCCGCGACTCCCCCTGGCATTCCGCCCGCTCACGCACGAGGCGGACGGGAGGCGCGGCACCAGCCAACCAAGCGCATCCCGTCGGCCAAGCACGCCGATCCGACGGCGAGCGGGCGCAAACGCGCCGTGACCCGCTGACGCGCCCTGGCACTCCGCCCGTTCGCCCCAGGGGACGGCGAGCGGGCGAGAACGCGCGGTCCGTCCGCCACGCACCCTGGTGTTTCGCCCGCTCACGCTGCCACGGGCGGTCGGGAGGCGCGGGACCAGCCAGCCCCGCGCCTCCCGTCCGCAGACGGCGAGCGGGCGAGAACGCACGGTCCGCCCGTCACGCGCCCTGGCATTCCGCCCGCTCACGCCGCCAAGGGCGGACGGGCGCACCCCACAACGCAGCAACGGCCGGCCCGGAGGCCGGCCGTTGCCGGAGAGGACGTGCCGCGCGTCAGTGGAAGGCGGGCACGATCAGATAGATGCCGTACAGCACGGCCGCGCCGCAGAGCACGAAGCAGACCACGGCGAGCGCCCGGAGCATCCGGACGGCCCCGGCGGCGGCGTTCGGGTCGGGGAAGCCGGCGGTGGCCGGGCCGATCGTGCCGTCGTCCTTCACGGTGTACTTGCCCGCACGGGTGTCGGCGGCGCTCCAGAAGCGCAGCCCGACCGAGTACACAGAGACGACGAAGCAGGCCGAGACGACGGCGACGAGTGCCACGAGCAGGAACGCTCCCCAGTCGATGCCCATCAGCGACGGCCTCCCTTGCGTCCGGCCATGCGGCGGAGGGTCCGCTCACGGCTCAGTTCGGCGCGGCGGGCGGCGACCGCCTCGGCACGCTTCTTGCGCTGCAGGCCGCGCTGCTCCTTGCGGGTGAGCACGGCGTTCGCGGCGACGTCGATCTCGATGGCCGAGTCGTGCGGCTTGCGCAGCGACCAGAGGTACAGGCCGAGGACCACGATCCCACCGGCGACGGCGTCGATGACCAGGCCGATCACGCCGAAGCGGGCGATGCCGGAGGCGATCGCTCCGACCGCGGCGGCTGCCGGCAGGGTGATGAACCAGGCGATGACGATCTTGCCCGCTGTCGACCACTGGATCTTCGACCCGCGACGACCGAGGCCCGCGCCGATGATCGAGCCCGAGGACACCTGCGTGGTGGAGAGCGCGAAGCCGAGGTGGCTCGAGGCCAGGATTGTCGCGGCAGTGGAGGCCTCGGCCGCGAAGCCCTGCGTCGCCCGGATCTCGGTGATGCCGGAGCCGAGGGTGCGGATGATGCGCCAGCCACCGGTGTAGGTGCCGAGGGCGATCGCGAGCGCACACGCCACGACGACCCAGAACTGCACGCCCTGGTTCGCCGACTGGGCACCCGACGCGATGAGTGTGAGCGTGATGACGCCCATGGTCTTCTGCGCGTCGTTCGTGCCGTGCGCGAGCGACACCATCGACGAGGTGAAGATCTGGCCGACGCGGAAGCCGCCGCGCTCGTTCGGGAACACCGGGCGACGGGTGATCCGGTAGGCGATCCGCGTGGCGAGCAGCGACACCAGGGCCGCGATCACCGGCGACAGGAAGGCGGGGATGATCACCACCGTCAGCAGCGCCGCGTAGTTCACCGAGTCGAACCCGGCACCGACGATCGCGGCGCCGATGAGGCCACCGAAGAGCGCGTGCGAGGACGACGACGGCAGGCCGCGCAGCCACGTGATCATGTTCCAGACCACCGCGCCGATCAGCCCCGCGAAGATCATCTCCGGACTGATGGCGACGCCACCGGGTCCCTCGTTGATGAGCCCGTGCGAGATCGACGTCGCCACAGCTGTGCTGAGGAACGCCCCGACGAGGTTGAGCACCGCTGCGACGGAGACCGCCACCGTGGGCTTCATGGCGCCGGTCGCGATCGGGGTCGCCATTGCGTTGGCGGTGTCGTGAAAACCGTTTGTGAAGTCGAAGAAGAGGGCCAACGCAATGACCAGGACGACTATGAGCGTGATGTCCACCGCGGGCAAGTGTCCCAGGCGGAGGGGCATCGGGCAAGCCGAGCAGACACCTGTTGTTCATCTGCCCTTCACATCTGCTCAGGTCCACACCCTCGGGATGGGAAGATGGACCCGTGGACATCGCCGAGTTGCTCATCCTGCTGGTCGGATCGCTCGCCGTCACCGGGTTCGCCCGCGCATGGGGACTCCCGGCTCCGCTCCTCGTCACCGCGGTCGCCCTCGGCGTGTCGTTCATCCCCGGTCTGCCCCACATCGAGATCGACTCGGAGGTCATCCTCACGGTGGTCCTACCGCCGCTGCTCTACTCGGCGGCGCTCGACGTGTCGTGGCAGAGCTTCCGCGGGTCGATCAAACAGATCCGACGACTCGGCATCTTCCTCGTCATCATCACGGCGCTCGCCGTGGGCCTGGCCGCCTACCTGATCATCCCCGACATGACGTGGCCGGCCGCGATCCTCCTGGGTGCGATCGTGGCGCCGCCGGACGCGGTGTCCGCCGCGGCGATCGGCCGCAAGCTCGGCCTGCCCCGCCGCGTGATGACGGTCCTGTCCGGCGAGAGCCTGATCAACGACGCCGCGTCGCTGACGCTCGTCCGCGTGTTCACGCTGATCATCGCCGGTGCGTCACTGACGATCTGGCAGGACCTCGGCATCTTCGGCCTGGCGATCGGCGTCGGCCTGGTCGTCGGCGGTGTCCTCGGCGTGGTCGTGCACTGGATCCGGATGCGGATCAACGACCCGGTGGTCGAGACGATCATGAGCATCCTGCTGCCGTTCGTGGCGTACATCCTGGCCGAGGAGCTCTCCGGCTCGGGCGTCATCGCGGTCGTCACCGCGGGGCTGTACATCGGCTACAACTCCCCCAAGGAGGGCTACGCGACCCGCCTGCAGGAGCGTCCACTCTGGACGAGTGTCGACGTGATCCTCGAGGGCTTCGTCTTCGCGCTGATCGGGCTGCAGCTCAACACGGTCGTGCAGGACCTGGTCGAGAGCGAGCGGAGCCTCGGGCAGACGCTGACCGCCGCGGCCGTCGTCCTGGTGGTGGTGATCGTGGTCCGTCCGCTCTTCATCTTCGAGTCGTACGCACGCAACCGCCTGCACGGCCGGTTCATCCGTCCGTTGCGGATCCGCGCCTCCCGAGGGCACCGTTCCCTGCGCTGGATCCGAGGCACGGCCGAGCCGAAGCTCAACTGGCGAGAACTGACGGTCATCTCGTGGACCGGCATGCGTGGCGTGGTGACGCTGGCCGCCGCGGTCTCGGTCGTCGCGAGCCCGACGAAGATCCCCGCCCAGGACACGATCTTCGTGATCGCCTTCATCGTCACGGTCGGCACCCTGTTGCTGCAGGGGCTGACGCTGCCGTTCGTGATCCGCGCGCTCAAGGTGCAGGACCCGGGCGAGGACGACAAGGACCGGCGCAGCGAGATGCTGCTCAACCAGCGGACCACCGTCGCCGCGATCGAGCTGCTCGACAAGCGCCGTCCGGAGTGGGGCACGCGGTACGGATCGGACGCCGTCGACTCGGTGGTCTCCCGCCTCAAGGCCCGGCTGGAGCGCCAGGCCGAGACGTTCCGGCAGGACGCCGAGGAAGAGGAGACGGACGACCGCAACACCGCGATGCGTCTCCGCGGTGCGCAGATCCAGGACATCCGGCGCGAGCTGCTGGACCGCCGGCGCGAGATCGTCCTCGAGGAACGCGAGAAGGGCAACCTCGACGAAGAGGTCATGCGCCGCGTGCTCGTGACCCTCGATGCGGAAGAACTCGCGATGGACTCGGCGCAGGCCTCCCGCAGTCGTTCCTGACCGGTCCTCACTCCGGTACCCAGGCGTACCCTGGGATGCCAGACGACAGGACAGGAGCGCACCGCCGAGTGAGCACGCCGCGGAACGAAGCACGCAGGAACAACGACCTCCCGACGCGCAGCGCCGGCGACACGGCGCGGGTCGCGGACGACCGGTCACGCCCGGCACACCGCCCCGGCCGGGAGGCACGCCCCACGCCGCCGCCGAAGCAACACATCGGCCGCTACCGCCGTTGGTACGCCACCCTGCACCCGTCGCTGCAGCTCATCGGGCTCCAGCTGTGGATGCCGCTGTTCTTCATCGTCGGTTTCTGCCTCTGCTACGTCTTCGCGTTCCACGCCCCGCACCCGCACGACGTGCCGATCGGCATCGTCGGCAGCGACCAGACCCTCGTCGGGGCCGTGCAGAAGGCGCTCCCGGGCGAGTACCTGTTCTCCTCCTACGACTCCCTCGCCAGCGCGAAGCGCGATGTCCTCGCCGGGACGATCGCCGTGGCGTACGACCCGTCGGCGAACGAGCTGTTCAAGGCCAGCGCGCACCAGTTCCAGGTCGCGAACCTGGTGCCGGCGACCCTGAGCGCCGTGCTGACCGGTGCCGGGCTGACCGCTCCCCGGGTGACCGAGCTCGCTCCCCTGCCGGCGTACGACGAGTACGGCACGGTCGGGATGTACGTGATGCTCGCGTGGTGCATCGGCGGCTACATGGTCGCGATGTTCATCGGCATCATGGGCGGCCCGCTCCGCCACCGCACCCGCATGGCGGTCATCGTCACCGGCGGTCTGGTCATCTCGCTCATCACGAACACCCTCGCCGGCCCGGTCGTCGGTGCCATCCACGGCCACTTCGTCCCGCTCGTCCTCATCGCGTGGGGGTGGATCGTCGCGATCGGCCTGGCGGTGAACGGGCTCAGCTACTTCGTCGGCCGGTTCATCGCCGCTCCCGCCATGATCTGCTTCGTCTTCCTGTCGATGCCGTCCTCCGGTGGCGCCTACCCGAAGTGGTTCATGCCGGAGCCGTTCGCCTGGCTCAACAACGTCGTCGTCGGCTCGAGCATGGTCGACATGATCAAGCACCAGCTCTACGGAGTCGGCCCGGGTCCGGAGCGTGGGCTGATCACGATGGGCTGCTACGCCGCGGCCGGGCTCGTCCTGATGTTCCTCGGCAAGAAGTGGTGGGAGCGTCGCCGGATCCGCGCGATCGTCACCGGCCGGACCACGATGTTCCAGGACGCGAACACCGCGAACCGTGAGTTCCTCGGCCGCCAGCGTGACGCCGAACTCGAGCGGAACGGCCTCATCTCGACCGAGACCGGGACGCTGCAGGTCCTGCGCGACGACGACTGGGAGGACGAACGTGCCGCCGGGGACGTCTTCACCGGCGGCCGCGACGGACTCGAGAACGAGCCGCTGAACCCACGTCGGTGAGTGCCCGGCGGGGAGGGCCCGTCGATGAGCGCCGGGGCGACGGCTATCCTGGTCCGATCATGACCCGAACCGCCTGGCACCGCCTGCTCATGACGATCGTCGTCGTCTTCCTCGTCATCGCGGCGCTGTCCTACGTCACGAGCATCGTGCTCGCGCCGAGTGGTGGCCGCAGCGTCGCCGGGCTCTGGGACGGCTGGGCGATGTTCGCCCTCATCGCCGCGATCGCGTTCGGCGTCGTCGACTTCTTCGTCCGCCCGCTCGGTGGGCAGAGCGGGGACGCCGACGTCATGGCCGAGGCCGAAGCCGCCCGCACCGGTACCACCCCCACCCAGCGCGCACGCTGACGGGCACGCTGACGGGCGTTCCGCGGCCCGGCAACGCCGACGCTGACGCGGCAGGTCCGGCAGATGTGGCGCGGCGGCTCAGACGGGCTCGCCGATCCCCGTCCCGGTGAACCCGGCGACCGACGCGTTGTCCTCCGCGAACACCACCCGGGCGTCCACCTGGCCCCCGTCGAGGACCGCGGGCAACCAGTAGCGCGCGTCGTCCCACATCGCGTCGTAGGGGACGTCCCGGACCGGCACCCAGCGCGGCTCCAGCTCGTCGCCGCCCGACGGGTCGCCCTGCCAGCGGCGGCACACGAAGACGTCCGAGACCTGGGACCAGGACGGGCGGAACGGGAACCGGTAGTCCAACGTGCCACGGGCCTCCAGGTCGGCCGGGTCGACACGGAGGCCGACCTCCTCCGCCACCTCGCGCACGGCGGTCTCGACCGCCGTCTCGCTGCCCTCACGCTTGCCGCCGGGGCCGACCACACGACCGGTGCCGAGACCGCGTCGCTTCTCGCCGAGCAGCACCTCCGGCCCGTCCGGACCGTTCCGCAGGAGGTACACGACGACGACGGCCGGGTGCTGGGTCTTGCTCTCGTCGCGCTCCGTCATGTGGTCCAGTGTGGCCGATCCGATGACGTACGCTCGTTGCATGGCAGGCGTGCTGTGGGGGCGTCATGGCTGAGTCTCGCAGGACGGGGCGCAGCCTCGAGGTGCTGCGCGCGGAAGCCGCCGAGGAGATCTCGGTCATCGTCGAACACCGGTGTCGGCAGGGCGACGATCCCTGGGACTTCATGCACACGCTGCCGAGCGTCGACGAGCAGGTCGTCCTGATCCTCCGTGCCGAGGCGATGGAGGTCGACGTCCGCATCGGTCAGCGCAGCGCACAGTGGTCGTCGCACCCGGCATCGGGGCAGCGCACTGAGCACGGCGAGGAGTACCACCGCCTCCGGCGCATCGCGCTCCAGCACCCGGAACTCACCGAGGCCGTCTGGAAGCTGATGGACGCGCTGCCCGGTGCGCGCTGAGAACCGCGCTCGCTGACACCTGTGCTCGCTGACACCGGTGCTCGCTGACACCGGTCTGGGGTTGGATGGGGGCATGACCGACACCGTCCTCGCCGTCCTCAACCAGCCCTCCCGCGCCGCAGCGCCGCACGACCCGGAGGCCGACGCGTTCACCTGGGCGAAGCCGCTCGAGGAGCACATCCAGGTGATGGACCTCGGCCTCACCCGGGGCGACGGCGTGTTCGAGACGATCACGGTCATCGACGGCCGTCCACAGGCCCTCGAGGCTCACCTCGCCCGCTTCGGCCGGTCCGCCGCGAAGCTCGACCTGCCCGAGCCGGACCTGGACGCCTGGCGTCAGGCGATCGAGGCCGCCTGCGCGCGGCTCGACCCGGTGCGCGAGGCCTCCGCCAAGACCGTCCTGACCCGCGGCGTCGAGGGCCTCGGCCGTCCCACCGGCTGGGTCTACGCCGCACCGTCCGCCGACCAGACCCGCGACCGCACCGAGGGCATCGGGGTCGTCACGCTGGACCGCGGCTACCGGCACGACGTCGAACGGACCTCGCCGTGGCTGCTGCAGGGGGCGAAGACGCTGTCGTACGCGATCAACATGGCGGCGCTCCGCGAGGCCGTCCGACGCGGTGCCGACGACGCGCTCTTCATCTCGACCGACGGCTACGTCCTCGAGGGCACCCGCGCCAACCTCATCATGTCCGTCGGCGGTCGCTTCGTCACCCCGCGCACCGACATCGGCATCCTCGACGGCACCACGCAGGCCGACGTCTTCCGCTTCGCCGAGCAGGAGGGCATCGAGACCGCCTACGAACTCGTCACCCTGGACGACCTGCGGGCCGCGGACGCGCTGTGGCTGGTGTCGAGCATCCGGCAGGCGGCGCCGATCCACACCGTCAACGGCGTGCCGCAGGAGATGGACCTCGGCATGACCGAGCGGATCAACGACTTCCTGCTGTCGCGCCAGGACTGAACGGGCCCGGGCCGGCCCGCACCGGCCCCGCCCGCACCGGCCTGGCCTGGTCGAGCCCAGGGTCGGACGGGAGGCGCGGTGCGGGCCTGCGCCGCGCCTCCCGCCCGACGCCTGGTCACGTGTCGATCCGCGTCGTCACCAGCGCGGGGTCGTCACACCCTGCCCGTCGACGTACGCGTAGACCTGCTTGCCCTCGATCCACACCCGCTGCGCGCGGCTGGTGGCGTCGAGCGGGTCGCCGTCCCAGAGGACGAGGTCGGCGTCGAGTCCCTCGGCGATGCGGCCGACCCGGTCACCGAAGCCGAGGATGTCGGCCGGTGCGGAGGTGATCGCCTCGAGCGCGGTCTGTCGGGGCAGGCCGTCCCGGACCGCCATCGTCGCCTGGGTGACGAGCATGTTGATCGGGACGACGGGTGCGTCGGTGGTGATCGCGACCCGGACGCCGGCCGCAGCGATGGTC
The DNA here is from genome assembly GCF_003234795.2 of Curtobacterium sp. MCLR17_032. Lineage (NCBI taxonomy): Bacteria > Bacillati > Actinomycetota > Actinomycetes > Micrococcales > Microbacteriaceae > Curtobacterium > Curtobacterium sp. MCLR17_032. Next base: position 1,187,462 of record NZ_CP126268.1, on the reverse strand, counting down.
GTGAGGTTCGGGATGCCGCGATCGCGCAGCTCGACCTTGGAGCGACTGGTGAACAGCGGCCCGTAGATCACCGGGATGCCCTTCTCGGCGAGCAGGCCCGCGATCTTGTGTGCTTCGGTGCCGTGGTTGACGACCAGGCGGTAGCCGAACTCTTCTGCGAGACGGACCGCGGTGGCGATGTCGTCGTGCCGATGGGTGTGCTGGTCCCAGGCGAGCTCGCCGTCGAGGACGCGGACCAGTGCCTCCTTCGTGAGGTCGCGGGTGAACGGTTCGTCCTTCGCGTGGGCGGCGTCGCGGGCCGCGCGGTAGTCCTGCGCGGCGACGAACGCTTCACGGATCACCTTGGCGACGCCGAGGCGGGTGGAGGGCGTCTGCCCCTTCTCGCCGTAGACGCGCTTCGGGTTCTCGCCGAGGGCGCTCTTGATGCTCACGGCGTCCGAGATGAGCTGCTCGTCGATGGTGCGGCCACCCCAGGTCTTGATCGCGACGGTCTGGCCACCGATCGGGTTGCCGGAGCCGGGCTTCACGACGATGCTCGTGATGCCACCGGACAGGGCATCGCGGAAGCCCTCGTCGTCGATGTCGACCGCGTCGATCGCCCGGACGGCAGCCATGTTCGGGCCGGTCATCTCGTTCGTGTCGTTGCCCGCCGAACCGTTCGCCTCTTCGTGGATGCCGACGTGGCCGTGCGCCTCGACGAAGCCGGGCAGGAGCCAGGCACCGGCAGCGTCGACCACGGGCAGGCCGTCGGGTGCCACGACGTCGGGTCCGACCGCCGTGATGCGGCCGTCCTGCACGACGACCGCGCCGCCGTCGAACGCGTCGCCGTCGACGGGGACGACGTGGGCACCGGTGATCACGAACGAGTTGTCAGTCATCCCACAACGGTACCGATGCCGTCGCCGGACGCCACGGAGTTCGTGTACGGAATACAGGTTCTTGGTGCTGCCCGCTCGGTGGTCGGTACCTTCTGTCGGACCCGACGAGCGGAGGCACGATGCACCTTGACGACACCCGGCCCGGCTGGCCTGCGCACCGGACGACGACCCGACCGTGGCGGAGCAGCGGGCGGCCGCCACGAGCCGACCGGATGGTCCACTCGGTCCGCTGCTCCCTGCCGCCGCGGATCGCGGACCGCACCTGGACCCCGTCATCGGGCACCGCCGATCTGGTGTCGCGGGTCGCCGAGCGGCTCGCCGACCTCGACCGACGTCTGGGCGACCGCACCGCGACGTTCGACCTGCTGCTCGCCCGGACCGAGGCCGTCTCGTCCTCCCGGATCGAGGACGAGCACGCGACGCTCGACGACTACGCCCGCGCCCTGGTCGGCATCCGCGCGAACGGCAGCGCCACCGCGATGGTCGGCGCGACCGCGGCCCTGCGGGCGATGATCGACGACGCCGGGCAGGTCGGCATCACCGAGCGCTCGGTGCTCGACGCGCACGCGGTGCTCATGCGGGACGACCCGGTCGACGGTCCGGTGGCCGGGCGCTGGCGGCAGGTGCAGAACTGGATCGGTGGCGGCGCGTCACCGCGGGACGCCGCGTACGTCCCGCCACCGGCCGACGACGTCCCCGACGCCATGGACGACCTGTTCGCGTTCCTGGAGCGAGACGACCTCGACCCGGTCGTGCAGGCGGCGATCGCCCACGCCCAGTTCGAGTCGGTGCACCCGTTCACCGACGGCAACGGGCGGGTCGGCCGGGCGTTGGTCAACGCGGTGCTCCGCCGGCGCGGACTGACCTCCTCGCTCGTGGTCCCGGTCGCGGCGGCGCTCGTGGCGGACCGGGCGGGGTACTTCGCCGAACTCGTCCGCTACCGGGACGGGCACGTCGACGGCGTGGTGCGCCTGGTCGCCGCGGCGATCGGCACCGTGTGCGACGAGGTTGAGTACGCGGCCCTCCGGCTGGACGAGCTCGAGCAGGACCGTGCCGCGGTGCACCCGGCGGGTCTCGGGGATCGGGTGGCACACGACTCGACGGTGCTGCGCGTCCTGCTCGCCGACCCGGTGCTGACCGAAGCGGCGATCACCGCTGCGCTGCCGCCGGACCTGCCGTGGACGGACGCCGTGATCGACGAGCTGGTCGACGCGGGTGTGCTGCGCCCGGTGACCGAGCGACGACACGACCGGGCGTGGGTGGCGTCGGACGTGCTGGCGGAGCTCGATGCGCTGGCTGAGCGCATCCGGGCGGCGGCAGTGCCGACACCGGGGCGGGCCGTACCGGGGCAGGCCGGACCGGCAGCCGCTGCCCCGGAGCCGGGTCGGGCCTCCATCCTGAGCGCATAGGGTGGGCCGGTGACCAGCGAGCACGACGTGACCACCCCGCCGACCGCCGCCAAGCGGCCTCGTACGCGGACCCACCACGGCATCGACTTCGTCGACGACTACGAGTGGCTGCGCGACAAGGAGTCCCCGGACACCATCGCGTACCTCGAAGCCGAGAACCGGTACACCGAGACGCAGACCGAGCACCTCGGCGCCCTCCGTGAGCGGCTCTTCGACGAGGTCAAGACCCGCGTGCAGGAGACCGACCTCTCGGTCCCCGTGCGCATGGGCCAGTGGTGGTACTTCACCCGGACCAGCGAGGGCAGCCAGTACGGCGTGCAGTGCCGCGCCCCGATCAGCGGGCCGGACGACTGGACCCCGCCGTCGCTCGAGGCGGACACTGCGGGATCGGACACCGCCGGGGCGGGGGCTCCGGGATCGGCGAGCGCCGGCACCCTGCCCGGCGAAGAGGTCGTCCTGGACGGCAACGCCCTGGCCGAGGGGTACGACTTCTTCTCGCTCGGCACCTACGACATCAGCGACGACGGTCGTCGGCTGGTCTACGGCGTCGACGTCGAGGGCGACGAGCGCTACACCCTGGCCGTCCGTGACCTCGAGACCGGGCAGGACCTCGGCGACACGATCCCGAACACCGGGGCCGGCGCCACGTTCGACCCCTCGGGCCGCTACGTGTTCTACCCGACCGTCGACGACTCCTGGCGTCCGGACCGCATCTGGCGCCACACCGTCGGCACCTCGGCGGACGCCGACGTCGTGGTGTTCGAGGAGCCCGACGACCGCTACTGGGTCGGCGTGGGTGTGACCCGCTCGTCGCAGTACATCGTCATCGCGCTCGGGTCGAAGATCACCTCCGAGGCGCTCGTCCTCGACGCGTCCGACCCGACCGGTGAGTTCCGCGTCGTGTGGCCCCGTCGCGACGGCGTCGAGTACGAGATCGAACACGCCATCGTCGGCGGCAGCGACCGGCTGCTCGTCCTGCACAACGACGGCGCCGAGAACTTCGAGCTGGTGGACGTCCCCGCCGACGACCCGACGTCCGAGTCCGACCGCCGTGTCGTCGTCCCGCACCACCCCGAACGACGCATCGAGTCGGTGGACGCCTTCGCCGGGCACCTGGCGCTCGAGTACCGGTCCGAGGCACTCCCCCGGATCGCGATCATCCCGATCGTGGGCGACGGCTACGGCGACGCCCACGAGGTCCCCTTCGACGAGGCACTGTTCTCGGCCGGGCTCGGCGGCAACCCCGAGTGGGACCAGCCGACGCTCCGGCTGGGCTACACGTCCTTCGTGACCCCGTCCGAGGTGAGCGACCTGGACCTGGCGACCGGTGCGGTCACGGTGCTCAAGCGGCAGCCGGTACTGGGCGGCTACGACCCGGCCGACTACGTGCAGGAGCGCGACTGGGCGACGGCGTCCGACGGCACACGGATCCCGATCTCCCTCGTGTGGCGCCGTGACGCCGTCGACGCGGACGCCCCGGCCCCGCTGCACCTGTACGGGTACGGCTCGTACGAGCACTCGATCGACCCGGGCTTCAGCGTGATGCGTCTGTCGATGCTCGACCGCGGTGTCGTCTTCGCCGTCGCCCACGTCCGCGGTGGTGGCGAACTGGGCCGTCACTGGTACGAGGACGGCAAGACCCTGACGAAGAAGAACACGTTCACCGACTTCGTCGCCGTCGCCGAGCACCTCATCGACAGCGGCCGGACGACACCCGAGCGTCTCGTGGCCGAGGGCGGCAGCGCCGGCGGTCTGTTGATGGGCGCCGTCGCGAACCTGGCGCCCGAGCGCTTCGCGGGCATCCTGGCCGCGGTGCCGTTCGTCGACGCACTGACGAGCATCCTCGACCCGGACCTGCCGCTGACCGTCATCGAGTGGGACGAGTGGGGCGACCCGCTGCACGACCCCGAGGTCTACCGGTACATGAGCGAGTACACCCCGTACGAGAACGTCCGCGACGACGTGCAGTACCCGCGCATCCTCGCCGTGACCTCGATCAACGACACCCGCGTGCTGTACGTCGAGCCGGCGAAGTGGACCGCGAAGCTGCGGGAGGTCGGTGCGCCGGTGCTCCTGAAGACCGAGATGTCCGCCGGACACGGTGGCGTCAGCGGTCGGTACGACTCGTGGAAGGAGCGTGCGTCTGAGCTGGCCTGGCTGCTCGACGTGCTCGGCCTGGCCGACGTCTCCCCCGCGGCGGCGAGCGCGGACCCGATCGCGGCGGGCTGACCGGCAGCCCCACGGCACCGCAGCCCCACGGCACCGCAGCCCCACGGCACCGCAGCCCCGTAGCCCTGCGGCCCGGGCACACGACGACGGCGCGCACCCTGCTCAGGTGCGCGCCGTCGTCGTGTGCGGACGGACCGTGCGTCACACGCGGTTGAGCGCGTGCACCGCCTCGTCGTAGGACTCCTCGGCCACGCGGACCCGGTCGCCGGCCAGGACGCCGTACCCGAACGTGCCCTCACCCGCGCGCTCGGCGATGCCGGCCTGCACGCGGAGCTGCTCGAGCGCGTGGAGCGACCGGACCCGCTCGGTCAGCACGTCGGCCGCGGTGCCGATCCGCTTCCAGAGCGCGTGCGGGAACGCGTCGTCGCCGAGGACGTCCATCGCCATCCGGGCCCGGAGCGTGGCGTGCCAGGCGCGCTGGGTGGCCTCGCGGTCACCGGCCTCATCGGCGGGGTCGTCTCCGACCGCTGCACGGACGAGGTCGCGGACGCGCGGCTTCTCGATCGCCGAGACGTCCTGGGCGACGCGCTTCGGGTCGCGGAGTGCCCACTCGGTCGGCTGGGGGCGTTCGACGGCGTCGTCGAGGGCGTCGAGCAGTTCGAGGAACGACTCCTCGTGCAGGGACAGCAGGACCTCGCGGGTGGCGTCGTCGCGGCGCTGGCGCGTGGAGGCCAGGATCCGCTCGCGGGTGATCGAGTCGATGAGTGCTTCCTGCGCCGGGCTGGAGGCTCGCGGCAACCGGTCGACGAGGTACTCCGCCAGGGCGGCTCGTGCCGTGACGGCCGCGAGCGCATCGGCCGCAGCGGCGGCGCGGTCCATCTCGTCGCCGTCGGCGAACGCCGGCCGGTACGAGCCGAGGACCGCGGCGATGCCGAGGGCGGTCTCAGCCACCTCGGACAGGTCGGTCGGAGCGCCGGACCGGAGTCCGGCCTCCAGGCGGAGCAGCGTGCCCCGCAGTTTCCGCAACCGCTTGGTGAGTGCGCGGGCCGCGGTGCCCTTGTGCGGCTTCTCCTCGGTCTGGAGGCGCGGTGCCGGTGCCCCCGCCAGCCCACGTGCCAGCTTGGACGCGACTGCGGCGGGGCCGGCGCCGACGGCGGCGAACCGACCGTCCAGGGCGGCGAAGAGCTCGTGCGCGATCTGCGGGTCGACGCCCTCGACGGCTTCGACCTCGACCTCCCGCCACGTGGTCGGGTGGTCCGGCGCGTCGTCGTCGAGGCGTTCGGCGACGACCTGGTCGTCGGCGAGTTCGCCGACCTGGTCACCGTCCTCGTCGAGCAGGCGGGTGACGGTGCGGGTGGTGGTGATCCGGACGACGGGGCGCAGTCCGCGGCCACGCCGTTCGGTGAAGAGTGCGGCGAGGACCTCGACGGGCACGGTGTCCGGGTCCTCGGTGAGCGGGAAGTGCTCTTCGTGGCGGACGGTGTCGGACTCGGCGCGCTTGATGTGCCAGCCGGCGTCGTGTCCGCCGGTGCGCCGACGGACGGTGACGTGGGCGGCGACCAGGTCGTACCGCTGGGTGTCCCAGTAGGTGGCGTCGAGCTCGAACGGCTCCTGGGTGTCGGTCTGCATGATGCCACCGACGCCGACCAGGTCGGGCAGTGCGGCGTCGGCGGACAGGTCGTAGGTGCGCTCGATCTCGAGGTGCGTGTCGCTCACACGGTCTTGTCTACCAGGGTGGGGGCGTGGTCCTCGCCACGGGTGCGCCGGCGGAGGGGCGAGGTCGTCCAGGCGAGCAGTCCGGCGACGACGACGGAGAGCGCCGGCAGGGCCAGGAGGCACGGGACGAGTCGGGCGGGGACGAGCGGCCAGAGCACCCCGGCCGCGTCCACGGCGGCCGCTCCGAGCGGGAGCAGCACGAGCAGCCAGGCACGGCCCGGAGCGTCGATGGCGACGAGCCAGCCGGCGAGTGCCACGAGGAGCGGCACGACCGTCGGCAGGATGCTCACCGGCCACCCGGACGGCGGTCCGACGAACGGCGCGACGACCGCCCCGACGGCTGCGGCGGCGACGAGGACCGCACCGAGGCGCCGACGGCGGGCAGCGGCGTCGGGCAGGAGCAGGATCGCCGCGCTGATCGCAGCACCGGGCACCAGGTCGAGCAGCAGCCAGACACCGCCGACGCCGATCATGCGGTCGACGGCGCTCTCGTACCCGGAGTTGGGCTGCAGGATCAGCCACGGTCCCGCCATCAGGACGGACAGGACGGCCACCGTGACCAGCAGCGGGACGGTCCGGATGGTGTGCGGTGCCGCGGGTGCGGCGAACGGTGTGGTGGTCATGGTGTCTCCCCAGGTGGTGCGCCGAGCCCCTCGGCGGTGGAACAGTGCGGTGGTCAGGGCGCCGAAGGCCAGGGCGGTCGGCGAGAGCCCCAGCTCGGCCGCGTCGCGGAGGTCGGCGTGCCACTGCTCGCGGCGGACCGTCCGGTGTTCGGCCGGCGAGACGGCGACCGCGGTGTCGACGAGGACACGGCTGAGGGCGCTCACGAGGTCACCGGCCGGGTGCTCGGACGGGTGGCGGGACGGGAGGCGTTGGCCTCGGCCGCGCGTCGGGCGGCGACCAGGTCGGTCGCGGCCCGCTGCCCGTCGGCGGTGAACTCGTAGAGGCGGCGACGCGGGCCGGGCCGATCGGCGTCGTCGTCCCAGTCCGAGGTGATCCACCCCTGCCGCTCGAGTCGTTCGAGGATCGGGTAGACGGTGCCGGACGGGCGACCGAGCTCCTTGATGAGCCGCAGTCCCCAGGCCGGCCCCTCGGCGGCGAGGAGGGCGGCGAGGACGTCGAGCGTGGGTGCGGTGACGCGGACCAACGGTTCCATGTCATCAACCTACCTATGTAGGACTAGGCGGTCAAGCGCCTCCCGGGATCCGGGGTTACCGTGAGCACATGAGCGAGACGATCACCCGTGACGCGTTCGTGCCCGAGGCCGGCGGCGTCACCATGTTCACGACCACCTGGTGCGGCTACTGCGCCCGGCTGAAGAACCAGATGACCAAGGCGGGCGTGCCCTTCCGCGAGGTCGACATCGAGACCACCCCCGGGACGGCCGAACTCGTCGCCGAGGTCAACGGCGGCAACCAGACCGTGCCGACGCTGGTCTTCCCGGACGGCAGCACGGCGACGAACCCGTCCCTGGCCGAGGTGCAGTCCCGCGTCTGACCCGCTGCGCCGCGGCGCCCGCGACCCCGGCGGCCCCGGCGGCCCCGGCGGCCCCGGCGCCAGCCGGACCCGCACAACAGGAACCCGCTCGAACCACGGTCTCCCATGGTTCGAGCGGGTTCCTGTTGTGCGCAGCCGAACGGCGCCAGCCGGGCGCCCGCGCCAGCGCCAGCGCCAGCGCACGCGCCCGCGCCGCGCCGCGCGCTACCGCGACAGCGCGTCGAGCAGCAGCGCCGCCATCGCGTCGAGCTGGATGTCGCCGGAGTCGACGACCTCTTCGTCCGAGCCGTCGAGCGCGCGTGCGGCCAGCCCGGCCTTCGAGTCGATGAGCTCCGCGATCTTGGTGTCGATCGTCTGCGCGGCGATGATGCGCCACGCGGTGACGGGCTCCTCCTGACCGATGCGGTGCACGCGGTCGATCGCCTGCGTCTGCTCGGCGCTCGTCCACGACAGTTCGGCGAGGACGACGTTGGAGGCGACCTGCAGGTTCAGGCCGACGCCGGCCGCGGTCAGCGAGCAGACGATGACGGCGACGTCCGGGTCGTTCACGAACGAGTCGATCTCGGCCGTGCGCTGCGCCGGGGTCTGGTCGCCACGGATCGTCGCGGTGCGCAGGTGCCGGCGGGCGAAGACCTCTTCCGCCTGGTCCATCACGTCGAGGTGCTTCGCGAAGAACACGACCTTGCCGACGTTCGAGGCGAGCTGCGCCGCGTAGTCCGCCGCGAGCTGCGCCTTGGCACGGCCGATGCGACGCACCATCGAGAACACGTTCTCGCCGGTGGACGAGGCGTCCTGGTCCTCGAGCTCCCAGCGGGCGACCTGGCGGACGAGCTTCTCGTCGATGCCCTCGACCGGCGCCTGGCCGGTGCGGGCGGCGAGCGCCTGGTGGTAGCGCTTGACGAGCTTCGCGGTGAGCTCGCGCTCGGCGTCGCGGATGGAGCGGCCCTCGTCGCCGTCGAGCTCGACCGGGATGTCGGCGATCCGACGTGCCGGGATGTCCGCGGCCACGTCGACCTTGCGGCGTCGGACGATGCCGAGGTCGATCACGGCCTTCCGCGCCTCGCTGAAGAAGCCCTGGTCGGCCGGGGTCAGCCCGATCTCCTCGAGCTCGTTCATGAGCTGCGCGCGGGGCTTCTTGTCGTCGATCCAGCCGAGGAACTCCCAGATCGTGCGGAAGTCCTCGACCGAGTTGATGAGCGGCGTACCGGTCAGTGCCATGAGCAGCGGGTTCGCGGTGCGCTCGCGGATCTTCTCGGCGAGCTGCAGCACGAACTTCGACCGCTGCGAGTCCTTGTTCTTGATGAAGTGCGCCTCGTCGACGACCATGCCCTTGAACCCGAAGGACCCGAGCCAGCCGACGTGCCGGTCCAGGATCTCGTAGTTCACGATGATGATGTCGGCGAACCCGTCGAGGTCCTGGCCGTCGCCGTGGATGACCGTGGCGCGGTGGTTCGGGACCCAGCGCTCGGCCTCACGGGCCCAGTTCGTCTTGACGACGTTCGGCACGACGACGAGCAGCGGGAAGGCCTTGGCAGCATCGGCGGCGATCAGCGACTGCGCGGTCTTGCCGAGGCCCGGCTCGTCGGCGAGCAGGAAGGTGCGGTGCCCCCGCGCTGCCGAGGTGACGAGTTCCGCCTGGTGCTTCATCAGCGAGGCACCGGCCGGGGTCTGCAGCGTCGTCGGCTCGGGCAGCGGCATCGAGGCCGCTCCCCCGCCGGCGCCGTACTCGAACGACTTGAAGAGCGGACCGAAGAGCTCCCAGTTCGCCAGGCGCCGCGGGTGCGCGACGGGCTGGTCGGCGAGCGCGAAGTCCGGCGGCAGGAACGGGTTGGCGAGCTGACGACGCACGACCGACTGCGGCACGACGGACCGCTCGGGGGCTTCGACCGCGGCGGTGGGCTCGGCCGCGATGACCAGGTCCTCCGGCTGCAGTTCGAGACCGGCGTCGATCATCATGTCGCGCTTCACGGTGCGGGTCGCCTCGGAGACCTGCGCCTCTTCGGTGAGGAGCTGGATGACGCTGGTGTCCCGCGCCGCGGTCTTCGCGAGGATCGTCGCGACACCGTCCAGGCGCTTCAGCTGCTCTGCACGCTGCGAGTCCGTGAGCGTGGCGTCCGCCTTGACGCGGGCACGCTCCTCGCGCATGAGCAGGGCGACCGCCTGGAACTTCGTGCGGTTCGTCGCCTTGAGGGGGCCGCGCTGTGCTGCGGCTTCGACCTCACGAACGGCGCGGGCGAGGACGGGGATGAGGCCGTCGTTGTCGAGCGGCCGGGTCCGGCGCGCAGCCGTCCGCGTGCCACCGGCAGCGCGACGGGTACCTGATCGAGCCAAGGCTCCTCCTGTTCCGCCCTCGTCGGGGCGAGCCACCCGGTACGGGCGGAAGTCGTGTGGTGCGGCTGCCCCGTGTCGTGGCCGTCGCACCGGTGTCCACCACGGGCCGCCGTGGCCCGCAGCACGCCGGATCGATCCGACAGGCCGCATCGCGGGCCCAGGTGCGGGCCGGTGGTCGATGTGACGGTCTGCGCGGGAGTCCGGCGGCGTCTCACGCACGCCCCCATCCCGGAGGAGGTCCCCCGGAGAACGTCCTGGAGGTCTGACCTGCCAGGCGACGCGGCTGCGGCCCGCACCGGCCAGCGACCGGTCGTCGCGGCAGGGATCGCCGCGACATGCGAGCACGCCGTGCGTGCGCGGTCAGTTTACTCCCCAGCCCCCGACGGAGGCGACTCTCCACACCCCGCGCGTGGCGGGCCTCCCGGCCGGGACACGGCGCGACCGGCACGACGGCGGCGCGGACCGTGACGGACGTGCGTGCGGACCGCGTCAGACGTGCGGTGCGGACCGCGTCAGACGCGCGGTGCGGACCGCGTCAGACGCGCGGTGCGGACCGCGGCCGGCCGGCACCGGAGGGGAGGCCCGGGGCCGGTTCCGCCAGGGCGGCTCGCGTCGCCGCGAGCAGCTGTTCCGCCGTCGCGATCCCGTTCGCCGACCCGGTGGTCGCCTGCCCACCCGCGTGCGCGAGGAGCTGCGCGCCGATCGCCGGACCGAGACGCTCGGCCTCCTGCGGGTTCCGGGCTGCCCAGTCGCGCGCGACCGCGTCTGCGAGGCGCTCGGCGGCGGCCCCGCGGTCGACGTCGCCACGGGAGCGGTGCCACAGCCCGGTCACGACGAGGTGCGCGACGACCGCACCGACGTCGCGAACCGGGTGGCCCCACCCGGCGGTGTCGATGTCGAGCAGACCCGAGATGCGCCACGGCTCGTCTTCGTCGACGAACACCTGCTCGAGGTGCAGGTCGCCGTGCACCACCTGCTTCTGTGCCGCGTTCCAGCCGATCGACCGACGTCCGATCGCGTCGTACAGGCGGTCGATCTCCTCGGCGTCGCCGGGCAGCGCGGTCGTCAGGGTCCGGCGGTGCCAGTCCGCGTGGTCCATCGCGTCGGCCCGAGCCTGCTGCGTCATCGGCACCGCGGCGATGCGACCGGTGAGTGCCGCCAGCGACGCCACGAAGCGCGGGTCGTCGGCGATCTCGGTGATCCGGCTGCCGGCCGGCACGCCCCGGACGAGTTCGAGGACGAGCAGCCCGTCCCCACGGCTCGACAGCACGCGGGGCACCGGCAGACCGGCCGCGGCGAACTGCTCGTGCGTCCGGACGATCGGGGCGACCCGGTGCGGGCGGACGATCTTGATGAAGAGGGTGCGCTCCGGCGCGTCGACACGGACCACGGCGCGCTTGCCGGGTCGGTACGCGGCCACCGTCAGGGTCGGGTCCGTCACCGGCATGCCGAGGGTGGTCAGCAGCTCCGCGACGGCGTCCCGGTACGTCACCTGCGGCAGGACCGGGAGGCCCGGGTCGTTCGGGTAGGCCCACACCGACACCGGCTCCCCCGACGCGGGGTCGGTGACGATGGCGCTGTTCTGGTCGTGGGTGCCGCCCGTGTCGACGTACGTCAGGACCGTGGCGCGCTGGCCGTTCCGGTCGACGGTGTCCACCTCGTAGCCGTAGAGGTAGCCGTTGCCCGACGGTTCGACCGAGTGCGCGCGGGCAGCGACGACGCTCGTCCCCGACCCGGCGAAGGCCTCGGGGATGACGCGCTCATGGTTCGGCCACACGGCGACAGTCAACCGTGTGTGCGCGGATTCGTGGCGTAGTCGGTCGGCTCGGCGTGCGGGTCCTGGCTAGCGTGGAGGGGTGAACCCGGTCAGGCGCCTCCGCAGCTCCAGCCGCACCCCCTTCCTGCAGGTCGTGAAGACCGCGGTGGCGGTGGTCGCGGCGGTGCTGCTGTGCGAGCTGCTGATCCGGGGACCGTTCCCGACGTTCGCCGCGATCGCCGCCCTGCTCGTCGTGCAGCCGAGCATCAACCAGTCGTTCGTGAAGGGCCTGGAGCGCAGTGCCGGGGTCCTGCTCGGCGTGGTCCTGGCGACCGGGGTGCACCTGCTGCTCGGTGACGCGGTGTGGATCGTGCTGCTCGTCGTCGTTCTGGCGATCCTGCTCGCCTGGGCCCTGCGCCTCACGCCCACCTCGGCCACCCAGGTCGGCATCAGCGGGATGCTCGTGCTCACCGCCGGGGTCGTCACGCCGAACTACTCGGCCGACCGGATCCTCGAGACCGTGATCGGAGCCGTCGTCGCCCTCGTCGTGAACGCCGTCATCGTGCCGCCGGTGCTGCTCGAACCGGCACACCTGGCCGTCGCCCGCCTGGCACGCGACACCGCGGCGGCGTTCGAGCGCATCGCCGTCGGACTCACCGAGGGGTGGGACCACGAGCAGTGGCACGCGGCGCTGCTGCAGGCCCGGGCGCTCCGCCAGCAGCACGCCCGGACGGAGGCAGCACTCACCTCGGCCCGGGACTCGCTCGCCATGAACCCCCGCGGCGGACGGCACCGGACGATCCTCGAGCGGGACGTCGCCGTCGCCGAACACCTGCGCGTCCTCGTCACCCGCGTCACCGGCATGACCCGCGCCGTCCGGGACAACACGGCGCCGGACCTCCGGGACGACCCGATGGTCGGCCGGATCGCCACCGAGGTCGCCCGGATCGGCTCGGACGTCCGCCGCCTCGGGGCCCAGGTCGAGTCCACACGGTTGACGCCGGGTGAGCTCGCCGAGGGTCCGGAGGAGACCGCGGTCGAGCACGCGCTGACGGCGCCGCTCGCGGTCGTCCGGCCGAACTCGCGGCACTGGGTGCTCATCGGGGCGCTGCTCGAGGACGTCCGACGCGTACGCGAGGAACTGCTCGGCGAGGACGACTGAGCGGTCCGAGCCGCGGAACGGGCCAGCAGACCGGTTCGACGGTTCAGTGGACCGGTTCGTCCATGCCACACGCTGCCTGGCGTGCCGTCTCGAGGACGTCCGCCCACACCCCGGCGGCCGGCCAGGACGGGTCGGAGCCGGCCACGTCGAGGTCGGCGAACCGGCGGATCTCGGCGACCACCGCCTCCCGGCCGGCGGCACGCGCAGCGCGCCCCGCTGCGTCCGGCACGGCGGTGTGCAGGTCGGCGACGACGCGGTCGCGATGTGGTCCGTCGAGCGAGCCGAGGCCGACGACGCCCTTCCAGGCGGAGTCGAGTTCGGCGCGCAAGCGGACGATCTCCGGATGGTCCGGGTCGTGCATGGTGCCCCCAAGTACAGGACGGTCTGTCGGGTACAGCGTCCGGGCCGGAGCATAGCAACGCGATGCGATCGGCCAGTACCGACGGGTCTCGACCTGTCCACAGGGCGCAGCCGGAGCCCAGATCTGCTGTGACGGTGTTCAGGCCTCGCGGGTACCGATCCGCCCGCCGGAGCCGGTTCGGTGCCACGATGGGTCGCAGGAGGTCCAGATGCGCTTGTTGGTGGTCGAGGACGATGACGAGATGCGCGCGCTCATGGAGCGCGGGCTCGCGGCAGAGGGGTACCGCGTCACCGCGGTCGAGAACGGCGTCGAGGCGCTGATCGCCCTCGGTGAGCAGGCGTACGACATCGCCGTGGTCGACGTGATGATGCCCGGCATGTCCGGGTTCGAACTCGCACGACGTGTCCGCGAGCGAGAGGACCCGGTCCGGATCCTGCTCGTCACCGCACGCGACGCCGTCGACGACCGGGTCTTCGGGCTCGACGCCGGCGCCGACGACTACCTCACCAAGCCGTTCGCGTTCGCCGAACTGACCGCCCGGCTCCGCGCCCTCGGTCGTCGCGAGCCGGTCGGCGCCCCCCGCACCATCGAGGTCGGCGACGTCTCCATCGACTCCGAAGCCCGCCGCGTGTCCATCAAGGGCCAGCGGGTCGCGATGAGCCCCACCGAGTTCGCGCTGCTCCGGCTGCTCGCCCGCTCGGTCGGCACAGTCGTGGACCGGCCGAAGATCCTCGAAGAGGTCTGGGACGGCTCGCAGCACGTCGACCCGAACGTCGTCGAGCAGTACATCTCGTACCTGCGCAAGAAGCTCGTCGCGCAGGAGGCCACCGTCGCCATCAGCACGGTCCGTGGTCGCGGCTACCGGCTCGACCTGATCGGCGCGTGACGACCGCGTGACGCGGTCGGACGCGGCAGCACCCGCGCGGCCGCCCCGGTGGACCGTGGGCGCGCTGTCGCTGCGACTCCGCATCACCATCGGGTCGACGGTCATCGCGGCCGTCGTCATCGCGCTGCTCGTGCTCGTGATGCGGCTGCAGGTCGTCAGCGTCGTCGCGCGCGCCACCGAGACACTGCTCGACGCCGACACCGACCCGTACGTCGCAACGCTCGAGGTCGACAGCGACCCGAACCTCTCGCCGCCGGGCAACGCCCAGTTCGTCGCCGTGGTCTCGCCGACGGGTGACATCACCCTGTCGTCGATGCCCGGCCGTCTCGAACAGGCACTCGGCAGCCTGCGCACCACCCCCGCCGGCACCTCCGTCATCGACGTGGGCGACTCGGAGTACCGCGTCGTCATCGAGCACCCCGTCAACCAGGCCGGCCGCTGGACCGTGGTCGCCGCCCGCAACTCCCAGGCCGAGGCGATCGTCGTCGACGACCTCACCACGACGCTGTCCGTCACCGGACTGGCGATCCTGGTGGCCTTCGGTGTCGCGTCCTGGGTGCTCGCGACCACCGCGCTGCGTCCCGTCACCCGGATGCGTCGCGAGGCCGAACGACTCTCCGTCGCCCCGGAACGCGCCGAGTTGCCGGTCGGCCCTGCCCAGGACGAACTGGCGTCCCTCGCCACGACCCTGAACGCCTTCCTCGCCCGCACCCGCCAGGCCACCGAGCGGGAACGGCAGATGGTGTCCGACGCCAGCCACGAGCTGCGCACCCCGCTCGCGATCCTCACCACCCAGCTCGACCTGGCCTCGCTCGACGGGGACGACGCCCAGGCCCTCGCCGCCCACATCGAGCGGGCGAAGACCAGCGTCGCCCGGCTCTCGAGGCTCGCCAACGACCTGCTCACCCTGTCCCGCATCGAGGAGTCGGAACGCCGATCGGCCGACGGTGCCACGGAGACGGCCACCGCGTGGTCGGACCTCGGCGACGAGGTGATGGCCGCCGTCGACCGCGTCCGGCTCATCGCGAGCGCCAAGGACGTCACCGTCGACTTCGAGCTCGACCCACCCGTCGCGGTCGGCGGCTCGGGCCCGGGCATCGGCGGCGGCACGGTGGAACCGCAGTACCGGCTCGACACCGGCGGGATGGCACAACTCGTCACGAACACCGCCGGCAACGCCGTCGCCGCGCTCCCCCGCGGCGGCAGCGTCGTCGTCACCTGGCGGACCACCCCCGGCGAGGGCGTCCTGCAGATCACCGACGACGGCCCCGGTGTCCCCGAGTCGTTCGTCCCCGTCGCGTTCGACCGCTTCACCCGGCCGGACGAGGCCCGCACGTCCCGTCGCGACCCGGACGCCGCCCCCGGCATCCCGATGCCCGGCGGCTCCGGCCTCGGACTGGCGATCGTCCGGGCCGTCGCCGAACGGGCGGGAGGCTCGGCCACCCTCCGCAACCTCCCCACCGGCGGCCTCGAGGTCACCATCCGTGTCCCGGAGGTGCGGACCGCACCGAGCCCGGCACGCTGACACGCCTCGGCGAACCGGGTCGCTGGGCACCGGGTCACTGGGCGGCTGGTCGCTGGAAGGCTGGTCGCTGGACGGCTGGTCACTGGAAGGCTGGTCACTGGAAGTCCCTGGACCGGGTCCGGACCGCGAGGGGCAGGTGCTCGATCCGGTCCGCCACCAGGTTCACCACGCCGTCCGGTGAGCGTTCGAGGATCCCCCGCACGACGACCGCCGGCGACTCACGCGCCACTCGCCGGTACTTCCCCCAGACGCCGACGCTGCAGATGACGTTCACCAGTCCGGACTCGTCCTCGACGTTGAGGAAGGTGATCCCCGACGCCGTCGCCGGACGCTGCCGGTGTGTGACGATGCCGCCGACCTCGACCCGTCGGCCGGTCTCCGCCGTCCGGGTGTCCTCGACGCTGAGCACCCCGCGGTCCGACAGCCCCGGCCGGAGGTGTCCCATCGGGTGGTCATCGGTCGACATCCCCGTCGACCACATGTCCGCGATGAGGACGTCCCCACTCGTCATCTGCCCGAACAACGGCGGCTGCACGACGACCTGGGTGTCCGGCAGCTGGTCGGCCCGCTCCGCCGCAGCCTGCGCCGCGGACCACATGCCGGCACGACGGTCGATGCCCAGGGACTCGAACGCGTCGGCGGCGGCGAGGGCCTCGAGCTGCGCCGTCGTCAGACCGACCCGACGTGCCAGGTCGGACATGTCGGTGAAGGGGCCGTTCGCCCGCCGTTCGGCCACGATGCGCTCGGCACTGCGTCGGCCGAGCGAGGCGACCTCGGCCAGCCCGAGCCGCACGGCGAACGCGCCGTCCCGACGGTGGGCGGCGGTGTCGTCCGCGGCGTCCCGGTCGAAGGGCAGCACCGGCGGCTGCTCCGTCGCCAGGCACGCGTCCCCCAGCCCGCCGGGAGCATGGCCGGCAGAGCCGCCGGGAGCATGACCGGCAGGGCCGCCGGGCCGGTCCTGGTCCTCGAAGGGTTCGAGGCTGGCGTCGACCTCGGACCGCAGGATGTCCGGCCGCAGCACACTGACGCCGTGTCGCCGGGCATCGGCGACGAGGGTCTGGGGTGAGTAGAAGCCCATCGGCTGCGCCCGGAGCAGTGCCGCCAGGAAGGCTCCCGGGTAGTGCAGGCGCATCCACGCACTGGCGTAGACGATGAGCGCGAAGCTGATCGAGTGGCTCTCCGCGAAGCCGAAGTTCGCGAACGCCTGGATCTTGGCGTAGATGGTGTCGGCGTCCTCGCCGTGGATGCCGTTCTCCGCCATCCCCCGGTAGAGCTTGTCCCGCAGCCGGTCGATCTTCTCGAGGCCGCGCTTGGACCCCATCGCCCGGCGGAGCAGGTCGGCGTCGTCGCCGGAACAGTTCCCGACGGCGATCGCCATCTGCATGAGCTGCTCCTGGAACAGCGGCACCCCGAGCGTCCGTTCCAGCACCGGTTCGAGTGCCGGGTGCAGGTACGTCACCGGTTCCTCGCCGGTCCGACGCCGGATGTACGGGTGGACCGCGCCGCCCTGGATCGGCCCGGGACGGACCAGGGCGACCTCGATGACCAGGTCGTAGAAGCGTCGGGGCAGCAGCCGCGGCAGTGTGCCCATCTGGGCGCGGGACTCCACCTGGAACACCCCGATGGTGTCCGCACGGCAGAGCTGGTCGTAGACGCCCTGCTCTTCCTTCGGGATGGAGTGCATGTCCCACCGCTCCCCGCAGTGGTCCGCCGCCAGGTCGAACGAGTACTGCAGTGCGGCGAGCATGCCGAGCCCGAGCATGTCGAACTTCACGAGCCCCATGTAGGCGCAGTCGTCCTTGTCCCACTGCAGCACGGTCCGGCCGTCCATCCGGGCGTGCTCGATCGGCACGACCTCGCCCACGGGCCGGTCGGTCAGGACCATGCCGCCCGAGTGGATGCCGAGGTGCCGCGGGAACCCGAGCACCTGTTGGGCCAGGTCGACCACGGGCTGCGGGATGTCGTGGTCCTGGCTCTCGGTGACCGAGCCCCACCGCTCGACCTGCTTCGACCAGGCGTCCTGCTGCCCGGGGCTGTGGCCGAGTGCCTTCGCCATGTCCCGCACGGCACCCTTCGGCCGGTAGGTGATGACGTTGGCGACCTGTGCGGCGTTGAACCGGCCGTACTTGTCGTAGACGTACTGGATCACCTCTTCACGCCGATCGGAGTCGAAGTCCACGTCGATGTCGGGTTCCTCGTCGCGCATCGACGACAGGAACCGTTCGAACGGCAGGCCGTACCGGATCGAGTCGACGGCGGTGATCTCGAGCAGGAAGCAGACCGCCGAGTTCGCCGCCGACCCGCGCCCCTGGCAGAGGATCCCCCGGCTGCGGGCGAACTGCACCATGTCGCGGACGATGAGGAAGTACCCGGGGAAGCCCTTGTCCTCGATGACGGACAGTTCGCGTTCGATGCGCTCCCGTTTGTGCGCGTCGACCCCGTCGGCGTCACCCGGGTAGAACCGGCGGGCCCCGCGCCAGGTGAGGTCGCGCAGCCAGCTCATCGGGGTGTGCCCGTCCGGCACGTCGAGGTCGGGCAGACCGGGCTTCGCCGTCCGCAGTGCGAACCCGAGCTCGTCGGCGAGTTCCACGCTCCGCTCGACCGCACCCGGCCACCGTGCGAACCGCCGCGCCATCTCGGCACCGGAGCGCAGGTGCGCGGTGTCGGCGGCGGGCAACCACCCGTCGATCTCGTCGAGACTGCGGCGGGCCCGGACCGCGGCGAGGGCGGTCGCGACCGGGAACCGGTCCGGGGTGGCGTAGTGGACGTTGCCGGTCGCCACGACGGGCAGCGCGTGCCGGTCGGCCAGGAGGGCGAGGACGTCGTTCCGGGCGCTGTCGAGCGGGTCGCCGTGGTCCGACAGCTCGACCACCACGTTGCCGGTGCCGAACCGGTCCAGCAGCGCGCGGAGGGCCTGCTCGGCCGCGCTCTCACCGCCGCGCTCGAGGGCCTGGCGGACGCTGCCCTTCCGACAGCCGGTGAGCACCCGCCACCGCCCGCCCGAGCGTTCCGCCAGGTCGTCGAGGTCGTACCGCGGCCGACCCTTCTCGGACCCCGCGGCGAGGTGCGCAGCCGTCACCGCGCCGGCCATCCGGTGGTACCCGTCCTGCCCGTCGGCCAGCAGCAGCAGGTGCGAGCCCTCGGGGTCGGGGACGCCGTTCTGCGGCTCGGTGAGCCCGAGCGACAGTTCGGCGCCGTAGACGGTGGTGATGCTCGGGTACGTCTCGGCGACCTCGGCCATCCGGGCTGCCCCGTAGAAGCCGTCGTGGTCGGTGATCGCCAGTCCGTGCAGGCCCAGGCGTGCTGCCTCTTCCAGCAGGTGCTCCGGCGGGCTCGCGCCGTCCAGGAAGCTGAAGGTCGAGTGCGCGTGGAGTTCGGCGTACGGGACGGCCGTCGGTGCGTCCGGCGTCGCGAGGTCCGTCGGCCGGTACGGCGCGCGCTTCCGTGACCAGGCCGGGCTGTCACCGCCGTCGCCCTCGGGGGTCGTGCCGGGGCTGCGCTTGTCCGAGAGGGCGCGCTCGAACTGCGACCACGGGATCGGCGGGTTGTTGTACCCCATCAGGAACCGTCCTTCACGTCGCGATCGCCTCTGCCCACCAGCGGTGGTCGGCGAGGACCAGGTACCAGGCCCGCCCGTCGTCGTCCACGAGCTGCAGCCGGTGCAGTCGTCGTCCGCCTGACTCCCACCAGCGCACGACGAGCGGCCAGGGACCGGCCCAGGCCGTGACGGCGGAGAACCGCCCCCCGCGGTCACCGTCGGAGCGGAACCGTTCGGGTTCGCCGGTCAGGGTGCCGCGGTCGTCGACGTCCACGGACCCGCCGTCCGCCGCCACGACGTCCACCGGGCGGGGTCGTTCGAGGACCGTCGCCGGTGGCGGACCCGGCAGCTTGCCGGGCCACGGGCGGTCCCGCACCACGGCCAGCGCGCGCTCGCCACCGGCCGGGGCGTCGCCCCACGGCACGAGCACGATGCGTTCGGCCAGGGTGCGACCACCGCCGATGCGGGGCGTGACGACCCCGTCGTGTCCGACCATGCCCTGCACGCGGGCCAACCCGTGGTGGACCCGTTCGTCCGGTCCGGAGCCCCAGAGCCCGCGCTCGTGGTTCGCCAGGTCGTCCACCGCGACCGGTTCGAGCACGACCGTGGTCACCGGCGCCTCGAGCCCGGTGGGGTCGACCCCGCCCGCGAGCTGCCAGCGCACCCGGTCCACCACGTCGGCGGCGTCGAACCACCGCGGGTGTGCCCAGACCCGTTCGAGCAGGACGTCCCGCTCGTCGACGATGCCCACGCGGATGGTCGTCGCCACGAGCCCCGCCGCCCGGAGCTTCGCCGCGAACTCGTCGGCGGAACGGCGGAAGGCGAACGCGATCTGGTCGGCACGGTCGAGGGGCGGCTCGAAGGACGCCTGGACCTCGAGGTCGGGCGGGACGTCCCGCGCGGAGACCTCACGCGGATCACGGCCGCCGGCGAGCCGGTGCAGGAACGCCCCGGGCACGCCGAAGCGGTCGCGCACCTGTTCGTCGGTGAGCGCGGCGAAGTCGCCGAGCGTGGTCAGGCCGAGGCGCCCGAGCACCATCGCCAGGTCGGGGTCGCCGAGCACACCGAGCGGCAGCGGGGCGAGGAACGAGCCCGATCCGCCGACCGGCACCATCCGGACGCGCTCCCCCGGGCGGGTCGGCCGTGCCCGGGCTGCCTGCTCCGCCGCGAACGGGGTGTCCGCCACACCGGCTCGCACACCGGGGGCCCCGTGGTCGGCGGCGATGCCGGCCAGGATGGTCGCCGCTGCCCGCTCACCACCGTGGTAGCGCGCCGGTCCGCGGGCACGGAGCGCGATCGTCCCGGGGCGCAGGACCTCGACCCCGGGTGCTGCGGCCTCGATCGCGCGGATGACCGGTTCGAAGGCCCGGTGGTCGAGGGCGTCGTCGTAGGGCTGCGTGACGAGGTCGGTGCAGCGCGCCTGCGCTTCGCGGACCCGCAGACCACGCACCACCCCGACCTGGCGTGCCGAGGCGGAGCTCGCGAAGACCAGGCCCTTCGCGATCAGGGCGAACGGCCGCTCCGGCGGTGCACCGGCGGCCCGGGCAGCCGCGATGACGGGCCAGTCCGGGCACCAGAGCACGATCGTCCGGGTCGGCGGGGGTTCGGGGAGACCGGCACCGCGGCTGAGCGCATCGGCCCGGACGGCCTCCGAGCCGGGCAGCCCCACCCCGGGCAGCCCGGCTCGGGACCCTCCGGCACCCGGCAGCACGGCACCGCCACGCGGTCCGGCGGCCAACGCCCGGCGTCCGCGGGGGCTCACGAGGCCACCGCCACGGGACGCAGGACCCGTGCACCGGCCGAGGCCGCCACCGGGACCGCCGCGCGGACCGAACCGTCCGCCGCGGGCAGCAGCAGCTCCGTGCTCGTCGGCCGGACGGCTCCGGCACGACCGGATGCCGTGACGGTCACCCGCCGTTCGGTGAGGTAGCCGTGCCCCTGGCCGATGCCGCTCCAGTGCGACTCGGTGACGCGCAGCGTGACGTCCGCACCGGGCCAGGACCCGAGCGCGACGAGGGCGGCCCCGCGCTGTCGCAGTCGAGCGGAGAGCCGGGCGACGTCACCGGGCACCACCCGGCCGAGCGGCCGGGTGAGGACGATCTGGGCGACGTCGGCGAGGGCCGCGGTGACCGCCAGCCACTGGTCGCCCGGGTCCGGCACCAGGACGAGTCGGTCCAGGTCGATGCCGGCCGCCGCTGCGGCTTCGACACCGAAGGACGGCACCCCGACCACGGCGCACCAGGCTCCGGCCGCGGAGGCCGCCTGCAGCATGGTCTGGGCGAGCAGCACCGACTCCGGCACGGAGTACGTGCCCCCGGCACGGATGGCACCGCCCGGCAACAGCGGCGCGAGGGCGTCCGCCGTGGGCAGTCCCTCGGTGTCCACACGGGTCGCTTCCATGTCGGCGA
This sequence comes from Curtobacterium sp. MCLR17_032, assembly GCF_003234795.2. NCBI lineage: Bacteria > Bacillati > Actinomycetota > Actinomycetes > Micrococcales > Microbacteriaceae > Curtobacterium > Curtobacterium sp. MCLR17_032. The sequence continues at coordinate 1,165,826 of NZ_CP126268.1, read as the reverse complement.
CCCGGGACCGCAGCGAGGTGATCCGGTCGAGCGCCGCCCGAGCTGCACTGACGTGGTCGGAAGCACGCACACCCGCAGCACCAGCACCAGCACCAGCACCAGCACCAGCACGCACACCAACACCGTCCCGAGCAGCACCGTTCCGCCCGATGTGCTCCAGGTCCCCGCGTCCGCGGTCGCCTCGCTCATCGGGCGACCGGAGTGCCGCCGCCGTCTGCATGCCCTCATATTCGAACATGTGTTCGATCATGTCAACCGGCACCGACATCCGGTGGACAACCGGTCGAACACCCGTTCGACTGGTCAGGAGGGTCTGATTACCAGTGCGCCGCGGCCCCGACCCCGCCGAGCACCGACCGGGTCTTCGCCTCGACCTCGTCTGCCTCGTCCGCCGCGGTGGAGGACCACGTCACCGCACCACCGGCGCCGAGCGACCGACTCCGCACGCTGCCGTCGGGCCGGAGGACCGTCACCAGTGTCCGGATCCCCACCGACAGATCGACCGCCCCACTCGCCGAGAAGTACCCGATCACCCCCGAGTAGACCCCGCGTGGCGCGCCCTCCAGGCGGTCCGCGATCGCCGTCGCGCTGCGCTTCGGTGCGCCGGTCATCGACCCCGGCGGGAACGCGGCCCGCACCACCAGGGCGCGTCGGGCCCCCGCCGGCAGCACCCCGGCGACCGTCGACACCAGCTGGTGCACGCTGGCGTACGACTCGACCTCGCAGAGCCGCCCCACGTGCACCGTGCCCGGGCGCGCCGTCCGCAGCAGGTCGTTGCGCAGCAGGTCGACGATCATCACGTTCTCGGCGCGGTCCTTCGCGCTGCCGGCGAGCTCCGCGCGTGTCGCCGCGTCCGTCGCCGGGTCCGGGTGGCGGGGACGGGTGCCCTTGATCGGTTCGGCGAGCACGCCGCCGTCCGCGTCGATCCGCAGGAACCGTTCCGGCGAGCGGCTGGCGATCCGCAGGTCCCCCCAGCGCAGGTACGCGCCGAACGGCACCGGGTCCCCCGCGCGCACGCGTCGGTACTCAGCCAGGTACCGGTCGTCGTCGCGGCTCGGCGGCGCAGACGGCCCAGCCGACTCGGGGTCGGGCACCGCGAAGGCGGTCGTGAGGCACACCTGGAACGCGTTGCCCTCGCGGATCTCGTGTCGGCACGCGTCCACGGCGAGTTCGTAAGCGGCGCGGCGGACGCGCCCACGGGCCTCCCGGACGCGGCCGTCGGCCACCGGGACAGCGCTGGCCGCTGGGACACGCCCGACCACGACCACGTCGTCGGTCGCGCCGCCGGCCGGGAGGCCCGGGGGCACCACCGGCACGTCGTCCCGCGTCGTCGACACGAGCACCTCCGCGAGCCACGCGCGGTTCGCTCGCGAAGCCGTCGGCGCGTCGTCGTCCACCATCGCGACCGCCCAGGCGGGACCGTCCGCGTGGACGAGGACCGCCCGGTCGACGAACCGGAGGTCGGCGTCGGCGTGTCCGTCCGCGGTCCGGTCGGGTCCGTCGACCTCGCGGCCGAGTTCGTAGCCGAGGAACCCCACCCAGCCGAGGGCGAACGCGCACCCCGGCACGGGCTCGTCGAGCGTCGGCATGGCGTGCAGCAGCTCGTCGAGGACGGCGAAGGCCGGGCGGTCCTCGGTCCGGCTCGGTCCGAACCACCGGACGGCCGATTCGGACACCGTGACGTGGGCGATCCGGTCCTGGTGCCGGAGTCGTGCGGCGAAGGGGCCGTCCGACACCGCCAGGACCGACCAGGCCGCACGGCGTGACGCTGCCGGGGGTGCGCCGGCCGGCAGCGCCGAGTCGAGCCAGACGAGGTCCCCGGCGCTGCCCGCGGCCAGCTCCCCGAGGTCGGGGACGTCGGCGAGGCGCTGGACGACGATCCGCGGCGAGCCCACGGGACGGTCCGGCGTGGCGCTCAGACTGCCGAGATCGTCCATGTGGCGGCGTGTGCGGCGCCGGGCTCGAGCACGACGAGGCCGGCGTCGACGTCACCGGCGAAGGCGTCGGCGTTGAAGGCGTTCGGGGCACACGTCATCGGCTCGACGGCCAGTCCGGAGCGGTGGTACTCGGGGACGACGTGGTCGGCGGTGTGCACCTGGGCCCACCCGCAGTCGGTGCCGAAGGCGACCCGGACGCCGTGCCCGTCGGCCGCGGCCACGGTGATGGCGGCGATGCCGTCGGCGTCGCGGTCGAAGCCGGTGAAGGCGTGGTCGATGAAGCGACTGCCGATGGCCGTCGGCTGGCGGAGGTCGAACTCGTCGTGCACGGGCACCAGCTCGGTCGGGATGAGCCGGTCCTCGGTGACCTCGAGCACCTCGGCTGCAGGGAGCGTCAGCGTCCAGTCGTCGACCGTGCCGGCGCCGGCGACCAGGTACGGGTGCGGGCCGGTCCCCCACGGAGCACGGTCGTCCCCGGTGTTGGTGCCGGTGATGGTGGTGTGCAGGCCGTCGGCGTCCAGGCGGTACTCGACCCGGACTTCGACACGGGCGGGGTAGCCCTCCTGCGGCTGCACGGTGGTCGCGAGGACGACCCGGTCGGCGTCCTGTTCGAGCACGGCGAAGTCGGTCCAGGCCACGAGCCCGTGCAGGGCGTGCGACCGCTTCGGCTCGGTCAGCGCCAGCTCCTGCTCGACCCCGTCGAAGGTGTACCGGCCGTCGACGACGCGGTTCGGCCACGGTGCGAGGACGGCCCCGCGGAAGACCGGGCGGACCTCGTCGGCGTCGAACGTGGTGACGAGGTCTCGGCCGTCGTGCCGCAGTGCCCGCAGGGTGGCTCCGACGCTCGCGATGTCGGCGGTGTACCCGCCGGCGGCGATGGACGTCTGGGTTCCGGACCGGGGTGCAGCGCTGCTCATGCGCTCAGCGTATCGGCACCGCGGTGTCGAGCCCCGAGTCGAGCACCGGCTCCGGCTCCGGAACGACGGAAGCCCCGGCACTCGATGAGTGCCGGGGCTTCCCGGTTCTGGTGGATCTGAGGGGACTCGAACCCCTGACCCCCTGCATGCCATGCAGGTGCGCTACCAGCTGCGCCACAGACCCAGAACGACTGACCAGAAGGCCAGTTCGCGTTCCTCCGGTTCCCCGGAGGCACCAGTACAGCGTACACCACGCGAACACCGGGTGACGAAATCGTCACCGCCACCCGGGCGCGTCGCGCTGGCGGCCGGTGTCAGGCCGACTGTTCGGCAGCCTGCGCCTGGTCGGAAGGCAGCTCGAGCGGGATGACCGGGCAGTCCGACCAGAGACGCTCGAGGGAGTAGTACTGACGCTCTTCCTCGTGGAAGACGTGCACGACGATGTCCCCGAAGTCGATGAGCGCCCAGCGGCCCTCGCTCCGGCCTTCACGACGCAGCGGCTTGGCGCCCGCCTGGAGCAGACGGTCTTCGATCTCGTCGGCGATGGCGAGCACGTTGCGCTCGTTCCGGCCGGTGGCGAGCAGGAAGACGTCGGTGAGCTGGAGCGGTCGGGTGACGTCGAGGGCGACGAGGTCCTCGGCCTGCTTGGAGTCCGCCGCTTGAGCGGCGATCTGCGTCAGTTCGAGTGCGCGAGCGGAGGCGGTCACGGATTCCTTCCGGTGGTCATCCCGACGCGGTCGCCTGGATGTTCATGATGGGTCACGATCATAGGCCAGACCGTGGCTGGTGTGGGGGCCAGACGGTCCGAGCTGGTCGTGGGTGTTCCGGGCTCGCTCAGGAGCCGAAGAAGTTCGTCGCGACGAGGGCGACGACGATGACACCGGCCGCGACCACACCGACGGCACTCGCGGCGACGGCCAGCACGACCGGCGTCTTCGAGTCCTTCGGCTTGGCGGCTGCGAGCACGACCTGGCGCGTCGACGTGTGGCTCGACACGGCACGGCTCGCGCGGACCGGGCTGGCGTCCGTGTCGGGCTGCTCGTCGTGCTGCTCGAGGAGGCGGTCGACCTCGGCACCGTCGATCGGCCGGTGCGACCCGGTCGAGGACAGCGAGGAGGGCAGGTCGATCGACCCGGTGAGGATGACCTCGCCGGTGGCGTTCAACGCACCGGTGGGGTCGGCCAGCGCCGAGTTCGGCAGGATCAGTGCGTTCGTGTGCGACTCGGCGACGCGGCGGGTGCCGGTCTCCTCGTCGTGCACCTCGGCGTCGTTGGAGTCGTGCGCGAAGGTCGACCAGTGGCCGGCCGGCGGCTGGAAGGCCGTCGTCACGGGCTTCGGCTCGCGCGGGGCGTCGGCGGACGTCGGGCGCGGGGTCAACCCGGGCTGCGCAGCGGACGACGGTCGCGAGACGGGGGCGTCCGCGGGCACCACGACCGGCACCTCGTTCGTGTCGTCGTCGTCGAGGTCGAGCGGGAACACACCGGGGGCCGCTGCGGGCAGGTCGGTGGCGGGCGCGGCGACGTCGTCGGTCGCGGCCATGATCGCGTCGGGGTCGGCGTCGTGCGGGGCCCAGGTCGTGCGGTGCTGACGCGGCTCTTCGCCGTGCGCAGCGGCTTCCTCGAGGGGCTCGATGGCGTCCGGGGAGCCGTCGGCCTCGGTGGCCTGCTCGACGGCTGCGGGCTCGAGGTGCGAGATCTCGGGGTTCGGGTCCTGCCAGTGCGAGGGCTCGTCGTCCTCGATCGCCGGGGCCGCGTCGTCATCGGAGTCGACGTCCGCCGGTGCAGCATCAGTCGCAGCGACGGACGGCTCGGCGTCGACAGCAGTCTCGTCAGATCCGGCGAGCGAGTCGGAGTCGACGCGCGAGTCGGCATCGATGTCGGTGTCGGCCCGGTCCTCGTCGGCCCGGTCCTCGTCGGCGCGGCCCTCGTGGACCAGGTCGTCCGTCGGCCCGTCGACCGTCAGCGGCACGAGGGACGACTGCGCACCGATGCCGGCGGCTGCGGCTTCGACCGGGGTCGACAGCGGCGGCACCTGCGCGTCGGGAGCGGGCCCGGCGGACGGGTCCGTCAGTGTGCCGAGGACGTCCTGCACGGTGCGGTCGGACGACTGCGGGGTCGGGTTCTGCAGCGGGACCGGACGGCCACCCTGCTGCTGTGCTTCACGCAGCAGCCGCAGCTGCCGACGGGACATCCCGCCCGTGCCGGGGACGATCTCGGTCGCGGAGGCCGGGGGAACGTCGGACACACCGGTCGCGGCACCTGCGGATCGCGGTGCCGCCTGAGCGGCCGAGGCCGCCCCGGGGGCGACGTGGGAGCCGGGGCGACGACGGGCCTCCGGCGTGGTGGAGGCGGCGGCGACGGTCGGCGGCGGCGTCACGGGCTGGGCACCGCCAGAGGCGGCGCGCTCGCGCTCACGCATCTGACGCCGCGACAGCGGCGGCTGCGCGTCGGACGGACTCATGCAACGCTCCGATACAGATGGTGCTTCGAGATGTACTGGACGACACCGTCGGGCACGAGGTACCAGACGGGGGACCCGCTCCGTACCCGGTCGCGGCAGTCGGTCGAGGAGATCGCCAGCGCGGGGACCTCGAGCACACTAACGTCCCGTTCTGGGAGTCCGGTGATGCTCAGCTGGTGGCCGGGCCGGGTCACGGCGACGAAGTGCGCGAGGTCCCAGAGGCCGTCGTGGTCCTTCCAGTCGACGATCTGCTGGACGGCGTCCGCCCCGGAGATGAAGACGAGCTGGGCGTCGGGCCGCTGCTCGTGGAGGTCCTGCAGGGTGTCCACCGTGTAGGTCGGTCCGGGCCGGTCGATGTCGACGCGGCTGACCGTGAACATCGGGTTCGCCGCGGTCGCGATCACGGTCATCAGGTACCGGTGTTCGGCATCCGTGACGCCGGACTTCATGTACGGCTGGCCGGTCGGGACGAAGACGACCTCGTCGAGGTCGAAGTGCTTGGCGACCTCGGACGCTGCCACGAGGTGACCGTGGTGGATCGGGTCGAACGTCCCGCCCATCACCCCGATGCGCGGCCGACCCGTGCTCTCGAGCATCGGGTGGCGGATCAGATCTTCGAGTGGCCGAACTCGTCCACACCGGTCTCGTGCTGCCGGGTGGCCTGGAACTTGTGCGAGTGGCGGTAGGCGACGTCGCGGAAGCTCCACGTGACGAAGCCGAGGAGGGTGAAGACGCAGGCCGCGACGATCGGGAAGACGATCGCGGGGACGCCGGCCGCGTGTTCTGCGGCCTCAGCGAGGAGTGACATCTGGCAGTGCTCCGATCGATCGAGGAAGACTCCGGACCATCCTAGCCGCGGATGTGTCCCTGCCCGCGCACGAGCCACTTGGTGCTCGTGAGTTCGGGCAGCCCCATCGGGCCCCGGGCGTGCAGCTTCTGCGTGGAGATGCCGACCTCGGCGCCGAACCCGAACTCCCCGCCGTCGGTGAACCGCGTCGAAGCGTTCACCATCACCACGGCGGAGTCCACCCCGGCCAGGAAGTGCTCGGCCGTGTCGACGTCGTTCGTGACGATCGACTCGGTGTGGTGCGTCGACCACTGCGCGATGTGCGCCATCGCCGCGTCGACGTCGGGGACGACGCGGATCGACAGGTCGAGGTCCATCGACTCGGTCGCCCAGTCGGCCTCGGTGGCCCGCAGCACCCCGGGCACGATCGTCCGGGTGGCGTCGTCGCCCCGCAGGGTCACCCCGGCGGCGCGGAGACGGTCGGCCAGCACCGGCAGGAGGCGCTCGGCCGCCCGCTCGTGCACCAGCAGCGTCTCGAGGGCGTTGCACACGCTCGGTCGCTGCACCTTGCTGTTGAGGACGATGTCGACGGACCGCTCGAGGGGTGCGGACTGGTCGAGGAAGACGTGCACGACGCCGGCACCGGTCTCGATGACGGGGACCTGCGACTCGGTGACGACGGTCTGGATGAGCGAGGCACTGCCCCGCGGGATGAGCACGTCGACCAGTCCGCGGGCACGCATGAGTTCGGTCGCCCCGGCGCGTCCGAGCGGGTCGATCGTCTGCACGAGCTCCCGCGGGAGCCCCACCGAGGCGATCGCGTCCTGGATCCGACGGACGAGCACCGCGTTCGTGCGCTGCGCTGCCGACCCGCCTCGGAGGACCACCGCGTTGCCGGACTTCAGCGCCAGGGCCGCGATGTCGACCGTGACGTTCGGGCGCGCCTCGTAGATGGCCCCGACGACGCCGAAGGGCACGCGGACCTGCGCGAGCTGCAGTCCGTTCGGCAGCACCGAGCCACGGACGTGCTCCCCCACCGGGTCGGTCAGCCCCACCACGTGCTCGACCGCGTCCGCCAGTGCGTCCACCCGGTCGACGTCGAGCCGCAACCGGTCGATCAGACCCGAGCTGAGCCCGCTGTCCTCCCCCGCGACCAGGTCCTCGTGGTTCGCGGTGACGATCTCCGCCGTGCCGGCACGCAGTTCGAGTGCGATCGCCCGCAGGGCGGCGTCCTTGCCGGCCGTCGGCGTGGTCGCCAGCACCGTCGAGGCGGCCCGGGCGGCCGTCAGCGTGTCGACGAGGGGCGTGGCCGCGTGGGCCTGCGCGGGAGCGGTGAGCGACATGACCCGATCCTAGGTCAGCAGTCCGCGGTGACGAGTCGGACTGGAGGCGTGCCTCCCGTCCGCCCTGCGGCCACCGTCAGGTGCGTGGTGCGGCCCGGAACCAGGTGCCGACGTGCTCGCCACCGAGCGCGCGCTCGACGAGCGCGGTGGCCGTGACGAGGACGGACGTGCCGGCCTCGGCCGCCAGGCGGGCCGCGGCGACCTTGGTACCGGCTCCCCCGGTGCCCACCCCGGCTGCCCCGATCGACCCGAAGGTGACCCCGGCGAGCTCGTCGCCGAAGGGGACCTCGTCGATGCGGGTGGCGCCGGGCTGCTCCGGCGGCTTCGTGTACAGGGCCTCGACGTCGGAGAGCAGCACCAGGGCGTCTGCCTCGACCTGTCGGGCGACGAGCGCCGCGAGCCGGTCGTTGTCGCCGAACCGGATCTCGTGGGTGGCCACGGTGTCGTTCTCGTTCACGATCGGCAGCACCCGCAGTTCGAGCAGCCGGTTCATCGCCCGTCGGGCGTTCACCCGGTGCGTGGGGTTCTGCAGGTCACCCGCGGTGAGCAGGACCTGCGCCGCGGTCACCCCGTGCCGGTCGAGTTCCTTCTGGTACCGGAAGACCAGCACCGCCTGCCCGGTCGCTGCTGCGGCCTGCTGCGTGGCGAGGTCCTCCGGACGCCCCTCGAGCCCCAGGAACGGGAACCCGGTGGCGATGGCGCCGGAGGAGACCAGGACGACCTCGGTGCCCCGGCGGTAGGCGCCGACCAGGGCGTCGACGAGCGGACCGATCTGCGAGGCGTTGTCACCGCTGACCGAGGACGAACCGACCTTCACGACGATCCGGCGGGCGCGCGGGATGTCCGCACGCTCCGCGACGGTGCTCGGTCCGGGCACGGTGTCCGAGCTCGCCCCGGTGTTCGGTCCGGCCATGTGCTCAGTCGCGCTCGGACGTCGTCTGCTCGACCGACTGGGCCGCGGTGTCGTCGTCTGCCCACAGGCCGGCGATGCGCTCCTGCTCGAGCTCGGCACGGGCTGCGGCCTTGGCGTCCATCCGCTCGAAGTAGTCCGAACGACGCTCGTTGCGCGTGGGGCGGGCGTTGAGGTCGAGTCGGGAGTCCGTCCCGCGGGCGCTCGTGATGAGTTCCGCGGTGGAGGTCAGGGTCGGCTCCCAGTCGAAGATCATGCCGCCCTCGCCACCGATGACCACGGTGGACCCGGCGACGGCTCCGGCCTTGAACAGACCGTCCTCGACCCCGAGCTTGGCGAGCCGGTCGGCCAGGTAGCCGATCGCCTCTTCGTTGGTGAAGTCGGTCTGCTGCACCCAGCGCTCGGGCTTGCCGCCGCGGACGCGGTAGAAGCGGTGCTCCTCGCCGCCCTCGGCACGCACCGTGAAGGGCTTCTCGTCGACGGCCTTCGGACGGAGCACGATGCGCTCGACCGCGGGCTCGGCGGCGCGCTCGGTGCGGGCCTTCTCGACGACGTCGGCCAGGGCGAAGGTGAGCTCGCGCAGACCCTTGTGCGACGCGGTGGAGATCGGGAACACGCGGTAGCCGCGGGACTCGAACTCCGCCGTGACGAAGGCGGCGAGCTCGGCGGCGTCCGGCACGTCGATCTTGTTGAGCGCGATGAGCTGCGGGCGCTCGAGCAGCGGGACCTGACCCTCGGGGACCGGGTACTGCTCGAGCTCGTGGAGGATCACGTCGAGGTCGCTGATCGGGTCACGGCCGTTGTCGAGCGTGGCGCAGTCGATCACGTGCAGCAGGGCTTCGCAGCGCTCGACGTGACGCAGGAACTCGAGGCCGAGGCCCTTGCCCTCGGACGCGCCCTCGATCAGACCCGGGACGTCGGCGACGGTGAAGCGCGTGCTGCCCGACTCGACGACGCCGAGGTTCGGGGTCAGCGTGGTGAACGGGTAGTCGGCGATCTTCGGCTTGGCGGCCGAGATCGCGGCGATCAGCGAGGACTTGCCGGCACTCGGGTACCCGACCAGGGCGATGTCGGCGATGGTCTTCAGCTCGAGGCTGACGTCACCGCTCCAGCCGTGGGTGCCGAGCAGTGCGAAGCCGGGGGCCTTGCGCTTCGTGGTCGCGAGCGCGGCGTTGCCGAGACCGCCCTGGCCGCCGGGGCCGACGACGACGCGGATGCCGGGCTCGGTGAGGTCCGCGAGCACGTCGCCGTTCTCGTCGTACACGACCGTGCCGACGGGGACGGGCAGCTCGAGCGTGTCGCCACTGACCCCGCTGCGGTGGTCGCCCATGCCGGGCTGGCCGTTGCGGCTGGAGCGGTGCGGCGAGCGGTGGTAGCCGAGCAGCGTGGTGACCTGCGGGTCGGAGACGAGGACGATGTCACCGCCGTCACCGCCGTTGCCGCCGTCGGGGCCCGCAAGGGGCTTGAACTTCTCGCGACGGACGGACACACAGCCGTTGCCGCCGTTGCCTGCTGAGAGGTGCAGCGTCACGCGGTCGACGAACGTCGCCATGGGTCACTCCTGTTGTTGTTGCGGGGAAAAGCAAGGGAGGAGCAGGCACACGGCCTGCCCCTCCCGGTGAAGCTCGTCGTCAGCGACTACGCGTTGACGATGTTGATGACCTTGCGGCCACCCTTGGTGCCGAACTCGACCGCACCGGCCGAGAGGGCGAACAGCGTGTCGTCGCCACCGCGGCCGACGTTGGCGCCCGGGTGGAAGTGCGTGCCGCGCTGGCGGATGATGATCTCACCGGCGTTGACGACCTCGCCACCGAAGCGCTTCACGCCGAGGCGCTGAGCGTTCGAGTCGCGACCGTTGCGAGTGGAACTCGCACCCTTCTTGTGTGCCATGTCTGTCTCCCGCCTATGCGATCTTGGTGACCTTGACGCGCGTGAGGTCCGCGCGGAAGCCCTGGCGCTTCTTGTAACCGGTCTTGTTCTTGAACTTCTGGATGACGACCTTCGGGCCGCGGAGGTCGGCCAGGACCTCGGCGGTGACCGTCACGTTCGCGAGCTCGGCCGCGGCGGAGGTGATCTTGTCCCCGTCCACGAGGAGCACCGGCGCGAGGTCGATGTTGCCATTGTCGTCGGCCTTGATGCGGTCGATGGTGATGATCGAGCCGACCTCGACCTTCTCCTGACGGCCGCCGGCGCGCACTACTGCGTAAACCACGTGGAATCCTTACGTAACTCTGCTTGAGGGAAGTCTCGGGTGCCCACTTCTGCGCGAGCGTCCTGAGTGACCCCGGGACGATCGGCGACGCAGGCAGAACGGCCCGCTGACACCAGGGATCGAGAATACTCGATCCGACCAGGCGGGTCAAACGCCGACACGCGTACGATCGAGGGATGACCGTGCTGATCGATCCCCCGGCCTGGCCCGCGCACGACACGCTCTGGTCACACCTGGTCAGTGACTCATCCTACGACGAGCTGCACGCCTTCGCCGACCGGGCGGGTGTCCCGCGGCGTGCGTTCGACCACGACCACTACGACGTGCCGCAGGACCGCTACGCCGAACTGGTGGCCTCCGGCGCCTCGGCCGTGACCGGGCGGGAACTGGTGCTGCGCCTGATCGCCAGCGGACTGCGGGTGCCCCAGCGCGACAAGCGGAAGCCGTCCCGCACGGAGCGCTGACCGTCGACTCCGACCTGCCGGAGAAGTCGGGTTCCGCGGAACCCCCGGACCGGCGTGTCGCGGGCGCGGCAGCGCGGGCATCGCGGTGCGGCAGTGCAGCCGTCAGCGCGGGTGTCGCCCGAGCCACAGCCACGCGGCCGTCGCCGAGCCGACGAGCATCAGGGTCATCGGCAGCCCGAGCTGCAGCGGCGTGGTGACGGCCTCCACGAACAAGCGACCGAGTCCGGCGCCCAGACCCCGCTGCTGGACGGCGTCGTACGCCCCGGTGGTGATGCCGACCAGGGCGAGCGCCACCGTGCCCGCAGCGCCTGCCAGGACGGCGCGCAGGAGCACGACGGGCAGCGGCGCACGGGGCACCACCGGCACCAGGGTCACCAGCACCAGGAAGGCCGCCAGCCAGAACGGGAAGCGCGCGACGAAGACGTTCTGCACGAACGCCTCGACCAGGCTCGTGCCGCCGTGACTCCGGAACGGCCCGACGATCGTGCTCGTGCCGACCAGGCCGATCAGTCCCGCCAGGAACTCGACCATGACGACGCTGACCACCGTGAGGGCGGCACCCGTCGTCGCCAGGGTGGACACCCCGGGCGCCACGACGGGCACACGGGCCGACCGGGGCCCGGACGACCCCGGCGGGGGTACCGCACGCGGCGGCACGGCACCCCAGCCGGATCCGGACCGGTCGTGACCCGCAGCCGGGCCACGACCGGTCGGACGCTGCTCGTCCGTCACATCACTGCCCGAGGATGACGGTGCCGTCGCCCTCGGTGGCCGTCGGGTTCGCGGGGGCACTGATGCTGCCCGACGAGACGCGACGCGACCGCGCACGACCCTGACCGGGCTGCTTCGGCTCCGGCAGTGCCTGCAGCACCGAGTCCAGGAGCGACTCCGCAGCCTCCTCGCTCACCCGACGCGGTTCGCGCTTGGCGACCCCCACCGGGATGTCGAGGATGGCGACCGTCGTGTCGGCCGGCGTGACCGGGGCCGACGAGCTGACCCGACGGCGACCGGCGGGGCGCTCCTTGGGTGCGGCAGCCGGCTGCTCGGCGGCGGCAGCGGACCGCTGCGCCGACGAGGACTCCGCCGGTGCGGACTCGGATCGCGTGGACCGCGTGTGGACACCCGTCGTCGTCGCGGGGAGCACGACCTCCGGAGCGGGCGTCTCGAGCGGCGCGTGCTGCGTCTCCGGGGCGTCCGGGGCCTGCGGCGCCTGCTGGCTGTCGCCCGAGGCCTGCTGCGCATCGGCGGGCGCCTGCTGCGCATCCGTGCTCGCCTGCTGGGCATCACCGGCACGGCTGCCACGACGACGTCGACGCTTCGAGCCACCGGTCGACTCGCTCGGCGCCTCGGCCGCGGGGGCGACCGGCGACGTGGGCGTGACCGGCGACACCGGCGACGCAGCACCGGCGATGCCGGTGACCGGCACGTCGGACTCCTCGTGCGGGATCGTCGACGCGGCGATCCGGGACAGCGCGTGCTTCACGTCGTCCGTGATCTGGTGCGCCTGCGACGCCTTCGGCTCGGCCGCGGGGGCAGTGCCGTTCCCGTTGCCGTTGCCGTTCCCGCCGCGGGGCTTGCGACGGCCCTTGGTCGGGCCCGGGTCGGCGTTGTTGTCGTTGACCTTGGCGTTGACCTCGTCGAGCGACTCGCGCAGACCGACACCGATCTTCTTGCGGGTCATCTGGACGAGACCGAGCGAGGTGACCTCGGCCACCTGGTGCTTGGTCCGGTCGCGGCTCAGGCACTCCATGAGACGACGGAGCACGAGGTCCCGGTTCTCCTCGAGCACCATGTCGATGAAGTCGACGACGATGATGCCGCCGATGTCGCGCAGACGCAGCTGACGGACGAGCTCCTCGGCGGCCTCGAGGTTGTTCTTCGTGACCGTCTCCTCGAGGTTGCCCCCGGAGCCGACGAACTTGCCGGTGTTCACGTCGACGACCGTCATGGCCTCGGTGCGGTCGATCACGAGCGAACCACCGGAGGGCAGCCAGACCTTGCGGTCGAGCGCCTTCTCGATCTGCTCGTTGATCCGGTGCTCCTCGAACGAGTCGGGGCCCTGGTAGAGCTCGACGCGGTCCTTGAGGTCCGGCGCGACGGCCGACAGGTACTCGTCGATCGTCTGGCGGGCGGACTCGCCGTCGATGATGAGCTTGGTGAAGTCCTCGTTGAAGACGTCACGGACGATCTTCACGAGCAGGTCGGGCTCCGAGTGCAGCATGACCGGGGCCTGGCCGCTCTGGACCTTCTTCTCGATGGCCTCCCACTGGCTGGTGAGGCGCTGCACGTCGCGCGTCAGCTGGTCCTCGGTGGCGCCCTCGGCCGCGGTGCGCACGATGACGCCGGCGTGCTCGGGGAGGACCTCCTTGAGGATCTTCTTGAGACGGGCACGCTCGGTGTCCGGCAGCTTGCGGGAGATCCCGTTCATCGAGCCGTTCGGCACGTAGACCAGGTAGCGGCCCGGCAGGGACACCTGGCTGGTCAGGCGCGCACCCTTGTGGCCGACCGGGTCCTTCGTGACCTGCACGAGGACCTTGTCGCCCGGCTTGAGCGCGGCTTCGATGCGACGGCCGTGGCTGGTGTCGACGGAGTTCCAGTCGACCTCGCCGGCGTAGAGGACGGCGTTGCGACCGCGGCCGATGTCGACGAAGGCGGCCTCCATCGACGGCAGGACGTTCTGCACCTTGCCGAGGTAGACGTTGCCGATCAGCGACACGTTCTGCGACTTGGTGACGTAGTGCTCGGCGAGGACGTTGTCCTCGAGCACGCCGATCTCGATGGTCGAGGAGCTCGACCGGACGATCATCTGGCGGTCGACGCTCTCGCGGCGTGCGAGGAACTCGTCCTCGGTCACGACCTGGCGACGGCGTCCGGCGTCACGGCCGTCACGGCGGCGCTGCTTCTTCGCCTCGAGGCGCGTGGAGCCCTTGATGCGCTGCGGCTCGGTGATCAGCTCGGGCTCGCGGCGGCGCGGTTCGGCCTGCTCGCGGTCGCTGCTGCTCCCCCGGCGGCGGGTCCGGCGGCGGCTGCCACCCTGCTCCTCGCGGTCCTCGTCGTCCCAGCGGTCCGAACGGTCCGAACGCTCGACGCGGTCGTCGCGCGCCGGTCGGTCGTCGCGGTCGTCGCGGTCGTCACGCTCGTCACGCTCGTACCGGTCCGAACGGTCCGAACGGTCGTACCGGCCGGAGCGGGAGCCGCGTCCGGAACGCTCGGGGCGGTCGGAACGGTCGTACCGGTCGCCGCGGTCACGGTCGTGCTCGCGCTCGGAACGGGCCGGCAGCTCCGGCAGCACCGGGGCGTGGAAGATCAGGCTGAGCGTGCTCGTCGCCTTCGGGACGAACGGCTCGGCAGGTGCCGGCGCGGTCGTGTCCTCGGGACGGGAGGCCCGTTCCGCGTCCGGCGCGTCGGTTCCGTCCGTCGTCGTGGCCGCGTCGGAGCCCTCGACGGCGTCGGTCGGTGCCGCCTCAGCCTGGGTGTCCTGCTCGGCGGCGTCGCTGACGACCGGGATGTCGCCCGTCAGGGTGCTGACGTCCTCCGGCGCGGTGCTCGCGCCCGAGGTCGTGTGGACGACGACCTCGACGGCCGGGGCCGCCTCGGACGCAGCTGTCTCGACCGAAGCCGCCTCGACGTCGGCCTCGGCCGTGTCGGTGACGTCCGCGGTGTCCGACACGTCGGCACCGTCGGAGGCGTCGAGCGCCTCGGCGGCGTCGACCGCGGCTGCCGCTGCGGGCGCCTCATCGACCTCGTCGACCTCGTCCGAGGCGACCGTCTCGACGGCGTCGGTCGACGTGTCGGACGGGTCATGGGCCTCCAGGCCGCCGGACCGGGCGCGACGGCCGCCGAACAGGCGGGTTCGGCGCTTCGGCGCGTCGTCGGTGTTCTGGTTCTGGTTCTCGTTCTGCTCCACCATGGACTGGTGCACTCCTCGACCCCGCACTCACCCGCGAGGGTGGCGGGAACTCTCTCGTATCGGTGCGGGCGGCGACTCCGCCCCCGCGCTCGCTGCTGTCAGTGACCGATCGGCGTCTCGTCCGCGCCCGGTCGTCGTGGGCACCCGGCTCACGGCGGCTCGGCGTCGGAGGTGACGCGTCGTCCGGTCACGGTGCTCTGTCACAGCACCATCACGTCCGGGCGGTGGCCCGGCAAGTTCTCGTCGTCACCCGGATCGGCCGGGTGACTCCCCCATCATCGCACGCGGTCAGGGAGAACGCCGGGAGGCCCGTGCGAAGATGACGCCGTGAGTTCGACGTCTGTTGCTCCCCGCCGTCCCGTCGCCGTCGCGATCCTGCTGATCGTGACGGGTGCCGTCGGGCTGTTCGCCGCCTTCAACCTGGTGGTGGACGAGTTCGCGAAGTACGAGAACCCACAGAAGGTACTGACGTGTGACGTCAGTCCGTTCCTCAACTGCTCGAACGTCATGACGACGTGGCAGGGGCACCTGTTCGGCTTCCCGAACCCGCTGCTCGGCATGATGGGCTTCGTCGCGCCGATCGCCGTCGGTGTCGCGCTGCTGGCGGGCTTCCGCGGGACGAAGTGGTTCTGGGTCCTCTTCAACGCCGGCCTGTTCCTGGCCTGGGTCTTCGTCACCTGGCTGTTCACGCAGACCGTCTGGTTCATCGGGTACCTCTGCCTCTGGTGCATGCTCGTCTGGGCCATGACGATCCCGCTGTTCTGGGTGTCCACGGTCTGGAACCTGGCGAAGGGCAACCTGCCGTTCGGCGCCGGCGCACGTCGGGTGGGCCGCGCGCTCCTGCCGTTCTGCTGGGCGATCCCGCTGGCGAACATCCTGTTCATCATCGTGACGATCCTGGTCAAGTTCCCGCTGCTCCTCAGCACGCTCTGACCGTCTGCGCTCACGCGCGGACCGCGCACGCACCACGCACAGGCCGCGCCGGGCGCGCCTCCGCGGTGACGTGTCACCTGATTCCTGGGGTCTTCCCAGCGCAGGGACCCGGTCCCGACGGTCGGAGCCGTTACGCTCGTTCCCGATGAGCGACAACGAGAGCAAGAAGGCGCGCCGCAACGCCGCGCGCGAGCGTGCCCGCGAGGCCCGCCAGAAGGAGCAGGCCCGCCGCCGACGGAACAAGACGTTCCTGATCAGCGGCATCATCGTCGGCGCCCTTGCGGTCGTCGCGATCGTCGTGCTCGTGGTCGCGAACTCGATCCAGCCCGTCGGGCCCGGACCGAAGAACATGGCGAGCGACGGCATCCTGCTCACGGGGAAGAGCGGCAAGATCGTCCCCGTCGAGACGAAGGCGATCCCCGAGGGCGGCAAGCCGACGGCGACGAAGCAGGACGACTCGGTCGCGAACATCACCGTGTACGAGGACTACATGTGCCCGATCTGCAACCAGTTCGAGACGGGCAACATGACCCAGATCAAGCAGTGGGTCAAGGACGGCACCGCCACCCTCGAGGTGCACCCGTTCAACCTGCTCGACCGCTCCTCGCTCGGCTCGAAGTACTCGACCCGCTCGGCCGCCGCGGCCGCCTGCGTCGCGAACTACGACCCCGAGGCCTTCCTCGACGTCAACAGCGCCTTCTACGCGAACCAGCCGTCGGAGAACACCCGCGGTCTGACGAACGACGAGCTGGCCAAGATCGCGAAGAAGGCCGGCGCGACGAACGCGAAGGTGCAGTCCTGCATCACCGACCAGAAGTTCGCCGCCTGGGTCGGTGACGCCACGAACCGCGTCCTGACCCAGCCGCTCGCCAACTCCGACCTGCCGAAGCTGACCGGTACGCCGACCGTCATCGTCAACGGCAAGCAGTACAACGGCACCGGCACCAACGCCTGGTCCGACGCGCAGTCGTTCGCCTCCTTCGTGGAGCAGAACGGCGGCAAGTAGCCACCGGACAACGACGAAGGCCCCCGCACTCTCGAGTGCGGGGGCCTTCGTCGTTGCGACTCGGCTCAGTCGAAGTAGCTCAGCTCAGGCGAACCAGAGGCCGAGCTCGCGCGCGGCGGACTCGGTGGAGTCGGAGCCGTGCACCAGGTTCTGCTGGACCTTGAGGCCCCAATCGCGGCCCAGGTCACCACGGATGGTGCCCGGCGCGGCGGAGGTCGGGTCGGTGGTGCCGGCGAGCGAACGGAACCCGGCGATGACGCCGTTGCCCGCCACGCGGACGGCGACGACCGGACCGGACTGCATGAACTCGACGAGCGGCTCGAAGAACGGCTTGCCCTGGTGCTCTTCGTAGTGGCTGTCGAGCAGGTCGCGCGGCGCGGTCAGCATCTTCAGGTCGACGATCTCGTAGCCCTTGGCCTCGATCCGGCGGAGGATCTCACCGGTGAGCTGGCGGGCGACGCCGTCGGGCTTGACGAGGACGAGGGTCTCTTCGAGTTCGGACACAGCGGGACTCCCTGCGGTTCGGGGGTGGTGGTGGGTCAGTCCTCGCCGAGTGCGGCTCGGCGGGCGGCGTTCTGGCGGTCGAGCTGACCGCCCTTGACGAAGCAGAACACCCACAGCGCCAGGAACACCACGCCCACCGCGACCATGAAGGGCTCGATGAACCCGGTGGCGAGGATGGCCGCCTGCAGCAGCCACCCGAACCATACACCGGCCCGGGAACCGGTCAGACGGGACGCGAGGGCCAGGATCACGATCGCCGCGATCCCGCCGCCGAAGGCCAGCCCGGCCGGCAGGGTGTGCTTGCCGAAGACGACGAGCATCGGGAAGAAGAACATGATCGCCTCGAGCACCAGGGTGATCGACAGCAGGCTCTCGCGCGCCCCACGGTCGCGACGCGGACGTCGCATCCGGGGTGCGCGCGGCGGCCGGGAGGCCCGTCCTGCGTCCGTCACTTCGACCCGCCTTCCCGGTGCACGAGTTCCATCACGGCGCCGACCATGACGATCGAGCCGGCGACCAGGACCATCGCGTCCTCGGCGTCGGCGTCGTCGGCCAGGTCACGGGCCTCCTGGAGGGCACCGGCGAGCGACGGCTCGACGACGACCCGGTCGTTGCCGACCTCGTCCACGACGACCCGGGCGAACTCGTCGGCGTCGAGCGCCCGCTCACCCGGCGGCTGCGTCACGACGAACGTGGCGACGGTGTCCTTCAGGGCGCGGACGAACCCGCGGGCGTCCTTGTCGCGGAGGATCCCGACGACGCCGACGACGTGGTCGGACGGGAACGCCACCGGCAGCGCGTCGGCGAGGGCCTTCGCGCCGTGCGGGTTGTGCGCCGCGTCGACCACGACGGTCGGCCCGGTCGCGATCGGCTGCAGACGACCCGGGCTCGTGGCGTTCGCGAGCCCCTCGCTGAGCACGTCCTCGTCGAGGGCCTGGCTGCCGCGGCCGAGGAACGACTCGACGGCGGCGATGGCGACGGCCGCGTTGTGGGCCTGGTGTGCGCCGAACAGCGGCACGAACAGGTCGTCGTAGGTGCCGGCGATGCCCTGCACGCTGACGAGCTGTCCGCCGACGGCCGGGGTGTCGCTCGTGACCCGGAAGGCCGTGCCCTCGACCGCGAGGGTCGACTCGGTGAGTTCGGCGGCCCGCTCGAGTTCGGCGAGGGCCTCGGGCGTCTGCGCGCTCGACACCACGGACGAGGACGGCTTCACGATGCCCGACTTCGTCCGGGCGATCTCGGCGACGGTGTTGCCGAGCTGCTTCGCGTGGTCGATCGCGATCGGGGTGAAGACCTGCACCTGGCTCTGCACGACGTTGGTGGAGTCCCACTCGCCGCCCATGCCGACCTCGATCACGGCGACGTCGACGGGCGCCTCGGCGAAGCACGCGAGCGCCAGGACGGTCAGCGCTTCGAAGAACGTCAGCGGCAGCTCGCCCTTCGCGGTGAGCTCGGCGTCGGTCATCTCGAGGATCGGGGTGATGTCGTCCCAGTTCTCGACGAGGCGGCTCGACTCGATGGGCTCGCCGTCGATGACGATGCGCTCCCGGATCGACACCAGGTGCGGGCTGGTCATCAGGCCGGTGCGCAGGCCGTGGGCGCGGACGATGCTCTCGGTCATCCGGGCCGTCGAGGTCTTGCCGTTCGTGCCGGTGATGTGGATGACCGGGTACGCCAGGTGCGGGTCGCCGAGCAGCTCGACGGCACGGCGGGTCGCGGTCAGGCGGTGCTCGGGCGACTGCTCGCCGATCCGGGCGTACAGGGCGGCCTCGACGCGCTTGACCTCGTCGTCGTCACCGCCGTAGGGCAGGGCGTCGCCGGGGGCGGTGTCGCCGGCCGGGCCGACGGGGATCTCGACCCCGTCGGGGGCGAGGTCGTCCGTGTCGTCGGGTGCCATGTCGTCGTCGTGCGCGTCGTACTCGTTGCTGTCGCTCATGCGCGTGCCACCTCCACGGACACCTTCGCGTCGTCGCCGACCTCGGTCGCGGGGTCGTCCGCGCCGAAGTCGGTCGCGACGACGTCGATCGTCGTCGCCAGGGTCTCCCCGGCGATCAGCTGGTCGTGCTCGCGCACCGCGTCGGCGGCGGCGGTCGAGACCCGGAGCGTCAGGGCGATGCGGTCGCCGACGTCGAGTCCGGCGTCACGGCGGGCCTGCTGCACGGCGCGGACGACGTCGCGGGCCAGGCCCTCGGCCTCGAGCTCGGGCGTCGTGACGGTGTCGAGGACGACGAAGCCGCCGCCGTCCAGGAACGCCACGGCCGTCGCCGCGTCCGCGACCGTGAGGTCGAGGGTGTACTCGCCCTCGACCAGGTCGATGCCGCCGACGGTGACGCCGGTCTCGGTCGCCACCCAGTCGCCCTTCTTGGCGGCCGGGATCACCTGCTGCACGGCCTTGCCGATGCGGGGGCCGGCGGCACGGGCGTTGACGGTGAGCTTCCGCTCGATGCCGTACTGCGCCAGTGACTCCTCGGCCTGCTCCTCGAGGACGACCTGCTTCACGTTGAGCTCGTCGCGGAGGATGTCCGCGAACGGCTCGACCGCGGCGGGGTCCGGCACGACGAGCGTCAGGGTCGCCAGCGGCAGGCGGACCCGCTTGCCGGTCGACTTGCGGAGTGCGAGCCCCTTCGAGGCGACGTCGCGCACGCGGTCCATCGCCGCGACCAGAGCGTCGTCGGCGGGGAACTCAGCGGCGTCCGGCCAGTCGGTCAGGTGCACACTGCGGTCGCCGGTCAGGCCCTTCCAGACCTCCTCCGTGACGAGGGGCGCCAGCGGCGCCGACACCCGGGCGAGTGTCTCGAGGACCGTGAACAGCGTGTCGAACGCGGCCGTCGCCTCTGCGGACGACTCGGCGCCCGCCCAGAACTTGTCGCGCGACCGGCGGACGTACCAGTTCGTGAGCACGTCGGCGAAGTCGCGGATCGCCTGGGCGGCCAGCGGGGTGTCGAGCGCGTCGAGGTGCGTCGTGACGTCCGCGACGAGGACCCGGGTCTTCGCGAGCAGGTACCGGTCGAGCACGTCGGTGCTCGCCGTGCTGCGGCTCGCCTGGTACCCCTCGGCGCCCGAGGCGTTCGCGTAGAGGGTGAAGAAGTAGTACGTCGACCACAGCGGCAGCAGGAACTCGCGGACGCCCTGGCGGATGCCCTCTTCGGTGACGACGAGGTTGCCGCCGCGGATCACCGACGACGACATCAGGAACCAGCGCATGGCGTCGGCTCCGTCGCGGTCGAAGACCTCGGACACGTCCGGGTAGTTCCGCAGGCTCTTCGACATCTTCTGACCGTCGGAGCCGAGCACGATGCCGTGGCTGATGACGTTCGTGAACGCCGGCCGGTCGAACAGTGCGGTGGAGAGCACGTGCATGACGTAGAACCAGCCGCGCGTCTGCCCGATGTACTCGACGATGAAGTCGGCCGGGCTGTGGGCGTCGAACCACTCGGCGTTCTCGAACGGGTAGTGCACCTGGGCGTACGGCATCGACCCGGAGTCGAACCACACGTCGAACACGTCGGTGATCCGGCGCATCGTGGACTGCCCGGTGGGGTCGTCCGGGTTCGGGCGGGTCAGGTCGTCGATGAACGGGCGGTGCAGGTCGACCTGGCCCTCGGCGTTCAGCGGCAGGCGACCGAAGTCACGCTCGATCTCCGCGAGCGAGCCGTAGACATCGGTACGGGGGTGCTCCGGGTCGTCGGAGACCCAGACCGGGATCGGCGTGCCGAAGTACCGGTTGCGGGACACCGACCAGTCGATGGCGTTGCCGACCCACTTGCCGAACTGGCCGTCCTTGACGTTGTCCGGCACCCAGTTGACGTCCTGGTTGAGCTCGCCCATGCGGTCGCGCAGCTCGGTCACGCGGACGAACCACGACGACACGGCCTTGTAGATGAGGGGCTTGCGGCAGCGCCAGCAGTGCGGGTAGCTGTGCTCGTAGGACGCCTGGCGGAGCAGACGTCCGGCGTCGCGCACGGCCTTCGTCAGCGGCTTGTTCGCGTCCGACCAGAGCATGCCGGCGACCTCGCCGAACTGGGACGTGAAGACGCCGCCGTCGTCGAGCGAGAGCACCACGGGGATGCCCGCGGCCGCGCAGACCTCTTGGTCGTCGGCACCGTAGGCCGGGGCCTGGTGCACGATGCCGGTGCCCTCGCCGGTCTCGACGTACTCGGCGACCAGGAGCTTCCAGCCGTTCTCCATGCCCTCGGTCTCAGCCAAGAAGTCGAACAGGCGCTCGTAGGTGACGCCGTCGAGCTCCCGGCCCGCGACCGTGCGGGTGACGGCCTCGACGGCCTCCTCGGCCGACGCGTACCCGAGGTCCTTCGCGTGCGCGGCCACGGTGTCGGACGCGAGCAGGTACTGCGCCGAACCGGCGCTGCCACCGTCCGCCGCGCCTCCCGGCCCGGCCGGCACGACCGCGTAGGCGATCTCCGGACCGACCGCGAGCGCCGCGTTCGTCGGCAGGGTCCACGGCGTCGTCGTCCAGGCGAGGGCGCGCACGCCGGCCAGGCCGAGCTCGTCTGCCCGGGCGCCCGTCAGCGGGAACGCGACGGTGACGGACTGGTCCTGACGCGTCTTGTAGACGTCGTCGTCCATCCGCAGCTCGTGGTTCGACAGCGGGGTCTGGTCGTTCCAGCAGTACGGCAGGACCCGGAAGCCCTCGTACGCCAGGCCCTTGTCCCACAGGGTCTTCCACGCCCAGAGGACGCTCTCCATGAAGGTGACGTCGAGGGTCTTGTAGTCGTCCTCGAAGTCGACCCAGCGCGCCTGGCGGGTGACGTACCGCTGCCAGTCGTCGGTGTACTGCAGGACGGACTTCTTGGCGGCGGCGTTGAACACGTCGATGCCCATGGCGTCGATCTCGTGCTTCTCGGTGATGCCGAGCTGCCGCATCGCCTCGAGTTCAGCGGGCAGGCCGTGCGTGTCCCACCCGAAGCGGCGGTGCACCTGCTTGCCGCGCATGGTCTGGTAGCGCGGGAAGACGTCCTTGGCGTAGCCGGTCAGCAGGTGCCCGTAGTGCGGCAGGCCGTTGGCGAACGGCGGGCCGTCGTAGAAGGTCCACTCGTCCGAGCCCTCGCGCTGCGCGATCGAGGCGCGGAAGGTGTCGTCGCCCTTCCAGAAGGCGAGGATGCCGTCCTCGACCGCGGGGAAGGACGGGGACGGGGAGACACCGTCCGCACCGTTCGACGGCTCGTTCGCGGGATCGCGGTTCAGGGGGTAACGCACCGGATGGCTCCTGGAGGTCGGTGGAACTGGACCACGAGGACGGAGCCTGCGCTCCGCGGTACCACCTCGCTTGCCTCGGACCGGCGCGACCGCCTGTTCGTGACCACTCTGCGTCGGGGATGGTGACGGTCCCGAACCCGTCCGGTTCTACTGACGACCCCCGTCGGGTGCCGCGTTCTTCCGGATGGCTCCCCGGTGATGGCCGGATCGATGCCTGTGCACCCGACTCTACCGGACGAGAGCATGCTGGAGCGATGCCCTCGTCGACGTCATCCGAGGCTCCGGAGACCACTCCGGACGCCTCGTCCTCCAGCTCGGAACAGAAGCCGGAGTCCCTGCTCACCGTCCTCATCGCGTTCGGCGCGAACCTGCTCGTCGCCGTCGCGAAGTCCGTCGCAGCGATGCTCACCGGGTCCGCCTCGATGGTGGCCGAGGCCGCGCACTCGTGGGCCGACACCGGCAACGAGGTGTTCCTGCTCATCGCCGAACGGCGGGGCGCCCGGAAGCGCGATGCCCGGCACCCGCTCGGCTACGGCCGGGAGACCTACATCTGGTCGATGTTCGCCGCGTTCGGGCTCTTCACCGCGGGTGCGATCGTGTCGATCTACCACGGCATCACCGAGCTCGGGGACACCGGACCGGCCGAGGACGTCCTGCTCAACTACATCGTGCTCGGGGTGTCGTTCCTGCTCGAGGGCACGAGCTTCCTGCAGGCCTTCCGGCAGGCGCACGGGGCCGCGACGAAGCGCCGGGTGCCGGTCCTCCGCCACGTGCTGCAGTCGTCGAACCCGACGCTCCGAGCGGTGTTCGCCGAGGACGCCGCCGCGCTCATCGGCCTGGTGATCGCGTTCCTCGGTGTCTTCCTGCACCAGGTCACGGGCCTCGCCGTGTTCGACGCCATCGGGTCGATCGCCGTCGGCCTGCTGCTCGGCGTCGTCGCGATCGTCCTCATCGACCGCAACCGCCGGTTCCTGCTCGGTGAGAGCACGTCGCCCGAGCTCGAGGACGCCGTGCTCGTCGAGCTGCTCGCCCGCGACCAGGTCGAGAGCGTCAGCTACCTGCACCTGGAGTTCGTCGGCCCGTCGCGTGTCTACATGGTCGCGGCGGTCGACCTGGTCGGCAACGACACCGAGGAGCACGTCGCCGGCCGGCTGCGGAAGATCGAGCAGTCGCTCGAGGACAGCCAGTACGTCGAGGAGGCCGTGCTCACGTTGTCCGTGCCGGGTGCGGCGGTCCTGGTGCCGACCGGGGACGAGATCCCCGAGGTCGTCAAGGACGGGACCGTCGAGGACGTCGCGGCGGGCGGCGCGGGGACCCTCCGCGCCTGACCGGGCCGCGGGGGTCGATCAGCAGTCGGCTTCGGTGAACTCGAGGTCGACCGTCTTGTCGGAGCCGGGGAAGACGTAGGAGTACCGCATCGCGATGTCCTCCTCGAGGATGTCCCGCGTCGCCGTCGTCGAGCAGAGGTTCGACAGCACCGAGCTGCGGATCGCCCGCTCGGAGATCGCGGTCGGGTCGGCGGCGACGCTGTAGCGGTAGTGGATCGCGTCGTCCTCGGCGTCGACCCCGGTCCAGGTCGTGATCGCGTCGACCTGCTTCGGGAAGGTCGTCTGCTCGGTGATCTTCTTGACGCCCTCGTCGACGAGCTCCTGCTTCGACGGACCGCCGAACGAGGACAGACCCCAGCGCACCAGGGCACCGGCGACGAGGAACGCCACGATGCCGACGACCGCCACCAGGACCCGACGGCCGCGGGGCTGCTGCGGGCGACCACCGTACGCGGCGGCACCGCCGGGCTGCATCATCGGTGCACCGCCGCCCTGCCAGGGCTGCTGACCCTGGGGGCCGGCCGCGCCGGCGGGGTACTGCGGGGGCTGGCCGCCGAACTGGGGCGGCTGGCCACCGAACTGGGGCTGCTGGCCACCGAACTGGGGCTGCTGGCCACCGAACTGCGGCGGCTGGCCACTGTCCTGCGGCGCCTGCTGGCCGCCGGGCTGCCCCGGGAACTGCGGTGCCTGGCCGGCCGGGTACTGCGGCTGCTGCTGCTGCGGGTACTCCGGTGCTGGCGCAGCGGCGTCCTGGGGTGCCTGTGTCGGGTACTCCGGTGCCGGTGCTGCGGCGTCCTGCGGCGCCTGGGCCGGGTACTCCGGGGCCTGGGCGGCATCACCCTCGTGGCGCTCCGGGTCCGGCCCACCCGTTCCGGACGACGACGGCTGCTGCTGATCGGGTGTGTCGGGCACGGTTCCCCCTGGAGTCGGTGGCCGTCCCCCTCGGACGGCGCACCCAGAACCTACCAGCGGACCGGCAGCGGGTCAGCGCGCGTCGAGCCCCGCGACGACGGGCGTCAACGCGGCACCGACGTACTCGACGAGTGGACGCCGACCGACGCCGTCCGTCACCCAGACCCCGAACGCCGCGGCCGCCGCCCCGAGCATCGCGCCGGCCACGGTCTGCGGCCAGAGCGACCCCGGGTGCTCCCCGGTCCGCCCGGCCACGAAGGACGCGACCGCCTGGTGCTGCGCGGTGACCCGGGTGGCGACGCTCGCGACGAGTTCGGCGCCGACGTCCATCACCTCGGCCTGCGCGATCGCCCACGGCACCCGGTCCGGGTCGTGGGCGCGGGCCGCGGCGAGCAGGGCGTCCTCGACCGCGCGGACGACACTCGACTCGGCAGAGGTCGCCAGGTGCTGCGGCAGGTCGGCCACCGCGGCGTCGAGGTCGAGCCACATCACGTCGGACTTCGCGGCGAAGTAGTTGAAGAAGGTGGCGCGGCTGACCCCGGCGCGGGCGGCGATGTGGTCCACCGTCGTCTTGGTGTAGCCCTGCTCGAGGAAGAGCTCGGCGGCGGCGTCCGCGAGCACCTCGGCACTCGATCGGCGCGGTCGACCGCCTCGGCGGGTGGGTTCGTCCATGCCCCCCAGTAAAGCGCTAGGCTAGCCGAGCCATGATCTTGGACCCAGTACAGAAAAGCCCGGCGCTGCGGCGCATCGTGACCGGCGTCGCCAGCGCGGCCACGATCCTCCTGGCCGTCGCGGCGTGCTCGGGCGGTGGCGCCCCCGGCGACAGCAGCACCCCGGTGCGTGGCGGCACCCTGACCTACGCGTCCGGCGACGCCGAGCCGACCTGCCTCGACCCGCACGTCGGCGGCAACTACCCGCAGGCGCTGCTCGCGACCCAGTACATCGAGGAACTGGTCGGGCTCGACGACGGCAAGCCGACGCCGGAACTCGCCACGAAGTGGTCCACGAGCGACGACGGCAAGACCCTCACCTTCACGCTCCGTGACGACGTGACCTTCACCGACGGCACCCCCTTCGATGCCGCGGCGGTCGTGGCGAACATCGAGCACGTGCAGGACCCGGCGACCGCGTCCAGCACCGGCTACCTCGCCCTGCAGTCGATCGCGAAGGCCACGGCCACCGACGACCGGACGGTCACCCTGTCGCTGAGCCGCCCCGACGCCGCGTTGCTCGAGTCGTTCTCGCAGCCCTGGGTCGGCATGGAGTCACCGAAGGCGCTGCAGCGCAAGCAGGCCACGAACTGCGAGTCCCCCGTCGGCACCGGCCCGTTCCGGGTCACCGACTGGAAGCACGGCGACCGCGTCACCCTGACGAAGAACGCCGACTACACGCCGCTCGGCGGCTCGACCACGAAGCCCCGCCTCGACGGGCTGACCTGGCGCTTCCTGCCGGACTCGACCTCCCGCTACGCGGCGCTGCAGTCCGGGCAGGTCGACGTCATCGACAACGCACAGCCCGACCAGCTCAAGGCGGCGTCGTCGAAGGCCGCGATCCGCGACCTCGACGCGCCCCGCCCCGGTGCGTCGAACCGGCTCGAGCTGAACTCCGGTCACGGGGTGTTCCAGGACGAGTCCGTCCGCAAGGCCTTCATCGCCGCGGCCGAGATCGACCCCGGACTGAAGTCGCTGTTCCTCGGCACCGCGAAGCGCTCGTACTCCGTGCTGTCGAGCGTCGAACCGACCTCGTACTCGGACAAGGCGCTCTTCGGGTACGACCCGTCGGAAGCCGAGCGCCTGCTCGACGCCGCCGGGTGGAAGGAGAACGGCGACGGCGTGCGCGAGAAGGACGGCAAGCCCCTCACCGTCACCTTCCCGGTCTCGACGAACCAGTCGGTCCCGGCCGAGCGCAGCCTGTTCCAGCAGATCCAGGCGTCCGAGGCGAAGGTCGGGATCTCGGTCAAGCTCGAAGAACTCGACCTGTCCAGCTGGTACGCCGCGCTGGCGAAGAACCAGTACGACGTCGTCAGCGCGCCCTACACGAAGGTCGGCCCGGACGTCCTCCGCATCCTCTACGACTCCGCGTCGATCACGCCGGCGCCGTCGGGCTACTTCGCGAACCTCGCCCAGCTCGACGACCCGGCACTCGACCGGCTGCTCGAGCGAGCCGCGCAGACCGCGGACTCCGCCGAGCGCGCCGACCTGGTCGAGCAGGCACAGCAGACGATCCTCGAGAGCCGGACCGTCCTGCCGCTCTACGACCAGCAGAACCACTTCCTGTACCGCTCGGCCGTGCACGGCATCTCGACCACGTCGGTCTCGACGCCGTGGTTCGGGACCGCCTGGCTCGCCCGCTGACCCTCCGGTGGTGCACGGTCCGGTGACGGCCGGGAGGCCCGGTGCCCGCCCGCCCCGCAGCTCCCCCGCCGCCGGGTGGGCGCGTTGGGCGGTGCGCCGGCTCCTCGGCGGCGTCGGCGTCCTCTGGGCGGTCGCGACGATCGTGTTCGTCGCCATCCGCCTGATCCCCGGTGACCCGGCACTCGCGATCCTCGGCGGTCCGGGGTCGCAGGCCTCGGCCGAGGCGGTGGCGCAGGTCCGCCACGAGTACGGCCTGGACCGACCGGTGCTCGTGCAGTACGCGGTGTTCCTCGGACGGCTGGCGACCGGGCAGCTCGGCGACTCGTACGCGTTCCGGACGCCGGTGTCGACGCTGTTGGCGCAGGAGCTGCCGGTGACGCTGACCCTGGCGGTCGCCGGGCTCGTCGTCGCCTGGCTGCTCGCGGTCGTCGCCGCGTGGTGGTCGACGCAGCGCGGTCGGGTCGCGGCGCTGCTGACCACCGGGCTGTCGGTGACCGCCAGCGTGATGCCGCACTTCTGGCTCGGCAGCGTGCTCATCGTCGTCTTCGCCAGCAGCCTGGGATGGGTGCCCGCGGTCAGCGACGGGACCGTCCGCGGCTGGGTGCTGCCGGTGCTCGTCGTGGCGGTGCCGGTCGCCGGGTACCTGGCCGAGACGATCCGTGACGGCGTCGTGGACGCGCAGCGCTCGGCGTTCGCACTCGCGGCCCGGGGTCGCGGCGAGTCCCGCGCGGGGCTGTTCGGCCGCCACCTGCTCCGGCACGCGGCCCTGCCCGGCATCGCGCTGTCGGCCTGGGCCTTCGGGTCGCTGGTGTCCGGGGCCGTGGTCGTCGAGTCGGTGTTCGCGCTGCCCGGCATCGGGCGTGCACTCGTCACCGCCGTGACGCAGCGGGACATGCCCCTCGTCGCCGGGATCGCCCTCGTGTCGGCGGCTGCCTACGTGGTGGTGCTCGCGGTGGCGGACCTCGTCGAGCGGGCGGTCGACCCGCGCGGCAGCGACCGGGGCGACCGCCGCGGCGACCAGGCCCGCGGTGCCGGCCAGGCCCGCGGCACCGGATCGGACCGCGACGCCGGACCGGACCGCGGCACCGGACCGGACCGCGGCGGCGCGACGTCCGACGAGGCGGTGGCGCGGTGAGCGGGATCGTCGACCCGGGCCTCCCGGCCGGACGCCGCAGCAGCATCGACGGTGTGCCCGGCAGCACGCCGTCCCCGGGCCCCGGCGTCCGCGCCGGACGCCGATCCGAGCGGTTCCGTGGGGGGACGCTCGGCCCGGCAGGGACCGTCGCCGCGGTGGTGGTGGCGGTCGCCGTCGTGGCGGCCCTGTGGCCGGCGCTGCTCGGCGGCGCCGACCCGCTCGCGGTGCACCCGTCCCAGGCGCTCCTGCCGCCCGGCGCCGGCCACCTCTTCGGCACCGACGAGTCCGGACGTGACGTCCTGGCACGGGTGGTCGCGGGGACGCGGGCGTCGCTGCTGGTCGGCGTCGTCGCGACCCTGGTCGGCGGTGGGACCGGGGTTGTCCTCGGGGTCCTCGCCGGACTCGGCGGCCGGGTCGTCGACGCCGTCGTGGGGCGTGTGACCGAGGTCGCCTTCGCCCTCCCGCTGCTCCTGGTCGCACTCGTCGTCATCGCGGTCACCGGGCCCGGACCGGTGCCGGCGATGCTCGCGGTCGGGTTCGCCACGGCCCCCGGGTACGCCCGGATCGTCCGCGGACTGGTCCGGACCGCTCGTTCGTCGCAGGTCGTCGAGACCGCGGTCCTGCTCGGCCGCTCCCCCGCCACCGTCGTGGTCCGGCACGTGCTGCCGGCGGCGCTCTGGCCGGTCGTCGCCGTCGGTACGCTCGGCATCGGCCAGGCCGTGGTGTGGGCGTCGGCGCTCAGCTACCTCGGCGTCGGCACACCGCCGCCGGCTCCGGAGTGGGGTGCGATGCTCGCCGACGGCCGCACCTACCTGGCGACCGCACCGTGGATGAGCACGTTCCCGGGCCTGGCGATCGTGGTCCTGGCGACCGCCGTCACGGTGCTCGGCCGGGCTCTCCGCCGTGCCGGAGCGGCACGGTGAGCGGCCAGGCTGGCGCCCTCGACGTCGTCGGCCTCTCGGTCACGATCGACGGCGTCCCCGTCGTCACGGACGTCTCCCTCCGGGTCGCGCCGGGCGAGTGCGTCGCCCTCGTCGGCGCCTCCGGCTCCGGCAAGTCCGTCACGGTCCGGGCCGCGCTCGGCCTGTCCGCCACCGGTGCCGGGGTCACAGCCGACCGACTGACCGTCGGGGACCAGGACGTCCGCGGCCTGTCGGAACGCCGGTGGCGCGCGGTCCGCGGACGTCACGTCGGCTACGTCGGCCAGGAGGCCCTGGGCGCCCTGGACCCGCTGCGTCGCGTCGGGCGCGAGGTCGCCGACGCCCTCCGCCTGCACACCGACCTGTCGGCACGCGAGCGCGTCGAGGCGGTGCGCGCCGAACTGGAGGCCGTCGGACTCGACCCTGCACTCGCCGCCGACGGCCGTACCGCGGGCACCCTGTCCGGCGGGATGCGACAGCGTGCCCTCATCGCCGCCGCGACGATCGGTCGCCCCGGGCTGCTCGTGGCGGACGAACCGACCACGGCCCTCGACGCCGGAATCGCCCTCCGCGTGATGGAGCAGCTACGGGCGGCGCAACAGCGGGGTACCGGGCTGCTCGTCGTCACGCACGACCTCGGCCTGGTCGTGGGGTGGGCGGACCGGGTCGCCGTGATGGACGCCGGCCGCATCGTCGAGGAGGGTCCGACCGCGTCCGTCCTGGAGGCCCCGGTCCACCCCGCCACGCAGGCCCTGGTGCGTGCAGCCCGGTCGACGCCCGTGGGCCGGTCGACGCCGGTGGCCGGTGCCGCCGGCGCTGCGGGCGCGTCGTCGGCGGCCGGTCGCTCGGCGCTGCCGGTGCTCGCCGCCACGGGACTCCAGCGGTCCTACCCGGGCGTCGCAGCCGTCGCCGACGTCTCGCTCCGGGTCGCGGCCGGCCGGGTGCTCGGGGTCGTCGGGGCATCGGGCTCCGGCAAGACCACGGTGGCGCGGATGCTCCTCGGACTCGAGACGCCCGACGTCGGCACGGTCACGCTCGACAGCGAGGCGTGGGCACCACTCCCCGAGCGCGACCGTCGTGCACGCCGACACCGGATGGCCGCGGTCGTCCAGGACCCCGGCGCGACGTTCGACGAGCGGTGGGACGTGGACCGTGTCCTCGCCGACGCCCTGAGCGGCGGGCGCGCACGGCGGGCGACCGGTGCGCTGGGTGACCGTGTCGACGCCGCACTGCGACAGGTCGACCTGGACCCGGGCCTCCGGACCCGCTCGCCCCGCACGCTGTCCGGCGGGCAGCGGCAGCGGCTGGCGATCGCCCGGGCGCTGGCCACCGAACCCGAGGTCCTGGTGCTCGACGAACCGGTCACCGCACTCGATGCGACCGTGCAGGACGCGGTGCTCGGCCTGCTCGAACGGCTGCGCGACCACACGGGTGTGGCGATGGTGTTCGTGTCGCACGACCTGCGGGCCGTCCGGCGCCTGGCGGACGAGGTGCTCGTCGTCCACGAGGGTGCCGTGGTCGAGCACGGTCCGGCCGAGGCCGTCTTCGGCCGCCCTGAGCACGCGGTGACGCAGCGGCTCGTGCGTGCCGCCGAGCGGCTGGCCGCCGGCCCGGCCGCCTGACGGCGTCGGCCGCCGGCCCTGCGGCCGCCCGGCCGCCGTCCGCGCCGCCGGCCGCCGTCCGGCCGCCGAGCCTCGGCCTGGCGGACATGTTTCGCCGTCGCGACGGCGAAACTTGTCCGCCCAGGCGAGGCTCGGCGCGGGGTGGGGTGGGGTGCGCGGGGCAGGGCGAGCGGGACGGGGTGCCGGACCGGCCACCCACACGACGGAGGCCCGACCCGCGTGACGCGGGTCGGGCCTCCAGGGCGTGTGGTGCGGGTCAGGAACCGGCGGCTGCCTTGTCCTGGGCACCGTCGCCGACAGGACCGTCGGCGGTCACGATCGGGATCTGGCTGGTCGAGAACTCCTTCGCCCAGTCGGACTGCGCGAGCTCCGACGTCGGGTCGTTGTAGTCGTCGATGACCCCGGCGACCTCGTCCTCGGACCCGACCGTCGGCCCGGAGCCCATCAGCGGCGACGCGGCGGTCTCCTTCGTGAAGTACACCGCCACGAGCCCGATCACGGCGGCCAGCATCAGGTAGAACGCGGGGATGTCCTCGGCCCAGCCGTAGCCGGCGTCCTGCGCCCACTTGATGAGCCCGGCGGTGGCGAGCGGGGTGGTCCCCCCGAACAGCGACACCGACACGTTGAACGCGATGGCCAGGGCGCCGTAGCGGATGATCGTCGGGAACAGCGCCGGCAGCGTGGACGGCATCGTCGACGTGAAGGTCACCAGGACCACGCCGAGGATGAGCAGGCCGGAGAACACCCCGACCCCGGTGCCCGACTGGACGAGCTTGAGCGCCGGCCAGGACAGCACGATGAAGCCGATGCAGCCCGCGGCGAGCACCGGACGGCGGCCGAAGCGATCCGACAGCCGACCACCGAAGGTGATGACGACCATCATCAGCAGCATCACGACGACGATCAGGATGAGCCCGAACGTCGCGTTCTGTCCGAGGTTCTGCTCCAGGTAGGTCGGCATGTACGACAGCAGCATGTAGTCGGTCACGTTGAAGACCAGGACCAGCCCGATGCAGATGATCAGCGAGCGCCAGTTCTCGGCGAAGAGCTTGAGGAACGGCGTCTTCTGCGACTCGCGCTCGGCGGCCTGCTCCTGCTGCTTCTGGAAGGCCGGGGTCTCCTCGAGCTTCAGCCGCAGGTAGAGCCCGATCAGGCCGAGCGGACCGGCGATCATGAACGGGATGCGCCAGCCCCAGCTGAGCAGGGCGTCCTCGGACAGGCCGAACTGCAGGCCGGTGACGATCGAGGCACCGAGCACGTACCCGGCGAGCGTGCCGAACTCGAGCCACGAGCCCATGAACCCGCGGCGCTTGTCCGGGGAGTACTCGGCGATGAAGGTCGCGGCGCCGCCGTACTCACCACCGGTCGAGAAGCCCTGCACGAAGCGGGCGACGAGCAGCAGGATCGGTGCCCAGACGCCGATCGTGTCGTACGACGGGATCAGGCCGATCATCAGCGTGCCGGCGGCCATCAGGATCATCGTCAGCGCGAGGACCTTCTGGCGGCCGATCTTGTCGCCGATCGGGCCGAAGACCGCACCACCGATCGGGCGGACGATGAACGCGGCGGCGAAGAACCCGAAGGTGGCGACGATGTTCGACGCCGGGTCGCCCGCCGGCAGGAACACCTGCGAGATCGTCACCGTCAGGTAGGCAAAGATGCCGAAGTCGAACCACTCCATCGCGTTGCCGAGGGCCGCTGCGGCGACGGCACGCTTGAGCATCGACTCCTCGACGACGGTGACGTCGTCCTCGGTCAGCTTCCGTCGAGCACGCTTCACGGCGCCCTTCGTCCGCAGCGGGCGATCGCCGTGCTGCTGCTGGGGTGTGTCGTTGGCTGGCAAGGTGTTCCTCCGGTGTGCTGTGGCGTCCTTCGGGCTCCCGGCGGGACGGCCGGGCATCCGGCGAGACAGCGACACTGGCGTCCTGCGAACCGCGCTCGCCGGACAAACCCAGGAAGCCTAGCAGGTGGCCTGTCCGGCACGGCCGACCGGTACGCTGAGGACCGCACCCGCACCACGCGGGGACACTCAGGCACCTCATCACGGACTCGGTGCCGCACATACGAACGGAAGGCGCAGCCATGACCAAGCCCATGCCCGACAAGCCATCGGTGGACGGACTCGAGCAGGTCTGGGGGCCGCAGTGGGAGCAGGACGGCACCTACCGCTTCGACCGCGACGCCGCCGGCGACCGGTCCGCCGTCTACTCGATCGACACCCCGCCGCCGACCGCCTCCGGCTCGCTGCACATCGGGCACGTGTTCTCGTACACGCACACCGACCTCAAGGCCCGGTTCGAGCGCATGCGGGGCAAGCACGTCTTCTACCCGATGGGCTGGGACGACAACGGTCTCCCCACCGAGCGTCGCGTGCAGAACTACTACGGCGTCCGCTGCGACCCGTCGCTCCCCTACGACCCCGACTTCACCCCGCCGTTCGCCGGTGGTGACGGCAAGTCGAGCAAGGCCGCCGACCAGCTGCCGATCTCGCGCCGCAACTTCATCGAGCTGTGCGACGAGCTGACCGTGCAGGACGAGCAGCAGTTCGAGGAGCTCTTCCGCACGCTCGGCCTGTCCGTCGACTGGACGCAGTCGTACCGCACGATCGACGCGACCTCCCGTGCCAGCGCCCAGCGTGCCTTCCTCCGCAACCTCGAGCGTGGCGAGGCCTACCAGGCCGACGCCCCGACGCTGTGGGACGTGACCTTCCGCACCGCGGTCGCGCAGGCCGAGCTCGAGGACAAGGAGATGCCCGGCGCCTACCACGGGCTCGCCTTCCACAAGAGCGACGGCAGCGGCGACGTCGTCATCCAGACCACCCGCCCGGAACTCCTGCCGGCCTGCGTCGCCCTCGTCGCACACCCCGACGACGAGCGGTTCCAGGACCTCTTCGGCACGACCGTGCGCTCCCCGCTCTTCGACGTCGAGGTCCCGGTGCTCGCACACCACCTGGCGCAGAAGGACAAGGGCGCCGGCATCGCGATGATCTGCACGTTCGGTGACACCACCGACGTCGTCTGGTGGCGCGAACTGCAGCTGCCGAACCGCTCGGTGATCGGCTTCGACGGCCGCATCCGGTCCGACGAGCCGGCCTGGATCGAGTCCGCCGAGGGTCGTGCGCTCTACGCCGAGATGGCGGGCAAGACCGTGTTCTCCGCCAAGAAGGTCGTCGTGGACGCCCTGACCGAGTCCGGCGAGCTGGTCGGCGACGTGAAGACCATCAACCACCCGGTGAAGTTCTTCGAGAAGGGCGACAAGCCCCTCGAGATCGTCTCCACCCGCCAGTGGTACATCGTCAACGGCGCCCGTGACGAGAAGCTCAAGCAGACGCTGCTCGAGCGCGGCGACCAGATCGCGTTCCACCCCGACTTCATGAAGGTCCGCTACGAGAACTGGGTCGGCGGCCTGTCCGGCGACTGGCTGATCTCGCGCCAGCGCTTCTTCGGTGTGCCGATCCCGGTCTGGTACCCCCTCGACGCGGACGGCAACCCGGTGTTCGACCAGCCGATCGTCCCGACCGAGGCGCAGCTGCCCGTCGACCCGTCGTCCGACCCGGCCCCCGGGTTCGACGAGTCGCAGCGTGGTGTCGCCGGTGGGTTCCAGGGCGAGCTCGACGTGATGGACACCTGGGCGACCTCGTCCCTCACCCCGCAGCTCGCCGGCAAGTGGGAGACCGACCCGGCGCTCTACGACCTGGTGTACCCGTACGACGTCCGCCCGCAGGCGCAGGACATCATCCGGACCTGGCTGTTCACGACAGTCCTCCGCAGCCAGCTCGAGGCCGACGTGGTGCCCTGGAAGAACGCCTCGATCTCCGGCTTCATCGTCGACCCCGACCGCAAGAAGATGTCGAAGTCGAAGGGCAACGTCGTCACGCCGCTGTCCGTGCTCGAGGCACATGGCGCCGACGCCGTCCGCTACTGGGCGGCCTCGTCGAAGCTCGGTACCGACGCGGCCTTCGACCCGCAGAACCCGAAGCAGATCAAGGTCGGCCGCCGTCTGGCGATCAAGGTCCTCAACGCGGCGAAGTTCGTCTACGGCTTCGAGCTGCCCACCGGCGCCCACCAGGTGACCGAGGCGCTCGACATCGACATGCTCGCCGCGCTCGGCACCGTCGTCGACCAGGCCACCGCCGCGTTCGACGCGTACGACCACGCCCGGGCGCTCGAGGTCACCGAACGGTTCTTCTGGACCTTCTGCGACGACTACCTCGAGCTCGTCAAGGAGCGTGCGTACGGCACCGCCCCGGACGCCGGCCACGAGACGCAGGCGAGTGCGGTCCTCGCGCTCCGCGGTGCGATCGACGTCCTGCTCCGCCTGCTGGCACCGTTCCTCCCGTACGCGACGGAGGAAGTGTGGGCCTGGACCCACGACACCAGCGTGCACCGGGCCTCCTGGCCGGTCCGTGCCGACCTGCCGGTCGACCAGGCCGAGACCGGGCTGCTCGCGGCCGTCGGCCAGGCGCTGATCGGCATCCGCGGGGCGAAGACCGCGGCGAAGGCGTCCCAGAAGACGCCGGTGACACGCGCCGTCGTGCAGGCACCCGCCGCCGTCCGCGAGCTGGTCGAGCGCGCGGCCGTGGACCTGGCGGCCGTCGGCCGGATCCAGGACCTGGCCTTCGTCGACGGTGACGAGTTCGCCGTCGTCGAGATCGAGCTGGCGGAACAGCCCCCGGCCTGATCCTGACGGACCGGACACCGGACGCCCCGTTACCGTGGAGACACGGGCGGGGCGTCCGTCGTCGCGGCGGACTCCGCCGTCGACGCGGCTCCGCCGACACGGACTGGAGGCACGGATGCAGTTGGGAACGCGATGGAACGTGGGCGCGGAACCGCCCGCGCGACTGCCCGAGACGATGGTCGTCGCCGTGCGCGGTGTCGAGGACGACCTGGCGGCGCAGTCGGTCGACGCATCGACCTGGCGGTGGACGCTGACGTTCCTGGAGGGCAAGCCGATGGTCGAGCTGGACGACGGGACGTCGATCCACCTTGACCCGCTCGGGCACGCGCAGGTGACCGACCCGGACGACGCGGGGTCCGAGGACTGAGTCGTCGGACTGCGCAGACGCCGGACGGCCGGGGTGACGTGATGGTCATCCCGGCCGTCCGGCGTCCGTCCTGCGCGGTCAGCGCTGCGCGGTCAGCGCTGCGCGGTCAGCGCTTCGGCACCGACTCGACCGGCACCGGGACGAGCGCACCGCCCTCGATCCGGTACGCCTGCCGCGTGGCGGTGTCCCGCCCGAGGGCGGTGTCCGCACTCCAGCGGAGCAGACGGTTCCCCGGTTCGAGGTGGTCGAGCACCAGGAACTGCCCGTCGTGGACCGCGACCTCGCCGAAGCGCGCCGCGAAGGCACCCGCGGTCTCGACACCCCGGAGCCAGCCGTCGGTGACGGTGGTGCCGTCGGCCTCGACCACGCGGGCACCGGCGTACCGGGTGGAGAAGTTCCCGTGGGCGGTCGTGCCACCGCCGGCCTTGTGCAGCCAGAGGGTGCCGCTCGCCGGGTCGAGGACGAGCTCGGCGATCACGGTGTCACCGAGACCGCGGTACTGCACCATGGTGCCGCGCCGGACGTCGACCGGGACGCGGACGACGTCGGGGGTACCGTCCGCGGCGAGGAACTCGACGTGGGCCGACCCGGCGCCCGTCCCGACGGCCAGGGTCTGCAGCCGGGTCCGTCCGACCGTGACGTCGGGGCCGGGGATGGTCGTGAGTTCGAGCGCTCCGCCCGCGGTCCGCTGCCCGTAGGTCGCGGTCCCCGTCACCTGCACCGCGCCCGTCGGGACGGTGTGCCGGACGACGTGGTCCAGACGGTCGGTCCGGCGGTCGTGGTTGGTGGTGAGGTCGAACGCCGGGTCGGGGCGCTCGGCCATCGCGGCGCGCGTCTGGTCGGTGAGTCCCAGCCCCCAGGCGTCGAAGAAGGCGGTGAGGTCCCGGTCGGTGACCTCGGAGGCGACCAGGGCGAACTGCTGCTTGCGCGCCGCGGTGTCCGAGGTGCTCGGCACCGTCGCACCGAGCGCCCGGTCGACGCGGAACTGCTGGGCGATCCGGCCGTACACGTCGTCCCCGAAGGCCCGGCGGAGCTGGTCGAACATCAGCACGCGCAGCCAGATGTCCTGACGGTCGAAGTGCCGCTCGGCCTGGGGCAGTGCGAAGAACGTGGCCGCCTTCTTCCGGGTGGCCGCGTCGTCGAGCCGGTTCACACCCGGGGTGAGGTGCTCCTGGTTCGCCAGGGCGGAGACGTTGACGGACACCTCGCCCAGGCCGGCCCAGTTCATCCAGTCGGGCTGGTACGTGTGCCCGACCTCGTGCCAGAACGCCCACTGGTCGGCCGGCGCCTTCGACAGCAGGTCCCGCATCGCGCCGGTGTCGTTCTGGAAGCGGATCCAGTCGTGGGACGCGCTCGCGTAGCCACCCCCGGTGTCGGGGTTGGTGACGAGGACACGCTGCGGTGCCCGGTGTGCTGCCCCGGTCGCGGCCCGGTCGAGCCCGAACACGGCGTCGGTCTTCGCGACGAACCGCTCCAGCATCCGGACGCGGGGGCCGACCTGGATGCCCCGGTCGAGCAGCCAACGCTGGGCGATCGGCTTCTGCACCTGCACGAGGACGTCGTCGCCGATGAGCTCGACGATCGGCGCGGTCGACGACGCCATCCGCTCGGCGAACTGCGCCTCGGTCGTCTCGCCCTCGACGAAGGTCGCCATCGGGGCTCCGCCGTCCACGCGCACGGTCGTGGTCCGGGAGCCCTCGGCAGCGGTGTCGAGGAGGTGGACCGGCCCGCTCTTCGGCACGGTCAGGCGGTTCACGCCCGGCTGCAGCGGGACCGTCTGCACGCCGACGTCCTTCCCGCCGTTGAGGCCCGCGTACACGCCGTACAGACCGAAGCGTGCGGAGAGCCCGGAGACGCCCGCCGGGACCGTGATCGTGACGGTGTCGCCGGCGGTGACGGAACGACCGGTGGGCTCGTGTGCCGAGTGACGGTACGAGCGTCCCTCGGCACGACGTGCGGCCTCGGCGTCCCCGAGGGCACGGACCGGGACCACCGAGTGGGACGGCGCGACGACGAGGTGCTGCGGGGGCGTCGGTGCCTCCGGGGTCGTGACCGTGGTGGTGGCCGCCGGACCGGTGTTGCCGGCGGCGTCGACCGCGCTGATGGTGAACCGCACGGCGGTGCCGTCGGGCAGGTCGGCGATCCGGGCCTCCCGCGCGTCCGCCGGCAGGTGCGTCGGGGCGGCACCCGCACGGGTCACGACGTACCCGTCGACGCCGCGGTCGTCGGTGGCCGCGGCCCACCGGAGGCGAGCGGTGTGCGCGTCGACGGGGTCGCCGGCGAAGTCGGGCACGGTGCTCGGCGCGACGGTGTCCTCGGCGGGGACCTCCGGACCGCTGCCGCCCTCGCCGTCGTCGCTGTCGTCGTCCGGGGCGCAGCCGGCCACGTCGGTGCCGTCGATGCTGCACGCCTGCACCGCCGGGACGACCGAGCCGTCGCCGGTCATGCCGAAGGACAGGTTCGCGGTGGCGCCGGGCGCGAGCTCCTGGCCGCGCTTCGCCGAGATGGTGACCTCGTCGCCGTGCTGCTCGGTGTCCGCCATCCAGCTCGCCCAGCTGTCGAAGGCACCACCGGTGACCCGGAACCGGAGTTGCCAGCCGGCCGGTGTCTCACCGGTGTTCCGGACGACGAACTGTCCGCCGGCGTACCACGCGGTCGCGTCCGACAGCTCGAGCGAGGCGGAGACCGAGCCCGAGCCGGAGCCGGCGGTCGTGGGCGCTGCCCGGTCCAGCGCGACGGCCGGGTCGGCGAACAGGACGGACCCGGCGAGCAGGCAGGCCAGTGCGGGCAGCGCGCGCGGACGGGGTCGGCGGTGGGGACGGGACGACATCGGCAGGACTCCTCGGTGTGACGGGACGGTCCTCCCATGGTCCGGGCGTCCCCGGCACGAGCCACGTCTCCGAATGGTGACGGCCGGGCTCAGACGAGACCGGCGCGATGTGCGGCGATGGCGAGCTGCGTGCGGTTCTGCAGGCCGAGCTTGTCGAGGACGCGGGAGACGTAGGTCTTCGCCGACGTCGCGGTGACGCCGAGCCGCCCGGCGATCTGCGCGTTCGTCAGCCCCTCCCCCACGGCGACGACGAGCTCGCGTTCCCGGTCGGTGAGGTCCCCAAGGTCGTCGAACGGCAGCGGCTGCTCCTCGTGGTCGCGGGCCACGGCACGACGGACGACGGCGTCGGCGACCGCGGGTGCCAGCACACACCGTCCGGCGGCGACGTCCACGATCGCGGCGGGAAGTTCGTGCGGGCGTGTGCCCTTGAGCAGGAACCCGGAGGCGCCGGCCGCGAGGGCGCGGAGCACGTCGTCGCCGTCGTCGAACGCGGTCAGGACGAGGACGGCCGGAGCTGCCGGACACTCGCGCAACCGCCGGGTCGTCTCGATCCCGTCCATGCCGGGCATCCGCAGGTCGACCACGGCCACGTCGCACCGGAGGCGCCGGGCTGTGGCCACGGCACGCTCGCCGTCGCTGCACTGCGCCACCACGACGAGCCCGGGCTCGGACTCGATGACGATCCGGAGGCTCGACCGGATGTCGTCGTCGTCGTCCACCAGCAGCACGCGGGTCATCGGGGCAGCTCGAGGTCGAGACGGAAGCGGCCGTCCGGCGTCCGGATGTGTCGGAGGAGACCGCCGACCTCGGCCGCGCGTTCGGCGGCGACCGCCAGCCCGTGGCCCCCGGTCCGGCGGGCGTCGGGGAGCCCGCCGCGCGCTGCGACGCCGGCCGCATCGGAGCGCGACGGGACGGCGTTCCGGAAGGTCACCTCCAGGCGGTCCGGCAGCAGGGCTGCGGTGACCTCGACCATGCTGCCCGGAGCGTGCTTCCGTGCGTTGTGCAGGGCCTCGGCGGCGACCGCGTCGAGGACCGCGGCGCACCGGGTGTCGAGCCCCGCGGTCCGGGCGAGCGGTCCGGCGGCGGGTCCCCGGCGGACGACGTCCTGACCGTCCTCGAGCGCCGCGTCGAAGGACTCCTGCCAGGACGGTGTCGCGAGGGTGGCGGCATCAGGCACCGCGGGCTGGCGGGTGCCTGACTGCGCCTCGGTGTTCCGGAGCAGACCGACGACGAAGTGCAGGTCCTCGAGCAGACCGGCGCCGCTGTCGGCGATGCGGGTGGCGAGACGACGGGTCGCTTCGTCATCGCTCTGGGCAGCGAGCGCCGTGGCGTGGAGCGTCATCCGGCTCACCCCCTGTCCCACGACGTCGTGCAGGTCGCGGCTGAGGCGGAGCCGCTCCTGCGCAACGACGTCGGCCGCCCGCGCGGCTGCGGCGGCGGCCTGCAGCCGGAGCCGTTCCTCCCGGGCGCCGACCACCCGACGCGCCTCACCGACGGCGCCACCCACCAGGGCGGGGAGCACGACGGCGACGAGGGGCGCGGACTCGGCGGGGACCGCGACGTGGCCGGCCCGGAACATGCACGGGTCCGGCACCAGCCCGAGGGGGTGCAGGACGGTGAAGACGCCGAGGACGACCCACCAGCCGCGTCCCCGGCGCGCGGCGACCACGGCGCTCATGACGACGACGAACGAGCACGAGCCCGTCATCGCCCAGACGATCGGGGCCACTGCCGTCGGCAGCAGCGGCCAGCGGTGCACGGCGTACAGCGACAGCCCGCCGATGACGAACACGAGCACCTGCAGGAGGTCCGGCGCAGCCTGAGCCGCGAGGGCGTCGTACCAGACGCTGTAGCCGGTGACGGCCACCGGCAGGACGACGGCGCCGATGCGCGCGATCCGACGGAGGCGGTCCGACGGCGTCTCGACGAGTCGTTCGAGCGGGCGGAACGGACGATCGATCGTCGCATCAGTCGACATGTTGGATATCACGTATCGAGTGTAGACCAAGCAGCAGCGATGGTTTCCTGTCGACTTCCGGAGACGCCCCGCCGGCCCGGGCACGCTGCACGATGGTCGACGTCCGCACCGGCGGACACGATCCGCTCCGGCGGACGTTCCCCTCCGAAAGGCATCCTGATGTCCCTCCGCTCCTCCACCCTCGCCACCGCCGCGATGACCGCCGCGATGATCGGGTGCACGCTGCTCGCCCCGTCCGTCGCCTCGGCCGCACCGACCCAGGAGGCCGCGACCGGCACCGCAGGCCAGCTCCAGATGTGGGACGGCAGCCAGCACTACAGCAGCGGTCAGTTCGTCATCACGAACCCGACCGCGGGTGCGTCGGACTGGGAGCTGACGTTCTCGGTGCCGAACGGGTCGTTCGAGAACCACTCCGACTGGAACGTGGACGCACAGGTCGACGGCGACCGCGTGACGCTCACGCCGAAGAACGGCGCACTGGCAGCGGGCATGAGCGAGTACGTCTCGTTCGGCATCGCCGGTGACGGGTCGAGCGCCCTCACCGTCCAGGGCTGCGACCTCGGTGGCGCCGCGGTCGGCGGCTGCTCGGCGGCCGAGGACCAGGGTCAGGCACCGACCACGCCGGGCGACGTCCACGTCACCGACGTCGCACACGACCGGGTGACCGTCAACTGGACCCCGAGCACCGACGACGGCCCCGGCATCCTGTACACCGTGACGCTCCTGCGCGACGGCGACGTGATCCGCGAGTACCCCGTACCCGGCGCCCACCGCACGAGCCAGGTCGTCGACCGCCTCGACCCGGACCGCGACTACGAGATCGTCGTCACCGCTCGGGACTCGGACGACAACGTCAGCGCCGCCGAAGCCGTCTCGTTCACCACGGCCGCCGACCCGTCGGTCGCCGGGCCCGCCACCCCGGCGGACGTCCACGTGAACACCGAGCAGTCCGACCGCGTCATCGTCAACTGGAACTCGCCGGTCACGCCCGAGTTGCTCGGCCACCAGGTCCTGCTCTTCCAGGACGGCGAGCTCATCCGCGCCCACGTCATCGGCAACCCGCGCCAGGCGTCGGTCATCGTCGACCGCCTCACCGCAGGTACCGACTACGAGGTCGCCGTCCTGGCGTACGACCGGTCCGGTCACGAGACGACCTCCGACCGGGTCGCGTTCACCACCGCGCGCTGACCGCGCGAGCCGGGCGCGCGGACCGCGCGAGCCGGGCAACCTGGCGGGGCCGACCCGGGCCTCCCGTCCGGAGATCAACGGACGGAACCGGCCTGGCGTCGCGGGACCACCGCGGCACCAGGCCGGTTCCGGAGCCGGTCAGGCGCGGACGCCGGACCGGGATCGCCGAGGGATCAGGACTCGGCGAGCCAGGAGAGCAGCACCGCGTTGACCTCGGCGGTGTGTGTGGTGAGGAGGCCGTGAGGGGCGCCCTCGATCTCGACGTAGCGGGCGGCGGGCAGGGCCTTCGTGAAGCGACGCCCGGTGGCCTCGATGGGCAGGACGTTGTCCGCGGTGCCGTGCACGATGAGCGCGGGCACGGTGACC
Source organism: Curtobacterium sp. MCLR17_032 (assembly GCF_003234795.2). Classification (NCBI taxonomy): domain Bacteria; kingdom Bacillati; phylum Actinomycetota; class Actinomycetes; order Micrococcales; family Microbacteriaceae; genus Curtobacterium; species Curtobacterium sp. MCLR17_032. Next base: position 1,123,549 of record NZ_CP126268.1, on the reverse strand, counting down.
TTCGGGATGTCCTGACGGAAGTCCGTCGGCCAGGTCAGCGGAGCGGCAACGGACGCGATCGCACCGGAGCCGGCAGCGACGTTCCAGGCGTTCCGCACCTGCTCCTCGGAGATCCGGCGGCCGAGGTTCTCGTCGAGGTTGAAGAAGCCCTCGTAGAAGGACGTGAAGTACGCGTAGCGGTCCTTCGCGACGTCGGCGGAGACACCCTCGAAGAAGGACATCGGGGCGGCACCGTCGGGGTTGTCGTCGGTGACGGCCAGGTACGGCTCGAGCGAGGCCAGGAACGCGACCTTGGCGATCCGGTCCTGACCGTGGCGACCGATGTAGCGGGCGATCTCGCCGGTGCCCATCGAGAAGCCGACCAGGATCACGTCCTGCAGGTCGAGGGTCGTCAGGACGGTGTGCAGGTCGTCGGCGAAGGTGTCGTAGTCGTAGCCGGTCGAGGGCTGCGACGACTGACCGAAACCGCGGCGGTCGTAGGTGATGACGCGGTACCCGGCGTCGAGGAGCGGGGGCACCTGGCCCTCCCACGAGTTGCCGTCCAGGGGGAAGCCGTGGATCAGGACGACGGGCTGACCCTGGCCCTTGTCCTCGTAGTGGAGCGCGATGTCGACGCTGTTCTCGGTCCCGACGGTGATGGATCCCATGGTGTTCCTCCTGGTGAAGTGCACTGAGGCCGTCCAGAGAACGGTCGTTCTCCGGTGGTGTCGCCTACACTAGAGAACGATCGTTCCCGACGCAACCCCGTCGTCGTGGACACCGAGTGGACGGAGCATGGACATGGCGACGAGCACGGTCGAACCCGAGACGGCAGCACGGATCGTCGAGACCGCGGACGCGCTCTTCTACACGCGCGGCATCCAGGCGGTCGGCATGGACGAGATCCGCTCCACCGCCGGAGTCTCGCTGAAGAAGCTCTACGCCGCGTTCCCCGGCAAGGAGCAGCTCATCGCCGCCGTCCTCGCCGGCCGTCACGACTTCTGGGAGCAGGGCATCCGGGCCGCGGTCGACGCCGCCGACGGCCCTCGTGCGCAACTGCTCGCCGTCTACGACTTCCTCGAGTCCTGGTTCGGGGACGAGACCTTCCGCGGCTGCGGCTTCATCAACGCGTTCGGGGAGCTCGGCGCGACCTCCCCCGCCATCGCCGAGATCGCCCGCGCGCACAAGGACTCGTTCCAGCGCTTCGTCGCCGGGATCACGGCGCAGGCCGTCCCGGACGCCGAACGCGCCGAGGAGCTCGCAGCACAGCTCGCGCTGCTGGCCGAAGGGGCCCAGACCACCGCGGCCATCGCGGGGACGACCGAGGCGGCCGTGCACGCCCGCCGAGCGGCTGCCGTGCTGATCGACGCCGCGACGCACTGAGGCCGGCGGACCCGGCGCCCGGCGGACCCGGCACCGGTTCGGGCACCCGCCCGCTGCCGGTCCGGTCACCCGCCCGCCGCTCGCATCGCTAGGTTGGGGCGATGGCCACTCCGTTCGATGGACCGAGCACCCTCCCCTACGCCCTCCCCCCGTTCGACGACGTCCGGACCGAGCACTACCGGCCGGCCTTCGACGCGGGCATGGCCGAACACCGTGCCGAGGTCGAGGCGATCGCCACCGACCCGGAACCGCCGACCTTCGAGAACACCCTGGTCGCGCTCGAACGTGCCGGGCAGCTGCTCCAGCGGGTCGAGATGGTCTTCTCCACCGTCACCTCGGCCGACTCCACCGACGAGCTGCGCGACCTCGAGGCCGAGCTGTCCCCGCTCCTCGCCGCCCACCGCGACGCCATCGTCCTGGACGGGCGCCTGTACGCACGGGTCCGTGCCGTGCACGACGCCCTCGATGCGACCGCCGGCCGCTCGGAGGAGGACCGCCGCCTCGCCGAACGCACGCTGACCGAGATGACCCTCGCCGGCGCCGGACTCGACGACGCGGGCAAGGAACGCCTGACCGCGATCAACCAGGAGCTGTCGACCCTCACGACGACCTTCGAGCGGAACCTGCTCGAGGACACCAACGACGCCGCGGTGCACGTCACCGACGTGTCCGAACTCGCCGGCCTCGACGACGGCGCGAAGTCCGCCGCCGCTGGTGCAGCCGCCGACCGTGGTCTCGACGGCTGGCTCGTCACCCTGCCGCTCTACACCGGACACCCGTGGCTCGCGACGCTCACCGACCGTGGCCTGCGCCAGCGGATCATGGAAGCCTCGCTCTCGCGCGGCCGTCGTGGCAACGCCTTCGACAACCGGAACGTCCTGCTGCGCATCGTCCGCCTCCGCGCCGAGCGTGCCGAACTGCTGGGCTTCCGCGACCACGCGTCGGTCGTCACCGCGGACGAGACCGCACGGACCCCGGAAGCCGTGGCGGGCCTCCTGTCCTCCCTGGTCACCGCCGCCGTCGGGAACGCCCGCGACGAACGCGAGGCACGCTCCCGCACCGTCGGGTACGAGGTCGAGTCCTGGGACTGGGCGTACGCCACCGAGGTCCTCCGCGGATCACAGTTCGCCGCGGACAGCAGCGCGCTCCGCCCGTACCTGGAGGCCGACCGGGTCCTGCGCGACGGCGTCTTCCACGCGGCGGGCGCCCTCTACGGCCTGCGGTTCACCGAGCGCCCGGACCTGCACGGCTACAACGACGAGGTCCGCGTCTTCGAGGTCGTCGACGAGCAGGAAGCCCCGGTCGGGCTCTACCTGCTCGACCTGTACACGCGCGACGGCAAGCGCGGTGGCGCGTGGATGAACCCCGTCGTCGAGCAGTCGCACCTGCTCGGCACACTGCCCGTCGTCGTGAACAACCTCAACGTCCCGAAGCCCGCGGCCGGCTCGCCCACCCTGCTGACGCAGGACGAGGTCGAGACCCTGTTCCACGAGTTCGGCCACGCCCTGCACGGGCTGATCGCCCGGACGACGTACCCGCGGTTCTCCGGCACGAACGTCGAGCGCGACTTCGTCGAGTTCCCGTCGCAGGTGAACGAGATGTGGGTCACGTGGCCGTCGGTCCTGGCGAACTACGCCAAGCACCACGAGACCGGTGCGTCGATGCCGCCCGAGCTCGTCCTGGGGCTCAGCGACTCCGAGGGGTTCAACGAGGGGTTCGGCACGACCGAGTACCTCGCCGCCGCGCTGCTCGACCAGGCCTGGCACCGACTCACCGCCGCCGAGGCCGCTGCGGTCACCGACGTCGAGGCGTTCGAACGGGAGGCCCTGGTCGCCGCCGGCATCGACGCCCCGGCCGTCCCGCCCCGCTACTCGTCGACGTACTTCGCGCACACGTTCTCCGGCGGGTACGACGCCGGCTACTACGGGTACATCTGGAGCGAGGTGCTCGACGCCGACACCGTGGAGTGGTTCCGCGAGCACGGCGGACTGTCCCGCGAGGCCGGTGGACGCTTCGCGCGGCTGGTGCTCGGCGTCGGCGGCGCGAAGGACCCGCTCGAGGCCTACCGTGAGTTCCGCGGCCGCGACGCCGAGGTCGGACCGCTGCTGCGTCGCCGCGGCCTGGAGTAGCCGCCCGGGCCCCACGACCCCGAACGCAACAGCGCGCCCCGTCGAGGACGGGGCGCGCTCGTTCGTTCGGGTTGCGCTGTGCGTTCGGGGTGCGTTCGACTACGCGGACTTCTCGACGCGCTTCGGTGCGGACCGCGGCACGATCGTCGGCGCCGCGTTCTCGAGCACCGACGCCCGGGTGACGACCACACGGGCGACGTCGTCGTCCGAGGGGACGTCGAACATGATCGGCCCGAGGACCTCTTCCATGATCGCGCGGAGGCCGCGGGCACCGGTCTGGCGGAGCACCGCCAGGTCGGCGATCGCCTCGAGCGCCGCGTGGTCGAACTCGAGCTCGACGCCGTCGATCTGGAACATCCGCTGGTACTGGCGCACCAGGGCGTTCTTCGGCTCGGTCAGGATCTGCATGAGCGCGGCCTGGTCGAGCTTCGACACCGTGGTGACGACGGGCAGACGACCGATGAACTCGGGGATCAGGCCGAACTTGTGCAGGTCCTCCGGCAGGACCTCGGAGTAGAGGTCCTGGTGGTCGGTCGGGCTGTGCAGCTGGGCACCGAAGCCGATGCCGTGCTTGCCGACGCGCGACGAGACGATCTCTTCCAGCCCGGCGAACGCCCCGGCGACGATGAACAGCACGTTCGTCGTGTCGATCTGGATGAACTCCTGGTGCGGGTGCTTCCGACCGCCCTGCGGCGGGACCGAGGCGACCGTGCCCTCGAGGATCTTGAGCAGCGCCTGCTGCACGCCTTCGCCGGAGACGTCGCGGGTGATCGAGGGGTTCTCGGCCTTCCGCGCGATCTTGTCGACCTCGTCGATGTAGATGATGCCGGTCTCGGCGCGCTTGACGTCGTAGTCGGCCGCCTGGATCAGCTTGAGCAGGATGTTCTCGACGTCTTCACCGACGTACCCGGCCTCGGTCAGGGCGGTGGCGTCCGCGACGGCGAACGGCACGTTGAGTCGCTTGGCCAGGGTCTGCGCCAGGTAGGTCTTGCCACAGCCGGTCGGGCCGATGAGCAGGATGTTCGACTTGGCGATCTCGACGTCGTCGCGGTCCTCGGCGGCGGTGATCTGCCCCTGCGCCCGGATGCGCTTGTAGTGGTTGTAGACGGCGACCGCGAGTGCGCGCTTGGCCGGGTCCTGCCCGATGACGTACTCCTGCAGGAAGTCGAAGATCTCGCGCGGCTTCGGCAGGTCGAACTCGCCGCTGCCGGTGTCTTCGCCCGCTTCGGCAAGGCGCTCTTCGATGATCTCGTTGCAGAGCTCGACGCATTCGTCGCAGATGTAGACGCCGGGTCCGGCGATCAGCTGCTGTACCTGCTTCTGGCTCTTCCCACAGAAGGAGCACTTCAGGAGGTCGGCGCTCTCTCCGATGCGTGCCATGCTCTCGGCCTTCCCTGGTCGACGTGCACCGCCAGTGCGGTCCACGAGGTCGTCGTGGGACCGAGCCTAACCGCAACCAGGGACACAGTCGGGGACCCCCGGCCGCGTTCGCCCAGGGCGTGGTCGGCCTGGTAGCGTGAGGGGCGTTTCTCTACAAGTTGTAGAGAACGGCTCCTGGAGGAACCATGCAGAAGCGCCTCGCCACCGGCGGTGTCGTGACCCTCGGCGTCGCCGCCGCCATCGTCCTCGGCACCGCGGCCTCGGCCAGCGCCCACGTCGAGGCCGAAGCGTCGTCGACCGCCGTCAACTCGTACACCACCGTCACGTTCTCCGTGCCGCACGGCTGCGACGGCTCCCCCACCACGAAGCTCCAGTTCCACGTTCCCGAGTCCGTGATCGAGGTCACGCCGACCGTGAACCCGAACTGGACCATCACGAAGGCCACCGAGCCCTACACGGCCCCGAGCTCCGCCGCCGGTTCCGACGAGGACGAGGCCGAAGCCGCCGCCGAGCGCGTCACCAGCGTCACGTACACCGCGAAGACCCCGCTCCCCGCCGACGAGCGCGACACCTTCTCGCTCTCGTTCTCCCTGCCCGACGGCAAGGCCGGCGACACGGTGTCGATGCCCGTCACGCAGACCTGCGAGAAGGGCTCCACCGAGTGGGACCAGGCCACCAAGGCCGGGCAGGCCGAGCCGGAGCACCCTGCGCCGACCATCACGCTGACCGCCGCGGCCGCAGGCGACGACGAGCACGGCACCACCGCGTCGACCGAGTCCGACGAGGCCACCGCGACCACGGCCTCCAGCTCGTCCACCTCCGTCCCGGCGGACCCGGACCTGGTCGGCCGCTTCCTCGGCCTCGGCGGTCTGCTCCTGGGCGCCGTCGCGCTGGTCGTCTCGGTCGCCGCCACGCGCCGACGCGGCACCAGCAAGTGACGACGGGCGAGCGGCCGGGCACGCGTCCGGCGGTGCGCCGCCGGGTCCGGGCCGGGAGGCTCGGTGCCCGGACGCTCGCCGCCCTCGCGCTCGTGGGTGGTGCGGTGCTCGGCCTCGCGGCCCCGGCCAGCGCGCACAACTACGTCATCGCGGCCACCCCGGCGTCGAACAGCACGCTGACCGAACTGCCCAAGACGTTCGCGATCACCACGAACGACCGCCTGCTCGACATCGGCGACACCGACTCCGGGTTCGCGTTCCGCATCGTGGGTCCGGACGGCCGGTACTTCGAGAACGGCTGCGTCGACGTCGAGGGCCCGACGATGTCCACCGCGGCCGCGCTCGGCAAGTCCGGCAAGTACCAGGCCGAGTGGCAGATCATCTCGGCCGACGGGCACACCGTCTCGGACTCGTACGACTTCACGTGGAAGGCCCCGGCGGGCTTCACCCCCGCCACCGGCACCACCAAGCCGCCGACCTGTGCCACCGCGGGCAACGGTTCGACCGCCGCGGCGAGCACGACGGGCACGGAGTCCGGCACCTCGGCGTCGACGACGTCCGACGCACTGTGGATCGGTGCCGGCGGGCTCGTCGTCGTGGCCGCCGTCGTCGCGGTCCTGCTGCTCGTCCGTCGTCGCCCGGCGCCCGCCGCTGACGACGCCGACGAGGACTGACCGGCACGCGCGCCGACACGTCCGCCGGCGTCGTCCCGACCGGTCGGGACACCCCGCTCACCTCCGCCGAGCGGTCACGAATCGTCGGACTGGCCTCGCCAGAGCGACCGTTCGTGACCACTCGGCGAGACGCATGCGGGCGTGGCGGGTCCGCTCCCCGATGACGACCCCGAGCCCCGGAACGACGACGGCCCCGCACCGATGAGGTGCGGGGCCGTCGTCGTACCGAGCGCTACTTGACGAGCGCGGGGAGGTTCTTGCGGCTGGTGAGGACCTGGTCGATCAGGCCGTACTCCACGGCTTCCTGCGCGGACATGATCTTGTCGCGCTCGATGTCGTGGTTGATCTCGGCCGGCGTCTTGTTCGAGTGCTTCGACAGCGTCTCCTCGAGCCAGGTGCGCATACGGAGGATCTCCGCTGCCTGGATCTCGATGTCGGACGCCTGGCCACCACCCTGCTGGACGGCAGGCTGGTGGATGAGCACACGGGCGTTCGGGAGCGCCAGGCGCTTGCCCGGCGTGCCGCCGGCCAGGAGCACCGACGCGGCCGAGGCCGCCTGACCGAGGCAGACCGTCTGGATCTGCGGACGGATGTACTGCATCGTGTCGTAGATCGCCGTCATCGCGGTGAACGAGCCACCGGGCGAGTTGATGTACATCACGATGTCGCGGTCGGGGTCCATCGACTCGAGCACGAGCAGCTGGGCCATGACGTCGTCCGCGGACGCGTCGTCGACCTGCACGCCGAGGAACACGATGCGGTCCTCGAAGAGCTTCGCGTACGGGTCCTGACGCTTGTAGCCGTAGGCCGTGCGCTCTTCGAAGCTCGGGAGGATGTACCGATCAGAGGGGGCCGGGACGTTCTGCGCGCCACCGAGCATGGGGAGATGCATTCTCGTTTCCTTTTCTTCGGTGGTGATCAGGACTGGGCGTCGGGCTCGGCCGCAGGGGTCTGCGTCTCGCCGTCGTTGACGGTTCCGCCACCACCGACGACCTCGGCGGACGAGGCGCGGAGGTGGTCGACGAAGCCGTACTCCAGGGCTTCCTGCGCCGAGAACCAGTTGTCGCGGTCGTTGTCCTTGAGGACCTGCTCGATGGACTTGCCGGTCTGCTCGGCAGTCAGCTCCGCCATGCGCTGCTTCATGTCGAGGATGACCTTCGCCTGCGTCTGGATGTCGGCAGCGGTGCCACCGAACCCACCGGACGGCTGGTGCAGGAGCACGCGTGCGTTCGGCGTGATGTAGCGCTTGCCGGGCGTGCCGGACGAGAGCAGGAACTGCCCCATCGAGGCGGCGAGGCCGATGCCCACCGTGACGATGTCGTTCGGCACGAACTGCATCGTGTCGTAGATCGCCATGCCGGCGGTGATCGAGCCACCGGGCGAGTTGATGTAGAGGTAGATGTCCTTCTCAGGGTCCTCGGCGGCGAGCAGCAGCAGCTTGGCTGCGATCTCGTTCGAGTTGTCGTCGCGGACCTCGGAGCCGAGCCACACGATCCGGTCTCTCAGAAGGCGGTCAAAAACACTGGGGTTCAGTGTTGCTTCGGCCATGGAAAAGCTCCCGTTCAGTTGTCGCTTGTTGTCGAACTTATCGGTTGCAACGCACGTGGTCGCGTGTGTTCGCTGTCGGCGGTCAGCAGGTCAGGGAACGCGGTCGAGACGTGCGGGGGAACGAACGGGAGGCACGGTGCCAGCTGGCACCGTGCCTCCCGTTCGTGCGGATGGTCGCGACTACTTCGCGTCGGCCTCGGCCGACTCGTCGTCCGTGTCGGTCGACTCGTCGTCGGCGTCCTCGGCGACACCCGCGGTGAACGCGGAGAGGTCGACCGGCTTGCCGTCGGTGTCCTTCACGGTGACCTTCGACAGGACCGTGGCGACGGCCTTCGAGCGAGCGACCTCGCCGACCATGCCGGGGATCTGGCCGTTCTGGTCGATGACCTTGATGAACTCGGCCGGCTCCATGCCGTACTGCGCAGCGGCCTGGATCAGGTACTGCGTGAGCTCTTCCTGCGAGACCTGGATCTGCTCCTTCTCGGCGATGGAGTCGAGGAGGATCTGCGAGCGGAAGGCCTTCTCGCTGGACTCGGCGACCTCCTTGCGGTGCTCGTCGTCCTCCAGACGGTTCTCCTGCTCGAGGTGACGGTGGACCTCGTCCTCGATGAGCTTCTCGGAGATCGGGATCTCCACCGACTCGAGGAGCTGCTCGACGAGCTTGTCGCGAGCGGCAGCGCCCTGGCCGAAGGTCTTCGACTTGGCGATCTGCTCCTTGAGGTCCGCCTTGAGCTCGTCGAGCGTGTCGAACTGGCTCGCGATCTGGGCGAACTCGTCGTCGGCCTCGGGGAGCTCGCGCTCCTTGACGGCGGTGACGGTCACGGCGATCTGGGCGGTCTCGCCCTCGCGGTCGCCACCGACGAGCTTCGACTCGAAGGTGGTGGACTCGCCGGCGGTGAGGGACTCGAGCGCCTCGTCGATGCCCTCGAGCAGGTCGCCCGAACCGATCTCGTAGGAGACGCCGGTGGCCGAGTCGACCTCGTCGTCACCGATGGTGGCGGTCAGGTCGAGCTGGGCGAAGTCGCCCGAGGTGGCCGGACGGTCCACGGTGACGAGGGTGCCGAAGCGCGTGCGGAGGTTCTGCAGCTCTTCGTCGATCTCGTCGTCGGAGACCTCGACCGCGTCGACCGTCAGCTCGAACGAGCTGTAGTCGGGCAGGTCGAACTCCGGACGGACGTCGACCTCGAAGGTGAGGACGAGGTCGCCGGAGAAGTCCTTGACGTTCGGGAGCTCGGCGACGTCCGCCTCGGCACGGCCGAGGATGCGCAGTTCCTGCTCGTCCACCGCCTGGCGGTAGAAGGTGTCGATGGCGTCGCCGACGGCGTGGTTCAGGACCTCGCCACGACCGACGCGCTGGTCGACGATCGCCGGCGGGACCTTGCCCTTGCGGAAGCCGGGGATGTTGATCTGCTCTGCGATGTGCTTGTACGCGTGGTCGATGCTCGGCTTGAGATCGTCCGGCGTCACGTTCACGGTGAGCTTGACGCGGGTGTCGCTCACCTTGTCGACGGTGCTGGTGGCCAAGGGATGTTCTCCTGTTGGTTGACGTTCGATGTGACCTGGTCGGGGCGACAGGATTTGAACCTGCGACCTCCCGCTCCCAAAGCGGGCGCTCTACCAAGCTGAGCTACGCCCCGGTACGAGGGCCAGGATCGTCGCGTGCGCCGTTCAGCGCGCGGGCAGGACGAGTCCAGCCCAGCGACCTCGACGAGTCTAGCGGGCTCCAGGTGCACGATCCCCGGTAGGACTCCCGGTTGTGGGAAGTCAGTCGTCCGCGGCCCGTCGCAGACCCCGTCGCCACTGCACCCCGACGACGACCTGGACCGCCAGGGCAGCCACCCCGAGGAGCAGCCCGGCGACGATGCGCCACACGTGCAGCAGTGCGTGCCAGGGCTGGGTCTGCGGGTCGCCGAACAGGTCCGGGCGCAGCGAGAGCACCACCGCTGCCAGGGCCACCAGCACGTAGGACAGCACCCGGGAACGCTTGATCGTGCGCTGCGACGACTCGTCCGGCGGCGGCAGGATCATGGGGGTGTCGATCGTCCGGTATGGTGGTGGGGCTGCGACACGTGCGCAGGCGCGGGGATGTAGCTCAATGGTAGAGCCCCAGTCTTCCAAACTGGCTACGCGGGTTCGATTCCCGTCATCCCCTCCACGTTCTGAACTGCGCTGCCAGCTGTCGATCTGGCATCGCGCCGATCCACGATCCCCGCCTTCCCCTCCATCGCCGAGCGGGCACTCCGCCGGCTCATGCAGAGGTCGCCGATCGCGGATCCGGCGGGTGGCCTCGTCCGTGTGCGGTGGCCAGCGCCTCCTCGACCAACTCCCCCACCAGGTCCGCGTAGGGCAGGCCGACCGCCGCGTACATCATCGGGACCTGTGACCGCTCGGTGAACCCGGGCGTGGTGTTCACCTCGTTGAGGACGACAGTGGTGTCCGTGACGAAGAAGTCGAACCGGACTACCCCTGAGCAACCGAGCACCGCGTAGAGGTCCCGCGCTGCCCGATCGACCGTGGCGTGCTCGACAGGCGTGATCCGCGCGGGCAGGGTGAACTCGGCGGTGCCGTCGTACTTCCGGTGCCGGTCGAACAGGCCGCCTCGCTCGACGCCGACCTCGAGCGAGGCGCCCGCGCGGAGGACACCGTTGCCGTCCCGGAAGAGCGCGATGTCGACCTCGCGTCCGGCGACGAACGACTCGACGAGCACGTCTTCGCCCGCCGCCCGGGCCTTCGCCACGGCCTGGCGGTAGGTGTCGGCGGTGGTCACTCGTGACACCCCGTTGCTCGAACCACCGGTCGTCGGCTTCACGACCAGCGGCACCGGGAGGGGCAACGTGTCCACACGGTCGCCGGGCCGGACCAGCACCGCCGGAGCGGTGGCGATGCCCGCGGCCTCGGCGAGCAGCTTCGTCGCCCACTTGTCCATCGCCAGGGCACCCGCCCGGACCGGGGAGCCCACGAACGGCATGCCGATCAGGGTGAGCAGTCCGGCGATGGCGCCGTCCTCGCCGTGCACCCCGTGCAGCAGGGGGAAGGCGACGTCGCAGGTGGCCATCCGGGTGACCGCCTCTGCCGCGGTGAGTCGCGTCCCCGCCGCGTCGCGCCAGGTGCCGTCGCGGTCGATCCGCAGCTCCAGCACCTCCTCCCCACGCTGACGGATCACACCGACGGCCGACGCGGCCGACGCCAGCGACACCTCGTGTTCGTCGCTCCGACCACCGCCGATGACCGCGATCCGCCGCCGGTGGTCCTCGTTCACGCCGTCCATGCCGTGCCTCCTGTCGTCGTGGTGGTCGTGGTCCGGAGCACCCGAGCGCTGCGGGCACCGACAGCGACGACGATCTCGTGCGGGATCGTCGAGGCCCAGCCAGCCCATTCGGCCACGGTGGGTTCACCGTCGCCGCCAGGACCGAACACGGTGGCGACGGAGCCCGGCAGGACGTCGTCCCCGCCCGTGTCGACGACGAGCATGTCCATCGAGAAGCGGCCGACGACCGGGCGTCGGCGCCCTGCGAGCAGCACCTCCGCACGGTGCGCGGCCGCGCGAGGCAACCCGTCGCCGTACCCGAGCGGCAACAGCGCGAGGGTCGTGCAGTCGGCTGCCGTGTGGTCGTGTCCGTAGCCGACTCCGGTACCGGCAGGGACGGTGCGGGTCGCGACGACCCGCGTGCGCAGGGTCAGGGCGGGGCGGAGGACGTCGGTGGTCCCGGAAGGGTCGATGCCGAAGAGCCCGGCACCGATGCGGTGCAGGTCGTGGCCGTCGCCGACGCCAGTCAGGGTGGCGGCGGTCGCGGCCAGGTGGGTGACGGCGGGCCGCAGCGACCGTCGCCGTGCAGTCCGGACGGCGTTCCGGAAGACCAGGCGCTCCCGGTCGTTCTGCGGGTCCTCGGGCAGGTCGGCGCTCGACATGTGCCCCATGACGCCGACCACGCGGATGTCCCCGGCGGCCTCGAACTCACACGCCAGGGCACACAGCGCTGCCCAGGCCCCGGGAGGACAACCGTCGCGCGCCATGCCCACGTCGACGTGCAGGTGCACCCGCGCCCGACGACCGACGACACGACCGGCGTGCGCGACCGCGGCAAGGACCGCCGTGCTCGGCACGGCCAGGTCGACGTCCGCGAGTACAGCGGCGCCGAAGTCGGCGTCGACGGGGTTCAGCCAACTCAACACCGGGACCACGACGCCCTCGGCGCGGACCGCGAGCGCCTCGGCGATCGACGTGACCCCGATCGACCGGGCGCCGGCCGCGACGACCGTCCGGGCGACGGCCCCGTGCCCGAACGCATCGGCCTTGAGCACCGCCATGAGGCGCCCGCTGATGTGTTCGGCGAAGAACGCGGTGTTCGCACGGACCGCGTCGTCGTGGACCACGAGTTCCGACACCGAGCGAGCGGTCACCGCTGCATCCTCGGGTCCTGCGTCGGGTCCACGAACATCCGGGGACAACCCTCGTCGACGGCCTCCGGTCGCAGCTCGAAGTGCCAGCCCTCGTTGCCGTAGACCTGGCAGAGCCCGTAGGCGGCCCCGTTGTCCGAGAGCCAGGTCGCCGCGTCCCACGAGCCGATGTCGACCGCGTCTCCGCGGACGTGGGCCGAGGTCTCCGACGTCGCCACCCACCGGGCGGCCTCGCCGATCGAGCCGTACTCGTCGACGGCGTCACGCAGCAGCTGGTCCTGGTACGCGGCCGACCGCCAGCCACTGTTGAGCACGAAGTCGACGTCGTCGTCGGCGGCGTCCTCGGCAGCGTGGCGCACGGCGGACAGGAGGCCGGGGTCGAGTCGGTTCACGGCGGGCAGGGAGTCGTCGAACACCGATGCGTCGCGCGGGGTCTCGCCGCCGGCCCGTCCCGTCGCCGACGCCGCCGTCCTCCCCCCGCGGTCGATCCCACCGTGCGCCGTGGACCGGACCGCGCACCCGGCCAGCAGCACGGTCGACACGAGCAGGACGACGAGGGTCACCGCGGGGACCAGGACGCGGGAACGGGGGCGGTGTGGTCGAGGTGGACGCGGCTGCTGGTCGTGGACGGTCATGACGACGATGCTCCGGGGCGGCGTGTTGTGGGAGCGTATGCGTTCCCGCATACGCTCCCGACATGTCCCGGCTCGTACCATCGGCGTGTGCGGGTGTTGATCTTGGAGGACGAGCCGTTGCTGGCCGAGGCGCTCCGTGACGGTCTCCGGCTCGAGGCGATCGCGAGCGACGTCGCGCTCGACGGCGACACCGCCATCGAGCTGCTGCGGCTCACGCAGTACGACGTCGCCGTGCTCGACCGTGACGTCCCCGGGCCGTCCGGTGACGAGGTCGCCGCTCACCTGGTCGCCTCAGGCGTCGGTACCCCGGTCCTCATGCTGACCGCGGCGGACCGGCTCGACGACCTGGCGTCCGGGTTCGGCGCAGGAGCGGACGACTACCTGACGAAGCCGTTCGAGCTCCGCGAGCTCGTCCTGCGCCTCCGCGCGCTCGCCCGCCGGCGCGCGCACCACCGGCCGCCGCTCCTGGAGTACGGCGGACTCCGCATCGACCCTTTCCGTCGCGAGGTGCACCGTGACGGCCGCTACGTCGCCCTCACGCGCAAGCAGTTCGCCGTGCTGGAGGTCCTGGTCGCCGCCGCCGGCGGTGTCGTGAGCGCCGAGGAACTGCTCGAACGCGCCTGGGACGAGAACGCGGATCCGTTCACGAACGCCGTCCGCATCACGGTGTCGACCCTCCGGAAACGGCTCGGAGAGCCGGAGGTCATCGTGACGGTCCCCGGCGTCGGGTACCGGATCGGCCAGGAGGCGCGACCAACGTGAGCAGGCCGCCGGGCGTGAGCGTGCGCCTCCGTCTCACACTGAGCTACGCGGGCGTCGTCCTGGTGACCGGTGCGCTGCTCCTCAGCGTCGTGTGGCTCTTCCTGCTCCGGTACGTGCCGACGGAGCAGATCTCGCTGCAGAACGGTTCGGTGCCGAACCGACACGATCTGGTGCGGGCGTTCGTCCCGCCGACCGTCGGAGCCCTCGTCGTGCTGCTGGCGGCGGGCCTGGGCGGCGGCTGGTTGCTGGCCGGGCGGGTGCTCGCGCCGCTCAGGCGCCTGCAGGCCGCAACCGGGCTCGTCGGGAGGGGGTCCTTCTCGTACCGCGTCCGCCTGCCCGGCCGCGACGACGAGTTCCGGCAGCTGGCCGACTCGTTCGACGCGATGCTCGACCAGTTGGCCGAGCACGTCGCGCAGCAGGAGCGGTTCGCCGCCAACGCCTCCCACGAACTCCGGACACCGCTCGCCATCACGCGCACGATGCTCGAGGTCGCGCGTGACGACCCCGAGCACGACCAGGCCGCTCTCGTCCGCCGGCTGCTGGTCGTGAACGAACGGGCGGTCGACCTGACCGAGGCGTTGCTGCTCCTGAGCCGCGCGGGTCAGCGGCCGGCCGCGCTCGTGCCGGTGGACCTGTCGCTCGCAGCCGAGGAGGCGACCGAGACGCTGCTCCCGCTCGCCGAGGCGGGCGGCATCAGGCTCGACGTCGGCGGCGCTCCCGTCGTCGTCCCCGGAGTCCCGGCGCTCCTGCTCCAGCTCGTCGTCAACCTCGTGCACAACGCCGTCGTCCACAACGACCACGATCCCCGGAGCGAGGACCGGTTCGTCCGCGTCTCGACGTCCGAGGTGGTCGAGGCTGCCGGGGCCCACGCCTGCCTGGTGGTCGAGAACACCGGCCCGCAGCTGAGCCCCGAGCTGGTCGCCGTCCTCACCGAGCCGTTCCAACGCGGCGTCACCCGGATCCACCAGGACGCGGCCGGTGTCGGCCTCGGACTCGCCATCGTCGAGGCAGTCGTCCGCGCCCACGAAGGCGTCCTGCACCTCCGACCCCGCGCAGGCGGTGGCCTCGTCGTGACTGTGACGCTGCCGCGCGCGGCGGACTGACCGCTCCTGACCAGACCGCGACTGGCGGGCGTCAGCCCAGCAGTGCGCGCAGGGCCGCGACGTGTCCGCGGTAGGCGGTTCGTCCCTCCGGGGTGAGTGCCAGCCACGTCTTGACGCGCCCCTTGCCGGTCGGCTTGCGCACCGTCAGGTACCCGGCGTCCTGCAGCACCTTGACGTGCTTGCTCGTCACTGAGTCGCTCGCGCCGAGCACGTCGCGCACGACCGAGAACTCGGCCTGGTCGAGCGGCTCGAGGAACGCGCAGATCTGCAGGCGGTTCGGCGCGTGGACGACCTCGTCGAACGCCCCGCCCCCGCCGCTCCCCCGGCCCGTCGTCGGCGTGGTGGTCACGAGACCCGGACCCGGCCGCGACGCAGCTCGGACCGGAGCCGACGGTCGAACCGGCTGCCGGCCACGACCATCGCCAGGGCGACGACCACGGCCAGGACCCACACCGGCCACCGGAGGCCCGTGGACTCGTGCAGGACGAAGGCGGCGAGCACGGCGACCATGTCGAAGACCCCCACGGCCACAGCCCACCACGTCGCGGACCCGGCGCGGAGCCCGGAGACCCACACACCGGTGAGTCGTCGGTAGGCCGAGACGAGCGTGATGATCCCGGCGAAGAAGACGAGGAGCACGACCACGCGGACGAGGGCGTCGCCGAGAACGTAGCCGACCAGGTACCCGCCTCCGAGCAGGCCGAGGACGGGGTGGTACCACCACGGTGTCACCAGACGATCGGCGACGGAGGCCCGGGTCGCGTCGACCGCGGCGAGCGCCTGTCGGGCGTCGGTCGGGTCCTCGTGGTCGACGTGCGCCGATTCGTTTTCCATGTCGGCAAGTCAATCACTTGCCGTTGCGGAAAGTCAATGGCCGGATGACACCGGGGGGTCGTCGCGCAGCCGCTGGAACATGCGGTGGTCCTGCCACCGGCCCGCGATCTCCAGGTACCGCGGAGCAAGCCCGTACTGGAGGAAGCCGTTCCGGGCCAGGACCCGCTGGGACGCGGTGTTGTGGACGAGGGTCTCCGCCTGGACCCGGTGCAGGCCGAGGTCGTCGAACGCGTGCCCGAGCGCAGCGGCGACCGCCCGGGTGGCGAGACCGCGGCCGGTGCGGTCCTCTGACAGCCAGTACCCCATCGCGCACGACCGGAACGGACCGCGCACGACGCCGCTGAGCGTCAGACGTCCGGCCACCTCACCGGCGGCGTCGAGGACCACGAACGGGACGCTCTCGCCACGACGGTGGCGCTCCAGGACCAGGTCGATGTCCCGCCGTTGCCCGTCGATGGTCTCGTGGTCGTCGGCGCGGATCGGGCTCCAGGGGGCGAGGAACTCCCGATTGCGGACGAGCAGGTCGGCGAGCGCCGCGCCGTCGTCCGGTTCGACCAGACGGATCACGGTCATCGCGAGCGTCCGTCGAGCACCCGGACGAGTTCGAGCGTGTCGCCCGCCGTGAACCCGATGGGCCGTGTCCGCCCGGTGGGGACGAACCCGTGCCGCGTGTAGAAGCGGCGCGCGGGCTCGGCGTGCTCGTCCACGTACAACCGGAGGCGCGTGGCACCTCGTCCGTGCGCCCACCGGAGGATGCCGTCCAGCAGCGCGTCAGCCACCCCGTTCTCGCGCCCGCGGCGGTCCGGGGACACGAAGACGCCGGTGAGGACCGGGTCGGGGCCGTCGTCGTCGTGGCTCTGCGCGCTCATCATGCCGATCCACCGGCCGGTGTCGGTCTCGACGGCAGCGAGGCTGGTCGCGTCCTCGGCCTGGCCACGCCGGGCTCGGAGCCGCCAGTCGTCCTCGGTCATCGCGAGCGTCGTCTCGAGCGTCGCCCCGTAGGAGATCGGGTTGTCGGTCGCGTTCTCGATCCGCAGGCCACGCACCAGCGGCCAGTCGTCCTCGACGGTTCGGCGGACGGAGAACGAGACGGCCATGTCAGCGACCGTACCGGGCTGTGCGCTCACGGCCGGGGTGCGAGGATCGGCGTGTGCAGAACGGACGAGTCCCCGCGGGCCTCCGGGCGGTCGTCTTCGACGTGGGCGAGACGCTCGTGGACGAGTCCCGGATCTGGTGGCGCACCGCCGAGCTCGCGGGCGTCCCACCGTTCACGCTGATGGCGCTCCTCGGCGCGCTGATCGAGCGGGGCGAGGACCACCGCGAGGTGTGGCGTATCCTCGGGGTCCCGCACCCGCCCGTTGCGCCGCCGATCGAGTCGGTCGACCTTTACCCGGACGCGGTCGCGACGCTGGAGGCGGTGCGAGCCCACGGCCTCCTGGTCGGCATCGCGGGGAACCAGCCGGCCGGGGTCGAGCAACAGCTGCGCGCGGCCGGTTGCGCGCCGGACTTCATCGCGTCGTCGACGTCCTGGGGCGTGGCGAAGCCGTCGCCAGAGTTCTTCGACCGCGTCGTCGCGGCGTCCGGCTGCCGGGCCGGCGAGGTGCTGTACGTCGGTGACCGCCTGGACAACGACGTACTGCCGGCGCAGGCGGCCGGGATGCGGACCGCGTTCCTCCGTCGCGGACCGTGGGGGCACGTGCACGCCGAGCGAGCCGAGGCCGGCCGGGCCGACCTGCGCCTGGACTCCCTGGACGACCTGGTCCGCGCGCTCCCCTGATGACGCCACGGCTCTACGCTCGAGACCATGGGGACCCTTCGACCGATCGACCTGTCCACCTGGCCGCGGCGTGAGCACTTCGCGCACTACCGGGACCGCGTCCCCTGCACCTACGCGATGACGATCGACGTCGATGTCACCGAACTCCGGTTGGCCCTCAGCGGAACCGCGGTGAAGAGCTCGATCGCGGTCATCTGGGCCCTGTCGACGATCGTGAACCGGCACCAGGAGTTCCGGATGGCGCTCGATACGAGCGGCGCTGCCGCGGTCTGGGACGTCGTGCACCCGGCCTTCACCGTGTTCAACCCCGAGCGGGAGACGTTCGCGGGCGTCTGGACGCCGCACCGGGACGACTTCGCGACCTTCCACGACGAGGCGGCCGAGGTCGTCGACCGCTACCGCACGGCGACGACGCTCTTCCCGCAGGCCGACACCCCGGCGAACACCTTCGACGTGTCGAGCATCCCGTGGGCGTCGTTCACGGGGTTCACGCTGCAGATCGGGGACGGGTGGGACCACCTGCTCCCGATCATCACGCTCGGTCGCTACCGCCAGTCAGCGGACCGGACGCTGATGCCCGTCGCGGTCCAGGTGCACCACGCGGCAGCGGACGGGTTCCACACGGCACGACTCGTGAACGAGCTGCAGGAGTTGCTGGCGGCGCCGGAGTGGGCGCTGGCTGCTCGACCCTGACGAGTTTGTAACGCCGGAGCCGTGACCGGACACTCCTCGGTGTGCAGGACGAACAGGACGACAGGGCCCCTGACCCGCCGTGCAGACCGTCAGCCCCCGACCCGCCCGAGCGTGACCCACTCCTCGTCACGGACGTAGCCGAGCGCGTCGTTCGCCCGCTGGATCGCGGCGTTGTCCGCCGACCCGCCGGTGCGGAAGCGCGTGACACCCGCCGCAGACAGCTCGAGGACCGACGCGGCCTTGACGGCGACACCGAGGCCACGCCCACGTTGCGCACGGTCGACGACCGTGAAGTCCGTCTCGGCCTCGGCTCCGTCGACGCTGACGAACGTCATCGCGACGAGTCCGGCGTCCGTCCGGAAGGCGCCGAACGCCCGGCGAGCAGCCGACGGCGTCGCACCGTCGCGGTCGAGCGGCTCGTGCTGCGTCGCGACGCTCCCCGGGTAGTCCCCGATCGTCGCCCGGTCGAGCGCGAGCACGGCGTCGACGTCGGCGGCCGCCAGAGCCCGTACCGATCCGGGAGCGCCGACGACGAGCGCCCGCAACCGCTGCTCGTCGATCCGTTCCGCATCCAGTTGGGCGCCGAACGATCGGGCGATGACGGCCCAGCCGAGCGCTTCGAGTTCTGTTCGCCGCGGTGATTGCGCCGGCAGCACGATGGTCTCCCCCATGACTCGATGGTCGCATGCGGGCGACGCCGGGACTGTGGTCATGCTCATGGAGTCGACCCGCGGCTCCGCCATACGATCGTCTGTCGAACGCCGTCCTGCCCGACGACGGCCGGGGTGGTCGACGCCATCGGCCGCTCTCCTGCACCCGCCCCCGAACCGACCGAGGACCATGTCGTCGTACCTGCTCTGCGCCCCACCCGTCTACGGTCACCTGGCACCGCTCGTCGCCGTCGGACGGGGTCTCGTCGTCCGAGGACACGAGGTCACGATGCTGACGGGCGCGAAGTACCGCGACCTCGTCACGGCGGCGGGGATCCGACACGTGCCGCTGCCCGCGAGCGTCGACTTCGACGACGGACACCTGGAGGAGGTGCTCGCCGACGCCGGCAGCGCCCGTGGCATCGCCCGTGTCCGCGAGGGCATGCTCGCCGTCTTCGTCCGAGTCATCCCGGGCCAGTACCGGGCGATGCGTGCACTGCTGGACCGGGGTGGGTTCGATGCGGTCCTCGGCGAGGCGGCCTTCACCGGCCTCGCGCCGTACCTCGCCCTGCCGCCGGAGGACCGCCTGCCCGTCCTCGGCGTGGGGACGACACCGGTGACGATGGGGAGCGTCGACACGGCTCCGTTCGGCGCCGGCCTGCAGCCCGGACGGGGACCGATCGGCGCCCTGCGCAACCGGCTGCTCACCGCTGCGCTGCGACCGGCGCTCACCCAGCCGCTCCGTCGCGCGGCCGACACGATGCTGGCGCAGGTGGGCGCGCCTCCGTCTCCGATCGACACCTTCGACTTCGCCTACCGGTGCTTCGACCAGCTGTTCCAGCTGGGTGTGGCGGAACTCGAGTACCCGCGGCGCGAGCTGCCCACCTCCGTGCACTTCGTCGGACCGCTGCGCTCGACCGACGACCCGCGGCAGGCCGAGGACCTGCCGGACTGGTGGTCGGACCTCCGCCTCGGCCGCCCCGTCGTGCACGTGACGCAGGGCACGATCGACAACGTCGACTTCGGTCGACTGGTGGTCCCCACCCTGCGCGCCCTCGCCGCGGAACACGTGCTGGTCGTCGTGAGCACCGGCGGACGGCCGGTCGACGAGGTGGAACGTGCGTTCGGCGGCGCGTTGCCCGGGAACGCACGGGTCGCGACCCACCTGCCCTACGACCGCCTGCTGCCGCTGTGCGACGTCGTCGTGACGAACGGCGGGTTCGGCGGGGTGCAGCGAGCCCTGGCCCACGGCGTCCCCCTCGTGGTCGCGGGCTCGACCGAGGACAAGCCCGAGGTCGCCGCCCGGGTCGCCTGGGCCGGCTGCGGGCGCGATCTTCGGACCGGCACGCCCCGGGAACAGGCCGTCGGCCGTGCGGTCACCGAGGTGCTGACGTCACCGACGTTCGCGGCGCGGAGCCGGGAGCTCGCAGCGGCCATCGCCCGACTGCCCGATCCGGTGGACGTCATCGAGGCCGCCCTCACCGCGGCGGTCGCGCACCGCTGACACCGCGGTGTGGGACGCCGGCGTCGCCCCCGCCCGACGCCCGCGCCCGAAGCCCCTGGTCGAGGAAGTCGATCATCCACGTGAAGCTCTCGTCCACGTCGGTGCCGAGCTGGAACCCGCCGGACACCTCGAGCGTGGCGAACCCGTGCAGCATGCTGCGGAGCATCCGGAGCGCGTGCACCTCGTCGGCCGGATCCAGTCCGTAGTCCCGCAGGACGGTGACGAACGCCGACAGTGACCGGTCGAGGGCAGTGGCGAGCGGGTCGTCGGCGTCCGCCGGCCGGCTGCCGGTGGTGGCCGCGTAGCGGCCGGGGTGCCGTTGCACGTACCGGCGGACGGTGCGCGCGGCGGCGACCAGGGCCTCCCGTCCGGTGTGTCCGCGCGTCGCGTCGGCCAGTTCCTCGGTCAGCTCGGCGGCGGCGAGCGCGGCGATCCGCCGGGTCAGGTCCGGGAGGCCCGCCACGTGCTTGTAGAGGGACGGCGGCTTCACGCCGAGCCGGTCCGCGACGGTGCTCATGCTCAGCTGCGCGAGGCCGTTCTCGTCGGCCAGGCCGGCGGCGGCCGCGGTGACGACCGCTGCGTCGAGTCCGGCCCTAGGCACGGTCGCCGCCGGTGGTGGTCGCGGTGAGGGTGCGGCCGAGGAACGGCAGCACGAGCGCCAGGACCTCGGCGGGCGTCTCGGTGTGCGGGTAGTGGCCGGCACTGTCGATGACGGCGAGGTCGCCGAGTCCGGTCGGCAGGTCGGCGAGGATGCGGCGGCCCTCGGCGGCGGGGTCAGCCCAGTCCGGGTCGGCGCCACCCTGGACGACGAGGACGGGGCAGCGGACGTCGGCCAGTCGGGCTCCGGCGTCGGCGGGGGTCGTCTTGGTCATGGCCTGGAGGACCGCCATCCGTCCGGGTCGTCGCAGTGCGTCCTCGATGCGGCTGCGTTCGACGGCCCAGTCGGCGGGCTTGGTGGGGACGGCGAGGTCGAGGTAGGCGAGCCAGCCGGGCAGGCTGCCGGCGGCCATGACGCGGAGGAGTTGGACCGTGCCGGAGCGGTGGTGGTTCCGGTTGCGGAGGAACCCGCCGATGTCGAACGACTGCGCCCGGGTGAAGGGAGCGAGTTCGACGACGCCGGTGATGACGTCCGGAGCGTCGGCGGCGGCGATGGTCGCGGCCCCGCCGCTGATGGACTGGCCGACGACGACGGCCGGACCGCCGAGGTGTCGGACGACGGCGACGAGGTCTCCGGCGATGTCGGTGCGGGAGTACCCGGCCCACCCGGTGCTCGAGTCGCCGCAGCCGCGGATGTCGACGTTCGCGACCCGGTACCCGGCGGCGACGAGTTCCGGCACGAGGAACCGGTACGAGTGTCGGCTGTCCCCCATGCCGTGGGCGAGGACGACGAGGGGTCCGGTGCCGCTGAGGTCGACGGCGATCGTGCCGCCGTCGCGTTCGATGTGTTCGAGCATGGGTGCCTCCTGGCTACGAGTGTTAGCCAAAAGCTAACACCCATAGCCAGGGGCGTCAACACCCGGTCAGGGAGCAGACCCGTCCGCCGCGACGAGCTGCAGCTGCGTCAGCGCGATCGGCGTCAGCGCCTCGAACGTCAGCGTCCCGCCGTCGACCCCGCCGGCGAACGGGAACACCCGGGTCTGGCCGTCCCACTCGAACACCTCGTCCGGTCCGTCGAGCACGTGCACCGCCGCACCGTCGGCGTCCCGCAGCACGATCCGCCACGACCCGGTCCCCGCTGCGGCGACGGTCACCGTGACGAGCGAGGCCGCCGGCACCGTGACCGGCACGACGACCGACTCACCGGCCCCGAGCGACACGACGCTCACACCGGTGTCGTCGGTGAGTGGCGACACCCCGACCGGCAGCACGTCGTCGGGTGTGTCCCGGTACCCGTGCAGCGCGGAGGCCGACGCGGGGCGAGTGTCCGCCGCCCAGCCCTGGGGCGTCTCGGCGAGAGCCACCTCGACGTGCGAGGCGCCGACCACGACCGCGTGCGGGATGCTCACCGACTCCCAGGGCTCGCCGTCGACCGTGACCGAGGCGATGTACGCCCCGCTGCCGGTGGTCTCGATGACGGTGGACGCGCCTCCCGCCCGGTGCAGCACCGTCCGGCGGACCGACGGCGGCACGATCACGTAGGTGCCGGTCGACGGTGCCAGCGGGTAGAGCCCGATCGTGGCGAAGACGTACCACGCGCTCATCTCGCCGTTGTCCTCGTCGCCCGGGTACCCCTGGCCGAGGTCGGAGCCGACGAACAGCCGCTCCAGGCACGCGCGGACGACACGGTGGGCGTCGTCGTGGCGGCCGGTGGACATCGGGAAGAAGGGGATGTGGTGCGCCGGCTGGTTGGACAGCCCGAGCATGCCCATCCTGATGTCGCGGGCCTCGGTCATCTCGTGGATCGCGAAGCCGTAGGAGCCGGAGCGGTCGGTGCCGCCGGTCTCGCGGCGCGCCCAGAAGCGGGCGAACGCCTGGTCGAAGGCGGCCGGTCCGCCGTGCAGGTCGACGACCCCGGCGCCGTCGTGCGGGGCGGTGAACATCGTGCCCCACGCGTTCGTCTCGGTGTAGTCGCTCCCCCACACGTCGGGGTCGAAGCCGCCGTCCGGGCCGACACCGCCGTCGGGACCGGCGCCACGCCAGCCGCCGTCGGGCGTCCGGCCGATGAAGAACCCGCGCTCACGGTCGAAGACGTTCCGGTACTGCAGCGACCGCCGTGCGAACCACTCGTGTTCGGCCCGGTACCGGGCAGCGCCGCTGTCATCGCCGGCCGCGACGGCCCGGTCCGCCATCGCGTTCGCCAGCACCGCGACACCCCAGTCGTTGATGGCCGCGTCGAGCGTCCACGACATGCCCTCGCCGGTCGCCGTGTCGACGTACCCGCGGAACAGGCCCGGGAGGCTCCCCTTCCGCCCGACCCGCCGGTCCCGTGCCGGGACGGTCGCGTTGCGCACCGCGGACCGGTACGCCTGCGCGACGTCGAACCCGTCGACGCCCTTCGCGACGAGGTCGGCGAACACGGTGTCGCTCGTGGTGCCGGTCATCACGTCCTCGGCGCCGGGGGCACTCCAGCGCGGGGTCCAGCCGCCGTCGGTGAAGTGTCCGACGACACCCTCGGCCAGGTCGGCCGCGGTGTCCGGGGTGAGGAGCGCGAGCAGCGGCCAGGCGGTCCGGTAGGTGTCCCAGAACCCGTTCGTGGTGGTGAGCGGTCCGTCGACGACCTCGGGGCCGGGCTCGTCGCGGATCGGCTCGGACAGGACGTCGCCGTACGGGGACCGGTGTCGAGGGCGTCCGGCGGGGTCGGTCTCGCGGACGAGGGCGGTCTCCCCCGCCCGGGTCGGGTAGAGGAACGCCCGGTACAGCCCGGAGTACAGCGAGACGAGCTGGTCCGGGGTGGCGCCCTGGACCTGCAGCGTGTCGAGTTCGGCGGTCCAGCGGCGCTCGGCGTGGTGGCGCATCGCGTCGAAGTCCCCCGCGGCGCGGAGGTTCGCGGCCGCGTCCTCGGCGGAGACGGTCGAGATGCCGAGCAGGACGTCGGTGTCGCCGGAGACCTCGACCCGGCCGCGGAGCAGCCCGTCGACGAACGTGGTGTGGTCGGCGACGGCGTCGGCGATCCGGAGGTGCACGTGGTGTGGCGGCGTCTCGGCCCGGTCGTCGAGCAGGGCGTCGACGACCGCCGTGCCGTCCTCGAGCCGGACGGTGCACGAGCGGAGGACGCCGTGGTGGTCGAGGACGATGCTCCGGACGCCGGTGAAGCGCCACGCCAGGGCGAACTCCCCGGCGGTCATCTCGGCGGTGACGTCCTGGTCGAGGGCGACCCGGTAGCGGTGCGGGCCGTCGAGTTCGTCGACGTGGTCGAACCCGAGCGCGCGGGCGGTGCGGTCGACGTCGGGGTCGGTGAGCGGGGACGGCATCACCTGGAACACCCCGCGGTCGGCCATCCACGGCGAAGGCAGGTGACTCGTCGCGAAGGCCTGGATCGTCGGCCGGTTGTCGCTCGGCCGGTTGTGCTCCTGGTAGGCGTACGGCCACCGGCTGTCGGCGGCGTTCGTCATCGGCAGCCCGAACACCCCACCGTGCGGCAGGCCGACGAGCGGGGCGTTGTTGCCGCGCGAGAACGTGCCGGACGAGTGCGTGCCGCGGGTGGTGCGGACGTGGTCGAGGGGGCGGGCGTCGGCGGGCAGGGCGCCGGCCGCCCGGCCAGCGGGCTCGATGCGGACGTCGTCGAGCCAGCCGCGGACCGGGCGGTCCGCGGCAGCGGCGCCGTCGTCCGTACCGGTGGCGACCGCGCCGGCGGAGACCATGCCGGTGGAAGCCACGCCGGTGGCGGGGGCGGGCTGGTCTGCGCGGCCGAGGCGGGCCTCCAGGCGGTCCACCACCCGGCCGACGTGCGCCGACAGGTCGACGGTCCGCCGGTTCCACTGGTCGACCCACTGCTTGCGGGCGTCGTCCTGCGCCTCGGGGGTGACCGCGTCGCCGTACTGGTCGACGGCGCGAGCCTGGTCGACGGCGCCCGTCTGGTCGAAGGGGTGCGCGCCCGACGCTCCGTCGCTCAGCCGGGTGCCGTCGGTGAAGACGATGTCGAGTGCGAACGCCGTGGCGGCCCAGAACCCGTCCAGGTCCCGTTCGGCCGGTTCGGTCTGCCCCGCGGGCAGGGACCGTTCCGGGAACCAGACCCAGGTCAGGACGTCGGTGGGCCCGACCTCGTGACCGTCGAGCCCGGGGACGACCACGACGGTCGTCCCCGGGCCGGTCCGTTCGACCAGGGTCGCCTCGTGCGAGACGAACCCGACCCCGTTCCGGGCCGCGACGGCGGTCGACGGGCCAGCGGTCGTCAGGCTGGCAGCCGAGCCGCCACGGCGTTCAACACTCATCGATCAGTCGTCCCTACTTGTAGACGGCCGACTGGCCGTACAGCACCTTCGTGAACCCGGACACGTACGGGCTGACGTCGCCGTCCGGCAGGTTGTACGTCATGAAGACGCCGTACCCGTCGGCCTTGCTGCGCTGCGCCAGGCTCACTGCGGTCGCTGCCGGGGTGTTCTGGATGTCGATCGCGGCGGCGGACAGCTTCGACTTCCCGACCCCGGGGATCGTCGGCGCCGTGTAGGTGCCGTAGTAGGGGTTCCAGGCGTAGTCGAGCTTCTTGCCGATGGACGGGTTCGCGGTCTTCAGGGCGTCGGACGACGGGCCGATGTCGTAGAACGAGATGATCTTGCCCGGCATGTCCGCCCGGAGCGCCGAGATCAACCACCCGATCGACTGCTCGTTCGGCTGCGGGGTGCCGTCCACGCCGTAGTCCGAGTACTCGTCGTCCAGGTCGACGCCGTCCAGGCCGTACTGCTTCACGGTGGCGGCGACCTGCGCGGCGAAGTCCCGCGCCTCGGCCTTCGAGGTGAAGTTCGCGAGCCCCGTGCCCTGGTGGTTCCCGAGCACCGAGAGCGTCACCTTGATGCCCTTGGCCTGCAGCGGACGGATCTGCGTCGCCGCCTGGTCGAGGGTGCGCTGCACGTTCTCGTTGGCGTAGAGCACCGCATCGCCGTCGGCGTCGCGGTTGATGTTCGCGGCGAAGATGATCGCCACGTCGAACGCGTTCGCCCCGTTCTCGAGCGTGTACCGCCCGACGTTCCGCAGTTCGTCGTTGTTCACCTCGACGTACGCGATGCTCGTCGGCCCGGTCTTCGTCGGGGCGCCGTGGCCCGGCCGCCCGTGCCCCTGCCCCTGGCCGTGCCCGTGCGATGCCGCTGCCGGCCCGCCCGGTGCTGCCGATGCGGCGGCGGGCACCATCGGCGCCGCCACCATGGCGACCAGCGCCGCCACGATCCCGATCTTCATGGACTTCTGCATGACACTCCTCTTCGAGTGGTGTCCGCGGCGACGAGGTGCCGCCGCGGGTCCACGACCGACCGGCCGTGGGACCCGCCGCCGGGACACCCGAAGTCCCGACGGCGGGGGTCTCAGCAGGCGCCGGTCAGCGGCCGCTCCGCGGGAAGCGGAAGGTGCGGACCTCGAAGGCGTCGACCGCGAAGGCCGCCACACCGTCGGTGACCGCCGCGACGCCGGGCAGTGCCGGGTCGACCTCTTCGAGCAGCGTGACCTCGACCGGCTCCCCGAAGGGCCCGTCGACGCCCAGTCCGCCGATGCCCCGTCGTCCCGCCGGCTCGTACACGCGGACGACCAGGTCGCCGGAGCGGTCGTCGGCGAGCTTCACGGCCGACACCACCACGTCACCGGAAGCCTGGACGAGCGGCCCGAAGCCGTGGTCGCCGGTGACGGTCCGGGCGGCGCTGTTCATCGCCGTGCCGGCCGCGGTCGCCCCGATCACGTCGGTGCCGATGACCAGGCCGTACCGGTGGGTCTGGACGCCCTGGTCGGTCTCCGGGTCCGGGAACCGCGGCGCCCGCAACAGCGAGAGCCGGAGCGTCGTCGTGACGTGCCCGGCGACCGCGTCGCGGGTGACGTCGAACCCGTGGATCGAGTCGTTCACCAGCGCGACGCCGAACCCGGGCTCCTCGGCGAGCACGTAGCGGTGCATCGACGTCTCGAACTTCGCCGCCTCCCACGAGGTGTTCGTGTGGGTCACCCGCTTCTGCGCGCCGAACTGGGTCTCCGCGATGGTGTGCTCGGCGCGGACGTCGAGCGGGAACGCCACCTTGAGGAACTTCTCGGTCTCGTGCCAGTCCGTGACCTGCGCGAACTCCAGGGTGCGGGTGTCCGGTGCGAGGGTGATCTCCTGCGTCACGGTCGACTCGCTGAACGCCCGCGAGACGGTGACGCGTGCGGCGCCGTCCGCGTCGACCGAGCCGCGCAGGGCGGTGACGTCGACCAGGTCGTCGACCCGGTTCCGGTAGTACCGGTCGACGTCCCACGCGTCCCACATGTTCGGGAAGTCCTGGTGCAGCTGCAGCAGGTTCGCGACCTGCCCGGGGGCGATCGCGTCGCGTCCGGTGGTCAGGTCGACGGCACTCGTGACGAGTCCCCGGCCGTCGACGACGACGCGGACCAGCTCGTTGGTGAGCACGAACCCGCCGTCGGCCTCGGTGAGCGACACGGCGGTGGTCGCCGGGACGTCGGTCGCGACGACCGCGCTGAGCGCTCCGGTGCCGGCCTGGAGGACCGGGGCCGGGTTGACGACGACCGTCCGGTCCCCGCTCCCGGCGAGGGCCGACAGGGCGGCGGCGATGAGGGCCTCCAGACGGTCCGCGATCTCGGCGTACCGCTCGACGGCCTCGCGGTGCACCCACGCGATCGAGGTGCCCGGCAGGATGTCGTGGAACTGCTGGAGCAGGACCTGCTGCCACAGCGCGTCGAGTTCGTCGTACGGGTACGCGAAGTCGGTGCGGGCGGCGGCCGTCGCGCACCACAGCTCCGCCTCGACGAGCAGGTGCTCGCTGCGACGGTTGCCCTGCTTGGTCTGGTGCTGGCTGGTCAGGGTCGCGCGGTGCAGCTCGAGGTAGAGCTCGCCGACCCACACCGGCGGGTTCTCGAGCTCGGACTTCGCACGGTCGAAGAACGCGTCGGGGTGTTCCCACGTGACGCGGGCGCTGCCCTCCAGGTCCGCCAGCCGTGCGGCGGTGCCGGTCATCTCGCGGGTGGTGCCACCGCCGCCGTCGCCCCAGCCGACGGGGGCGATCGAGCCGGAGGCCAGGCGGTTCTCACGGAACTGGCGCGAGGCCTTCGCCACCTCGGACCCGGACAGGCGCGAGTTGTACGTGTCCATCGACGGGAAGTGCGAGAACACCCGCGAGCCGTCGATGCCCTCCCAGAGGAACGTGTGGTGCGGGAACTTGTTGACCTGGTTCCACGAGATCTTCTGCGTGAAGAACCACTCGAACCCCGCGCGGCGCATCAGCTGCGGCAGCGCCGGCGAGTACCCGAAGCTGTCCGGCAGCCACACGCCCTTCGGCCGGATGCCGAACTCGCGCTCGAAGAACCGCTGGCCCTGCGAGAACTGCCGGACGATGCTCTCGCCGGTCGGCATCACCGTGTCGGACTCGACCCACATCCCGCCGAGCGGCAGGAACCGGCCGGCGGCGACGGCCTCCTTGACCTTCGCGTAGACCTCGGGGCGGTGCTCCTTGATCCAGGCGTACTGCTGGGCGCTGGACATGCCGTAGAGGAAGTCGTCGGTCTGCCCGATCAGCTCCGTCATGCTCGACGTGGTGCGGGCGACCTTCCGGATCGTCTCGCGCACGGGCCAGAGCCAGGCGGAGTCGATGTGCGCGTGGCCGACGGCCGAGATCCGGTGCGCGGAGGCCTCGGCGGGGGCGGCGAGCACCTCGGCGAGCGCGGCGCGGGCATCGGACGCCGTCTCCGGGATGTGCTGCAGGTCGAGGGCGTCCAGGGCGTCGTCGAGCGCCTGCAGGATCCGCATCCGGCGCGGGCCCTGCGGCAGTTCCTCCTGCAGTTCGAGCAGGACGTCGATGTCGAGCGCGAGTTCGTGCACCTCGGACGCGAACACGGCCAGGTCCATCCGACGCGACGTGTACAGCCGCTTCGGGGACGAGGTCCGGATGTCGCCCTCCTGCGTCACGAGGAAGGGGTGGTAGTCGAGCAAGACCGGGTTGGACGCTGCCTCGACGAAGAACTCGACGGTCTCGCCACCGACGGCCTCTTCGGCGAGGAGCACCCACTGGTTGCGGGGGTTGATCGACTTCACCGGGGTGCCGTCGGACAGGTACACGAGTCCTTCGCACTGGAAGCCCGGCATGTTCTTGTCGAACCCGAGGTCGACGATGGCCTCGACGCGCTGCCCGGCCCACTCGGTGGGGACGGTGCCGCTCAGCCGGAACCAGGTGGTGCCCCACGCGGCGCCCCAGGGGGTGCCGACCTCGTACGGCTCGAAGGTGAGCGCGAGCCCCTCGGCGGGGGCGATCGGCTCGCCGGGCAGTTCGTGCCAGGCGGTGTCGAGCGGGACGGCGGTGGCGTGCACCTCGGGCAGGATGCGCTCGTCGAGCACGCGGCGGGCGCGGCCGATGGTGAGCGGGATGTCGTCGTGCATGGGTCCTTCCGGGGACGGCGGTGGTCGTGCGGTTCGGTCAGGGCATGGTCGCGGGGTGCGCGACCGACAGCGTGGTCGTCGTGGTGTCGGCGGGGACGTCGACGCAGGTGCGGATGCCGCGCGCGGCCAGCAGCGCGGTGTCGCCGAGGCGGGAGCGCAGGACCACCTGCGGGCCGCGTCCGTCCTGCTCGGCGAGGCTGAGCCAGGCGGCGGCGAACCGGCCGCCGGGGGCCGAGTCGGCGCGGGTGCCGGAGCGCGGCGCTCCGTCGGGTGCGACGTCGTCGAGCACGAGTGCGGTCGACGGCGGGGTGGGTGCCTCGGAGCGACCGTCGCCGAACGCCAGCGCCATCTCGCGGAACCGCTCCCCCGTCGGCTTCACCCGGCCGTCGTTCGTCAGGAGCCCGAGGTCGTACTCGAGCTCCGGGAAGTCCGCGAGCGACCGGGACACGTCGTGCGAGCACCACCACGTGATGCCGGCGAGGTGCTGCACGTCGAGGGCGTGCCGGATCGTCTGCTCGGTGAAGTCCGGGGCGTCGGCCACCTCCACCACGTTGGTCGGTGCGCCGACCTCCTGCAACCAGTTCGGCCGGTCGGCGCGGTCGTTCCAGGCGGCGGCGAGCTGGAGCAGGTACTCGCCGTGTCGGACGGACCCGGCGCCCATGGCTCCGTGCAGGCGGGCGGCGCCGTTGAACACCCACGAGTGCGTGACGGTGGCGTCGCCGTGCTCGGCGGCGTGCTCGGGGCCGAACGGCTGAGCGTCGTCGTACCAGGCGGCGTCGTACTGGGCCAGGGTGACCAGCGGTCGCCGGGGCGGCGGGGCGGACGTGCCACGGGCCTCCCGGCCGGTGCCGGACGCAGCGGCGCCGGTGCTGCTGACCAGCCCCGCGCGTGCCGCGTCGACCATCGCCCCGGCCCACGCGTGCCCCTGGGCCGGCGTCGTCGGGAACGGTGCCGGGTGCGGGGCGTGCGCGAACTGGTTCACCTCGTTGCCGATGGTGACCCCGAGCAGGTTCGGCCGGTCGGCCACCGCGTCGGCGAGCGCCCGGACGTAGTCGGCGGTCGACGCGACGACGTCGGGGTCGGTGAACATGTTCCGGCGGTGCCAGCTGTCCAGCCACGACGGCACGAAGTCGAAGCTCGACAGGTGCCCCTGCAGCGCGTCGACGTTGACGTCGAGTCCGAACGAGCCGGCGATGTCGACGACGGTGGCGATGTCCTGCAGCGCCGCGGGCCGGATCAGCGTCCGGTTCGGCTGCACGACCGGCCAGAGCGGGAAGATCCGCACGTGGTCGGCGCCGAGGCCGGCGATGGCCTCGAGGTCCCGCGCGGTGTCCGAGGGTGAGAAGTCCAGCCACGAGTGGAACCACCCGTTCGACGGGGTGTGGTTGACGCCGAAGCGCATCAGCCCTTCACCCCGCCCTCTTCCACGCCCTTGAAGAAGAAGCGCTGCAGGAGCGCGAAGATCACCGCGATCGGGATGAAGGCGATCATCGTGCCGGCGGCGATCATCCGCTGGTCGGTGGCGAACGTGCCCTGCAGGTACTGCAGGCCGACGGTCAGGGTGAGCTTGTCCGGCGACTGCAGGACGATGAGCGGCCAGAGGAAGTCGTCCCAGGCGCCGATGAACGAGAAGATCGCGATGACGGCGATGGTCCCCTGCACGGCCGGGAACGAGATGTACCGGAGCCGCTGCAGGGCGTTCGCGCCGTCCATCACGGCGGCCTGGTCGATCTCCTCGGGCACCTGCCGGAACGCGTTGAACATGAGCAGCACGTTGAGCGCCGCGATCATGCCGGGCAGCGCGACCCCGACCAGGGAGTCGGCGAGGCCGAGGTCCTTGACGGTGACGAACTGGGAGATGATCGTCGCCTCGCCGGGCAGCACCAGGGTGGCGAGGAACAGGCCGAGGACGAGCTTGCGGAACCGCCACTGCAGCCGTGCCAGGGCGAAGCCGGCGAGGGTCGCGAAGACGATGTTCCCGAGCACGTCGATCGCGGCGACGATGAGCGAGTTGCCGATGTACCCGAAGACCGGGATCGCGTCGGCCACCCGCAGGTAGTTGCCGATCGTCGGCTGCGACGGGATGAACGACGGGTTCGCGGTGTAGATGTCCTCGCCGGTGCCCTTGAGCGACGTCGAGAGCTGCCAGACGAACGGGCCGATCGTGATGAACAGCACGACGACGAGCAGGACGTAGCGGACCACCTTCTCGCGGGTGGACATCACGCCCCACACGGCGCGGCGGCGCCGCTTGCCGGGCGGCCTGGAGGCTCCCCTCCCGCCCGTCGCGCCGGCCACGTCGGGCGTCGGTGCGGCCAGGCCGGCGTTGCCGCCGATGACGGGTTCGCTGGTGTCGGTCGTGTTCGTCACTTGTCCGCCTTGCTGTTCATCCGGGCGAGGGCGAGCATCGGGATGAGCGTCACGGCGAAGAGCAGGAGGCTCAGGGCGGACGCGTAGCCGAGGTTGCCGGTGAAGCCGCGGGCGTACTGCTGGATGAGCATGACGAGGGAGTTGTCCTGGCCGCCGGGGCCACCCGTCCCGTTCGTCAGGATGTAGAGCTCGCTGAACACCCGGAGTGCGGAGACGCAGACCAGGATGCCGACGAGGGTCATCGTGCCGCGGACGCCGGGCATGGTGACCGACCAGAAGCGTCGGACCGAGCCGGCGCCGTCGAGGGCGGCGGCCTCGTGCAGGTCCTTGCCGACGTTCCCGAGGGCCGCCAGGAAGATGATCATGTAGTAGCCGAGGCCCTTCCACACGGTCAGGCTGATGGCGCTGAACAGCAGGAGCCACCGGTCGGTGAGGAACGGGATCGCCCCCTGCACGATGCCGAGCGACTGGGCCATCTCGTTGACGACGCCACGGTCGTCGAGGATCCAGTTCCAGATCAGCCCGACGACGACCGCGCTCGCGATCACCGGCGTGTAGTACGCGGTGCGGAAGAACGCGATGCCGGGCATCTTGTGCTGGACGAGCACCGCCATCAGGAGCGGGAGGACCGTCAGCAGCGGCAGGCACACCGCCATGTAGATGACGCTGTTGAGCAGCGCCTCCCACACCTGCGGGTCCGCGAGCAGGGTCCGGAAGTTCGCCGTCCCGACCCAGGCGCTGACCCCGCCGAGTGGGCTGGCGTTCGTGAACGACAGCCGCACGGTGTTGATCGACGGCCAGAGACTGAACGCGAGCAGCCAGACCAGTGCGGGCAGCACCAGCAGCCAGGGCGTGAACCAGCGGTTCGCACGCATGACGATCCTCCCTCTTCCTTGACGTGACGGGGCTGGATCAGCCGTTGGCGAGCAGGGTGTTCATCTTGTCCTGGGCGGTCTGCAGCGCCTTCTCGGGGCTCACGCCGCCCTTCATCGCCAGCGCGATCTGCTGGTCGAGGAAGTCGGTCATGGCCGAGTTGGCCTCGACCGGGTTGAGGTTCTTCGCGGTCTTCAGCGCCTCGTTCGCGAGCACACGCGCCTTGGCCTGCACGGTGCCGTCGTCCTTCGAGAAGAACGGGTCGGACTGCGACGACTTCGTCGAGGGGAAGATGTTCACCAGGTGCGCGAACGCCTCCTGGTTCTCCGCGTTCGTCATGAACTTGGCAAGCGCTTCGGCGGTGGCGATGTGCTTGCTCTTCGCCGAGACGCTGAGGCCCTGGACGTAGAGCGGCGGGTTGTCCAGCGCCGGGGAGACGATGATGTTGCCCTTGAGCGACGGGTTGTTCTTCTCGAAGTCGCTGATCGCGGTCGCGCCACCGGTGGTCCAGGCGACCTTGCCCTGGGTGAACAGAGTGGAGTTGCCGAGGTAGTCGGTGTTGAGGACCGACGACGGCATCAGGCCCTCCTTGTAGGCCTTCGCGTACTTCGTGATGAGGTCGGCGGCCTTCGACGAGTTCGCGAAGGTGAACTTCGTGCCGTCGGCGTTGAGGATCTTGACGCCGGCGAGCGAGAAGTCGCTCAGGCCGGGCTTGCGGCTCATCAGGTAGTCGTCCGGGCACTTCTGGTGCATGGTCTCGGCCTGCGAGAACAGCTCGTCGGTGGTCTTCGGCGGGCTGGCCGGGTCGAGACCGCACTTCGTGAACATCGTCTTGTTCCAGTAGTCGATGTCGGTGTTGAGGTACCAGGGGTAGCCGAAGGTGCCGTCGACGCCCTTGTAGTTGTAAGCGGTGAGCGAGCCCTTCACGTAGGTGCTCGAGAGTGTGGTGTCGTCCTTCGCGACGTCCTGCAGGAACCCGCGCTTGGCGAGGGGCAGGGCGATGTCCGGCGGCAGGTTGATGACGTCGGGCAACGAGTTCGACGAGGCCTGGCTGAGCACCTTGTCGGCGTACCCGTCGCCGGGCTGGTCGACGAGCTTGACCTGCGCGTCCGGGTACTTCTTCTCGAACGCCTTCACGACCCCGTTGAGGTAGTCCGTGTAGGTCGGCGTGAGGGCCCAGGTCTGCAGGGTGATCGACCCGCTGACCTTCCCGTCACCGCCGCCGGTGCTGGCGGTGCCGCCGCTCGAGCAGCCGGTGAGGACGAGGGCGGTCGCTGCGGCGCCTGCCAGGATCGCGGCCACTCGGCCCGACGTGGTGCGGTGGGTGCT
The DNA here is from genome assembly GCF_003234795.2 of Curtobacterium sp. MCLR17_032. NCBI lineage: Bacteria > Bacillati > Actinomycetota > Actinomycetes > Micrococcales > Microbacteriaceae > Curtobacterium > Curtobacterium sp. MCLR17_032. Next base: position 1,089,592 of record NZ_CP126268.1, on the reverse strand, counting down.
TCTCATCGTTGCTGACTCCTTCGTCGAGCTGCTGAACCGGTTCAGCGATGTGCGCCGAACCCCTGCGTGACGGCGACGATGCCTGACTAAAGCGCTATAGTCAACCCCGTGGCCACAGGACGTCGAACGACGATCGCGGACATCGCAGCCCGGGCTGGCGTGTCCATCAGCGCCGTCTCGTTCGCACTGAACGGGCGCCCTGGCGTCTCCGAGGCGACACGGGAACGGGTGCGCCAGGTGGCCCGGGACCTCGACTGGCAGCCGCACACCGCCGCGCGGGCCCTGGGCGGCGCGAAGGCCGGGTCGATCGGCTTCGTCCTCAACCGGCCGGCCCGCACCCTGGGCACCGAGTCGTTCTTCGGCGACCTGATCTCCGGCATCCAGCTCGGTCTGACCGGCACCCACATCGGCATGACGCTGCTCGTCGCCCGTGATGCCGAGGAAGAACTCGAGACCTACCGCGACTGGTGGCGCGGACACCGTGTCGACGGCGTGATCGTGATCGACCCGCGACGGGACGACGACCGGCTGCGCCTGCTCGCCGAACTCGGCATGCCGTCGGTCGTCGTCGGCTCCCACCCCTCGCCCGCCGGCGCGGCCCCGAGCGTCTGGATCGACGACTCCGACGCCACCGACACGGTCCTGCGCTACCTGCGTGCCCTCGGACACCGGCGGATCGCGCACGTATCCGGGCCACCCGAGTTCGAGCACACCGCTCTGCGGATCGACCGGGTGCGGGCGTTCGCCGACGCGGGCGACGACCCCGACGACCGGACCGAGTCCGTGCCGACCGACTACTCCGCCGAAGCCGGCGCCGCAGCCACCCGACGCCTGCTCTCGGCGGCGACCCGACCGACCGCGATCGTGTTCGACAACGACGTGCTCGCCGTCGCCGGGCTCGGCGTCGCCAGCGAGATGGGCGTGCGGGTGCCGCAGGACGTCTCGATCGTGTCGTTCGACGACTCGGCGATGATCCGGCTCGTCCGACCCGCGATCACCTCGCTGACGCGTGACACCGTCGAGCTCGGGCAGCGGGCCGCCGTCCTGCTCCGGGAGCAGATCGAGTCCGACGCTCCCCTGCCGTCGCGCCCGGGCCCCGAACTGACCCTGAGCGTCCGCGAGTCCACCGCACGCAGCACCCCCTGATCTGGTCGCCGGGTCGTCCCGGACACGCCGGAGCGCAGGCGGGACTTGATGCCGCGTTCGAACACATGTTCGAATACGACGGTGGGAAGGCGTCGCGAGAACCGGTGGCAGCCCCCGGAACACCCGGAGGTGGAACGCCCGAGCGCCTTCACCCTGTCGGAGGAGGCCCGGGGTGGCGACGTCTGCCACGCGGTCACCCCGATCCCGGTCTGGGCGTGGGTGCAGTTCCCGACCTTCCACGTCCGCGTGAAGGCCTTCGCCCGCAGCTGGACCCGCGACGCCGTCCTGGTCGAGTGGGCGCAGTTCGGGCAGCAGGCGGACGCGTGGATCTGGCGCTCGGCGGTCAAGCACCGCACCCTGCGCCCGGTCGATCCCCGGACCGGGCACGCGCCCACGAACGGCAGCCGGTCCGACCCACGGCCCGTGCGATCGCGTTCTCCGGAGTCCGCATGACGCACTGCGTTGACTTCCCGACCGCCGACGAGGATCGTTCGTGACACGCCGGTTCGTGGAACTACTCGATCATCGAGACATCCGGTCGGACCGCAGGAAGGAGGCGCCGTGAAGAAGACCGACGTGCCCTCCTGGGTCGCCCACGTGCTCACCCCGCCCGAGGTCATCGCCGCCTACGTCGACCGCCGGGTCAACGACCCGTCGCTGCTGTCCGGCGTGCAGGCGGAGCCCACGTACGCGGACTTCCTCCGCGCCGAGTAGGCGCCGAGTCACCGGTACCGCGACGCCCGGTCAGGTCGACGCGATGCCCCGTCAGACCGCCGCGACGCCTCGTCGTGCCGTCAGCGTGACCCCGGCGCTCGCCGCGGTGACACAGACCAGGGCGACGACCTCGAGCACCGACAGGGCCTCCCGCAGGACCACCAGGCCGGCGAGCGCCGCGATCGCCGGGCCGAGGCTCTGCAGCACGCCGAACACCCGCGTCGGCATCCGGCGGAGCGCGGACATCTCGAGGGCGTAGGGCAGCACGCTCGACAGCAGTCCGACGACGGCGAACACGACGAGCAGCGTCGGGTCACCGGCGACCCCGGCGACGGCTGACCGCAGTCCGAACGGCAGCGCCACCACCATCGCGACGAGCATCGACACCGCCAGCCCGTCGATGCCGGGGATCGCCGCGCCGACCCGGCGGTTCATCACGATGTAGGCGGCCCAGCACCCGGCGGCGAGGACGGCGGCCAGGACTCCCCCGACGTCACCGATCGCGGACGGTCCGACGCCGAGCAGCACCACGCCGGCGAGCGCCAGTACCGCCCAGACCGCGTCGCGCCAGCGCCGGGTGTGGGCGAGGGACAGGGTCAGCGGGCCGAGGAACTCGATCGTCACGGCGACGCCGATCGGGATCGTCGCGAAGGCCACGTAGATGAACAGGTTCATGCCACCGAGGGCGAGACCGAGCAGGACCGCAGCGAGCCACTGGGCACGCGTCCAGTGTCGGACGCGCGGGCGGACGACGAGCGCCAGGACGACCGCACCGATGACGAGCCGGAGTGTGGCGGCCCCGACCGAGCCGACCTCGTCGAAGCGGGTCTTCGCGACCGCGGCGCCGATCTGCACGGACAGCATCGCGGTGAGGGCCAGCAGCGGTGCGGGGACCCGGTTCATCCGAGGTAGGCCAGGACCGCCAGGACACGGCGGTGGTCCTCACCGGTGTCCTCGAGCGCGAGCTTGCCGAAGATGCTCGTGACGTGCTTCTCGACCGCACCGGTGCCGATCACGAGTGCCCGCGCGATGGCGGCGTTGGTGCGGCCCTCCGCCATCAGGCCGAGCACCTCGCGCTCGCGGGGTGTCAGCGCCGCCAGGGGGTCACGGCGGCGACTCATCAACTGGGTGACGACCTCGGGGTCCAGCACCGTGCCTCCCGAGGCGACCCGGCGGACCGCGTCGTCGATCTCGTCGAGCCGGGTGACGCGGTCCTTGAGCAGGTAGCCGATGCCGGCGCTGCCGGCGGCCAGGACGTCCTCGGCGTAGGCGGCTTCGACGTACTGCGAGAGCAGCAGGATGCCGGTCCGGGGTGCGATGCGCCGGGCCTCGACGGCGGCGCGGACGCCTTCGTCGGTGAAGGTCGGCGGCATCCGGACGTCCATCACGACGACGTCCGGTGTCAGCGTGGGCAGGGCCGCGAGGAACGAGGCCGGGTCGCCGAACTGGCCGACGACGTCGATGCCCGCCTCGTCGAGCACGCGGGCCAGGCCTTCGCGGAGCAGGACGGCGTCGTCGACGACGACGGCCCGGATGCGGACGGCCCGGATGCGTGCTGCATCCGGGCCGTCGGTCATGCGGTCAGCCTAGCGGCGACGTGGTCCGCTCACGTGCGCGGGGTGGGCACGCCGTTCAGGGCGCCGAGCGGGATCCGCGCGGTCGCCTCGGTCGGTCCGCCGAGCGGGCTGGACACGGTCAGCTCGCCGTCCAGGGCCCGCATCCGGCCCATCAGGCCCTCGATGCCGTGCCCCTCGCGTGCAGTCGCTCCGCCGCGGCCGTCGTCCGTGACGCTGACCGTCAGGAACCAGGTGCCGGCGGTGTCGACGAGCAGCCCGAGGTACACCCCGGCCACCGAGGCACCGGCGTGCTTCGCGGTGTTCGTCAGCAGCTCGCTCACCGTGAAGTACACGTTCCGCTGGATCTCGGTCGCGAGCTCCAGCCCGTCAGGCAGGCGGATGTCGAGTCCGACCGGGATCGGCGAGCGGGAGCACAGCGCCTCGAGTGCGGCGACCAGCCCACGGTCGAGCAGGATCGGCGGCGCGAACCCGCGGGACAGCGCCCGGAGTTCGTCGAGCGCGTCCTGCGCGTGCCCCGAGGCCTCGCCGATCAGTCGCTTGGCCCGCTCCGGGTCCTTCTCGAACGACCGCTCGGCCGCGGCCAGGTCCATCCGCAGTCGGACGAGTCGCTGCTGCGGTCCGTCGTGCAGGTCGCGCTCGATCTGCCGGAGCGCCTGCCCCTCGGCCGTCACCGCACCGGCCCGGGACGCCTGGAGGCCCGCCACACGCTCCTCGAGCACCTCGGCCCGGAAGCCGCCGAGCAGACCGTGATCGATCCAGTAGTGCGCGAGCACCGAGCCGCGCAGCCAGAGCGGGAAGAGGACGACGCTCGCCGCCATCGACAGCAGGGCGAGGAAGAGCACGCCCGCACCGGAGCCGATGTCGTTCGGGTCGAGCAGGTAGCGACCGCCGATGACGTAGGCCAGGACGACGACGACCGGCCAGAGGAACCCGACGGCCAGCAGCAGCCCCGCACCGACGGTCACGACGGCGGCGAGCGGGTAGACGACGACCGCGTGCAGCAGGTACAGCCAGTAGTGCGGGTTCGCGACGGCCGAACCGGTGCGCGTCCACCAGTTCTGCTGCCACTTCGGCGTCCAGTCCACCGGGCGGATCGGCCGTGGGTCGGCCCAGCTCATCCGGAGCTTCTCGAACTGGCCGAGCCACCGGGCGACGAACAGCGCCACGAAGAACAGCAGCAGGGTGAACGGGTTGAACACGTCACGGGAGCCGAGGTCACCGATGCCCAGGATCGCGGGGAACGCGAAGTACAGGGTGCAGAGGAGCACCGCGGTGAGGGCCATGTAGCCGAAGTCCCGCGGCGACCGACGCCAGGCCTCTCGGTAGAAGGCACCGGCGCTCGCCCGGCCACCACTGCCACCGTTGCCTCCGCTGCCGGAGCGGATCGGGGCGTCCGGACCGCGCCCGCCGGGCGTCGACCCGGTCGGCTTCGACGGCGGGGCCAGTGTCACGGGCGGGGTCGCGTCCCAGCCGCCGGGAGGCCCGCCAGGACCGGGTGCAGGGGCGGAGGGCATCGGGATGGTCGCTTCCGGTGTCGTGGTGTCGAGCGGGACGGTCTCGGCATGGTCGGGCGAGGGCACGGCGTCGTCCAGGGGGACGGTGCGAGCCAGGTCGAGCCGGTCGGTGTCGGTCATGCATCGAGCCTCGCCCAGGAGCGGGCCCGGTCCCATCCTGCCGCCTCCCGGACCCGTGGTGGGGTTGTCCCTACCCCCGTTCTCCACAGCCCGAGAACGGCTCTGGCCGCGGCGACCGGTGATGTGTAGAGTTCCGACACCGGACCGCACGCACCGCACCGCACCGCACCGCACCGCACCGGGGACAGCACGACGCAGGACAGTTCGAGGGCAGGACAGTTCGAGGGGGAACCATGCACGACACCACACGCGACCGACTGACGGCACTCGCCGCGGTCGTCGCCGCACTCGTCCCGGCGCTCGCCGTCGTGTCCGACTGGCTGCAGTTCGCCCTCGACCTGCAGGAGGACCGGTACGTGCTCGGCTTCCGGACCGTGCTGGCCGTCGGCATCGTCGCCGCCGCCCTGGTGGCGGTCCGGGCCCTCCGCGGTCAGGACCGCGTCCTACTCGGGTTCGCCCTCGCCGTGCTCACCTGGTCGCTCGCCGGGTTCGTGCCCAGCAGCGCGTGGCCCGTGGGCACCGTGCTGTTCATCGCGGCTCGGGCGCTGCTCTTCGTCTTCGGGGTCCTGCTCGTGCTGCGCACCAGGGCCGACACCGCAGCCGGAGCTGGCACCAGCACCACCAGCACGGGTCCGGCTGGCGGGCGGGTGCACCGCGTGGCTGCCTGGGCCGTGCTCGTCGGTGCCGGCGTGTGGCTCGCGTGGACGGTCGTCGAACCGGTCCTCTTCACGCTCTGGATCCCGCCGCAGGACGCGCTCACCGGGCTGTTCGCGATCCCGCAGGCCGGCCAGTTCGTGGCGTTCGTCGGCGCCGTGCTGGTGTTCGTGCCGCCGCTGGTCCGCCCGGTCCGCGACGGTGCCCGACGGCTGTGGGAGACGGCCGACGTCCGCTGACGCCGACCACCCCGCCCACTCCGGCAGACCGGTGGACCCGGGGCTCAGACGAGCGCCGCGGCGACCTCGGGTGACTCCGCCGGCACCGACCACGGGCGCTGCGTCATGCCGCTGTCGCCCCGGACCGACACGATCGCACCGGAGTCGTCACGGGTGAACACGATGTCCTCGTCGATCGACCCGAACCGGTTCCCCGACGCCATCCGCAGCGTGTCGGCGTCGACGACGTCCAGGCGCACCGGCGACTCGGTCGGCACGGGCTGCGTCGGGTCGATCGCCAGCAGCCGGTCCCCGACGCGGGCGATGTCGGTGATGCCCTCGAACGTGGTGAAGCGTCCGGTGTAGCGGTCGGTGTCGACGTCGGCCGTCACCGGTGTGCCGGGGGCGTGCTCGTCCGCGGCGGCGTCGAGCAGGTGCACGATGCCGTACGCCAGCATCGTCGCCGGACCCGTGGCGCTGCTCGTCAGCACCGACACGACCAGCGAGGACGCGGGGTCGAAGACGGACTGCGTGATCTGCCCGGGGAACCCGCCGGAGTGGCCACGGACCTCCCGGCCGTTGATCCGGTCGACGACGAACCCGGCGCCGTAGCCGCGTGCGGCGGGGTCGCTGTCCAGGGCGCTCCACGCCTTCCGCTGGGCCAGGCGCTTGGCGTGGTCGGAGAGCAGCGAGCCTCGGCCGGGAACGTGTGCGGAGAAGTACCGGACCAGGTCCGAGGCGGTGCCGTGGAACCCGGTGGCCGCGGCGAGCGCCCCGGTCGTCACGTGCGGGACACGCTGCCGGGTGCGGGCGGTGTGCAGGCCGGTGTAGCCGACGACGTACTCGTCCTCGCGCGCCGGGTCGAACTCGGCGCCGGTGCCGGTGAGGCCGAGCGGCTCGGCGATCGCCGTGCGGACGTGGTCGGCGTAGCTGGTGCCGGTGACCGCCTCGATGACCAGGCCGAGCAGGCCGTAGCCCAGGTTCGAGTAGTTGAACGCCGAGCCGACGGGCACCTTCGCGCCACCCGCGACGACGAGGGCGATCAGTTCGTCGGCGTCCGGGAACGGGTGTGCCAGCGCCCAGTGGTCGCCGTCGGCCCCGTCGCGGACGACGCCGGCGCCCATCTCCATGAGTTCACGGACCGTGGCGTCGGCGATCGGCGAAGCGGCCTCGACCAGGGCGGGAACGAACGTGCCGACGGTGTCGTCGAGGCGCAGGGCACCCTGGTCGGCAAGCTGGAGCAGAGCGGTGGCCGTGAAGGTCTTCGAGTGCGAGGCGATCCGGAACAGGTCGGCGTTCGTCAGCCGACGGCCGGCCTCGACGTCCGCGTACCCGAACGCGTCGGCGAAGAGCTCCTGGCCCTCGAACCCGACGGCGACCTGCACGCCCGGCAACCGCAGCTGCCACACCTTGTAGGCGATCCACTCGCGGACGTAGGGCAGGACGGACTCGTAGGCAGCGCGCTTCTCCATGCCGGACAGCCTGGCATGTGCCACGCTCGTCGCATGCGGCACACACCCTCCTTCCTGATGACCGAGGTCGACGAGGTCCGACGGCTCATCGACGGGAACCCCTGGGCGACGATCGTGTCGCACACGGCCGCGGGGCTGGTGGCGTCGCACTACCCGTTCCTGCTCGAACCGAGCGCCGACGACGAACTCCTCCTGGTCTCCCACGTCGGCCGTCCGGACGAGGTCGCGCACGAGCTCGGGCAGCACGAGGTCCTGGTCGTCGTGCAGGGCCCGCACGGCTACGTCTCCCCCGCCTGGTACCCGCCGGAACAGTTCGTGCCGACCTGGAACCACACCACCGCGCACCTGTGGGGCACGCCGGAGATCCTGTCCGACGACGAGAACTTCCGGGTCCTCGGTGACCTGGTCGACCACTTCGAGCGGGCGATGCCGTCCCCCGTGTCGCTCGACGTCGACGAGGACACCGCCCGGCGCATCGCCCGCGGCACCGTCGGCATCCGACTGCGGGTCACCCGGTTCGACGCGCGTGCGAAGCTCAGCCAGAACAAGGCACCCGAGGTCGTCGACCGGGTGATCGCGGGCCTCCGTGCCGACGGGCCGTACGCGGCGCCGGCACTGGCCGACGAGATGGAGCGGGTGCGCTCTGGGGACCTCCACGCCGACGGGCGGGAGGCACGGTGACGGTCGTCCTGCTCCGCACCGTCCGGCGGGTGGGGACGTCCGGCGCCCCGGCCGACGTGCTCGTCGTCGACGGGCGGATCGCCGCGATCGGGCCCGCCGGGACGGTCGACGTGCCGCGCGCCGCCGACGTCCCGCCCGGCACCGTGCTCGACGTCGAGGTCGTCGAGGCCGACGGCGCCTGGCTCGGCCCCGGCCTCCGCGACCACCACGTGCACTTCGACCAGTGGGCGCTCATGCGGCAGCGTGTCGACGTCCAGGACTGCACCTCCGCCGAGGAGACCGCCGACCGCCTCGCCGACGCCGCCCAGACCGCGCTGCCGGACCACGTCCTCGTCGGTCACGGCTACCGGGACGGGCTCTGGCCCGCACCCGCACGACGCGAGTTGCTCGACCGAGCCGCCGCGGGCCTCCCGGTCGTCGTCGTGGCCGCGGACCTGCACGCCGTCTGGTGCAACACGCGTGCCCTCGCGCACTTCGCCGGTCTGCTCGGCCGTGCCCTGCCCGCCGGGGCGGACGGCGTCCTCCGCGAACAGGACGCGTTCGACGTCACCGGCGCACTGTCCCGCGTCCCCGACGAGCTGCTCGACGCCGCCGTCGAGGAAGCGGTCGACGCCGCCGCCCAGCGCGGGGTGACCGGGGTCGTCGACCTCGAGATGGTCTTCGGACTCGACCGGTGGGCGCGCCGGATCGCCGCCGGCACGGACGGCATCCGCGTCGCCTCCGGGGTCTACCCGGGCGAGCTGGACGACGTGGTGGCCCGCGGCCTCCGCACCGGCGACGTCGTCCCGGGCACCCGTGGGCTGCTGACGATGGGGCCGTTCAAGGTGATCACCGACGGATCCCTCGGCACCCGGACCGCCGCCACCTCGGACGGCGCGGGGCTCCTCACCTGGACCCCCGAGGACCTGGTCCCCGTCCTCCGCCGTGCCGTCGCCGCCGGACTGGTCCCCGCCGTGCACGCCATCGGCGACCGCGCCGTCACGCTCGCCCTCGACGCGTTCGAGACCGTCGGCACCCGCGGCACGATCGAGCACGCCCAACTGCTGCTGCCCGAGGACGTCCCCCGGTTCGCGCAGCTCGGGGTCGTCGCCTCGGTGCAGCCCGAGCACGCGATGGACGACCGCGACATCGCCGACCACCACTGGGCGGGCCGCACCGACCGGGCGTTCCCGTTCGCGTCCCTCGAGCGCGCCGGAGCCCGGATGCAGCTCGGCTCGGACGCCCCCGTCGCGCCGCTCGACCCGTGGGTGGCGCTCGCCGCCGCCGTCGGGCGGGACCGCGACGGCCGCAGCCCGTGGCACCCGGAGCAGCGGATGTCGGCGCTCGCCGCGTGGCGGGGCAGCACCGACGGGCGCGTCGGCGTCGCCGTCGGTGACGTCGCCGACCTGGTCCTGGTGCCGTCCGACCCGCTCACGGCGACGTCGGCCGCGCTCCGCACGATGCCGGTCCTGGCCACGGCCGTCGCCGGCCGCTGGACCCACCGCGCGCTGTAGGTCCTGGCTACTTCTGGTCCTTCGGGCACCAGTAGAGCTTGCGGCCGGCCATGTCGGCGATCCGGATCTCGGTGCCGCAGACCCGGCAGGGCTCCCCCTGGCGGTGGTAGACCCAGTGGCGGTCCTTGCGGGAGCGCAGGGCCTTCTTGTGGTCGGCGTCGGACAGCCCGTCCATCGTCAGCATCAGGCCGTCGCGGACGCCGTCGTGCAGCAGCTTCGACCAGTCCGCCCAGAGCGCCTTCGCCTGCTTGACGGTGATCTTCTTCCCCACCTTGTACGGGTCGAGGCGCTGCCGGAACAGCAGCTCCGCGCGGTAGATGTTGCCGATGCCGCTCACCACGGACTGGTCCATCAGCAGCTGCCCGATCGCCACGTTGCGCTTCCGGACGTTCTCGACGAAGACCTTCTCGGCCTCGGGACCGTCGTCGTTCATCGGGTCCGGACCGAGCTTGTCGAGCGCACGCTGCACGCCGGCCGGGTCCTCGACGACACAGGCGGTCGGCCCGCGGAGGTCGGCGACGGTGTCCTCGGTGAGCAGCCGCACACGCACCTGGCCGACCGGGTCCGGCGGGAACGCCTCGATCGGGTCCTCGTTCTTCTCCTGTTCGGCCATCCGGTAGCGGGCGAGCCGCGGGGCACCGATCGAGGACAGCGACTCCTCGCGGTCGTCGTCGTCCGACAGCGCCTCGGCCGTGGAGATCACGCCGGCGAAGTCCCATGCGCCGTACAGGCCCAGGTGCACCCGGAGGAACAGGTCGTCCTCGAACTCCAGGAACATCTGCTTGCCGACGGCCCGGGAGGCGATCAACTGCTTGCCGTCCAGCTGTGCGGCCCCCGCGGCGAACCGGCCCTGGGGGCTGGACACCTCGCAGCGCTTGCCGACGAAGTGGCGGGTGAACTGGTTGGCGATCCTGTGGACGGAGTGACCCTCGGGCATGGATCCAGTTCTACCCGGTACCGCTGACGGGTCGTGTCCCCCGGCCGGCTCCTACGCGTCGACCTGCTTGCCGGCGATCGTGCCCGTCTGCTCGTACTCGGCGAGCTGCGCGATGCGGCGGGCGTGCCGTTCCTCGCCCGAGAACGGCTCGGCGATGAACAGGTCGACGAAGCGGATGGCCTCTTCCTCGGTGTGCTGGCGCGCCCCGATCGAGATGACGTTCGCGTCGTTGTGCTGGCGGGCGAGGACCGCGGTCGACTCGTTCCACACCAGTGCGGCCCGGATGCCCTCGACCTTGTTCGCGGCGATCTGCTCGCCGTTGCCCGACCCACCGAAGACGACGCCGAGCGCCTGGACGCCGGCCCGCTGGTCCTGCACCACGGCGTGCGCGGCGTTGATGCAGAACGAGGGGTAGTCGTCGAGCGGCTCGTACGCGGTCGGACCGTGGTCGACGACCTCGTGGCCCGCTCCGGTCAGGTGCGTGGCGAGGGTCTTGTTGAACTCGAGGCCGGCGTGGTCCGTTCCGAGGTGGATGCGCATGGACCGATCCTATTCCCGCGTCCGCAGCGGACGGACCGGTCCGACGACCCGGCCGACGGGCGGACGGGAGGCGCGGTGCCGGACCCGGGGCGGGCCTCCCGTCAGCGCTGCCGCACCACGACGACGACGTACCGGCACGGCTCGTCGCCGGCGTTGCGGTACACGACGTCGGCGGGCTCGCCGAGCTCGATCCGGTCGCCCGCGCCCAGCCGCGTCGTGGCCTCACCGACCTGCAGCTCGAGGGTGCCGTCGACGACCCAGATGCAGTGCCGCAGGAAGGCGTAGGCACTGGCGGGGTAGGCGACCTCGCGGCCGGCGGGCAGGCGGACCTCGGTGACGTCGGCGGGGAAGTCCGCGCTCGACAGGGGACGGCGGCGGTACCCGGTCTCCGGGTCGGTCCACGAGTCGGCCGAGGCGGCGCGCTGGATCCCGCGGGCCTCGTCCGGGTCGCTGGTGCGGGGCACCTCGTGCTCGAGGGCCTCGTCGAGGAGCTGCGAGACGGTGAGGCCGAACGCTCCGGACAGGCGGCCGAGGATCGTCGCGGTCGGGCTCGAGATGCCTCGTTCGACGCGGTTGATCATGGCGCGGGACACGCCGGACTCCTCGGCGAGCTCGGTGAGGCTCCAGCGGCGCTCGGTACGGAGGCGCTGCAGGCGCTCCCCCAGGCGGCGCTGGTCGGCGTCGTCGGGGTGTTCCGGACCGCCGCGTTCCGCATCAGGGTGATCCGCGTCGGGGGTTGCGCCTGTGCCCTCCGGCTCGTCTACGATGTGAGACATGGCGACAGCATATGCGACGGATGCCGTCCGCGTCCGCGACTGCACCCCGGCCGACCTCGACGTCGTGCACGCACTCCACGTCGACGCGGTCCTGCACTCGACCGCGATCTGGCAGGAGGTCCCGCACCCCCGCACCTGGTTCGACACCTGGCTCACCGAGCGGCAGGGCGACGGCTGGCCGGTCCTCGTCGCCGAGGTGGACGGGGTCGTCGCGGGCTACGCCACCTACTCCCAGTGGCGGCCGCACCAGGGCTACCGGCTGACCGTCGAACACAGCGTCTACGTCGTCGAGTCGTTCCGCGGACGGGGCATCGCCTCGACGCTGATGGCAGCGCTCGTCGCCCGGGCCACCGCCGAGGGTCGACACGTGATGATCGCCGGCATCTGCAGCGCCAACACCGGGTCGATCGCACTGCACGAACGGCTCGGCTTCACGACCGTCGCCGTCGTGCCCGAGGTCGGTCGCAAGGCCGACCGGTGGCTCGATCTGACCCTGATGCGGTTGCCGCTCGGCTGAGCCGGGCCGGCCCGCCGGGCCCCGCCCGGCCCGCCCGGCCGGGGCCGAGCCTCGGCCCAGCGGACACTCTGCGGCGTCGTGGAGGCGCGCGGTGTCCGCGGAGCCGAGGCTCGGCGGGCGCGGGCTGCGTGGCGGGGCCGGGCCGCGCCTCCCGTCAGTCGACCGTGTCGAAGACCGGGCCGGTCGTGCGCGAGCGCTTGAGCTCGAAGAAGCCCGGGTAGCGGGCCGCGGCGACGACGCCGTCCCAGAGGTCGAGCGCCTGCTGGCCCTTCGGCGCCGGCGAGATGACGGGACCGAAGAAGGCGACGCCGTCGACGGCGATGACGGGCGTGCCGACGTCCTGGCCGACCCGCTCGATGCCGTCGCGGTGGCTCTCGCGCATCGCGGCGTCGGTCTCGTCGGTCCACGCGGCGTCGGCGAGGTCGGCCTCCAGGCCGAGCTGCTCGAGCACGGCCGGCACGACCTGCTCGGGGTCCTTCTGCTGGCGGTGGTGGATCTGCTCGCCGAGGGCGTCGTAGAGGCGCTTCACGACGTCCTGTCCGTGGCGGGCCTTCGCGGCCGTCACCAGACGCGAGTACACCTGGTTGCGCTCCATCGCCTCGCGGTACTCGGCGGGCATGTCCTCGTTGTGCTCGTTGAGGACGAACAGGCTCATCACGTTCCAGGTGACGTCGAGGTCGCGGTGCTGCTCGACCTCACCCACCCAGCGGCTCGTCATCCACGCCCAGGGGCAGGTCGGGTCGAACCAGAACTCCACAGCAGTCCGGGTCGCATGAGGGTTCTCCACAGTCGTGTCAGTCACGGATCGCAGCGTACGCCCGCTCGCTAGGCTGGTCACGAGCCGTCCCGCCGACGCACGACGCCGAGCGGGACCCACCGACACGCGGACATCGATCGTCCGCGTCCGCAGCGAAGATGGAGCGTCCGTGCCCGGAGAGAACCTCACCAGAACCGAAGCCCAGGAACGTGCCGGCATCGTCAGCGTCCAGACGTACGACGTCGAACTCGACCTGACCCGCGGCGCCGACAGCTTCGGCAGCACCACCCGCGTGCGTTTCACCGCGACGCCCGGCGCCAGCACGTTCATCGACGCCATCACGAAGACCGTCCACTCGGTCACCCTGAACGGCACGGCCCTCGACGTCGCCGCCGTGAACGACGGCGTCCGCATCCAGCTCGCCGACCTGCAGGAGCAGAACGAGCTCGTCGTGGTCGCCGACGCGCTGTACACGAACACCGGCGAAGGCCTGCACCGCTTCGTGGACCCCGTCGACGACGAGGTCTACCTCTACTCGCAGTTCGAGGTCCCGGACAGCCGCCGCATGTTCGCCGTGTTCGAGCAGCCCGACCTCAAGGCCGAGTTCCGCTTCACCGTGACCGCACCGGCGCGCTGGCAGGTCGTCTCGAACGCCCCCACGCCCGAGCCGCACGTCGACGGCGACCACGCCACGTGGACGTTCCCGCCGACCGCGAAGATCTCGAGCTACATCACAGCCCTCGTCGCCGGCCCGTACGAGGTCGTGCGCAGCGAGCTCACGAGCCGCGACGGCCGCACCATCCCGCTCGGGGTGTTCGCGCGGAAGTCGCTGGCCGAGTACCTCGACCCGGACTACGTCTTCGACATCACCCGCAAGGGCTTCGCGTACTTCGAGGAGAAGTTCGACGTCGCGTACCCGTTCGAGAAGTACGACCAGCTCTTCGTGCCGGAGTTCAACGCCGGCGCGATGGAGAACGCAGGCGCGGTGACCTTCACCGAGACCTACGTGTTCCGCTCGAAGGTCACGGACGCCATCAAGGAGCGCCGGGTCGTCACGATCCTGCACGAGCTCGCGCACATGTGGTTCGGCGACCTCGTCACCATGAAGTGGTGGAACGACCTGTGGCTCAACGAGTCCTTCGCCGAGTGGGCGTCGACGATCGCCACGGCCGAGGCCACCGAGTGGACCGAGGCCTGGACGACGTTCCAGGCGATGGAGAAGTCCTGGGCCTACCGGCAGGACCAGCTCCCCTCGACGCACCCGATCGTCGCGACGATCAACGACCTCGAAGACGTGCAGGTCAACTTCGACGGCATCACCTACGCGAAGGGCGGCTCGGTCCTCAAGCAGCTCGTCGCGTGGGTCGGCATCGACGCGTTCTTCGCGGGCGTCTCGGCGTACTTCAAGAAGCACCACCACTCCAACACGGAGCTGGCCGACCTGCTCGTCGAGCTCGAGTCCACCAGCGGCCGTGACCTGTCCGAGTGGTCGAAGCTCTGGCTCGAGACCGCCGGCGTGAACACCCTGCGCCCGGAGATCGAGACCGACGCCGACGGTGTCATCACGTCCTTCGCGGTGCTGCAGGAAGCCCCGGCCGACCACCCGACGCTGCGCCCGCACCGCCTGGCCATCGGCGTGTACTCGTTCACGAACGACGCCTCGGCCCCGTTCGGCGCCGACACCGCGTCCTCCGGCGGCAAGCTCGAGCGGGCACACCGCGTCGAGATCGACGTCGACGGTCCCCGCACCGACGTGCCCGAGCTCGTCGGCGTGCACCGCGGCGACCTCGTGCTGCTCAACGACGACGACCTGGCCTACGCCAAGATCCGCCTCGACGAGCAGTCCCGCCGCACCGCGATCGAGCACCTCGCCGCGATCGCGAACCCGCTCGCCCGCTCGATCGTCTGGGGCGCCGTCTGGGACGCCACGCGCGACGCCGAGTCCCCCGCCAGCGACTACGTGTCCCTGGCACTCGGCAACATCGCGACCGAGACCGAGTCCACGACGATCCGGACCACGCTGTCGCAGCTCCTGCTGACCGCGCGGAACTACGTCGCACCGGCGAAGTCCGACAGCACCGTCCGCACCGTCGGCGACACCCTCTGGCAGCTCGCGTCGTCGGCCGAGTCCGGCTCCGACGCGCAGTTCCAGTTCGTGAAGTTCTTCGCGCAGATCCCGTCGACGCCGGAGCACGTGGCGACGCTGCAGGGCCTGCGCGACGGTTCGGTGACGCTGCAGGGGCTCGAGGTCGACACCGACCTCCGCTGGGAGCTGCTGGAGGGCCTCGTCCTCGCCGGCGCCGCGGGCAACGACGAGATCGACACCGAGCTCGCCGCCGACCGCACGGCCTCCGGCGAGCAGGCCGCCGCGCGTGCCCGGGCGACGATCCCGACCGCCGAGGGCAAGCTGGCGGCGTTCTCGTCCCTCGTGGACAGCGACGACGCACCGAACGCGATCGTCCGACAGACCACGATCGGGTTCCAGCACGTGAACTCCCCGGTCGTGCTCGAGGGGCTCGTGTCGCGGTACTTCGACGTGATCACCCGCATCTGGGACGAGCGCAGCTACCACATCGCCGACACCGTCGTCACGGGGCTCTACCCCGCGCCGCTGGCGTCGGCCGAGCTGCGCGACGCGGCCGTGGCGTGGCTCGAGGCACACCCGGAGACGCCGGCCCTGCGCCGCATCGTCACCGAGAACCTCGCGGGCACCGAGCGGGCCCTCCGCGTCCAGGCGTCGGACGTCTGAGCCTGATGTGACCGGCGGCGAGGCCTCGGCGTTCCTCCAGGGACACCGAGGCCTCGCCGCTTAGCATCGACCGGATCATGCTCTTGGCTGCAGACTCCCCCGACGTCTCGAAGTGGGCGTCGAACACGTTCACCCAGTTCGTCGACACCTGGCACGTCCCGATCACCATCGTCGTCGTCCTGCTCGCGGCGGTGATCCTCCGACTCATCCTGCGCCGGACCATCAAGCAGGTCGTCGACCGCATCGTCAACGGCGTCAAGAAGCGGCAGGGTGCGGCGGACACGCAGGCGCTCGTCGCCTCGCCGTTGCAGACCGCCCGGGTCGTCCAGCGCACCCGCACCCTCGGCAGCGTGCTCGAGAACCTGGCGACGGTCGTCGTCGCGGTCATCGCGTTCGCCATCGTCATCTCGACGGTGTTCCCCACCGCCGCCGTCGGCATCGTCGGTGGCGCCTCGGTCGTCGCCGCCGGCCTGGCGGTCGGTGCGCAGAGCATCGTCCGCGACATCCTGTCCGGCATCTTCATGATCCTCGAGGACCAGGCCGGCGTCGGCGACGTCGTCGACACCGGGCAGGCCACCGGCATCGTCGAGAGCGTCGGGCTGCGCGTCATGCAGATCCGCGACGTCAACGGGATCCTCTGGTTCGTGCCGAACGGCCAGATCCTCCGCGTCGGCAACCTGTCCCAGGGCTGGTCCCGCGTCCTGGTCGACATCACCGTTCCCTACGACACGGACATCGACGCCGTGCAGGACGCCCTGCTCCACGCGGCCGTCACCATGTCGCAGGAGCCCCGGTGGCGCCAGCGGATCGTGGAGAAGCCCGAGATCTGGGGGCTGCAGTCGATCACCGACACCGGCATGGTGTTCCGTCTCGTCGTGAAGACCCGCGCCTCCGAACTCGACGTCGTCGGCCGTGAACTCCGGATCCGGCTGAAGCACAGCGTCGACGAACTCGGCGTGACCCTGCCGGCGATGTCGATGATCATGCCCGCCGGGTGGGAGAACGCCACGTCGGTGAACGGCCTGCGCCCGGTGCGGACCGCACCCGTCCCGGCGCCGACCAGGTCACGCAGCCAACGGCGGAACGTCTTCGGGCGTCCCATCCGCACCGGGGACGAACCCAGCACCGACCACGAGGACTCACCATGACCGGACCGTCACTGCCCATCGGCCCGCCGACCGGTGAGCCTGGGACCGGTGGGTCTGGCCTCGGCGGCGTTGCCGGTGCCGGTGGCGTCGGCGGCGTGCCCGCGCAGCCCGTCACGCTCCGCGTCGGCCTCGGTGGTGCGGCGGCGAGCGGCTCGCTCTTCGACCGCATCGGCGGCGCCCCGACCTTCGACCGCCTGGTGCGCCGCTTCTACGAGGGTGTGCAGCAGGACGAGGTCATCTGGCCGATGTACCCGGCCGAGGACCTCGACGGCGCGATCTGGCGACTGTCGCAGTTCCTGCAGCAGTACTGGGGCGGACCGTCGACGTACAGCGAGCAGCGCGGGCACCCCCGGCTGCGGATGCGGCACAACCCGTTCCACATCACGCCCGAGGCCCGCGAGCACTGGCTACGGCACATGCACGACGCGGTCGAGTCGCTCGGCCTCGCCCCGCTCGACGAGGCCGAGCTGTGGGGCTACCTGGACCGTGCAGCCCACGCGATGACGAACTCGTTCGACTGACCTCGGCGCTGGCCAGGCTCGTCGGCGTGGTGCGTCGGACTGCCCAGTCGGCGCGGTCCGACGGCCTGACCGGACCGCTTCGGTAGTCGCGTGGTGGTGCGCCAGCCTGGTTCCTCTGCGCGGTGACGGTGGCGCGGTCCACGACCGGGCCGCCCGCCGATCGGGCGGGTCCTGACGTTCCGTGAGACGGACGGGAGGCCCGTGGCGGATCTGCCACGGGCCTCCCGTCCGTCTCCTCGTCAGTTCCACACTGGGCGCGGTGACCGGGTGTCGTCGGGTCAGTCGGCGCGGTAGCCGTTCCGGAGTTCCTCGACGAGGGTCGGCCGGGACGGCTGCCAACCGAGGCTGCGGGCGTACGCGCCGGTCGCCGCCTGGTCGAGCAGCAGGGCGTCCGCGAAGTCGGTGCCCAGTCGTGCGCGCGACTCGTCGGCGGACTCGGAGACCACGGACACAGCGGAGCCGGTGTGTCCGTCACTGCCGGGCTGTCCCTCGACACGGGCCTGTCCCTCGACGCCGGCCTGGGCGAGTTCACGGACCGTGGGGTTGTGACCGGACGCCGCGACGAGGTACCCGTCCTGGTCGGCGCGCTCGACGGCGAGGACGTAGAGCTCGGCCAGGTCGTCCACGTGCACCGTCGTCCAGCGCTGCGTGCCGTCACCCACCAGACGGACCGGGGTCGGGGCGTCGCTCGCCGGGACGAACATCGTCGGGATGCCGGCGCCGTTGCCGTACACGATGCCCGGCGCGACGACGGTCGTTCGCACGGCGCTCGTCCGGACGCGAGCCTCGTTCGCTGCCCGCCACGCGGTGAGGGCCGGCGGCGCCACGGGCGACGCCTCGGTGATGTCGCCGGACGCCCCGAAGGTGAAGATGCCGCCGGTGTGGACGAACGGCTTCGCAGTGCCCTCGAGTGCCGTCAGGACGGTCGCGATGAAGTCGGGGTCGACGTCCTCGGCCGAGGCGGTGTGCACGACGGCGTCGGCCTGCTCCGCCAGCCGGGCGACGAGCGCGAGGTCGGTGAGGTCTCCGACGACCGCGGTGGCGCCGGCTTCCTTGGCTCGGGCGGCCTTCTCGTCCGAGCGGAGGACGGCCGTGACGGTGTGGTCATGGGCGATGAGTGCGCGGAGGACGGCGGAGCCGATGTACCCGGACGCGCCGGTGAGGAAGACGTGCATGCCCCGCAGCCAACCACCGTCATCTGCTGGCGCGCTGGTTGCTCCGGCGGCGACGAGGGTCTAGGAGCTCAGGGTCCAGGCGCGACGCTTCACGAGCACGTGCCCGCGGGAGGTGGTGAGGCGACTCCACGGACCGGTCTCGAACAGCCGCACCGGCTCCGTGCCGAGGAACCCGAGGCTCTCCGCAGCGAACCCCGCGCCGGCGGGCAGGTGTTCGACACCGTCGATCGGCCGACCCCACACCTCGGAGCGGACACGCCGGACGATGGACTCGCCGGAGCTCGCCGGTACCGCGGCCGCGACCTCGTCGATGCCCTGCCGCGCTGCACGGTGCAGGAGTTCCGCGGACACGTCGGGCAGCGGCGCCCAGCCCCCGCGGGGCGGCGAGATCGCTGCCCAGGTGACGGTGTGGACCTCGAGCGGCAGCTCGACCTCGATCGGCGTGGCCCGCGTCGGGTCGGCGCTCTCGACGTCGGCAGCGTCCTGCGCCTCGGCGAGCAGGCGCAGGCGCTCCTGGAACGACCGCAGCGGCACGACGACGTCGATGTGCTCCGGCTGCGTCAACGCGAACGTCCGGAGCCCGAGCACGGTCGGCAACTCGTCGAGCAGTCCGAGCGGGTACAGGATCGCCGTGTAGACGGCCAGGACGCCGGAGTCGGCGATCAGACGGACCGACCCGTCCTCGATCCGAGCGGCCCGCCCGAGGTAGGTGCGGAGATCGCCGAGCGACGCGGCGTCAGGGAGGGTGAACGAGCTGCTCATGTCGCGTCTGATCCTAGCCGGGGGCGGTTCCGCGCTCGCTGGCCACGGCGTCCCCGTCCGCTCCCCCGACCTCGACGTCCGTGACGACGCCACCTGCCCGTTCGTAGACTGACGGCGTGAACCGCGAACCCGACTTCCTCTCCACGCTGCGACTCGAGGACACCGGAGCCAGCACCCGCGAGACCATCCTGACGGGGGCCAGCCACTGGTCCCCGGGCGGCCGCGTGTTCGGAGGGCAGGTCCTCGCGCAGTGCATCGTCGCGGCGCAGGCCACGATCGAGGGGCGTGACATCCACTCCGTCCACGGGTACTTCCTCCGGCCCGGCGCGATCGACGTCCCGATCACGTTCGGCGTCGAGCGGATCCACGACGGCCGGTCCTTCGCCACCCGCCGAGCGCAGGCGTACCAGAACGGCGTCCCGATCTTCTCGATGATCGCGTCCTTCCAGACGCCGGACGTCGGCGCCGAACACCAGGACCTGTTCCCCACTGACGTCCCGGACCCGGAGTCGCTGCCGTCGGCCGCGTCCGTGCTCGCGTCCATCGACCACCCGACGGCGCAGGCCTGGGCGGAACGGTCCATCGACATGCGGCACGTCGAGGGCTCGGTCTACGTCGACGTGCAGGGCGCGCGGGTCGCACACCAGGCGGTGTGGTTCCGCGTCGAACGCGACCTGCCGGACGACCCGGCCCTGCACCGCGCAGTCCTCGCCTACGCGAGCGACCTGTCGCTCCTCGAGCCGATCATGCGTCGGCACGGGATGGCCTGGGGGACGCCGGGCGTGAAGCTCGCGAGCCTCGACCACGCGATGTGGTGGCACCGCGATGGGCGGGCCGACGAGTGGGTGCTGTACGTGCAGGAGTCGCCGAGTGCGCAGGGCGGCCGAGGCCTCGCGCTGGGCAGGATGTTCTCCCGCGACGGGCGGCTGCTGGCCACGGTCGCGCAGGAGGGCATGATGCGCGTCCCCGCGGACGACTGACCGAGACCGGCCGGGCGACTCACCGAACCTGGCGGGCGACTGACCGAAGCTTGGCGGACCGCGGTCGATCAGACCCGATGGCCGGTGCGGTCGGCGGGACCGGACCTGTCAGTGCAAGGCCGGACCTGTCGGCGCAAAGCCGGTCCGTTCAGCTCAGTTCAGGGCCGGTCTGGACCGGTCAGGGCCGCGAGAACGAGACCGGCGGCTCGACGTACTGCTGGCAGGCGGCACGCTCGACGTCGGTGAGGCGCCGCGGCCGGTTGGTGTCCGCATCCACCAGGACGAGCGTCGTGGTGGCTCGCGTGTAGAGCTCGGCTGGCTCGTGGCCGACTGGCGACCAGACCTCGTACGAGATGTCGAGGCTGGCGCCGCCGATCCGCCCGATCCACAGCTGGATGTCGAGCGGTCGACGGAAGTACGGCGTCGAGGCGAGGTACTCGAGGCGCTGGGCCGCGATCACCGTCATGGTCCCCGATCCGGGCCGGCCGTCGATCACCGGCTCCGGCGCGGACCCCGACTCGTCGACCTCGTCGGGGTCCGGCGCCCAGAACGCCAGCACGCGTGCTTCTTCGAGCAGCCGGAGCATCGCCGAGTTGTTGACGTGCCCGTAGGCGTCGATGTCACTCCAGCGGATGCGGATCGGAGCGTGCAGGCGTGCCACCGGGACTAGTCCCGGGTGAGCTTGCGGTACGTCGCGCGGCCGGGCTTCGCAGCGTCGGCCCCGAGGCGCTCGATCTTGTTCTCTTCGTAGGCCTCGAAGTTGCCCTCGAACCAGTACCAGTTCGGCGTGCCGTCCTCGTTCAGGCCTTCCCAGGCGAGGATGTGCGTCGCGATGCGGTCGAGGAACCACCGGTCGTGGGTGATGACCACGGCGCAACCGGGGTACTCGAGCAGCGCGTTCTCGAGGCTGCCCAGCGTCTCGACGTCAAGGTCGTTCGTCGGTTCGTCGAGGAGCAGCAGGTTGCCGCCCTGCTTGAGCGTCAGCGCCAGGTTCAGGCGGTTCCGCTCGCCACCGGAGAGGATGCCGGCGCGCTTCTGCTGGTCCGGGCCCTTGAACCCGAACTGCGAGACGTACGCACGGGACGGGATCTCGGTCTTGCCGACCTGGATGTAGTCGAGTCCGTCGGACACGACCTCCCACAGGTTCTTGTTCGGGTCGATGCCGCCACGGCTCTGGTCGACGTACGAGATGTCGACCGTGTCGCCGATCTTCAGCGTGCCGCCGTCGAGGGGCTCGAGGCCGACGATCGTCTTGAAGAGGGTGGTCTTGCCGACGCCGTTCGGGCCGATGACGCCGACGATGCCGTTGCGCGGGAGCGTGAACGACAGGTCGCCGATGATGACGCGCTCACCGAACTGCTTGTGCAGCTTCTCGGCGTCGATGACCTGCGAGCCCAGACGCGGGCCGACGGGGATGACGATCTCCTCGAAGTCGAGCTTGCGGGTGCGCTCGGCCTCGGTGACCATCTCCTCGTAACGAGCGAGACGGGCCTTGGACTTGGCCTGACGGCCCTTCGTGTTGCTGCGCACCCAGTCGAGCTCGGAGGTCAGACGCTTGGCGAGCTTCGCGTCCTTCTTGCCCTGGACCTCGAGACGAGCGCGCTTCTTCTCGAGGTAGGTCGAGTAGTTGCCCTCGTACGGGTAGAGACGACCACGGTCGACCTCGGCGATCCACTGGGCGACGTGGTCCAAGAAGTACCGGTCGTGGGTCACGGCGAGGACGGCACCGTGGTACTGCTGCAGGTGCTGCTCGAGCCACTGCACGCTCTCGGCGTCCAGGTGGTTGGTGGGCTCGTCGAGGAGCAGCAGGTCGGGCTTCTGCAGCAGGAGCTTGCAGAGTGCGACGCGGCGCTTCTCACCACCGGACAGGTGCGTGACGAGCTCGTCGCTCGGCGGGCACTGGAGCGCGGCCATGGCCTGCTCGAGCTGCGAGTCGAGGTCCCACGCGTCGGCCGCGTCGATCTCTTCCTGCAGGGTGCCCATCTCGGCGAGCAGCGCGTCGAAGTCGGCGTCCGGCTCGGCCATCAGCGCGGAGATCTCGTTGAAGCGTGCGAGCTTCCCGTGGATCTCGCCGACGCCTTCCTGGACGTTCTCGAGGACCGTCTTCGTCTCGTCGAGCTCGGGCTCCTGCATGAGGATGCCGACGGTGAAGCCGGGGGTCAGCTTCGCCTCGCCGTTCGAGGGCTGGTCGAGCCCCGCCATGATCTTCAGGATCGTCGACTTGCCGGCACCGTTCGGCCCGACGACGCCGATCTTGGCGCCGGGCAGGAACGACATCGTGACGTCGTCGAGGATCAGCTTGTCACCGACCGCCTTGCGGGCGCGGACCATCTGGTAGATGTACTCAGCCATATCGCTCCAAGTGTAGTGACGACACCGGGTCCCCGTGGGCGCGGTGTCGAGATCAGGCCGCGTCGAGCCCCAGCGGGTGCTCCGGCGGCTCGTCGGCATCGGGGTGCAGCAGTGCGGCGACGGTGTCGTCGGTGCCCTGGTGGTCGTCGGGGTGGGTGTCGTCCGGTGCTGCGTCCACCGGCGGATGCGCGGCGTCCGGGGTGTCGTCGTGGACCTCGCCGGTCTCGTGATCGACCCGCGGTGACGTCCCGGGAGCAGCGGTCGCCTCGGTCACGTGCCGCGGGAGCCGCATCCAGTTGCTGATCCCCCACGCCAGGTCGTGGCCGATGCCCTCGGCGTCGATCTCGACGCTCGTCCCACCGCGGCCGTCACGCTCCCAGTTCCGGATGCGGAGGCGCCCGGTGACGACCACCCGGTCCCCCTTGCTCAGGGACCGGTTGACGTTGGCGGCGAGGGACCGGAAGGCGGTGACGGTGTACCAGTTGGTCGGACCGTTGCCCCAGGTCGACGTCTGGCGGTCCCAGCGGCGGGACGGCGAGGCGAGCCGGAGACTCGTGATGGCGATGCCCGTCTCGGTGACGAGGTGGCGGGGCTCGGTGGCGACGATGCCGCAGACCGTGATCGTGTCGTTCATGCGTCGATCGTCGGCCAGCGCAGACGCCTGCGGGCCGTCGTCGACGACGATGTGGAGAAGAGGCCCCGATCACGCTCCCTGTGCAGGAAGGTGATCGGAGCCTCCAGTCCGGATCAGTGTGCGCGGAACTCGGGCCGGTCCGCGAGCGGACCCATCGCCTTGTGCACCGCGCCCTTGGCGGACTGGAGCGACGGGTAGGTCCCGCCCGGGCCACGTCGCCCGTACAGCTCCACACGGAACCCGTCGGCATCGTGGTGGATGGTGCCCACCGCGCCTGCCGGTCCGACGGCGACCCAGGTCCCCGTCGTCGCGTCCGCGTTCTGCAGCGTGTCGTTCGTCATCGTGCGACCACCTCCTCGTGGCCCCGACGCCCCGTCGTGTCAGGACGCCAGGATGTACCGACTGTATGCCTTGCGCACCTTGTTGACCTTCGGGAGCGCGACCGCCAGGCAGTAGCCCTGCCCCGGGTTCTTCGCGAAGAAGTCCTGGTGGTGCTCCTCGGCACGGTGGAACTCGCCGAGCGGTTCGAGCGTGGTCACGATCCCGCCGTCCCAGACGTCGGACGCACGCGCGATCGCCTGCTCGAACAGTGCGCGCTGCTCGTCGTCCGCCGGGAACATCGCCGAGCGGTACTGGGTCCCGACGTCGGCACCCTGACGGTTCAGCTGGCGCGGGTCGTGGAGGGTGAAGAACACGTCGAGGACGACCTGCGCCGGCAGGACGGACTCGTCGAACGTGACGGCGACGGCCTCGGCGTGGCCGGTCGTCCCGGTGCACACCTGCTCGTACGTCGGGTGCGGGTCGCGCCCGCCGACGTAGCCGGACACGACGTCCTGCACGCCCTGCAGCGTGCGGTACACCGCGTCCAGACACCAGAAACACCCACCTGCGAGCACGAACGTGGTCATGGTCAGGACCTGCCTTCCGGGGCTCGGGAGAGCCGTTGCGAGAACTGTCCTCCACAACGCCGGGAGGCCCGTGCGTCTTCCCCAGGTCGGGACGCGGCCCGATGACATGTCGGTGGTCGAACGTACCTTCGAGACACACCCCACGACCAGGAGGCCCCCATGCAGACGACGACGGACGCCCGGCTCAGCATCCACTCGCCTCGACCGGTGGCCCGGTCCCGCGGGGACCTCCGCATCCTCGACGTGCGCGACGACCTGAGCCGCGTCACACGCGCCAACGGCGAGATCGTCGGGTACGTGGACCGCGTCGACGTTGCCGGGGACACCGCGTACCGAGCCCGTCGGTACGTCGCTGCCGAACGCCGCTTCGTCGAGCTCCCCAACGTCTGGGACGCCGACGACGCCGTCGACACCCTCCGCTGGTGATGATGTTCCACATCGGAATCAGATGCGATGGATGTGCGGTTCCTCCGCCTGTCATCCCCAGACCCTGACCGATCCCGACGTATGGTGCGCGCATGCAGTGGTGGAACGACCTGAACGACTGGACCTCGTCCGATGCGGGCTGGCGCGTGTTGTCGGGGGCGATCATCCCCTTCGTCGCGATCGTCGTCGCGGGCATCGTCGCAGCCCTGATCGGCCGCGCGGCGACGAAGCGCGTCGTCGCGCTCCAGGAGCGCGAGGCGAAGAACGCCGCCGTCGCCGGACTCGTGTCCGCGGCGCGGAAGGCCGCCAACTGGGGCTCCCTCGGGCACGACGAACGCTCGTACGCCGACCACCTCGCCGAGGACGCGGACATCCGCCTCCGCCTGCTGCCCGTCGCCGGTGCACCGATCGCGGCGAACTGGGCACAGCACGAGATCGCGGACATCAAGAAGAACTCCTCGACCTTCAGCTTCCAGGCGGAGCAGTCGCTGAGCGAGTTCCGTGACCGCATCCTCGAGTGGCAGGCTCGGCCGGCTCGGGCACGCAAGCTCTTCAAGAGCGATCTCGAGCGCTGGAAGTTCGACTCCCCGGACCCCGACGCCGAGCTCATCAAGCGCCAGCAGGACTGGAACGCGGACAAGGTCGACTCGTCCCGCAGCCCCGAACCGGCGCCCACCCCGACCACGACGTCGCTCCGCCCTGCGCAGCCGACGGTCGCGCCCACCGTGGACACCAGCGCTCGGGCCACTCCGGCCGCCGGAGCCGGTTCCGCGGCCGCCGCCCCCACGCAGGCCTACCCGGACACGAACGCCGCACCGGCCGGTCGCCCCGCCGGTCCCTCGTACGGCTCGGACGCCACCGTGCCGATCTCGGACAGTACGGTGCCGATCTCGGACAACGCGACGCGGCCGTACTCCGACGGTGAGACCACCCCGATCCGACCGGCGCTCGGCTCCCCCGCGTTCGGATCGCCGAACCGCGGTTGGTCCGCCTCCCGCAGCTCCGGTGCCGACACGACCGACGCCGACAACGCCGATGCGGTGGACGACGTCCCGGTCGGCTCGGGTCGCCCCAGCTCTGCTGACCGCGCGCCGATCGTCCGCGACGAGCGGAACGGTCGGAACGACCTCCCGGCGTCCTGGACAGCGCGCGGCGCCTCCCGCGACGACGACAGCCGCGACGCTCGCGGCAACGACCGTGGCGACGCTCGCGGCAACGACCGTGGCGACGCTCGCGGCAACGACCGTGGCGACTCTCGCGTCGACGTCGATGCTGCCGGCGGCACCAACACGATGTCGATCCCGACCCGGATCGCCGACGCTCCCGCCGAACCCGCCGATGCGAACGAGACGTCCGAGTCCCCGTACTCGAACCCGGTCAGCGCGAGCGAGCTCCGCCGCCGGTCCGACGACGACGAGTGAGCTGACACCAGCAACACCACGAAGGCCGCCACCCATCACCGGGTGGCGGCCTTCGTCGTCGGTGCCCCCGGCAGGAATCGAACCCGCGGCACGGTGGGTAGAAACCACCTGCTCTATCCACTGAGCTACGGGGGCGGACGCCGACGATCTTATTCGGTACGCGTGCGCAGCCGCCCGACGAACCGCTCGATCTCCCGCTGCGATCGCAGGTGAACGACACGGAGGTGCGGGGTGTCGGCAGCCAGCACCGGTACCCGCTGCCGCATCTCGTTCCGCTTCGCGATGCCCCAGCGCAGGATGTGTTCGCTGCGGGTGAAGAACGTCCACAGCGGCGGTTCGACGTTGCCGTTCCACAAGACCGTGCGGTGCAGGCGCCGTCGGATCGTCCGTCGCAGGAGACGGACGAACGCGACCGGCTTCGGCAGGTCGAGCCAGACGAGGGTGTCCGCGCGCTCGACCAAGAGCTGCCGCACCTGTCGGTACTGCCACTCGGAGACCCAGGTCGGAGCGGAGGTCACCTCGTCCACCCGAGCTTCGAAGTCCGGTAGCGCCGTCCACCCGGGCCCGTGGTACATCCCGTCGAGTTCCGTGTGGGGAGCGCCGATCGCCCGCGCGATGCGCTGCGCCGTCGTCGTCTTGCCGACGCCGGCAGTCCCCGCGACGAGGACCCGTCGAGGCGGAGGATCGAGGACGTCGTCGGCGCCGAGCATCCCCTGACCCTAGGACAGGTGCGCTCGCCCGTACCAGCCCGCCCGGCGTGAGCGGGCGGAACACCAGGGCCTGGCGCCACCGCACCCGGGTACTCCGCCCGCTCACGCACCACGCGCCTCCCGGCGCCACCGCACCCGGGTACTCCGCCCACTCACGCACCACGCGCCTCCCGGCTAGCCGCACGGCCGCCCGCCCGCGTCCCCTTCCGGAACGGTTCGCCGCCCGTCTCCCTGCCGTTCCTCTCAGCGTCACCGCCGCTCCCTACGTTTCCCCCATGAGCCCCGAGCCCCGTGTCATCGCGGTGATCCCAGCACGAGCGGGCTCGAAGGGGATCCCGGGCAAGAACCTCCGCCAGGTCGCCGGCCGCTCGCTGGTCGCACGGGCGGTCACGGCAGCCCTCGCCGCCGAGACGGTGGACGAGGTCGTCGTCAGCACGGACGGCGACGCGATCGCTGCCGAGGCCGTCGAGGCCGGAGCACGGGTCGTCCGGCGTCCGGCAGACCTCGCGGGTGACGAGGCCTCGTCGGAGTCCGCGCTCCTGCACGCACTCGACACGGTCGCGCCCCGGAACCCGGACGGGGCTGCGCGCCGCGGCCCCGAGGTCCTCCTCTTCCTCCAGGCGACCTCGCCGTTCATCGATCCCGCCGACCTCGACCGGGCCGCGAACCGTGTCCTCGAGGGTGCGGCCGACTCCGTGCTCGCCGCCGCCCCCTCGCACGCCTTCCTCTGGCGCCTCGCCGAGGACGGCTCCGCCGTCGCGGTCAACCACGACGCCGCCACGCGCCCTCGCCGCCAGGACCGGGCACCGGAGTTCCGCGAGACCGGCGCCTTCTACGCGGTCCGCGTCGCCGCCTTCCGGGAGGCCCGCCACCGCTTCGTGGGCCGCGTCGAGCTGGCAGTCGTCCCGGCCTCGACTGCCATCGACATCGACGAGCCGCACGACCTGGCCCTCGCGTCCGCGCTGGCACCCCTCCTCGAGGTCGAGGCCGAGGCCGCCCCCGCAGACCAGCCCGCGGTCGCGTCCCCGGCCGCGCCCACCCCGCGAGCGGGCGGAATGCCAGCCCCAACCGCCACCGCACCCAGCGCTTCCGCCCGCTCGCGCACGAGCACCCCCGCACCCCGCCCCACCGACCCTCACCCCGCGCGGTCCTCCGCAGCGGAGAACGGAGCACCATGAGCGTCCGCATCGGCCTCTCCACCATCGGCGCGGGCAACCCCGCCTACCTCATCGGCGAGATCGGCCTGAACCACAACGGCGACGTCGCGATCGCCAAGCAGCTCATCGACGTCGCCGCCGACGCCGGCATGCAGGCCGTCAAGTTCCAGAAGCGGACGCCGGAGATCTCGACGCCCGAGCACATGAAGGCGATGCCGCGCAGCACCCCGTGGGGCGACATGACCTACCTGGACTACCGCTACCGCGTCGAGTTCGACCGTGACCAGTACATCGAGATCGGTGACCACGCGACCCTCCGTGGCCTGGACTGGTTCGCGTCGCCGTGGGACGAGCCGTCGGTCGCCTTCCTCGAGGACCTCAACGTCGTCGCCTACAAGATCGCCTCGGCGTCGGTGACGGACCTCGGCATGCTCGCCGCCGTCGCCGCGACCGGCAAGCCCGTGATCCTCTCGACCGGCATGTCGACGATGGACCAGATCGACCGCGCCGTCTCGACCCTCGGCACCGAACGGCTCGTGATCCTGCACGCCACCTCGACGTACCCGCTCCCCCCGGAGGAGGCGAACCTCCGCATGATCGAGACCCTCGCGAACCGCTACGCCTACGCGGGCGTGCCGGTCGGGTACTCGGGTCACGAGCCGGGCCTCCAGATCTCCCTCGCGGCCGTCGCCCTCGGCGCCACGGCCGTCGAGCGGCACATCACCCTCGACCGCACGATGTGGGGCTCGGACCACGCCGCATCGCTCGAGCCGCACGGTCTCCGCACGCTGGTGCGCGACATCCGCATCATCGAGACGGCCATGGGCGACGGCGTCAAGCGCATCTTCCCCGGCGAGCAGGCGCCCCTCGCCAAGCTCCGTCGGGTGGGTGCGTGAGCGCTGCGGCGAACGACGACAGGGCGACTGCCGGCCGGGAGGCACGCCACCCCGCCGGCACGCCGCCTCGCCGCCGACGGGTGGTCGGCCTGGTCGACACGGACTCGTTCGCGAAGTGGGGCGCCCACCTCCTCTCGGCGGCACCGGCGCACTGGTCGCTGGAACTGCTGACGGTGGCGACGCCACGGTCGGCGAGTCCGGCCCAGCTGCGGGCGGCGTTCCGTGACGTCGATGCCCGTCTGGGACCGATCGACCTCGCACCTCCCGAGCCGCTGAGCGTGGACGAGGTGGTGGCGCGCCTCCAGGCCGACCCGCCGGACGCGGTCCTGGTGTCCTGCATCGGCCCCGTTGCGGAGGTCCTCATCGACCAGGTCCTCCGGTCGGTCCCGCGGCGGCCGGTGCTGTTCACCGGGCTGCCGGGCATCTCGTTCCCGGCGAAGTGGAAGGGCGTGTTCCTGCGGGCGCGCGCCGACCTGTTCGTGCTGCACAGCCACCGCGAGGTCCGGGAGTACCGGAGCCTGGCGACCGCCGGCGGTGTCGAGCCGTCGTTCGCCCTCGCGACGCTGCCGTTCGCCCGGTCGACGGGAGCGCCGCGCGCCGGGGTGGTGCGCGACTCCGTGGTGTTCGCCGCGCAGCCGAGCGTGCCCGCGGAGGAGGACGACCGCCGCCGCGTCGTCGGTTGGCTCGCCGACACGGCCCGCGCACACCCGGAGTGGCGCGTCGTCGTGAAGACCCGCGCGGCCGCCGGCGAGCAGCAGACGCACCGCGAGACCTTCCCGTACGCCGATCTGCTGCCGACCGATGCGCCGTCGAACCTCGTGGTCGAGGCCGGTCCGATGTCGGTGCACCTCGACCGGGCCGTGGCGCTCGTGACGATCAGCTCGACGGCGGTCCTCGAAGCCGCTGCTCGGGGTGTGCCCGCGTTGACGCTGACGGACTTCGGCACCTCGCGTTCCCTCATCAACGAGGTGTTCGTCGACAGCGGGCTCGAGGGCACGGCCGACGACCTGGTGCAGGGCCGGTTCGGGACGGTGCGTGCGGAGTGGATGGCGGACAACTACTTCCACCACGCTGCCGACGACGACTGGGCGGACCGTGCCGAGGAGCTCATGCGCCTCCGGGACGCCGGACGGCTGGTCGACCGTCCCGCTGCCCGGCGCAGTCGGGGTGGTGCGCTGCGGCGGGCGTGGGAGCGGCGGAACGCACTCGGCGACCACGACCGGTCGGTGATCGGCCGGGTGGCGGCGCTCATCGGGACGCCGATCCGTGCGGTCAAGCGATCCGTACGACAGGTCCGACGCGTGATGCGGCCGACCTCGACGCCGATCGTCGCTCCGGTGTCAGTCGAGCGCCTTCGCCACCGCGACGAGGAACTGGTCACGGGTCGGGACGCCCGCTGAGCGGAACACCTCGGTGCCGTCGTCGCGACGGACGAGGACGGTCGGGGTCGACCGGATGCCGAGTTCCTCGACGCGCTCGGGGTCGTTCGCGATGTCCCGTTCGGTGACGACGAGGCCCGGCACGAGACGCGCGGCGTCGCCGACGACCCGACGAGCGGCGGCACACGGCGCACAGAACGCGGACGTCCAGAGATCGACCTGCATGGTGTGGTGCAACGACGACTGCGGCTAGGACACTCCCGATCGGACGACGATGCCCCGGCCGACAGCGCCTGAACGACAGTGCCCCCGGTCGTCCGCGACGACCGGGGGCACTGTCAGTGGCTGCTACTCGCGGTCGAACTCGCCGGAGCGGTCGCCGCGGTCCTGCAGGTCGTCGACCGGGTCGGACTGGTCGGGCGCGAAGGTGTAGTCGACCGAGATCTGGTCGAGGACCTGGCGGGAGCCGGTGGCCTTGTAGGTGAAGGCCGTCTGCAGGCCCTCGACGTCCGCGAACACCGTCACCTCGTCGTCCAGCGCGTCGCTCGTGGCGGTGCGGGTGTCCGTGGTCCCGTCGAAGGGGCCCTCGTGGAAGATGGCGGTGAACTCGTCGCCCTCGTGGATGGTGATGTCGGTCATGTCTCCCTTCTACCAGGGCAGGGGGCACCGCCGTCCAGCGCATCGTGACCGGAGGGCGGAGGTCCGTGTCCTGGCGGAGGTGTGCCGGGCCTCCTTGCCGGATCCATAGCAACGCTATATAGTTCCACCGTGGAACAAGCGCGGGAACAGACCATCGAGACGCTCCTCGTCTCCGTCAACCGGCTCATCCGGTCCGCGCTCCAGGCCACCGGCCACACCACGTCCACCGCCGTCTGGCGGACCCTCGGCATCCTCGAGGCCGACGACGCCCTCCGGCTCGGCGAACTCGCCCGCGCCTCACGTGTGTCGCAACCGACCATGACCCGCCTGGTCGCCGGCATGACCGCCGACGGACTCGTCTCACGCACCGTCGACCCCGACGACTCGCGTGGGCAGCGCATCGAGATCACCGACATCGGACGCGAACGACTCGTCGCGTGGCGAGCCGCACTCACCAGGACCGTCGGGCCCCTCTTCGAGGACCTCACCGACGACGACTGGAACATCCTGCACGACGCATCGGCCCTCATCGCAGCGAGGACCAGAACGGAGACCACCGCGTGAACGCGCACGCACCCGCCGGACAGTCCGGTTCGATCCTGAAGCAGTCGTCGGCGGTGTGGGCGATCGCCTTCGCCTGCGTCGTCGCCTTCATGGGCATCGGCCTCGTCGACCCGATCCTCCCTGCGATCGCCGAGTCGCTGCAGGCCACGCCCGCGCAGACGGAACTGCTCTTCACGAGCTACCTCGCCGTCACCGGTGTCGCGATGTTCTTCACCAGCTGGGTGTCCAGCCGGATCGGCGCGAAGAAGACCCTGATGATCGGGCTCGCCCTGATCGTGCTGTTCTCGGTGCTCGCCGCCGTGTCGAACGACGTCTGGACGATCATCGGGTTCCGCGCCGGCTGGGGACTCGGCAACGCGCTCTTCATCTCGACCGCACTGGCCACCATCGTCGGCGCAGCATCGGGTGGGACCGCGTCGGCGATCATCCTCTACGAGGCCGCACTCGGCCTCGGCATCGCGGTCGGACCCTTGGTCGGGGGTCTGCTCGGCTCCGTCAGCTGGCGTGGCCCGTTCTTCGGCGTCACCACCCTGATGGCCGTCGCGTTCATCGCGATCGTGGTCCTGCTGAAGACCGGCACGCTCGAGAAGCCCACGCCGACCAAGCTCTCCGCACCGTTCCGCGCCCTGGGCCGACCGGCCCTCGCCGCCCTGGCCGCGACCGCGCTGTTCTACAACATCGGCTTCTTCGTGCTCCTCGCCTACACGCCGTTCCCGCTCGGGTTCGGAGCGCTCGGCATCGGCTTCACGTTCTTCGGCTGGGGTGTCGGCCTCGCGATCACCTCGGTGTGGGTCGCGCCGATGCTCACCGCGCGGATGCGTCGGACCAGCGTCCTCAAGCTCGCGCTGCCCCTGCTCGCGCTCGACCTGTTCGCCGCGGCCGTCGTCGTGCGGTCCCAGGCCGGACTCATCGTCTGCGTCGTCATCGGCGGACTCGTGCTCGGTGTCCTCAACACGGTGCTCACCGAGTGCGTCATGGAGGCGACCGACCTCCCCCGCTCCGTCGCCTCCAGCGCCTACTCGGCAGTCCGCTTCATCGGTGGCGCCATCGCCCCGCCCGTCGCGACGCTCCTCGCCGACGCGTACTCGCCGAGCGCCGCGTACGTGTTCGCCGGCATCTCCGTGGCCGTCGCGTTCCTGGTCGTCGTGCTCACCACGAAGGTGCTGCGGCGCGTCGACGACGGGGTCGAGCCGGAGCGCGTCGAGGCCGAGGCGATCACCGCGGGCGAGATGGCGTAGCTCCTCCGGTCGCCGATGGCCGGGCCCGCGGTGCGGGCCCGGCCATCGGCGCATCCGGGGCGCGTTCGGCGCGGGGCGCGTTCGGCGCGGGGCGCGTTCGGCGCGGGGCGGGGCGCGGCACGGTCGGGACGGGGCGGGGTGAGCGGGCGAGATGCCAGGGCGCCGCGCGCTCGACTGCCGCGATCCCGCCCGCTCGCGGACCCTGGCCGAGCGGGAGGCACACGACCCGCCCGGCGGACCGGTTGCGGGCCTCCCGGGCGCAGTCCGCTACGCGCCCGCTCCCGGGTCCCGGTGAGCGGGCGAGATGCCAGGGCGCTGCGCGCTCGCCTGCCGCGATTGCGCCCGCTCGCGGACGCTGGCCGCGCGGGAGGCACGCGACCCGCCCGACGGACCGGATGCGGGCCTCCCGGGCGCAGCGCAGCAGCGACGAACGGGCGGAAGACAAGGGTGCGCCGCGACTGCCCGCCGGGATTCCGCCCGCTCGCGCGCAAGGGCGGGCGAGAGGCGCCTGAGCCGCCGCGCAGTCCGGGCAGTCCGGGCAGTCCGGGCACGACCCTCTCGAACGCGTCCCTCACGCATCCCCGCTCCGGAGCCGTCGAGCGGGCGGAATGCCAGGGCGGGCCACGCCGGGCGTCGGGTGTTCCGCCCGCTCGCGCGCCGGGACGGACTGGAGGCCCGACGACCGCCCGCAGGACCGGCTGCGGGCCTCCCGTGCGGGCGCTCGAACCTGCACCCACCGCGAGCGGGCGGAAGAGCAGCGGCACACGTGGGTGTCCCCTGGTGTTCCGCCCTCTCGCGCGCCGACGGCGCCCGGACCCGACGCCGACCCGGGTCCGGACCCGGACCCGGACCCGGACCCGGACCCGGACCCGGGGCAGCGGGCACCGCGCGCCGGCCCCGGAGCACCAGCGCTGCCGATCCACAGGAGCCGCGGGCTGTCGGTCCACGGAAGTAGGATCGCCGTATGTCTGCCGCGAACGACCGCCTCGTCTGGATCGACTGTGAGATGACGGGGCTCGACGTCGACGTCGATGAACTCGTCGAGGTCGCGGTGGTCATCACCGACTTCGACCTCAACCCGGTCCACCCTGGGTTCGACATCGTGATCAAGCCGGACCAGTCGGCGCTCGACAACATGAACGACTTCGTCACGAAGATGCACACGACGTCGGGCCTCATCGACGAGATCCCGAACGGCGTCAGCCTGGCCGACGCGGAGTACCAGGTCCTCGAGTACATCCTCGCCCACGTCCCCGCCGAGGGCACCGCTCCCCTGGCCGGCAACACGATCGGCACCGACCGCGCGTTCCTGGCGAAGTACATGCCGCGCATCGACAACCACCTGCACTACCGCAGCGTCGACGTCTCGAGCATCAAGGAACTCTGCCGCCGCTGGTTCCCGCGCGTGTACTTCAACTCCCCCGAGAAGCACGGCGGCCACCGCGCGCTCGCCGACATCCTCGAGTCGATCCGCGAGCTCGAGTACTACCGCCGCGCCGGGTTCACCCCGGAGCCCGGGCCCGCCAGCGACGACGTCAAGGCGATCGCCGCCGAGGTCGTCGCGAAGTGGGAGTCCCGCCTGGCGCCGCAGTCCGGCCCGGAGCCGGTGTCCGCTGCGACCCCTCAAACCACCGCCCAAGTCACCGAGTAGCGATGGTGGTCCGGGCCGGCGTCCGGATGTACTACAATCGAGTGGTTGCTCCGGCTCGCCGGACTGACACATGGTGGGTATAGCTCAGCTGGTAGAGCGCCTGGTTGTGGTCCAGGAGGTCGCGGGTTCAAGCCCCGTTACTCACCCCATCCACGAAGGCCCCCGTCCGATGGACGGGGGCCTTCGTCATGCGCGGAGCATCGGCCCAGCGCATCCGCGCGGGGCGACCGCGGGGCGTCTGCGGAGAGCAGCTGCCAGCCGAGGCGACACCTGCGGTGCCATCTGCCCACCAGGACACGTCCGGTCAGCTGTGCCACGATCCTCCCGTGATGGAGATGTCGACCGAGGACTTCGAGCAGCTCGTGACCGACGAACTCGACCTCCTGCCGGACGACATGGTCGACGGGCTCGACAACGTCGTGTTCGTGGTCGAGGACGAGCCCGAGGACGGCTCGGACCTGTTCGGCATCTACGACGGCGTCGCCCAGACCGAGCGCGGCCAGTACGGCTTCGGGGAACTACCGGACCGGATCGTCGTCTTCCGGAAACAGCACCTGCTCGAGTGCGACACCCTGGAGGAGCTCAAGGACGAGGTGCACACGACCCTCGTGCACGAGATCGGGCACTTCTACGGCATCGACGACGAACGGCTGCACGAGCTCGGCTGGGCGTAGTCCTCCTCCGAACGCAGCACCTCGTCGGCGAGGGTCTGCGGCGCTTCGGCGGCGATGAACGCCTCCTCCTGCCGGGCCCACCGCTCCCACTGCCGCGCGAACGCCTCGCCGTCGCGGTCGAGTGCGCGACGACGCCGTTCCCCCTCGTCCGCGGTGAGCCACACCCGGAAGGTCGCCAGCGGTGCCGACGCACGGGACAACGCGCCGCAGCCCTCGATCACGAGCGGAGCAGAGGCATCCACCGGCACCCAGTCGGCGGGCTCGGACCTCCCCCAGTCCCAGCGCCGGTAGCCGGCGGGGACCCCGAGCACGTCCCGCACCACGGCGTCGGCGGCTTCCTGGAGGCCGTCCCATCCCGGGTAGATGTCGTCCAGATGCACCAGGGTCGCGTCGAGTTCCGCCGCGAGTGCGTTCCCGAGCGTCGTCTTGCCGGTCCCGGAGCGACCATCGACGAGGACGATGAGACGGCTGTTCCGAGCGGTTCGGAACGCGGACCGCGCGCGGGAGGCGAGCGTGCGGGCGGAGGCGATGCGCGCCTCCAGTCCGTCACCGGTGGTCTCGGGTCTGGCCGATGCGTCCGTCTCAGGCACGCCAGGTCCCTGCGGCGACGGCGGCGAGGACCGCCGCCGCGCCGATGCCGAGCAGGATGCCGCACATCGCCCACTCCGGTCCGGCGAACCGGACGCGACGCGCCCACGTGCGCCGGCCGGGCGCGCCGAAGCCGCGGGACTCCATCGCGACGGCGAGGGTGGTCGCTCGACGCAGCGCGACGACGAGCAGGCCGAAGGCCATCGACAGGCCGCGACGGAGGCGCCCGCTGTCCGCCACGCCCCGGGCGCGCCGTGCCATCGCGAGCTGACGCCAGTCGTCGCCGAGCAGGGTCATCATGCGGATCGCGGCGAGGGCGCCGAGGACGAAACGCGCCGGCAGTCGCAGGATCTGCGCGAGCCCGTCCGCCAGGTCCGTGACGTCCGATCGGATGAACAGGACGATGCCCGGGATGCCGACGGCGAGCACGCGCAGCATCGTCGCGAGTGCCAGCTGCAACGATCCGTCGGTCACGTGCGCGAAGGCGAAGTCGAACCAGACACGCCCGGACGGCTGCCCGTACAGGGCGATGCTCACCCCGGTCAGCGGGACGACGACGAGGACCGGCGACGTCCGGAGGAGCAGGGTCCGGACCGGGATCCGGAGCACCGGCAACAGCGCGAGTTCCAGCAGCAGTGCCGTCGCGGCCGACACCAGGTCGAGACTGAGGACCAGGACGACGCCGAGGGCGATCACTCCGAGCAACGACGCCACCGGCTGCACACTCCCCGCGCCACGCCCGGGCTGGACGGGAGGCTCGGTTCCGGTCCGTCCGCTCGCTGCGGTGACTGGGGCGGTCACCGTGACTCCCCGGTGGACCGGACGCCGGGCACGGCCGGTGTCAGTCCGTCCGCGTGGAGGACGACCTCGTCGGCGTCGAGCGCTCGGACGAGATCGCGGTCGTGCGTCACCACGACGACGGCTGTCCCGGCGTCGGCCAGTGCCCCGAGCTGCTCGACGACGGCACTCCAGGTGGCCCGGTCCTGCCCCGAAGTGGGTTCGTCGAGGACGAGGACGGGCGGGCGTGTCGCGATGACCGCTGCGATCGCGAGCCGCCGCTGCTCGCCACCGGAGAGCGTGAACGGGTTGGCGTCCACGAGGTGGTCGAGCCGGAAGGTGTCGAGCAGTTCCGTGACCCGTTCGTCGATCGCGGCGGCGGGCATCCCGAGCGCGGCGGGCCCGGCGGCCAGTTCCTCGCGGACCGAGGCGGCGATGAACTGGTGTTCGGGGTCTTGGAAGACGGTGCCGATGCGGGCGGCGAGCTCCCGACTGGACCAGGAGTGCGGAGCGGGATCGGTCGGAGCCGCGCCCTTCGTTCCGAGGAGGTCCGAGCTGGCTTCGAGTGTTCCGCCAGCGGGACGGAGGAGTCCCGCGAGGGTGAGGCCGAGCGTGCTCTTGCCCACGCCGTTCGGCCCGGTGACGGCGAGCACCTCGCCGCTCCGGACCTCGAGGTCGATGTCGTGTCCGATGTGTTGCATCCGGTCCCTGCCGCGCCGTTTCGCGGTCCGGCCGGCGCTCCGGCTCGTCGCGAGGCCCATCGCTCGGAGCAGCAGCGTTCCCCCGGGGGCGGGTGGGGCCTGCCGTTCGCCCTCACCCGCGCCGAGCGGGCGAGATGCCGGGGTCGCGCGGGCGGGCGGTCCTGGTGTTCCGCCCGCTCGCGACGGGCGAGCATCGTCGGGGTCTGGGTCGACGCCGACGCCGGCGCCGACGCCGAGTGGGCGGAACTCCCCCGCCCCAGTCGTCTGCAGCCCTGGTGTTCCGCCCGCTCGCGCAGCGCCGGGCAGGGCCGGACCACGGGGGTCAGCGTCGGGCAGGGCAGCGCCACGGAGTGCAGCAGCGCGGAGGGCGTCGCGGCCCGCGCTCCGAGCCGAACCGCGGGTGGGCTCAGATCCCGGGACCCACACGCCGCCACGTTCGAGCGCGTCGGAGTGCTCGGCGAGCACGACGTCGGGCGCCCCGTC
The DNA here is from genome assembly GCF_003234795.2 of Curtobacterium sp. MCLR17_032. Taxonomy (NCBI): domain Bacteria; kingdom Bacillati; phylum Actinomycetota; class Actinomycetes; order Micrococcales; family Microbacteriaceae; genus Curtobacterium; species Curtobacterium sp. MCLR17_032. The sequence continues at coordinate 1,051,943 of NZ_CP126268.1, read as the reverse complement.
GGCGACGACTCCGCCACCTTGCTCGAGGAGCACCAGCCGGTCGACCAGGTCGAGCCAGGTGCCGATGCGGTGCTCGACGACCAGGAGCGTGGCCCCGGTGTCGTCGAGGAGGACTCGGACCGCGTCGTGCACCTGCACGACACCGTTCGGGTCGAGGTTCGCGCACGGCTCGTCGAGCACCAGCGCACCCGGCCGCATCGCGAGCACCCCCGCGAGCGCCAACCGCTGTCGCTGACCGCCGGACAGCCTCGTGGTGGAGCGGTCGAGCGGCAGGTCGAGTCCGACGACGTCGAGCGCATGCCGCACCCGGAGCCAGATGTCGCTGCGCTCGACACCCAGGTTCTCGCACCCGAAGGCCACGTCGTCGCCGATCCGGGACATCACGGTGTGGGCCTCGGGATCTTGCATGACGAGGCCGACCCGCCCGCGGACGGACACGGGTGCGACTCCGTCGACGAGGATCGTCCCCTCGACTGCTGCTGCCGTGTCGTCCGCATCGTCCGGATCATCGGCGAGGACACCTGCCGCGGCGCGGAGGAGCGTCGACTTCCCGGCACCGGACGGCCCGACGACGGCGACGCGCTCACCGGGTTCGATGACCAGGTCGACGCCGCGGACTGCCCAGGTGCGCCGCTCGGGATAGCGCCAGCCCCAGCCGGAGAAGGTGATCCGAGCGGGGACGGTCGTCACGCTGCGGAGGCTCGAGGTCGCCGCCCGTGCTCCCGTCCGGCCGCGAAGGACGACAGCACGCCGGTGCGGGCGAGGGCGCGGACGAGCAGCCAGGACCCGAGACCGGAGATGACGACGCCCGAGATGATCGCGCAGATGACGTACGTCACCTGGAACGCGGCCGTCGCACCGGCGTAGTAGCGGAATGCGTCGTTCAGCCCGAGTGCGAGCCCGGTCGCAGCTCCGGCGAGCATGACCACCGGCAGCTTCCACACGCGGTAGAGGAACAGCGCGAGGACGATCTCGGCGCCGATGCCCTGCACCAGACCGGAGACCAGTGTCCCCCAGCCCCACTGCGTGCCGAGCATCGCTTCGACCGAGGCCGCGACGATCTCGCCGAAGAGTGCGGCGCCGGGCTTCCGCACGACGATGGCGACGAGGGGCCCTGCGAGGAGCCAGACGCCGCCGACCAGGGCTTGCGAGCCCGGGAGCACCAGGCCGAGCCCGGCTCCGATCGGCTCGTAGGCGACGTCCCAGAGCTTGAAGACGACGCCGACGGCCACCGCGAGGACCGCGGCGACGACGATGTCGACGACCCGCCAGCGCAGCGAGCGCTTCACGACCGGACGTTCGGTGGACGTTGTGGTGGGTGCACCAGTGGACATCGCGATGACTCCTCCCTGCGCCGGCATGATCCGGATCAGGTTCGACGGTCGGAGCGCGGTTCGCTCCCTCTCAGCCCGCTCTGGCGGACTCCCGTGTGTGTCTAAGCAGTGTACCCACCGGACAGGAGGCCCGTGGTCACGTGACCACGGGCCTCCTGTCCGTCAGGCGGTCACTTCTTGAGCGCGCGGATGAGCTTGACGAGCACCTTGCCGGCGACCCAGATGACCGGGATGCTGACCGTCAGGAGCGAGATGACGTTCGGCTCGAACGCGAGGTCCTGGCCGGGACGGCGGACGTAGGCGCCGACCGGGAGCGAGACGGCCCCGCCGCCGCCACCGCCAGCACCGTCTTCGTCGGAGTCGGAGCCCCCACCGAAGCCGTACCAGTTGACGGAGACGGGGATCAGCGTGCTGTCGCCGACCTCCACCGGGTCGCCGTAGTTCGAGGCGACGCCGACGGGCCGCACCTTGTCTGCGATCTGCGTGACGATGTTGGTCATGGCGGCGACGCTACTCCGCCAGCACTGGCTGACGGACGGGCGGGGACGAACTGTGGAGGGACCCGCTCGTCGTCCAGCCTGTGGAGGGAGGAGCCGACCTGTCCGACGAGGGGCTGTGGAGAGTGGGAACGCTCCACAGTGCGCCCCTGAACGGCGGACATCACAGGGGTGCGCCGATACGTTGGCCCAGTTCATCTCTCCTGGAGGCACGTTTGCACACCTGGCCCGGCAACCCCTACCCGCTCGGCGCGACCTACGACGGCAGCGGCACGAACTTCGCCGTGTTCAGCGAGGTCGCCGAAGGGGTCGAGCTCTGCCTGTTCGATGCCGACGGGACCGAAGAGCGCGTCCGCCTCGTCGAGGTCGACGCGCACGTCTGGCACGCTTACCTCCCGACCGTCGGCCCCGGGCAGGAGTACGGCTTCCGCGTCCACGCGCCGTACGACCCGGCGAACGGCGTCCGGTCGAACCCGGCGAAGCTCCTGCTCGACCCGTACGCCAAGGCGACGAGCGGCGACATCGACTGGGACCAGTCGCTCTTCTCGTACACGTTCGGCGACCCGGACTCCACGAACGACGAGGACTCGGCCGCACACATGGTGAAGGGCGTGGTGATCAACCCGTTCTTCGACTGGCAGGGTGACCGGGCTCCCCGGATCCCCTACGGCGAGACCGTCATCTACGAGGCACACGTCAAGGGCCTCACCGAGACGCACCCGGACGTGCCGGAGGACCAGCGCGGCACCTACGCCGGCGTCTCGCACCCGGCGGTCATCGAGCACCTCCAGCGTCTGGGCGTGACGACGCTCGAGCTGATGCCGGTGCACCAGTTCGTGAACGACTCGACGCTGCAGGACAAGGGGCTGTCGAACTACTGGGGCTACAACACCATCGGGTTCTTCGCGCCGCACTCGCACTACTCGTCCTCGGGCGACGGCGGGCAGCAGGTGCAGGAGTTCAAGACGATGGTGCGGGAGCTGCACCGCGCCGGCATCGAGGTCGTCATCGACGTCGTCTACAACCACACCGCCGAGGGCAACCACCTCGGTCCCACGCTGTCCTTCCGCGGCCTCGACAACGCCGCGTACTACCGGCTGATGGACGACGACAAGCGCTACTACATGGACGTCACGGGGACCGGCAACTCGCTCAACGTCGGGCACCCGCACTCGCTGCAGCTCATCATGGACTCGCTCCGCTACTGGGTGACCGAGATGCACGTCGACGGCTTCCGCTTCGACCTGGCCGCCGCCCTCGCCCGGGAGTTCTACGAGGTCGACCGGCTCTCCGCCTTCTTCGAACTGGTCCAGCAGGACCCGATCGTCTCGCAGGTGAAGCTCATCGCCGAGCCGTGGGACGTCGGCCCCGGCGGCTACCAGGTCGGCAACTTCCCGCCGCAGTGGTCCGAGTGGAACGGCAAGTACCGCGACACCGTCCGCGACTTCTGGCGGGGCGAGCCCTCGACCCTCGGGGAGTTCGCGTCACGCATCTCGGGGTCCGCCGACCTGTACGAGCACGACGGCCGCACGCCCAAGGCGAGCATCAACTTCATCACCGCCCACGACGGCTTCACGCTGTACGACCTGGTCGCCTACAACGAGAAGCACAACGACGCCAACGGCGAGGACAACAACGACGGCGAGAGCCACAACCGCTCGTGGAACTCGGGTGCCGAAGGCCCCACGGACGACGCCGAGGTCAACGCCCTCCGGCTGCAGCGCCGCCGGAACTTCATCGCCACGCTGCTGCTCAGCCAGGGCGTGCCGATGATCGCCCACGGTGACGAACTCGGTCGCACGCAGCAGGGCAACAACAACGTCTACGCGCAGGACTCCGAGCTGAGCTGGATCGACTGGGCGACCGCCGACGACGAACTCATCCAGTTCACCGCCGACGTCGTGAAGCTCCGCCACGACCACCCGACGTTCCGACGGACCCGGTACTTCAACGGACGCCCGGTCCGCCGCGGCGAGGGCGAGCCGCTGCCCGACGTGGTGTGGCTGACGCCGGCCGGCGACGCCATGCAGCCGGAAGAATGGGACTCCGGCTTCGGCAAGAGCGTCGGCATGTACCTGAACGGCGAGGGCATCCGCGGACGCGACGCCCGCGGCGAGCGCGTCACCGACGTGGCCTTCCTGACGTACTTCAACGCCCACGACGGCGTCGTGACGTTCACGCTGCCGCCCGAGGAGTACTCCCCCGGGTGGACGGTCCGCATCGACACGGCTGAACCCGGAGCGCGTGAGGAGGTCCTCGAAGCCGGGGACGCCCTCGACGTCCCGGCCCGCTCGATGATCGTCCTCCGAGCAGAGCCCGAGCACGAGATCCAGCGGACGCCCGTCGACACCACGGCGCACACCGCCGCCGACCCGTCCTCCGACACAGCCGAGCAGTCCGACCCGGACCACCCGGCGGCGACTCCGGCGAACCCCGCCGCCTCGGCGACCCCGAGCGCGGCCGGGACCCCCGGAGCCTCCGGTGTCCCGAGCACGACGAGCCTCCCGGAAACGACGAGCCCCGCCAGCACCACCGGTCCCGACAACGTCACCGCGACGACCGGAACCACCGCACCCGAGACGTCCGACCCCGGGACGCCCGACTCTGACACCCCTGGGAGTGCCGCATGACCCGCCGGAACCCGACCTCGACGTACCGTCTGCAAGTCACCGCCGACTTCGACCTGAGCGCCGCACAGGACGTCGTCGACTACGTCCGTGACCTCGGAGCCGACTGGCTGTACCTGTCGCCCGTGCTGCAGGCGGAGCCCGGCTCCGGTCACGGGTACGACGTCGTCGACCACACCCACGTCGACACCGAGCGTGGCGGTGACGACGCACTCCGAGCCCTCGCCGAGGCAGCACACGCGGCCGGGCTCGGTGTCCTCGTCGACGTCGTCCCGAACCACGTGGGCGTCGCGACCCCGGCGGTGAACCCGTGGTGGTGGTCGCTCCTCGAGCAGGGCCAGGAGTCGCCCGTGGCCTGGGCGTTCGACATCGACTGGGCCGCAGGCGACGGCCGCGTGCGCATCCCGGTGCTCGACGACCGGCTGCTCGACGCCGTCACCCTCGACGCGGGCACTCCGGACGGCAAGCCCCCGCGTCTGCTCGTCGGTGAGACGGAGTACCCGACCGCGCCCGGCACCGTGCGCGACGGCGACGACGTCGAGACCGTGCACGCCCGACAGCACTACGAGTTCGTGCACTGGAAGCGTGCCGACTCGGAGCTGAACTACCGCCGCTTCTTCGCGGTGAACACCCTCGCCGCGATCCGCGTCGAGGAGCCCGAGGTGTTCGCCGCCTCGCACAGCGTCATCGGTTCCTGGTTCCGCGACGGTCTCGTCGACGGCCTGCGCATCGACCACCCGGACGGGCTGTACGACCCGGCCGGGTACCTCGACGACCTCGCCGACCTGACCGGTGGCGCGTACACCCTGGTCGAGAAGATCCTCGAGCCCGGTGAGCTGCTGCCGTCGTCCTGGCCGGTGGACGGCACCACCGGGTACGACGCACTCGGGTTCATCGACCGGGTGTTCGTCGACCCGGCCGGCGAAGGCCCCCTCACGGCTCTGGAGGACCGGCTCCGCGGCGAACACGTCGCCTGGAAGGACCTCATCCACGGGACCCGTCGTGGCATCGCCGACGGCATCCTGAACAGTGAAGTCCGACGTCTGGCGCGCCTCCTGGTCGTCGATCCGACCGTCCAGGCCGACGGCGCCCCGGTGTCCGAGGACCGGATCGTCGATGCCGTGGCGGAGATCGTGGCGAGCTTCGAGGTGTACCGCACCTACCTGCCGGAGGGCATCCACCACCTCATCGAGGCACTCGAGGTCGCGGCGGAGTCCCGCCCCGACCTGGCCGACGTCATCGACCGCATCGCGCCGGCGCTCTCCGACGCGGACGACGCGGCCGCCATCCGCCTGCAGCAGACCAGCGGCATGGTGATGGCGAAGGGCGTCGAGGACACGGCGTTCTACCGGACCTCGCGTCTGTCGTCGCTCAGCGAGGTCGGCGGCGACCCGAGCGTGTTCTCGGTCACTCTCGACGAGTTCCACGCCGCCCAGCGCGAGCGGCTCGCCAGCTGGCCGCACGCCATGACGACGCTGACGACGCACGACACGAAGCGCAGCGAGGACACCCGTGCCCGCATCGCCGTCCTCGCCGAACTCGGCGAGGAGTGGACGGCGGCCTTCGATCGTCTGAACGCACTGGCGCCGCTCGAGGACGGCGTCTTCGCGGACCTGCTCTGGCAGGCGATCGTCGGAGCGCGTCCCGCCTCCCGCGAGCGCCTGCACGCCTACGCCGAGAAGGCGTCACGTGAAGCCGGTGACAGCACGACGTGGACCGAGCCGAACGAGTCCTTCGAGCAGCAGATGCACGCCCTCGTCGACGCCGCGTTCGACGACCCCGACGTGGTCGCTGAACTCGACGCGCTGGACGAGCGGATCGACGCTGCCGGTTGGTCCAACGGCCTCGGCGCGAAGATCCTGCAGCTCACCGCTCCCGGTGTCCCGGACGTCTACCAGGGCACCGAGGCGTGGGACCGTTCACTCGTCGACCCAGACAACCGTCGACCCGTGGACTACACCGAACGCCGACACGTCCTCGCCTCGCTCGACGGCGCCGACGACGACGGCCCGGACAGGCTGCCCGGCATCGACCTCGGTGCCGCCGCGAAGACCCTCGTCACGAGCCGCGCGCTCCGACTCCGTCGGGACCACCCGGAGCTGTTCACCCGGTACGTCCCGCTCGACGCGACCGGCCCCGCTGCGGACCACGTGGTCGCCTTCGACCGTGGCGGAGCCGTGACGGTCGCCACGCGCCTGCCCGTCGGCCTCGACGCAGTCGGTGGGTGGGCGGACACGCTCCTGCACGTCGTTCCGGCGGAACGCGTGGACCTGCTGACCGGGAGGCGCTTCCCGGCTGACCGGGACCTCCTGCTCGACGAGGTCCTCACCGACTTCCCCGTCGCGCTGCTCGTACCGGCGGACGTCGTCGACGGAGCCGGACACGACGCGGCGGAGGGCACGGCATCGGGCACCAGCAGCACGAGCACCAGCAGCAGCACCAGCACCAGCACTGATGACACCGAGACCGACGCGCAGGCCGACGTCGAGATCCTGGAGGGTCACGCATGACCAGTCCCGACCGCTACGGCGTCTGGGCCCCCGAACCCGAGAACGTCCGACTCGTCGTCGACGGCACCGAGCACCCGCTCACACGCGGGGACGACGGCTGGTGGACGACGGACGACGTCCTGCCCGTCGTCGGAGCGCGCTACGGCTTCCGCATCGACGGGGACGACGCCGTCCGACCCGACCCGCGCAGCCGCTTCCAGCCCGAGGGCGTGCACGGCCCGTCCGAGGTCGTGGACCCGGAGCGCTTCCGCTGGACCGACGATGCCTGGACCGGTCGTCCGGCCCGCGGCGGTGTCATCTACGAGATGCACATCGGCACGTACACCCCAGAGGGCACCCTGGACGCCGCGGCCGCCAAGCTCGAGCACCTGGTCGAGCTCGGTGTCGAGTTCGTCGAACTCCTGCCGGTCAACGGTGTCAACGGCGAGTGGAACTGGGGCTACGACGGTGTCGCGTGGTATGCGGTGCACGCGCCCTACGGTGGCCCCGACGCCTACGACCGCTTCGTCGACCGCGCGCACGCGCTCGGCCTCGGTGTCATCCAGGACGTCGTCTACAACCACCTCGGACCCAGCGGCAACTACCTGCCGCTCTACGGTCCGTACCTGGTGCAGGGTCTGGCCAACACGTGGGGCGACTCGGTCAACGTCGAGGAGCCCGAGGTGCGCCGCTACGTGCTGGACAACGTCCGGATGTGGTTCCGCGACCACCACGTCGACGGACTGCGACTCGACGCCGTGCACGCCATCCGCGACACGACCCGCCCGCACATCCTGGCGGAGATGGCCAGCGAGACCGACGCGTTCTCGTCCTTCACCGGCAAGCCGCTGTCCCTGATCGCCGAGTCCGACCTCAACGACCCGGTCATGTTCCGGCCGCGTGAAGCCGCCGGCTACGGGCTGGCCGGTCAGTGGTCGGACGACTTCCACCACGCCGTGCACGTCGCGGTCACCGGCGAGACGAACGGCTACTACGCCGACTTCGCACCGCTGACCGCGCTGGCCAAGGTCCTCGACCAGGGCTTCTTCCACGACGGCACCTGGTCGTCGTTCCGTGGCAAGCGTCACGGCCGTCCGATCGACCGCGGCACCTCGCCGACGACCGCTCTCGTCGTGGCGAACCAGAACCACGACCAGATCGGCAACCGCGCCGCCGGGGACCGCCTGGCGGCGACGGTGTCCGACGAGGGCCTGGTCATCGCCGCGGCGCTCACCCTGCTCGGCCCGTTCACGCCGATGCTCTTCATGGGCGAGGAGTTCGCCGCCACTACCCCGTGGCAGTTCTTCACCTCGCACCCGGAGCCGGAGCTCGGCAAGGTCACCGCCGAGGGTCGGATCAAGGAGTTCGCCGAACACGGCTGGGACGAGTCGACCGTGCCGGACCCGCAGGACCCGACGACGTTCACGAACTCGAAGCTCGACTGGTCCGACGTCGACTCCGAGCGTGGCGCCCGGATCCTCAACGCGTACCGGGTTCTCGTCGCCCTCCGGCGGACCGACGAGGCCTTCGTGGACCACCGGTACGAGGCGAACGCGGTCCGTTTCAGCGAGGACGAGCGGTGGCTCGTGCTGACCCGCGGTCTGCTCGGCCCGACGGCAGCACCGGTGCACGTCGTCGTGAACCTGTCCGACGACCCGGCGGAGGTCCCGCTCGTCGGCGCCACCGGCGAGGTGCTGTTCAGCTTCGGTGACGCCGACTTCGACACCGACGGCGTCCGCTTCGCCGGCCGTGGGCTCGTGGTGGTGCGCTGACCTGCGCAACCCCGTGACGGACGGGAGGCCCGGTACCAGCTGGTACCGGGCCTCCCGTCCGTCAGGCGGTGGGTTCCGCTCAGGCGGGGCGCTTGGCCGGTGACACGTTCTTCGACGCGTCGCGCTCCGGGATGTCCCCGAGCGCCTCGTCGATGCGCGCCATCGTGTCGGCGTCGAGCGTGATGCCCGCTGCCTTCACGTTGTCGGTGACCTGCGACGGACGCGAGGCGCCGACGATGGCCGACGCGACGTTCTCGTTCTGCAGGGTCCAGGCGATGGCGAGCTGCGCGAGCGTGAGCCCGGACTCGTCGGCGACCGGCTGGAGACGCTGGACGGCCTCGAGGACCTCGTCGCGCATGAACCGCTTGATCATGTCCGCGCCGCCCTTCTCGTCCGTGGCGCGCGACCCCTCGGGGAGCGGCTGTCCCGGCTTGTACTTGCCGGTGAGGACGCCCTGGGCGATCGGCGACCAGACGATCTGCGACAGGCCGAGCTGCTTCGAGGCGGGGACGACCTCTCCCTCGATGACGCGCCACAGCATCGAGTACTGCGGCTGGTTCGAGATGAGCTGGAAGCCGAGCTCCTTCGCGAGGGCGGCGCCGGCACGGATCTGCTCGGCGGACCACTCGCTGACGCCGATGTAGAGCGCCTTGCCCTGGCGGACGACGTCCGCGAAGGCCTGCATGGTCTCTTCGAGCGGGGTCTCGTAGTCGAAGCGGTGTGCCTGGTAGAGGTCGACGTAGTCGGTCTGCAGACGCTCGAGCGAGCCGTTGATCGACTCCATGATGTGCTTGCGGCTGAGGCCGACGTCGTTGTGCCCCATCGGGCCGGTCGGCCAGTAGACCTTCGTGAAGACCTCGAGGGACTGACGGCGCTCGCCCTTGAGTGCTTCGCCGAGGACCGTCTCGGCTGCCGTGTTCGCGTAGGTGTCCGCGGTGTCGAACGTCGTGATTCCGGCGTCGAGCGCAGCCCGCACGCACTGGGTGGCGACGTCGTTCTCGACCTGCGAGCCGTGCGTCAGCCAGTTGCCGTAGGTGATCTCCGAGATCTTGAGACCGGAGTTGCCGAGGTACCTGAATTCCATGGTGTCGACGCTACTGGAGTGAGCGCGCACGCGGGAGGCCGTGGCAGTACCTGTGGACAGCAGACAGTGGTGCCCGCGCCGTGTGGTTCCGGCCGGCTCCACTCGGGCCGGCCGGTGAAGGGGCGAGCCCGGTCGGCGAACGGGCGAGCCCGGTCGGCGAACGGGCGAGCCCGGTCGGCGAACGGGCGAGATGCCAGACCGTGCACCCCCGGGCCCCAGCCCACCCGTCCCTCCGGTCCCACGTGTCCCCCGCGCCCCGTCCTTCTCGTCCCTCCCGTCCCTCCCGTCCCCGTCGAGCGGGCGGAATACCAGAGCGAACCCGCCGCAGAGAGGACGTTCTCGCCCACTCACCGCGTCGCCCGCTCGCCGCGTCGCCGCGTGCGCCCACTCACCGGGCGCGGGCTCGACCAGGTCGCTATCGGGCGAGACCGCACGCTCCCTCTGGGTGCCCCACCGGCGAGTGGGCGGAAAGCGGACTCGATCAGGCCTGCTCGCCCACGATTGCGCCCGCTCGCGTTGCGCGGCCTTTCCTGCACATCTCGCCGCCCTCCACATGAATCCACACTGGAGGCACGCCCCGCCCCCGCCGTGCTGGTGCGGTTCCAGCATGGACGGCATGTCTCCGAAGACCCCGCTTCCCCAGGCTTTGCGCCGGACGCCGTTCCGTGTGCGCCGCGCGCTCCACATGGGTGTGCCGCGCGGCCGACTCGATGCCCGAGACCTCCGCCGGCCCTTCCACGGCATCCGATGCGCGACCCAGCCCCGGACACCGGACGAACTCGCCCGGGCACTCGCTCCGAGACTGCGCGGCGATCAGGTCTTCAGCCACACCACTGCCGCCATGCTGCTCGGCGTCCCCCTGCCCCGTCGACTCGAGCGCGACCCACGCCTCCACGTGACGACGATCGGGACGGACCAGGCGCTCCGGGTCCGCGGGTCGGTCGGCCATCGTGCACGCGCCGGATCCGTCCGCGTCGTCCACAGCCGGGGTGTGCGGCTGACGCACCCTGCCGACACCTTCACCGCTCTTGCTTCGTCGCTCTCGCTGGACGAACTCATCGTCGCCGGAGACGCCCTCGTGGGATGGCTCGGATGGGTGACGGTCCCTGAGCTCGTGGCAGCGGTCCGCCGACGTCGAGGGTGCCGCGGCGTCGTGAAGCTCCGCGCAGCGATCGCTGAGATCCGGACCGGCTCCCGCTCCCCCGGCGAGACACGGACGCGCCTCGTGCTGACCCGGGCGGGGCTTCCACAACCTGCGTTGAACCATGACGTCGTCGTGGACGGGCGGTGGGTGGCATGCGTCGACCTCGCGTACCCGGACGCCCGCGTCGCGATCGAGTACGAGAGCGATCTGCACCGGTCCGACCCTGTGACGTTCCGGAAGGACCTGACTCGGGGTGAACTGCTCAAGGACGGCGACTGGTGGCTGGTCCGAGCGACCGCGGACGACGTCGGACCTGCGGTCGACCGTTTCGTCGGCAGGATCCACCGACTCCTCACCGTGGGGAGAGCGGGTCCACATCGCCCATGAGCGACACTTCAGTGAACAATGGTTGACGCTTCAACCAAAGCGATGCAGAATGGGCTACGATCAGGTTCGATGCAGGCGCATGCAATGCCGCGCCCGCCCCATGACTCATCGCTCGAAGAAGGACACACCATGGCTCTCAACGCCTCCGCCATCCCCGGCTACGTCACCGGCACCTGGAAGCTCGACCCGACCCACTCCGAGGTCAGCTTCTCGGTCCGCCACCTCGCGATCAGCAAGGTCAAGGGCAAGTTCGAGCAGTTCGACGCGACCCTCGTGACCGCTGAGAACCCCCTCGACACCAAGCTCGAGGCATCCATCGACGTCTCCAGCATCAACACGAACCAGGCGCAGCGCGACCAGCACCTCGCCACCGGCGACTTCTTCCTCACCGAAGAGCACCCGCACATGGTCTTCCGTTCGACCGGCATCCGCGAGGACGGCGACGACATGCTCATCGACGGCGAGCTCTCGCTGCGCGGCGTCACCAAGCCCGTGACCCTGAAGACCGAGTTCGGTGGCGTCACCACCGACGGCTACGGCCAGACCAAGCTCGGCGCCGAGGCCACCACCAAGATCGACCGCACCGAGTTCGGCGTGAACTGGAACGCGGCTCTCGAGGCCGGCGGCTTCACCCTCGGCAACGACGTCACGATCAACCTCGACGTCCAGTTCGTCCTCCAGGCGGCCTGACCTCTCCCCCACACGAAGCCCCGGCGCCCTCGGCGTCGGGGCTTCGTGCTGTCCGGGCAACGCTGACCCGACGACGACCCCTGATCCCGCCGCTCATACTCCGAGCGGCGCTCGCCGTCCGCCGTCCGCCGACCGCCTCCAGCCGAGCGCGTGAGCCGTACCCGCGACGCTCCGTGCGCTCTCTTCCCAGCCGAGCGGGCGGAACACCAGGGCGATCACACCCGTCTCCGCGGTATGTCGCCCACTCGCCCACCGCCGACCCGGTCACCAGCCACGCACCGGCCCCCGGGCCACCAGCCATCGCCAGCCACCGCCACGCGACGCCCCGTCCAGACGAGCGGGCGGAACACCAGGGCGATCACACCCGTCTCCGCGGTATGTCGCCCACTCGCCCACACCACCGGGCCCACGCGCGACCGCACCACCTCGGAACTGGACGTCAGCGTGGTCCGTCACCAGCGCCTCCCGTCACGCCGAGCGGTACCGTGAGGATCGCTCCGGCGCACCCGAGGGAATCCGCCCCCTGGCCGCGGAGTTGCACGCATCACCGCTGCACACGAGCACGTCCGACACTGAGGTCGAGACGTCGCCCGCCGACGAACAGGAGCACCCCGATGTCCACCGACTGGATCACGTTGCAGACCCTCGCCGTGGCCGAGTTCGGCCGCCGTGTCGCCGCGGTGACCGACTGGGACGCGCCGACCCCGGACTCTGAATGGACGACGCGCGACCTCGTCGCACACGTGGTCGACGAGCAGCGATGAATCCCGAAGCTCCTCACCGGTAGCGACCACGAACAGGCCGCAGCCGACCTCGAACCGATCGGTGAAGACCTCCTCGCCGAGTGGCAACGGCACTCCAGCACCGCCATCGAAGCGTGGCAGCGCACTCCGAAGGACACGCCGGTGCACCTGTCGACGGACGTGGTGCAGGCTGGCGAGTACCTCGCGGAGCAGACCAGCGACATCACGATCCACACGTGGGACCTGGCCCGCGCGACCGGCAGCGACGAACACCTGCCGGACGAGCTCGTCGATGCGGTGTGGACGCACTTCGAGCCGCAGATCCAGTCCCTCGCGGCGACCGGGCTGTACGCGGCTCCAGTGCAGGTGGACGACGATGCTCCCCTGCAAGTCCGGCTGCTCGCGGTGACCGGGCGAGATGCCCGGGTCCCCGCCTGACGCACCCCGCAGAAACACCCACTCACGCACCCCACACACCCGCCCACGCCACACACCCGCTCAACACCGCGCAGGAACGCCCGCTCACGCCCGCCCCGCAGGAAGGCCCTCTGACGCACCCGTCGAGAAGGCCCGCACCCCGCACCCCGCACCACCCGCCACGGAAGGACCCCGCATGTCCGACACCCCCACCGTCCCGACAGTCCGCCTCGGCAACACCGGCCTCGAGATCTCGAGCGTCATCCTCGGCATGATGTCCTACGGCGACCCGACCATGGGCTCGCACGCCTGGAGCGTCGGCATCGACGAAGCGCGCCCCTTCGTCCGCCGGGCATTCGACGCCGGCATCACCACCTTCGACACCGCGAACGTCTACTCGGCGGGCAGCAGCGAGGAGATCACGGGCGAACTCCTCAAGGAACTCGCCCCGCGCGAGGAGGTCCAGGTCTTCACGAAGGTCTTCAACCGCATGCGACCGGGCCGGAACGGCGCCGGGCTGTCCCGCGCGGCGATCATGCACGAGATCGACGCTTCCCTGACGCGCCTCGGTACCGACTACGTCGACCTCTACCAGATCCACCGTTTCGACCCGCTCACCCCGGTCGAGGAGACGATGGAGGCCCTGCACGACGTCGTCAAGTCCGGCAAGGCCCGCTACATCGGCGCCTCCAGCATGTGGGCGTGGCAGTTCGCGGAGATGCAGCACGTCGCCGAGCGGCACGGCTGGACGAAGTTCGTCGCGATGCAGGACCAGTACAACCTCCTCGAACGGGAGGAAGAGCGTGAGATGCACCCCTTCTGCGCCCACACCGGCGTCGGCGTGATCCCGTGGAGCCCGCTCGCCCGCGGCAAGGTCACACGCCCGTGGGATGCCCAGGGCTCCGGCTCCCGTTCCGACACGGACGAGTTCGGCAAGACGCTGTACCGCCAGGACGAGGATGCGAACCGCGCGATCGTCGAGGCGGTCGGACAGGTCGCGGAGGCGCGTGGCGCGAGCATGGCGCAGATCGCCCTCGCGTGGGTCGCCGGCAAGCCCGCCGTCTCCGCGCCGATCATCGGCGCGACGAAGGAGCACCACATCGACGACGCAGTCGCTGCGACGGCGATCGAGCTGACGTCCGACGAGGTCGCGCGACTCGAGCAGGCGTACACCCCGCGGGTGCCGTCCGGCTTCTGACGCACCATCCGGACGGGAGGCGCGGTGCCAGCTGGCTCCGCGCCTCCCGTCCGTCATGTCCCCCGCTGGCTCCCCGCAGCGAGCCGCGAGTGCCACGCTCGGCGAGCGGGCGGAATCCCCCGGTCCCTCGGCGCAGACGGCCACGCATTCGCCCGCTCGCTGACGAGAGCGGCGCGGCAAGCGTCGACCGGCCGCCGTCCCTCGCACCGCGGCCCCGCTGAAGGCGAGCGGGCGGAACACCAGGCTGAGCGCGCCGGAACTCGCTCGTTTCCGCCCGCTCGCTGACGAGGGCTTCGGCGGGGTCCTCGAACGATCGCGTTGCTGACCGGTCAGGGGTCCAGCGGGCGGAACACCGCGGTGCCCGGGCGTGGGACCGGTCAGATCCGCCCGCTCGACGCAGCGGGGATGTCGGGTCGGAGTCGGACGGATCGGGACTGAGTTGCGGCGTGAGCGGGCGGAATGCCCGGGGCGACGACGGAGACCGGGGACGAATTCGCCCGCTCGCGCTCGGCGATGCGAGATGACGGCGGCCGGTCGAGCGCCAGCGCAGCGCAGCGCCGCGCCTGCGCCTGCGCCTGCGCCTGCGCCTGCGCAGCGTCAGCGCAGCAGCCGCACGCGCGCGCGTCGCACGTCGGACAGCGCGCGCCGACGCAGTGTGCCTCAGACCGCGCCGAGACCCCGCTCCGCAGCGCCCGCGCCGTCGTCCGCTCCGACCGCACCCGCCGCGCGCGCCTCGGCGGCCTCACGCTCGAGCCGCTCGATCCGCCGCAACGCCGCACGCTCGCTGCCCGACTGACTGCCGAGCACCCCGGTGATGCCGTCGAGGACCAACCCGGTCGCGCGGTCCACGGGCAGCTCGATCGGGCCGAGCATCGGCGCTCGGATGCCGAGCAGCGCCCGGTGCCTCGAGTCGAGGGTCGACACGGCGCCCTGGTAGAGCGCGCGGTACCCGGGTCGGAGCATCGCAGCGAGGGGCGGGTTCTTGATGAAGCGCAGGACCTCCCGGGTCCGGGGCGTCACCGCGAGTTCGCCGCGGTCGAGGTAGCCGTCCATCTGCGCGCGGAGCTCGGCCTCGGTCTCCGGGGCGTCGTGCACGTGCATCAGGCGGCCGGCGATCGCCCACTCGCGGACGTAGGCGTCGGCGCCACCGGGGATCGGCTCCCCCCAACGCTGGGCGGTGCGGAGGAACGCGTCTGTGAACGCGAGGTGCACCCAGCGCGCCAGGTCGGGGTCGTTGGCGGTGTAGGGCCGTCCGGTGCCGTGGCCGTCCACGTACTGACCGCGCACACGTTCGTGGAGCCGCAGCACCCACTCGCTGCCGGAGGTCGCGGTCGCGGTGTCGCCGTGGGTGACGGTGTAGATCCAGCGGATGGTGCCCGCGAGGCGTCCGAACGGGTCCTCCTTGTACCGCGAGTGGTCGGCGACCCCGGCGAGCGCCCCGGGGTGCAGGGCCTGGACGAGGAGGGCGCGGACACCGGCGACGATGGTCTGGTTGCCGCCGTGCACGGACCAGGTGGCGGAGCCGGGGCCGAAGAAGCCGGCGTCGGTGCCCTGCTCGAGCGCGTCCACCCACTCCGGGCTGCCCTGGGTGCTCCCGGTGAAGGTGGCCTGGAGACGGGTGCGGAACGCATCGGTGACGAACGACATGGCCTCATGCTCCGTCGGTCCCCTGACAGCGCGCCCGGCCGCACTCCGGAAACCGCGCCCGACGCACGCACCACCCGCGCACCGGCACCCAGCACCAGCACCAGCACCCAGTCCCCCCCCCCCCCCCTGACAACCCCTCGGATCCGCCCGCTAGGTTGGACCACGTGAGCACCGACACGCCTCGTCCCTGGCTTGCCTCCTACGCGCCAGGGGTGCCGCACGACATCGAACCGATGACGGGGTCCCTCCCGGACCTGGTCGAGCAGTCCGCCCGGCGCTTCCCGAAGGCGGTGGCGCTCGAGTTCTTCACGCGCGAGACCACGTACGCCGAGCTCGAGGACCAGATCGCCCGCGCAGCCAACGGCCTGCGGAAGCTCGGCGTGACGAAGGGCGACCGGGTGGCGCTGGTCCTGCCGAACTGCCCGCAGCACGTGGTGGCGTTCTACGCGGTCCTCCGCCTCGGCGGCATCGTCGTCGAGCACAACCCGCTCTACACGCCGCGTGAGCTGCGCCACCAGTTCGAGGACCACGGTGCGACGGTCGCGATCGCGTGGGACAAGTCGGTCGCGACACTGCAGGACTTCCCGGCGGACGTCGCCCTCCGCGCGATCGTGTCGGTGGACCTCACGCGCGCGATGCCCCGGACCACCCGTCTGGCGCTGTCGCTGCCGGTGGCGAAGGCCCGCGAGTCGCGGGCGAAGCTGACGACCTCGGTGTCCGGCACGACCCGCTGGGACGACCTGGTGTCGACCCGGAAGCTGTCGAAGCGGCACCCGCGCCCGGAGACGGACGACGTCGCGCTCATCCAGTACACCTCCGGCACGACCGGCACCCCGAAGGGCGCCGTCCTGACGCACCGGAACCTGCTGGCGAACGCCGCGCAGGCGCGTGCCTGGATACCGCAGATCAGCGCGGGTGACGGCAGCGTCGTGCACGCGGTGCTGCCGATGTTCCACGCGTACGGGTTGACGCTGTGCCTCACCTTCGCGATGAGCATCGCCGGGAGGCTCGTCCTGTTCCCGGCGTTCGACCCCGCGTTGGTCCTCAAGGCGATCAAGAAGCGTCCGCCGACGTTCCTGCCGGCGGTGCCGCCCATCTACGCCCGGCTGCAGCACGCCGCCGACTCGACGAAGGTCTCGCTGGCGGGCATCGACATCGGCATCTCGGGCGCGATGCCGCTGTCGCAGGACGTCATCGAGCCGTGGGAGGCGCGCACCGGCGGCTTCCTGGTGGAGGGCTACGGCCTGTCCGAGTGCTCCCCCGTGCTGATGGCGAACCCGGTGTCGGACGCCCGACGTCTGGGTGCGATCGGCCTGCCGCTGCCGTCGACCGAGTGCCGTGTGGTGGACCCGGACGACGAGTCGCGGGTGCTGGGCACGGACGAGTCCGGCGAGCTGCAGGTCCGCGGCCCGCAGGTCTTCGGCGGGTACTGGGGCAAGGCCGAGGCCACCGACGAGGTCTTCACCTCGGACGGCTGGTTCCGCACCGGCGACATCGTGGCGATCGACGCGGACGGCTTCGTGCGGATCGTCGACCGGCTCAAGGAGCTCATCATCACGGGTGGCTTCAACGTGGCGCCGTCCGAGGTGGAGGACACGCTCCTCAAGCACCCGAGCGTCAAGGAGGTCGCGGTCGTCGGCATCGTGCAGAGCGGCAACGAGCAGGTCGTCGCCGCCGTGATCCCGACAGACCCGGCGACGTTCGACGCGGAGGCGCTCCGGGCGTGGTCCCGCGACCACCTGGCCGCGTACAAGGTGCCGCGTCGGGTGGTGGTGGTCGAGGACCTGCCCCGGTCGATGATCGGCAAGGTCCTGCGCCGCAAGGTGCGCGACGCGATCCTGCACCGCTAGCCGCCCGGCCGCCCGGCCCAACATCACAAGCACCAGCAGCAGCACCACCACCAGCACCAGCACCCGCAGCCAGCAGCCAGCTCCTACTTGCTGCTGATCCGCGTGTACTTGTTGACCGCCCAGGGCACGAACACCGCGAGCATCACCGCGATCCCGATCAGCACGGTGGTGATCGGGTGCTGCATGGTCCAGATGTCCGGCACCGGCGCCGACCCGGCGTTGCCGAACAACTCCCGCGCGGCCTGCACGAGCGAGGACACCGGGTTCCACTCCGCGAACACCCGGAGCACGAGGGGCATGGTCTCGCTGGGCACGAAGGCGTTCGAGATGAACGTCAGCGGGAACAGGATCATGAACGAGGCGTTGTTGATCACCTCGGGTGTCTTGACGCTCATGCCGAGCAGCGCCATCACCCAGCTGAACGCGTAGCTGAACAGCAGGAGCAGCGCGATCCCGCCGACGAACTCGACCGGTGACGAGTTCACACGCCAACCGACGGCGAGACCGGTGGCCATCATGATCACCATCGAGATGCCGTTGAGCACGAGGTCGGAGTTCGTCCGCCCGACCAGGACCGCCGACGCCGACATCGGCAGGGTCCGGAACCGGTCGATGAGCCCCTCCTTGAGGTCCTGCGCCATCGCCGACCCGGAGAACGTGGCCCCGAAGACGACGGTCTGCGCGAAGATCCCCGCCATCAGGAACTGCGTGTAGTCGGTGCCCTGCACGCTGATCGCGCCGCCGTAGACCTGGCTGAACAGCAGGACGAACATGATCGGCTGCAGGACGGCGAAGACGAGCAGGTCCGGCGACCGCTTGATCTTGACGAGGTTCCGCTTCGTGACGGTCCAGCCGTCCTCGAACCAGACCGCGAGCGGTGCGGTGACGACGACGGGCAGCTGCCGGCCGAGTGCGCCGTCGGTGCCGGTCGTCGTGCTGGTGACGGTCATCGGACCAGCTCCTGCCGGGGAGGCCCCCCGCGCCCGACGGTCCGCCCGCGCCCGTCCCGTCCCCGCCTCCACCCCGGCGGCCGTCCCCGCCGCCGTCCCCACCGTCCCCGCCGGCGTCGTCCGTCGCGGCGTGCCCGGTGAGGCGGAGGAACACGTCGTCGAGGGTCGGCCGCCGCATCCCGGCGTCGTGGAGTGCGACGCCCGCGGTGCCGAGGTCGGCGAGGACCCGCTGCAGTGCCGCGGGTCCGGCGTCGACGGCGACCGCCCGGGTGCGTCCGTCGCCGCTCGTCTCGACGTCCCCGGTGCCGTGACGCCGGAGGACGGTGGTGGCGGTGTCCCCGTCGGCCGCGTCGACCAGGGTGACGACGACCCGGTGGCCGCCGACCTGCGCCTTGAGCTCGTCGGATGTGCCCTCGGCGATGACCCGTCCGTCGTCGATGACGGCGATGTCGTCGGCGAGCTGGTCGGCCTCCTCGAGGTACTGCGTGGTGAGGAGCACCGTGGCCCCGCGGGCGACGAGGTCCTCGATGATGCCCCAGAGCGCCAGGCGGCTCCGTGGGTCGAGGCCGGTCGTCGGTTCGTCGAGGAACAGCACGCGCGGGTTCATCACGAGCGCTCCGGCGAGGTCGATGCGTCGTCGCATGCCGCCGGAGAACCCCTTGACGGGGCGGTCGCCGGCCTCGGAGAGCCCGAACACGTCGATGAGTTCGCGCGCCCGGTCGCGGGCGGCCCGTCGACCCAGGTGGTACAGCCGCCCGATCATCTCGAGGTTCTCGAACCCGGTGAGGTTCTCGTCGACGGCGGCGTACTGCCCGGAGACGCCGATCGCTCGTCGGGTGCCCTGCGGGTCGCGGACGACGTCCATGCCGGCGACCGTCGCGGACCCGGCGTCCGGTTCGACGAGGGTGGTGAGGACCTTCACGGTCGTGGTCTTGCCGGCGCCGTTCGGGCCGAGCAGCGCGGTGACGGTGCCCTCGGGCACCACGAGGTCGAGACCCGCCAGTGCGTGCACGGGCCCCGACTTCGAACGGTACGTCTTGGTGAGGCCGGAGGCCTCGATGATGGCCATGTCGCTCCTTCGTGACCGGCTGCGTCCCTCGGGGGGTCGACCGGACACGTGCACCGATCGACCGGGGTCGGCGGGAGCGACGGACGTCACTCAGACGTCGAAGCCACCGCCGAAGTCGCTGGAGCCCTGGTCGAACCCGCCGTCGGACATGCCGCCGAAGTCGGAACCACCGTCGCCCCACGAGGCGTTGTCGTACCCGCCACCGTCGGCCACGCCGCCGTCGCCGGATCCGTTCCCAGTGTCCCCCGATCCACCGTCATCCGCACCACTCGCATCGGTTCCACCGTCGAACGACCCGGGGTCCGGCAGGAAGGCGCTCATCAGGGCGGAGCCGATCACGTAGCCGCCGACGGTGCCGAGCAGCGAGGCACCGAGCATGCTCCCGAACCCGGGCCCCTGCCGACCGCCGAAGCCACCGCCACCGCCACCGAGACCACCGAGCGAGCGCTCCATGTACCCGGGCTGCCGGAGCTCGGACCGGGTCGCGCTCTGGGCGAGCGACCGCGGGTCGTCGCCACGCGGGGCTTCGCCGGCCGGGGCGGAGCGGGTGAACTCGTCGTAGACCATCCGACGCTGCTCGGGCGTCAGGGTGGCGAACGCCTCGGCGTGCACCTCCTCGATCCGCTCGGGCGGCGCGGTCCGGAGCAGGTAGCGGTACCGCTCGACGGCGCGCTGGTCCTCGGCCCCGGCCTGCTGGCCGGGCTGCGCGGGAGCACCGTACGGCGCGGCCGGTGCCGCCGTCGCCTGCTGGTACGACTGCTGCCCGTACTGGTACCCCGGCTGCGGTGCCCCACCGGTCCCGTTGCGGGGCTGCTCCGGACGCTCCTCGCGGCCGAGCAGACGGTCGAGGAATCCCATGGTGTGCTCCTTCGTCGCGGGCACCGTGCCCGCTGCCGCCCACGGTAGGCACCGGTGGCCGAGACTGACTGTGCGTGCGCTCAGAAGCCGCCGTGGGCCTCCCGGCTAGGAGGCCCGTCCCCCGTCAGGACGCCGGCCCGCCCCCGGTGACCGCCGCGGTCCACACCTGGAACAGCTCGTCCGCCGCCCCCGGGTGCGCGACCAGGAACGGTGCGCCGACCGGCGGGAAGTCCTGCACCGGCCCGTCGAGGGTCAGCACGACCCCGCCGGCCTCGTGCACGAGCAGCACCGCGGCACCGTGGTCGATCGGGTTGAAGGCGGAGACGCATCCGCCGATCCCCCGACCGGCGGCGACCTGCGCGATGGTGAGCGTGCCGGACCCCTGGACCCGCAGCGTGCACGAGCGATCGGCCAGGGCGTCGAGGAACGTGCCGAACCCGGGCCACGGCCGGTGTCCGTCGAGCTCGGTCCCCACGACGGCTCCGGCGAGCGCCCGGGGGACGTCGTCGAGTCGCAGTGCGCGGTCGCGGACGGTGGCCCCGCGGCCGCGTCGGGCTTCGAACACCTCGCCTCGCCAGGGGTCGGCGACCACTCCGACCAGCGGACGCCCGCCGCGGGTGAGGCACAGCGACATCGACGTCCAGGGCACCCCGTTGACCAGGTTCGTCGTGCCGTCGACGGGGTCGAGGTACCAGCGGTGCCGGTCGCCCGGTGCGTCGCCGTACTCCTCACCGGTGAAGCCGTGCGTCGGGAAGACCGTCCGCACCCGGGAGCGGACGTGCTGTTCGACGAGCCGGTCCACGTCGGTGACGAGGTCGGCCGGGTCGGCCTTGGTGGTGACCTCGCTGACGGGGTGCTCGCGGGTGAACGCGATCACCTCGTGGGCGATGCGGTGGGCGAGAGCCTGAGCGCGCGAGGCGACCTCGGTCTCGGTGGGTTCACGGTCCCGCTCGGGCCAGCCGTCCCGTTCGGCGGCGGCGAGGGCGGCCTGGACCCCGGCGACGTCGTTCGTCGTGATCGAGTCGACACCGAGGCGTGCCGCCCAGAGCGCGGGTTCGACGTCGTCCACGGTCCAGACGGCGACGCGCAGCCCGAGCGCGTGCGAGGCCGTGACGGTGCGCGGGGTGAGGAACGCGACGTCCAGGTTGAGCGTCGAGGGCGTCAGTTCGAGCAGGTCGGTGGCCGTCGGCGGCTCGAGCGACTGCCAGGCGAGCCAGACGTCGGCGTCCGGCAACTCCGTCCGGACGGCCGCCATCGCCGCGGGCGCCCCGCACCACGCGACGCTGGTGGTCCCGGTGGCGCCGGCGACGGTGCGTGCGGCGACGACCGCGTCGGCCGCGTCCGTCAGGTCCACGAGCAGGGTGGCGCCGCAGCCGTCGAGTCGTTCGAGCGCGGCGTCCAGGCGCGGGATCCGGTCCAGGCCGTTGCCGAGCCGGGCGACGTCGCACCAGCGGACCTCGGACACCGGTCGGGCGTCGCCCCACATCCGACCGAGGGTCTCGTCGTGGAGCAGGACCGCGACGCCGTCCGCGGTGCGTCGGACGTCGACCTCGATGGTGTCCGCGCCGAGCGCCTCGGCGACCGCGATGGCCGGCAGGGTGTTCTCCCGCCGGACCCGCGGGGCACCGCGGTGCGCGACGAGCCGTGGGATCCGGACCGTGGCGCCGCCGCTGTCCGTCGTGGGCGCGGGCACGGGCGTGCTGGCGGGCGTGGGCGCGGGCGTGGCCACGGCGACCTCCGGGGCGCTCATCGTGCGACCTCCGTCAGGACGCCGTCGCGGTACACGAGCACCGCACCGATCCGGACACCGGTCTCGGTGCCGAGGGGCGGCGGTGGGCCGGTGACGTAGGCACGCAGCTCCGCGTCGCCGGAGCGGAGGACGAGCTCGGCGAAGTGCCCGCGCATGAGGACGCGGGACACGGTGGCGCGGACCGGGCCGTCGTCGGTGAGCACGACCTCCTCGGGGCGGACGAGGACCTCGTCGCCGGCCGGGACCGGGGTGCGGACGGCGGCCAGGAACGCACCCGTGACGGTGCTCGTGGACCCGATGAACGACGCGACGAACCGGGTCGACGGGCGGGCGTAGAGGTCGGTGGGCGACGCGACCTGCTCGATCCGCCCGTCGTGCATCACCGCGATCCGGTCCGAGATGCTCAGCGCCTCGTCCTGGTCGTGGGTGACGATCACGGTCGTGATGCCGAGGCGCTGCTGGATGCGCCGGATCTCGTCGCGGACGCTGACGCGGAGCTTGGCGTCGAGGTTCGACAGCGGCTCGTCGAGGAGCAGCACGTCGGGCTCCTGGACGATCGCGCGGGCCAGGGCGACACGCTGCTGCTCGCCGCCGGAGATCGCGGTCGGCTTCGAGGTCGCGTGGTGGGTCAGGCCGACGAGGTCGAGCGCCTCGTGCACGCGCCGGGTCGTCTCGGCCTTCGACACCCGCCGGGTCCGCAGCGGGAACGCCACGTTCTGCGTCACCGTCATGTGCGGCCAGAGCGCGTAGTTCTGGAAGACCATCGCGCTCGGTCGGCGCTCGGGTCCCAGGTCGGTCACGTCCGCGCCGCCCATCGTCACCGTGCCGCCGTCGACGGGCAGGAAGCCGGCCACCATGCGGAGCGTGGTGGTCTTGCCGCAGCCGGACGGGCCGAGCAGCGAGACGAGCTCGCCCTTCGCCACGTCGAGGTCGATGCCGGCGACGACGTCGCGTCCGCCGAGGGACTTGGTCATTCCCCGCAGGACGAGGCCGCCGCTGGTCCGGTCGTCGCTGGTCCGGCCGTCGGTGGACCGGCCGTCGGCCTGGAGGTCCGGTGCGGGGTCCGCGAGGAGCGTTGCGTCCGACATGTGGTCGCCTTTCGTGCTGCGTGTGGTCATCGGATCTGGAACCCGTCCGCCAGACGGCCGCCCATGATGTGCTTCCGGGCGAGGGTCATCAGCACCACGGACGGGATGCTCAGCGCGATCGCGAAGACCGCCGACACCTGGCGTGGTGAGTTGAGGACGAGCGAGTACATCGCGGTCGGCATCGTCATGTACGCCGGAGCGCCGACCAGGTACGTGCCCTGGGCCTCGTCGAAGGACGCCAGGAAGCTCATCACCATCGCGACGAGGATCCCCGGCCAGGCGATCGGGAACGTCACCGACCAGAACGTCCGCCAGCGTCCGGCACCGGCGTCGCGTGCGGCTTCCTCGAGGGAGCGCGGCACCGCCGAGAACGCCGCCGCGGGCAACCACGTCATGAACACGACGCAGCCGAGCACGTGCACGATGAGGATGCCCGTGACCGTGTTCATCAGGTTCAACGCCGTGAACATCGCGGACATCGTGACGAACAGCCCCATCTTCGGGAAGGCGTTCGTGGCGAACAGGCCGACCAGCACCACCCGACGCCCGGGGAACTCGATGCGGCTGATCGCCCACGCGGCCGGCAGGCAGACGACCGCGGCGATGAGGACCGTCAGCGGGGCGAGCACGAGCGAGTTCTGCACGGCGACGGCCAGCGACGGGTCCTGGAACACGGTCCCCCACCACTTGAGGGTCCACCCGTCGGGCAGCAGGTTCGGGTAGGTCCAGCTCGTGGCGAAGGCCCGGACGGCCAACCACAGCAGGGGTCCGGCGATGAACACGGCCAGGACGACGGCGGTCGCCCAGACCAGGGCGGTGCCGGTGAGGCGCTTGATCATCGCTGTCCCTTCCCGAGTTCGCGGGCGTTCGAGCGCACGGTCGACCGCAGGTACAGCACACTGGCGGCCGCGGCGAACGCGAACACGATGAACGCCATCGCGGTGGACTGCTGCGGACGGTTGTACGACTGGAAGTACTTGGAGATGTCGACGCCGAGCATCGTCGGGGCGTTCGGGCCGGTGAAGTACGGCACGGTGAACGACCCGAGCACGCCGATCACGGTGAACGTCGTCGCGATGACCATCGGAGTCGCGGCCATCGGCAGCAGCACCTGCCAGACGACGCGCCACGTGCTGGCACCGGCGTCCCGAGCGGCCTCGATCAGGGCGTCGGGGGTGCCCTGCAGCGCCCCGGCGATCATCAGCACGGCGAACGGCAGGCTCGTCCAGACGCTGCCGAACACGACCGCGACGAGCGTGTAGCCCCACACCGGCACGTCGATGCCGACCTGGGCACCGGCGCTCCGCAGGAACCCCTGCGCGTCGGTGAACGTCAGGATCGACCAGCTGGCGATCACCACCGGCACGAAGATCGGGACGACGGCGAGCACGCTGAGCGTCCGGCCGAGGAACCCGCCGCGCAGCCGCAGGATCACGGCGACGACCACCGCGAGTGCGATCGTCAGCCCGGTCGACGCGAGCGTGACCCCGATCGTGGCCGCGAGGTCGCGGAGGAACGTCGGGTTGCCGAGCAGCGTGCCGTAGACCGCGAACGAGAACCCGCTGACGGTGTCCTGGCCGATGTCGGCGAGTGCCTGGTTCAGGCCGCCGGTGAACCCGAGGCTGAACAGCGCCGCGTTGACCACCGGCACGCCGACGAACAGGACGACGACCAGCACCGGTGCGGTGACGAGCGCGAGGCCCTGGACGCGTCGGCGGCGCGCCAGACGCTCCTGGGTGGTGCGGCGGCCGGTCGGCCGACGGGGGCCCTGGGCTGGAGACGGGACGGCCGGGAGGCCCGTGGCGGTGTCGCCACGGGCCTCCCGGTCGAGCGCCGGGCCGTTCGGGACGGTCTGGGTCACTGCGGGACCTTCGCGTCCCACGCCGCGTTCATGTCGGCCTGGAACGCGCTCTGGAAGCCGAGGCGGAGCTTCGACGGGTCGGCCTTCGAGAACTGCTCGGCGACGCTCGACGGCAGCGAGCTGAGCGGGACGACCGGGTAGCCGGACACGGCCTTCGCGACGAGCTGCTGCCCCTGGGACGACAGGACGAAGTCGGCGAGTTCGTCGGCGGCCTGCTTCTTGGCCTTCGGCTCGGTCGCCGGGATGCCGAGGTAGCTCGCGCTGCCCGTGAACGACGGGTCGGAGATCTGCGTGAACGCGACGTCCTTGCCGATGGTGCCGGCCTTCTGCGCGGTGATGAACTGGTCGCTCCAGACCGGGGCCATCTGGATCTGGCCCGAGCCGAGCATCTGCAGCACCTGGTCGTTGCCGTTCGGGTAGACGCCCTTCTGGTACGTCGACGGGCCGAGGTCCTTGAGCGCGGCGAAGCCCGCGTCCCACTTCGACTCGAGCGACTTGTCGTACGTCGTCTGCATCTGGGTCTGCTCGGACTTCGACAGGTACTTGGCCAGCACCGTCATCACGAACGCGCCGCCCGAGCCACCGGAGGACGGCGAGTTGTAGGCGAACTGGCCCGGGTTGGACGTGATCCAGGCGAGCAGGTCGTCCAGGGTCTTCGGCGGGTTCGTGACCTTCTTCGTGTCGTAGGCGAGCAGCACGCTGGAGGCGCGGTACGGGATCGCCCGGTCGCCGCCCTGCTCCCGGGTGGCTGCGGGGACGTGGGCCAGGTTCGGGATCGCACGGGCGTCGGTCTTCGCCATCAGGCCGGCCTTGCCCGCCGTGGTGACGAAGCCCGCGTCCACCAGGTCGTAGGGCAGCGTCTTGTGCGCCTTGACCGCCGTGGCGAGGTTCGCCTGGGTCTGTGCGTCGTGCTCCCCGTGCAGGTCGATGCTGGTGTGGACGGTGATCTTCGGGTGCATCCGCTCGAAGGCGGGGATGAGCGACTTGTCCCAGAGGTCCTGGACGTTCGTGTCGCCGCTGATGAACACGTTCAGGCTCGTCGAGCCCGGGGTGGCTTCGGCGCCGTTCGAGGCGTTCGCGCTCTGGACGCAGCCGGAGAGGGCGATGGATGCGGCGGCCGCGATGGCGACGCCGGCGAGGACTCGGGTCTTCACGTCGGAGGTCTCCCTGGTTCGTGGGGGCAGTACTTCGGGGGAAGGAGGTGTGGGAACGTTCCCGCACCGGGGTCGAGTGTGGTGCGGTCGGGTGAACTCCAGGTACCGCGCTCGTCGCCGGGAGGTGAACTCCGGGCAGCGGGCTGCCGAGTCGTGGCCGAGCGGTCGGTGGGCCTCCGGCTCGGGCTGCTGCGAGGATGGCCAGATGGTCCTCCTCTCCCTGCCGACGTCGGTGGCGGCGGCGTGAACGGCGGCCGTGGCGCACAGCCGACGATCCTCGACGTCGCCGCCCGCGCCGGCGTCTCGAAGTCGGCCGTCAGCCGGGTCCTCTCCGGCACCGGACGGTTCTCCGACGAGACCCGCGAACGGGTCGAGCGGGCCGCCGCCGAACTCGGCTACGTCGTCAACGCCATGGCACGAGGACTGGTCAGCGGTCGGACGCACACGATCGGCATGCTCATGCGCGACGCGTCGTCGATGGTCTACACCGCACTGCACGCCGTGATGGAGCGCCGGGCCTCCGAGCTCGGGTACCGCGTCGTCACGACCACCGGCGTCGGCCGGGTCGAGGACGAGAAGTCCGCACTCGCCGCCCTGGTCTCGATGCGGGTCGACGGACTCGTGGTCTGCAGCGGCCTGATGCCCGCGGCCGAGATCGCCGACTTCGCGCCGCGCATCGCCACCGTGGTCGCCGGCCGTCCGGAGCTGCACCCGGCACTGTCCAGCGTCTACTGCGACGAGGTCGACGGCGGGGCGGTCATCGCGGACACCGTCGCCGACGCCGGGCACACCGCGGTCGTCGTGCTCACCGTGCCGATCGGCGACGCGATCACCCAGCACGCCCGGTCGCGAGCGATGGTCGAGCGACTCCGAGCACGCGGCATCCGGGTCATCGACATCGACGCGAGCTTCGTGCGTCCGCCCGAGGACCTGGCCGCCGACGTCGTCGACGTCATGCGCGAGTCGGGGGCCACCGCGGTGATGTGCCCGACCGACCGGCTCATGCTCGACCTGTGCGGGGCCCTCGCCCGTCGGGAGGTCCGCGTGCCGCAGGACGTCTCGGTGACCGGGTTCGACGGGGTCCGTCCGCTCGCCGACGACTGGATCGGGTTCACGACGTTCGCGCAGCCCATCGAGCGCATCGGCCGCGAGGCCATCGACCTCGTCGTCGCCCGCATCGACGACCCGGCCAGCGCCGTCGAACACCGGTCGCTGCGGGGCACGGTCGTCTCCGGCCGGACGCTCCTGCGGCGGTGACCAGGGGCACCACCGCCGGAGCCTGCGAGGATGGGGCCGTGGAGACTCGTACCTGGGGTTGGCTCGCGGCCGTCATCGACGTCGTGCTCATCGTGGCGTTCGCCGTCATCGGACGCTCGTCGCACGGCGAGGCGTTCGCGCCGCTCGGACTCTGGACGACCGCGTACCCGTTCCTGGCCGGCTGGGCCATCGCGTACGTGACCTCCGGGGCCTGGGCACGGCCGCTCGCGATCTGGCCGACCGGCGTCGTGGCGTGGATCCTGACCGTGTTCGTCGGCATGGCGATCCGGGTCGCGACCGGGCAGGGCGTCGTCGACGGCAACCCGCTGCCGATCTCGTTCCTCATCGTGGCGACGATCGTGCTCGGCGTGTTCCTGGTCGGCTGGCGGCTCCTCGCCCGACTGGTGCTGCGGGTCCGGTCGTCTCGGCGGTCCGAGACGCGCAGCCCGTCTGCCGCCGAACACTCCTCCCAGTAGGGACCGAGCGTGTCCACGCCCGCCGACCACCGCCGCCGCCGCCCCGTTCCGCTCGTGGTGGCCACGGCCCTCCTGTCATCGGCGGCCGGGGTCCTGCTCATCCTGTGGCTGGTCATGTGGCTCCCCGTCCTCGCGACCGGGACAGGTGCTTCCCTCGTCCTGTGGCCCGTGGTCCTGGTCCTCGCGCTGGGCCCGTGGTGTGCCGTCGTCGCTGCGCTCGTCCTCGGACTGGTCGCGCGGAGCGGATGGCCGACGGCGTCCACGGACACGGTGATCGGCATCAGCGCGATCCTCGTCCTGGTGGTTCCGGCAGCGCTCTGGTTCGGCGTTCCGGCGCTGCTCGTGGCGTGACCGACGGCCTCCCCCTGTGACGGCTCCGGAGGCTGCTCGGCCCGTCCGCTAGAAGAGGCCGCCGCGCGGACCCTCGTCGGGACCGTCGAGCCCGCGGAACATGTCCGACACCAGCGCGGCGATCTGGGGTTCGACGAGCCGCTCGACCGCTTCGGCGATGCGCTCCCGGTGGTCGAGCAGCGCCAGGCACACCGCCGTGCCGGTCGACCGCGCGGCCTCGT
Source organism: Curtobacterium sp. MCLR17_032 (assembly GCF_003234795.2). Classification (NCBI taxonomy): domain Bacteria; kingdom Bacillati; phylum Actinomycetota; class Actinomycetes; order Micrococcales; family Microbacteriaceae; genus Curtobacterium; species Curtobacterium sp. MCLR17_032. The sequence goes on along the minus strand of NZ_CP126268.1, from coordinate 1,023,029 downwards.
CGGACAGTTCGATCTCGTGGCGGAGCGCGGCCTTCGCCTCGTCCGACAACGGCTCGCGGGGCTCCTGGGCGTCCGCCCCGGTGCCCGCGAGCTCACCGAGGGTGAACAGGAACGGCTCCCCCGGCTCCGGCTGCGGGTCGATGTCCAGGCCCTGGAACTCCGGCGACAGCCCCTCGGCCGGCTGGTACCCCGAGCGTCGCTTGCGTGCCGCGGCCCGCTCGAGCTCACGCTGCAGCAGCGGCAGGTTCTTGGCGGTGTAGTCGTCGACGGCGTCCTCGACGATGGCGGACATCCGGCCGATCAGCGCGTGCTGCACCGGGTGCGGCACGTCCGGTCCGAACCCGGCCGCCGCGGCGATCGGGGAACCGGTGCAGCGCCGGCAGATCCGGGTGCGAGGGCGTGCGGTGCCGATCTGCCAGCGGGGCAGCCAGCGCAGCCAGACGTCGACGGCGTTCCGCACGCGTCCGTCGATGCCGTCCATCCTGCAAGCGTAGGCGGCGCGCCCGGGATCCAGCCCGAGGCTCGGGGCAGCGGACAGAACTCGGTGGATGCAGGACGGATCCTGTCCGCCTGGCCGAGGCGCGGCGGGGCGGGCGGTACGGGCGGGCAGGGCGGACGGGAGGCGCGGGGCGCGCCCGTCAGGCCGGCTCGGTCACGAAGTCGATCAGCTCCTCGACACGACCGAGCAGCTGCGGCTCGAGGTCGGCGAAGGTCCGCACCTGCCCGAGGATCCGCTGCCACGCCCGGGCGATGTCGGCCTGCTCGGCGTGCGGCCACCCGAGCGCCTGGCAGATGCCGGCCTTCCACTCGATCGACCGCGGGATCGTCGGCCACGCCTGCAGTCCGACGCGCGCCGGCTTCACCGACTGCCAGACGTCGACGAACGGGTGCCCGACGACGAGGACGTGCGCGCCCCACTTCCCGCGCATCACGGCGTCGGCGAAACGGGACTCCTTCGAGCCCGGCACGAGGTGGTCCACCAGGACGCCGACGCGGCGCTCCCGGGTCGGCCGGAAGTCGTCGAGCACGTCAGCCAGGTTGTCGACGCCGGACAGCTCCTCGACGACGACGCCCTCCACTCGGAGGTCGGCACCCCACACCTTCTCGACGAGTTCGGCGTCGTGCTTGCCCTCGACCATGATCCGGCTCGGCAGGGCCACCCGGGCGCGCTGCTGCTCGACGGCGAACGACCCGGACGCGGTGCGGAGGCGACCACCGTCGGAGGCGTGCCGGACCGCCGGGGCGGCACCGGGCCTCCCGGCCGTGGCGGTGGACCGAGCCGGCGAGGCGGCCGCGGCGGACCGACCGACCGGAGCCTGCGGGCGACTCAGGGTGACGAGTTCACCCTCGAGCAGGAACTGGCCGACGAAGGGGAAGGCGCGGACGCGGCCCTTCCAGTCCTCGAGCGAGACGTTGCCGGCCTCGAGCCCGACCACGGCGCCGGCCCAACCGGAGTCCGGGTCCTCGAGCACCATGTCGCGCTCGAGCGGCACCTGCCGCACCTTCTGCACACCCCGCGAGCGCCAGTCGCCCGAGAGCACGTCACTGCCGTACCGGTCCTCGTCCACCCGCACGAGCGTACTGTCGACGGGCGTCCGGACAACGTCGACCGGCCGGTCCCCCCTCATCCCGACGGAAGGCACACCCCGTGCGCGCAACAGTCATCCACGCCCCCCGCGACATCCGTGTCGAGGAGCGCGACGCCCCCACGATCCTCACCCCGTCCGACGCCGTCGTCCGTGTCGTCGCCGCGTGCGTCTGCGGCTCGGACCTCTGGCCCTACCGCGGCGTCCGCGACACGGCCGAACCGCGGGCGATCGGCCACGAGTTCGTCGGTGTCGTCGACCAGGTCGGCGACGGCGTGACCGACCTGCACGTCGGCGACTTCGTCATCGCCCCGTTCACCACCAACGACGGCACCTGCCAGGCCTGCGCCCACGGCATGACGAGCGGCTGCGACCACGGCTCCACGTTCGGCGTCACGCCAGACGCATACGGCCACCCGCTCGGCGGTGCCCAGGCCGAGTACGTCCGCGTGCCGGACGCCGCCGCCAGCCTGGTGGTCGTGCCGGGTCCGGTCGACGACGACCTGGTGCCGTCGCTCCTGACCCTGTCGGACGTGTTCTCCACCGGACACCACGCGGCCGTCTCGGCCGAGGTCGGCTCGGGCAAGACCGTCGTCGTGGTCGGCGACGGAGCGGTCGGGCTGTCCGCGGTCCTGGCGGCGAAGCGCCTCGGTGCCGAGCGGATCATCGCGATGAGCCGGCACGCCGACCGTCAGGCCCTGGCACGCGAGTTCGGCGCGACCGACGTCGTCGAGACCCGCGGTGACGAAGGCGTCGCGGCCGTGCGGGAGCTGCTCGGCGGGGACCTCGCCGACTGTGCTCTCGAGGCCGTCGGCACAGCGGAGAGCATGGACCAGGCGCTCCGCGTCGTCCGCGCCGGCGGTGCGGTCGGCTACGTCGGCGTCCCCGCGGGCGACCCGGAGCTGCCGATGCCGTTCCTGTTCGCGAAGAACATCACGGTCGGCGGCGGCATGGCCCCGGCACGTGCATACATCGAGGAGCTGCTGCCCGACGTGCTGTCGCGGGCGATCGACCCGGGCAAGGTGTTCGACCTCGAGCTGCCCCTCGACGAGGCCCCGGAGGCGTACGCCGCGATGGACGAGCGCCGCGCCATCAAGGTGCTCCTGCGCCCGTAGCTCCTCGCAACACGCAACGTGGGCGGTCCGGCGCAGCGGTACTCCGTTGCGTGGTGCCGCCCACGTTGCGTTTCGCGGAAGGCCGCACGCCGGGTCAGCCGCGGAGGGTCAGCCGCGGACGGCGAGGACGCGGTGCGGGGACGCGGGCTCGGCACGCCAGCCCGACGGCAGGGCCGCGGCCAGCTCGGGGACCGTGAAGCTCCGGCGGATGGAGCGGAGGCCGTCCTCGCGGATGAAGGTGCCGGCCGACACGAACGACGCCCCGATCGCGTACAACCGGTAGGCGGACACCGAGCGTCGGATGTCGGAGTGCACACTGCGCCCGACAGCCAGCTCCGCCGAGTCCCGGAGGAACGCTCCACGCTCGGCGTCGTCGAGGTGGTGCAGCACGTGGTTCGACACGACGACGTCGAACCGCTCCCCCGCCGCGACCAGGTCGCCACTCGACTGCGCCCGGAAGGTCACGCCGGCCGTCGTCTGCCGCTCGGCCGCAGCGATCGCGCGCGGGTCCGGGTCGACGCCGACGACCTCGAGGTCGAACCCGTCGCTCCGTGCCCACCGCACCAACGACCGGGCGAGGTCACCGCCGCCGCAGCCGAGGTCGAGCACACGGGCCCGACCGGTCGGCGGCAGTGCCGGCACGACGTGGGTGCGCCACACCGACCGCCAGCCGGACACCGCCGCGTTCACCAGCGCGAAGCGACGGAGCGTCCGGTCGAGCGTCGCGGGGTCGCAGTCCGGGTCGTCCATCAGCTCGCGCAGGTCGACGGCGCGGGAGGACAGGTCGATCGGCCCGGTCACGCCCCGACCCCGACGGGAGCGGCCGTGGTGGGGGCGGACGTGGTGGGGGCGGACGTGGTGGCAGCGGCCGCAGCCGTCTCGACCGCGGCGGGCGCACCACTCGCGGCAGCGGCGGCGACCGGGCTGCCGACCACCGTCAGGGACGCAGCCTCGACCGTCAACCCCGGCCCGAAGGCCAGTGCGACGACGGGCGTGCCGTCTGCGGGACGTGCCTCGAGGGCCTCCCGGAGGACGAACAGCACCGTCGCACTCGACATGTTGCCGTGGTCACGGAGGACCGCGCGGCTCGCCGTCAACGCACTGTCCGGCAGGTGCAGGGCATCCTGGGTCCGGTCGAGGATCGCCCGGCCGCCGGGGTGCACGGCCCACACCGGCACGTCGTCCGGCGTCCAGCCGCGCGGGTCGAGGAGCGGGGCGACGGCCTCGGCCGCGTGCACGCCGATGAGCTTCGGCACCTGCGTGCTCAGCACCATCTCGAAGCCCTCGTCACCGATGTTCCACGCCATCTCGCTCGCGCCCTCGGGCAGGACCATGGTGGTGAAGGCATCGAGGCGGAGGCCGGGGCCGTCCGCCGTCACGACCGCCGCTGCGGCACCGTCGCCGAAGACGCTGTTCGCGACGATCTGGTCCGGGTCCTCGGAGTTCCGCACGTGCAGCGTGCAGAGTTCGGCGCAGACGACCAGGACGACCGCGCTCGGGTCGGCGCCGACGAACGCGTCGGCGATCCGGAGCGCCGGGAACGCGGCGAAGCACCCCATGAAGCCGACGTGCTGGCGGAAGACGTTCCGCGGCAGGCCGAGCTCCTCGACGATCGCCAGGTCCGGGCCCGGCTGGGTGAAGCCGGTGCAGGACACGGTCACGACGTGGGTGACGGTCGCCGGGGTGACGTCGGCACGCTCGAGGGCGTCCCGCGCGGCACCGACGAACAGCGGCGGGGCGAGCTCGCGGAACCGGTCGTTCCGGGTGCCGGTGCTCGGCGAGGTGAGGACACCGTCGGCGTCGCGGAAGTCGCCAGGCCCGGCAGCGGAGTCCAGCTCCGGCAGGACACTGTGGCGGTGTTCGACCTCGGAGGCGTTGAAGGCAGCGGGGACGAGCCGCGAGGCGAGCCTCCCGAGGCCGGGCTGGGCGGCGAACAGGTCACGGACCGACGCCTGCCCGAGGGTGGTCCGCGGGACGGCGGTACCGATGGCTCGGATCGTTGCTGACACGCTCCATCCTGTCACCGGATCGCTGACGTGTCCCCAGGATGGACGGGAGGCCCGTGGCGATCTCGCCACGGGCCTCCCGTCATGCACGTCCAGCGCTCGTCGTACCGGCTGATGCCGGCTGGTGCTGGGTCCTACTGCTGCTGCGCGCGCTCCAGCACGAGCTCGCGCACACGGGCTGCGTCGGCCTGGCCCTTCATCGCCTTCATGACCGAGCCGATGATCGCGCCAGCCGCCTGGACCTTGCCGTCGCGGATCTTCTGCAGCACGTCCGGCTGCCCGGCGAGGGCTTCGTCGACGGCCGCGGTCAGGGCCGAGTCGTCCGAGACGACCTTGAGCCCACGGGACTCGACGACCTGCGCCGGCGAGCCCTCACCGGCGATGACGCCTTCGAGGACCTGGCGTGCGAGTCGGTCGGTCAGGTCGCCGGACTCGACGAGCGCGATGACCTCGGCCACGTGCTGCGGCGAGACGAGGTCACCCGGCGCGGCGTCCTGCGCGTTCGCGACACGGCTGATCTCGCCGGTCCACCACTTGCGGGCGGCCTGCGGGCCGGCACCGGCGTCGATCGTCGCCTGGACCTCGTCGAGGAGGCCGCCGTTGACGACGTCCTGGAACTCGAGGTCGGCGAAGCCCCACTCGCCCTTGAGGCGACGGCGGCGGGCCACCGGTGCCTCGGGCAGGCTCGCGCGGAGCTCTTCGATGAGCGCCGGGTCGGGGACGACGGGCAGCAGGTCCGGCTCCGGGAAGTACCGGTAGTCGTCGGCGTCCGACTTGAGACGGCCGGCCGAGGTGCGGCCGGTGTCTTCGTGCCAGTGCCGGGTCTCCTGCGTGATCGTCCCGCCGTCGGCGAGGATCGCGGCCTGGCGCTGGATCTCGTAGCGGATGGCACGCTCGACGGCGCGGAACGAGTTGACGTTCTTGGTCTCGGTGCGGGTGCCGAGCTTCTCCTGGCCCCACGGGCGCAGCGAGATGTTCGCGTCGCAGCGCAGGTTGCCACGCTCCATGCGGGCCTCGGAGACGCCGAGCGCGCGGACGAGGTCACGGATGACCTGCACGTACGCGGCCCCGAGCTCGGGTGCGCGCTCCTTGGCGCCGACGATCGGCTTCGTGACGATCTCGACCAGCGGGACACCGGCACGGTTGTAGTCGACGAGCGAGTACTCGGCGCCCTGGATGCGGCCGGTGGCACCGCCGACGTGCGTCAGCTTGCCCGCGTCCTCTTCCATGTGGGCGCGCTCGATCGGAACCTGGAAGATCGTGCCGTCGGCGAGCTCGACCTCGACCTCGCCCTCGAAGGCGATCGGCTCGTCGAACTGCGAGATCTGGTAGTTCTTCGGGTTGTCCGGGTAGAAGTAGTTCTTCCGCGCGAACCGCGAGCTCTCGGCGATCGAGCAGCCGAGCGCGAGCCCGAGCTGGATCGAGTAGCGCACGGCCTGCTCGTTGACGACCGGCAGGGACCCGGGCAGCCCGAGGTCGACCGGCGTCACGTTCGTGTTGGGCTCGCCGCCGAAGAAGTTCGGCGCGTCCGAGAACATCTTCGTGGCCGTCGCGAGTTCGACGTGCACCTCGAAGCCGAGCACCGGCTCGAACCGCTCGATCGCCTCTTCGAAGTCCATGAGTGCGTCCTTGGCCATCAGATGACACCTTCCTCTGCGGCGGACTGCTGTGCGGCGTCCAGGTTCGGGATCCGTGAGATCAGCGGGGCACCCCACTGCTGCTCGAGCAGACGCTCGAGCGCGGCGCCGACCCGGTAGAGCCGGGCATCCTCGCGCTGCGGGGCCATCAGCTGCACGCCGGTCGGCAGGGAGTCCTCGGGCGCCAGGCCGTTCGGGATGCTCATGCCGGGCACGCCCGCCAGGTTCGCGGGGATCGTGGTGAGGTCGTTGAGGTACATCGCGAGCGGGTCGTCGATGCGCTCACCGATCTTGAACGCGGTGGTCGGCGCCGACGGGCTGATGAGCAGGTCGACCTGCTCGAACGCGGCGGTGAAGTCGCGCTGGACGAGGGTGCGGACCTTCTGCGCGCTGCCGTAGTAGGCGTCGTAGTACCCGGCGCTCAGGGCGTAGGTGCCGAGGATGATGCGCCGCTTGACCTCGGGTCCGAAGCCGGCTTCACGTGTGGCCGCCATGACGTCCTCGACCGTGGCACCGTTCTCCGGCGTGACACGCAGGCCGAATCGGACCGAGTCGAACTTCGCGAGGTTCGACGACGCTTCCGCCGGCAGGATCAGGTAGTAGGCGCTGATCGCGTAGGCGAACGACGGGGCGTCGATCTCGACGACGACCGCTCCGGCGGACTCGAGCAGCGCGACCGTCTCCTGGAAACGCTGGGTGACGCCGGCCTGGAAGCCGTCGCCCCCGGCGAGCTCCTTGACGACGCCGATCCGGACGCCCTTGAGGGAGTCGGCCTGCAGACCGTCACGCGCGGCAGCGGCGAACGAGGGCCACTCCTGTCGCAGCGAGGTGGAGTCCTTCGGGTCGTGCCCGCCGATGACGTCGTGCAGCAGCGCGGCGTCGAGGACGGTCCGGGACACCGGTCCGATCTGGTCGAGGCTCGACGCCAGCGCGATCGCCCCGTAGCGGCTGACGCCACCGTAGGTCGGCTTCACGCCGACGGTGCCGGTGACGGCACCCGGCTGCCGGATCGACCCACCGGTGTCCGAGCCGAGCGCGAGCGGGGCTTCGAACGCGGCGACCGCGGCGGCCGAGCCACCGCCGGACCCGCCGGGGATCCGGTCGAGGTCCCACGGGTTGTGCGTCGGACCGTACGCCGAGAACTCGGTCGACGAGCCCATCGCGAACTCGTCCATGTTGGTCTTGCCGAGCGGCACCAGGCCGGCACGGCGGAGCTTGGCGACCGGGGTGGCGTCGTACGGCGGCACCCAGCCTTCGAGGATCTTCGAGCCCGAGGTGGTTGGCATGTCCTGTGTGCACAGGACGTCCTTGACGGCGATCGGCACACCGGCGAGGGGGCCGAGGACGTCCCCGGCCGCACGGCGGGAGTCGATGGCCTTCGCGGCGGCGATCGCGTTCTGGTTGACGTGCAGGAACGCGTGCACGTCCCCGTCGACGGCGGCGATCCGGTCGAGGTGGGCCTGCGTGGCCTCGACGCTCGAGACGTCGCGGGCCACCAGGGCGTCGGCGAGCGCGGCAGCGCTCAGCGTGGTGATGTCGTGGGTCACTGTTCTTCCGCCTACTGTTCTTCGCCGAGGATCGCGGTCACCCGGAAGCGTTCGCCGTCCGAGTCGGGGGCGCCGGAGAGCGCCTGCTCCTGGGTCAGCGTCTCGCCGACCACATCGGGGCGGGACACGTTCTCGAGCGGGACCGGGTGGCTCGTCGCGGGGACGTCCGGGGTCGCGACCTCGGTGACCTTGGCGACGCTGTCGACGATGAGTGACAGCTCCTCGGTCATCTTCTCGATCTCGTCGGGCGTGAGTGCGATACGTGCGAGGTTCGCCAGGTGTGCGACCTGCTCGCTCGTGATGTCAGGCATGGTGCTCCGTCGATCGGTTCGTGGAATGCGCACCAGTCTATTGGGCGGGCCGCGCGGGGGTCGGACGGCTGTGGACGGTCGGCGCCGGGCACTCCGCTGTGCAGGACGGTCGGGAGGCCCGGTGCCGGCCCGTCGGACCGGCACCGGGCCTCCAGACCGTCACGACGCGACGCGACTCAGCCAGCCGGCGGTGCAGCAGCAGCCCCACCAGCGGCAGCCCCGCCCGCAGCGGCACCACCGGCCGGAGCCCCGCCCCCGGTGACCGCGCCGTCAGCCGCCGGTGCCTGCGCCGCCGGGTTCGACGTCGTCGGGTTCGACGTCGCCGGCGCCGGCGCGCCCGACGCATCCGTCCCCGGCGTCTGCTGCTGCGTCCCCTGCTGCGCGTCCGACCCGCCCGACGGCGTCGCGGTCTTCGCCTTGGTGGGCGTCCCGATCATCGCCTGGTCCGGAGCGGGCAACGTGCCGCCGCCGTACGCGCCGTCCAGGTACGTCATCAGCTGCTTGCCGACCTGGAACTTGGCGCTGTACCCGGTGGTGCCCTGTAGGAACGGCCAGTTCGCCAGCCGCACGTGGCCCTGCACGTTGCCGATCCAGGTCGCGTTCGTGTACTTCGTCGACGACGTGACCAGCCAGTTCTGCTGGTCGCCGTCGGTCGTGCCGGTCTTGGCGAACTTCGGCACGGAGTCGCCCGGGTTGGCGGTGGCCGCGGTGCCCTTCCCGCTCAGCACGCCCTGCAGCGCCCAGTCGACGGTGCCGGCGACCTCGGCGCTGACCCCGCGGTTGCAGGTCGCCGGGGTCGGCCGGATCGTCGCGCCGCTGGCCGTCGTGACGGAGTCGATGGTGGTGGGGGTGCAGGCGATGCCGCCGTTCGCGAACCCGGCGTAGGCCTCGGCGAGGTCGATCGGTGCGAGCGGGTTCGTCCCGAGGACGGACGCGGGGTTGGAGTCCGGTGCGGTGCCGTCCGCCTGGTGGATCCCCATGCCCACGGCGGTCTTCTGGATCCCGCACAGGTCGAGCTGCTTCGCCATCGCGCCGAAGGCGGTGTTGATGGACTCCACGGTCGCGTCGAGCACGGTCATCGACGACGGCACCTTCTCGGCGTTGGCGACGCTCCACGGCTGCCCGCCGAGGGGTGCGCACGAGTTCGTGAACTCGTCCTGCGGGAACGTGTTCTCGGTCGTCCCGACGGACTCGGACAGGGTGTGCCCGTTCGCCAGCCAGTCGGCCAGGGTGAAGACCTTGTAGGTCGAACCGGTCTGGAAGCCGCTCGAGCTGCCGACGGCCTGGTCGGCGTTGTAGTTCACGGCGGTGGCACCCGGGGTGGGTGCGTCGGACTGCGTGTACGTGGTGTTCTGCACCATCGAGACCACACGGCCGGTGCCGGGTTCGACGGTGACGTTCGTGCCACCGGCGTCGACGCCGGCCATCGTCGTCGGCACGTAGGACGACAGTGCGTTCTGCGCGTGGTCCTGCAGGTCGAGGTCGAGCGAGGTGTGGATCGACAGGCCCTTCGTGTCGAGGGTGGCGATCCGGTCCGAGGCCGTCTTGCCGAAGGCCGGGTCGGAGAGCACCTGCGAACGCACCATGTCGCAGAAGTAGCCGGCGTCGTACTTCGATGCTGCCGTCGAGCAGCCGTTGGCGGTCGCGGTGATCTTCGGCGTGATCGGTGTCGCGATCGCCTTCGTCAGCTCGGCCGCGGAGATCGCGTGGTGGGCGTGCATGCGGCGGAGGACGTAGTCGCGGCGGACCTTCGTCAGCGCGTACCCGTTCGCCGAGCCGTTGGCCTTGTCGCTCGGCTGGTCGATGCGCAGGCCCGACGGGTTGTTGAGGATCGCCACGAGGGTCGCCGACTGCACGAGCGACAGGTCCTTCGCGTGGACGCCGAAGTAGTACTCGGCACCGGCCTCGGCGCCGTAGACACGGCCGCCGAGCCCGACGATGTTGAGGTACCCGGTGAGGATCTGGTCCTTGCTGTACTTCTTGTCGACGGCGATCGCGTACCGGATCTCCTGCAGCTTGCGTGCCTTCGACTGGCCGGCGACCTTGTCGTAGCAGGCGTCGACCTTCTTCTTCGTGGACGCCGGGTCCTTGCCGTTGAGCTGCTCGCACTGCTGCACGAGGACGTTCTTGACGTACTGCTGCGTGATGCTCGAGCCGCCCTGGACGCCCTTGCCGAGTGCGTCGGCGATCGTCGCGCGGAGTGTCCCGACCACGTCGATCCCGCCCTCGGTGTGGAAGCGCGGGTCCTCGGTGTCGATGGCCGCCTGCTTGAGGGTGTCGGCGATCTGTCCGGACTGCACGTTGGTGCGGTTCTCGGCGTAGAACGACGCGATCGGGACCTCTTGTCCGCCCTGCTTCGCGTAGACGGTGGACACCTGCTGCGGCGTCTGGATGTCGAGGTAGCTCGGCAGGTCCTCGAAGAACTCGGCCGCGCCGCTCGCGCCCTCCCCCGCGACGGCGACCGCCGGGGTCACCGCGACGGCGACGAGCAGGCCGGCGAGGACCGACATGACGACGAACATCAGGAGGGCACCCGGCCACCGCACGACTCGCATGTCGAGCACGGTAAGGAGACGGGCTGTACTCACACTGCTGCGCGCGGTCGCGCGACTGCACAGCCGCACAGGATGCTCACGGTCTCGCCTCCGCCACGTGGTCCGACACGGCCTGGAGGCCCACATCACCGGCCCTGCGCCGGTCCGGTCACGATCCGGTCACGTCTGGGCAGCCTCCCGTCCCGCCGCCGGTGACGGTGGTCAGTCGCGCGGCTGGAGGTCCTGCGGTCGGACGAGGTACATGTCCGGCGTCGCCTGGACTACCCCGTCACCCGGGGTGTCGCCGGGCGTGTGCCGACCGCTGACCAGGTCGCCCCGACCCACCGCGATGAGCGCGACGTCGTGCAGGGACGCCGTGCCGGGCTTGAGGTAGTCGTTGTGCCCGAACGGCTGCCGGAAGACGTCCCCGGCGTCCGCTGGGTCGCTCCCGCCGGCCAGGTCGAGCGCCGCCGCGCCGAACGAGGTCCGCCCGGGGTCGGTGCCGAAGAAGCCGGTGCCCGCGACCGGGTCCCAGTGCGCGCCACCGACGTAGACCTGACCGTGCGGGACACCGAGCTCGTCGACGGAGGTGACGGCGCTGCCCGGAGAACCGAGCATGGTCAGGCTGTCCACCCGGGTGCGTCCGGACGACAGCGCGATCATCGCCGTGGTCGACCCGTACGAGTGCGCCACGACCCCGAGCCGCGGTTCGTGGTCGTTCCGGACCGCCCGGATGCCGTCGAGGGTCCGGACCAGCCGGTCGGCGCCGAGGTGGGCGAGTTCGAGCGACATGAAGTTCGAGATGCCGGGCGTGCGGTACCCCATCCACGCGACGACCGCGATGCCCGGGCCGTTCGCGGGGGCGGCCACCGGCGCGAGGGTGGCCTGCTCGCGGAACACGTCCCCGGCCGTCGCGGTGAAGTCCACCATCTGGCCGTTGACCGAGAAGAAGATGCCGGGCACCACGACCGAGACGTCGCCGGCGGTGTCCAGGTCGCCGACCGAGATCGCGCACCGGCCGCTGCCCCGGGTGTCGAGCGTGACGAGGTACTTCCGCGGGTCGTCCGGGGTCTGCTCCAGCGACTGCCGCACCTGCCCGAGCATCGACGCGAGCGAGGTCGACGTGCCCGGGTCGGCCAGTCCGGCGGCGAGGGATGCCCGGTTCGCGACGTCCCGGACGTCGTACGGCACGCCGTCGAGGTTGCCGATCACGACGGGGGCGTCGTCGGTCAGGACCGTCTGCGACGCCGGCGACAACCCGCGCCACCAGTTCGCCACGAGGTTGGTGCTGGGCGGGTCGTCCATCGCGGTCGCGGTCACACGCGAGTCGTCATCGGCGGCCTGCAGGGTGAGCGGTGCCGCGGTCTCGAGGGCGTCCAACCAGCGCTGCCCGGAGGCGACGGCGAGCGCCTCGACGGCCGGTCCGGACACGTGGTCGGACGCTCGGGGTCCAGGAGTCCCGACGGCGGTCGACGCGACGACGGAAGCGGGCACGGCGGGGGCCTCGACGACTCCCAGCGAGTGGATCGAGGCGGTCAACAGAGCCGCGGCGATGATCAGCAAACGGGTCTCCCCCGGGAAGGCCAGCCTGTCGTTCCCCTGCAGACGACAGGTGATGCTCTGTCGAGCTTAGGGAGATCCGGCCCTTCGGGGGTCATGCGGGATGCAACATGACCCCCGAACTGGGGTCACACCGGGGTGCGTCGCAGGGGCCGCTTCGCGCGCGGCCGTGCATCGCACCCTACTGCGGCTCGGCGGCGTCCGGCGCGGGCTCAGGCCGGGCGGCGTCCGGCGTGGGCTCGGGCTGGGCGGCGTCCGGCGCGGCAGCGGGCTCGGCTTCGGCGGGTGCCGGATCGCCGAGCGCGGCCGGCCCCTCGGTCACGAGCAGCGCGAACTGCTCGGCGTCGATGATCCGCAGTCCGAGCTGCTCCGCCTTCGTCAGCTTCGAGCCGGCACCCGGGCCCGCGGCGACGAAGTCCGTCTTCTTGCTGACGCTCGACGCGGCCTTCCCACCGGCGGCGATGATCGCCTCTTGCGCGCCCTCGCGGCTGAAGCCCTCGAGCGAGCCGGTCGCGACGACGGTGACCCCCGCGAGCACACCGCCCGCTTCGGTCGCAGCCCCCGGCCCGGGGTGTCCGGGCGTCGTCAGCTGCACGCCCGCGGCCGTCCAGCGGTCGATGATCTCGCGGTGCCAGTCGACCTCGAACCAGTCGAGCAGCGCGTCGGCGATGATCCCGCCGACCCCGTCCACCGCGGCGAGTTCGTCGCGCGAGGACGACCGGATCGCGTCGAGCGACCCGAAGTGGTTCGCGAGCGCCCGGGCCGCGACGGGTCCGACGTGGCGGATGTTCAGGCCGACCAGGATGCGCCACAACGGTTTCGTCTTCGCGGCGTCGATGTTCGCGAGCATCTCGAACGCGTTCTTGGACGGGTACCGGCTCGGCTCGCCCGTGTAGTCCGCACCGCGGGCCTCCGGGTCGAACGGCGGGTCGGTCTTCTTCCGCGCCCGGCTGAACGGGGTCACGCGCTTCGGGGCGCCGCCGTCCTCGGTCTTCTCCATGCCGGTCTCGGCGTCCCGGACGACGACCTCGATCGGGACGATGTCCTCCAGCGTCAGGTCGAACAACCCGGCCTCGGTCACCAGCGGCGGGGTCTCCGGGAACACCGGCTGGGTGAGCGCGGCGGCGGCCACCTCGCCCAGGCCCTCGATGTCGAGCGAACCGCGGGAGGCGATGTGCTCGACCCGGCCGCGCACCTGCGCCGGGCAGCTCTCGGCGTTCGGGCAGCGGAGGTCGATGTCGCCCTCCTTCGCCGGGCGGAGCGGGGTGCCGCACTCCGGGCAGTCGGTCGGCATCACGAACTCGCGCTCGGTGCCGTCGCGGAGCTCGACCACCGGGCCGAGGACCTCGGGGATCACGTCGCCGGCCTTGCGGAGCACGACGGTGTCGCCGATCAGGACACCCTTCGCCTTCACCACCTGCTGGTTGTGCAGGGTGGCCTGGCGGACGACGGACCCGGCGACCTCGGCCGGCTCCATCGCGGCGAAGGGGGTGGCCCGACCGGTACGGCCGACACTGACGACGATGTCGAGCAGCTTCGTGTGGACCTCTTCCGGCGGGTACTTGTAGGCGATCGCCCAGCGCGGGGCCCGGCTGGTCGACCCGAGTTCCTCGTGCAGCCCGAGGTCGTCGACCTTGATGACGATGCCGTCGATCTGGTGCTCGACCGCGGAGCGACGCTCGCCGTAGTCCTTGACGAAGCCCAGGACCTCCTCCACCGAGTCGAACACGCGGTGGTGCGTGCCGGTCGGCAGGCCCCACTCGTGGAGCAGCTCGTAGACCTCGGACTGGGCGCGGACGTCGGTGTCGCGCTCGAGTTCGGCGACCGGCCAGGCCCCGATGCCGTGCACGAGCATCCGGAGGCGTCGGAGGCGGTCGACCATCAGCTCGCGCTTGCCTGCGGACTTGCCCTCCTCCTTCTGGCGGAGCGACCCGGCGGCGGCGTTCCGCGGGTTCGCGAACACCCGCTCGCCGGCGTCGCGCTGCCGGGCGTTCAGCTCGTCGAACTGCGCGACCGGGAAGAAGATCTCGCCACGGACCTCCACCAGGGGCGGGTGCCCGCTGCCGGCGAGCCGGTCCGGGATCGTGCCCATCGTCCGGACGTTGCCGGTGACGTCCTCGCCCACCACACCGTCACCACGGGTGGCCGCCGAGACGAGCCGACCGTGCTCGTACCGCAGGTTGATGGCGAGCCCGTCGATCTTCAGCTCGGACAGGAAGCGGACCCGCTCGGCACCGGCGTCCCGCTGGACCTTGAGCGCCCAGTCGGTCAGTTCCTCGGGGCTGAAGACGTTGTCGAGGCTCAGCATCCGCTCGGCGTGCTCGACCGGGGCGAACTGCGTGGTCTGCGCCTGCCCGCCGACCGTCTGCGTCGGGCTGTCCTCGGTCAGGAGTTCCGGGAACCGCTGCTCGATCGCGTCCAGCCGGTGCATCATCGTGTCGTATTCGGCGTCGGACGCGGGCGAGCCGTTGCCTTCGTAGTAGGCGTGCCGCAGTTCGTTCAGTCGGGCGCGCAGCCGGTCGACCTCACGAGCGGCCTGCGCGGCGTCGAGGCCTGCGGGGTCGATGGTCTCGAAGGTCGCGTCGGTGTCGCTCATGTGTCAGTTCTACCGTGCGCCACCGACCCCGGTCGCAGCGGCCGAGGCAGGGTCGTCAGGCCGGGACGGGGTCGTCAGGCCGGCACGGGCGCTGCAGACACCGTCGTGTCGATGGTGCACTGGCCGAGCACCCGGGTGCCGACGTACACGACGGCGGTCTGCCCGGGGGCGACGCCGGACAGCGGCTCGTCCGGGACGACCACGAGCGCGCCGTCCTCGACGTGTGCGGTCGCGGGCTCCGGGTCGGCGTGCGCCCGGATCTGCACGTCGCAGCGGAACGGGGTCGACGGATCCGCCGGTGCCGCGCCGGCCCAGGTGTACCGGGTGCCGGAGAGCGAGGCGACGTCGAGCGCTTCCTTCGGCCCGACGACGACGGTGTTGTCCTTCGGGCGGATCTCGAGCACGAAGCGGGGCTTGCCGTCCGCCGCGGGGCGTCCGAGCGCGAGACCCCGGCGCTGCCCGACCGTGTAGCCGTGGGCGCCGTCGTGGCTGCCGACGACCGTGCCGTCACGCTCGACGACGTCACCGGTCTCGCTGCCCACGCGGTCGGCGAGCCAGCCGCGGGTGTCGCCGTCGGGGATGAAGCAGATGTCGTACGAGTCCGGCTTCTGCGCCACGGTGAGCCCGCGCGCGGCGGCTTCGGCACGGACCTCGTCCTTGGACGGGGTGGCTCCGAGCGGGAACATCGCGTGCTGCAGCTGCTCCGCCGTCAGCACACCGAGCACGTAGGACTGGTCCTTCGCCCACGCCGCCGAGCGGTGCAGTTCACGTGAGCCGTCCGGCGCGGTCACGATCGAGGCGTAGTGCCCGGTCGCGACGGCGTCGAACCCCAGGGCCAGGGCCTTCTCGAGCAGGGCCGCGAACTTGATCCGCTCGTTGCAGCGCATGCAGGGGTTCGGGGTGCGGCCGGCCTGGTACTCGGCCACGAAGTCGTCGACGACGTCCTCCTTGAACCGCGCCGAGAAGTCCCACACGTAGTACGGGATCCCCAGGGCCGAGGCGGCGCGCTGCGCGTCCATCGAGTCCTCGATCGTGCAGCACCCACGGCTGCCCGTTCGCAGGGTGCCGGGCATCCGACTGAGCGCCAGGTGCACCCCGACGACGTCGTGGCCGGCGTCCACCGCCCGGGCCGCGGCCACCGCCGAGTCGACCCCACCGCTCATCGCCGCCAGAACACGCATGCGTCCAGGGTAACTCCGACACGGCGTACCGTTGCTCGACGATGACGAGCACCACGAACGACGCCTTCGACCTCCGCGGCGTCCTGCTGTCCGGGTTCCTGCCCGCCGCGCTCTTCGCGATCGGCGAGGGCGCGATCATCCCGATCATCCCGATCGCCGCGGACTCCCTCGGGGCGAGCCTGGCGATCGCCGGGTTCGTCGCCTCGCTGATCCTGGTCGGGGAGCTCATCGGCGACGTGCCCTCGGGCGTCGTCGTCGCGCGGATCGGCGAGCGCAACGCGATGATCGGCGCCGCCGTCGTCTCGGTGGTCGGACTGCTCGTCTGCACGGTCGCCCCGAACCCCCTGGTCCTGGCCCTCGGCGTGTTCCTGGTCGGCCTGTCCACCGCGGTCTTCGCGCTCGCCCGACACGCGTACATGACGACCGCGATCCCGCTGCGGATCCGGGCCCGCGCGCTCTCGAGCCTCGGCGGGGTGTTCCGGTTCGGGTACTTCGTCGGTCCGTTCCTCGCGGCCGGCGTCATCCACCTCACCGGCACGACACAGAGCGCGTTCTGGGTCCACGTCGTCTGCTGCCTCGGTGCCGCCGTCGTGCTGCTCGTCATCCGCGACCCCGCGACGGGCGTGCGCGGTCTGCAGCGGCCGACCCGCGCCTCCCGGCCGACCGCGACCGCGACCGCGACCGCAGCCGACCACGCGACGGACCCCGCGACCGCCGCGCTCGAGGGCGAGCAGTTCGTCAAGGATGAGTCGCAGGGCCTCTTCCAGACCATCCGCGCCCACCACCGGGTCCTCGTCCGCCTGGGCAGCGGCGCCGCGCTGATCGGCGCCATGCGCGCCGGACGGCAGGTGATCCTGCCGCTCTGGGCCGTCAGCGTCGGGCTCGACGACTCCACCGCCGCCCTGGTCATCGGCATCGCCGGTGCCGTCGACTTCGCGCTGTTCTACACGAGCGGGCAGATCATGGACCGCTGGGGACGCCTGGCGAGCGCGCTGCCCTGCATGCTCGGCCTGAGCATCTGCTACTTCCTGCTCGCCTGGAGCGACCACCTCGACGCCCGCGTCGGCTGGTTCATCGCGGTCGCGATGGCCATGTCCCTGGCGAACGGCGTCGGCTCCGGCATCCTCATGACGCTCGGCGCCGACCTGGCACCCGCGGACCGGCCGGCTCCGTTCCTCGGCGCCTGGCGGTTCACCGGGGACCTCGGGTCGGCTGCCGCACCGCTCGTCATCTCGGGCGTCACGGCGCTGGCGACCATCGCGGTCGCCAGCGGCGTGATGGGCGTGCTCGGCCTGGTCGGCGCGGGCATCCTGCTCCGGTACGTGCCGCGGTACCTCCCGCGCACGTTGCGCTGACCGGCCCGCTCCGGGGTCGCCCACCAGCCGGGAGGCCCGCCCCACCTCCGCCACCCGCCCCGCTGCGTACACTGGGTCGGCCAGCGGGAGTGGTGGAATTGGTAGACACGCAGGATTTAGGTTCCTGTGCTCCGGCGTGAGGGTTCGAGTCCCTCCTTCCGCACCGGACGGCCTGCGGGCTGGCGCACCGGGTCGCGTCGGACGTCAGCCCTCCGACGGACGGCCCCGACACGCCCGCACGGTACCCTCGGTCCGGCGGGTGCTCCATCCGCCCTCGCCCGCCGACCGGAAGAACCATGCACTCCGTCGCACTCGCCCTGATCCCCTGGCTGGATCCGCAGTACATCCTCGACCACTTCGGGGCCTTCGCCGTGCTCGTCGTGTGCGCCATCATCTTCGCCGAGACCGGGCTGCTGATCGGGTTCATCTTCCCGGGCGACAGCCTGCTCGTCATCACCGGCCTGTTCGCCTTCGACCGCGACGGTCAAATCGGCGGGATCCTGATCTGGGTCGTCGCGCTGATGATAGGCGCCGCGGCGTTCCTCGGCGGTGAGCTCGGCTACTACATCGGCAAGAAGGCCGGGCCGCCGATCTTCGAACGCAAGGACAGCGGACTGTTCTCGAAGGCGAACGTCGACCGGACGAACGCGTTCTTCCACAAGTACGGCGCCCTCGCGGTGATCCTGGCGCGTTTCGTCCCCGTGGTCCGGACGTTCGCCCCGATCGCCGCCGGTGTGGGCCGGATGAACTACAAGAAGTACTCGCTGTACAACGCTGTCGGCGCGGTCATCTGGGGTGTCGGGGTCACGTTCCTCGGGTACTTCCTCGGGTACATCCCCGCGGTGGCGTACATCGTGCGGAACTACATCGACGTGATCCTGCTCGCGGCGGTCGTCGTCACCGTGGTCCCCGCCGCGATCACCTACTTCCGGAACGCCCGAAAGGCCAAGCAGCGCGAGCCCGAGCAGCCGTAGGCCGGCGCTGTCGGCGACCCGGCGCGAGCGGGACCCGCACAACGGAAACCGGCTCGAACCACGGCATGCCGTGGTTCGAGCCGGTTCCTGTTGTGCGACGCCGATCGGCACCGCGGCCGGCCCGCAGCGCGGGAGGGCGGCCGCCCGCGCCCGCGCCCGCGCCGGCCTCAGGCCTGCGGCGCCTCGCCGGCGAACCACTCGCGGACGATCGGCGCGATGCCCCGGAACGCCTTCGACCGGTGGCTCAGCGCGTTCTTCTCCGCGCGGGTCAGCTGCGCCGCCGAGCGGTCGGCGTCGTCCGGCTGGAACACCGGGTCGTAGCCGTGCCCGCCGTCCCCGATCGGCTCGGTGCGGACCTCGCCGTTCCAGACCGCCTCGAACACGTGCTCGACCCCGGAGGGCGTGACGAACGCGGCCGCGCAGACGAACGCCGCGGTCCGCTCGACGACACCGTCCAGGTTCTGCAGCAGCAGCGCGATGTTGTCCGCGTCCACCCGGGTGCCGGCGTACCGGGCCGAGTGGATGCCGGGTGCCCCGTCGAGGGCGTCGACCGCGATCCCGGAGTCGTCCGCCAGTGCCGGCAGCCCGGTGTGGGCGACCGCGGCCCGCGCCTTGATGAGCGCGTTCGCGGCGTAGGTGTCGCCGTCCTCGACCGGCTCGGGCCCGTCGTACGCCACGAGCTCGATCCCGCCCAGGGCGTCACCGAGGATGTCCCGCAGCTCGACGACCTTGCCCTGGTTGTGCGTCGCCAGGACGACCGTGCGGGCGGTGTCGGTCATGCGAGTCCCAGCGCCGAGCGCTGCACGGCCGCGAGCGAGGCGTTGCCGGCCAGTCCGAGGTCGAGCAGCGCGTCCAGCTCGTCGCGGTCGAACGGTGCGTGCTCCGCCGTGCCCTGGACCTCGATGAACTTGCCGGACCCCGTGGTGACGATGTTCATGTCGGTGTCGGCGCGGCTGTCCTCCTCGTAGGCCAGGTCGAGCATCGGCACGCCGCCGACGATCCCGACCGAGATCGCCTGCACACTGTCGGTGAGCGGTGTCGCCTTCTTGCCGATGAACCCGCGCTCGCGGCCCCACTCGATCGCGTCGGCCATCGCCACGTAGGCGCCGGTGATCGAGGCGGTGCGGGTGCCGCCGTCGGCCTGCAGCACGTCGCAGTCGAGCACGAGGGTGTTCTCGCCCAGGCCCTTCATGTCGACGACGGCACGCAGCGACCGCCCGATCAGCCGGGAGATCTCGTGCGTGCGCCCGCCGACCTTGCCCTTGATCGACTCGCGCTGCATCCGCTCGTTGGTGGACCGCGGCAGCATCGAGTACTCGGCGGTGACCCAGCCGGTCCCCTTGCCGGCCATCCAACGCGGGACGCCGTTGGTGAACGACGCGGTGCAGAGCACCTTCGTGTTGCCGAACGAGATGAGCGCGCTGCCCTCGGCCTGGGTGCTCCAGCCGCGTTCGATGGTGACGGGTCGGTGGTCGGTGGTGGTCCGGCCGTCGATGCGGACGGTGCCGTCGGTGGCGTTCATGGGTTCCTCTCGGTCCGGCCTGGAGGCACGGTGCGGGTGGTCGGGGCGGGTCAGGTCGTGCGCCGGGTCAGGTCGTGCGGCGGGTCAGGTCGTGCGGCGGGTCAGGTCGTGCGGCTGGTCGCCGACACGTCGCGCCCGCGGGGCAGGGTGATGGCGCCTGTCTCGAGGTGCCCGACGGAGGCGACCTCGGGCCCGAGGAACCGGCGGGCGAGGCGGACGAAGCCGGCCTCGTCGGCGCCGGTGGCCTCGAACGCGTAGCTCGGCGGTTCGGTGCCGGTGCGCTCGAGGCCGTGTTCGACGAGCCGACGGTAGACGTCGTTCGCGGTCTCCTCGGCGCTCGACACCAGCGTGACGTCGGGCCCCATCACGTACTGGATCGCGGCGGACATCAGCGGGTAGTGCGTGCAGCCGAGGACGAGGGTGTCGACGCCGGCGTCCCGCACCGGTGCGAGGTACCCGGCGGCGACCTCACGCAGCTGGGCGGACGAGGTGTCACCGGCCTCGACGAACTCGACGAAGCGGGGGCACGCGGCGGTGGTCAGGGTGACGTCGGCGGCGACGGCGAAGGCGTCCTCGTACGCGCGGCTGGCGATGGTGCCGATCGTGCCGATGACCGCGATGCGGCCGGTGCGGGTCTGCTTGACGGCGGCGCGGGCAGCGGGCTGGATGACCTCGACGACGGGGATGCCGTACGCCTGCTCGTAGCGTTCCCGGGCGTCGCGGAGGACGGCCGAGCTCGCGGTGTTGCAGGCGATCACGAGGGCCTTGACGCCCTGGTCGACCAGGTCGTCCATGACCTCGAGCGCGTACCGCCGGACGTCGGCGATCGGCTTCGGCCCGTACGGCGAGTGCCGGGTGTCCCCGACGTAGCGGATGCTCTCGCGCGGCAGCTGGTCGATGATCGCGCGGGCCACCGTGAGTCCGCCGACGCCGCTGTCGAAGACTCCGATCGGTGCATCCGTCACGGTGACCAGCGTACCGACGCGCGCCGACCGCGGGACGTGGCACGGGCCTCCCGTCCACAGATCGCCCCGGCACCGCCGTTGTCCACCGTTCCGGGACACGATCCGGTCCGGTGCGCCCGGTCCTGGTTAGGGTCGGAGACGTGACCACCGCACTCCTGACCGACCAGTACGAACTCACCATGGTCGACGCCGCGCTGAAGGACGGCACCGCCGACCGCCGCTGCGTCTTCGAGGTGTTCGCCCGCCGGCTGCCGGACGGGCGCCGCTACGGCGTCGCGGCGGGCCTCGGACGCTTCCTCACGCAGCTGACCGAGTTCCGGTTCGGGGACGCGGAGATCGGCTTCCTGAGCGACCGGCGCGTCATCGACGAGGGCACGGCACGCTGGCTGGCGGATTACCGGTTCTCCGGGGACGTCCGCGCCTACCGCGAGGGCGAGGTGTTCTTCCCGAACTCCCCCGTGCTGCAGATCGAGGGCACCTTCGCCGAGGCCGTGATGCTCGAGACGCTGGCGCTCAGCGTGTTCAACGCCGACTCGGCGATCGCCTCCGCCGCGGCACGCATGGTGTCCGCGGCCGACCGGCGTCCGCTCGCCGAGATGGGATCCCGGCGCACCGGTGAGTGGAACGCCGTCGCCGCTGCCCGGGCCGCGTACATCGCGGGCTTCGGCGCCACGAGCAACCTCGAGGCGGGCCGGACCTGGGGCATCCCGACGATGGGCACGGCTGCGCACGCCTTCACGCTGCTGCACGACTCGGAGGAAGCCGCGTTCCGGTCCCAGCTCGACGCGCTCGGCAGCGGCACCACCCTGCTCGTCGACACGTACGACATCGAAGCCGCAGTCGAGACGGCCGTCCGCCTGACCGAGGGGAAGCTCGGCGCGGTCCGGATCGACAGCGGCGACCTGCCCTCCGTCGTGGCATCGGTCCGTGCCCAGCTCGACCGGCTCGGCGCGACAGCGACGAAGATCACCGTGACGAACGACCTCGACGAGTACACGATCGCCGCTCTCCGTGCCGCCCCGGTGGACTCCTACGGCGTCGGCACCTCGGTCGTGTCCGGCTCGGGCCACCCCGCCGCCGGCATGGTCTTCAAGCTCGTCGCGCACCACTCCCCCGCGGGCGAGTGGGTGCCGGTGGCGAAGAAGTCCGCCGAGAAGGCCTCCGTCGGCGGTCGGAAGGAAGCGGGTCGGCGCCTCCGGAACGGCATCGCCACCGCCGAGGTCGTGCTGACCTCGGGGTCGGTCGGCCCGGATGAGCGGGACCTGCTCGTGCCGGTGGTCACCCACGGGGAGGTCGATCCGGCGTTCCTCGGTCCCGCCGGTGTCGAAGCCGCCCGGGCGCACCACAAGCGGGCGAAGGCGGAGCTGCCGGCGGACGCCGAGCGCATCGGCCGCGGCGACCCGGCCATCCCGACGCTGCTCGTGTGAGCAGCGTCGGCGGGGGTCACTCGGACTTCATCTTCTCGTAGATGGCCTTGCAGTCCGGGCAGACCGGGAACTTCTCGGGGTCGCGTCCGGGGATCCACTTCTTGCCGCAGAGCGCCTTGACGGCCTTGCCGGTCAGGGCGGACTCGAGGATCTTGTCCTTCTTGACGTAGTGCGAGAAGCGCTCGTGGTCGCCGGGCTCGATCGCCTCCTCTTCCAGGAGCTTCTCGAGTTCGCGGTCCATCACGTCGAGGCCGCCACCGCCGGGTTCCGTCGTGCTCATGTCACCAGGGTACGTCGTCACGACCCGGTCCGTCGGCGGATCGGTCACGCTGTGGGCGCACGCGGCCCCGGGCGTCAGTTCCGCTGGGCGGCGGCCAGGAGGTCCGGCCCGCGTCGGTCGAACACCGCCCCGCCGACGGCCACACCGATCGCCAGGACGACGACGCCGACACCGATCCCGACGCCGAGGACGAGCGCCGTCGACGGGTCCTCCGCCCCGATGAGCGCGCGCACCGCGAACCACCCGGCGGGCACCATGCAGAGCACCGTCCCGACGACCATCAGGGTCTGTGCGAACGTCGCCGTCGCCCCCGCGGCCTGGGGTTGGTGGAACGGGTGGTCGCCCGGGCGGACGGTCGGGTACGGCAGGGC
Source organism: Curtobacterium sp. MCLR17_032 (assembly GCF_003234795.2). NCBI lineage: Bacteria > Bacillati > Actinomycetota > Actinomycetes > Micrococcales > Microbacteriaceae > Curtobacterium > Curtobacterium sp. MCLR17_032. The sequence goes on along the minus strand of NZ_CP126268.1, from coordinate 1,000,062 downwards.
GACGGAGACGATGCTCGACAACCCGAGGCCGCCGAGCAGGCCGCTGGCGGAGACCGCGACGAGCAGCGGGAACGCGTCCATGTCGCCGTAGAGCGCAGCCGACACGGCGGCTCCGGCGACGAGCAGTGGGACACCGACGACGATGAGCGGCACCAGGCGGCCGAGTCGGTCGGTCCAGCCCGGTGCCCCCGAGGCGACGTGAAGCCAGACGGCCGTGTTGTCGTACGAGACGTCGTTGTGCGGCAGGAACCCGGCGATCAGGGCCATCAGCGGCAGCGGCACGAGGGCCGTCCACGCCCACGGCACCCCGGCGATGCCGAGCGGCAGCACCACGAGCGGCACGAACACCAGGATCAGGTACGAGCTGCGGTACCGGGGGTCGCGGGTCCAGTAGGTCAGCGCCCGGGCCGCGACGGCGCCGAACGGGGTCGCGCCGAGCCGGTCGAACCAGCCGAGCGTGCGGTGCCGGTGCACGCGCTCCGGGTGCGGCACGGCGACGAGCACCCGACCGACCAGTGCCCACCAGGCGAGACCGAGCAGACCCACGACGACGAGCGCCACGAGCAGCCGGGCGACGGCCGCGCCGACGTGACCGGCCGCGGCGTCCGCGGGCACGGCCCACGCGGCACCCCAGGGCGTCCAGCCGGCGACGTCGGTCAGCCGCTGGAGCCCCGGTGCGGCGAGGTCGAGCCAGTCGGGACGGAGCAGCAGGGCGACGGACGGCACCACCAGCACGATGCCGACCAGGACCACCGGCCAGGTGGCCTCTCGGGGTCGGTGCCCCGCGAACGCCAGCGCTCCGAGCGTGCTGCCGACCCGGATGAGCAGGGCGGTGGTGGCGAGCACCAGCACCGCGGCCACGACGGCCATCAGGGCCGGACCGGCACCGCGGCTCCAGGTGACGACCTGCGCGACGGCGAGCACGGCGATCGCGACGACCGGGATGCCGAGGAGTCCGGCCAGGCCGAGGCCGACGGCCAGGTCACGCTGCCCGATGCGGAACGCGGTGAAACGCCGGGGGTCGAGCTGATCGGCGACACCGACGGCGAACGGGATCAGTGTGCAGCCGAGGGCCACCGCCGTGCCGACCAGGACCACGACGGTCCGGGCCACGAGGGGGTCGGCGGTCCGGAGCCCACCGAGGACGGACGCGGCCCAGAGGACGGCGACCAGGGCGACGAGGCTGCCGAGGACCACGGCGACCGCGCGGCGCGCACCACCACGGACCTCGCCCGCGAGCAGGTCGGCCCTCAGCCGGAGAAGCTGTGCAACCATTCCATGCTCTCTGCGACGGGGCGTCCGCCGGCGAGTTCGACGAACTTGTCCTCCAGGGAGCGACGGCCGCGGACCTGCGCCATGGTGCCGGCGGCCAGGACCTTGCCGCCGACGATGATCGCCACCGAGTCGCACGTGCGCTGGACGAGTTCCATCGAGTGGCTGGAGAGCACGACGGTGCCGCCACCCGCGGTGTAGCGCCGCAGGATGTCGGTGATGGTCGTCGCGCTGACCGGGTCGACGGACTCGAACGGTTCGTCGAGCACGAGCACGCGCGGCGAGTGGATGAGGGTGGCGGCCAGGGCGATCTTCTTCGCCATGCCCATCGAGTAGTCGGCGACCGGACGTCCGAGCGCGTCACCGAGGCCGAACGCCTCGGCCAGGTCCGTGCTGCGACTCCGGGCGGTCTTGCCGTCCAGCCCGCGGAGCGTGGCCGAGTAGAAGAGCATCTGCGCGCCGGTCAGCCGGTCGAACAGGCGGAGCCGGTCCGGCAGCACACCCATCGCCCGCTTCGCGGCGGTCGGGTCGGCCCAGACGTCGTGGTCGAGCACGGTGACGGTGCCGGCGTCCGGACGCAGGAGGCCGGTGAGGACCGAGAGCGTCGTCGTCTTGCCGGCGCCGTTCGGACCGACGACGCCGAAGATGGAGCCCTTCCGAATCTCCAGGTCGACGTCGTCCACCGCCAGGGTCTGGCCGTAGCGCTTGACCAGGCCGTCGGCACGGAGCACGACGGGCTGCTGCGGCACGTTGGGGCGGCCGGTGGGCCGCTTCGTCGTGGACGCGGCCGGCGTGCCGGAGCCGCTCCGGGCCTCCTGGCCGTCCGCGTCGTCCCGGCCGTCACCCGGACGCGACGCCGCGCCCTGCGGCCGCGTCGCCCGCCCGGAACGCTTGTCCCGCTTCTTCCCCGGACGCGGCGGCGTGGCCGTCCCGGCCTGTGTGGCTGCGCTCGCCTGCGTCGGTGACCCGGCGGGGCGGGTGTCCGCCCCTGCCTCGGTCTCCGAGCCGGTCCTGTCGTCCGTCATGTCGTCACCCGCGGCTGCGCCGTACGCACCCGTGTCCCCCGTGTCGTCGTGGTCGTCGTCGCCCGTCCCCTGGGCGACGGTCGTGCCGTCGTCGTCCGCGTCGACGGTCCACGCAGCGTCCGACGTGCTGTAGACGTCGTCGTTTCCCGTTGTTCCTGCCGACACGAGGCCAACCGTACCAACGGTTCCGACCGCTCGCTGAGCCGTGTCGGACCGGGTCACGAATTGAACACGATGCCGCTCGACCCGTACCCCGACACCGCCCGGTTCCGTATCATTCACCGAGACACGACGGAGTGTTCACCACTCGGAAACCTGCCCGCAGCGCTCCCGGAGCGGTTGCTGACCGGGGCGTTCGTCGCTCCGGACCACGCGACTCCCGGCCAACTCGAACGCGGTGGGTGCAGTATCCGAGGAAGCCGTATCGAAGTGCCCGTCAGGACACGCTCGACGTGTCCTCCAGTGTGGACCTCCACCCTCCGGGGCGGACGGGACGCGGCGGACACCGGAAGGGACCAGCATGACCACGCAGATCGTCATCCTCGCAGCGGGGATGGGCAGCCGCCTCGGGCGCAGCCTGCCGAAGCCGCTCACCGAGCTCAGCGACGGCCGCACCATCATGCAGCAGCAGTTCGACAACATCCGCGCCGCCTTCGGGTCCAGCGCGCGGGTCACGATCGTCGTCGGCTACAAGTCGGAGTACATCGTCGAGGCGTTCCCCGAGGCGAACTTCGTCTACAACGAGTCCTACGACTCCACGAACACCTCGAAGAGCCTGCTCCGTGCGCTCAAGGCGACCGGCAAGAGCGGTGTCCTCTGGATGAACGGCGACGTGGTCTTCGACCCGATGGCCCTCGTCCGCGCCGCCGACATGATCGACGAGGGTCGGTCGTTCGTCAGCGTGAACACCGAGAAGGTCTCCGACGAAGAGGTCAAGTACACCGTCGACGCCGAGGGCTTCATCGCGAAGCTCTCGAAGAAGGTCGTCGGGGGTCTGGGCGAGGCCGTGGGCATCAACCACGTCTCGGCAGCCGACAAGCAGGCACTGATCCGACAGCTCGGCCGGGTCGACGACCAGGAGTACTTCGAGGGCGGCATCGAGGCTGCCATCGCCGAGGACGGACTACGCTGGACGCCGATCGACATCTCCGACCTGTACGCGGTCGAGATCGACTTCGCCGAGGACCTGCAGCGCGCGAACGACCTGTTCGCCTGAACGGGTCAGGATCCCCTGATCCGGACCACCGGCCCGGGTGGCCGCCCCTCGGTGCGGTCCCGGCCGGAGGGAACCCATGACTGACGCGCACCCGACCGCGCAGCCTGAGCGCACGCAGCCGGCGACCACGCCACCGTCTGCGGCCGCAGGCCTCGCCTCGGCACCGCCGGCGGCCCGCGGCTCAGCACGTCGGTACCGCCAGGCGCTCTGGCTGCTGACGGTCCGCGACCTGCGCGTGCGGTACTCGACCTCGGCGCTCGGGTACTTCTGGTCGATCCTCGACCCGCTCGTCATGTCGGCGATCTACTGGTTCGTCTTCACACAGGTCTTCCACCGCGGCAAGGTCGGCGAAGAGCCGTACATCGTCTTCCTGCTGACGGCGCTGCTGCCCTGGATGTGGTTCACCGGCGGTGTCTCGGACTCGACCCGGGCCTTCATCAAGGAAGCCAAGCTGATCCGCTCGACGACCATCCCGCGCAGCATCTGGGTCGCCCGCATCGACGCGTCCAAGGCCATCGAGTTCCTGCTGAGCATCCCGGTGCTCGCGGTGTTCGTCATCGCCACCGGCGCGCACCTGCACTGGCAGGTGGTGCTCTGGCCGCTCGCCATCGTGCTGCAGGCCGCGCTCGTCTACGGCCTCGGGCTCATCGTCGCACCGCTCGTGGTGTTCTTCCGCGACCTCGAGCGCGCGGTGAAGCTCGTCCTGCGCTTCCTGTTCTACGCATCTCCGATCATCTACGGCACGCAGGCGCTGCCGAAGGCGCTGCACGACATCGCCGCGATCAACCCGCTGAGCGGGATCTTCGGCATCTACCGCTCGGCGTTCTTCCCCGGCCAGCTGGACTGGAAGGAAGTGCTCGCGTCGGTCGTCGTCACGGGCATCGTCCTCGTCGTCGGTGTCGTCGTGTTCCGCCGCAGCGAGCACCGCGTCCTCAAGGAGCTGTGATGGCCACGACCGAACCCGTGACGACGGCGAGCACGACCACACCGGTCATCTCCGTCACCGACGCCGGCATCCGGTTCAAGCGGAACCGCCGCGCCAGCCGGAGCTTCAAGGACCTCTTCGGTCGGGGTCAGCGTCGTCGGAAGGCGGACGAGTTCTGGGCACTCCGGAACGTGTCGTTCGACGTCCGTCCGGGCGAGGCGATCGGTGTCGTGGGCCGGAACGGCCAGGGCAAGTCGACGCTGCTCAAGCTCGTCGCCCAGGTGATGCTGCCCGACGAGGGCCGGGTCCACGTGGGTGCCGGCGTCGCTCCCCTGATCGAGATCACCGGTGGCTTCGTCGGCGACCTGACCGTGCGCGACAACGTCTTCCTGACCGCGGGGCTGCACGGCATGTCCCGGGCGGAGATCCGCGCGGCCTTCGACGAGATCATCGCGTTCGCCGAGATCGCGGACTTCGTCGACACCCCGTACAAGCACCTGTCGAGCGGCATGAAGGTCCGGATCGCCTTCGCGGTGATCTCCCGCCTGGACGAGCCGGTGATCCTCGTCGACGAGGTCCTGGCCGTCGGCGACAAGAAGTTCCGTGAGAAGTGCTACAGGCGGATCGACGAGCTGCTGGCGGGTGGTCGCACACTGTTCTTCGTCTCGCACAGTGACAAGGACCTGCGCCGGTTCTGCGACCGCGGGCTGTACCTCGACGGTGGACGACTGCTGTTCGACGGGCCGATCGACGAGGCCCTGGAGCGGTACAACGCCGACCACGGCGTTTGACGTCCACTCCTCCACAACCGAGCACCCCCGCGCCACGCTCCACAGCCCCGGTCCCCCGACGGCTCCCCGGGGGCCCCGACGTCGGACCCCACCCCTAACGTGCTCCCCATGCGCGACCCCATCACCGCCTACCCGGTACCGTTCACCATCGACCGATCAGCGGCGCCCCGCCGTTACGAGCTGGTCAACACCAGCACCGAGACCCTCGACGGGATCTCCCTCACCCACCTCGGCACGGGCTACTCCCCGCCGCTCGTCGTCCGCCGGCTCGAGCCGGGGCGCGGGCTGTCCCTGGCCGTGTTCGGCGCCGGTGCCGACGAGACCGGCGTCGTCATCGTCCGGTGGCGGCGACCGGACCGCGGGGAGTTCCTGTGGCGGATGTCGCTGGCCGGCCCCGGGCTCGCCCCTTGACGGGCTGCGCGGACCGACGGTCAGTCGGCCGAGCGTTCGCGGGCGACCTCGTGCCAGCGGGCGACCAACCGGTCGATCGCGTGGTGGAACCGAGCCGTGGCGACACCCGGCGTGGTGTCCCCGAAGTACCGCTGCACCCAGTGCCGCAGTCGGGCCAGTTCGTCGGCGTCCGTCACGGCCCGGTCCACCCGGGCCACGACGTCGCCGGCGTCCGCCGCCAGCAGCCAGTTGGCGTCCCCCAGGTAGCCGCGCTCGTCGACGTCCGCCTCGGATGACACCGGACGGGTGACGATGAGCGGCTTGCCGACGGCCAGACGGTCGTAGATCATCGCGCTGATGTCGGTGATCGCGACGTCCGCCCCGGCGAGCTGCCAGCCCAGCGTCGGCCCGTCGTCGTACACGTGGTGCGCCGACGGGTCGGCGGCGTTCGCGGCCTCGACCGCGGCGACGATCCGCTGGTGTGCCGCCTTGTAGGCGGGGTCGAGCACCCCGCTGCGGGGGTGCGGCCGGTAGACCAGCCGGTGTCGCGGCGACGCCAGGACCTGCTCGGCGATGGTCGTGCCGTGGCTGGCGATCGACCCGTAGGCGGCCGCGGCGCGGTCGCCCTCCCAGGTCGGCGCGTACAGCACGACGGTGCGTCCGTCGGCCGGGTACGGCGGCTCCCCGGCGAAGTGGTCCGCCTGCGGTCGGCCGATCGCGATGGTCCGGCCGTCCAGGTCGTAGTCCCAGAGCGCTTCGGCGAGCCGGTCCCGGGCGGCGTCCCCGGCGATCAGCGCGGTGTCGTAGGCCTTGAACTGGTTCGTCGTCATGTACATCTTGTCGCTCTCGCCGTGGTTGACGAAGACGTGCCACATCCGCCCGTACCGCATCATCTGGAAGTTGCGGGCGTTCTGGTTGACGTACAGCACCACCTTCGGCGCCTGCTCGGTGACGAAGCGCTCGAGGTCGACGACCTGGCGGGCGTAGACGACGGGGACGGGCGACTCGTCCGCCAGCGCCAGCATCGCGCCGGGGCTGCGGGACAGGATCGCCACCCCGCGGTGCTCGGCCAGGGCGGCGAGCGGGGCGTACCACTGGCGGATCTGGTACATGTTCACGGGGCCGTCGGCGAAGTAGACCGCGATCTCGATCGTGCCCGGCGCGGGCGTCGGGACCGACGGCAGTCGGCGGGCCAGCTGCGACCGCGTCTGGCGTGACCGCCACAGCCGGCCGGCGAGCCGGATCGCGGTTCGGGCGTCCTTGACGAGGGCCATGCTGTGCTCCTGGGCAGTGGTTCGGACAGGTCGTGCGGTGCGGACGGGACGTGTGCTGCGGACGGGAGGCGCGCCTCCCGTCCGTCTCGACACTCTCAGACGACGGGTGGGCGGCCCGCCAGCGTCATCCGACCGATCGTGAGCCAGCCCATCACGCGGACCGGTCCGCAGTCGGTGCGCCACCCCTCGGCGATGCCGCCGAACCAGGTCGCGAGCCGCCGGGGCGACCGCCACCAGCGCAGCACCTGGATCGCGGCCCAGCTGCCGACGTAGAGCGGCCGGAGGACGGCGGGCAGGTTGCGCCGCGCGAGCCACACCCGGTTCCGGGCGTTCAGGCGGACGTACTCGCGGTGGCGTGCCGGGTCGATCGCCGGGTGGTTCGCGACGAGCTCCCCCGCGTACCAGGTCCGACGTCCGGCGTCCCAGACCCGCCAGGCGAGTTCGATGCCCTCGTGGGCGTAGAAGTACTCGGCTCCCCAGCCGCCGACCGCGCGCCAGACGTCCATCGGCAGGACGACGGCGCCCTCCCACACGGAGAACACCGGTGAGCTCTGCTCCGGGTCGCCCTTGCGGATCCGGGGCACCCAGCGGCGGGGGTTGGCCGAACCGGAGGGGTCGACCACCCGGGGCTGCACGAGGCCGAGCGACGGGTCGTGCTCGAACAGGGCGATCGCGTCGCGGAGGAACGTCGGCGACGGCACCGAGGCGTCGTCGTCGAGGAAGAAGACGTAGTCGCCGTCGACCTCGGCGGCGCCGGCGTTCCGGCCGGCGGGGATGCCGAGGTTCTCCGGCAGCGCGAGCGCCCGGACGCCGTCGGGCAGGCCGACCGGCTGCCACCCGTTGCCGACGCAGACCACGTCGAGGTCGACGTCCTGCTGGGCGAGCACGCTCTCGAGGCCACGGCGTAGGTCGTCGGGTCGGGTGCCCTGCGACAGGCTGACGACGGCGACGCGCGGTCGCTCACGGTGCGGGACCGCGCCACGACGGCGGGTGCCGGGCGTCACGCGCGGACCCGCTTCGACGACATGATCGCCAGGAAGTGCCCGGCCGTCGCCAGCACGGCGAGCGGCAGGAGCGCCCCGACCAGGATCCGGTCCGCCAGCGGGTGCCCGATGACGAGCGCGAGCAGGGCGACGACGAACGTGATGATCGTCAGTTCGACCGAGTGGTACAGCCGGTGGAAGGGCAGGAAGCGGGCGATGCGTCGGAGCGTCGCGAGCCGCGCACCGGACGGGGCGGTGACGCCGTCGCGCCGGTCGGCGAGCTTCGCCATGCCACCGTGCGCACGGGCGACGTGCACCATGTCGTTGAGCGCCTTGTTGAGCACGATCACCAGGCCGAGGGCGCAGCCGATCGTCGTCCACATCCAGTCGGCCCCGTGGATCGGCCAGGTCGCCGCCCGGACGCCGAGCGCGATCGGGATGAGTCCCTCGGTCGTGTAGTGCCCGACCTTGTCGAGGAAGATGCCGGCCGGCGAGCGGGTGCCGCGCCACCGGGCGACCTCACCGTCGGAGCAGTCGACGAGCATCTGCAGCTGCCCGAGCACGAGCGCGAGCAAGGCGCCCCAGATGCCCGGGATCAGGAGGGCGGCCGCGGTGGACCAGCCGACCAGGATCATCAGGCCGGTGACCTGGTTCGCGCTGACCCGGGTGCGCAGCAGCAGCGACGTCAGGTACGGCGAGATGTCCCGCAGGTAGAGCGAGGCCGTCCAGTGCTCGGCGTTGGCGCGCGCCCGGACCTCGTCCGGCTGGGCCACCGCCCGCAGTTCGGCGATCGAGGTCGGTCGGGTGAACCCGCGGCCGTCCCGGGGGTCCGGTCCGCCGCCGTTCCCGAGGTCGTCATCGGCCATGTCGGTCACCGTCCCGTGTGCGTGGTCAGATCGGAGGTCCGTGTCAGGAACCCGATGATGAAGCCGACACCCCAGCCGACGTGGATGCACGGCAGGACGACGAGCAGCCACGCCCGCGTCGCCGGCACCGATCGCCGCGACACCGCGAGGGCACCGACGACGACGAAGAGCAGGTAGACCGCCGGCACCGCGAACCCGGTCATCGCCCACGCGAGCGGCGAGCCGAGGACCGCCCCGACGACACCGACGAGTCCGGCGACGAGCCCGAGGGCGACGGCCAGGACCATCAGCGGCGGGACGAAGTAGCGCAGGCCGTTGCCGGCCGGGAACCGGCGTGCCAGTTCACCGCGCCAGAGGCCGGTGGCGACGAACTGCCGGACCAGACGCTTCAGGCTCGGCCGCGGCCGGTAGGTGACGACGAGTTCCGGCGTGAACCAGACCGTGCCGCCCGTGGTGCGGAGGCGTCGGTTGAGCTCCCAGTCCTGGCCGCGTTTGATGCCCTCGTCGAAGAGCCCGACCGCGAACAGGCGCTCGCGTCGGAACACCCCGAGGTACGCGGTCTCGGCCGGGCCCGCCTGGCCACCGACGTGGTGCGGGGTCCCGCCCAGGCCGACGCGACTGCCGTAGGCCAGGGCCACGGCCTGCTCGAACGGCGTCCGGCCCTCGGCGCGCATGATGCCACCGACGTTGTCGGCGCCCGACTCCTGCAGGGTCCGGACGGCGATGCGCGTGTAGTCGGGCGGCAGGACGCTGTGTGCGTCGACACGGACGACGATCGGGTGCTCGGAGGCCCGGATCGCGACGTTGAGACCGGCGGGCGTCGAGCCGACCGGGTTGTCGACCGCACGGATGCGTGGGTCGGCGGCGCTCATCTCGGCGACGAGTTCGTTCGTGCCGTCGATCGACGGGCCGAGGGCCAGGATGACCTCGAACGGCCCGGCGTAGTCCTGCTCGAGCAGACTGCCCACCGCGGCGCGGACCTCGGTCACCTCGTTGAGGACGGGCATGACGTAGGAGACACCTGGCAGGGCCTGTCCGTCGTGCTGCATGTGATCCTCGGGGTCCGGCGGGCACGAGGCGACCCGTGGGGCCGCCCCGCAGAGCGGACCGAGCCTATCAAGCACCCGCGATGGGCACCTGGCCGACCCCTGGAGCCGATTCCTGGAGCCGGCCCCGGACGGACGGGAGGCCCGCCACCGGCTGGTGGCGGGCCTCCCGTCATGGGGATGGTCGGGTCACTTCGAGCTGTCGTAGGTCCCCAGCTTGACGTCGGCGGTCCGGGTCTCCCCGTTGCGGACGTAGGTGACCTGCGTCGTCGCGCCACCGGCGAAGAAGCGGACCTGCGCGGTGAGGTCCGTCGCGTCCGCGATGGTGGCGTCACCGAGCTTGGTGACGACGTCGCCCTTCTGCAGCCCGGCGTTGGCGGCGGCGCCACCGGAGACGACCGACTTGATGAGCGCGCCGACCTGCGAGGCGTTGGCGTCCTCGGTCGCATCACCGACCGACGCGCCGAGCAGACCGTGCGTGGCCTTGCCGTTGTCGACGATCTCGGAGGCGACGCGCTTGACCAGGTTCGACGGGATCGAGAACCCGACACCGATGCTGCCCGACTGGGAGCTCGACGAGCTCGAGCTGCCGGCGCTGGCGATCGCGACGTTGATGCCGATGAGCCGGCCCTTGTCGTCGAGCAGCGCACCACCCGAGTTGCCGGGGTTGATCGACGCGTCGGTCTGGATCACCGGCAGGGACACCGTGGTGCCCGCCGACGGGCTGCTGCCGTTGTCGCCGTTGCCCCAGAAGTCGAACGGACCGTTGCCGTTGTTGCCCTGACCCTCATTGGAGTCGCCGCCCGCGTTCGGGTCGCTCGAGGTGACCTGGATGCTGCGGTTCAGGGTCGAGACGATGCCGTCGGTGACCGTGTTCGACAGGCCCAGCGGAGCACCGATCGCCACGGCGGTGTCGCCGACGTTGAGCTTCGACGAATCGGCGAAGGACATCGGGGTGAGGTCCGGCGCGTCGATCTTGATGACCGCGAGGTCCACCGTCGGGTCGGTGCCGATGAGCTTGCCCTTGTAGACACGGCCGTTCGAGGTCGTCACCGAGATGGTGCCGCTCGAGCTGTCACCGTCGAGCGTCACCACGTGGGTGTTCGTGACGATGTAGCCGTCCTTGTTCAGGATGACGCCGGAACCGGTGCCGGCTTCGCTGCTCGCCGAGACGTTGATCGTGACGACCGAGGGGGTGGCCTTCGCGGCGACCGCGGTGACGACCGTGGCGGAGTCGTAGTCGTTGACGGTCAGGTTGCCGCCGCTCTGCGAGGTGCCGCCGCCGCTCGAGGTGACGTTGCCGCCGGTCGCCGAGTCAGCTGCCCAGACGACACCACCACCGATGAGGCCGCCGACCAGCGCGATCGCCACGGCCGGCAGGATGAGCTTGTTGCGGCCGGAGCGCTCGCGGGTGGCGGTGCCGGTCGTGGCCGGGGCGCCGGAGAAGTAGTGGCCGTTCGCGCGCTGCTGGTCGGCGGCGTCACCGAACGAGCTCGTCGACGACGGTGCCTGGTCGGCGGACGGCGTCGGGGCCGCGGCGCCGGAGTACTCGCCGTAGCGGGGGCGGTCCTGGCCGTACTGGCTCTGCTCGCCGTACTGGCTTCCCTGGCCGTACTGCCCCTGGCCGTACTGGGCGTGCTGGCCGTACTGGCCCTGCTGCCCGTACTGACCCTGGCCGTACTGGCCCTGCTGCCCGTACTGCGCGTCCTGCCCGTACTGGCTCTGCTGGCCGTACTGCGCTGCCTGACCGTACTGGCCCTGCTGCCCGTACTGGCCCTGCCCGTACTGCGAGGTCTGGTCGTACTGGGACGTCTGCCCGTACTGCCCCTGGCCGGACTGCGCGTCCTGGCCGTACTGCGCGTCCTGCCCGTACTGGCTCTGCTGGCCGGACTGCCCCTGCTGCGAGTACTGGCCGTACTGGCCGTACTGAGCGGTCTCGGTCGCGTCGGCGTCGGCGGAGGACCCGGAGCCGAACGTCGGGTACGGGGTCGTGTACTGCTCGGTGGGGTGGTCGGAGGCGACGGTGTGCTCGCCCTCCGCTGCCGGAGTCGTCCCCACCACGTCCGTGTCGTCGGCGTCACGGTGCCCGTACTGGGTGCCGTTCGACTCGTCCGGACCGGTGGTCTCGTCGCGACGGTCGTCGTCGCCGTGCCCGTTGGGCGTGGTGTCGCTCATGTTGGACGTGCTCCTTTCAAGCTCCTGCAGTCTCCACCACCGACCTGGGCGGTCATGATGGCGCACCTGCGAGCTGGCCAAGCCGATCGTATGCGTCAGCTGTGTGCCCGGTCCGCACACGACGGACGAGGGCCGCTCGACGAACGGGGTCTGCACACGGCGGCGGCGACCGCCGGAGCCGGGACGGGGCGGACGCTAGGTTGGGGGCCAGCGTGCGCCGCGCCTCCCGGCCGGTGCCTCGACGTCGAGAGGGGTCGCTCATGCGGCAGACCGGTCCGTGGCTGCGAGCCGCCGAGGGCGCGATGCTCCTGGGACCCGACGGGGTGCCCGCGCCGACCGTCTTCGCCGAGATGAGCGCCCTGGCGGCGGCCACCGGAGCGATCAACCTGGGGCAGGGCTTCCCCGACGAGGACGGGCCCGCCGAGGTCCTGGACGCCGCGGTGGCGGCGATCCGCGCTGGCGCGAACCAGTACCCGCCGGGTCGGGGCACCCCGGACCTGCGCGCGGCCGTCGCCGAGCACCAGGCGCGCTGGTACGGCCTGGACGTCGACCCCGATCGGGAGGTCCTGGTCACCGCCGGCGCGACCGAGGCGTTGGCCGCCACCCTGCTCGCGCTCGTCGAGCCCGGTGACGAGGTCGTCACCTTCGAGCCGTTCTACGACGCCTACGGGGCGCTCATCCGGCTGGCCGGTGCGACGCACGTCACCGTGCCGCTGCGGGCCCCCGACTTCCTGCCCGACGAGGCCGACCTGCGCGCCGCCTTCTCCGACCGCACCCGGGTCGTGCTGGTGAACACACCGCACAACCCGACCGGCCGGGTGCTGCCGGTCGAAGTCCTCCGCACCGTGGTCGAGCTCGCCGAGCAGTTCGACGCGGTCATCGTCACCGACGAGGTCTACGAACACCTGGCGTTCGCCGGCACCCACGTCCCCCCGGTCACGCTCCCCGGGGCACGCGAGCGCACGGTCTCGATCTCGAGTGCTGGCAAGACCTTCAACACGACGGGGTGGAAGATCGGCTGGCTCACCGCTCCCCCGGCCCTGGTCGAGGCGATCACGACCGTCAAGCAGTACCTGACCTTCGTCAACGGGGCGCCGTTCCAGCCGGCGATCGCCACCGGACTCCGCCTGCCCGACGCCGTCTTCGCCGGGATCGCGGCGGACCTCGGGGCGAAGCAGGAGATCCTGGCCACCGGGCTCGCAGCCGCCGGCTTCGACGTGCTGCGGCCGGACGCGGGCTACTTCGTCATCGCGGACGCGGCTCCGCTCGGGCACGCGGACGCCCGGGCGCTCTGCCTGGAGCTCCCACGACTGGCCGGCGTGGTGGGGGTGCCGGTGTCGGCGTTCGTCCGCCCGGACCACGTCGACGGGTACCGGTCGCTCATCCGGTTCGCCTTCTGCAAGCAGCGGTCGGTGCTCGAGGAGGCCGTGGCCCGGCTGGCAGGGCTCGCCACGGCGGTCTGAGCCGCGCGCAGGGCGGTGTGCGCCGCGCGGCGGTGTGCGTCGCGCGCGGCGGGTGCGCCTCAGTCGCGCGGCTGGACGTCGTACCGGCGCAGGGACAGCGACGGGTTCACGGCCCGCACCCGCTCGGTGACGGCGGTGTCGACGGCCGTGACGAGCAGTCCGGGCTCGGCCCCGAGCGCGGCGACCGCCGTCCCCGTGGGGTCGAGCGCGACCGTGCCACCGATGCCGACGGGCGGCGCCTGCCCGACGCCGACGACCCACACGGTGTTCTCGATCGCCCGTGCGGTCAACAGCGTCCGCCAGTGGTGTTCCTTGCCCGGACCCCGGACCCACTCGGCCGGCAGGACCACGACGTCGGCAGCGCCGTGCTCGGGCGCGGCCAGGCGGCGGGTGACCTCCGGGAAACGCAGGTCGTAGCAGGTCTCGAGGCCGACCCGGACGCCCGCGACCTCGACCACCGGCAGCTGTGCGGGATCGCCGGCCTCGATGCGGTCGGACTCCCGCGACCCGAACGCGTCGTAGAGGTGCACCTTGCGGTACGTGGTCAGCACCGAGCCGTCCGCACCGATCGCCACGAGGGTGTTCCGGAAGCGCTCCGCCGTCTCCCCCGTCTCGGCCACGCCGACGACCAGCGCGATGCCGGTGCTGCGGGCGATCCGACGGAGGCCGGTGACGAAGGACCCGTCGAGCGGCTGCGCTGCCGCGACGAAGCGGTCGTCGATCTCGGGCGTGAAGTACGAGGTGTACTCCGGCGTGACCAGGAGCTGTGCGCCCCGCTCCACCGCGGTCCGGGCAGCATCGGCCACGGAGCGGAGGTTCGCGGCGGTGTCGTCGACGGGGGCGAACTGGGCTGCCGCGATGGTCAGGGTCATCACGGTGCCAGGCTAGCCGCGCTCGGCCCCGGAACGCGAAGAAGCCCGGGAACGCGAAGAAGCCCCGGTCCGTGAGGACCGGGGCTTCTCGTGTCGCGTTGGTTGCGGGGGCAGGATTTGAACCTACGACCTCTGGGTTATGAGCCCAGCGAGCTACCGAACTGCTCCACCCCGCGGCACATGGAAAACACTACACGGACCCGAGCGGGGTGCCAAATCGAGCACCCCGCTCGGCGTGTTCAGCCCTTCGAGGCGGTGCTGTTCTCGGCTGCGATGGCGGCCTCGATGGCCTGCTGCAGCTGCTTGTCGGCCTCGGCCGCAGCGACGAGGTCGTTGTCGGCGTACGCCTGCTCGCGGGCCCGGAGCGCCTTGTCGGCGTCGGACAGCGCCTGCTGCACGTCCGGGTTGCTGCTGCCCGCGGACGAGCCGCCCGTGGAGCCTCCCGTGGCACCGCCCGTAGCGCCGCCGGTCGAGGTCCCCGACCCGGAGTCACCCGAGTCGGAGCCGGAGCCGGACGCCGCACCGGAGTCACCCGCGGCCGCACCGGAGTTGCCACCGAACAGCTTGTCGAGCGCCTGGTCGAGCGTGTCCTCGAACGCGATCTTGTCGCCGAAGGCCACCAGGACCTTCTGCAGCAGCGGGTAGGAGCCGCTCGAGGTGGACTGCACGTACACCGGCTGGACGTAGAGGAACCCGCCACCCACCGGCAGGGTCAGCAGGTTGCCCTGCTTCACCGTGCTGTTGCCGCGCTTCAGGATGTTGAGCTCCTGCGACACGGTCGGGTCGGAGTTGAACAGGTTCTGCACCTGCGACGGCCCCGGGATGCTGTCGGTCTTGGGGATGGTCAGCAGCGTGAGCTTGCCGTACCCCTTGCCCTTCTTGCCCTTGCCGGCCCCGCTGGCGTCCGACCCGACGGCCAGGTAGCCGGTCAGGACGTTGCGCGCGTTCGACGACGAGTTCTGCTTCGGGATGTACGTGCTGTACAGCGAGTACGCCGTCCCGGAGCCGGGGACCTTCATCGTCAGGTAGTACGGGTCCTGCTGGTCGGGGTTCGTCGCGGTGGTCTGCGTCCCCAGGGCGTTCGTCGTGGTCGTGTTCGTCCCCGAACCGGAGCCGGCCGAGTCGGAGTCCCCCGCGCTCGTCGACGTCGAAGTCGGGTCCACCGGGGTCGTCCATGCGTCGTCGCCCGAGTAGAACGAGTTGGCGTTGGTGACGTGGTAGGTGCCGAGGATGCTCCGCTGGACCTTGAACAGGTCCGTCGGGTAGCGGACGTGCGCCAACAGGTCGGCGCTCATCGAGGAGACCGGCTGCAGCGACGTCGGGAAGATCTTCTGCCAGGTCTTCAGCACCGGGTCGGTGGTGTCCCAGGCGTAGAGCGTGACCTTGCCGGTGTAGGCGTCGACGGTGGCCTTGACCGAGTTCCGGATGTAGTTCACCTGGTCGGTGCGGAAGCTGCCGGTGTCGGTGCCGTTGATGCTGTCCGTCATGCTCTGGCTCTGCGAGTACGGGTACGCGTTGCTCGTGGTGTACCCGTCGACGACCCACTGGATGCGGTTGTCGACGATCGCCGGGTAGGCGTCCTTGTCGAGCTTCAGGTACGGCGCGACCTTGCTGACGCGCTGCACCGGGTCACGGTCGTAGAGGATCTGCGAGTTGGCGTTCACGGCGTTCGACAGCAGGATCTGCTCGGACTGGAACTTCGCCGCGTAGACCAGGCGGTTGAAGAAGTTGCCGATCTTCGGCCCACCGTCGGCCGCGTAGGTCGTGGTCGCGTTGCCGTCGTTGTCGTCGGACCCGGACGGGTAGTCCAGCTCGACGTCCTTGGTGCCCTTCGGTGCCCCGACGATCGAGTACGCGGGCGAGTTCTCGCCGAAGTACACGCGCGGCTGGTACTTGCCGAGATCGCCACCGGCCGGGATGCCCGACTCGATGAAGACCGGCTTGCCGTCGCTCGCACGCTGGTTGCCGTACGCCGCGACGACGCCGTAGCCGTGGGTGTAGACGAACGTGCGGTTGTACTGCGTCGCCGACGCGCCGAGGCCGTCGAGGTCGATGTCGCGCACGGCCAGGACGGTGTCCTCGGTCTTGCCGTCGACCTGGTACCGGTCGACGTCGAGCTGGTCGGGGAACTTGTAGTACTGCCGGTACTGCTGCAGCTGGCTGTACGTGTCGGCCACGATCTTCGGGTCGATGATGCGGATGTTCGCCGTGGTCTGGGCGTCCTCCGACAGGGCACCCGAGCTGGCTGTGGTGGTCGCGTCGTAGTCGCGTTCCTTGACCCCGGCGACGTCGTAGGCGTCACGCGTGGCGTCGATGTTCCGCTGGATGAACGCGGACTCGAACGACCGCTCGCTCGGTGCGACCTGCAGGCGCTGCACGATCCACGGGTAGATGCCGCCGATGACGATCGCCGCGACCAGGAGCAGGCCGGTGCCGACGATCGAGATCCGCCAGCGGCCGATGACCGCGGTGACGATGAACAGGATCGCCACGATCGCGGCGATGCCCGCCATGATCTCGCGCCCCGGGATGGTCGCGTTCACCTCGGTGTACTGGGCACCGGTGATGAGCGAGTTGTCCTTGGTCAGCGCGGCGTA
Source organism: Curtobacterium sp. MCLR17_032 (assembly GCF_003234795.2). Taxonomy (NCBI): domain Bacteria; kingdom Bacillati; phylum Actinomycetota; class Actinomycetes; order Micrococcales; family Microbacteriaceae; genus Curtobacterium; species Curtobacterium sp. MCLR17_032. The sequence continues at coordinate 983,167 of NZ_CP126268.1, read as the reverse complement.
CTGGTCGAGCCACAGGCTGGCGGCCTGCAGGGCGATGTAGAGGCCGGCCGTGACCGCGAGCTGGATGCGGGCGGCCCGCGAGATGCGGACCTCGCGCCCGCCGAAGCGGAGGGCCCCGTACAGGTACGTGGCGGCGAGGGCGGCGAGTCCGGCGATCAGGACGACCGCGGACGAGTACGCCACGACGGCACGCCAGAACGGGAGCTCGAAGACGTAGAACCCGATGTCGAGCCCGAACTGCGGGTCCGTCTTGCCGAAGGGGGTGCGGTTGAAGTACTCGAGCACCATGCTCCAGCGCGGCGCCGTCGCGAGCCCGGCGAAGACGCCGAGCACCGCGGGGATGCCGAGCATGACGACGCGGCGCAGCGGTTCGATGACCTGCTGGTAGCGGTCGAGCTGCGAGTTGAGCTTCGCGTAGACGGGGCGGAACCGGAAGGCGAGCGTGATGCTCAGCCAGACCGGGACGGCCATCCCCAGGAACCCGGCGACGAACATCGCCGTCCCGGCGAGCCACCTGGTGGTGAGGACCCGCTCGAACCCGAGTTGCGTGAACCACGCGTAGTCGGTGTAGAGGCTGGCGAAGATGAAGAAGCCGATCACCAGTGCGGCCAGCACGATGATCGTGACCACGATCGGGACACGCGGCGAGCGCCGTCCCGCGGTGGACGAGGTGTTCGTCACTTGTTGTGCTCCAGACGTGTCGGACCGGCGGCGCCGGCAGGCCGAGCCGTCAGTGCGTCGATCCTATTCGCCCCGGCCGACAGTCAACCTGTGCTGCGTCTCAGGAAGCCGGCTCGGGCCTCCAGTCCGGCCGGGAGGCCCGTCCCCCGTCCGCCCCGTCAGTCCGGTCGGACGGCGCCCAGGCCGAGCCGCACTCAGCGCGTGCAGCGCTCGAGTCCGGCGGTGCTGCGGCCGGCGGCGATCGTCTGCAGGTCGGTGACGGCCTGGTCGAGGGTGGAGACGGCGTAGACGTCGAGGCCGGCGGGCACGTGGCCGACGACCTCGTCGCAGTTCGTCTTCGGGGCGAGGAAGACCTTCGCGCCGGCGGCCTCGGCGCCGTAGAGCTTCTGGCGGATGCCACCGATGGGGCCGACCTCGCCGGCCGCGGTGATCGTGCCGGTGCCCGCGACGTGCTCGCCGCCGTTGAGCTTGCCCGGCGTGATCTCGTCGATGATCCCGAGCGCGAACATCATGCCGGCCGAGGGGCCGCCGACGTCCTGCAGCGTGATGTCGACGTCGAAGGGGAAGTCGTAGTGCTCGACGACGCCGACGCCGATCAGCGCGGTGCCCTGCTCGGACCGGGGGGTCAGGGACAGCTCCCGACTCGCGCCCCCGCGCTCCACCGTGACCGTCGCGGGCGACGAGGTGCCGTGCTTCGCGACGAGTTCACGGAGCGTGGTCGCATCGGCGTTGGTGCGCAGCGACGTGCCGTCGAAGGCGGTGACGACGTCCCCGGTGCGGACCACGCCGTCGGCTGCGGAGCCGTCCTGGATGCTGCCGACCTCGAGTTCGGTCGGGATCCGGTACCCCTGGTGGATGAGCGCGGCGGCCACGGCGGACTGCTGGGAGTTGGTCATGTCGGCGGCGTCCTGCTTGTTGACCTGGTCGGTCGAGGTGCCGGGCGGGTAGATCGCGCTGGCCGGCACGACCGCCTGCGACTTGGTGAACAGGGCGCGGACGACGCTGGTCCACGAGGGCCGCTCGGTGGCGGTGCCCTGCACGCTGACGGTGAGCATGTCGAGCGCGCCGGAGGTCGGGTACGTGCGGTGTCCGTCGATGTCGATGAGCTCGACGTCCTTCGCGTCCTTGCCCGTCCCCTGCCGCTGGGTACCGATCGTGTTGAACACGGGTCCGGGCATCTCGATGACGTACGGGCTCGGCAGCACGCTCGCCACCAGTCCCAGCACGACGGCTCCGGCGACGAACACCCACCCGACGGTCCGCGAGCGCGAGCGACGACGGGGAGCGGGGGCGAAGAGGGTCACGCAGGGTCCTTCCGGAGGCTGTTCGCCCACGGCGCAGCCGTCCGGGCGGATGCCCGGGCCGGTCCCAGGTCCGGGCCCGCGGGCAGCGGTTAGCGTAGTCGGCATGCCTGATGAACCGCAGCCGGGGCCGGACGACGACTTCCAGGAGATGCTCCGCAAACTCCTGTCCGGCGAGGGGCAGATCGACCCGTCGCAGCTGGCCGGTGCCGCCGGCCTGCCGAACGACCCGGCCGCCGTCGCCGAACTCATGAGCCAACTCCAGCGCGCCGCGCAGACCGGCTCGGACGGCATCGACTTCACGGTGACCGCCGACCGCGCCGCCACCATCGCACGCGAGGGCGCCGAGCCGCTCGACCCCGCCACCGCCCAGGCGTCGACGCAGGCGTTCCAGGTCGCGGCCCTGTGGCTCGACGAGGTCACCACCGTCGCCGAACTCACCGCGACGCCGAGCGTCTACACGCGTGAACAGTGGGCGAAGGCGACGGCCCCGGTGTGGTCGCAGATCGCCGAACCCGTGGCCTCGAGCATCGCCACGGCCCTGACCGAGGCGATCGACCAGCGCGCGCCCGAGGAGCTCAAGGCGATGCTCGGCGACGTCTCGAAGGCGATGCGCGGCGTCGGCGGAGCCCTCTTCGCGATCCAGCTCGGCCAGGTCGTCGGACAGCTCGCGAAGGAGGTGGTGTCCGGTGGCGACGTCGGCATCCCGCTGCTCGACGAGCAGGTCGCCGCGCTGGTGCCGCAGAACGTCGCCGAGTTCGCCGACGGGCTCGACGTGCCGGTCGACGAGGTCCGCATCTACCTGGCGGTCCGCGAACTCGCCCACGCGCGGCTGTTCCGATCGGCCCGCTGGCTCCGACTGCACATCATCTCCTCGATCACCGAGTACGCGAAGGGCGTCCACATCCCGTTCGACCGGGTGGAGGAGTCGCTCTCCGGCATCGACCCGACCGACCAGGAGCAGCTGCGCGACGCCCTGGCCTCCGGGGCGCTCATCCCGCCGCGGACGCCCGAGCAGGACGCCGCCCTGGCCCGCCTCGAGACGATGCTCGCCCTGGTCGAGGGCTGGGTCGACACGGTCACGGCCGCCGCGACCGCACGCCTCCCCCGTGCCGGGGCGATCGCCGAGATGGTCCGCCGCCGCCGTGCCGCGGGCGGGCCGGCCGAGTCCGCGTTCGCGACGCTCGTCGGTCTGGAGCTCCGCCCCCGCCGGCTGCGCGAGGCCGCCGCGATGTGGCAGCGCGTGACCGACGAGCTCGGTGCCGACCAGCGCGACGCGCTGTGGGCCGCGTTCGACCTGGTGCCGGGCTCCGACGACATCGACGCACCGGAGTCGCTCGTCGCCCGGCTGCGGGACCCGTCGCAGTCCGCCGAGGACGACGCGTTCGACCGTGCGCTCGAGGACCTGCTCAACGACGCGACCGACGACCGTCCGCACGAGGACGAGTCCGGCGGGATCGACGAGGACCCGGGCACCGACGGTCCGTCCGACGGCCCCGCGACCGGTCCCTCGGGCGGCCCGGCAGCCGGCCCGGCAGCCGGCCCGGCCGGCGGTCCGCAGCAGTAGTCGTCCGGACGGGAGGCGCGCCCCGCCTCCCGTCCACACCTGCCGGCCCGCCCCGGGGTTGTCCACAGATCACGCCGTCCGCCTCCGGCCGACACCGGTGATGCGCGAGCGTTGGCCCCATGGGCATCCGCATCGATCCGACGCTCGAATTCGTGTGGCGCGACCCGTGCACCGTGCAGCTCGGGGTCGACCCGCCGCGTGCCGTGGTGCCGGTCCCGACCACGGCCGAGGAGCGGTTCCTCTGCGCGCTCCGACGTGAGACCGCCCGGGACGTGATGGCCGGGCTGGCACGGAGCGTCGGCTGCGCACCGGCCGCGGCCGCCCGGGTCCTCGGCGACGCCGCCGCCGCGGTCGTCGACATGCTGCCGGAGCCCCTCGCCCGGGTCGAGGTCGCTGGCGTCGGGCCCCTCGCCGACGAACTCGACCGGATGCTCACCGGCGACGGCGTGACCGTCGTCCGGACGCTCGCTCCGCGGGGTGGCCCGGTGCCCGAGCCGGACCCACCGCCGGCGCTGGCCGTCCTCGTCGCCGACCACGTGACCGACCCGGTCGTCCGGTCCGCGTGGACCCGGCGGTCGGTGCCGCACCTGCCGGTCGTCGTCGGCGACGGCCGGGTCCGCGTCGGACCGTTCCTGGTGCCGGGAGCCGGGCCGTGCCTCCAGTGCGTGGAGCTGGAACGGACCGACGCCGACCCGGCCTGGCCGGCGATCGCCGCGCAGGTGTGGGGACGACCGGCCGCGGCGCTGTCCCCGTGGCGTGCGGCCAGCCTGGCGGCCACCGTGGCCCGGACGGTCCTCGACCGGCTGCCGCTGGTCGTGCAGCGGCCGGACGCCGAGCAGCTGGTGTTCGACCGGGCCGACCTGTCGGTCACCCGGCGGTGGGTCGCTCCGCATCCGCGGTGTGCGTGCCGATCGCTGCCAGGAACCGACTCGCCACCCGGGGTCCGCCCCGTGACGAGCCCTGCGCCGACCACGTCATGGTCAAGGAACGACGGGCACGGGTGATGCCGACGTAGAACAGGCGGCGCTCTTCGTCGATGCCGTCGTCGGTGGTGGCGTACGAGATCGGCAGCAGCCCTTCGGCGACGCCGGCGAGCACCACGTGCGGCCACTCCAGGCCCTTCGACGAGTGCAGCGTCGCGAGGGTGACGGCGTCGAGCTCCGGCTCGTGGTGGGTGGCCGCGCGGTCGACCAGGTCCGCGGTGAACTGCTGCATCGTCGTGTCGGCGGGTGCGTTCTCGGCGAGCTGCATGATCGCCTGCAGCGCCTCCCACTGTTCGCGGACGGCGCCGGTGCCCTCGGGGGCGGTGCGGGTCCACCCGCTGATCTGCAGGACGAGCTCCACGCGGCGCAGCAGCTCGTCGTCGGTCTGCCGGACCGCCTCGCCACGCATGTGGTGCACGGCGAGCTTGACCTCCGGTCGGTCGAAGAACCGCTTGCCGCCCTGCACCCGGTACGGGATCCCGTTGCGGGCGAGCGCCGACTCGATCGCGGCGGACTGGGCGCCGACGCGGAACAGCACCGCGCAGTCGCCGTACGCGGCACCGCCGGTCACGAGCTCGGCGATGCGTCGGGCGATGGTGGCCGCCTCGTCACCGTCGTGGACGCAGGGCAGCACGACCGGTTCGGGGCCGGGGGTGGTCTCCTGCGCGACGAGGTCCAGCGCCCCCGGCTGGCCGCGCATCAGGGCGTTGGCCGCGAGCACGACCTCCCGGGTGGACCGGTAGTTCCGTTCCAGCCGGAGCACCGCCGCGCGCGGGAACTCCGAACCGAACCCGAGCAGGTAGCGGCTCGAGGCACCGGTGAACGAGTAGATCGTCTGACTGGCGTCCCCGACGACGCACAGGTCGTCCCGTCCGCCGAGCCACGCCCGGAGCAGGTCGTGCTGGACGGGCGAGACGTCCTGGTACTCGTCCACCACGAAGAAGCGGTACTGCTGCCGCACGAAGGACGCCACCCGGGGCTCGGACTCCACCATGCCGAGCGTCAGCAGCAGCACGTCCTCGAAGTCCATCTGCCGACGGTCGTCCTTGAGCCGTTCGTAGGCGCGCATCAGGTCGACGACCCGCGACGGCGAGGTGTCCCGCGGCATGGTGCGCTCGGACGCCGCGGCCTCGTACTCGTCGTAGGTGAGGCGCTGCACCTTCCGCCACTCGACCTCGCCGGCCAGGTCGCGGAGCACCGGGGTGTCCACCCGTAGCCCGATCGTGTCGGCCGCGTGCGCGATCACCCGCCCCTTCGACTCCACCAGGCCGGGCGCGTGCCCGCCGACGGTGTCCGGCCAGAAGTACCCGAGCTGCGACATCGCCGCCGCGTGGAAGGTCCGGGCCTGCACGGCTCCGGCGCCCAGGGCACGCAGCCGGGAGCGCAGCTCACCGGCGGCGCGGGTGGTGAAGGTCAGCGCCAGGACGTGGTTCGGCGAGTAGGTGCCGGTGGCGACGCCGTACGCGATCCGGTGCGTGATCGCCCGGGTCTTGCCGGTGCCGGCACCGGCCAGGACCGCGACCGGGCCGAGGAGCGTCCGGGCGACGGTGCGCTGCTCGGCGTCGAGCGCGGCGAGCAGGGCGTCCGGCGAGGGCGTCGTCGGGTCGACGGGTCCGGCTGTGGGGGTCACGGCAGGTCGAGCGGCCCGCCGTACCACTCCTCGATGATCACGCGGGCGATGGAGGTCCGGCCGGGCAGCAGCACCGTGTCGCCGGCCTGCTCGCGGATCTCGTCGCGCGAGAACCAGCGGACGTCGATGATCTCCACACCGTCCGGGCGGGCGGAGGAGGGGTCGCCGTCGACCGCGCGGGCTCGGAAGCCGACCATCAGCGACGCCGGGAACGGCCAGGGCTGCGAGCCGAGGTACTCGGGCTCCTCGATGGTGACGCCGGCTTCCTCGAAGACCTCGCGCCGGACGGCGTCCTCGAGGGACTCCCCCGGCTCGACGAACCCGGCGAGCAGCGAGTACCGGTTCGCGTCCCAGGCGGCGTTCGAGCCGAGCAGGATCCGGTCCTGCCCGTCGGTGATCCCGACGATGATCGCGGCGTCGGTGCGCGGGAAGTGCTGGTGGCCCTCGGGGTCCCGGCGGACCCAGCCGCCGACGGTGGACTCGGTCGGCGAACCGGTGCGCGGCGAGAACCCGTGCACGGCGTGCCAGTTCGCCATCGCCACGGCCTCGACCGCCAGGCCCTGGTCACGCGCGGAGAGCTCGGTGCCGAACATGCGGAGGTTCTCCCACACGTCGGTGTCCGGCTCGATCCGGGCGGCCGCCGCGTCGTCGACGAGGGCCGCGACGAAGCGGGTGCCCGCCGTGGCGTCCGGGGCGTCGCTGACCGCGCGACCGAGGTAGAGCAGGGTGGCATCGTCCGGCACCTGGTCGGCGTCGACGAAGCGCAGCGTGCCGTCGGCGTTCCGAAGCATGGCGCCGCGGTGGACCGGCAGGAACCGGGTGGTCGGGTCGTCGCGCAGCACCCGCTCGAGGTCGGGCGTGGAACGGTGCTCCGCGTCGCGGTCGAGCTCGTTGCGGGCGAGCGGCAGCCGGGCGGCGAACTCCACGGTCACACGGATCTCCTGGTGGTCGACACGTCCCGGGTCAGCGTGGCGCGCACCGATCGGATGCGCCGCGGACCTACCCTGTTGGGCATGGCGGGATCGCAGTTCACTCTAGCCGCGTTGGCGACCACGGCCGTGCCCGGGCTGGTCCTGACAGGCACACGCACGCTCGGCTCGGTGGCCGGCGGCGACTACGAGTCGGCTGTCGTCCGCGACGCCGACGGCCGCTCCTCGGCGATCCGTCGTCCCCGGAACCAGCGCGCGGAAGCGCGCCAGTCCGCCGACCTCGTCGCGATCCGCGCCCTGAGCGCCGGGATCCGCACGCGCCTCCCGTTCGCCGTGCCGGAGTACCGCGGACAGGCGCCGATCGGGTCGACCCGCGCCATCCTGACGTCCTACGTCGAGGGCGCGCACCCCGCGCTCCGCGACCTGACCGACCGGCCCGAGCTGGCCACCAGCGTCGGTCGCGCGATCGCCGCACTGCACGCCCTGCCGACCAGCTTCGTGACCGATGCCGGCCTGCCGTCCCTGACGCCCTTCGAGGTGCTCCGCTCGGCCGTGTCCGTGATGGACCGCGCCGTCGCGACGAAGCTCGTGCCGGACGCACTGCAGGAACGCTGGGAGGGCGCCGCTCGCGACCAGCAGCTCTGGCAGTTCACGCCGACCGTCGTGCACGGCTCGCTCGGTCTCGACTCGGTCCTCGTCCAGGGGGACGACGTCACGGGCGTCCTCGGCTGGGGCGAACTGCGGCTCGGCGACCCGGCCAAGGACCTGGCGTGGGTGCTCGCCGGCCGCCGCGAGGCGTTCGACACCGTGCTCAGCGCCTACACCGCGGGTGGTGGCGGTCGTGACCGTCAGCTCGGACAGCGCGCCCGCGTGCACCACGAACTCGAGACCGCACAGTGGCTGCTGCACGGCGTCCAGGTGAAGAGCACCGAGGTCGTCGACGACGCGGTCGCGATGATGCACCGCCTCGCCGAGGCCGTGCACGCCCCGACGGCCGCGCCGCTGCAGGCGGTGTCGCCGGAGACGATGGAGATCGGCGAGGTCGAGCAGCTGCTCTCCTCGACCGAGCGCCGCCACAGCTGACACGCCGGCCGGGAGGTCGGCCGGGCCCGCGGGACACCGGTGTTCGTCCGATACATCGCGGGAACACGCGGTGCGTTCGACGAACACCGGTGTTCGTCCGATACATCGCGGGAACACGCGGTGCGTTCGACGAACACCGGTGTCCCGCGAATCGACGCGTGCGCGCGGCACGGCGCCGGTCGGGAGGCACGACCCGCGTCAGCCGATCGCCTCCCGCCATGCGCGCTCGAGTCCGGCACGGTCGAGCAGCGCCGACGGTCGGACCTCCAGGTCGTCGGCGACGAAGTAGAACACCGCGTCGACGTCCGTGATCGGCCGCCCGGTGAACTCGGCGTACGCGACCCGGTACAGCGCGAGCTGCAACTGCCGCCGGTCGAGGTCGTCGGCGCCGCTCGGGGCCTTGCCGGTCTTCCAGTCGACGACCTCGATGCGCCCGTCGATCTCGTACACGGCGTCGAGCTTGCAGACGACGCTGTGGCCGAGGAACGGGATGTGGATCTCGCGCTCGACCTCGACCGGGGTGAGCCCTGCCCACCGTGAGCGGGCGAAGGTGTCCTGGAAGTCGGCCAGCCGTCGGGCGTCGTCGTCGCTGACCGGGACCTCGCCGGCCGCGGCCGGACCACCCTCGGTCGTCTCGTCGGGATCCAGGTCGAGCTCGCCGGCCCACGCGTCGAACCCGCCGTCCCAGCCGCCGAGCGCTGCCGGGGCCTCGCCGCGGGCGCGCTGCTCGACCCACTGGTGGAACAGCGTGCCGAGACGTGTCGCCCGGTAGGGGCGTTCCGGCATCGGTCGGCGCAGCCGCTCGGCCACCTTGTCGGGCTCACCGAGGTAGTCCTTGAAGCCGGACGCCGGCACCCGGTGCGGGACGACGACCTGGTGGGCGGCCGACCGCGAGGCCCGTCGTTCCGCGAGCAGCAGGTCGATGTCGGCGGCGTACCGGCCGGCGGCACCGGGGTTCGCGTTCCGGACCCGGTCCGCCGCGGCGAGCACCCGCGGCCCGCGGGAGCCGAAGGGCACGTGCGGCCAGGTCTGCGACGCTCCCTGGTCGCCGAGCGGGTTCGATTCGTGGGTCGTGCCGTCCGGGATCCGGTCCGCGGCGAGCACCCCGGCCTCGACCAGGTCGTGCAGGTACCGGCTCGGCGCGGTGGGCTTCACGCCGGTCGACCAGGACGATCCGCTGACGAGCAGTTCGTGCTTCGACCGGGTCAGCGCGACGTAGGTCAGCCGGCGTTCCTCGTCCTCGTTCCGCGCCTTGACCTCGTCCTTGAAGGCGTCGATCGCGTCGACGACGTCCTTCTGGGTCTCCTGTCCCCGCCAGGCCAGGCGTGGCAGCTCGTCGGCGTCACCGCGGAACTCGTACGGCAGCCGGCCGAAGCCGAGCCAGCCGGTCGAGCCCTCCTGCGGCCGGGCCGGCAGTCCGCCCTCGACCATCCGGGGCACGGCGACCGCGTCCCACTCGAGCCCCTTCGACCCGTGGATGGTGAGGATCTGGACGGTGCCGCCCTCGGGTTCCTCGGAGCGCGGCCCCATGTCGTCGCGGCGCGCGGCGGCGTCGATCCAGCCGAGGAACGCGCCGAGGTCGGCCCGGTCGTCGGTCTGCACGAACCCGCTCAGCTCGTCGACGAAGGCGTCGAGGTACGCGGAGCCGCCCTGCTCGTGCGCGCTGACCTCGATGTCGAGCCGCATCTCCTGCACCACGAGTGTGACGAAGTCGACCAGGTCGCCGCCGGCACGGGACCGCAACGAGGACAGCTGCGCACCGAGTGCCCGCATGCGCTCCCGGCCGGCCGGGCTGATCGCGTCGAGCGCCGAGTGGTCGTCGGGCGCGGTCGTGACGAAGTCGAGCGCGTCGACGACGGACCCGTGCTCCCCCGCGGCGACCGAGGCCCGGAACGCCGCGGTGACCTCGTCGTCGAGGCGTCGGTGCGTGTGGTCGCGGCCGAACAGCCAGCGGGCCAGGCCGTGCAGCGCGACGATGTCGGCCGCGCCGATCCGCCACCGTGCCCCGGCGAGCAGACGGATGAGGTCGTTGCCCGCGGCGGGGTCGTGCAGCACGCGGAGGCACGCCACCAGGTCGACGATCTCCGGCCGCTGCAGCAGACCCCCGGTGCCGAGCACGTGGTACGGCACCGCCCGGGCACCGAGCGCCGCCGTGAACGCGGAGAGGTCCTTCCGGGCGCGGAGCAGCAGCGCCATCGACCCGCCGGGGTTCCGGGTCCGGTGGTCGGCGAACCAGGCGGCCACCGCGTCGGCTTCTTCGGGCAGGGTCTCCGGGAACACCACGCCGACGGTCCCGCGGTCGGCGCCGGGGCGTGGTTCGAGGCGCTCCACCTGGACCTCGGACGCGCTCGAGAGCGGCTCGACGACGGCGTTCGCGGCGGCCAGCACGTCGATCGGGTTCCGCCAGCTGGTCGACAGGGCGTAGGTGACGACCGGTTCGCCGGCCGCATCGCCGAAGTCGGCCGGGAACCGTGCGAGGTTCGCGGCGCTCGCCCCGCGGAAGCCGTAGATGGACTGGTGCGGGTCACCGACCGCCATCACCGGGTGGTCGCGGAACAGCCGTGCCAGGAAGCGGGTCTGCACGACCGAGGTGTCCTGGTACTCGTCGAGCAGCACCACGGCGAACCGGGAGCGCAGGTCGTCGGCCACCCGCGGTGCTGCGTCCGCGGCGGCGAGCGCCAGGGCGATCTGGTCCGAGAACTCGACGAAGCCGCGGTCGACTTTCTGGCGGCGGAACTCCTCGACCAGGTCGGCGAGCGGTTCGAGGGAGCCGATCGCGGCGACGGCGTCGGTGACGGCCCTGTAGGGCGTGCCGCGGCTGGAGCCCGGCAGTTCGAGCAGGTCGCCGAAGTCGATCGCGAACCGGCGGAGGTCGGCCGGGTCGACGAGGTGCTCGGAGGCGGCCCCGGCGAGCGCGACGACCGCGGCGGTGATGGTGTCGACGTTCCGGTCGAGGCCCGCGAGCCGGTCGTCCCGTGCGGCGACGACGACCCGTCTGGCGAGCTGCCACGCCGAGGGTTCGGTGAGCACCTGGGACTCGCCGTCCCGCCCGACGAGCAGGGCGTTCTCGCGGAAGACGGCGTTCGCGAACGCGTTGTAGGTGGACACGGTGGGTGCGAGGAAGGCGTCGCCGGTCTCGATCAACCCGACGTCCTCGAGCGCGCCGATCCGGTCGTTGATGCGGACGCCGAGCTCACCGGCGGCCTTGCGGGTGAAGGTCAGCCCGAGCACCTGGTCGGGCTGCACGAAGCCGTTCGCGAGCAGCCAGACGACCCGGGAGGCCATCGTCTCGGTCTTCCCGCTGCCGGCGCCCGCGACCACCAGGGCCGGGGCGAGCGGGGACTCGATGACGGCACGCTGCTGCGCGGTCGGTCGGGGCTTGCCCAGGGCGTCGGCGATCTCGTCGGCCCCGTACCGGCGGCGGGCCGGACGCTCGTCCGGCACCGCGCCTCCCGTCGGGGCGACTTCCGCAGCCGCAACCGTGGTCTCGTCGCTCACCAGGTCACCTCGCCCACCACGTGGATGCGGCACTCGGTGCCGGTGCGGGCCCGGTCGCAGTGGTCGTCGACGTTCGCCAGGAACGTCCGTCCGGCCATGCCGCGTGCGACGGTGTGCAGGCGTTCGCGGTAGGCCTCGCGCGATTCCGGGTCGAGGGCCCGCTGCGTCCGCTCGGAGTAGGCGTGCGCGCCCTTGGGGTTCTGCACGAAGACGAGTCGGGCGTCGGTGGTGTCCGCACCCTCCGGCACGCCCTCGACCGCACCGTCGGCGACCGCGAGCTGGTACGCGGCGAGCTGCGGGTGTGCGGGCATGTCGTTCTTCTCGCTCGGCATGACGCGGCCGGTCTTCAGGTCGACGATGCTGATCCGGCCCTCGGGGTCGACCTCGATGCGGTCGATGCTCCCCCGCACCCGCGCCGGGCCGGTCACGAGGGCGAACGATGCCTCGGCGCCGAGCACCCGTCGGCCGGCGCTGGCGAAGGTCCGCAGGTAGTCACTGAGCCCCTCGATCATCCGCCGGGTGCGGGCACGCTCACGGTCCGCGACCCACGGCGACTCGAAGGTCAGCTCGTCCCACCGTTCCTCGACCCGGTGCCACAGCGACTCGACGTCGACGTCGGTCGCGTGTTCCATCGCCTCGTGCACGATCGTCCCGATGCCCATCGCCGGGCTCGGGGCACCGCCGCCGAACGTCTGCGCGAACCAGTGCACCGGACACTCCTCGAACGTGCCGATCCGGGAGGGCGACACCGCCACCGTCGCCGGCACCGGCTCGGCGGCGGCCCCGTCCTCGTCCTCGCCGACGTCGGGCACGACCGGTTCCGCGTCGAGGTCGACCAGGGGCGCGTCGGTCGTCGGTTCCACGATGCCGTACCAGTCGTCGGGCGACGCACCGGGGACGTCCTCGGCCGCCAGACGGGCCAGCGCCGAGGCCGCCTCGTGGTCCCCGGTCGCCACCACCCGACGGCGCAGCGACCCGGCCAGCCCGCGCAACGACAGCGGGTGCGCGGACGCCTGCCGGTCCGGCGGCACCGGCACCAGCCGCACGAACGGCGACGGTGACTCGTCGTCGTTCGCGACGGTCGCGATCACCACCTGGGTCGTCGCGCGGGACACCGCCCGCACGAACAGCCGGAGCTCGTCACCGATCACCGCCGCCCGGTCGTCGGTGGGCGAGTGCGGGATCCCCGCCGCCGCCCGGACCAGCCCGTCCGGGTCGAGCAGGCTGCCGCGCACCCGCGAGTTCGGCCAGACGCCGTCCTGGAGGCCCGTGACCACCACGACGTCACACTCCAGTCCGACCGTGGCGGAGGGGGTCAGCACGCGGACCCGTCCGGCGGTCCGGTCCGGCCCGATCGAGTCCTCCGGCAGGTCGGCGCCGAGGAGGTCGTCGACGAACACCCGCGCCGGCGCGTCCGGCGTCCGCTCGACGAAGCGCTTCGCGGCGGTGAACAGCCCGACCACGGCGTCGAGGTGCCGGTCGGCCTCGGCCGCGCCCACCCCACCGGCGACGGACTGTGAGCGCCACACCCCGGCCAGGCCGCTGCGTTCCCAGAGGCCCCAGAGGATCTCCTCGATGCTCGCCCCCGACTCGGCGTCCTGCCGGGCGGTCACGAAGCTCGTGGCCAGCCGCATCGCACGGCGGGCGAAGGCGGCGTCGATCGTGGCCAGGCGTTCCGGGGCGCCGAGCGCGTCGACGAGCAGTTCGTCGGCCGTCCGGGTCCCACCGCCGGCGAGCTCTTCCCGCCGGAGGGCCAGCCGCAGCCGACGGATCGCCAGGGTGTCCAGCCCGCCGAGCGGTCCGGTGGCGAACGACGTCGCCAGGTCGGCGTCGAGCGGGAGCACCCCGAGCGCGACGGCCGCGGCGTCGACCAGGGTCCGGGAGGCCGTGTCGTCCCGCGGGCGGGTCGGTGCGGCACCGGCGGTCGCGGGGACCTCGGCCACCGAGAGCGCCCGGACCAGTTCGGGGATCGCGGCACCGCTGCGGGTGACGACGACCATGCGGTGCCACGGGACGCCGTCGAGCAGCCGGTGTTCGCGGAGACGTCTCGCCACGGCGGCCACCATCGCGGAACGGCTGGGGGCTTCCAGGTGCAGGACGGCGTCGGAGCGGCCACGGGCCTCCCGGGCGAGGGCCGCCCGCTGTCGACCGGCAGCCGCGGTGCCGATCCGCCCGGTGATGCCGGTGACCAGCGCGCGGATCGGGGCCGCGTGCCGGTGCACGGTGCCGAGGACGATCTCCTGGACCTGCGGGACGCCGAGCCGTGGCCCGAGGCGGCCGAGGACGTCCGGGACGCCGCCGCGGAAGGCGGAGGCGGCGATGTCCGGGTCCCCGAACGCGACGACCTGCACGCCGGAGCGGGCCAGGGCGCCGAGCAGGGCGATCTCGCCCTCGACGAGTTCCTGCACGTCGTCGACGACCACCAGACGGAGTGCGGCGACGGCGGGCGGCAGGTCCCCCCGGAGCACTGCCGCGGTCGCGAAGGCGACGAGTTCGGCGGCGTCCAGGCTGGTCGACCGGAAGGCGGTGACGGCCGCGCGGTACTCGTCGACGAAGTCGCCCACCGCCCGCCACTCGGGGTGACCGGTGTCGTCGCCGAGCTCGCGCATGTCGTCGGGTTCGATGCCGGCGGCGACCGCGCGCATCATCAGGTCGCGGAGCGCCGTGCGGAAGCCGGCCCGCTCGCGGACCACCTCGGTGATCGGCGCCGGCCAGTCCGGTCCGGTGCCGTCGAGTTCGTGGCCGTCCAGGAGGTCCGCGATGATCCGGTCCTGTTCGCCGCCGGTCAGCAGGGTCGGTGCCTCCTGCCCCTGGACCGAGGCCGCGTGCGCCACCACCTGGAAGGCGAGGGAGTTGACCGTCCGTGCCAGGGCGCCCGGCGTGACCCGGTCGACGGCGGCCGCCAGACGGTCGCGGAGTGCGGTCGCGGCGACACGCGCCGAGGTCAGCGCGAGGACGGTGCCGTGCCCGGAGGGGTCGATCGCGCCGGGGCGGGCGGACCGGTCGGCCACGAGCCGCGTCAACGTGCTCGTCTTGCCGGTCCCCGGAGCGCCGATGACCGCCGCGTGCACCCCGTCGGGCAGGGCGAGCACCGCCTGCTGCGCCGGGTCGTCGACCAGTGCGCGCGCGACCGAGCCGAGGTCCGGCGCGGGCGTCAGGGTGGTCGGTGGCACGGTCGTACGGTACCCACCGCAGCCGACATCCCGGGCCGCCCGCGCCGGGGTGCGGACGCGGCCGTGCGCCCGCGGCGAACGCTCCGGGCCGCCCGGGGACGCTCGACTAGGGTGAGGTCGTGGACATCAAGATCGGCATCATCAACAGCCCCCGCGAGATCAGTTTCGAGACGGCGCAGACCGCCGACGAGATCGAGACCGCCGTGGCTGACGCGCTCGCGGCCAAGGCGACGCACATCTCCCTCACCGACGACAAGGGCCGCCGGTTCATCGTGCCGGTCGGATCGCTCGCGTACGTCGAGGTGGGCGCCGAAGAGTCGCGCCGCATCGGCTTCTTCGCCTGACGCTCCCCGCATGGAGCTCCTCTTCGCCGTGCTCGGCGGGATCCTCCTCGGGGCGGTCGCCCACGTCGTCGTGCCCTGGCGCATGACCCGTGGGGTGCTGATCGGCCCCGTGGTCGGCGGCATCGTGGCGGCCGTCCTGTGGGAGGCCCTGACCTGGGCCGGCTGGTCGTACGGCGGGACCTGGATCTGGGTCGTCGCCCTGGTGGCTGCCGCCGCCGCCGCGCTCGTCGTCGAGGTGGTGCTGGGCCGACGCCGCACCGCAGCGGACGACGCGCACTACGAGCGGATGGTCAAGCAGGGCGCCTAGCGCAGCTGCGGCCACGACACCGCCGGCGCTCGGCCAGGCCATCGGACGGCCAGGCCATCAGACGGTCAGGCGGTCAGGCGGTCAGCCCGAGGGCGTCCATCCGGCGGGTGTGCGCCGCGATGAGTTCGGTCCAGACCGGCTCGAGCCGCTCCTGGTCCTCCCGGGCGTGGGACGCCAGCGCCGACCGGGCCACGAGCAGCGTGTCGCCAACGAGCCGTCGGCCCCACATCGCCAGACGGGACGCCACGACCGGGTCCTCGTCGATGCGGGCGGTCAGTTCCTCGACCACCGCGGGCTCTTCGCGGGTGTCGAACACCGTGCGCAGGCGCTGCCGCACGTCGATCGGCAGCGACCGCAGCAGGTTGGCGAACAGGTCGTTGAGGATGCCGGCGGTGACGTACCCGGTAAGCATCGACTCGTACCAGTCGGCACCGCTCGTGCGCTCGAGGAAACGATCGATCGCGTCCCGGTGCGGGGCCATCAGATCGGCTGGCTCCTTGCCGCCACGCTCGATCTCGGCCACGATGGCACGGTGCCGCTCGAGAGCGGTCGTCGCGAGCACCCCGGTGACCAGACGGCCCGAGAGCGTCGGCGCACCGGCGCCGGCACGGCCCATGGTCTCGTACAGCGACAGCTGCAGGTAGGCCGCCTGGCCGAGGTAGACGTCCAGCTCAGGGCTGACGTTGTCCAACTGCAGACGCTCGACGGTCCCGCTGCGCGGGTTCCGCGACGCGAGCCAGGTTGCAGCGAGTTGCCCAGCACGCTTCCGGTTCCACCACGACACCACCCGCCCAGCATACGGGTCGGGTGATACCCCTCCGGCACGTCGGTAGACTGGCCCGGACTCCTCCCCACGAACAGGGTGAACTTCTTTGACTTTCTCAGAACTCCAGATCGAGCAGGACATCGTCGATGCGCTCGCGAGCAAGGGCATCATCGAGCCCTTCCCGATCCAGCAGCAGACGATCCCGCTCGCCCTGACCGGCCAGGACATCATCGGTCAGGCCAAGACCGGCACCGGCAAGACCTTCGGGTTCGGCCTGCCGCTGATCCAGCGCATCGGCGCCGACCCCGCACCGGGTGTGAAGGCGCTCGTCGTCGTCCCCACCCGCGAGCTCGCCGTGCAGGTGAGCGAGGACCTCGAGTCCGCGATGGTGAACCGTCCGACCAAGCTCGTCTCGATCTACGGCGGCAAGGCGTACGAGGGCCAGGTCGAGCAGCTCAAGGCCGGCGCGCAGATCGTCGTCGGGACGCCCGGTCGTCTCATCGACCTGCAGCGCCAGCGTCTCCTCGACCTCTCGCACGTGCAGGAGATCGTCCTCGACGAGGCCGACCGCATGCTCGACCTCGGGTTCCTCTCGGACATCGAGCGGATCTTCCAGGCCGTGCCCGAGGTGCGGCACACGATGCTGTTCTCGGCGACGATGCCGGCACCGATCGTCGCGCTGGCCCGCCGCTTCATGTCGCGTCCGGTGCACATCCGCGCGACGGACCCCGACGAGGGTCTCATGCAGGCGAACATCAAGCACGTCATCTACCGCGCGCACTCCCTGGACAAGGACGAGGTCATCGCCCGCATCCTCCAGGCCGAGGGTCGCGGCAAGACCGTCATCTTCACGCGCACCAAGCGTGCCGCTGCCCGCATCGTCGAGGAGCTGAAGGACCGCGGCTTCAACGCCGCCGCCGTCCACGGTGACCTCAACCAGGAGCAGCGCGAGCGTGCGATGGCCGCCTTCAAGGCCGGCAAGCGCGACGTCCTCATCGCGACCGACGTCGCCGCCCGTGGCATCGACGTGGACGACGTCACGCACGTCATCAACCACACGATCCCGGACGACCCGGACACGTACCTGCACCGCGCCGGTCGCACCGGCCGTGCCGGCAAGACCGGCATCGCGGTCACGTTCGTCGACTGGGACGATCTGCACAAGTGGACGCTGATCGACAAGGCGCTCGAGTTCGGCATCCCCGAGCCCGTCGAGACGTACTCGTCGTCCCCGCACCTGTTCACCGACCTGGACATCCCGGTCGGCACCAAGGGCCGCCTGCCCGGCACGACCTCGCACGCCGCCACCGCCGGCACCGAGAAGTCGTCGGCCGGTTCGCGATCGGGCTCGCGCTCGGGCTCCGACTCGCGCTCCGACTCCGGCTCGCGTTCTGGCAGCGCCGGCGATTCCCGGTCGCGGAACCGCACCCGGTCCGCCGGGTCGGAGTCGTCCGGCTCGCGTCGCGGCTCCGGTGACCGTCCGGCAGCGGAGCGCACCGCGCCCGCCGAGGACGCGCAGGACGTCACCACCGCCGCTGGCACGGTCGAGGGTGCTCCGGCTCCCGCCGCCGGTGACGAGTCGGGTGACGGAACGCAGAAGCGTCGTCGCCGCCGTCGCCGCCGTGGCGGCAGCGGATCGTCGGAGGCGACCGCCTCGGCACCGCAGGGTTCCGCGGACGGCGAGTAGCACCTCCAGGTCGATCGGCCCCGTCACCTCGGTGACGGGGCCGTCGTCGTGCCACGGTCCGGTCCGCGTCGTGCGGACGGGAGGCCCGTGGCCGGGCCCGCAGGACCGCGTCCGGCCAGCCCGGGTCGTGCCCAGCCGGGTCAGGCCCGCCGCTTCAGGACAGCCGCGACCCCGGCCCGACGACCGGCTCGCTGCCGGTGGCCTGCTCGACGATCGCGTCGAACGACCGGCGGCACGTGCGGTGCTCGCCGAGGCGGTTCGGCTTGCCCTCGCCGTGGTAGTCGCTCGACCCGGTGACGAAGAGACCGAACTGCTGGGTCCAGTCCAGCAGGGTGCGCTTGCCGTGTGCCTGGTTCTCGCGGTGGTCGACCTCCAGGCCGGCGAGACCCGCGTCGACGAGTTCGCGGAGCATCGGCTCGTCGATCACGATCCCCCGGGACGACGCTGCCGGGTGGGCGATCACGGGCACCCCACCGGCGGCACGGATGAGCTCGACGCCACGCAGCGGCGACGGGGCGTCGTGCGGCTGGTAGTAGCCGGAGGACGGGTGGAGGATGCCGCGGAACGCCGCGCTGCGGTCGGACTCGAGGCCGAGCCGCACCAGCGCGTCGGCGATGTGCGGGCGGCCGATGGTGGCCCCCTCGCTCGACTCGGCCAGGACGTCGTCCCAGGTGATCGGGTGGTCGCGGCCGATCGCGTCGACCATGCTGCGGGCGCGGGTGAGGCGGCCGTCACGGATCGCGGTGGTCTCGGCGACGAGACCCGGGTCCTCCGGGTCGACCAGGTAGCCGAGCACGTGCACGCTCCGCCAGCCGATCCGGGTGCTGAGCTCGAGCCCGGGCACCAGCGTCATCGGCAGCTGCCGGACGGCTTCGGCGGCCTCGTGCCAGCCCGCGGTGGTGTCGTGGTCGGTCAGGGCGACGCCGTCGAGGCCGCTGGCCGCAGCGGCCCGGACCAGCTCCCCCGGGCGCTCGGTGCCGTCGGAGACGCTCGAGTGAGCGTGCAGGTCGATGAACGGATCAGGCACCCCGTCATGCTACCGACAGGTCACCAGCCGGTCGGACGCCGTTCACAGACGCGGTTCGCCGGCCGTGCGCTCGGCCGCTGCGGACCAGCCGTGCCCCGCGGACCAGGAGAGCGTCACCCAGCATCCGGGGGCTCCACGTGTGACGGGGTGGTCGATGACGCCGATGGTCTCCGGGACGACGGCGTCGTCGAACGTCACCCGCGCCTCCGCGTCCGGCCGCACGGCGAGTGCCGGAGCACACGTGCGCCACGCTGTCGCCGCGGTCGCCCGCTGTCCCCGGCTGACCGCCGCGTCGAAGCGACGCTCGTCGTGGTGCCGGAGCCCGTCGACGGCAGCGCGCCGGGCGTGCAGCCCGGACGCCGTCGACGGCTCGCCGCCGACGTCGGCCGGCGTGCTGTGGACGGCGCACCCGGCCAGGAGGACCGTGGCCACGCCCGCCACGAGGGTCGCGGTGACGCCTCGGTCTCGTCCCACGTGTGTCCTCGTCACCGCACGTCCCGCGCGCGGCGGAGCGGCGGGAGCAGGTGCATCGACGCGAAGGCGAACACGCCGAGTGCGGGCAGGAAGACCCGCGGGTCGGGTTCGTAGCCGTCGGTCGCGGGCTGGTCGGCGTACGCCTCGTTGTGCACCGGGCCGGCCGTTCCGACCACGTAGGACAGGCAGAGGACCGCGACGGCGACCCCGAACACCGCGAACGTCCAGCCGGCTCGACGGATCCACCACCCTCGTGCCCGGGAGACGATGCGGAGCGGCAGCCCGAGGACGAACACCAGGACGGTGAGCGGCGTCGAGACCAGTGCGAAGCCGAAGAGCTGCAGCGCCTCGGTGAACGCACCACCGATGATCGACCACGCCGCGAGCACGACGTAGGTCAGGGCGCCGGTCAGCACCACCTGCACCGGCAGCGCGAGCCAGACGAGCGCGAGGCCCGAGGTCGCTCCGCCCGGCGGACGACGGAGCGCGATCGGTGGGACCTGCTGCCAGTCGGCCATGGCTGGATGCTAGCGCGAGCAGCGTCGCCGGCCGCCGGCCAGCTGCGAACTCGCCCCCGAGCTGCAGATACGCGGCCTGCACCCATGTCCGGCGCGTGCACACCGTGCTTGGATGCACCGAGACCGGATCAGGCCTTGTGAGCGGTAGGCGGGCGTGATGGTCATCCTCGGAGCGGAACGCGCGCAGTCGTTGCGCCGCGATCTCGAGGCGGCTCGTGCCGCCGGACACCTGCGGAACCGCCTCGAGTCCTTCCCGAGCACAGTCTGACGACCCAGGTGCCCGGGGGGCGACGGCGTGGGCGGAGGTGTGCCAGGCGATGCCGGTTGCCGCTGCGCAGGTGGCCTGAGGTCCGGCCCACCGATCGCGAGGCACGTCCCCGTCACCGTGGTGTGGACTGCGTGCCGTCGAGGTGGGATGATCCGACCCATGCAGCGGGGACAGGTCATCTGGGGTTGGGTCACGAGCATGGCGGGCGCGGTCATCGTCCTGCTGATGGCGTGGCAGGTGCTCATCGAGGGCATGTGGCTCGGCAGACAGGTCGACGTCGCCGGGAGCTACTCGTACGGGCCCATGTACGTGTCGGCCGCACTCGGTCTGGTGCTCGTGATCGGAGGAGTCGCCACCGCGATCTCCGCACGACGACTCGAGCACTGACGCGGGCGACGCCGGGGGCGACGCGCCCGCCGGTACGCTGGGCGCGCGATGATCTCGCGAGGCCGGGGCCGGCCGGATCGCCCACCATCGAGCAACCAGGGGGAACGGTCATGTCCACAGCACAGCGCGCAGCGGTACTCGTTCTCGGGATCGTCGTCCTCACCGGACTGACCGGTTGCAGCGGTGGCGGCAGCGGCGACACCGCGACGACCGCGGCCCAGCCCGAGATGTCCCAGTCCGAGCGGAAGGCGACGATCCCGGACCTCGAGAAGGAGGCCACCACCGTCGCCGAGGGCATGGTCGACGCCATGGCCGACGGCAGGACGGAGACCGGCTCGGAGTACGTGGCGGCGCACCCGCTCGCCGACCACCACCACCTCGGCAAGTGGGAGATCGGCAAGCCGGACGCCACCGGTGCGAGCATCGGCACGGTCTGCATCGAGTACCGGCCGACGAAGGACGCCGACCCCGTCGCGATGGCGACCGCGACCGCCCAGTACGCACCAGCGAACGGCAGCGTGCGCGAGCTGCGCTACACCTCTCCGGGCGGGAACGGTCTCAACGTCGGCTGCTGAGCCCACAGCGCGCGGTGGTCGGAAGCTGCACGGTGCGATGATGGGACGCATGGCCGACACCACTCCCCGCGCGACGAGCAACCGCTCCACCACTCCCGGCTCGTCCGTGTTCAAGGACCACATCGCGTCGAACTGGGCGGAGCGCGAGCGTCCGCTCCCGGCGCCCCGCGAGCAGTCCGCCTTCGCTGCCGAGCGTCGGGCGCGGCTCTCGGAGCTGCACACCGGTCGGACGCTCGTCGTCCCCGCCGGGCAGGCGAAGGTGCGCTCGAACGACTGCGACTACCCGTTCCGCCCGCACTCCACGTTCGCGCACCTCACCGGCTGGGGCACGGACACCGTCGTCGGGTCCGTCCTGGTCCTGACGCCGAACGGCAGCGGGCACGACGCCACGCTGTACTTCCGTGCGACCGCCGGCCGTGACTCCGAGGAGTTCTACGCGAACCCCGAGATCGGTGAGTTCTGGGTGGGACCGCGGCCCTCGCTGGCCGAGGTGTCCGCCGACCTGGGCCTCGCGACCGCCGACCTGGGCGAGCTCGACCGGGTCCTCGACGGCCTCGACGCCTCGGTGCTGGTCGTCCGCGACGCCGACACCGACTTCACCCGCGCCCTCGACGAGCGGCTCGGTACGACCGTCGGTGGCGCCGAGGAGCAGGACGACACCCCGGCGACGGCGGACGTGCTCTCCCGCGACCTGTCCGAGCTGCGCCTGGTGAAGGACGCGTTCGAGGTCAGCGAACTCCGCAAGGCCGTCGACGCGACCCAGCACGGGTTCGAAGACGTGATCGCCGACTTCGACGCGGTCCTCGCCCACCCCCGTGGCGAGCGCATCGTCGAGGGCACCTTCAACCGCCGTGCTCGCGCGGACGGCAACACGGTCGGGTACGACACGATCGCGGCCGCCGGCCACCACGCCTGCATCCTGCACTGGACCCGGAACGACGGTGCCGTGCAGCCGGGCGACCTCATCCTCATCGACGCCGGGGTCGAGGTCGACTCGTTCTACACAGCCGACATCACCCGGACGCTGCCGGTCAGCGGCACGTTCTCGCCCGTCCAGCGGATGGTCTACGAGGCCGTCCTGGAGGCTGCCGATGCGGCGTTCGCGATCGTCAAGCCCGGCATCACCTTCCGTGAGGTCCACGCGACCGCCATGCAGGTCATCGCCCGCAAGACGGCCGAGTGGGGCTTCCTGCCGGTCTCGGCCGACGAGTCGCTGGAGCCGGAGAACCAGTTCCACCGCCGGTACATGGTGCACGGCACGAGCCACCACCTCGGGCTCGACGTTCACGACTGCGCGAAGGCCCGCCGTGAGATGTACCTCGACGGCATCGTGCAGCCCGGCATGGTCTTCACCATCGAGCCCGGACTGTACTTCCAGCAGGACGACCTGACCGTGCCGGAGGAGTTCCGCGGCATCGGCGTCCGCATCGAGGACGACATCCTGGTGACCGAGGACGGCGCCGAGAACCTGTCCGTGCACATCCCCCGGACCCCCTCGGAAGTGGAGGGGTGGATCGCCCGCACTCCGCGCTAGCCTGGGCCTCGTGAGCGCTGAAGCCCCCTCGAGCACCTTCCTGATCGACGTCGAGCACTTCGACTCGCCCGATGCCCAGCGGCTGCGTGCCGCCCAGCGCATCGAGATCGACAGCACGTACGGCGCGGACACCGAGCCCGGACCGAAGCCCACGGCCGACTCGATCGCGGTGTTCTTCGTGGCGCGCGACGGCGACGGCACCCCGGTCGGCTGCGGTGGTCTGCGGATCGTCGACGACGGCATCGCCGAGGTGAAGCGGATGTACGTCCGGACGGAGTCCCGCGGGTCGGGTGTGGCCGCGGCGATGCTGCGTCGACTCGAGGAGGCCGCGCTCGACCTCGGTTCGCCGGCCCTCGTCCTCGAGACGGGCACGGAGCAGAAGCGGGCGATCGCGTTCTACGAGCGCGAGGGCTTCAGCCGCATCGCGAACTTCGGCCCGTACGTGGGCGCCGACCGCTCGGTCTGCTACTCGAAGATCCTCTGACCAGCAGCGCTGACGACGACGGGGGCTCCCGGACCATCTGGTCCGGGAGCCCCCGTTTTCGTCATCAGTGTCGCCGGCCGCGCTCAGTCGCGGTGTCCGTCCTCCCGGCGAGGTGTCTCGGGTCCGTCCGCCGTCGACTCGTCCGTGGGCTGCTGCTCAGGTTCGGGGCTGGTCGCCCGTTCCCCGTAGCGGGGGCCGTCGGTCGTGCCGAAGCGCGGCGCGGCGTCCGGTCGCTCGGGCGTGGACCCGGCACCGTCCGTGGTCGACGCCGCACGGGGGCCGCCCTCGTTCGTGCCGTACCGCGGGGTCGTGCCCTCGGGACGCTGGGGCGGGTTCGCACCGCGGTCACCGGAGGCGTCGCGGGCCGCACCGTCGTTCGTGCCGTACCGCGGGCCTCCCGTCGCGTCGCGGCCAGCAGTGTCGTCGGGAGTCCGACGGGTGGAGTCGTCGTCGGCGCCGTAGCGGGGGCCGTCGTTCGTGCCGTAGCGGGGACGGCCGTCCGGTGTCGGCGCCGCCGGCGAGCCGGAGCCCGGCTGCTGGTGCGGGGTGGCGTGCCCGCCGTACGGCGAGCCCTGCGGCGGCTGACCGTACTGGCCCGGCTGACCCTGCGGCGCCTGCTGCCCGTACCGGGGAGACCCGGCCGGCTGACCGTACTGACCCGGCTGACCCTGCGGCGGCTGGCCCTGCGGCGCCTGGCCCTGCTGGCCGTACTCCCCGTACTGCGGCGGACGCCCCGGAGTCGCGCCGCCCTGGCCCGGGCCGCCCTGCGGGGAGCTCGGACGCCACGGCTGCTGCCCCATCTGGCCCTGCTGACCGTACTGCCCGACCTGGCCCTGCTGGCCGTACTGCCCCGGCTGGCCGCCCTGCTTCGCGCTGCCCGCACCCGGCTGGTCCCACGACGTGTGCTGGATCGCGCCGGCCTGCCCGAGGATGCGCTGGGCCTGCCCGGAGAGCTGCGGCTCGACGACGATCTGGTAGTTCGTGGCGAGGACCTGGTGGACGCTCGTGAAGTCCCGCTGACGCTTCGTGATGGCGAACGAGACGATGCCGTACAGCATGCCGAAGCCGGCACCGATGACCGCGGCGGCAGCGAAGAGGCCGCCGGCCGAAGGTGAGAACAGGGTCAGGACGATGCCGAAGAAGAACCCGAGCCAGAGGCCGGACAGGGCGCCGGCGAGGGCCGCGCGACCGTAGGTCATCTTGCCGGTGACGCGTTCGACGGTCTTCAGGTCGTTGCCGACGATGGCGAGCTTCGCGACCGGGAAGTCCGCCTCGGCGAGCTTCGCGACCACGCGCTGTGCTTCGGGGTAGCTGTCGTAGGTGCCGAGGACGTCACCGCGGGGCAGCGTGGGGAACGCCTGTGCCGTGCGGCCGCCGAAGGGGCTCTGAGTGCTCACACAGTCATCATCCACCGGGCTCCTTGCGATCACACGAGAACCACCAGGGAAGGCGCGGCGAGTGCGCCGGGGCGAACGACTACGCTGGATGGGTGAGCGCCTCGAAGGTCTTCGTCGCCCGCTTGGCCGGGTGCTCCGTCTTCGACCCCGCGGGCGATCGGGTGGGTCGGGTCCGCGACGTCCTGGTCGTCTACCGCCGGGTCGATGCCCCACAGGTCGTCGGGTTGATCGTCGAGGTCCCCGGCAAGCGCCGCATCTTCGTCAGCATCGGCCGGATCACCTCGATCGGTGCCGGGCAGGTCATCACGACGGGCCTGGTCAACATGCGCCGCTTCGAGCAGCGCGGTGGCGAGGTCCGGGTGATCGCGGAGATCCTCGGCCGCAAGGTGCTCATCAAGAAGGAGCAGATCCGCGCGACCATCGAGGACGTCGCGATCGAGGACCACGGCCAGGGCGACTGGTCCGTCGCGCAGCTCTTCCTCCGCAAGCCGAAGACCACGCCGTCCCCGTTCGGCAAGGGCCCGACCACGTTCGCCGCCTGGAACGAGGTCACCGAGGACGAGCTGCCCGGTGAGTCCCAGTCCGCCGAGCACGTGATCGCCGCCTACTCGGACCTCCTGCCCGCCGACCTCGCCTCGACCCTGCTCGACCTGCCGTCCGAGCGTCGGTTCGAGGTCGCCGAGGAACTGCCCGACAACCGCCTCGCCGACGTGCTCGAGGAGATGCCGGACCAGGAGCGGATCGAGATCCTCTCGGCGCTCCGCGACTCCCGCGCCGCCGACGTCCTCGACCAGATGCAGCCCGACGACGCCGCCGACCTCCTGGCACAGCTGCCGGACGAGCGCAGTGAGGCCCTCCTCGAGCTCATGGAGCCGGAAGAGGCGCAGGACGTCCGGATGCTGCTCGAGTACGAGCCGGACACCGCCGGTGGCCTGATGACGACCGAACCGGTGATCCTCTCCGCCGACTCGACCGTCGCCGAGGGCCTCGCGCTGGTCCGCCGCCACGAACTCGCCCCGGTGCTCGGCGCCGCGGTCTGCGTGACGCTGCCGCCGTACGAGCCGCCGACCGGACGCTTCCTCGGCCTGGTGCACTTCCAGCGGATGCTGCGGTACCCGCCGAACGAGCGCCTCGGGACCTTGATCGACCAGCAGACCGAACCGGTGAAGGTGGACGCGAGTGCCGCCGAGGTGACGCGCGTGATGGCGACCTACAACCTCCTGTCCGTCCCCGTGGTCGACGACGCCCACCGACTCGTCGGGGTGGTGACCATCGACGACGTCCTCGATCACGTCCTGCCGGACGACTGGCGGAGTCAGGACGAGGCCGACGCCAACCCTGGCGCGGTCTCGCGCCCACGCTCACTGACCCGCAGAGCACCGGTGACCCCGGGAAGGAGGACGACTCGTGGCACGCACGGATGAGAACCGCAGGGAACGACCCGAGGAACGTCTCGACTCCCCCAAGGGCATGCGCACCCGCGTCCTGCCGACCCGACGCCGGGGTCGTGGCGACGCGTTCGGTCGTGCGACCGAGGGCATCGCACGCGCCATGGGCACCCCCTGGTTCCTCATCGGTCTGACGCTCTTCTGCGTGCTCTGGATGGGCTGGAACATCCTGACGCCGAAGTCGTGGCAGTTCGACTCCGCCGCGATCGGCTTCACCGCGCTGACCCTCGTGCTGTCGCTGCAGGCCTCGTACGCGGCGCCGCTGAT
Organism: Curtobacterium sp. MCLR17_032; assembly: GCF_003234795.2. Lineage (NCBI taxonomy): Bacteria > Bacillati > Actinomycetota > Actinomycetes > Micrococcales > Microbacteriaceae > Curtobacterium > Curtobacterium sp. MCLR17_032. The sequence continues at coordinate 956,839 of NZ_CP126268.1, read as the reverse complement.
CCTGCTCGCGCAGAACCGGCAGGACGACCGTGACCGCGTGCAGTTCGAGCAGGACCGGCAGCGCGCCGAGCGGAACCTGGCCGACACCGAGTACCTCGCCCGCGAGGTCGTCGCCCTCCGCCTGGCGATGCGCGACATGGCGTCGAAGGACTTCATCCGCGCGGAACTGCGGTCCCTGCTCGAGGAACTCGACCGCCGTGACGGCGACCCCGATGACCTCGACGAACTGGACGACCGCGAGCGGGACCGCGCGCGCAGCCAGGTGCACGACCGTGGCCGTGACCGCGGCCACGACCGTTCGGTGACGCGTGGCTGACGCCTCCCACCCGGAGGACGCGCTCGGCACGGCGGTCCTCGCTGCGCTCGGCCGCGTCATCGACCCGGAGATCCGCCGCCCCGTCACCGAGCTCGACATGATCCGTGGCGTCGACGTCCAGCCGGGAGGCTCGGTGCGCGTCGACCTGCAGCTCACGATCGTGGGGTGCCCGGCCGCCGACACCATCGAACGGGACGTCCGGGCCGCCGCAGGTTCCGTCGCGGGTGTCGCGGCGGTCGACGTCGACGTGTCCGTGATGGACCCCGCCGTGCGTCGTGCCCTCACGGCGCGGCTGCGCGAGGGCCGGCCGAAGGGCGTCCAGTTCACCCCGGACTCGCTGACCCGCGTGATCGCGGTGACGAGCGGCAAGGGCGGCGTCGGCAAGTCCACGGTGACGGCGAACCTGGCGGTCGCCCTCGCCCGCCGCGGGCAGCGCGTGGGCATCGTCGACGTCGACGTGCACGGCTTCAGCATCCCCGGCCTGATGGGCCTGACCGACGAGCACGGTGTGGCGCCACGCCCGACCCGCGTCGACAGCATGATCCTGCCGCCGGTCGCCCACGAGGTGAAGGTCGTCTCGATCGGCATGTTCGTCGACGACGTCTCCACGGCGGTGTCCTGGCGTGGGCCGATGCTGCACCGGACCGTCAACCAGTTCCTCTCCGACGTGTGGTTCGGCGACCTCGACGTGCTCCTGCTCGACATGCCGCCCGGCACCGGCGACGTCGCGATCTCCGTCGGCCAGCTGCTGCCGCACGCCGAGGTCCTCGTCGTCACCACCCCGCAAGCGGCTGCGGCAGACGTGGCCGAGCGGAGCGGGATCGTCGCCCGGCAGACCGGTCAGCGGGTGATCGGCGTCGTCGAGAACATGGCGGGGCTCGTGCAGCCGGACGGCACCGTGCTGCACCTCTTCGGCGAGGGCGGGGGCGACGAGACCGCCCGGCGGCTCTCCCGCGGGCAGGACTCCCCCGTGCCGGTGCTCGGCCGGGTGCCGCTCTCGGTGCCGCTGCGTACCGGGGGCGATGCGGGCCTCCCGGTCGTCCTGGGTGACCCGACGGACGCCGCAGCGGTCGCACTCGACGCGGTGGCGGACCGGCTCACCGCGATGGGGCGCGGGCTGGCCGGCCGGAAGCTCGGACTGTCGCTGTCCTGACGGTCGGCGTCTGTCGCCTCGGCGTCGGGTCCGGTCGGGTCGGTGTCAGGTCGCTTCGGCGTCGTACGGTGCGGCTTCGCCGGCGGCCAGCGGCACGATCGGCGCGGGAGCCCGGACCTTCGCCGCCGTCACGGTCGCAGCGGCCGCAGCCGCCTCGGCACCGGAGGACGGGGAGTCCAGCAGGGCGTCGCGGATGATCCGACGCGGGTCGTACTGTCGCGGGTCCAGCTTCTGCCAGTCGACGTCGTCGAAGTCGGGGCCCATCTCCTCGCGCATCCGGTCCTTGGCGGTGTCCGCGAACCGGCGGACCGCCTTGACGAAGTCGGCGAGCTTCTGGGCGTACAGGGGCAGCCGCTGCGGCCCGAGCAACAGCACGGCGATGATCCCGATGAGCAGGATCTTGTCGAGCTGGATGTTCACGGGAGCGAGCCTAACGCGTGGAGTCGACGAGTCACCCGTAGAGTTGACCGACGAGGAGTGTGCGTGTCAGAGAAAGACTCGAACTGGAAGTTCGCGGAGGACATCGTCTCCGAACCCGATGGTGTCGCCCGTGCTCGTGAGCGCTCCCTCGAACTCGGGGTCGAAGCCGTCTCACCCGCCATCGGTGCGCAGATGAGCGTGATCGCCGCCGCCTCGCGCGCGACGAGCATCATCGAGATCGGCACCGGACTGGGCGTCTCCGGCCTGTACCTCCTGGCAGGTGCACCGGATGCGACCCTGACGACGATCGACGTCGAGATCGACCACCAGCAGGACGCCCGCGACGCCTTCCTCGCCGCCGGCACCGCACCCGGACGGGTCCGCCTGATCCCGGGCCGTGCGGCGCAGGTCCTGCCGCGGATGAACGACGCATCGTACGACGTCGTCCTCATCGACGCCGACCCGGAGCACGTCATCGAGTACGTCGAGCACGGGCTGCGGCTGGCGAAGACCGGCGGCACCGTCCTCGTCCCGCACGCCCTGTGGCGCGGCAAGGTCGCGGACCCGGTCAAGCGCGACCGGGCGACGACGGACTTCCGGCTGCTCCTGACCGAGGTGTCGACCTCCGGTGCGGTCCGCAGCGCCCTGTCCCCCGCGGGCGACGGGCTGCTGCAGATGACGAAGCTCACCGACTGACCCTGGTCTCCCGGGTGCCGTCGGCGGGCCTGGGTTCGTCGTGGTGGGGCGCCGGGCGGCCTGGGTTTCGCCGGAGTAGGCGCCGAGGTCGCACGACGTGCCGCCGGCGGTTCGGCCAGGTCGCATGATGTGCCGTCCCCGGCGCCCTCGGGCGGCAGTTCGTGCGACCTCGCCGGGTCGGGCGGCAGTTCGTGCGACCTCACCCGGGTGCCGGCCGGGAGGCACGACTCACCCCAGGTGCCGCAGGTACCGTTCCGGGGCCTCCAGGAACGCCCGCTGGTTCCGCACGAGGTCCAGGTCTGCCCAGTCGCTCCGCCGGATGCCCCACTCGCCGACCTCCAGCACGGTGGCGTCCGGGAACGCGGCGAGCACCGGCGAGTGCGTCGACAGGATCACCTGCCCGACACCGTCCTCGACGATGGACTGCAGGAGCGCGATCAGCGCCAGACAGCCCGAGAACGACAGCGCCGACTCGGGTTCGTCGAGCAGCCACAGCCCGGGCCACCGCGCCCGGTCGATGACGAAGTCCAGGAACGACTCACCGTGACTGCGCTCGTGGAACTGCGGCTCGGCACGCTTGGGGTTCGGGTTCTGCTCCAGGTAGGTGAAGAAGCCGTGCATGGTCTCGGCGCGCAGGAAGAACCCGCTGCGTGCTGCGCCGAAGTCGCGGACCAGTCGGATGTGTCGCCAGAGATCCGACTCGGACGGGCGTGTCGTGTGCCCGGACCCGGTCGATCCGCCCTCCGGGGCCATACCGAACGCCAGCGCGATCGCCTCGACCAGCGTCGACTTCCCGACGCCGTTCTCGCCCACCAGGACCGTGACCGGGCCGAGTTCGAGGCCGTCGTCGAGGAGCTGCCGCACCGGGGCGAGCGTCGCCGGCCACTCGTCGCGCGGCATCGGGTCCGGGTCGAGGTACTCCTCGATGCGGCGGACCGGCTGGTTGCAGACGCGGTCGCGGGGCACGTGACCCATCATGCCGGGCGGGACCGACAGCCTCCAGTCCGCCGTGCGAGGCGACCGCCCTGCGGACCGAACCGGCCTGCAGGCGCACGGGGACGGGCCTGCAGGAGCACAGGGACGGGCCGGCAGGCGCACGGAAGGCCCGGGACGTACGCGTCCCGGGCCTTCCGTGGTGGTGCGTCGACGAACTAGGCCGAGACGACCTCTGCCAGTGCGTCGTGGAGTTCCTTGGCCTCGGCGTCGTTGACCGAGACCACCAGGCGGCCTCCACCTTCGAGCGGAACCCGCACGATGATGAGTCGACCCTCCTTGACAGCCTCCATCGGCCCGTCGCCGGTCCTCGGCTTCATTGCTGCCATCAGATGTCCCCTTTCGTGCAGTACGAACAGGGGCCATTATCCCGTAGACAGGCGTGACTGCGAAACCGCCCAGCTCGGGGGTGTTCGCCGTGGACAGCCGGACGGGTCACGGCGGGGTCCAGTCGTACCCGTCCACCCACCAGCAGTAGTACAGCCAGGTCCACTGCAGGACGACCGCCAGGACCACCATCGAGACCCGGTAGACCCGCGATCGGGGCAGGGCGACGACACCGAGCAGCGGGGCGATCGGCAGCAGGATCCGCCACGTGCTGGACTGCGGGAAGAAGACCGCCAGCAGGTAGACCAGGTAGGCGAGACCCCAGAGCCGCAGCTCGAGTCCGATGCGCCGAGCAGCCGGCTGGAACACCACGGCCACGAAGCCGACGAGCACCACGACGAACAGGATCGTGCCTGCCGGCTGGTGGAACCACCACCCGAACCCCTGCACCCACGGGGCGAACGGCACGAGCTCGCCCCAGCCGATGTAGGACGACCGCCAGGCGAGCTCGGTGTCGGTGTACGCGCGGGGCACACCGGTGGCGGCCCAGGCGATGGCGGGCCAGGCCAGGCCGACCAGCCCGGACACCACCGCGACGACCGCCGGGGCCACCGCCGTCCGCAGCGTCAGTCGCTCGGGCATCCGCAGCCAGGCCGGGCGGAGCACCCCGACGACCACGAACAGCCCCATCAGCAGGGCGAACGCCAGACCGGTCGGACGAGTGATGCCGAGCAGCAGGACCACGGGCAGCATCGCCCAGTACCGCCGCTGCACCAGGAGCAGCAGCGCCACCAGCAGGAGCAGCAGCCCCATCGCCTCGGCGTAGGCCACCTGGAACATCACCGAGACCGGCGCGAAGCAGAACAGCACCGTGGCGAAGGTCGCCCGCGCGGGATCGAGGAAGCGCCCCATCAGCCGACGGAAGACCAGCGCCGCACCCCAGCCGGCGAGGAGCGACACCGCGACGGCGACGAGCTCGAACGAGGCACCCGTGACCGTCATGAGTGCCCGCACCGTGAACGGGTACGCGGGCATGAACGCCCACGCGTTCTCGGTCACGTGCCCCGCCGCGTCCACCGGCAGCGTCGACGGGTAGCCGGACGCCGCGATCACCCGGTACCAGGCGCCGTCCCAGATCGACGCGAACGACAGGTACGACGGGCGCTGCACCGTGAACGAGTTCGCGGTCTGGATCTGGGCGAAGCCGGTCATCAGCACCGTCGTCACGACGCGGGAGAGCGTGTAGACGACGGTGATCCGCAACCACCAGGGCAGCAGCCGCCACCGGACGACCACCCACGTCAACGCCGCTCCTGACGACCGTGCACGCTGCGCGGCCCAGGAGGCGGTGGTCACGCCGTCAGCCACCGCCGCAGTCCGTCCTCGACGGCCGTGATCTGGGCGACGGGCACCTGCTCGTCGTCGTGGTGCGCGAACACCGGCTCGCCGGGGCCGTAGTTGACCGCCGGCACGCCGAGCGCCGAGAAGCGGGCGACGTCGGTCCAGCCGTACTTCGGGCGGGGTTCGGGGCCGCCGACAGCGGCGACGAACTGCTGCGCGAGCGGGGCGTCGAGGCCCGGGCGGGCACCGGCGGCCAGGTCGACGATCGTCACGTCGTAGCCGTCGAACAGCTCGCGGATGTGCGCCACCGCTTCGTCGGCGGAGCGCGAGGGTGCGAAGCGGTAGTTGACGTGGACCATCGCCTCGTCCGGGATCACGTTGCCGGCGATGCCGCCCGAGATGCCGACGGCGTTGAGTCCTTCGCGGTACTCGAGGCCGTCCACCGTCACGGTGCGCGGCTCGTACGCGGCGAGGGTGGCCAGGATCGGGGCGGTCTTGTGGATCGCGTTGTCGCCGATCCAGCTGCGCGCACTGTGGCTGCGCTTGCCGAACGTGCGGACCTCGGCGCGGAGGTTGCCGTTGCAGCCGCCCTCGATCTGCGCGCCCGACGGCTCCCCCAGGATCGCGAAGTCACCGGCGAGCAGCTCCGGCCGTGTGCGGGCCAGACGCCCCAGGCCGTTCAGTGCGTCGCTGACCTCTTCGTGGTCGTAGAAGACCCAGGTCACGTCGACGTTCGGCGCGACCAGGTCCACGGCGAGCTTGAGCTGCACCGCGCAGCCGGCCTTCATGTCGACGGTCCCCCGGCCCCAGAGGATCTCGGTGCCGTCGTCGGTGGTGCGGAACTCGGTCGGCAGGTTGTCGTTCAGCGGCACCGTGTCAATGTGGCCCGCGATGACCACCCGGCGGTCACGGCCGAGCTGCGTGCGGGCGACGATGGCGTCCCCGTCGCGGACCACGTCGAGGTGGTCGAGCGGGGCGAGGGCGGCCTCGATCGCGTCGGCGAGCGCGCCTTCGTTGCCGGACACCGATTCGATGTCGCAGATCGCGCGGGTGATGTCGATGGACGAGGCAGAGAGGTCGAGCGGCTGCGGCATGCGGGCAGCCTACCGATCGTTCCCCGCAGGTCGGCGGTTCTGCACAGGCCCACAGGTCGCTTCCCGTCATCCGTTCTCCTCCTTTCGTGCTCTGGTCGGAGTTCTCCTGACGAGTCCTGCTCCGGTCGGAGTTCTCCTGACGAGTCCTGCTCCGGTCGGTGTTCTCCACAGGAGTCCGGGTGGACGGTCTCCGGAGCGGACCGCTCGGTACCCTCGGAGGGTGACCGAGACGACTCCGCAGCCTGCCCCGCCCCGCCCCACGCACGCCTGGGGTCACGGCCTCGCGACGATCGCCGCCGACGGCACCGTGCTCGACACCTGGTTCCCCGCGACCTCCCTCGGGCCGCTGCCGTCCGATGCCGCGGTCCCGACCGAGCTCACGGCGGCCGTCGGCGACGACCCCCGCCGTGACGTCCGCATCGAGACGACCACCGTCGAGATCGTCATCGACGACGCTCCCGCCAGCACGCCGGACGCGTACCTGCGCCTGCACCTGCTGAGCCACCTGCACGTGCGCCCGAACGAGATCTCGCTCGACGGCGTCTTCGGCCACCTGCCGATCGTCGCGTGGACGAACGCCGGCCCGGTGCACCCCGGCTCCTTGACACGCCTGCGTCCGGGCCTGCAGCGCGCCGGCATCGCCGTGCACGCGATCGACAAGTTCCCGCGCCTGCTCGACTACGTCGTCCCGGACCGGGTCCGGATCGGCGACGCCAACCGCGTCCGCCTCGGCGCCCACCTGGCGCCAGGCACCACGGTCATGCACGAGGGCTTTGTCAACTTCAACGCCGGCACCCTGGGCGACGCGATGATCGAGGGCCGCGTGTCCCAGGGCGTCGTCGTCGGCGAGGGTACCGACGTCGGCGGCGGTTCGTCGATCATGGGGACGCTCTCCGGCGGCGGCACCCACCGCGTCCGACTCGGCGCGCGGGCCCTGCTCGGTGCGAACGCCGGACTCGGGATCTCGCTCGGCGACGACTCCGTGGTCGAGGCCGGGCTGTACGTCACCGCCGGCACCAAGGTCGTCCTGGTCGGTGCGGCCCCGAACCCCGACGGCACCCCGCGCACCGTGAAGGCCGCCGAGCTGTCGGACGCGCCGAACGTCCTGTTCCGTCGCAACTCCCTGACCGGTGCGGTCGAGGCGCTGCAGCGGAAGGGCGAGGGGATCCAGCTCAACACGGCGCTGCACGCCTGACCGGGGGCGCCCAGCAGGACCGCACGTCGGTCTCGGGCGTACCAGCGCGACCGACGGGAGGCCCGTCACACGTCCAACGGGCGGGTGACGGGCCTCCCGTCCGTCCGCGCACCTGACGCGCGCCGAGCGGGAGCCGCGCGCCCTCCCGCGAGCGGGCGGAATGCCAAGGCACCGCACGAACGGACGCCCTCCGGAGCGCGAGCGGGCGAAACACCAGGGCAATGCGCCGCCGGTCCCTGGTGTTCCGCCCGCTCGTACCCACCCGCGCACTCACGAACGGGACGCCCCCACCCCGGAGCGCGAGTGGGCGGAATGCCAAGGCACCGGGCCGCCGAGCCCTGGTGTTCCGCCCGCTCGCGTACCCACCAACCCCGCTCCCCGGACGGCCGACGGGCGGACGCAGGCGACACCGGCAGCGTGGAGCGGACCTCGCGGAGCGCGAGCGGGCTGAATGCCAAGGCACCACGCCACCGCACCCTGGTGTTCCGCCCACTCGCGCACCCACCAGCCCCACATCCCGGACAGCCGACGGGCGGACGCTGGCGACGCCGGCAGCGCGGGGCGTGCCTCCCGGAGCGCGAGCGGGCGGAATGCCAGGGCACCACGTCTCCTCACCCTGGTGTTCCGCCCGCTCGCGCGGTCCGAAGCTCCGGCACGCCCCCACCCCAGGACCACGCAGTGTCACCGATCGGAGACGTCCCGCGGCGGACGGCCCGTGACAGGCTCCCGACGGCCCTGTCCCGACCGAAGGAGTCGTCATGACCCCGTCCTCCCCCACCTCCCGCCGCGCCGCTCGCATCGGCACCTGTGGACTCGTGCTCGCCTCGACTGTGTTCGGCACGGTCCTCGTCCCGGCAGCCGCGCAGGCCGCACCCTCCGCTGACGTCACCGCGTCGCTCCGCACCTCGGTCGTCTCCGCCGCCGTCACGGACGCGGTGTTCACCTTCCACAACGCCGGATCGACGCCGGCCACCCCGTCCGTCGAGTTCGACCTGGCGACGGGGATGGTGCACAACCGCCTCGGTGCCCGGGTCGACATGGCAACGGACGGCACGCACGTGCGGATCGCGCCCTCGGGAACGCTCGAACCGGGCTCGACGGTCGAGGTGCCGCTGTACCTGCTCAACGCCGCCGGTGCCCTGCCGGAGCACTGCTCCGTCGGCGGGGCCGCCGTGACCGGGTGCTCGGCCGACGACGCGAGCGAGACGCCCGGCACCGAAACGCCCGAAACCGGAACCCCCGGCACCGAGACCCCCGAGACCGAGACCCCCGCCGAACCCGAGGACGGCGACACCCAGCTCCCCACCCCCGAGCACACCTGGCCCACCGTCACGAGCGGCCACACCGACGTCCCCGTCATCCCCCTCGGCAGCGCCGCCGCCGCACAGGAGCGTGACGGCACCCAGGCGGCACGGAGCGACCTCCGCCAGGCCGGCCGTTGGATCCGCGCACGCCAGACGTTCGTCGTCGAGGTCCCCGAGGGCGTCACGGACGCCGAGGTCGCGATCGGGCAGCACGGCGCCTACTTCGGCGTCAACGGCTGCCGCGACGTGGGCGTCGCCACCCAGGCGCTGCACCCGGGCCAGAACCTGATCACCGCGCCGCACGACGGTCTGGTCGGCATCATCGACCGGAGCGCCAGCGACCGGGGCACGATCGTGGTCCGTGGTGGGGCACCCGTCCCGACCTTCGTCGCCGGGGTCACGGCACGTGCGGACTTCGACACGCAGCTGCAGAACTGGGACCGTTCGCCGTTCTTCTCCCTGATCGGCGAGCGCGTGCAGGCGGACGTCCTCCGTGCCGACGCCACCTCGCCGAGGAGCGACCAGAACGAGGAGCTCATCGCCGGCGACGACCTGGACGTCCGGATGGCCCGCTGGGACGCGACGGTCCGGGCGAACGAGCGGTTCTGGGGCGTCGAGGACACCGGACACCGCGTGCACATCGAGACCCCGAGCTACGGCGTCGCCGGTGCGAACGCGCCGACCAACGTCCACCCGGGCTGGGTGGCGTTCCCGACCGACTACGCGTCGCCGCACCACCTGTTCACGAGCGACGGCTCCGCGGCGGGCGAGCAGGCGCTCCGGAACGCCGTCGGTCGGGTCTTCCAGCAGGACGCGCTGCGGTGGACGAACGACCGGGGTCAGACCGACGGCACGATCTCGCAGGACCTCGCCAGCTTCGTCCTCGAAGAGCAGGTACACCAGCGCAACCCGCTGGACTCGTGGCGTGCGAAGGTCGAGCAGTTCCGTCAGCAGCCGGTCGACGAGCGTGACTTCTGGTCGAACCAGATGAACGGCATGACCCGGCACCTGGTCTTCGACCAGCTCCGCCGCGCCTACGGCGACGACTTCATCGCGACCGTCTCCGCACGCGTGCGTTCGGACGTCGCGGCGGGCAGCGACCGGGAGGCACGCCGCGCCTTCGTCCTGCAGGCCACGCACGTCGCGGGGCACGACCTCACCCCGTTCTTCGAGCAGTGGGGCGTCCAGGTGGAGGACGACCTCCGCCCGCACCTCGCCGAGTACCCGGCGCTCGAGACGCCGATCTGGGACGACTTCGACGCCCTGGACTGAACGGACGGGAGGCCCGTGGCCGGTCACGCAGACCGGCCCCGGGCCTCCCGCTAGTCAGCGCACGGCGACGCGCACGGTGACCGCCTCAGCGCTGCGGCAGGTCCCGCTCCGGGTACCCCACGTACAGCTGCTGCGGGCGGCCGATCTTGTTGAGCGGGTCGTTGTTGAGCTCGCGCCACTGCGCGATCCACCCGGGCAGCCGGCCGATGGCGAACAGCACCGTGAACATCCGCGGCGGGAAGCCCATCGCCTTGTAGATGATGCCCGTGTAGAAGTCGACGTTCGGGTAGAGCTTGCGGCTGACGAAGTACTCGTCCTCGAGCGCGATCTGCTCGAGCTCCTTCGCGATGTCGAGCAGGTCGTCCTGCACGCCGAGGGCCTCGAGGACCTCGTCCGCGGACTCCTTCACGAGCTTCGCGCGGGGGTCGTAGTTCTTGTACACGCGGTGTCCGAAGCCCATGAGCTTCACCCCGCGCTCCTTGTTCTTCACCCGCTCGACGAAGCGCGTGACGGGCTCGCCGGAGTCCTTGATCTGCTGCAGCATCTCGAGCACGGCCTCGTTCGCGCCGCCGTGCAGCGGACCGTAGAGGGCGTTGATGCCGGCGGAGATCGAGGCGAACATGTTCGCCTTCGTCGACCCCACCAGGCGTACCGTCGCGGTCGAGGCGTTCTGCTCGTGGTCCTCGTGCAGGATGAGCAGCCGGTCGAGCGCCTTCGAGAGCACCGGGTTCGGCTGGTACGGCTCGGCCATCGTGCCGAAGTTGAGCCGCAGGAAGTTGTCGACGAAGGACAGCGAGTTGTCCGGGTACAGGAACGCCTGCCCGATGGCCTTCTTGTGGGCGTACGCGGCGATGACCGGCAGTTTGGCGAGGAGCCGGACGGTCTGCAGCTCGACCTTCTCCGGGTCGTCGACGTCCATGTCGTCCTCGTAGTACGTGGACAGGGCGCTCACCGCGCTGGACAGGACGGACATCGGGTGCGCCGAGTGCGGCAGCGCGTCGAACAGTCGGCGCAGGTCCTCGTGCAGCAGCGTGTGCCGGCGGATGCGGCTGTCGAACGCGTCGAGCTCGCTCGGGCTCGGCAGCTCGCCGTAGATGAGGAGCCATGCGACCTCGAGGAAGGTGCAGTTCGAGGCGACCTGGTCGATCGGGTAGCCGCGGTACCGCAGGATGCCCTGGTCGCCGTCGATGTACGTGATGGCGCTCTTCGTCGAGCCGGTGTTCACGAAGCCGTAGTCGAGCGTGTTCAGCCCGGTCTGCTTCTTGAGCGTCGAGATGTCGATCGTGGAGGCGCCGTCGACGCTCTGCAGGATCGGGAACTCCGCCGTTCCCCCCGGGTACGTCAGCGTGGCCGTCTCGGTCGCCTGTTCGGCGCCGGGGCTCACGGGGACGGGCGTCGTGGGCGGTGTGGCCGTCTTCTGAGCGTCGTTGGCAGTGTCAGTCACGCTGGACAGCCTAATCGCGGCGACTGTCGGTCCGGTACATGCAGCTGCTCAGGAGTTTGGGTGGAACCGCTGTTGTGCACAGGCGTCGCCGGTGGGCGGGTGGCCGGACGGGAGGCCCGTCAGCCGTTGGCGACCCGGCCTGCGCTGGCGAGACGCTGGGCTGCGGCGGCGATCCGGTCGTCCGTCGCGGTCAGCGCGACGCGCACGTGGCGGGCGCCGGCGGCCCCGTAGAACGTGCCCGGGGCGACGAGGATGCCGTGCTCGGCGAGCCAGGCGACGGTGTCGAGCGCGGACTCGTCGCGGGTCGCCCAGAGGTAGAGGCCGGCACCGCTGGCGTCGATGCGGAAGCCGGCGCGTTCGAATGCCGTCCGCAGCACGTTCCGCCGGTTGCGGTACCGGGTCTTCTGCTGGTGGACGTGGGCGGTGTCCTCGAGCGCGACGATCATCGCGTGCTGGACGGGCAGCGGCGGCATCATGCCGGTGTGCTTGCGGATCGCCAGGACGTCGGCGAGCAGGGCGGGGTCGCCGGCGACGAACGCGGCGCGGTAGCCGGCCAGGTTCGACTGCTTGGACAGCGAGTAGACGCTGAGGACGCCGTCGAACGAGTCGCCCACGACACGGGGGTCGAGGATGGTCGGGGTCGGCGTGGTGTCGTACGGGGCGTCCCAGCCGAGTTCGGCGTAGCACTCGTCGCCCACGATCACGGCGCCGAGTTCACGGGCGCGGTCGACCGCGGCGCGCAGCTGCTCGATCGACAGCACGCGTCCGTCGGGGTTGCCCGGCGAGTTCAGCCAGACGAGCTTCGTGCTCGACGGCCACGCGGCGGGGTCGTCGGCCGCCAGGGCGTCGGCGCGCACCAGGGCGGCACCGAGTTCGTAGGTCGGGTACGCCGCTTCCGGGAACACGACCGTGTCACCCGGGCCGAGGCCCATCCAGAGCGCCAGGCCCGCGATGAACTCCTTCGACCCGATCGTCGGCAGCACGTGGTCGGCGGTGAGCTCGACGCCCTGTCGCCGGCCGTACCAGGCGGCGATCGCTTCGCGGAGGGCCGGGGTGCCGGCCACCTGCGGGTAGGCATGCGCGTCGGTGGCGTCTGCCAGGGCGCGTCGGACGACGTCCGGGGTGGGGTCGACCGGCGACCCGACACTGAGGTCGACGATGCCGCCGTCGTACGCCGCGGCGCGCTGCTTGTACGGGGCGAGCTGGTCCCAGGGGAAGTCGGGCAGGTCGAGCGGCACGGGTCAGGCCCGCGGCTGCGCCATGACGACCGGGTGGTCCGCGTGGATCACGCCGACCTTGGCTGCACCACCGGGCGAACCGATCTCGGAGAAGAACTCGACGTTCGCCTTGTAGTAGTCGGCCCACTGCTCGGGGAGGTCGTCCTCGTAGTAGATGGCCTCGACCGGGCAGACCGGCTCGCAGGCACCGCAGTCGACGCACTCGTCCGGGTGGATGTACAGCGACCGGTCACCCTCGTAGATGCAGTCCACGGGGCATTCGTCGATGCACGCGCGGTCCTTGACGTCGACACAGGGCTGGGCGATCACGTAGGTCACGAGCGAGTGCTCCCTTCCGGGGGTTGAGCGACTGCCAGCCTACTCGTGCGGGGCTGCGACCACGGACCGCGCCCCGTCGGACGGCTGCTGTCCGCCCGTCGGGCGCTGCCCGTTCGTCGGCGGGTGGGCACGGAGCCCGGTGAGGTCGGGCCAGGCGAGGACCAGCATCGCGACGACCGCCGGACCGAACGTCCACACGTAGCCGGCGGCGTTCGCCAGGACCAGCGGGGAGGTCGGTCCGGCCACGGCGACGAGCACCTGGGTGGCGAGGATGATCCCGATGCCGACCGCCGCGACGAGCAACCGCGACCGGTACAGCAGCCGGACTCCGACGACGATGCCGATCACGATGAGGCTGGTGATGACCATGCCGATCGGGGCGGTGCTCCACGAGCCGATCTCGACGGTCTGCTGGTGCGTGATCGTGCCGAGGGCTCCGACGAGGACACCCACCACGGCGGCCACGACGACCGCGGTGGCCTTGCCCTGCCCGGACATCTCGGCGTAGGTCTGCGGGGCGGCCGGAGCCGGGGGCGCGTCGTGCCGGAAGGCCTCGACCGCGGGTACCTGGTGCCGGACGCCGTGCGGCATGACGTACGACAGCGACGCGGGGTCCTGCGGGTCGGCGGGGTCGACGGCGACCTGGCTGCGGTACTGCTCGAGCGCCGCTCGCACCCGCCCGCGCACCGGCAGGACGTCGACGGTGAGGTCGGCGAGCCCGGAGTCGGCGTCCACGATCATCGAGAACGCGACCTCTTCGGCCTGCGCGGCGTACCGGGCTGCGGCGTGGATGCGGAGGTGGTCCGGGTGGCCGTACCCGCCGTCGTCGCCGTAGCTGACGACGGCGTCGGCGCCGGTCGAGCGGATGGCGGCGCGGACGTCGTCGACGACCTCGCCGAGGTCGGCGCGGGTGAGCGAGTCCGCGGGGGCGTCGCCGGCCGAGGTGGCCCGGCCGTCCGGCCCCCACTGCATGCCGGAGTCCGTGTAGCGCCGTGCCGGGAGGTCCGTGGGCCGGGCACCAGGACCGCCGAGCCAGAGGTGCGCAGGCCCGCCCAGGGCAGCCAGGGCCGCGGCGATCTCCGTCTCACGGTGCGCGGCGACCCGGAGGCCGTCCCCCGCCAACGGCGCGAGCTCGCTGGTGAGCATCTCGCCGCGCTCACCACGGGTGGCCGTCAGGACGGTCACGTGGGCACCGAGTTCGAGCAGCGTCGCGATGGTGCCGCCGGACGCGAGCGTCTCGTCGTCGGGGTGCGCGTGGACGAAGAGGACGCGCTCGGGGCGTGTGACCGTGGACATCACCTGCAAGCGTACGGGACGTCGTCCGGGCAGCGGCCGGACGAAGCGGAGGTGAGCGGTCGGACGGAGCGGAGGTCAGCGGGGTGTGACGATGTACGTCGCGGTGGCGCCACCGTCGTGGTCGGACGAGAAGGTCACGACGACGCGGTGGTCGTCGCTCCGGAACAGCCCGAAGGCGCTCGACGAGTCGGCACGCTCGGCCGACTTGGTGAAACCGGCGTCCGCGAGCTGCTGCGCGGCCCGGGCGAAGTCGTCGACCGAGGACGTGTGCACCTGCACGACCCACCCGGAGCCCGCGGGTCCTGCTCCCCCGCCGAGCACGGTGCCGTCGACGAGCGGGACGGCCGCGGACGGGAAGCCCTGCGGCACCTGTCCGTCGCTCGTCACCTTCGTGCCCTTGAGCGCGGTGTCGAGGGCGCCGTCGATGCCACCGGCGACCTTCGCCATGCCCTGTTGGATGGCGGCGCCGTCGATGCCCTGCACGGACTCGGAGACACTCGACGCCACGGACGAACCGAGGTCGGTCGCCTGCGTGAGCGTCTCAGTGGAGCAGCCGCTCAGGCCGGCGAGGGCGACACCGGCAGCGACGGCGGCGGTCAGGGAGGTGCGGATCGGGTGACGCATGCCGGTACCGTAACCGCCCCGACCTCGAACTGGTCGAGCATCGGCTGGGTGATGACCCGCACTGGGGTCATCGGCGCCGGGGTCATCGGCGCCGGGTCATCCGCGCCGGGGGCAGCCCGACGCCGCGGCCCGTCAGTCGAGCGTCGCCCGGGCTGCCGCGACCAGGGCGTCGACCCCGACCGGGATCGCGGTGTCGGCCTGCGGCGCGTAGAACGGCGAGTGGTTGCTCGGGATGTCCTCGCCGCGACGGAACAGCTCCGGGTCGGTGATGCCCGTGAACCAGTACACGATCGGGGCCCCTGCGGCGGTGGCGAGCTGGCCGACGTCCTCGGACGCCATCGCCAGCCCGGACTCCATGTCGACGGCGTGCGGAACGACCGCCCGCACGGCCTCGAGCACGACCGCGGCCTGGTCGGCGTCGTTCACCAGGACGTCGGCGCCCGGGGCCCGCTCGATCGTCGGGGCGGCCAGTCCCCCGGCGTCGCTCTCGGCGCGGACGATCCGTTCGATCGAGGCGATGATCGCGGCGCGGGTCTCCTCGTTGCGCGCCCGGGTGGAGATCTCGATGACGGCTGTGTCCGGGATGATGTTCGGCCGCGTGCCGGCGTGGAACGAGCCCACGGTGACGACACCCGCGTCGCTCGGGCCGACCTCGCGCGAGACGATCGTCTGCAGTCGGACCACCGCCGACGCCGCCGTGACGATCGGGTCGAGGGACGCCTGCGGCGCGGACCCGTGGGCACCGCGGCCGTTGAACGTGACGGTGAAGCGGTCGCTCGACGCCATCACGGCGCCGGACCCCACGGCGACGACGCCGACCGGAGCCGGGGCCGAGTGCTGTCCGAGGACCACGGTGGGCTTCGGGAAGCGCTCGACCAGTCCGTCGTCGATCATCGCGCGGGCGCCGGAGATGACCTCTTCCGCCGGCTGGAACACCGCGACGACGGTGCCGCTCCAGTCCGCGCGGGTCGCGACCAGGCGCTCGAGGGTGCCGAGCAGCCACGTCACGTGGATGTCGTGCCCACAGGCGTGCATGGTCGGGCCCTCGTTGCCGTCCTCGTCCGTCGCGCGGGCGGTGCTGGCGTAGGGCAGGCCGGTGCGCTCCTGCACGGGCAGCCCGTCCATGTCGGCGCGGAGCCAGACGACCGGTCCGTCACCGTTCTCGAGGACCCCGACGACGCCGGTCCCGCCGACACCGGTGGTGACGGTGATGCCGCCGATCTCGGTCAGGCGGTCGACGACGACGCCCGCGGTGCGGTGCTCCTGGAAGCCGAGTTCCGGGTGGGCGTGCAGGTCCTGGTAGATGGAGAGCAGGTCGAGAGTCACCCGTCCACCGTATCTCCCGACCGTGTCTCCCGACGCCGACGGCCCGGCCACCTGCGAGCGGTGACCGGGCCGTGGGACGGAGGACGGGCCTCCAGGGTGTGGCTTACGCGTCCTGGCGCTTGAGGCGCGCGTAGGAGCGCTGGCGAGCCGA
The DNA here is from genome assembly GCF_003234795.2 of Curtobacterium sp. MCLR17_032. Classification (NCBI taxonomy): domain Bacteria; kingdom Bacillati; phylum Actinomycetota; class Actinomycetes; order Micrococcales; family Microbacteriaceae; genus Curtobacterium; species Curtobacterium sp. MCLR17_032. The sequence goes on along the minus strand of NZ_CP126268.1, from coordinate 940,331 downwards.
CGCGTCCAGCTCGACCTTGCGGATGCGGACCGCGTCCGGGGTGACCTCCACGCACTCGTCCTCGCGGGCGAACTCGAGGCACTCCTCGAGCGACAGCTGCCGGGACGGCGTCATCGACTCGAACGTGTCGGCGTTGGCCGAACGCATGTTGGTGAGCTTCTTCTCCTTGGTGATGTTCACGTCCATGTCGTCGGCGCGCGAGTTCTCGCCGATGACCATGCCCTCGTAGACCTCTTCCGTCGGCTGGACGAAGAACGACATGCGCTCCTGGAGGTTCGTGATGGCGAACGGGGTGACCACACCGGAGCGGTCGGAGACGATCGAACCGTTGATGCGGGTCTGGATCGCACCGGCCCACTCGTCGTAGCCGTGGAAGATCGCGTTGGCGATGCCGGTGCCGCGCGTCTCCGTGAGGAAGGACGTGCGGAAGCCGATGAGGCCACGCGACGGCACGATGAACTCCATGCGGATCCAGCCGGTGCCGTGGTTCACCATGTTCTCCATGCGGCCCTTGCGGGCGGCCATGAGCTGGGTGATGGCGCCGAGGTGCTCCTCCGGCGTGTCGATGGTCATGTGCTCGTACGGCTCCTGCAGCTTGCCGTTCTCGTCACGCTTGGTGACGACCTGCGGCTTGCCGACGGTGAGCTCGAAGCCCTCGCGACGCATCTGCTCGACCAGGATGGCGAGTGCGAGCTCGCCACGACCCTGGACCTCCCAGGCGTCCGGGCGGCCGATGTCGACGACCTTGAGCGAGACGTTGCCGACCAGCTCGCGGTCCAGGCGCTCCTTGACCATGCGGGCGGTGAGCTTGTGGCCCTTGACCTTGCCGACGAGCGGCGAGGTGTTCGTACCGATCGTCATCGAGATCGCCGGCGCGTCGACCGTGATGGTCGGCAGCGGACGGACGTCCTCGGGGTCGCTCAGGGTCTCACCGATGGTGATCGTGTCGAAGCCGGCGACGGCGACGATGTCACCGGGGCCCGCGGACTCGGCCGGGAAGCGGTTGAGTGCCTTGGTGATGAGGAGCTCGGTGATGCGGGCGTTGACGACGGTGCCGTCGTGCTTGACCCAGGCGACCGTCTGGCCCTTCTTCATCTCACCGTGGAAGATGCGGAGCAGGGCGAGACGACCGAGGAACGGCGACGCGTCGAGGTTGGTGACGTGCGCCTGCAGCGGGTGCTCGTCGTCGTACGTCGGGGCCGGGACGTGCTGGAGGATCGCTTCGAAGAGCGGCTCGAGGTCGTCGTTGTCGGGCAGCGTGCCGTCTTCGGGCTTGTTGCGCGACGCGGCACCGTTTCGGCCGGAGGCGTAGACCACCGGGACGTCGAGGATCGCGTCGAGGTCGAGGTCGTCGACCTCGTCCGACATGTCGGAGGCGAGACCGAGGAGCAGGTCCTGGCTCTCCGAGACGACCTCGTCGATGCGGGAGTCCGGGCGGTCCGTCTTGTTGACGAGCAGGATCACCGGGAGCTTGGCAGCGAGCGCCTTGCGGAGCACGAAGCGCGTCTGGGGCAGCGGGCCCTCGGACGCGTCGACGAGCAGGACGACACCGTCGACCATGGAGAGGCCGCGCTCGACCTCACCACCGAAGTCAGCGTGGCCCGGGGTGTCGATCACGTTGATCGTGATGGGGCCGCCCGCGCCGAACTCGGCGGCGTGCTTGCCGTTGTAGAGGACCGACGTGTTCTTCGCGAGGATGGTGATGCCCTTCTCGCGCTCGAGGTCGTTCGAGTCCATCATGCGGTCTTCGCCCTCGAAGTGGGCGTCGAACGAGTTGGTCTGCGTCAGCATCGCGTCGACGAGGGTGGTCTTGCCGTGGTCGACGTGTGCCACGATGGCGACGTTGCGCAGGTCGGACCGAGTGGCGAGCGCCATACAGGACATCCTTTTGTGTTCGGAAGATGATCGGGCGAGTGCCCGGGGTTCGGGCCGTTCCCGAGGGTTCCCGGGCCGAGCCCGAGGTGTTCTCGGGACCAGCCCGAGGTGCGGGACCGTGCCCGACGGATTTCGGGACCATGCCCGACTCGCCAGTCTACCGGTAGTTCGCAAGCAGAGGGAGTACAGCGTATGAGCCGTCGGCGAACGTGGACCGAGATCACCATCGTGCTCATGCTGTCACTGGGCGCGAGTGCGCTCTACTCGGTCCTGCAGATCATCGACGACCTGTCCCAGACGACACCGCTCGGGCAGCAGTCGACGGCACTGAACACCTCGACGACGACCGTGCAGTACGTCGACCTCGCCCGCCAGCTGCTGGGCATCGCGGCCGACCTGGCGCCGGTCGCGCTGGTCTGCATGCTGCTCTGGAGCTCGTCACGCCCGCACCTCGGCCGACTCGGCATCGACCGCTTCCGCGTCCGTCCGGACCTCGGCGGCGCGGCGCTCATCGCCCTCGGCATCGGCATCCCCGGACTCGCCCTGTACTTCACGGGTCGGGCACTCGGCATCACGGTCGCCGTCGACCCGGCCGCCCTCGGCTCGTACTGGTGGACGATCCCGGTACTCCTGCTGTCCGCCGTCCGCTCAGGGCTGCAGGAAGAGGTGATCGTCGTCGGCTACCTGTACTCGCGCCTCGGCGACCTGGGATGGGGGCGGTGGCAGGTCATCCTGTCCACCGCGGTCCTCCGCGGCAGCTACCACCTGTACCAGGGCTTCGGCGCGTTCGTCGGCAACGCGGTGATGGGCGTCGTCTTCGGCTGGATCTACACGAGGTGGGGACGCCTGCTGCCCCTCGTCATCACGCACGTGCTCCTCGACGCCACCGTCTTCGTCGGGTACCCGTTCGTCGCGCGCGCGTTCCCGTCCCTCTTCTCCTGACACCGGGGACCGACTTCTCCACAGACATCCTGACGGCTTCGAGGCCGCCCGGATAAAATGCTACGTTCCACACACTGCTCCGAGCGATGTGGGGAACGATGGGGATCGAGTTCGACGACGTGGCCGTGTCACGGCTGATCGCGTGCCTGACGGACGTGGCGCTGCGCCTCCGAGCCAGCGGCGCCGGCCGACGAGCGAGCGCCGAGCGCGCGCTGCAGGACTTCCACGGTGCGTACGCCCGGCTGTTCGCGGCGGCGCGCACGATCGAGTCGGAGGACCGGGGCCGGTTGACGAGGGCGCTCGAGGACCTGACGGTCCAGCTCCACGTCGTCACCCGACAGGCTGACGAGGAGCGTCACCGACTGGAGGCCCGGGTCGCCTGGCAGGAACGCGAACGGCGACGAGACCACGCGTTGGTCGCCGTCGGCGTCCCGCCTGGGTCGGTCCTGGACTGGGCGAGCGGCGCCTGGGACCCCGAGCCGTCGGCGACCCCGGTGCGCCCGACCCCGGTGTCCGCGGCCTTCCGCGCACGGCCACGGCAGCGCAGCGCCAGCGGCAGCGGCAGCGAGAGCGGCAGCGGCGACGCGGGCGGCGGCCGGAGTGGCGCTGGTGGTCGGAGTGGGGCTGACCCGCGGCGGCTGCGCGAGTTCAGCGTCTCCGCCGGCGTGCAGGACGCTGCGACCGAACAGGACCTCCACCGAGTCCGGAACGCGTGGGCCGGCTTCACCGCGCGGTGCGCCTGGGTGCCGGTGGACGAGGCCACGTTGGTCGCCGGCTTCGGGGACCACCTCGCCGAGGACGTCGAGGACACCGCCTGGGTGCGTCGGATCGCGAACGCCTTCGCGGCCGCGGGCAGCGGGGTGTCCCTGGCGGACGGCGTGCTCGACGTCGCCGGGACGTCGACGCTGCCGACCGGACTCCAGCGGGTGTTCGACCCGGCAGTCACCTCGGCCGAGGTCGCGGCGGCGTGGTCGGAGCTCGGGCTGTCCGAGCACGACCTGCGCGCACTCCCCCTGACCACGACGCTGCAGATCGCGAACCTCGACGGTGTCCCCGCTGCGGCGCGTGACATCGCCTCGCGCGCGGTGCTGCGAGCAGCGCTCGGGAACCCGGAGCGGGTGTACCGGATGCTCGGCCTGCGGTACACGCACGGCGCCGTGACGATGGACGAGTTCCGGCAGCAGGTCGCGGCGCTGTGGAAGGGCGTGCGGCGGGCGGACCGTCTCGCGCAGGAGCTGGAGTCACCCTCCGCCGCGGTCGCGCAGCTCGTCGGCTTCGGCGCCACGGACGGCGCACTCGTGGCGGCGGTGTCGCTCGGGGACCTCGACACGGCCTCGAACGTCACGGTGAACGTGCCGGGCGCGACCACGACGCTCGACAGCACGGACGGGCAGGTCCGTGCCGCCGCCGGTCTGCTGCGCGGCGCTGTTCGGCTCGCCCCGGCGTCGTCCTTCGCCGTCGTCTCCTGGATCGGCTACCGGGCACCGGAACTCGTCGAGGTCCCCGCGCACCGACGCGCGGTCACCGGCGGCGTCGAGCTCGCGTCCTTCGTCGACGGTGTCCGCGACAGCCGGCACGGCAACGCTCCGGGACGCCTCACGGTGCTCGGACACTCGTACGGTTCTGCGGTGGCGGTCGAAGCGGCTGCGCAGACGCGGCACCGGGTCGACGCCGTCGTCACCTACGGCTCGGTCGGGTTCACGGACGACACGCGGCCCGAGCACCTCAACGTCCGCCAGGTCTTCGCCACGGAGGGCGAACAGGACCACACGGCGCGCCTCGGCCGGATCGGCCGGACCGACCCTCGTGACCTCCCGGGCGTCCACGTCTTCTCGTCCGAGGCCGGGCCCGGGACGGAATCGGTCACCGGCCACGACATGTACCCGCCGACCGGCGTCGGGTACCTGTCACCCGACGCCACGGCGCAGCGTCACATCATCGAGATCATCGCGACCGGGAGGCCCGGATGACGGCCTGGAGCAGGACGGTCCGCACGATCGTCGCCGTCGTCCTGACGGTCGGACTGGCTGCCGGGTGCACGTCCGGAGGAGGAACCATGGAGCACGACGCCGGAGGACTCACACGGCAGGAGGTCGCCGCGCTCTCGTTGCAGGAGGAGTTCGACCGGTACCGCGAGCACTACCGGACGATGCAGCAGGTCCTCGCGGACGCGCAACGGCAGCTCTCCGTTGGCGAGTGGCACTGGAACGGCGGCGATGCCATCCCGCAGATCGGCGGTGACGGGATACGCCCGTTGGCCGGGGCCGACACGCACAACACGTACGCGCTGGAGTCAGGCCGGTCCTGGGACCCGGACGGTGCGCACGGATCACGGTCCGATCTCGAGCCGTTGATCGACCACTTCGCCGCGAAGGGCTGGGGCCACCACGTCGAGCGGATCACGGACACCTACTACCTCGACGGGTACACCGACGACGGCTGGCGCATCCAGTACCTCGTCCAACCGAGTGGTCACTACTCGCTCGACGTCTTCAGCGACCTGTTCTGGACGAACGACGCCGACGCACTCTCCGAAGCCGTGGGCGGCCGCGCCGGCGGACGGCACCCGTCGTCCTCGCGACCCGGCGAGTACCCGGAACCGCCGACGTGGGACTCGCCGATCATCAGCCCACCGAAGATCTGAGCAGCGCCACGGACGCACGGCACCCGACCACGGACGGACGGGAGGCGGTGCGCACGACGTGCGCACCGCCTCCCGTCCGCCGCTGGCTACGCCGCGATCGAGGCGACCTTCTCCGGGTAGTGGCATGCCGCCCGGTGGTCGACGTCCTCGCCACGACGGGGCGCCTTCTCCGGTTCGTCCGTCTCGCAGCGGCGACGTTCCGCCTCGGGCAGGATCGCGAAGAGCGGGCAGCGCGAGCGGAACCGGCAGCCGGTCGGCCGCTCGGTCGGGCTGGGCGGGTCGCCCGGCAGCAGGATCGTCGTGCGGGCCCGCTCGACGACGGGGTCCGGCACCGGCACGGCGGACATGAGCGCTGCCGTGTAGGGGTGCATCGGGCGTTCGAACACCTCGTCGACCGCGCCCTCTTCGACGGTGCGGCCGAGGTACATGACACTGACGCGGTCGGCGACGTGCCGGATGACGGACAGGTCGTGCGAGACGAACAGGTAGGACAGCCCCAGGCGCGCCTTGAGTTCGGCGAGCAGGTTGAGCACGCCGGCCTGGATCGACACGTCGAGGGCCGAGACGGGCTCGTCGAGGACGATCAGGTCGGGCTCCACCGCGAGGGCTCGGGCGATGGAGATGCGCTGCCGCTGCCCGCCGGAGAACTCGTGCGGGTAGCGGTCGGCCTCGGCGGCCCGCAGTCCGACCAGGCCGAGCAGTTCCGGCACGCGCTCGTCGATCCGGGAGGCCGGAGCGCCGATCGCCCGGAGCGGCTCCGCGACGACGTCGTAGACCGACATGCGCGGGTCGAGGCTGGCGGACGGGTCCTGGAAGACCATCGAGATGCGCTGCCGCAGTGCCCGGGTTCCAGCCACGCCGCGTGCGGTGGCGTCCGCGAGGGACTCACCGAACAGCTCGACGGTGCCCGCTTCCGGACGCTCGAGGTCCATCAGCTGGTGCAGGGTCGTCGACTTGCCGGAGCCGGACTCGCCGACCAGGCCGAGGGTCTCGCCCCGGCGGATGTCGAGGTCGACACCGTCGACGGCGAAGACCTCGCCGACCTTGCGGCGGAAGACGGCGCCCTTGACGAGCGGGAAGGTCTTCGTGAGGCCCTCGACGTGCACGACGGGCTCGCGGTCGGTGCGGGACGCCGCCACCGCGGCGGCGTGCTCGGGGATGACGGGCAGGGAGAAGATCCGGCCGGCGTCCGCGTGCGCGGCGGCGACCTCGGCGGTGCGGTGGCACGCGGCGGTGTGGCCGGCGGCGTGCGACGGCGCCCCAGCGGCGGCCGCGCCGAGGCCGGCAGCTGCGGCGTCGGCGGTGTCGAGGCCCGCAGCGGCGTCGACGGCGGTGACCCCGATGCCGACCGGCGGTGCGAGGACCGGCTCGGTCGACCGGCAGACCTCGCTGACGAGCGGGCAGCGCGCCGCGAAGGGGCAGGCGTCCGGCAGGCCGATGAGCGACGGCGGCGACCCGGGGATCGGCACGAGCGGCGACCGGTCGGTGGCGTCGAGCCGCGGGAGCGCCCCGATGAGCCCGATCGTGTACGGCATGCGTGGCCGGGCGAACAGCTCCTCGGCGGTCGCGGTCTCGACGATCCGACCGGCGTACATGACGGCGATCCGGTCGGCGATGCCCGCGATGACACCCAGGTCGTGGCTGACGAACACCAGGGCGGCGCCGGTCTCGCGCTGGGCGGTCCGGAGCACCTCGATGATCTGCGCCTGGATCGTGACGTCGAGTGCCGTGGTGGGCTCGTCGGCCAGGATCACGTCCGGGTCGTTCGCCATCGCCATCGCGATCATGGCGCGCTGCCGCATGCCGCCGGAGAACTCGTGCGGGAAGGCGTCGACGCGGCGGGCGGGCTCGGGGATGCCGACGAGCCCGAGGAGCTCGATGGCCCGGGCCCGGGCCTCGGCCTTCGAGGCACCGCGGTGCAGGCGGACGGTCTCGGCGATCTGGTCGCCGATCGTGTACACCGGCGTGAACGCGGACAGCGGGTCCTGGAAGACCATCGCGACCTTGTCACCGCGCAGGCGGCTCATCTGCTTGTCGGAGCGACCGAGCAGTTCATCGCCGTCGAGTTGGACGGAGCCGGTGACCTTCGTGGTGTCGGGCAGCAGGCCGAGGACGGCCAGGCTCGTCACCGACTTACCGGACCCGGACTCGCCGACGATGCCCAGGACCTCGCCACGGCGGAGTTCCAGGTCGACGCCGCGGACCGCGTGCACGGTCCCCCGCGGGGTCGGGAAGCGGACGTGCAGGTCACGGACCCGCAGGATCGGCTCGGTGCTGGTCGTCGGCGTCGCGGCCGACCCGTTCGTGATGGTGCTCATGCTGCTTCCCCGGTCGTCAGTGCGGCGGTCATGCGCCGGAACCGGCCTGTGTGTTCAACGCGGCCACGTCCACGGCCGCCTGGTTCTGGTCACGACGGCGGTTGCGCTTCTCACGCTTGCCGGTCGTCGAGGTCGGGTCGAGGGCGTCACGCAGCCCGTCGCCGATCAGGTTCGCCGCGATCGCGAAGACCACGAGCGCGCCGGCCGCGAAGTAGAACAGCCACGGGCTGGTCAGCGCGTTGTCCTGGTTCTGGGCGATCAGCGTGCCGAGCGAGACGTCCGGCGACTGCACGCCGAAGCCGAAGTAGCTCAGGGTGGTCTCACCGAGCACCGCGGTCGCGACCTGGATCGTGCCGTCGATGATGAGGAAGGACGCCACGTTCGGCAGGACGTGCCGGAAGATGATCCGGAACGGGCCGATCCCCATGTACCGGGCGGCGCGGACGAACTCGCGCTCCTTGACCGACAGGGTCATCGAGCGGACGACGCGAGCGGTGATCATCCAGCCGAACAGCGTGATGAGCACGACCAGGACGATCCATCCGGCGTTCTGGATGCGCGGGCTGATGATCGCGATGATGAGGAACGACGGCAGCACGAGCAGCATGTCGACGAAGAACATCACGATCCGGTCGACCCAGCCGCCGAAGTACCCGGCGGCGGCGCCCGTGATCGCGGCGATGGCGGTCGAGAACACGGCGACGAGCAGGCCGATGAGCAGGCTCTTCTGCATGCCGCGGGCCGTCTGGGAGAAGACGTCCTGGCCGATGCCGTTCGTGCCGAACCAGTGCGTCGCGCTCGGCGGCCGGGTGAACGCCGTGTAGTCGATCTGCGAGTACTGCCAGGGGCTGACCAGCGGGCCGAGGAACGCGAAGGCGAACAGCAGCACGATGACGATGACGCCGATGCCCGCGCCGCGGTTCATGAACAGCCGTCGTGTTGTCTGCAGGAACCGGTTGCCCTGCCGCTTCGGGCGGGCCGGGGTGTCGCTCTTCGCGATGAGCGAGGGGTCGACGGGTTCGATCCGGGTGTCGGTCATGTCATGCCCTCCTGACGCGCGGGTCCAGCGCTGCGGTCGCGACGTCGGCGAGGAACCCGGAGATGAGCACCACCACCGCGGCGAACAGCGTGTACGCCGTCACGACGTTGACGTCGTTGCCGTTCACCGCGTCGATGAACCACGAGCCGAGCCCGTTCCACGCGAAGATCTTCTCGGTCAGGGTCGCGCCGGTCAGGATGCCGAGGAACCCGTAGGCGAAGAGCGTGGTCATCGGGATGAGCGCGGTACGCAGGCCGTGCTTGAACGTGGCCCGTCCCCGCGTCAGCCCCTTCGCCCGGGCGGTCCTGAGGAAGTCCGAACCCAGGACGTCGAGCATCGTTGCTCGCTGGTACCGGCTGTAGATGGCGATCAGGCCCAGCGCGATCGAGATCGTCGGGAGCAGCAGGTGCGCGCCGCGGTCGACGAGCAGCGTCCACGCCGACCCGTCGAGTCCTGGGGTCGCCTCGCCCGTGAAGTTGATGAGCTGGCTGCCGGCGTCCTGGTTCAGCTTCGTTGCACTGATCTTCAGGATGACCGCGGTCAGGAACACGGGTGTCGAGAACAGGACGATCGAGATCGCGGCGCTGACCCGGTCCGAGATCTTGTACTGCCGGATCGCGTTCCACACGCCGACGAGGACGCCGAGCACGATGCCGGCGATCGATCCGACGACCAGCAGCCGGAGACTCACCCCCAGCCGCGGGAAGAACTGGTCGTTGACCGAACGGTCCTGGATCGTCTGGCCGAGGTCGCCGTGCACGACCCCGTCGAGCCAGTGCCCGTACCGGATCACCACGGGGGTCTTGTCGTTGACGCCGATGTCGTCGAGCTTGGCGTCGATGACCTGTGCCGACGGCGCAGGGTTCCGCTGGGCGTAGACGGAACGGGGGCTGAACGTCGCTGACGCGAGGAAGTAGGTCAGCGAGGTCGCGAGGAACACGAGCACGACGTAGTACACGAATCGACGCGCCAGGAAGCGGATCATGGAGGCCACCATAGGGCCTCGTTTGTTTCCGGTACATGTCGTCGCCCCGCCGGGCTCGTAACGAAAGTACGTCGGATACGGAAAATGCCCGTTGCCCCCGCTCGGGGGCCCTAGGCTCAGCGACAACTTCCAGAGGGGAACGAAATGAAGCACAGGAAAGTCCTCGCAGTGACGGCGGCCCTCGCCGGCATCGCGCTCGCCGTGACCGGTTGCTCGGGCGGATCAGGTGGATCCGGCGGGTCCGGATCCGACGACTCGGGCAAGAAGACCCTGCCGACCTCGGCACAGATCAACCCGAAGCCCGTCTCCGACCTCGCCGACGGTGGCACGCTCCGTCTGCCGATCCAGCAGTGGATCTCGCAGTGGAACTACAACCAGGTCGACGGCCCGCTCGTCGACGCGGCGACGATCGAGCAGGCGACGATGCCGTACGTCTACACGATCGACGGCAAGGGCGCCCCCGCCCTGGACACCGACTACGTGTCGAAGGCCGAGGTCACGAGCGACGACCCGCTCACGATCTCGTACACGATCAACGACAAGGCCAAGTGGAACGACGGCTCGGAGATCACCTGGCGTGACTTCGAGAACGAGTGGAAGACCACCAACGGCACGGACAAGGCCTACCTCATCGCCGGCTCCACCGGCTACGAGGACATCTCCTCCGTGACCAAGGGCGCGACCGACAAGGACGTCGTGGTCAAGTTCTCCACCCCGTTCTCGGACTGGAAGTCCCTGTTCAGCCCGCTGTACCCGGCCAGCCAGACCAGCACGCCGGACCAGTTCAACAACGGCTACAAGGGCAAGGTCCCGGTGTCGTCCGGTCCGTACAAGATCACGGACCTGAACGAGACCGCAGGCACCGTCACCATGAAGCCGGACGAGAACTGGTGGGGCGACAAGCCGAAGCTCGACCAGGTGATCTTCCGGTCGCTGGACGGCAACGCAGACGTGGACGCGTACCTCAACAAGGAGATCGACTCCGTCCTCACGACGACGTCGGAGCGCTTCGACCGGGTGAAGAACGCGAAGAACACGAAGATCCTCGCGTCGACGTCGGCCCAGTACACGCACGTCGACTTCTCGACGAACGGCCTGCTCAAGGACAAGCAGCTCCGGCTGGCGATCCAGCACGCCGTGAACCGTGACGCCCTGGCCCAGGTCATCGGCGGCACGCTGCCCTACAAGCTCGGCACGCTCGACAACCACCTGTTCCTGTCCACGGACAAGGGCTACAAGTCGAACGTCAAGCCGAACGCCACCTTCGACGTCGAGAAGGCGAAGAAGCTGCTGGACGACGACGGCTGGAAGACCGACGGCACCTACCGCTCGAAGGGCGGCAAGCAGCTGGCGATCGCCATCACGATCCCGTCCGGTGCCCCGACCTCGCAGCAGCTGGCCCAGGTCATGCAGCAGCAGCTGAAGGAGATCGGCGTCAAGCTCACCCTGAAGTCGGTCGCCACGGACGACTTCTTCGAGCAGTACGTCACCCCGGGCAACTACGACATGACGATCTTCGTGTGGGGCGGCACCGGCTTCCACTCCAGCTCGGCGACGATCTACACCTCGGGTGCGACCGGCCAGAACTACGGCCGTGTCAGCTCGGATGCGATCGACAAGCTGACGAAGCAGGCACTGTCCGAGCCGGACTCGGACAAGGCCAACGTCATCTGGAACAAGATCGACAAGCAGGTCTGGTCGATCGGACACTCGATGCCGATCACCGCGAAGCCCGCGCTGGTCGCCCAGAACCCGAAGCTCGCCAACTACGGCGCGTTCGCGGGTGCGCAGAACATCGACTGGACGAAGGTCGGCTTCACCAAGTAGCCACCGACGGACAGACACCGAGGGCCGGACGCGTTGCGTCCGGCCCTCCGTGCGTCCGGAACCGTGCGTCTTCGGCCAGCCGGTGTGCGCTCTCGCAGGACACAGACGGTGCGGTCCCCGTCACATCGACTGCGCGGACCGTACTGTTGCCCCATGGCCATCCCCGAGACGGGCACCGCGGCGCCGGACTTCACCCTCCCCGGCATGATCGTCCGCGACGGCGTGCGCACCGACGCAGAGTACGCACTCACCGCCGAACTCGGTCGCCCGGTGGTGCTCGCCTTCTACCCCGGCGACGCCACCCCCGTCTGCACCGCACAACTGTGCTCGTACCAGCAGGAGCTCGACGACTTCCGCGACCTGGGTGCCGTGGTCTGGGGCATCAGCCCGCAGGGCCTCGACTCGCACGAGGGCTTCGCCCGGAACGCCTCGCTGTCGTTCCCCCTCCTCTCCGACGTCGCCGGCGACGTCGTCCGGGCCTACGGCGTGCACGTGCCCGGGCTGGGACTCCGTCGATCGGTCTTCGTGATCGGTCCGGACGGCCTGGTGCGGTGGCGGCACGTCGGCCTGGTCGGCCTCCGCTTCCCGCGCGCCGAGGTCATCCGGGCCCAGATCGAGCTCCTCGTCGAATGAGGCGTTGACAGGAGCGGCCGACGGGGTGACGATGGACGCCCTGAGACCTCCGGGTTCGCCTCTCCGGGACATCGGGTCTCCTGCCGGTACGCGCTCGGCCTGTCTGGTCCGCTCGGTGGGTGGTCCCGGAGAGGCGCTCTCGTCGATCGGGCACCTGCCGTCTCCTAGGCTTGCCCCCATGCCCGAACCGACCGCGCCCGTCCGGCCGACCGTGCCCGTCCGGCCGACCGAGCCCGTCCGGATCGTCGCGACGAACCTCCGACGCTTCGCCGTCGCCCTCTGGGTCGTGGCGGTCGCACTCGTCGTCATCGGACTCCTCACGAACGGCCTCCGCGCCGCGTTGCTGGTGCCGGTGCCGTCCCTCTTCACCGCCTGGTTCGCCTGGGTGGTCCTCTGGCGTCCGCGCATCGAACTGACCGAGGACGAGCTGGTCGTGGTCGACGTCCGCCGGACCACCCGCTTCGCCTGGCGGCGCGTGCAGGACGTGCGGTCGAAGTACGGCCTCGAGGTCGTCACCGACCAGGGTGAGCAGCGGGTCTGGATCGCGCCGCGGCCGACGGCACGGCTCGCCCTCGAACGGCCGGGAGGCACGGTGCCGGTCACCGTCGCCGCTGCGGCCGACGAGATGCGTGCGCGGGTGCCCGCACCGCTCGAGTACGACGGCGCTCCCCCGGCGACCGTGACGGCTGCACCGATCGTCCACCGCGTGCACGGCTGGGCGGTCGTCGCCCTCGTCGTCCTGGGCATCGCCGGCAGCATGGCCGGCGCACGCCTCTGATCCGCTCCTGACGGAGCCCGGCGCAGCCCGCCACCCCCGGCGCAGCCCGGCGCAGCCCGGCGCAGCACGCCACCCCCGGCGCAGCCTGAGGTCGGACCAGTGCCGTCCTGCGCGACGCGGGCAGTGCCTCCCGTCCGGCCGCCCGCAACGACGGAACGCGCCGTCCCGGAGCCGGGGCGGCGCGTTCCGTGTGTCGCTGGTGGTGCGGGTCAGCGACCGAACTCGAAGCCGGCGCCGGGGATGGCGGCCAGTAGGTCCTTCGTGTACTGCTCACGCGGGTTGGCGAAGACCTCGTCGGTCGTCGCCTTCTCGACGATCTGGCCCTTGCGCATCACGCACACGTTGTCGGCGACGAGCCGGACGACCGCCAGGTCGTGGGTGATGAACAGGTAGGTCAGGCCGAGCTCCGACTGCAGCTCCGTGAGCAGGTCCAGGATCTGGCCCTGCACGAGCACGTCGAGGGCGGACACCGCCTCGTCGAGGACGATGACCTCGGGCTTGAGCGCCAGGGCGCGTGCGACGGCGATGCGCTGTCGCTGCCCACCGGACAGCTCGCTCGGGTACCGGTTGACCATCGACTTCGGCAGGGCCACCTGGTCGAGCAGCTCGAGCACCCGGGCGCGACGCGAGGCCTTGTCGCCGACCTTGTGCGTGCTGAGCGGCTCGGCGATCGTGTTCCCGACGTTGTACATCGGGTCCAGCGAGCCGTACGGGTCCTGGAACACGGGCTGGACGCGACGACGGAAGTCGAACAGGTCCTTGCCCTTGAGCGCGCCGATGTCGATGCCGTCGAACTGCACCGACCCGGACGTGATCGACTCGAGCTGCAGGACGAGCTTCGCGACGGTGGACTTGCCCGAACCGGACTCGCCGACGAGCGCCGTGGTGGTGCCCTTCGGGATCGCGAACGAGACGCCGTCGACGGCCTTCAGCTCGCGGGTCGCGATGCCCTGACCACGCAGCTTGTAGACCTTCTGCAGGTCCTTGACGATGATCAGGTCCTTCGCCGGCGCGCTCTCACGAGCGTGGGCGCGGGCCAGGAGTTCGTCGTCCTCGCTGCCGCTGTCGGCGATCGCGACGGACTGGTGCTGCACCTTCGACTGGATGCGACGGCTGGCGAGCGACGGTGCCGCGGCCACGAGACGCTGCGTGTACGGGTGCTGCGGGTTCGCCAGGATCTCCTTCGACGGACCGGCCTCGACGACCTGGCCCTTGTACATCACCACGAGCTTCTCCGCGCGCTCGGCGGCGAGGCCGAGGTCGTGGGTGATGAACAGGACGGAGGTGCCGAAGTCACGCGTCAGGCTCTCGAGGTGGTCGAGGATGACGCGCTGCACGGTGACGTCGAGGGCCGAGGTCGGCTCGTCGGCGATGAGCAGCTTCGGGCGGCTCGACAGACCGATACCGATGAGCACGCGCTGGCGCATGCCGCCGGAGAACTCGTGCGGGTACTGCTTGAGGCGGCTCTCGGCGTCACCGAGTCCGGCCTCCTGCAGGACCTCGATCGCGCGGGCACGGATCGCGGACTTGCCGGTCGCCATGCCGTTCGCCTTGATGGCCTCTTCGACCTGGAACCCGATCTTCCAGAGCGGGTTGAGGTTCGACATCGGGTCCTGGGGGACGTACCCGATCTCGGTGCCGCGGATCTCGGCCATCTGCTTCTCGTTCATGCCGACGAGCTCGCGCCCGTTCAGCTTGATCGAGCCGCCGGTGATCTGGCCGGTGCCGGGGAGCAGCTTGATGATCGCCTGGGCACTGGTGGACTTGCCCGAACCGGACTCCCCCACGATGGCCAGGCGCTCGCCCTGCTCGAGGGTCATGTTCACGCCGCGGACGGCCTGCACGAGACCGCTCTGCGTCTTGAACCCGACGTGCAGGTCGGTGATCTCCAGCAGCGGGGCGCCGGGGGTGCCGGACGCCTTGGCGTTCGGCGAGGTGAGTGTCTCGCTCATCGGCGGGCCCTCGCCTTCGGGTCGAGTGCGTCGCGGACCACGTCACCGAGGAGGAGGAACGCGAGCACGGTGATGGACAGGGCGGCGGAGGGCCAGAAGATCGTCGACGGGCTGGTGCGGATCGACGACTGCGCGGCTCCGATGTCGAGGCCCCAGCTGAGTGCCGACGGCGGCAGACCGATGCCGAGGAACGACAGGGTCGCCTCGGCGACGATGAACGTGCCGAGCGAGACCGTCGCGACGACGATGACCGGTGCCAGCGAGTTCGGGATGACGTGGCGCACCAGCGTGGTGAACCGGCTGACGCCGAGCGCCGCGGACGCGGTCACGTAGTCGGCCTGCTTCGCACTGAGCACGGCACCGCGCATGATGCGCGCGATCTGCGGCCAGGCGAAGACGGCGAGCACGAGCGACACCGTCACGGCGTTCCGCGCGGGCACCACCGACATGATGACGATCGCACCGAGGACGGTCGGGATCGAGAAGAACACGTCACCGATGCGGGAGACGATCGTGTCGAGCCAGCCGCCGTAGAACCCGGCGAGGGCACCGATCACGATGCCGACGATCGTGACGAGCACGGTCGCGAGCAGGCCGACGATGAGCGAGTTCTGCGCGCCCCAGATGACGCGGGCGTACACGTCGTAGCCCTGACGCGTGAAGCCGAGCAGGTGGCCGGCGCGCGGACCCTCGTTGCTGTCGTTGAGGTTCGCGGCACGCGGGTCCAGGTGGGTGAACAGCCCGGGTGCGATCGCGACGACGATGATCAGCAGGATGAGGATCGACGAGATCCAGAACGTGGGACGGCGGCGCATGGACTCCCACGCGTCGGTCCACAGCGAACGGGTCTTCTCGTCCTCGTTGACCTGGTCGACCGCCAGGAGCGGAGTCTCCTCGATCGGCGCGACGTAGTGCGTCGCCGAGCGGGGTTCGGTGTTACTTGGCATAACGGATCCTCGGGTCCAGGACGGCGTACAGCAGGTCGACCAGGAGGTTGGCGAGCATGAAGATGATGACCATCACGGCGACGAAGGAGACCACCGTGGGGCCTTCGCCGAGCTTGACGGCCTGGAACACCGTGCCACCCACACCGTGGATGTTGAAGATGCCCTCGGTCACGATCGCGCCGACCATCAGGTTGCCGATGTCGACACCCAGGTAGGTCACGACCGGGATCAGCGAGTTACGGAAGATGTGCACCCCGACGACGCGCCGGCGGGACAGGCCCTTCGCGGTCGCGGTCCGCACGAAGTCGGCGCTCATGTTCTCGGCGACGCTCGCGCGGGTCAGTCGGACGATGTACGCGAACGACACCGAGGCCAGCACGATGGCGGGCAGCACGAGCTCCGACCAGGGCGCCTGGCCGGAGACCGTCACGCGGAACAGCCCGAGGTTGATGCCGAGGACGTACTGCAGCAGGAACCCGACGACGAAGGTCGGCACCGAGATGAGCAGCAGCGAGACGACGAGGGCCGTCGCGTCGAACAGCTTGCCCTTGCGGAGACCGGCGATGACACCGACGACGATGCCGGCGACGGCCTCGAAGACGAGCGACAGGATCGCCAGGCGCGCGGTGATCGGGAACGCCGCTGCGAGCTGCTGGCTGACCGGCAGGCCCGAGAACGTCGTGCCGAGGTCACCGCGGAACAGGCCGCCGACCCAGAGCAGGTACTGGACGAAGAAGGGCTTGTCGAGGTTGTACTGCTGCCGGATCGCCTCGATCACCTGCGGTGACGGCTGGCGGTCGCCGAACAGTGCGGCGACGGGGTCCCCGGGCAACGAGAACACCATGAAGTAGATGAGGAACGTGGCCCCGAAGAAGACGGGGATGAGCTGCAGGAGGCGCTTGCCGAGGTACCAGAGCATCAGATCCCTGCCTGGTTCACAGCGCGCATGTCGTTCAGGTTCATGTCGTGAGGGGTGGACGGTCCGAGGGTCGGCACGGGTGTCCGGTGCGGGCGGCGGCGCCCGCGTTCGTGGGGGAAGGTGTTGACCGCCGTGGTACGGGGGCTCGGGGACCGTGGTCCCCGAACCCCCGTCCGGTTGGCCGCGGAGCAGGATACCTGTCCGCGATGTGTCTCCGAGGAGACCGAGTGTTACTTGGTGACCTCGACGTCGTAGTACAGCGGGACGGAGTCCCAACCGAACTTGACGTTCTTCACGTTGTCTGCAGACCAGACACCGGTCACGTTGGAGTACCAGAGCGGGATCTCGGGCAGGTCCTTGAGCAGCAGCTCCTGAGCCTGGTCGAAGAACTTGTTGCCCTCTTCGACGGACGAGGCCGAACGGCCCTTGGCGAGCAGCTCGTTGTACTCGGACGAGTCGTAGCGCGAGTAGTTGTTCGACGAGCCCTTGCCCATGGTCGGGCCGAGGAAGTTGTACAGCGACGGGTAGTCGGCCTGCCAACCGGTGCGGCTACCGCCCGTGAGCTTGTCGTCCGTCTGCAGCGCGAGCGCCTCGGCGAACGTCGGGAGGGCCTTGCCCTCGGCCTTGATGCCCAGCGTGCTGGAGATCGAGTTGGTCACCGCGGTGACCCAGGCCTCGTGTCCACCGTCAGCGTTGTACGCGATGGTGAGCGTGTCGTTGTACGGCGAGATGTCGTCGGCCTGCTTCCACAGCTTCTTGGCCTCCGACTTGTTGTAGTCGAGGACGTCGGAGCCCTTGAGGTCCGCGGTCCAGCCGTCGATCACCGGCGAGGTGAAGTCCTTGGCCGGGGTACGGGTGCCCTGGAAGATCTTGTTGGTGATCTGCTTGCGGTTGATCGACAGGGAGACCGCCTCGCGACGGAGCTTGCCCTCTTCGCCCTTCCAGTGGTCCAGGTAGTAGGGCAGGTAGATCGCCTGGAAGATCGCGGCGGCCTGGTTGACGTTCGAGTCGGGGAAGTCCGACTTGTAGGTCGAGAACGCGGCGTCCGGCACGGCGTCGAGGACGTCGAGGTTGCCGCCCTGGGCGTCGGAGTACGCAGTGTCCTGGGACGTGTAGAACGTGATCGTCAGACCACCGTTCTTCGGCTTGCGCTTGCCCTGGTAGTCCTTGTTCGTGACGAGCTTGATGTCCTGGTTGTGCGTCCAGGCGCTCTTGCCGTCGAGCTTGTACGGACCGTTGCCGATCGGGTTCTCACCGAAGGCCTTCGTGTCCTTGTAGAAGACCGAGGGGAGCGGCACGAAGGCGTTGTAGCCGAGCGACAGCGGGAAGTCCGACTGCGCCGACTTCAGCGTCACCGTGAACTCGTCGTCGCTCTTGACCTTGAGGCCGGTGAGCTCGGAGTCCTTGTCGGCGTCGTAGCCCTCGATGTTCTCGAAGAAGTAGCTCGCGCCCTGGGCGTTGGACTTCTGGGCTGCCCAGTTCCACGCCTTCGTGAAGGACTCGGCGGTGATCGCCTCGCCGTTGGTGAACTTCCACCCCGAGTTGATCGTGATGTCGAAGGTCTTCGAGTCGGTGGTCTCGACGTTCTTGGCGAGTTCCTTCACCGGCTTGCCGTCGGCGTCGTAGGTGAACAGACCATCGAACAGCGACGTGATGATCTTGCCGCCACCGGTCTCGGTGGTGTTCGACGGGATGAGCGGGTTCTGCGGTTCGCTGCCGTTCGTGGTGACGATGCCGGCGGCGTTGGCCGAACCGGAGCCGGAGCCGGAGCCCGAGCCGCTTCCGCCACCGTTGCCGGAGCAGCCGGTCAGGGCAATTGCTGTGGCCCCGAGCACGGCGAGGGCAGTGAGCCCAGCGCGCTTCTTGATCAAGAGTTCCTCCTGGTGCATGGGACGCGCCGGGCACAGAGGTCCCTCCCGGCACGTTTGACTCCTGAACTGTAGGCAGTGCAGAGAGGACCGACCAAACCCTGGGCCCATCGGTTACACGCCCGAAACCAAGTTGCAGGATCGTTGCGGCATCCTGCAACATCCCCGCGTCTGGGACCGAGCGCCGCAGATCCGTTGCGTTTGCATCAACGTCCGTGCAGCGTGGAGGTGACGCCCGGGTGAACCACAGGTGTTGTCCGCAACCGCTTGCGTTCGGAGCGCTCCACCCCGCATGATGCGCGATCGTCGGTCGTGACGACCGCACCACAGACGGACGGGAGGCCCGTGGCGATCCCGCCACGGGCCTCCCGTCCGTCGTGCTCTGCCGACCTGCTGGCCAGCCTGCCGGCCTGCCAGCTGGCGTCCTACGCGAACGCCTCCACCGGCGGGCAGGCGCAGACGAGGTTGCGGTCCCCGTACGCCTGGTCGATCCGGCGCACCGGCGGCCAGTACTTCCGGCCGACCTGTCCGGCCGCTGGGTACACCGCCTGCTCACGCGTGTAGGCGTGCTGCCACTCCCCCGTGATCACCGACGCGGCCGTGTGCGGTGCGTTGACGAGCGGGTTGTCCTCGGTCGGCCAGTCACCCCGGGCGACGGCGTCCGCTTCGGCACGGATGGCGAGCATCGCGTCGACGAAGCGGTCGAGCTCAGCGAGGTCTTCGCTCTCGGTCGGCTCGACCATGAGCGTGCCCGCGACCGGGAACGACATCGTCGGCGCGTGGAAGCCGTGGTCGATGAGGCGCTTCGCGACGTCGTCGACCGTGATGCCGGTGGCTTCACGCAGGGGACGGAGGTCGAGGATGCACTCGTGCGCGACCAGCCCGGACTCGCCCGTGTAGAGGACCGGGAACGCCTCGCGCAGGCGTGCCGCCAGGTAGTTCGCCCCGAGCACGGCGACCTCGGTCGCGCGGGTGAGCCCCTCGACGCCCATCATCCGGACGTAGGTCCAGGTGATCGGCAGGATGCTCGGGCTGCCGTAGGGCGCGGCCGAGACCGGGCCGCCGGCGTGGGCCAGACGACCGCCGTCGGCGTTCGCGTCCGCACCGGTACGACGGTCAGCGTCCTGCGCCATCGGGTGCCCGGGCAGGAACGGCGCGAGGTGTCCCTTGGCCGCGACGGGACCGACGCCCGGTCCGCCGCCGCCGTGCGGGATGCAGAACGTCTTGTGCAGGTTGAGGTGCGAGACGTCCCCGCCGAAGTCGCCGAAGCGCGCGTGACCGAGGAGCGCGTTGAGGTTGGCGCCGTCGACGTAGACCTGGCCGCCGGCATCGTGCACGGCGTCGCAGATCGCGGTGATGTCGTGCTCGTACACGCCGTGCGTCGACGGGTACGTGATCATCAGCGCGGCGAGGGCGTCGGCGTGCTCGGTGGTCTTCGCGCGGAGGTCGTCGAGGTCGACGTTGCCGTCCTCGTCGCACGCCACGACGACGACCCGCATGCCGGCGAGGACCGCCGACGCCGCGTTCGTGCCGTGCGCGCTCGACGGGATGAGGCAGACCGTGCGGGCCTCGTCGCCCCGCGAGCGGTGGTAGCCGCGGATCGCGAGGAGCCCGGCGAGCTCACCCTGGCTGCCGGCGTTCGGCTGGACCGACACGGTGTCGTACCCGGTGACCTCGGCGAGCCAGGTCTCGAGATCGCCGATCATGTCGAGGTAGCCCTGCACGTCCTCGCGCGGGGCGAACGGGTGCAGGCGGGCGAACTCGGGCCAGGTGACGGCGGCCATCTCGGTCGCCGCGTTGAGCTTCATCGTGCAGCTGCCGAGCGGGATCATGCCGCGGTCGAGCGCGTAGTCCTTGTCGGACAGGTGCTTGAGGTAGCGCATCATCCGGGTCTCGCTGCGGTGCGCGGAGAAGACCGGGTGGGTCAGGAACGCGCTCTCGCGGTCGAGGCCGGAAGGCAGGCCCGTGCCCGCGTCACGGACGGCGGTCTCGGTGCCCGGGACGGTCACGTCCGCGGCACCGAAGACGGCGGCCAGGGCGACGACGTCCTCCGGCACGGTGGTCTCGTCGACGGACACCTGCAGGGTGTCGGCGTCCACGAGGTGCAGCAGGTACCCGGCGTCGTGTGCGGCGGCGACGACGGACTCGGCGCGGCCGGCGAACCGGAGCGTCAGGGTGTCGAAGAAGCCGTCGTGCACGACCTCGGCGCCCGCGGCACGGGCGACGTCGGCGAGTGCCGTCGTCGTCCGGGCGACCCGGTGCGCGATGAAGCGCAGCCCCTCGGGCCCGTGGTAGACCGCGTACATCGATGCCATCACGGCGAGGAGCACCTGCGCGGTGCAGATGTTCGACGTCGCCTTCTCGCGGCGGATGTGCTGCTCGCGGGTCTGCAGGCTGAGGCGGTAGGCCATGCCGCCGTCGGCGTCGAAGGACACCCCGACGAGACGACCGGGCAGCTGGCGCTCGAGGCCGGCCCGGACCGCCAGGTACCCGGCGTGCGGGCCACCGAAGCCGAGCGGGACGCCGAAGCGCTGGCTGGTGCCCACCGCGACGTCGGCGCCCAGGTCACCGGGGCTGGCGAGCAGGGTCATCGCGAGCAGGTCGGCCGCGACGACGGCGATGCCGCCACCGGCGTGGACGCGCTCGATGGTGCGGGTGGGGTCGACGATGCGACCGGAGGCACCGGGGTACTGCAGGACGACGCCGAACGCGCCGTCGAGCTGCTCGTCGGTGGGGCCGTCGGCGGCGTCGAAACCGCGCAGGGCGATGCCGACCGCGTCGGCGCGGTGGCCGAGGAGTGCCGCCGTCTGGGGCAGCAGGTCGGCGTCCACCAGGAACGCGTCGCCCTTCACCTTCGAGGCGCGGCGGGCCAGGAGCATGCCCTCGACCACGGCGGTGCCCTCGTCGAGCATGGACGCTCCGGCGGTGGCCATGCCGGTGAGGTCGGACACCATCGTCTGGAAGTTGATCAGGGCTTCGAGGCGGCCCTGGGAGATCTCCGGCTGGTACGGCGTGTAAGCGGTGTACCAGCTCGGGTTCTCGAGGACGTTCCGCTGGATGACGGCGGGCGTGTGGGTGTCCGCGTAGCCCAGGCCGATCATCGCGCGGCGGACCGTGTTGCGGCCGGCGACGGCACGGAGTTCGGCGAGCGCCTCGGTCTCCCCCACCGCGGTCGGGATCGACGAGTCGGTCACCGGGGCGGCGTGGATGGACTCCGGGATGGCCGCACGGACGAGGGCGTCGAGCGAAGGCTGCCCGACGACGTCGAGCATGGCGCGCTGGTCGGCCGGGGTCGTCCCGATGTGCCGGTCGGCGAACGTGGTCTGCAGGTTGTCGTCCTGCCGCAGGATGCTGGTCATGCGATGGACGCCCGGTAGGTGTCGTGGTCCATCAGGTCCTCGGGGAAGGACGTGCCCTCGACGCGGAGCTTGACGAGCCAGCCGGCACCGAACGGGTCCTGGTTGACGGTGTCGGGCGTCGCGACGACGGCGTCGTTGACCTCGACGACCTCGCCCTCGATCGGCGCGAAGAGCTCGCCGACGCTCTTGGTGGACTCGATCTCGCCGAGCTGTTCGCCGGCGGTCGTGGTGGTGCCCACGGCGGGGAGCTCGACGTAGACGACGTCACCGAGCTGTTCGGCCGCGTGGTCGGTGATCCCGACGGTGACGACGTCGCCCTCGACGAGGATCCACTCGTGGTCCTTGGTGTACTGCAGTGCGGTCTGGTCGGTCATGGGGATCAGCCTCTCGAAGCGCGACGGTAGAAGGGGAGAGCGGTGACGGTTCCGGGGATGGCGGTACC
Organism: Curtobacterium sp. MCLR17_032; assembly: GCF_003234795.2. Lineage (NCBI taxonomy): Bacteria > Bacillati > Actinomycetota > Actinomycetes > Micrococcales > Microbacteriaceae > Curtobacterium > Curtobacterium sp. MCLR17_032. The sequence continues at coordinate 917,803 of NZ_CP126268.1, read as the reverse complement.
GCGGACGTCGATGTGGAGGACCTGTCCCCCGTCGGCGCAGTCCGGGTCGACGAAGGCCATCGCGACGGGGTGGCCGAGCGTGGGTGACAGGGCGCCGGACGTGACGCTGCCGACGACGACACCGTCACGGAGCACGGCGTACCCGGCGCGAGCGGCACGGCGGCCGTCCATCGTGATGCCGACGAGCACGCGGGCGTCGGCGGCGGGCTCGACACCGGCGTCCCCGACGAAGGAGCCCGAGGTGGCGACGACCCGACCGAGTCCGGCCTGAGCCGGGCGCACCGAGGTGTCGAGCTCGTGCCCGTACAGCGGCATGCCCGCTTCGAGCCGGAGGGTGTCCCGGGCGGCGAGTCCGGCGGGCACGACCCCGCGCTCGGCACCGGCGGCGAGCAGGGCGTCCCAGATCGCCGGCGCGGTGTCGGTGTCGCAGTACAGCTCGAAGCCGTCCTCGCCGGTGTAGCCGGTGCGGGCGATGAGGACCTCGCGGCCGTCGAAGAGCGCGTGCAGGACCCGGTAGTAGCGGAGTTCGTCGAGCGGGGTCTCCGGCTGCAGGCGGTCCGTGACGACAAGGTCGTCGAGCGTGCCTGCGGCCGCCGGACCCTGGATCGCGACGAGGGCGGTCCGGTCGGAGTCGTCCGTGACGGTGACGTCGTGTCCGGCCGCCCGCTCCTGCATGGCCTGGACGGCGACGTCCCGGTTGCCGGCGTTCGCCACGACGAGGAACACGTCGTCGCCGGTGCGGTACACGACCAGGTCGTCGAGGATCCCGCCGTCCGGGGTCAGGAGCAGCGAGTACTTGGCCCGGCCGACCGGCATCGCGCCGAAGGACCCGGCGAGCGCCGCGTCGAGGTACGGGACGGCGTCCGGCCCCTGCACACCGATCTCGGCCATGTGCGACAGGTCGAACACGCCCGCCGCGTCGCGCACCGCGTGGTGTTCGGCGAGGTCGGACGAGTAGCGGACCGGCATGCGGTGGCCGGCGAAGTCGGTGAACGTGGCACCGGCGGCTTCGTGCGCGGCTTCGAGCGGCGACGAACGCAGCGGTTCAGACATGGACGGAGTTCTCCTGGCATCGGCAGGGCCCGACGGCGATCGTCGGGTGCGGAACTCCCCCTCTGTCATGGGCCTGAGAGTTTCACCGCGGCCCGTGAGGTCCGGCGGCTTTCACCGTGGGCGAGACGACGGTTCCGTGGGATGCGCCCACGGCTCGTGTCTGCTTTTCAGAGTGGCCTGCCCGCTGCGGTGTTGGACCTGAGAGATTGGCGGGGAGCTTGCTCCTTCGGTGCCCAGACCCGGATGGACTGCGTCCGGGTCACAGGGCTCTCCCGCGGCGGGTGGTCGGCCGTACGTGTTCTGTTGTCCGGCGAGCATACCGAGCCCGCGTTACGGGCATGTGTCACGGTTGCGGGCAACGACCAGGAAGTCCTTCGACATCACGTAGAGTGGCGCCGTGGCAGGACAGCGATCGCGCCCCCGTGGGCAGCTCGAGCAGGCGGTGCTCGAGGCGCTCTGGACCGCGGACGCCGGCCTCACCGCCCGTCAGGTCCTCGAGGTGTTCGACGAACCGCGCCCGGCCCTGACGACCGTCCTCACCGTGCTCGACCGGCTCGGCCGCAAGGGCACCGTGGTCCGCGAGCAGCACGACGACGCCCCGCTCACCTTCCACGCCGCGCGCTCGCGGGAGGACCACACCGCCTCCCTCATGGCGAACGCGCTGGCCGCGTCCTCCGACCGTGAGGCAGCGCTCCTGCAGTTCACCGGCTCGCTCGCCTCCGGGGACCTCGAGGTCCTCCGCCGCGCGATCGACTCCCGAACGCGTCCCTGACCGGACCGGCCCCGTGGTCGTCACCGGCGTCTGCCTCGTCGTCCTCGCCCTCGCCGTCGTCGCGTTCGCCCCACGGGTACTCACCCGGGCCGCCTGGACGATCGACCGCCCGCTGACCGCCATCGCCGCTTGGCAGGCAGCCGTCGTCGTCGGGGTCGCCGGCTTCGTCGTCGGGATCGCCCTGGTGGTCCTCGCCGGCCGGCCGCTGACCGACCCGTTCGGCATCGACGACTCCCCCAGCCACGGCCTGAACGTCGGGGTCGCCGTCCTCGCCGTCATCGCGTTCGCCGTCGCCGTCCGCGTCCGCCCAGGCCCCGAGCACGAGGCCGTCCGCGAGGCGATCCGCACCGGTGCCGCACCGCACCGCGAGGTCGACGGCACCCTGGTCGCCGTCCTGCAGGCCGACACCGCCCTGGCCTGCGCGGTCCCCGGCCGCTCCGGCGGGGTCCTCGTCAGCACCGGGCTCGCGGAACAGCTGCGCACCGACGAACTGGAGGCCGTGGTCGCCCACGAACGCGCCCACCTGCGCCAGCACCACACGGCCGTGGTCGGCTTCGCCGAGTCCGTCGAACGTGCCGTCCCGTGGGTGCCGGGAGCGCGGGCGATGGCCCGGTCGACCCGCGTCCTCGTCGAGTTCGCCGCGGACGACGCCGCCGCTCGTCGGGTCGGCCGCGACGCGTTGCGCCGGGCGGTCCTGGTGGCGGACGGGACGGGCGCACTCGGCGCGGTCCGGGCCTCCAGGCTGTCCTGAACCGGACGGGAGGCCCGCCCTGCGCCCGCCTGTCGGCGCACGGGGCTAGCCTGGTCCGGTCCGCCACCGCGAGGGGAACCGTGCAGCCGCTCACTGAATCCGACATCCGATCGTCCTTCGTCAACGCGATGCCCGACGAACTCGCCCAGCTCCCGATCCCGGGGCTGCACGAGACCCTGTGGAACGAACGCGAGTTCCTGGGCTGGCGCGACCCGCAGGCCGCCCGCCGCGGCTACATGGTGTCGTGGATGGACGACAAGCCGGTCGGCATCGTCGTCCGCGCGGCCGGCGGGTCCCTCCGCCCGGGCATCGCCGCGATGTGCTCGTTCTGCCACTCCCCGCAGCCGGCCACGCAGGTTCGGCTGTTCTCGGCCGCGCGCGCCGGGGAAGCCGGACGGAACGGCAACACGATCGGCTCGTACATCTGCGAGGACCTCGGGTGCCCGATGCTCATCCGCACCGCGCCGCCGCACCTCAACCCGCCGGCGACGATCGCGATGCGCTCCGAGTCGCTGCTGGCACGTCTGCACAACTTCACGGCCGACATCATGAAGACGGCGTGAGCTCGGACCGGTTCCGCTCGGCACGCTGGGCCGCCGTCGAGGAACTCGGGGACGGCCGCTGGCGACTGACGATCCGCGACGAGGCCGACGACGAACTCGGCTCCTTCGGCCTGGGTGTCGAGGGGCCGTGGGACCCGGACGTCGAACCGCACGTGGGGTTCGTGCTCACGCAGGTCGGACTCGCGCTGACCGGTGCGCGGCCGTGGCGTCCGGACGAGCTCGGTGACCAGCGGGCGCCGGTGCTGCCGCTGGCCCTGACAACCTGATGCGCTGACGCCCGGACCGGACCGGCCCGCCGTTCAGTCGGCGGCCGCGAAGTTGCGGAGGACCTCTCGGTCGTCGTCCGCCCGTGACGCCCACACCAGCTCGCTGCGGTGCGTGCTGCCCTCGAGCGGCAGGAGCACCACGGTGTCCGGGGCGGCGAGCGCCGCACTCTCCGGCAGGACCGTGACGCCGAGGCCGACACCGACCAGGTGCAGCACGGTCGCCCAGGTCGTCGCCTCCTGCACGATGCGCGGCCGTCGACCGCCGTCGGCCACGGGCGCGGTGTTCCGTTCGGTGGCGAGCGTGCCGGCCTCGGCGGGGAAGAACACGAACGGGTCGTCGAGCAGCTCCGGCCCGCGCACGGACGAGCGGCCGGCGAAGCGGTGGTCCCGCGGCACGGCGGCGACGAACGGTTCGCTGCGGAACCGGGCGAAGCGCACCCCGTCGACCGGGTCCGGGTCGCGCACCACCGCCAGGTCGAGCTCCCCACGCTGCACGGCCGCGACGAGTCGTGACGAGAAACCCTCCGTCAGTTCCACCCGGACCAGCGGGTAGCGCTGCCGGAACCGCTGCACCCGCTCGATCGGTCCGAGCGGCAGGGCCGACACGACGAACCCGACGTCGAGCCGACCCGCCTCACCCCGGCCGACGCGGACGGTCTCGTCGAGGTCCCGCCGAGCCTGGGCCAGCAGCGACCGGGCCCGCCCCTGCAGCACCTGACCGGCCGGGGTGAGGGCGACGCTCCGGGAGGTCCGGGCGAACAGGTCGACGCCGAGGGCGACCTCGACCCGGCGGATGAGCTGCGACAGGGCCGGCTGCGCGATGCCGAGGTCCGCCGCGGCCCGGCCGAAGTGCAGCTCGTCGGCGAGCGCCAGGAACGCCCGGAGCTGCCGGAGGTCGACCTCGGGTGCACGATCCATGCACTGATCGTATCGATCCGTCCGAACGAGTATTGGACAGCACTGCATCCGTGTCCCGAGGATGGACCCATGCCCACCACCACCCGCACCACCGGCGACCAGGTCGTCGTCGAGGACCTGTCCACCGCCGCCGACGCCGCGGCGTTCCAGTCGCTCAACGAGCGGTGGATCACGACGTTCTTCACCCTCGAGGACGAGGACCGTCGACTGCTCGGCGACCCGGTGCAACACATCGTCGACCCGGGCGGCGTCGTCCTCGTCGCCCGACTGGGCAACGAGGTCGTCGGGTGCGTCGGACTCGCCCCGCACGGGGTCGACGAGTTCGAACTCGTCAAGATGGCCGTCGACCCCGACCACCAGGGACACGGCACCGGCCGTCGCCTCATCCGCGCCGCGATCGACCGGGCTCGCACGCTCGGCGCCCGCCGGGTGCTGCTCGAGACGAACAGTTCCCTCGTCAGCGCGATCCACCTGTACGAGACGACCGGGTTCCGGCACCTGGGCGCCGACGAGCACCCGCCGAGCCCCTACGTCCGAGCGGACGTGGTGATGGCACTCGACCTCTGACGACGCGGCCACCTGTCGGGCCAGGCCGGAGCGCGCACCGCTTGACGGGCCTCCCGGCCGGTCCGCGTACCGTCCGTCGCATGCCCCGCGACCAGTACGAGTTCAGCGACCCGACCACCCGGTACCCCAACACCAGCCCCGAGCCGCAGCAGCAGCCGGAACCGGGCCTGGAGTCGCGGATGCACCCGAAGCCGGACCACGGCGAGGACTCGTACCGCGGCACCGGACGGCTCACCGGGCGCCGCGCACTGATCACCGGCGCGGACTCCGGCATCGGCGCAGCCGTCGCCATCGCGTACGCGCGGGAAGGTGCGGACATCGCCCTCGCCTACCTGCCCGACGAGGAAGAGGACGCCCAGCGGATCGTCGCCCTGATCGAGGCCGAGGGCCGGAAGGCCGTCACCATCCCCGGCGACCTGACCGCCCGGAACTACCCCGCCGTGCTCGTCGAACGCGCTGTCGCCGAACTCGGCGGGCTCGACGCGATCGTCGCCTGCGCCGGCAAGCAGCACTGGCAGGCCGAGATCACCGACATCAGCGACGACCAGCTCGTCGACACCTTCACGGTCAACGTCCTCTCGCTCTTCCGCCTCGTCCAGGCCGCTCTGCCCCACCTGGAGCCCGGGTCGACGATCATCACCACCGCGTCGATGGAGGCGTACCAGCCCGCCCCCGACCGTCTGGACTACGCCGCCTCGAAGGCCGCGATCAACAACTTCTCGAAGGGCCTGGCGCAGCAGCTCATCGGCCGCGGCATCCGGGTCAACGTCGTCGCTCCCGGGCCGACCTGGTCGGTGCTGCAGGTGTCCGCCGGGGTCGACCCGGAGACCCTGCCCGACTTCGGGTCCAGCGAGTCGCCGATGGGCCGACCCGCGCAGCCCGCCGAACTGGCGCCCGCGTACGTGTTCCTGGCCTCGCACGAGTCGAGCTTCGTCGCCGGTGAGACCCTCAACGTGAACGGCGGCATGGTCACACCCTGACGCGCTCGGGTGTTCCTCGTGCGTCGCGTTGCTACGCTCACGGCATGGCGACGCACGAGGTCCAGGCCGTCCGCGAACAGGGCATGTGGCAGGTGTTCATCGACGGGTTCCCCGTGACCGAGGTCCGACGGTGGCCGTCGGTCGCCTTCGTGGCGCGGGAGTGGATCTCGTTGACCGACCAGGTGCCCTCGCGTGAGGTCGACCTGCACGTGACCGTCATCGGTCGCAACCACTTCGCTCCGGTCGCCTGAGCTCAGGTCCCGACTGCGCAGCTCCGACCGGAGCTGTCAGTCGGCGGCGGCCACCAGCTGCTGCGCCCGCTGGTACGACACGTCCAACAGCGGGCCGATCTCGCGGAGCGTCAGACCGGCATCGTGGAGTTCCTTCGCAGCGGCCGCGGTCTCGCGTCCGGCTGCCCGCCGAGCGCGGTCCGCGTCGGCACGCAGTTCGCCCGCGCGGTCCAGGTGCGCCCGCACGGAGTCGGGCAGCACGATCTCGATCCGCACCGTGAAGTCGACGGCTGGCCGGTCGTGCATGTTCGCCAGCCAGTCGCGCGCCATCGGCTCGATCTCGCTCTGCCGCCGCGCCTGGGTCCGCAGTGCACCGTCGATCCAGACGAGCCAGTAGCGCCCGTCCCGCTGTGCGCGCACGGTGTGTGTCGTCATCATCGTCAGTCCTTCCCGTCGTCACACGCGCGGATGATCGCGCGAGCGAGCATCTCCCGGACCTCCCGGTGCCGTGGATCTCGATGCGTTCACCGCCGAAGCGGAAGACGTCATGTCGTCCGCCGTGCCGCAGGAGCACGAAGGGGACGCCGAGTCGATCTGCCCGTCGACGGAGGTCGCGGATGAGGTCCGCACGCTTCACGATAGGAGTCCAATGCGGGTTGGACAAGTTTGTCCAGCGATGTTGGACAGTCCGATGGTGTCTCGTTCGGCGGGGCTCACGAGCACGATCGCTGTTCGCCGTGGCCCGGTCGTCGCCGGCACCGATGCCTGTGGACGAGCGGGCGCCGGGCCGTCATCGTGGAGGACGGCGTCCCGTCGCTCGGTGCGCCTGACGGCGCAACTGTCAGGCCACGTGCCAGACGACCCCCTCCTGCGTGCTCGACGGGTAGGCCGCAGCGATGCGGAACACCGCCTCGCGCAGAGTCTCCGGCGAGCACGCCAGGTTGATCCGGGCGAACCCCTTGCCCTCGGCCCCGAACGGCAGCCCCGAGTTCAGCGCGACGAACGCGTGCTCCCGGAGCGGCACCGCCGGGTCCTCGCCGAGCCCGAGCCCCCGGAAGTCGAGCCACGCCAGGTAGCCCGCACGGGGCCGCGCGTAGACGACACCGGGCAGGTGCTCGGCCAGGAGCTTCGCGAGCAGCCGGTCGTTCGCGACGATCCGGTCGATGACGTCGTCGAGCCAGCCGACGGCCAGGGTGAACGCCGCCAGGTTCGCGTGCAGCCCGAGGATGCTCGTCCGGCACGCGACCTCCTCCCACAACGTGTCGAGGAGCGCGGCGGTGCGGGCATCCCCGGCGACGATGACGGAGCACTTCACACCGGCCAGGTTCCAGCCCTTGCTCGCCGAGGTCACGCAGACGCTCCGCGCCCCGAGCGGCTCGGCGATCATCGCGAACGGCGTGAACTGCACGCCGGGGTGGGTCAGCGGTGCGTGGATCTCGTCGCTGATGACCAGGACGTCGTACCGCGCCGCGAGTTCCGCCAGCGCGACGAGGTCGGCACGGTCGTGCACCAGACCGATCGGGTTGTGCGGGTTGCAGAGCAGGAAGACCCGGACCCCGTCGGCGAACGCCCGCTCGAGGCCGTCCAGGTCCAGTCGGTAGACACCCCACTGCTCACGGAGCGGTACCTCTTCGACCTGACATCGGGCCTCGTCGACGAGCTCGAAGAACGGCGGGTACACCGGCGGCGTGATCGCGACCCGCCCGCCGTCGGGCAGCGCGAGCCGCAGCGTCTCGACGATCCCCACGCTGACGTCCGTCGCCAGGTACACGCGCGCCGGGTCGACGTCCCAGCCCCAGCGGTCGCGGGCGAACCCGGCGAACGCGGGAGCGAGCGGCCCGGGCCCGTCGAGGTACCCGAGGTCCGACTGCTGCACCCGCTCGACCAGGGCCTGTCGGATCTCCGGCGCGACCTCGTGGTCCATCTCGGCGACGAACAGGGGCAGCACGTCGGGCGCGTACCGCGTCCACTTGATGCTCGTGCGGACCCCGCGGAGCGTGCCGACCGGGTCCTGTTCGTCGCTCGCCATGCGTCCCAGCATGCCTCGGCCGGGAGGCCCGGGGCGAGTCGGCGCGTCATCCTGCGTCGTGTGGGCCCGGATTCGCGCTGAGCGACAGTCCTCGGCCGCTGGTGCGCGAGGGCTGTCGCTCAGCGCGAACCCTGACGGCAGCACCCGCCTACTGTCGGCGACATGACCACGAGCACCGCCGAGAAGGCGACCACCCTCCAGTCCCTGCACTCCGCCCCCGAGATCCTCCGCGTCGTGAACGTCTGGGACGCGATCAGCGCGAAGACCGTCGCCGCGCTGCCCGAGACCCGCGCGATCGCCACCGCCGGGCACTCGATCGCCGCGATGTACGGCTACGAGGACGGCGGCATGTCGCTCGACCTCGCCCTCGCCGGCGCGAAGACCGTCGTCGACGCCGTGGACCTGCCGGTGACCGCCGACCTGGACGACGGCTACGAGGACCCGGCCGAGACCATCCGCCGCGCGATCGGCATCGGCGTGGTCGGCGCGAACGTCGAAGACCGTCTGCGTCCGTTCGACGAGTCCGTCACCCGCGTGGCCGCGATCATGCGTGCCGCCGAGCAGGAGGGCGTCCCCTTCCAGCTGAACGCCCGCACCGACGCCATCGCCCGCGGCGGCGACCGCCCGATCCAGGAGAGCATCGCGGACGCCATCGCACGCGGCAAGGCCTTCCTCGACGCCGGCGCTCCGCTCGTCTTCGTCCCGGGCGGCCACCAGCGCGAGGTCGTCGAGCAGCTGGTCGAGGGCCTCGGCCGCGGCAAGCTCAGCGTCATCGGCCTGCCGGGCGCCCTGCCCGCGTCCGAGTACCAGGCGCTCGGTGTCGCCCGCATCTCGTACGGCCCGCTCACGCAGCGCGTCGCCCTGCGTGCGCTCCGCGACCTCGCCGCGGACCTCTACCTCGGCGGCGTCGTGCCGGAGGACACCCCGACGCTGAACTGAACGGCAGCGGTCGCGGACCCGCCACCTGACGGACGGGAGGCCCGGTACCAGCTGGTACCGAGCCTCCCGTCCGTCGTCGGAGCGCCTCCGCCGACGCCAGGTGGACAAAACGGCGATCGTGGCGTATTGTAGTTTTTTGGTGCATTGCAGCGAACCCATCTGACTCGCGCACACCGACCGTCTCGAACCGATCCCCCTGGGTCGCATTCCAGCGAGACCACCGCTCCCCGACTGGCGAGCATGCACGTCGAATGCCGACGTGCGCGTCCGCGCTCCTGCGGCCGACGAGACCACGGAGTCCGTCCGGCCCAGCGCGACGCCGAATGACTGAAGAAAGACAGCACCATGACCACGAACGAACGCACCATCATCACCGGGACCGCCATCGCGGCTCCCACCGTCTCCCCCGACCGCATCGCCGAGTTCCCCGTCCGCGAGGACCGCTCGCAGCGCGAGTACCTCGTGCGCATGCCGGCCGACGACCTCGGGCTGTTCCTGACGCCCGGTGTCCGCGTCGCCGTCGACGGCGAAGCGGGCTGGGTCGTGCCCGGCCGCTCCTGGCGGGGCGAGGCCAGCCGCACCATCCTGCAGGCTCGCGCCGTGCAGGCTCCGGAGTTGGCCCTGGCCGCCTGACCTCTGCAGCACAACGGAACGCCGTCCCTTCGGGGGCGGCGTTCCGTCGTCCTGGGCGGGCCTAGTGCTCCCGGTCGCCCTCAGCCGCGCCGACGAACCGTCGCCCGCCGTCGGCGTTCACCGGCTGCCGCCCGCCGCACAGCGCTGCTGCGTCCCGGAGGCGGCGGATGAAGGCAGGGTCCTCCGGCTCGAGTTCGTCGTCCGGCGCCTGCCGCACCACGATCTCGCTCGACGGTCCGACGAGCATCGTCGTCCGCTCGACCGAGCCGTCCTCCCCCACCGTCGGCACCGCGATCGTGTCCGTCCGGGTGTTCGCCCCGAGCACCGCCGCGTAGTCCGCGACCGCGTCGGCGATCCGGTCCCCCGTGAGGATGTCCGTGCCGTCGTAGTGGATGTACTTCACGTGTCGACCTCCCTCGTGCCGAGGGTAGGCACCGGGGTGGAGCACGCAGTACAGGATCGGGTGGGAGGCGCGGGCGGTGTACAACTGGCGGCGCATGTCGGCCTCAACCACAGTTCGGTAGCGCGATGAACGGCAGTAGCTCGATGCCGCCAGGAATCGGCGACAAGTTGGCTCGTCGCCGATCGCGAGCCCCCGTCGGAGGAGAAGGGCAACCTGCTCAGTCCAAGACAGACTCGGCTTCACGCGCATCCCCCCGGGAACGAAAAGGCCCCTCCCATTTGAGCATCGTGGAGAGGCTTGGGAGGGGGTCAATTGCTTCCACTCTAGCCGAACCGCCGCCCTGCGCGGGTGGCAGGAGTGCTCAGTTGTCAGGTCAGGCTGACGTCAGAGCAGGTCACCCGTCGGGTACAGCACCCACGGGCCGGCACCGGTCTCCGGGCACTGCTCGTCCATCACCCGCTTGACCACCGAGTAGTCCGCGGGAGCGCGGCGGTACATCAGCGTGACGAGGTGGACGTCCGTCTCGACACGGCCGTCGGGCCAGCGGGCGTCGTAGCGGATGACACGTTTCGGCCGACGGAGCCATCGCGAAGGACGGATCTCCGCGACGGCACGGAAGACCGTCGGCAACTCGTCCGACTGGTCTGAGCGTCCGGCTGCAGCTCCGCGTTCCCCCACGCCTGTGATCCTAGGAGCGCGACACGTGCCGGAGCGTCAGTTGTTGAAGCGGAACTCCACCACGTCGCCGTCCTGCATGACGTACTCCTTGCCCTCGATGCGGGCCTTGCCCTGCGACCGGGCCTCGGCGATCGAGCCGGTGGCGACGAGGTCGTCGAACGAGATGACCTCGGCCTTGATGAAGCCCTTCTCGAAGTCCGTGTGGATGACGCCAGCAGCCTGGGGAGCCTTCCACCCCTTGCCGATCGTCCACGCTCGGGATTCCTTCGGGCCTGCCGTCAGGTACGTCTGCAGCCCGAGGGTCTCGAATCCGATGCGCGCGAGCTGGTCGAGGCCGGACTCGGTCTGACCGGTCGACTCGAGGAGCTCCTTGGCGTCCTCCGGGTCGAGGTCGATCAGCTCGGACTCGACCTGGGCGTCGAGGAACACGGCCTGCGCCGGTGCGACGAGGGCGGCGAGTTCAGCCTTGCGGGCGTCGTCGGTGAGGATCGCCTCGTCCACGTTGAACACGAAGATGAAGGGCTTGGCGCTGAGCAGCCCGAGTTCCTTGATCGGCTCGAGGTCGACCTTGCTCGCCGAGAGCAGGACGCCCTTCTCGAGCTCGGCCTTCGCGGCGTTCGCCGCCTCGAGGACGGCGGGCTCCGCCTGCTTCAGCTTGAGCATCTTCTCGTAGCGGGGCAGCGCCTTCTCGATGGTCTCGAGATCGGCGAGGATCAGCTCGGTGTTGATGACCTCGAGGTCGTCCTTCGGGGACACCTTGTTCGCCACGTGCACGACGTCGTCGTCGGTGAACCCGCGGACGACCTGCGCGATGGCGTCGGCTTCGCGGATGTTCGCGAGGAACTTGTTGCCGAGTCCCTCACCCTCGCTCGCACCCTTGACGATGCCGGCGATGTCGACGAACGACACCGGCGCGGGCACGGTCTTCTCGGAGTGGAACAGCTCGGCGAGCTGGTCGAGACGCGGGTCGGGCAGGTTCACCACGCCGACGTTGGGCTCGATGGTGGCGAACGGGTAGTTGGCCGCGAGCACCTGGTTCTTGGTCAGGGCGTTGAACAGGGTCGACTTGCCGACGTTCGGGAGACCGACGATTCCGATGGTGAGAGCCACGGGAGGACAGCCTACCGGCGGCAGCCCGCCGGGGCCGACCCGGGCCTCCAGTCCGGCACCGTCAGATTGCCGCGACGCGCTCCTCGACGACGGCCAGGACGTCGGCCTGGAGGCGCTGGGACGCCCGCCAGTCGCCCGGCACCTCGAGCCGGTGGTCGGCTCGGTCGACGGTCTGGAGGCGCGCCCGCGTCCCACGCACCAGTTCCGGCCGCCAGACGGGATCGGCTGATCCGCCGAGCGCGACGTGGGTGTCGTCGGCTGCGGCGAGCGCCTGGCGGACGGCGTCGTCGGTGAGGACCGGCGTGAGCCAGACGCCGGGCACGCCCTCGGCGAGCGCCCACGGCAGGGCGGCGCAGCCGAACGACTTGGCGATGACGAGGTCCGGTCGGCGTCCGGTGAGCGCGGTCGTCAGTTCGTGCTCGACGAAGCGGACCGGGTCGGCTGCGGCGCTGTCGTCGACCGTCCACCTGGGTGCGACGACCGTGCAGCCAGCCTGCCGGGCGATGGCGTCCGTCCACCAGAGCAGGGGCGCCTGCTGGCCGTAGCCCGTACCTGCGAGGACCAGGACGAGCGGGCTGCGCGGCGCGGGGTTCTCCATCTGCGCGGGGTGCTCCATCTGTTCAGGGTAGGAGCGGGGGCACCACGCCGGGGCCGGTTCCGGTGATGTCGGTTCTCCGTGCAACGATCGATGGCGTGCTGAACTTCACCGCCATCGACTTCGAGACCGCGAACAACTCGCCCGCCAGCGCGTGTTCGGTCGGACTCGTCAAGGTGCGCGGCGGTCGTGTTGTCGACCGGGCCTCCTGGTTCATCCGCCCGCCGGCCGGGCACGACGACTTCCTGGAGTGGAACACCCGCATCCACGGGATCGTCCAGTCGGACGTGACGCACGCCAAGTCGTGGGAGCAGCAGTACCCGGACCTGGTGGCGTTCGCGGAGGGTGACGTGTTGGTCGCGCACAACGCCCGGTTCGACATGGGCGTGATCGCCGGCGGGTGTGCGGCGACCGGCATCGAGATCGCCGAACACCACTCGATGTGTTCGCTGCAGGTCGCCCGCAAGACCTACACGCTCGACTCGTACCGCCTGCCGATGGCCGCGATGGCCGCCGGGTTCTCGGGCTTCCAACACCATGACGCCGCTGCCGACGCCGAGGCCTGCGCCGCGATCGTCGTGCACGCTGCCGGCTTCCACGGGGTGCCGACGGTCGAGGCGCTCGGTGCGGTGACCCGGGTGACGATCAACCCCGTGCGCGCCCGTGTCGAGAAGCCGAAGTCGGCCGCACAGCCCCGGCTCTCGCGTCGTCCGATGGTCTTCTCCGACTGACGCGGTCCTGTCCACGCCCGGTGGTCCGGGCCGCCGCAACGCCCGGTGGTATTGTCACGACAATCCGCCCGGCAGGTGTTCGGGCTCGTTCTCCCCTGCGAAGGACCGCGATGACCAACGATGGCCAGCTGCCGTCCGACCTGTTCATGGACCTGGACCGGTCGGGGCCGATGCCGCTCTACCACCAGGTCGCCTCGCGCATCGAGGAGTCGATCCGCAACGGCGCGATGCCGCCCGGTGCCCGCCTGGAGAACGAGATCGCCCTCGGGGAGCGCCTCGGCCTGTCCCGCCCGACGATCCGCCGCGCCATCCAGGACCTCGTCGACAAGGGGCTGCTCGTCCGCCGTCGTGGCATCGGCACCCAGGTCGTGCACGGTCCGGTCACCCGCAAGGTCGAGCTGACCAGCCTGTACGACGACCTGACGCAGGGGTCGCAGCAGCCGACGACGAAGCTCCTCGACCGCTCCGACGTGCCGGCCACCCAGGCGGTCGCCGAGGCCCTGGGCGTCGAGGTCGGGACCACCGTCGTGCACGTGCTTCGCGTCCGGTTCGCCGAGGACGTGCCGATGGCGGTGCTCGAGAACTACCTGCCGCCGGAGTTCGCCGACATCACCGACGAGGACCTCCGCGCCCACGGGCTGTACCAGCTGCTCCGGTCCCGCGGGGTGACGATGCGGGTCGCGAAGCAGCGGATCGGTGCTCGTGCTGCGACGGACGACGAGGCCGGCCTGCTCGAGATCGAGGACGGCGACCCCGTGCTGACGATGAGCCGCACGGCGTACGACGCCTCGGGTCGCGCGGTCGAGTACGGCCTGCACTGTTACCGGCCGGACCGGTACTCGTTCGAGGTCACGCTCGTCGACAAGTAGGGCCCGGCCAGCTGGCGTCCGGCGCGCCGGTCAGCTGGCGTCGAGGACGCCGAGTTCAGCTGGCGTCGGGAACGCCGAGTTCGCCGGTCAGGTACTGGGCGCGACCGAAGCCGAACGACCAGTCCTGCGGACCGTTCTCGACGTACCCGATGAAGACGTCCTCGGACGCGACGCCGACCCCGGCGAGCGCGTCGTGGATCGCGGCGTAGAGCGCCTGCTTCGCCTCGTCGGACCGGCCGCGCTGGGTGAAGACCTGGATCATGACGACGCCCTCGGTCCGCTCGAAGCCCAGGCCGGCGTCCTGCGCGATGATCTGCGTCGCCGGGTGTTCGGTGATGATCTGGAAGCGGTCGCGCTCCGGGATCCCGTAGACGTCGACGATCGCCTGGTGCGTGGCGTCGGCGATCGCGCGGACCGCCTCGGGGGTGCGGCCGGTGGCGAGGTCGAATCGGACGAGCGGCATGGTGCCTCCTGCTTGTGGTGACTTTGTCAGGACATACTACCGTGCCAGTCGTGGTGCTCGCGATCCGGACAGCGACGCGCCACCAGACGACGGACGGGAGGCACGTCACCGGCTGGTGACGCGCCTCCCGTCCGTCGTGTGGTCGGTGGTCCGTGGTCCGTCTGGTCAGATCACCGGAGTCGGGGCGTCGGAGGTCAGCGGTCCGTCGACGCGCGCCACCTCATGCCACGCCCCGTCGGCGAGCGACGCTTCGGCCGCTTCCACGATCGACGCGGCGGCGAGCCCGTCCGCCACCGACGGCGCGAGCTGCCGGCCGCTCCGGACGCTCGCCAGGAACTGCGCTGCCTCGATCGTCTTGAGGTCGTCGTAGCCCATCGCGGTGCCGGCTCCCGGTTGGAAGCGGGCGAACTCGCCGTCCCCGGGCGCGACGTACACGGTCGTGTAGCCGGCGGCCTCCTGCCCGTCGAGGCAGACCTGCAGTTCGTTCATCCGTTGGAAGTCCCAGCGGATCGACCCGGCGGTGCCGTAGACCTCGATCGTGTACTCGGCGTGCGGCCCGTGCATGACCCGGCTGGAGTCCATCGTGCCGACCGCGCCGTCGTCGAACCGGAAGAGCAGGGCGGCGTAGTCCTCGTTCTCGACGGGCTTGCGGTCGCCGGTCGCGGCAGCACTGCGGTCGACGATCCCCGCGCCGGGAAGCGGTCGCTCGGTGATGAACGTCTCGCCGAGGGCGGTGACGCTCGCGATCCGGCCGACCAGGTACTGCGCCAGATCGAGGCCGTGCGAGAGCAGGTCGCCGAGGACCCCCGAACCGGCGCGTTCCCGTTCGAACCGCCAGGTGAGCGGGGCAGCGGGGTCGGACGAGTAGTCGGCGAGCAGGGAGCCGCGGACGTTCGTGATCCGTCCGAGTCGCCCGCTGCGGACGAGCTCACGGGCACGTTCGACCGCGGGTGCGTGCCGGTAGTTGAACCCGACGCTCGTGACGACCCCGGCCCGCTGGACGGCCTCGTGGATGTCGCGGGAGTCGCTGGCGTACCGACCCATCGGCTTCTCGATCCAGAACGGTTTGCCGGCCTGCGCCGCGGCGACCGCCATCTCGCGGTGCAGGAAGTTCGGTGAGCAGATCGAGACGACGTCGACGTCCGGGTCGGCGAGGACCTCGTGCCAGTCGGCCACGGCACGTTCGTACCCGAGCCGTTCCGTGGCCTGCTCGCGGGCTTCCGGAACCGGATCGGCCGCGACCACCAGGCGTGGGCGGAGCCCGAGTTCCGGGAAGTGGTCCGGCAGCGCCCGGTACGCGCGGGAGTGCAGGCGCCCCATCCACCCGACCGAGATGAGGCCGACCCCGATCGTGTCCATGACCATCGGCGCCGCCCTACTCGGCCGGGACGATGATGTCGCGGACGAGGGCGTCGAGCTTCGCGTCGGCGTCGAGGAACTGCCGCAGCGTCTTGACCGTGGCGCCGAACCGGTCGAACTCGTCGATGGTCATGCCGTCGACGTCGTGGCCGCGGGCGAACTCCGGCGTCGCCCGGCGGAGGGCGTCGACGACGTGTGCCGGGACCTCGTCGTCGATGGCGTCGGGGCGGAACGGGAACGCGTTGTCGTTGATGTCCTTCGTCCATTGGAACGGCGGCGACACGACGAGGTCACCGCCCTGGAACTCGGACCACTGCAGCGCGTTGCGGAAGGCCGCGACGAGGACCCGCGAGCGGAACCCGCGCTCCTGGAACACCCGGTACGCGTTCTTCACCGCGGCGACGCCGGCCCACTCCAGGTACCCGGGGTCGATCATGACGTGGTCACGCGCGACGACGGTCTTCAGCCAGTCGTCGAGCCGACCGGCCATCAGCGTGACGACGTGTCCGAACTCCTGCTCGGGCAGACCATCGGCGGCGCGGCGGTCGAGGGCGCGCTCGATGGCCTCACCGACGGCGACGACCTGGGCCACCGTGAACGAGACGGTCGCGTTGATCGAGACGCCGCGGTACGCGGCTTCCTCGATGGCCGCGATGCCGACCTTCGTCGCGGGGATCTTCACGATGATGTTCGGCGCGAGGCCCGAGAAGCGCACCGCCTGCTCCACGAGGGCGTCACGGTCGCGATGCAGACGCGGATCGGTCTGCATCGAGAGCCGACCGTTGCGGCCGCCCGACGCCTCGAACGCCGGCAGCAGCTGCGCGGCGGCGTTGACCGAGAGCTCCTCGACCGCCATCCACCCGAGTGCCGACTCCCCCGCGGTCGGGTGCTCCTCGGCGAGCTGTCGGATGCGCGGTACCCACACCTCGGGGTCCTGCTGGATGCAGGTGTAGGCGATGACCGGGTTGCAGGTCGCCCCGACGGCTCCGTACTCCGAGATCGCCGTCGCCAGCTCGTGCGGGTCGGCCGAGTCGTTCCACAGTGCCGTCGGGGTCTGTTCCGTGGCCTGCAGGGTGACCGGACGGGTGTCGACCACGCCCGCCCCTCGGGTCTCGAGTGTGCTCGTCATCGGCGGAGTCCCTTCGTGATCTGGTCGAGCTGGAACCGCGACACCGCGTCGGCGTTCTCGTCCTCGGCGAAGACGCTGGACACGGCGACGGTGTCGTCGCGGCCCGAGAACCCGACGCGGTCGAGCGCACGCCAGAACGCGTCGAAGTCGACGTCGCCCTGCCCGACCGGCAGGTGCTGGTGGACCCGGACCGGGTTGCCGGGCGGGTTCGTGATGTAGCGGAGGCCGTGCGAACGACGGTGGTCGTACGCATCGGCGACGTGGATCAACTGCAGCGAGTCACCGGCGGCGTCGATGACCGCGTCCATGTCACCGCCGTAGTGGAAGGTGTGGCAGGCGACGTAGACGAACCCGATGTTCTTCGAGTTGAGCCCGCGGATCACCCGGAGTGCCTCGAGCCCGTCCTCGACGAAGTCGTCGGGGTGCGGGTCGATGAGCACCCGGAGGTCCGCGTCCTCGATGATCGGCAGCAGTTCCTCCATCGCCCAGTAGAACTGCGCCTCGGAGTCCTCGGCCCGCTCCGGACGACCGGAGAACTCGGTGTTGATGGTGTCCACGCCGAGTCGCTTGGTGATCTCGATGACGCGCTTCCACTGCTTGACGGCGGTCTCACGCGTCTCACGGTCGGGCCCGGACCAGCGGAGCACCGGCAGGACGGACGCCACCTGGACCCCGGCGTCGACACAGGCGGCCGCGAACGCGTCGACCAGGTCGTCGTCCGCCTTCGGGTGCCGGTGGAACGGGATGAAGTCCCGGTGCGGCGTCAGCTGCAGGTACTCGTAGCCGAGGTCGGCGACCTTCCGCGGGAACTCCAGCAGACCCAGGTCGTGGTGGAACGGGGTCGGGTCGAGCGCGATCTTCGGCACGGACTACACCCCGGCCGTCGCGTCGGCCGTCGCGTCGGCCGCTGCCGTCAGGTCGTAGAACGCCGGCTTCGTCACCGCGTACTCGACGTGCTCGGTCGCGCCGGACTGCTGCGCGCGGACCGCGACCTCGGCGACGACGGACGCGGTGTAGCCGTCCCAGGCGCTCGGGCCGTCGATGCCGCCATCGCGGGCCGCGTCCACCCAGCGCTGCACCTCTTCGTCGTAGGCCGCGGCGAACCGCTCTTTGAACGACGGCGTGACGCCCTGCCCGGAGACCCCGGCGGACACGATCGTCTGCGAGGTGTCGCGGCCGATGTAGGCGACGCCGGACTCGAACACGGCGTCGGTCGTGACCTGGTAGCCGAACTGGGCGTTCACGTTGATCTCGACGATCGCCATCGTCCCGGACTCGGTGGTGAACAGCACGAACTGCGGCTCCGGCAGGTCGGCCGGGGCCAGCGAGTTCTTCCGCGGCTTCTTGACCTCGACACTCGTGATCGCCTCGCCCGTGAGGAACGGGATGATGTCGATCTCGTGGATCACCGAGTCGTGGATGAGCATCGACTCGCTGAAGTTCGGCGGGGTCGTCGGGTTCCGGTGGGCGTGGTGCAGGGCGAGCAGCGCGCCGTTCGCGCCGGACTCGCGCAGGGCCTTGAGCTCCTGGTACCCGCTGTCGAAGCGGCGCATGAACCCGACCTGGATGATCGGCCGGCTGGCGTGCTCCTGCTCGAGTTCCACGATGCGCAGGCTGTCCTCGGCGCTGGTCGTGAGCGGCTTCTCGCAGAGGACGGCGAGACCCCGCTTGAGTGCGGTCACCAGGATCGGCTCGTGCAGGAACCCGGGGGTCGCGATGATGACGCCGTCGATCTCGGTGGCGGCGAGCGCCTCCTCGAAGGAGGCCGCGGTGATCGCCCCCGGCGCCAGTGCGGCAGCGGCAGCAGCCCGGCTGGCATCCGGTTCGACGACCGCGACGACGTCGGCGTTCGAGATCTTGGCGGTGATGCGGCGGACGTGGTCGGCGCCCATCATGCCGGCGCCGACGACGGCGACGCGGAGGTTCTGCGTGGTGGTCATGGTGTTCTTCTCCTGGGGTTGCTGACGCTGCGTGGACGGCGCGTCAGGAGGCGCGCGCGGCGGAGGTGGAGCCGAAGATGTGCTGGAAGGTGCGCTCGGCGATCGGGCCCGGAGCATCGACCGAGCAGCCGTACATGTCCTGCTCGACGATCCCGAAGACCTCGGGGTTGATCGCGGCCACTGCCTCGATGATCGGGGCGAGTTCCGGGGTGCCGTGCGGCGGCTCGATCATGATGCCCTGCGCCACGGCGGTCGCGAACGGCACGTCGTTCTTCAGCACGTCGAACAGCAGGTCGGTGTCGACCTGCTTGAGGTGCAGGTAGCCGATTCGTTCCGGATGGGCGGCGATGAGCTTGAGGTTGTCGCCGCCGTAGTAGGCGAAGTGCCCGGTGTCGAGGCAGAGGTTCGTGTACGCGGGGTTCGTGACCTCCAGGAACCGCACCGTCTCCTTGTAGGTCCCGACGTGGCTGTCGGCATGGGTGTGGAACTGCTGGTGCACGCCGTACTCCTCGAGCAGCGCCTTGCCCAGCTGGTCGTGGCCGCGGCCGAGTCGCTCCCACTGCTCGTCGGTGAGCGTGCGGGCCTCGAGCACCTCTTCGGTGGCGTCGGAGCGCCAGAGGTCCGGGATCGTCACCAGGTGCTCTGCGCCCAACTTCGCCGCCAGGCCCGCGACGGCGACCGCCTGGTCCCAGGCGCGCTGGAACTGGTCCTCGCCCTTGTGGAACCCGGTGAACACGGTGCCAGCCGAGAGCTTGAGCCCGCGGGACTCGAGCTCGTCGGACAGCTGCGAGGGGTCGGTCGGCAGGTACCCGTACGGTCCGAGCTCGATCCACTCGTACCCGGCAGCGGCGGCTTCGTCGAGGAAACGCTGCCACGGGACCTGGTCCGGGTCGTCGGGGAACCACACGCCCCACGAGTCCGGGGCGGTGCCGATGCGGATCGAGGCGGGCGCCGCGTCGGTGGCGGGAGTGCCGATGGGGGTGGCGGTGTCGGTCATGACGTCGCTGTCGCTTTCTGTCTCGGATCGGGTTCAGCCGAGCAGCGGACGCTGCGCGGCGACCTGCTGCTCGTACTCGGCGCGGGCGGCCTGGGTGCTGGGGAGGGTGGAGGTCTGCGCGACCGGCACGTCCCACCAGCCGTCGCCCTCGGGCGCGTAGACCAACGGGTCGGAGTTGATGTGGACGAGGGTGGTGTGGTCGTTCGCCTTCGCCTGACGGACCGCTGCCGTGAGGTCGGCGATGCTGTCCGGGCCGGGCTGGACCTCGATCACGTCGACGCCGTAGGACCGGGCGTTGGCTGCCAGGTCGACCGGCAGCGGCTCGCCGTCCTCGAACGACCGGGTCTCGTCCAGGTAGCGGTACTTCGTGCCGTAGCGCTCCGAGCCGACGGTCTCCGACAGGTGGCCGATCGACGCGTACCCGTGGTTCTGGATGAGCACGACGATGATCTTGATGCCCTCGGCGACCGCGGTCACGAGCTCGGTGTGCAGCATCAGGTACGAGCCGTCACCGACCATGACGATCGCGTCGCGGTCCGGGGCCCCACGGCGGACGCCGATGCCGCCGGCGATCTCGTAGCCCATGCACGAGAACGCGTACTCGACGTGGTACCCGAGCGCATCGCGGACCCGCCAGAGCTTGTGCAGGTCACCAGGCAACGACCCTGCGGCCTGGATGACCACGTCACGTGGGTCGCTGGCCGCCTGGACGGCGCCGATGATCTCGGCCTGTCCGGGCAGTTCAGCCCTCGACGGCGTGAACGCGTCGTCGACGACGGCGTCCCACTCCCGCTTCCGGTCCCGGACCTCGGCGGCGTAGCCGGCGTCGACCGCGTACGACGCATCGGTGGTGAGCGCCGTCGTCAGGGCGACCAGGGCCTCCCGGGCGTCGGCGATCACCGGCAGCTGCGTGCCGTGCTTGTACGCGTCGAAGGACGCCACGTTGACGTTGACGAAGGTGACGTCCGGGTCCTGGAAGGCCGTGCGTGACGCGGTCGTGAAGTCGCTGTAGCGCGTGCCGATGCCGATCACGACGTCGGCCTGCGCCGCGACGGCGTTGGCGGCGGCCGTGCCGGTCGCGCCGATGCCGCCGAGGTACTGCGGGTGGTCCCAGACCAACGATCCGCCGCCGGCCTGCGAGGTGCCGACCGGGATCCCGGTGGCCTCCACGAAGCGGCGGAGCTCGTCCTCGGCACCGGAGTAGAGGACACCGCCACCCGCCACGATGACCGGACGCTTCGCCTGCCGGATCGCCGCGACGGCACGCTCGAGCGGACCGGTCTCGGGCAGTGGACGGCGGATGTGCCACTCACGGGGCTGCAGGAACGCGACCGGGACGTCGAGCTGTTCGGCCTGCACGTCCTCGGGCAGGGCGATCGTCACCGCACCCGTCTCGGCCGGGTCGGTGAGGACCCGCATCGCCTGGAGTGCGATCGAGAAGAGCTGCTCCGGGCGGACCACCCGGTCGAAGAAGCGCGAGAGCGGTCGGAACGCGTCGGTCACCTGGATCGAGGTGTCGTGCGGCATCTCGATCTGCTGCAGCACCGGGTCCGTGGTGCGCGTGGCGAAGGTGTCCGACGGCAGCAGCAGCGCCGGCAGCCGGTTCGTCGTGGCGAGCGCTGCTGCGGTGAGCATGTTGGCGGCACCGGGTCCGACCGAGGCGGTGGCGGCGAAGGTCGCGCGACGGCGGTGCATCCGCGCGAACCCGACGGCCTCGTGCACCATCGCCTGCTCGTTGCGGGCCTGGTGGTACGGCAGCAGTCCGGGCTGTTCGACGTGGAGCTGCTTGATCGCCTGCCCGAGTCCGGCGACGTTGCCGTGCCCGAAGATGCCGAAGATGCCCGGGATCGTTCGCTCGCGGACGTCGCCGTCCACCGTCCACTGGTTGGCCAGGAACTCGACGAGCGCCTGGCCGACGGTCATGCGACGGGTCGTGGGGGTGGTCACACGTCCTCCTTGAGGTAGGGCAGGCGGGGGTCGAGGGACTCGGACTCCCAGAGCTGACGGACCCACCCGTGGGCGGGGTCGTCGGTGATGTTCCAGACGCGTTCCGGTCCGGGGCCGGCCATCACGTTGAGGTAGTACATGTCGTAGCCCGGAGCCGCGACCGCGGGGCCGTGCCAGCCGTACGGCACCAGGGCGACGTCGCCGGTCCGGACCTGGCGGAACTCGTCGATCGGTCGGTCGTCCGAGGCCGAGGTCCGGTGCAGCGCGAACGGGTCGGCGGCGTCCGGGGCGACGTGCTCGGAGCCGCGGGCGACGGCGGACTCGTAGTAGTAGATCTCCTCGAGCTCGGATTCCTGACCGGGCCGTTCGGTGTCGTGCTTGTGCGCCGGCCACGAGGACCAGTTGCCCGCGGGGGTGATGACCTCGCACACGATCAACCGCGCGGCGTCGAGTGCCGCGGGGGTGCCGAAGTTGTGGACCTGCCGGCTCGACTGCCCGGCACCCCGCAGTTCGACGGGCACGTCCTGCCGCGGGATGTACGTCGTGGGCTTGACCGTGTCGGTGGGGGCTTCGGCGACCGCGACCCGGCCAACGCCGGTGATCACCGCGGCGGTGCCGGAGCCGAGGTACAGGACGTCCGTCGGGCCCTCGAACACGCCCGCGCGTCCCTCGAGCTCCTGCACGGCGCCACCCGCCGTCCCCGCGCTGTCGTCCGCCACAGCATCGTCGTACGTCACGGTGAAGCTGCCGGCGAGCGGCACCACGATCCGTTCGACGGCGCCGGCGGCCAGGCGGAGCGATCCGCCGTCGCGCAGCTCGCCCGTCCGGAGCCCGGTGTGCGCCCAGCCCGGCACGCGCCCGTCGATCACGTCGGTCCAGCCGTCCTCCGGCCGGGACCCCCGCGGGTTGAACCAGTTGTCGGTCATCGTCGGATCAGCCGTTCGACGGGAAGCCGAGGTCGACGCCGCCGTGCGACGGGTCGAGCCACCGGGAGGTGATCGCCTTCTGCCGCGTGAAGAAGCTGACGCCGTCTGCGCCGTACGCCTTGTGGTCACCGAACAGCGAGTTCTTCCACCCGCCGAACGAGTAGTACGCCACCGGCACCGGGATCGGGACGTTGATGCCGATCATGCCGACCTGCACGTCGCGCTGGAACCGTCGGGCGGCCCCGCCGTCGTTCGTGAAGATCGCCGTGCCGTTGCCGTAGGCGCCACCGTTGATCAGCGCCAGTCCTTCTTCGTAGGACTCCACGCGGACGACGCTCAGCACCGGGCCGAAGATCTCCTCGGTGTAGACGCGGCTCGACGTCGGCACCTTGTCGATCAGCGTCGGACCGAGCCAGAAGCCGTTCTCGTCCCCGTCGGGACGGACGGTGCGGCCGTCCACCACGATGACCGCACCGTCCTGCTCTGCGACCTCGATGTACGAGGCGACCTTGTCGCGATGCTGCTCGGTGACGAGCGGCCCCATGTCGCAGCCGCGGCGACCGTCACCGATGCGCAGCGTGGCGGCCCGCTCGGCGATCTTCGCGATGAGCTCGTCGGCGACGGGCTCCACTGCGACGACGACCGAGATCGCCATGCAGCGCTCACCGGCGGAACCGAATCCCGCGTTGATCGCGTTGTCCGCGACCAGGTCCAGGTCGGCGTCCGGCAGCACGAGCATGTGGTTCTTGGCACCGCCGAGGGCCTGCACGCGCTTGCCGTGCTTCGTCCCGGTCTCGTAGACGTACTGCGCGATCGGCGTCGACCCGACGAACGAGATCGACTCGACGTCGGGGCTGGTCAGGAGTCCGTCGACCGCGACCTTGTCGCCGTTCAGGACCGTGAAGACCCCGGCCGGCAGTCCGGCCTCGGTGAACTTCGACGCCAGCCAGATGGCCGCGGACGGGTCCTTCTCGCTCGGCTTCAGCACGACGGTGTTGCCGGCGGCGATGGCGATCGGCAGGAACCAGAGCGGCACCATCGCCGGGAAGTTGAAGGGGCTGATGATGCCCACCACGCCGAGCGGCTGGCGGATCGAGTAGACGTCGATGCCGGTCGACACCTGGTCGGAGAACTCGCCCTTGAGCAGCTGCGGGATGCTCGTCGCCAGCTCGACGACCTCTTGCCCGCGGGCGATCTCCCCGAGGGCGTCGGAGACGACCTTGCCGTGCTCGCTCGTGATGATCTCGGCCAGCTCGGCCTTGTCGCGGTTCAGGATCTCGCGGAACGAGAACATGATCTGCTGCCGCTTGCTCAGCGACAGCTCGCTCCACGCCGGGAACGCCGCCTTGGCGCTGGCGATCGCTGCCTGTACCTCGCGCTCGTCGGCGAGCGCGACCTGCTTCGTCACGATCCCGCGGGCGGGGTCGTACACGGGCGCGGTCCGACCGGAGGTCGAGGGGACGTGGGCGCCGTCGATCCAGTGCCCGACGGTCGCGCCGTCGGTCGGGTCGCCGGTGGTCGTGGTGGGTGCGCTCGTGGTGGTCATGCGTTGCTTCCTTCCGAGACGGGCTCGTTCATACTCGCGGAGCCGACGGGGCCCGTGGTGGCGTCGTGCAGGTCGGTGGACAGATCGCGGGAGGGCGTCCCCCTGTGGACGAGCCCCGCGGCCACGTCGACCGCACCCGCCACGTCGTCGTCCGACGGGTAGAGGAGGGTCCGACCGACGACGAGCCCACGGACGCCCGGCAGCGCGAGGGCATCGGCCCACTTGGCGTACGTCTCGAGCGGACGGGACGCCGGGTCGCCGCCGAGCAGGAGCGTCGGCAGCGTCGTCGCGGCCATCACGCGCTCCATGTCGTCGACGACGGGGATCTTCAACCAGCTGTAGGCGCTCGACTCCCCCAGGCCCGCCGCGATCGCCATCGACGTGATCACGGCCTCGGCCGACAGGTCGTTCACGACGCTGCCGTCGCGGTGCTCGGACATGAACGGTTCGAGCATGATCGGCAGCCGGCGCGCGGCGGCCTCGGTCACGGCCTTGGCGGTGGCCTCGAGCGTCGGGGCAGTCCCGGCGTCGGACAGGGCCACGCGGATGAGCAGCTTCGCGAAGTCGAACCCGGAGTCGGCGATCGACGCGGCCGAGTACGCCGTGTACCGGTCGTCCATCTCGAACGCCGCACCGCGGAGTCCACCCCGGTTCATCGAGCCGACGACCACCTTGTCGTCGAGCGCGCCGAGGAGCGCCAGGTCCTCGAGGATGTCGGGCGTCCCGAGCACCCCGTCGACACCGGGTCGACCGAGGGCGACGACGAGTCGTTCCAACAGGTCGTAGCGGTTCGCCATCGCGGACGGGTCGTCCCGCACCGCGAGGGCACCACGGGCGGGGTGGTCCGCAGCCACGATGAAGAGCTTGCCGTCCTCGCCCAGGAGGGGGCGCCTCCGTCGCGAGGCGAGGACCGAGGCGATCCGCTCGGGGTGACCAGCGCGGGTGTCGCGCAGGCGGTCGAAGTCGGAACTGGTCAGCTCAGGCATGGAGCGCCTCCTCGGCGTTGGTTCCCTCGGTGTCGGTCCCCTCGGTCGCCGGGCCCTGCGTCGGGTTGCTCCGCAGGAAGGCGTCGATCTCGTCGCTCGTCGGCATCGCCGTCGAGCACTCGAAGCGGGTGGCGACGATCGCGCCGGCCGCGTTGGCGAACGACAGGACCCGCTCGAGTCCCCAGCCCTGCAGCAGCCCGTGCGTGAGCGCCCCGCCGAACCCGTCGCCGGAACCGAGGCCGTTGACCACGTCGACGCGGTGCGGGCGGACCTCGACGAACTCGTCACGGGTCTTCGCCAGCACGCCCTTCGGTCCCTGCTTGACGATCGCGATCTCGACCCCGCGCTCCAGCAGCGCGTCGGCGGCGCGCACCGGGTCGGTCTCGCCGACGGCGACCTCGCACTCCTCGCGGTTGCCGACCGCGACGGTCGCGTGCTCGAGGGCGACGGCGACCTCGCGGGTCGCGGCGGCGGGCGTCGACCAGAACATCGAGCGGTAGTCCAGGTCCAGCACGGTGTGCACCTTGGTGGCGTGCTCGGAGGCACTCCGGGCCGCGTAGGCGACGTGGTGCGCGGTCCGGCTCGGCTCTTCGCTGAGCCCGGTGACGGTGGTCCAGAAGACGCGGGAACGTTCGATCTCGTGCAGCGGCAGGCTCTTCGCCGTGATCATCAGGTCCGGCGCCTTCGGAGCGCGGTAGAAGTACAGCGGGAAGTCGTCCGGCGGGAAGACCTCGCAGAACGCGACCGGCGTGTTCAGGCCGTCGACCGTGGCGACGAAGTCGTTGGCGACGCCGAACTCGGGGAGCGTCCGGGCGATGTACCGGCCGAACGGGTCGTTGCCGGTGCGGGTGATGACGGCGGTGTCGGCACCGTGCCGGGCCGCCGCGATCGCGACGTTCGTGGCACTGCCACCCACTGACTTCGAGAACGTCTCGACGTCTTCGAGGGGGCCGGTCTGCTGCGGGTAGATGTCGACGCTGACGCGTCCCATCGTGATCACGTCGTAGGCGTGCGGTGCTTCGATCGTCATGCGACAGCAGGACCTTCCGTGCGGCTTCATCGTCGGACGAGCACGACTGTACACGACGCTTGGCCTAATGTCATGACATGGTTCGATCGGCCGTCCTGGCGCGGTGGTCTGTCCCCGCTCGGCGCGGTCACGGACGGGAGGCGCGGTGTCGGTGGGTCCTGCCAGGGTCGCGTCATGCAGATCCTCGCCCTGGTCATCGGCCTCGTGCTCGGCGCCCTCGTCGGCGCACTCGTCGCGTGGACACTCGCCAAGTCCCGCGCCGGGGTCGACGCCGCGGTCGCCCGAGCCACGGCCGAGGCGCTCCGGTCCCAGCTCGAGGAGTCACGGAACGACGCCGACGGACGGCTCGACGCGCAGGACACGCAGTACCGCCGGCAGGTCGACTCCCTCGAACGCCGCGCAGCCGAGCTCGAGCACCTGGTGCAGCGTCTGCACGGCGCAGAGTCCGCTCGGGCGCAGGACGAATCGAAGGTCCTGACGGCACTGAGCCCGGTCGCCGACACCCTGCAGGTCATGCGCGAGAAGATCGCGGAACTCGAACGGTCCCGCAGCGAGCAGTACGGCGCGATCTCCGCCCAGCTCCGGTCCGCGGCCGAATCGGAAGAGCGTCTCCGCGCCACGGCCGAGACGCTCGCCGGTGCCCTGTCGTCGAACAGCACGCGCGGGGTCTGGGGCGAGACGCAGCTGCGCAACGTGGTCGAGGCCGCAGGACTGCTCGAACGCGTCGACTTCGACGTGCAGTCCGCCGTGACGACCTCCGCCGGCGCCGCTCGTCCGGACATGATCGTGCACCTGCCCGGCGGCAAGTCGATCGCCGTCGACGCGAAGGTGCCGTTCGCCGCGTACCTGCAGGCCTCCGAGATCCCGGCGAGCGCCACCGGGGCCGAAGCCGCGCGTCGTGAGCAGCTCATGGCGCAGCACGTCAAGGCGCTCCGGGCGCACGTCGACGCCCTGGCTGCGCGGGAGTACTGGTCCGGCTACGACGCCTCACCGGAGCTGACGGTCGCGTTCATCCCGTCCGAGTCGCTCATCGCCAGCGCCCTCGCCGCCGATCCGGGGCTGCTCGACCACGCGTTCCGGAAGCGTGTGGCGCTCGCCTCCCCCGTCACGCTGTGGTCGGTGCTGAAGACCGTCGCGTTCTCGTGGCAGCAGGACGTCGTCACGCAGGAAGCGCGTGAGCTCTTCACGATCTCCCGCGAACTGCACGGTCGCCTGGCGACGATGGCCACTCACGTGGACAAGCTCGGCCGCTCGATCCGGGGCAGCGTCGTCGACTACAACCGCTTCGTGGGGTCGCTCGAGCGGCAGGTGCTGCCGAGTGCACGGCGGCTGTCGCTGCTCGACGAGTCGAAGGTGATCGCGGACCCGGCGAGCATCGAGGACGAGCCGCGGCTGCTGATCGCGCCGGAGCTCGTCAGCGCGACCGAGGACTGAGCGCGGCCGCCCCGCTGCGTCAGCGGGTCCCGCACAACAGAAACCCGCCCGAACCACGGGATGCCGTGGTTCGAGCGGGTTTCTGTTGTGCGCAGCCGATCGGCACCGCGTGCCGGGTGCCGGGCGCCGTCAGCTCAGCGGATCAGAACCACTTCTCGGCGCGGTGGTCCGCCTGGATGCGACGGATGGTGTTCGAGCGCGACCGCAGCACGAGCGAGTCGGTGTGGATCACGCCCCGCGACCGACGGACACCGTCGACGAGCACGCCGTCGGTGACACCGGTGGCGACGAAGAACGTGTTGTCGCCGGTCACCAGGTCGTCCTGGTCGAGGACCTTGTCCAGGTCGTGGCCGGCGGCGATGGCACGCTCGCGCTCTTCGTCGTCCTTCGGCTGCAGCTTGCCGAGCAGGACCCCACCGAGCGCCTTGATCGCACACGCGGTGATGATGCCCTCCGGGGTGCCGCCGACGCCGACGCACATGTCGATGGCCGAGCCGGGGAGTGCCGCCGCGATGCCGCCGGCGACGTCACCGTCGAGGAGCAGTCGGGTGCCGGCACCCGTCGCGCGGATGGCGCGGATGAGTTCGTCGTGACGCGGACGGTCGAGCACGGCGACGACCATGTCCTCGAGGTCCTTGCCCTTGGCCTTCGCCAGCGCACGGATGTTGTCGCCGATCGGCTTGTCGAGGTCCAGGACACCGCGACCCTCGGGGCCCGCGGCGATCTTGTCCATGTAGAAGACGGCGGACGGGTCGTACATCGAGCCGCGGTCGGACACGGCCATGACCGAGATGGCGTTCTGGCGGCCGGCGGCGGTGAGCGAGGTGCCGTCGATCGGGTCGACCGCGATGTCGCAGGCCGGGCCGTGGCCGTTGCCGACGTGCTCGCCGTTGTAGAGCATCGGGGCGTTGTCCTTCTCGCCCTCGCCGATGACGACCACGCCGTCGAAGTTCACGGTGCCGAGGAACTTGCGCATCGCGTCCACCGCGGCGCCGTCGGCGAGGTTCTTCTCACCCCGGCCGACCCACGGCTGGGCACGGATCGCGGCAGCCTCCGTCGCGCGGACGAGCTCGAGCGCGAGGTTGCGGTCGGGCTGGAGGAACAGGGAGCCGGTCTCAGTCGTGGGAGTCACACCCCCCAGCGTACCGAGCGCCGACCGTCCGGCTTCCCCGGCGGACGGATGTGCAGAACGTGATCCGTCCACAGGCACCCGCGACACCGAACGCGCACCGACCGGCCCTGACTAGCATCGAACAGGACATCACCGAAGAAGTCGAAGGAGATCCCAGTGCCCATCGCAACGCCGGAACAGTACGCCGAGATGATCGACCGCGCGAAGGCCGGGAAGTTCGCCTACCCCGCGGTCAACGTGTCGTCCTCGCAGACCATCAACGCGGTCCTCCAGGGGCTGACCGAGGCGGGCTCCGACGGCATCATCCAGGTCACGACCGGCGGTGCCGACTACTTCGCCGGCCAGACCGTGAAGAACCGCGCCGCCGGTGCCCTCGCGATGGCGGCCTTCGCGCACGAGGTCGCGAAGAACTACCCGATCACCGTCGCGCTGCACACGGACCACTGCCCGAAGGACGCGCTCGACGGCTTCGTCCTGCCGCTCATCGCGGCCAGCGAGGAAGAGGTCCGTCAGGGCCGCAACCCGATCTTCCAGTCGCACATGTGGGACGGCTCGGCCGTGCCGCTCGACGAGAACATCGAGATCGCCAAGACGATGATCGAGAAGACGCGCAACATCAACGCCATCCTCGAGGTCGAGATCGGCGTCGTCGGTGGCGAAGAGGACGGCGTGCAGCACGAGGGCACGAACGACGCCCTCTACACGACCCCGAACGACGTCGAGCGCGTGGTCGAGGCACTCGGCATGGGCGACCACGGCCGCTGGATCGCCGCGCTGACGTTCGGCAACGTGCACGGCGTCTACAAGCCGGGCAACGTCAAGCTGCGTCCCGAGCTCCTCGGCGAGATCCAGGACGCCATCGCGCAGAAGCACGGCACCGGTCAGAACCCGCTCGACCTCGTCTTCCACGGCGGCTCCGGCTCGACCGACGACGAGATCCACGAGGCCGTCCGCAACGGCGTCATCAAGATGAACATCGACACGGACACGCAGTACGCGTTCACCCGCTCGATCGCCGGCTCGATGTTCTCGAACTACGAGGGCGTCCTGAAGCTCGACGGCGAGGTCGGCAACAAGAAGCAGTACGACCCGCGTGCCTGGGGCAAGGTCGCCGAGTCCGCGATGGCCGCTCGTGTCGTCGAGGCCACGAAGGTCCTCGGGTCCGCGGGACAGTCCCAGAGCTGAGACCAGCGCAGCACTGAGACCAGCGCAGCGCTGAGTTCAATGCAGCACTGAGACCGGACGGGAGGCCCGGGGTCGCGTCCGTCGGACGCGCCCCGGGCCTCCCGTCCGCCTGGGCGCACGCCCACGGCACGTCCGACCGCGACGACGTGCCACGATGGTCGGATGACCGTCGACGCCATCGCCAGCGAGTTCGCCCACTTCGTCACGGAGTCACCCACCGCGTTCCACGCGGCCTCGGTCGCCCGTGACCGCCTGGTGGCCGCCGGGTTCACCGACCTGGACGAGACCCAGGCCTGGCCGACCGAGCCGGGCGCGTACGTGGTCGTCCGTGACGGCGCGGTGATCGCTTGGCGTCTGCCCGAGGGCGCGTCGGCGACGACGCCGTTCCGCATCCTCGGTGCCCACACCGACTCCCCCGGGTTCCGCATCAAGCCGAACCCGACCGTCCGCGTCGGCGGCTGGGAGCAGCTCAACGTCGAGGTCTACGGCGGACCGGTCCTGTCGACGTGGTTCGACCGTGACCTGCGCATCGCCGGCCGGGTCGTCCACCGCGACGGCACGACCTCGCTGTTCGACACCGTCGACGCGGTCGCCCGGATCCCGAACCTCGCGATCCACCTCGACCGGGGCGTCAACGACGGCCCGGCCCTCGACAAGCAGCGGCACACCCTGCCGATCGTCGGGACCGACGGCAGCGCCGGTGTCGGCACGGGTGGCAGCGACGCGATGGAGTGGCTGCGCTCCCGCCTCGGTGAGACGGCCGTCTCGTGGGACCTGTTCTTCGCCGACACCCAGGCACCGTCGCGGATCGGCATCGACCGGGCGTTCCTGGCCTCCGGCCGGATGGACAACCTGACGAGCGTGCACGCCGGACTGCGCGGCCTGATCGAGGCCCCGGGCGACGGCGACCACATCCCGGTGTTCGCGGCGTTCGACCACGAGGAGATCGGTTCGTCCTCGCCGTCGGGGGCGGGTGGGCCGTTCCTCGAGGACGTCCTGGCCCGCGTGCAGGAGGGCCTCGGTGCCAGCCGCTCCGAGTCCGCCCGCGCCTTCCGTGCCTCGTGGCTGCTCTCCAGTGACGCCGGACACCTGGTGCACCCGAACTACACCGAGAAGCACGACCCGACGAACCGACCCCGACCGGGCGGTGGCCCGCTGCTGAAGATCAGCGCGAACCAGCGGTACATGACCGAGGCGAAGGGCACCGCGGTGTTCGCTGCCGCCTGTGAGACGGCCGGTGTCGACCACCAGCCGTTCGTGAACGTGAACACGATCCCGGGCGGCTCGACCATCGGGCCGATCGCGGCGACCCGGCTGGGCATCCCGACGATCGACATCGGCGTCGGCCTGCTGTCGATGCACTCGGTGCGCGAGCTCGTGCACGTCGACGACCTGGCCGACCTGCACGCGGCGGTCGCGGCCTTCCTGGCCTGACCCCGGAGGACGTGCCAGGGTCGGAGCATGACCTGGACCACCAGCGCTGACGCCCGACGGTACGGATCGACGCTCCTGCAGGGCGACCGGGTCCGGTTCCGTGCGCTCGAGGACCGCGACCTGCCCGATCTCGTCCGGTGGTGGCGGGACCCGGAGTGGTCGGTGCTGCAGCAGATGATCGTGCGTCCGCGGCCCGACGTGCCCGTGACGGAGATGTTCCGGTCGTGGAGCAACAGCGAGCGCAGCGGCGACGTCGGGTTCAGCGTCGTGGACCGGGAGTCGGGCGTGCTGGTCGGACACGTCACCCTGTTCGGCGGGGCGCTGCCGGTCCGGGCCGCGACCCTCGCCGTGATGATCGGTTCGGAGCACGTCGGCCAGGGCTTCGGCACCGACGCCGTCCGGGTGCTCACCGACTACGGCTTCCGAGAGATGGGCCTGAACCGCATCGAGATCCGGGTCCACGCGTTCAACGACCGAGCGCAGGCGGTCTACCGGAGGATCGGGTACCGCCAGGAGGGCGTGCGCCGGGACGCGACGTTCCACGACGGACGCTTCCATGACGAGGTCGTCATGTCCGTGCTCGCCCGCGAGTGGACCGGGCGGCCGCACGAACCCGAGGCCGCACCAGGGCCGACGACGGCACCGGCACCGAAACCGGCACCGGCGGGAAGTCAGCCGCCGGAGGCCTGACGCATCATCGCGGCGACGAAGCCGTCGTCCTGGAACACCACGATGACGAACACGACCGAGCTGAAGAGCGTCGCGACGGCCCCGCCGAGGAGCGGCACCCAGAACGTCCGCTTGCCGGCCCGGAGCCGGACGACGGACCGCCAGAGCACGAGGGCGAACACGACGAGCATGCCGACGGCGCTGATCATCGCGGCACCGTTCAGCGATCCGGGGTCCTGCAGTTCGGTGTAGTTCGTCTCGAGGGTCTGCCGGACGGTGGAGGCGACCGCGCCGATGGACAGCGACTGCACGACACTGACCAGGCCCATCGCCAGGAGCACGAGGGTCAGGAGCAGGTCGACCGGCGAGGCACCGAGTCGGCGGATCGGCGCGCCGTCGTGCGGGGTCGGCGCCCCACGACGGTCCCCCTGCGGCGTTCGTTCCGCCGTGCGGTTCGTGCGAGCCGTCGTCCGGTTCGTGCGCTCCGCCGTGCCGTTCGAGCGGGCGGCGGAGGCGACCGCCGAGGCAGCGGCGTGCTCGCGGTCCCGCTGCTCCTGCCGTTCCTGCTCGGCGAGGACGGGGTTGACCCACCCCTCGGGCGCGTACTCCCCGTACTGCGGAGCCGGACGACCGACAGGACCGGCACTGCCCGCACCAGCACTGCCCGCACCTGAACCGGCGCCACCATCTGCCGAGTCCACGGACCCGTCGGGGGTGATCCGGGCCTCCAGGCCGTCGACCGACGTCGTCGCCCGCGGCGGCACCCCGGTCCAGCCGTCCGTCTGCGGATCGGGGGCGGTCATCGGCTGCGCCCGCCGAGCGGACGCGTCGACTTGCCGTCGGCGTCGGTGCGGAGCTCGCGGGGCAGCGAGAACATGAGGTCTTCGTGGGCGGTCACGACCTCTTCGACGGAGCCGTACCCGGCGTCGGCGAGCTGTTCGAGGACCTCGGCGACCAGGACCTCCGGCACGGAGGCGCCGCTCGTCACGCCGACGGTCCGCACGCCGTCCAGCCACTCCTGGCGGATCTCCTCGGCGTAGTCGACCCGGTGTGCGTCCTTCGCGCCGTACTCCAGAGCGACGTCGACCAGCCGGACACTGTTCGACGAGTTCGCCGAGCCGACGACGATGACCAGGTCCGCAGCCGGCGCGACCTTCTTGACGGCGACCTGCCGGTTCTGGGTGGCGTAGCAGATGTCGTCGGAGGGCGGGTTCTCGATCGAGGGGTACTTCTCGCGCAGGAGCCGCACCGTCTCCATCGTCTCGTCGACGCTGAGGGTGGTCTGCGACAGCCAGACGAGGTTGTCCGGGTCGGGGACGTCGAGCGCGGCGACGTCGGCCGGCCCGTTGACCAGGATCGTGCGGTCGGGCGCGTGGCCCATCGTGCCCTCGACCTCTTCGTGACCGGCGTGGCCGATCAGGATGATCGTGCGCTCGGCCTTGGCGAACCGGGTGGCTTCGCGGTGCACCTTGGTGACGAGCGGGCAGGTCGCGTCGATGGCGTGCAGGTCGCGGTCCGCGGCGCCGGCCACGACCGCCGGCGAGACCCCGTGCGCGCTGAAGACGACGTGGGAGCCGCGAGGTACTTCCGCGACGTCGTCGACGAAGACGGCGCCGCGCTGCTCGAGGGTGGAGACCACGTGGACGTTGTGGACGATCTGCTTGCGGACGTAGACCGGCTCGCCGTACTGCTCGAGTGCCTTCTCGACCGCGACCACGGCCCGGTCGACGCCCGCGCAGTACCCACGGGGTGCTGCGAGCAGGACGCGCTTGGGCCCGCTGACCGGGACGTCGCGCAGCCGACCGCGCGCTGCGGGGACCCGCGGCGGGGCAAGCGGGACCGAGTGGCCGTTGGTGATCGTCACGTCCCCGATGATAGGTGAGCGGGACCCGCGCAGCCTGGGCACCGACGAGCCTGTGGAGGAGCGTCGCCATCCGGGATGTCACCGGTGTCCGGCAGCATGGTCCGCACGACGAGAGAGGGGCACGATGGCGATCGAACAGGGGCCGCCAACGGCAGAGGACCCGTGGCCCGTCGCGCTGCTCGGCGCGAAGCTCCGCGACTGGATCGACCGGCTCGGGGTCGCCTGGGTCGAGGGCGAGATCACGCAGTGGAACGTCGCCGGCGGCAACGTCTACGGCAAGCTCAAGGACATCGAGGTCGACGCCACCGTCTCCTTCTCCATCTGGTCGAGCGTGCGCTCCCGGGTGCCGGCGGACCTCAAGCAGGGTGCCCGGGTCGTCGCGGCGGTCAAGCCGAACTACTGGGTCAAGGGCGGCTCGTTGACCATGCAGGTCGTCGAGATGAAGCACGTCGGGCTCGGGGACCTGCTCGAACGCCTCGAGCGACTGCGTCGGAGCCTGGCGGAAGAGGGACTCTTCGACCCCGCCCGCAAGAAGCGTCTGCCGTTCCTGCCGCATCGCATCGGCCTGATC
Source organism: Curtobacterium sp. MCLR17_032 (assembly GCF_003234795.2). Lineage (NCBI taxonomy): Bacteria > Bacillati > Actinomycetota > Actinomycetes > Micrococcales > Microbacteriaceae > Curtobacterium > Curtobacterium sp. MCLR17_032. The sequence continues at coordinate 883,104 of NZ_CP126268.1, read as the reverse complement.
ACGGGCAAGGACTCCGACGCCGAGAAGGACGTCAAGCGGAACGCGCAGCTCCGGTGGCCCCAGGTCGAGTTCCGCACCGTCCACACCGCGGTGCAGGGCGACCGCGCGGTGGCCGAGGTCACGGCGGCGATCCAGGAGCTCGACGCCGACCCCGAGGTCGACGTCATCATCGTCGCGCGCGGCGGCGGCGACTTCCAGAACCTGCTCGGCTTCAGCGACGAGGGACTGGTCCGGGCAGCGTCCGCCGCCACGACGCCGATCGTCTCGGCCATCGGGCACGAGGCCGACCGGCCGATCCTCGACGAGGTCGCCGACCTCCGCGCCTCCACCCCGACGGACGCCGCGAAGCGCGTCGTGCCGGACGTGGCCGAGGAACTGGCGAACGTCCGGCAGGCCCGGGCACGGCTCGGACTGCGGCTCTCGCACACGCTCTCGGTCGAGGCCGACCGGATCGCGGCGCTGCGCTCACGTCCGGCGCTGGCGTCCACCGCCTGGCTCGTCGACACCCGTGCGGAGGAGGTCGCCCGTGACCTCTCGCGCGCTCGGGAGCTCCTCGACCGGCAGATCGAACGCTCCCACTCCGAGGTCGGTCACCTGACCGGTCGGCTGCGCGCGCTGTCGCCGCGGGACACCCTCCGCCGCGGGTACGCGATCGTGCAGACGAGCAGTGGCGCGGTGGTCCGCGGGGCGGACGAGCTGGACGACGCGACGCCGGTGCACGTCACGCTCGGCACGGGGACCGCGGTCGGCACGCTCGAGGCGGACGGGCCCGGCCCGGACGGGTCGGGTTCCTAGCCGGGAGGCCCGTCCCCGCCCCGGCAGGTCGCCTCGCCTCGTCCTCCACCAGCGCTGCGCCTTCCGGTGTTCTCCACAGGCGTCCGGCACAGCGGTCGCGTCGGTGGCGGCTCGGTAGGATCGGATCGTGTCTTCCGAGCAGCAGTCCGAGCAGCCCGACGTCCGCTCGCTGAGCTACGAAGCGGCGCGTGACGAACTCGTCCGTGTCGTCTCCGAGCTCGAGCAGGGGTCGGCGACCCTCGAGCGTTCCCTGGGCCTCTGGGAGCGCGGTGAAGCCCTGGCCGCCCGGTGTGAAGAGTGGCTCGTCGGCGCCCGCGCCCGTCTCGATGCCGCACGCGCTGCGACCGAGAACGGCAGCGCGGACCCGACCGCCGCGGGCGACGTCCGATGAGCGACCCGGAGACCGGCCGCCCGATCGTCGCCGAACTCGGTCGCCCCGAGACGGCGGAGGAGACCTGGGCACGCAAGGACACCGCGCGCCGAGCCCGTCGTGAACACCAGACGGCGTTCAACCTCGTGCTCGCACTCATCGCCTCCCTCGGCATCGTGCTCTTCCTGGTCGCCGTCGTGGTCCGACCCGACCAGGCCGTCGACCGCTCCGTCGACTACCGGCAGGTCGCCCAGCAGGCCGACGTCTCCGGGGCCGAACTGCTCGTGCCCGACCTGCCGTCGTCGTACACCTCGAACAACGCCGAGTACCAGTCCGGTTCGGCTCGCGGGGTGGCCGTGTGGACGATCGGTCTCCTGACGCCGGACAAGCAGTACATCGGCATGCACCAGGGCATCGACGCCAACGACACCTGGGTCGCGGACCAGCTCGACCAGAAGCAGGCGACCGGTTCCCGCACGATCGCCGGGACGAAGTGGACCGTGTACGACCGACGTGACGAGGGCAAGGGCGCCGGCAACAACCTCTACGCACTCGTGACGACCTCCGGCAAGGACACCGTGGTGCTCGCCGGCACCGCCGACCAGAAGTCGTTCACCACGGTGGCGACGGCGGTCGGCGAGGAACTCGACCGCTAGCCAGCACCAGCAGCACCTACGACCCGAACACTCCGCGAACCCGATCAGCCCGAGGAACGACACACGATGACCGACCGCGCCGCCTCCACCCCCGCCGACGCCCTGCGACTCCTGGTCGAGGGCAACGCCCGCTTCGCCGCCGACAAGCGCCGCACCGGCCGCATCGACCCCGAGCGCCGCTCCGAGCTGCAGGGGTCCCAGGCGCCGTTCGCGACCGTCCTCGGTTGCTCGGACTCCCGCGTGCCGTTCGAGCACGTCTTCGACGCGGGCATCGGCGACGTCTTCGCGATCCGCAACGCCGGGCAGATCGTCGACGACGTCGTCCTCGGCTCCATCGAGTTCGCCGTCGTCGCGCTCGGTACCCCGCTGGTCGTCGTGCTCCGCCACACCAAGTGCGGCGCCGTCGCTGCCGCACGTTCCGGCGAGCCGGTCCCCGCCCCGCACCTGCAGGCCCTCGTCGACGCGATCGCCCCGAGCGTCGAGCGGGTCCGCGCCACCGACCCGGACGTCGCACAGGAGTCCGTGGGTGCCGCGCACCTCGAGTCGAGCCTGAAGTCGATCCTCGACCGGTCGGGGGCCGTCTCCGACGCGATCGCGGACGGTAGGTTGGCCGTGGTCGGCGCGACCTACGACCTCACCACGGGCGAGGTCTCGATCGACACCGTCGTCGGACAGGCCTGACCCGATGACGTGACCGCTCCGGCAGCGACGAGTCGCCGGAGCGCCACCGACACCGCCGCGACCGCGACCCGGTGTGAGCACCACGAGGAAGGACCACGACGACGTGACCGACACCACCACCCCCGCTGACGGCGAGTTCCGCATCGAGCACGACACGATGGGCGAGGTGCGGGTCCCCGCGTCGGCCCTCTACCGTGCGCAGACGCAGCGGGCCGTGGAGAACTTCCCGATCTCGGGGACCGGCCTCGAGTCGGCGCAGATCGTGGCCCTCGCCCGCATCAAGCGCGCTGCGGCGCTCGTGAACGGCCGGCTCGGCATCCTCGACGACAGCGTCGCGCAGGCCATCGCCACGGCGGCGGACTCCGTGATCGCCGGTGAGCACCACGAGCACTTCCCGGTCGACGTCTACCAGACCGGTAGCGGCACCTCGTCGAACATGAACATGAACGAGGTCCTGGCCACCCTGGCCTCCCGCGTCGCCGGTGCCGAGGTCCACCCGAACGACCACGTCAACGCGTCGCAGTCGTCGAACGACGTGTTCCCCACGTCGGTGCACGTCGCCGTGACCGATGCCCTCATCCGGTCGCTCGTGCCGTCGCTCGAGCACCTCGCCGAGGCCCTCGAGCGCAAGGCCGTCGAGTGGGCCGACGCGGTGAAGTCCGGTCGCACGCACCTGATGGACGCCACCCCGGTGACCCTCGGGCAGGAGTTCGGCGGCTACGCCCGCCAGGTCCGCCTGGGCATCGAGCGGGTGAACGCCACGCTCCCCCGCGTCGCCGAGGTCCCGCTCGGCGGCACGGCCGTCGGCACCGGCATCAACACGCCGAAGGGGTTCCCACAGCAGGTCATCGCCCAGCTCGCCGAGGACACCGGGCTGCCGATCACCGAGGCGCTCGACCACTTCGAGGCCCAGGGGGCTCGTGATGCCCTGGTCGAGGCGTCCGGTGCGCTCAAGGTCATCGCGGTCAGCCTGACGAAGATCAACAACGACCTGCGCTGGATGGGCTCGGGGCCGAACACCGGCCTCGGCGAGCTGCACATCCCGGACCTGCAGCCGGGCTCCTCGATCATGCCCGGCAAGGTCAACCCGGTCATCCCGGAGGCCACCCTCATGGTCGCCGCCCGGGTCATCGGCAACGACGCCACCGTGACGTGGGCCGGCGCCTCCGGGGCCTTCGAACTCAACGTGGCGATCCCGGTCATGGGCACCGCGCTGCTCGAGTCGATCCGGCTCCTCGCCAACAGCACGCGGGTACTCGCCGACAAGACCGTCGACGGGCTGCGGGCGGACCTCGAGCGGGCCCGCGCGTACGCCGAGTCGTCGCCGTCGATCGTGACGCCGCTGAACCGGGTGATCGGCTACGAGTCGGCCGCGAAGGTCGCGAAGTACGCCGTCGCCGAGGGCCTCACCGTCCGCGAGGCCGTCGTCGCCCTCGGCTTCGTCGAGCGGGGCGAGGTCTCCGTGGAGCAGCTCGACGCAGCCCTCGACGTCCTGAGCATGACGCACCCGAACTGATCCGTCCGCCAGACACCGGCGTCCGCCCGAGACGCCGTCCCGCGGGGCGGCCTTTCGCCCAGCCGGCGGCGCCTCGCCGGCCCGGCGGCGCCTCACCCACCCGGCGGCGCCTCGCCCACCCGGCTCGCACTGGGACGGACGGGAGGCACGGTGCGGGCCCGCACCGTGCCTCCCGTCCGTCCCCCGGTCGCCCACCGCCCCCGCGCGAAGCGGGTGCGCACAACGGAAACCGCCTCGAACCACGGGATCCCCTGGTTCGAGGCGGTTTCCGTTGTGCCTGTCCGCCCGCCGCCGGCCCGGCGCCACCGGCCCGCACCGCGCCTCCCGTCCGTCCCCCGGTCGCCACCGCGCCCCGTGCCCCGGTGCGAAGCGGCGGCGCACAACGGAAACCGCTCCGAACCACGGCATCCCGTGGTTCGGAGCGCTTTCCGTTGTGCCTGTCCGGCCGACACCGGCCGGCCGCGCCAACCGCGCCGCCCGGCGCCGCGGCCGCCCCGCTACGCGAGGTCCGGCGAGTCCAGCATCTCGGTCACGAGCGCCGCGATCGCCGAGCGCTCCGACCGCGTCAGCGTCACGTGGGCGAACAGCGGGTGCCCCTTGAGCCGCTCGATCACCGAAGCGACCCCGTCATGCCGACCGACCCGGAGGTTGTCGCGCTGCGCGACGTCGTGGGTGAGCACCACGCGGGAGTTCTGCCCGATGCGCGACAGCATCGTGAGGAGGACGTTCCGTTCGAGGGACTGCGCCTCGTCGACGATCACGAACGCGTCGTGCAGGGAGCGTCCGCGGATGTGGGTGAGGGGCAGGACCTCGAGGATGCCGCGTTCGACGACCTCGTCCAGGACGTTCTCCGAGACCAGCGCGCCGAGCGTGTCGAACACCGCCTGCGCCCACGGGTTCATCTTCTCCGAGGCGTCGCCCGGCAGGAACCCGAGCTCCTGCCCACCGACGGCGTAGAGCGGGCGGAACACCATGATCTTCTTGTGCTGCTGGCGTTCCAGGACGGCCTCGAGTCCGGCGCACAGGGCGAGCGCCGACTTGCCGGTGCCGGCGCTGCCACCGAGCGAGACGATGCCGATCTCCGGGTCGAGCAGCGCGTCGATCGCCAGGCGCTGTTCGGCGGAGCGGCCGCGGAGGCCGAAGACCTCGCGGTCGCCACGCACCAGCGACACCGCGCCGGCGGCGTGCACGCGGCCCAGTGCCGAGCCACGTTCGGAGTGGATGACGACGCCGGTGTTGACCGGGACGCCGTCGAGATCCGGGGTGCGGATCTCCTCCTTCTCGTAGAGGTCGGCGACCTCGTCCCCGGACACCTGCAGGGTCGTGATGCCCGTGTAGCCGCTGTCGACGGCGAGTTCGGCGCGGTACTCCTGCGCGGCGAGGCCGATCGACGCGGCCTTCACGCGGAGCGGCAGGTCCTTCGACACCACGACCACGTCGAGGCCGTCGTTCGCCAGGTTCGACGCCACGGCCAGGATCCGCGAGTCGTTGTCGCCGAGTTGCAGACCCGAGGGCAGCACGGACTGGTTGGAGTGGTTCAGTTCGACGCGCAGGGAACCGCCGTCACCGACCGCGACCGGGAAGTCGAGGCGCTCGTGTTCGATGCGCAGCTCGTCGAGGATCCGGAGTGCCTGCCGGGCGAAGTACCCGATCTCCGGGTCGTTGCGCTTCGACTCGAGTTCGCTGACGACCACGACGGGCAGGACCACGGCGTGCTCGTCGAACCGGAACAGTGCGCGCGGATCGCTGAGCAGCACGGACGTGTCCAGTACGTACGTGCGCTGGGCGACCGGCGTGGACGAGTCCGCGGCCCGGCTGCTCGCAGCGGTGGGCTGCGGCGAGGTGGAAGACGTTCCGCGAGAGACGTTCTGAGAGGTCACGACCACTCCATCCCCAGGCCGCGCTCGGCCTGGTCATGTCCTTCGACGCGGCCACTGGAGCGGTCCCGGAGCACCGACCGTGGCCGCTCCGACCGGGCGCGTTGCCCGATGTCGCCAAGCTACGACCCGCGAGCGAACGGCACCAGCGACACGCCTGTTCCGGCGGTTACGGTCGTGTGTCGTCCCGCTGAACGTCCGGGAGGCGCGGTGCCGCCCCGCCACGCCCGCGCACCCCGCGCCGAGCGGTGACGAATCGTCGCTCCCGCCGCCCCGGAGCGACAGGACGTGACCGCTCGGCGAAACGCAGACGGGGCGTCGCGACCGCTCGGCGGGGCGGATGGGAGGCGCAGCACCAGCCCGCCACGAGCCTCCCGCCTGCCCCGCCACGCCCAAGCGCCCCGCGCCGAGCGGTCACGAAACGTCGCTCCCGCGCCTCCGGAGCGACGTTTCGTGACCGCTCGGCGAGGCGCAGACGGGGCGTCGTGACCGCTCGGCGGGAGCCGGACCGCGCCAGCCGGGAGCAGGAGCAGGAGCAGGACGAGCCGGCGTCAGCCCATCGTGGCGTACGAGATGCACGCGTCGCGGAACATGCCGAGCGTCTCGTCCGTCGTGGAGGCGAACGCCGAGACCCGGACCTCGCCCAGGCGGGCCGTCGCCGTGACACCGTGGTTGTGCATCGCCGCGGTGAGCGCCGTGAGCCGGCCGGCAGCAGGTCGGAGGACGACGATGCCGGCACGCTCCCGGGGGTCGCGGCTGGACGCCACGGGCAGCCCGAACTCGTCCGCGATGTCGATGACCCGGTCGATCCGGTCGGCGATCCGGTCCTGCACGGCGGCGACCCCGACGGCGGTGAGGCGCTCGAGCGAGACAGCCATGCGTGCCTGGGACACGGGGTCGACGCGTGACATGGCGAAGGCGGCGGCGGCCGGGCGGACGCTCGGCACCTCGGTCGGCCAGCCGGTCGTGCCGTGCGGCCCGGACAGTGCCGGCTTGACGCGCTCGAGGGCCCGGTCGCTGAACGCAGTGAAGCCGGTGCCCCATCCGGCGTGCAGCCACTTCTGCCCGCCGGTGGCGACGACGTCGGCCACCTCGTACGGGGCGTCGATGATGCCGAAGCCCTGGATGGCGTCGACGATGAGCAGGCGGTCGCCGATGACGTCGCGGATCGCGGCGAGGTCGGCCAGGTAGCCGGTGCGCCAGTCGACGAGGGACAGTGCGACCGCGGTGACGTCGTCGGACAGCCGCTCGCGGATCAGGTCGGGGGTGAGCCAGCCGGCGCCGGACTCGATGACGACGGGCTGCACGCGACCGCCGGTGGCCGAGGCGGCGCTGGCAAGGGCGAGCGGCAGCGACGGGTACTCGTCCGCGGCGACGAGCACGCCTCCGGTCAGGCCGAACGCGGTGTGCAGCAGGCCTGGGGTGGTGGCGGTCTGGGACACGACCTGGTCCTCGCGGCGACGGACGAGTCGGGCGGCGACGGCACGGACGCGGGCGTCCTGCTCGTCGAGCGTCTCGATCGCCCCGAAGCGCATGTGCTCCTGGATGTGGCCGAGGACGCGCTGCTCCTCGAGGACGGCGGTCTGCACGGGACCGAAGGCAGCGTGGTCGAGGTAACCGGGCTCCTCGGCGAAGCCGGCGACGTACTCGTCGATCGTGGTCACGGGGACACCTTCCAGTGGGCAGAACCCTGTGAGCCTACTGGGACCCGGGGGTCAGGGCGAATGCAGTCCGGGAAGCGCCAGGAGCGGGAACGGGCCCTCGGCAAGCCCTGAGCAGAACTCGCTTCCTGTGGAACGGCACAGGAAACGCAGACGGGACAACACAGGCAGCGCAGCGCGAACTGCACAGCCAGCGCAGCGGGAACGCCACACGCAGCGTGGACGCGCCCCGACCTCAGCCTCCGAAGCGCCGCGACCGCAACCCGAAGTCACGCACCGCGCGGAGGAAGTCGACCTCACGGAGGTCCGGGTAGAACGCCTCGACGAAGTAGAACTCGCTGTGCGCGCTCTGCCACAGCAGGAAGTCCGACAGCCGCTGCTCCCCCGAGGTCCGGATCATCAGGTCCGGGTCCGGCTGCCCCTGCGTGTACAGGTGGTCGCCGATCAGCTCGGGCGTGAGCACCTCGGCCAGGGTGTCGAGCGTTCCGCCGCCCTCACCATGGCTGCGGACGATGCTCCGCATGGCGTCGGCGATCTCGCGGCGCCCGCCGTACCCGACGGCGAGGTTGATGTGCAGCCCGGTGTGGTCGGCGGTGCGGGCCTCGGCGGCCGCGAGCGCAGCCACGAGCTCCGCGGGCAGGCCGTCGTTCGAGCCGACGTGCTGGACGCGCCAGGTGCGGTGGTGTGACAGCCGCTCGGCCAGGTCCGCGATGATCCCGACGAGCTGGTCGAGTTCCTCGCCCCCGCGACCCTTGAGGTTGTCGGCGGAGAGCAGGTAGAGCGTGACGACCTGGATGTCGAGGTCCTCACACCAGGACAGGAACTCGGGGATCTTCGCCGCGCCCGCCCGGTGTCCGTGAGCCGCGGTCTCGAGGCCCAGCTGCCGCGCCCACCGCCGGTTGCCGTCGACGATCATCGCGACGTGGCGGGGCTTCTGCGCGCCGTCGATCTCGCGTCGGATGCGCTTCTGGTAGGCGCGGTAGAGGAGCCCACGCCCCGCCCATCCCAGCCTGCCCGTCACGGCGTCGACTGTAGTGCAAGCACCCCTCGTGTCGACTCTCAGCCACCGCCCCGTCCCCCGGCCGTACGGTCGGAGCATGCAGTCAGACCAGGGCGCACCGGCCCTCCCGCACGTGCCGTTCACGGAGGAGGCCGAGACCACCCCCACCATGGTCGGCGCCGCCGACACCCGCCCGGCATGGCGCGGCTGGATCCACGCCGGCACGTTCCCCCTCGCCGCGGCCATGGGGATCGTGCTCGTCACCCTCGCGGCCACCCCGGCGGCGAAGGGTGCCAGCGCGGTCTTCATGGCGACGTCGCTCATCATGTTCGGCGTCTCGGCGACCTACCACCGCTTCCCCTGGCGCCCGGTCGTGAAGCGCGTGCTCAAGCGCATCGACCACACCAACATCTTCCTGCTCATCGCCGGCACGTACACGCCGGTCGCGGTCTGCGCGCTGCCGCACGAGCTGATGGTGATCGTGCTGTGGGTGATGTGGGGCGGCGCACTGCTCGGTGTCGCGTTCCGCGTCTTCTGGATCGGCGCTCCGCGGTGGCTGTACGTGCCGCTCTACCTGGCGCTCGGCTGTGCGGCGTTCCTGATCCTGCCGCAGCTCTTCGCCGCGAGCGTCCCGATGACGGTGCTCGTGCTCGCCGGCGGGTTGGCGTACATCCTCGGTGCCGCGGTCTACGGCTTCAAGCGGCCGAACCCCTCGCCGACGTTCTTCGGCTTCCACGAGGTCTTCCACGCCCTCACCGTCGTCGCGTTCGCGGCGCAGTGGGCGGGCATCCTCGTGATCGCGCTGCACCCCGTCCGCTAACCCTCGTCACCGCCGGTGGCGGGCCGGACCGGACGACGGACGGGAGGCTCCCCACCAGCTGGTGGGGAGCCTCCCGTCCGTCGTGTGGTCGGGCCGACCTCCCGGTCGCGTCAGCCGCGCTCGGTGTCGTCGCCGACGTCCGCCCGGCCGTCCTCGTCGGCGCGGCGGCGCGGTTCGTCCGTCACCGGGCCGTCGGTGGAGTCGCCGGACACTTCGGCCTCCAGGCGTTCGCGGATCTCGGCGCGGTAGCGGGTCCGGCGGATACGTCGGGTCATGTCGACGACGAGCAGGATCGTCACGATCGCGACCAGGGCGATCGCGACGAAGCCGGCGACCCCCGGCGTGACGTCGACGTCGGGGACGCCGGTCGGGCTCGGGCTGGGGGTGGTGGCGGCCAGTACTGCAGCGATGGTGCTCACGCGTGCGCGTCCTCTTCGGATGGGATGCCTGCGAACAGGTCGGACTCGGGGAGCTCGGTGGGGACCCGGGACTCGACGAGCTGGTAGTCCTCGGTGGGCCAGACCTCGGCGAGCAGGTCGTTCGGCCAGTAGAAGAACGGGCTGTCCGGCGGCACCTGGCTGGCGTGCGCACGGAGGGCGTCGTCACGGGCCTCGAAGTACTCGTGCACGTCGACGTGGGACGTGGCGAGGTCCGGCCGGTCCGCGAACCGGGCCACCCACTCGCCGAGCTGCTCGAGCAGGGGGTTCTCCGGCTCACGCTCGCGCAGGGCGTCGTGGAAGGCGGAGAACCGACGCGGGTTCATCGTGCGCTCGTAGTAGAGCTTCGCGACCGACCAGGCCGGGCCGGCGTCCGGGTACTGCTCGGGGTCGGCGGCGGCGTGCCAGGCGGCGACCGAGACCTCGTGCGTCCGGATGTGGTCGGGGTGCGGGTAGCCGCCGTTCTCGTCGTAGGTGACCAGGACGTGCGGACGGAAGCGCCGGATCACGCGGACCAGCGCCTCGGTGCTGTACTCGAGCGGGACGGTCGAGAAGGTGCCGGGACGGACGGTCTCGCCCTTCTCGGCGTCGGGCAGACCGGAGTCGTGGTAACCGAGCCAGATGTGGTCGATGCCGAGGGCTGCCTGCGCGGCGGCCATCTCGGTGCGTCGGAACCCCGCCATGTCCCGGTGCGCCCGGGCCTTGGCGGTGTCGGAGAGCTGCTCGTTGAGGATGTCCCCCGCTTCACCACCGGTGCACGAGACGACCAGGACCTGGGCGCCGTCGGCCACGTACTTCGCCGCCGTGGCCGCTCCCTTGCTCGACTCGTCGTCGGGGTGGGCGTGCACGGCCAGCAGACGATGGGGCACGGCGATCCTTCACAGCTCACGGACTTGCGGTCGCGGGTGGCGCACGGCGAGCGTGAACTACCCTGGGATCAGGATAATCACCCCGGGAGCCCCGAACTGTCCGATCAGCACCACGCCCCAGCAGGCGGAACCGCACGTGGCACGTCCACCGTCCTCGACGGCCGGACGTCACTCGACGACCGGTACGGACGCAGTGCGGACACCCGGCGCCGCGGCAAGCTGCTGGCCGTCGTGATCGCCGTCGCCATCGCGGTGGTGTTCGCCGTCTGGGTGATCTGGGCGGGCCCCGGTCAGACCACGCACGGGCTCGACACCGACGACGTCGGGTACGAGGTCCTGTCCGACCACAGCGTCGTCGTGCACACCCAGGTCGCCGTCGACCCGGGCACCAGCGTGCAGTGTGCGGTGCAGGCACTCGACAAGTCGTACACGATCGTCGGCTGGCGGGTCGTGACGCTGCCGGCCGAGGAGCAGCGTGACCGCTCGATCTCCACGCAGGTGAACACGACGACCCGGGCCGTCACCGGGTTGATCCACTCGTGCTGGGTTCCCTAGACTGCTCGGAATCACGGATCGAGACCGGCCGCTGGCCGGTCTCGATTCTTTTGCGCCACACGCTGTGACCGGTCCCGACCGCCACGGCCGAAGGGAAACGACATGAGCAACGACACGCAGGGCACCTGGCTGACCCAGGAGGCGTTCGACCGTCTCACCGCCGAGCTCGAGCAGCTCTCCGGCCCGGCCCGCATCGAGATCGCGAGCCGCATCGAAGCTGCACGTGAAGAGGGCGACCTCAAGGAGAACGGTGGCTACCACGCCGCCAAGGACGAGCAGGGCAAGATCGAGGCCCGCATCCGCGCCCTCACCGAGCTCCTCAAGCACGCCACCGTCACGGAGGCGCAGTTCGACGGCACTGTCGAGCCCGGCACCGTCGTCACCGCCACGATCGCCGGGGACTCGTCGACGTTCCTGGTCGGCAACCGCGAGATCGTCGCCGAGGGCTCGGACCTCACCGTGTACAGCCCGGTCAGCCCGGTGGGTGCCGCGATCGTCGGCCTCCGCGCCGGCGACTCGACGACCTACACGGCGCCGAACGGCAAGGAGATCGCCGTCCAGGTGACGAACGTCGAGCGCTACGAGCCGTAGGCACGAGCCGTCCCGCCTCGTCGGCGGACGGCACCGGACACTCCGGCCCGGCGTGCGGCGCCTCGCGCACACGCCGGGCTGTTGCGCGTTCGGGGTCGTGCGCACTGGCCAGCCCGCGCTCGCGCGAGTGGTCACGACACCCCGCTCACCTCCGCCGACTGGTCACGAATCGTCGTTCTCCGCGCCCCAGACCGACGGAACGTGACCAGTCGGCAGCCCGGGCTAAGCGAGTCCCCCGCCGGTCGGCACCCGGGGGCTGGGGACCAGGGACCGGGACGGTCTGGAGGCTCGACCAGCGTCCGCCAGGTCGGCACGCGCCTCCCGTCCAGACCGCGGGGCCAGGCCGGACCGGGCCTGCACCGAGCGGTCACGACGCACCGCGGACAGGCCGCCGACTGGTCACGTTCTGTCGGTCCGGGCTCTGCAGACCGACGGAACGTGACCAGTCGGCACCGCACGCACGGCGGGTCCGAGAGTCGGCAGCGAACGCACGGCGGGTGCGACGGTCGGCAGCGGACGCGCGGCGGGTGTGCCTCAGCCCGGCCTCCACAGCGAGAGGAAGCGGCGGTCAGCGCGCAGGCAGGGCGTTCCAGACGTGACCCCAGGCCGCCTCGAACGCGACCGCGTCCACCCTGCCCGCACGCAGCGCGTCCTCGAACGCCGACAGCGCGTCGAGCGACACCGCGAACAGGTGCACCTGGCCGTGCACCTCGGGTCGGCCGCTGCCGTGGAACGTCGTCACGGTGAGCGACCGGACGAGCGGACGCAGCCGCCGCGTCGCCGACCGCAGCACGAGGAACCCGAGCGCGTACAGGGCGAACCCGACGAGCGCACCGAACACGGGCGCCGAAGTCCAAGCGACCGTGGCCGCTCCCGCCACCACGACGCCCGCCAGCGGCCAGGCGTGCGCGAGGCGCAACAGCAGCCGTTCGTGTCGGTCGGTGCCGGGCGGGTAGACGACGAGCGTCCGGGTCTCCCACATCGTGCGGCCGACCGGTCGGACGTCGAGCCGACCCCAGCGATGTGGGCCGTCGACGATCCGGGTCCGGACGCCCTCGACGGCGGTCATCGCGACGACCCGACGGAGGCCGGAGTTGAGAACGGAGCGGGGACGACGGGCGACGCTGTCGACACCGGCGCGACATGGTGGGTCACCACGACCTCCCGGTGGGTCAGCGCCCGCCCGCACGGGAAGCACACCAGGTCCCCGACCTCGACGTCCGCCGGCACGACGAGCACCGCGGCGTCCGCGCCCTCGCCGTCCGCCAGGGCATCGCGCACGACCGCCGTCGCCCGGGGCGCGGTCGTCCGTCGTCCGATCAACCGTGCCTCGTCGAGCACCGCGCACGCCGGCAGCACCGCGTCGAGTTCCAGCACCAGGCCGCCGTCCGTCCGCCGCACCCCGGTCACGGCGGCGACCGCGACGCTCATCCCGCGCGGGGTCCAGTCCCGCGAGCGGTAGCGGGGCGGTGCCTCCTCCGCCGTGTGCACGCACGGGGTGCCGGCGACGTCGGCCAACCGGGCCATCGACACCGCACTGACGCGCACGTCGTCGGTCGTGGGCTCGGTGTGCGCCGGCCAGGCCGACGGGTCGAGCGGGTCGGGGATCGAGGCACGGAGCGACGGGAGGATGGCGGTCAAGGTCATGCCGACGAGCCTCGCCCCGGCAGCACCCGTGCGGGGCACTCCTCACGGCTCGCTGACGCCTGGCGCGCGGATCCGTGCGCTGCGCTGACGCGTCCGACCGGGAGGCGCGTGGTGCGCCCGACGCGCGCCGAACGTCGGAGCCGTGGCGGGCCTCCAGGACGTTCCGGGTGTCTCGGGACCGCGCGCGGAGGACCCGTCAGTTGATGAGCTGCTCCGGACGGAACCCGGCCTCCTGCAGGCGGGCCATCACCTCGTCGGCGTGGTCGGGGCCGCGCGCCTCGATGGACAGGTCGAGTCCGACCTCGTTGATGACGAGCCCCTGGCCGTGCCGGGTGTGCAGGACCTCCACGACGTTCGCGCCGGCGTCCGAGATGATCTGGGACACGCGGGCGAGCTGCCCGGGACGGTCCGGCAGCATGATCCGGATGCCGATGTAGCGCGACGCGGCGACGAGCCCACGGGTGATGATGCGCTCCATCATGAGCGGGTCGATGTTGCCGCCGCTCAGCAGGACGACGGTCCGGCCGGTGTCGTGCACGGCGCCGGACATGATCGCGGCGACGCCGACCGCGCCCGCTGCCTCGACCACGAGCTTGGCGCGCTCGAGCAGCACGAGCAGGGCCCGGGCGGTGTCGTCGTCCGAGACGGTGACGACCTCGTCGACGAGGTCCCGGATGATCGGGAAGTTCATGTCGCCCGGACGCGCGACCGCGATGCCGTCCGAGATCGTCGGCGAGGTGGTGATCGTCAGCGGCTCCCCCGCGGCGATGGACGACGGGTAGGCGGCGGCGTTCTCGGCCTGTACGCCGATGACCCGGATGGTCCGGCCCTGGCGTTCGGCGAGGCCCTTGACGGCGATCGCGATGCCGGAGATGACCCCGCCACCGCCGATCGGGACGACGACCGTGTCGACGTCGGGCACCTGGTCGAGGATCTCGAACCCGAGCGTGCCCTGGCCGGCGATCACGGCGGGGTGGTCGAACGGCGGGATGAAGACGGCTCCGGTGCGGGCCGCGAACTCCTTCGCGGCGGACAGTGCCTCTTCGACGGAGTGGCCGCGGAGCACCACGTCGGCCCCGTACCGACGGGTGGCCTGCAGCTTCGGCAGGGCGACCCCGACCGGGGTGAAGATCGTGGCGGGGATGCCGAGCTCGCGGGCGGCGAAGGCGACCCCCTGGGCGTGGTTGCCGGCGCTGGCGGCGACGACCCCCGCTTCCCGCTCGGCCGCCGACAGGGTCGACAGGCGGTTGTAGGCGCCGCGGACCTTGTACGCGCCGGTGCGCTGCAGGTTCTCGCACTTCAGGTGCACCGGGGAGCCGAGCAGCCCCTCGAGGAACTTCGACGTCTCCATCGGCGTGACCCGGGCGACGCCGGCGATCGTCTCGCGCGCCGCTTCGATGTCGGCGAGCGTGGGGATCGGCGATGCAGTCGTGTCGGTCACGGTCCCATCATCGTCGGTCGCGGAGCGTCCGGCTGTCACGTGACGCTCAGTTGGTGCTGGCGGTGCCCGGCTCGGCGGCCGGACCGTCGTCGGAGCCCGGCGCCGGGACGTCGTCGCCGACCTGGTGCCGCCGTCGCCGCAGCTGGATGCGCCCGTGTTGGCCGCGCTTCGGGGTGGCCTCGAGGACGTGGTCGGAGTCGAGCCCCCGCCAGCGCCCGCTCGCGATGGTCGTGACCATGGCGTTCAGGGTGGCGATGAGCGGGACGGCGAAGAACGCACCGGAGATGCCGGCGAGACCGGAGGCTGCGGTCACGCCGAGCACTACGGCCAGCGGGTGCACCTTGACCGCGTTGCCCATCACGAGCGGCTGCAGGATGTGGCCCTCGATCTGCTGGACGAGCAGGACGACGCCGAGCACCAGGACGGCGGCGAGCGGCCCGTTGAAGATGAGCGCGACGAAGACGGCCAGGAAGCCCGTGACGATCGCACCGACGACCGGGATGAACGCGCCGAGGAACACGATCGCGGCGATCGGGATCACCAGGGGCATGCCGCCGAAGAACAGCCCGACGATGAAGGCGCCGAGACCGATGCCGACTGCGTCGACGAACGCGACGAAGATCTGCACCCGGATGAAGCTCGTCAGGGTGATCCAGCCGGCGACACCCGCACCGTCGACGGTCGCGCGGGCCTTGCGCGGGAAGAGTCGGACGGTCCAGCGCCAGACGTTCTTGCCGTCGATGAGCAGGAAGATCGTGGTGAAGAGGATGATGAACAGCGCCTCGAAGACGTGCGTGGCGCTCGACCCGGCGCTCGCGACGCCGGACAGGATCGTGCCCGAGTGGTCCTGCACCCACTTCGTGGCTTCATCGAGCCACTGGTTGACGTCTTTCTGTGAGATCCCGAATCCGGAGTTGAGCACGAACTGCCGCACGTTGCCGTACTGGGACACCGTGCGGTCGCGGAGGGACGGGTACGAGGCGATGATCTGGTCGATCACGAGCCACACCAGGGCGGCCACCGCGGCGAGCCCGCCCAGCAGGCTGATGATCACCGCGAGCCACTTCGGGACGTGCCAGCGCTGCAGCCGGTTCGAGATCGGCACGAGCAGGGCGGAGATCACGACGCCGATGAGGAAGGGGACGAGGATCTCGCTGAAGATCGTCATCAGCCAGATGAAGAGGGCGATGACGCCCGCGACGACGAGCACGCGCCACGAGAACGCCCCCGCGATGCGCATGCCGAGCGGTACCGAGTCCTCGACCACGGGGTCGGGATGAGTCTTCTTTCCCCATGCCATTCCGCCACTGTATCCACGCGGAACCGGGGAGGTGCCGGTCGCGGCATGTGTGACGTCCGACGCCGGGCTGATCCGGGCGTCGGCGGGGCTCGGTAGCGTTCCCGTCATGGTCAGGACCACGCTCTCCGCCGCCGAGGCCCGCCGGGTCGCCCTGGCCGCGCAGGGGTTCGGCCGGGCGCCGACGACCGGTTCGACCGCCCTCGCGCCGACCCGGGCGGTGTCGGCCGGCCTCGCCCGACTCGGGGTCCTGCAGATCGACTCGGTGAACGTCTTCGAGCGCAGTCACTACCTGCCGCTCTTCGCTCGCCTGGGTCCCTACGACAAGAGCGCCCTCGACCGGTTGACGCTGACGCAGCGCAGCCCGTGGATCGAGTACTGGGCGCACGAGGCCGCCTTCGTCCCCCGCGACGACCTCCGGCTGTTCCGGTGGCGGATGGACGCGTACCGGCAGCGCGACACCACGAACCCACTGCGCATCGCCGGCGTCGAGCAGACCGCTCGGGTCCGGACCGAGCTGCTGACCCTGCTCGCCGCCGAGGGGCCGATGCCCGCGAGCGCCGTCGAACACGAGTCGAACGTCCGACGGGGTCCGTGGTGGGGCTGGAGCGACGTGAAGCACGGGCTCGAACAGCTCTTCCGCTGGGGTAACGTCGTCAGTGCCGGACGCGCCGGGTTCGAGCGGGTCTACGCGCTGCCGGAGCAGGTGCTGCCGTCGGGGTACTTCGCAGCCGCCCCCGACCGGGCCGACGCCGTGCGGGAGCTCGTCCGCCGTTCGGCCCGTGCCGTCGGTGTCGGCACCCGTGCAGATCTGGCCGACCACCACCGGCTGCGCTCCGACGACACCGCTGCCGCGATCACCGAGCTGCAGGACGCCGGCGAACTGGTGCCGGTGTCGGTCGAGGGGTGGCGCGACCGGGCATGGATGCACGTGGACGCCCGGGTGCCCCGCCGGGTCGAGGTCGACGCCGTGCTCAGCCCCTTCGACCCGGTGGTGTGGTTCCGTCCCCGGGCCGAGCGGCTGTTCGGCTTCCACTACCGGATCGAGATCTACACACCGGCACCGAAGCGGGTGTTCGGGTACTACGTGCTGCCGGTGCTGCAGGACGACGCCCTGGTCGGTCGGATCGACCTGAAGAGCGACCGGCAGCGCGGTGTGCTGCACGTCCGGACGGCCTGGCACGAGCCCGGAGCGCGGATCGACGTCGAGCGGTTGGCCGCGTTGCTGCGGCGGACGGCCGCGTGGCAGGGGCTCGACGGGGTCGAGGTCACCGACCGCGGGACAGCGGCCGGGGCCCTGCGGGCAGCGCTCGGGGTCGTGCCGATCGGGTGACGGCCGATCGGGTGACTACCGACCAGCTCCCTGCGGGGCGGCTCGCTAGAACTGCACCCGCGGCGGTTCGGCGATCGCAGCCGGTTCGGCGGTCTCGAAGAACGGCGCCTGGCCGACACCGCGACGCTTCGCGATGCTCGAGGCCGGGAACGACTGCACCTTCGTGTTGAGCTCGCGCACGCCGCCGTTGTAGTGCCGGCGGGCGGACTGGATCTTGTCCTCCGTGGACACCAGCCGCGACTGGAGCTCGAGGAACGACTGGCTGGACTGCAGCTGCGGGTACCCCTCGGCGATGCGGAACACACCCTTCAGCGCCTTCTGCATGTGCCCTTCCGCAGCCGAAGCGGCGACGGCATCGCGCGCGGCCAGGGTCTCGGCGCGGGCGTCGGTCACGGCCGTGATCGCCGACTTCTCGTGCGCGGCATGACCCTGCACGGTGTCCACGATGGTGGGGATGAGTTCGGCGCGTTCCTGCAGGTGGGCGGCGATCTCGGCCCAGGCGGTGTCGACGCGGTGCTGCAGCGCGGTGAGGGACTTCTGGCTCGACCAGAACCAGATCCCGATCACCACGAGGACGACGACCACAACGCCGATCACGATGAGTGTCGTGACGACTCCGGTGTCCATTCGGGCGTACTCCTTTGCGCGTCGGGCCGCAGTTGCATGCGGACCTCCGCAGCCCGCTGGGTGGGACCTCAGCGGTCCGGATCGATCCTACCGAGCGCCTCTGAGCGCCCTCGCTGAGGACCGATCTTCACGGCCGATTCCCGAGTGATGCACACCCGGTTCGCGGGGCGCATCCGGAACGGACCCGGACAACGACCCGGAACGGCCGCGGAGGCGCGGAAGCGGGGCCTTCCTCCGCGCGGGGTGTTGACCGGAGCGCCCGGATCGCGTGGGATGGACAGGATGGACACGGCCGGGGACAACGTGCAGCACCAGGACGTCAGGGGTGACGCCCGTCGTCGACGACCCCGGAGGACCGCGGCACGCCTGCTGGTCGCGGCACTCGGTCTGACGCTCCTGCCCCTGGCATCCGTGCCCGCCCTCGCGACCACGCTCCCCGGAGCCGACACGACCACGGGCAGCGGGACCGCCACGGCGACCGGCACCACGGGCAGCGGGACCACCGCGGGTACCGGCTCCTCCACCGAAGACGGCACCGGCACCGATCCGGGCAACAGCGACGCCGCGAAGCCCGCCCCCGTCTTCTCGAACCCCGTGCCGGCCCCCGGCGCCGGGGACGCGGCGAGCCCCGCCCCGACGCCCTCCCCCACCCCGCCCTCCGGCAGTACCCCGACCGCGCCGACGATCGTCGACCCGGGGGACATCACCACCGCCCTCGCCCGCTTCTCCGGACGGGCGACCCCCGGGCACCAGGTGCGGGTCGCCGAACCCGCCGTCCCCTCGGCCTCGGTCTGCCGTGCCCTCACGAGCACCGCCGGCTCGTGGTCCTGCGTCGGGACGGTGCGCTCCGGCCCCGCGCAGGTCTTCACCGTCCTCGACACGACGGCCTCCGCCCTGCCGAGTGCCGACGCCGCTCCGTCGGACGTCATCGTGCCGCCGACCATCGACGCCCGACGGCCCACCACGGGGACGGTCACCGGGACGGGCCACCCCGGCGCCACGGTCACCGTCAGCCGGTCCGGTTCCACCGCGGTGCTGACCGCCGTCGTCACCGCTGCCGGCACATGGACTGCCCGGTGGGGATCCGGTGCGAGCGCCCCGGCCGAGGGCACCGTCAGTGTCAGCGCCACCCAGACCGCGAGCACCGCCACCGGGTACCGGTCGGACCTCCGGAGCGCCGCCTCCGCCGCGCGGACCCTCGTCGTCGACCGGACCGCGCCCGCTGCGCCACGGATCACCGCGCCGGCCGGATCCGGCGCCGTCGGTCCTCAGCGCGTGCGCATCGCGGGGACCGCCGAACCACAGACGGTCGTCACCGCGTACGTCGACTCGACCGCGGTGTGCCGGGCGTCGGTCGCTGCGGACGGGACGTGGTCCTGCCGGGTCGCGGACAGCCTCCGCGCCGGCACGCACGAGATCCGGGCGGTCGCACAGGACGAAGCGGGCAACACCTCGGCGGCCGCGAGCGCCACCACCTTCCGGGTCACCGGCGACGCGTCCGCGACCCCGACGACCAGCACGCCCGGGGCGACCCCCGGCAGCGGAGCCGGCAGCGGCACCCCCGGTGGCGGGACGCACGGCGGTGGGACGCACGGCAGCGGACCCGGCAGCGCCGACAGCACCACCGGCCCGACCAGCGGGTCCGGCGCAGGCCCGACCGGCGGCACCGGACCGACGGACGGCACCGGCACGGGCACCAGCGGCGACGGGACCCCCGGCAGCGCACTGCCCGGTGGAGGCCCGAGCAGCCACGCCGGCGGCCCCGACTGGACGGGTCCCGCCGGTGACTGGACCGTCGCGACCGGGTACGACCACGCCGTCCCCACCATCCAGTCCGCGTTCTCGTGGCGCACCCTCGCCATCGCCGGCGGGGTCGCCGCCGCGTTCCTCCTGCTCGTCGCCGGCCCGGGGCGGGTCCTCGCCGGTGCCCTGCGCGGACGGATCCCGTTCGGTGCAGCCCGCTTCACCGGCCGGAACCGCACCCGCTCGGAACGCCGCCGCGGTGACGACGCCGTGGCGAGCTGGGTCACCGTCACGATCGGGATCGCCGTCGCCGGTCTGCTCGCCCTCCTCGGCACCGGCATCGCCCTCGAGGCCCGCTACGTCCGTCTCGCGATCGGCGTCGTCGCCGGAGTCGCGGTGCTCAGTGCGGCCGTCGTCCTCGCCACCCGCTGGACCGCGGGCGAGGACCGCCACACCGTCACGTACCGGCTCTCCCCCGGCCTGCTCCTCGCCGCGGTCCTGGCGAGCGGGCTGACCCGTGCCGGCGACCTCTCCCCCGCCCTCGTCGTCGGCGTCCTGCTGGTGCCGGTGGCCCGGACCGACCTCGACACCGCCGCCCTGCACCTCGGCCGCAGCGTCGCCGCCTGCGCGCGGAGCGCCACCTGGCGATCGGTCGCGCTGCTCGTCCTCGCGGTCGTCGGCTGGGTCCTGCACAGCGTCACCCCGTCCGTCGGCTTCGCCGGATCGCTCGTCTCCGAGTTCGCCAGCACCCTCTGCGTCGGTGGCCTCGGCTCGCTGGTCGTCACGCTGCTGCCCCTCCGCGGGACGGCGGGCGCCGCACTCGCCTCGGTCTCCCGGCCCCGGTACGCGGCCCTCGCGGCGGTCGGCGTCGGTCTCGCCGCCGCGGTCTACTCCGGTGCGGCCGGCACGCACGTCCCGGTCGCCGCGATGGCGACCGGTGTCGGCGTGGTCCTGGTCGCGGCAGCTGCTGCCTGGGCATGGCTCCGGTTCGACGGGCCCGCCGTCCGGTCCTGACCCGGGTCCGGCGCGGCCGGTGGACCGGACGGTCCGACCAGCCGGGAGGCTCGACGCGGCCCCGCCACGGGCCTCCCGTCCGTCGTCGGCACCGTCACCGATCCGTGTCCGGCGACCCGACCGGGCCTCCCGTCCGTCGTCGGCACCGTCACCGATCCGTGTCCGGCGACCGGAGCGGGCCGGGGTGCGCCGGACCGCCGTCGGGCGCGGCCCGGCCTGGCCCGGCCCGGTCGCCACCTCGTTGGCACGCCGATGCTTCCGCCGATCAGCGCGTCAGCGCGTCAGTGCATCAGTGCATCGGGCGTTGGGGCGTCCGCGCGCCTATGCGTCAGTGCGTCGGGGCCGAGCGGGCGAAGAGGCCGGGCAGGAGGCCGCCGATCTTCGTGCCGACGCAGAGGCTGATGAACGTCGCGAGCGGCGTCGCGAGGGCCCCGGCGTCGAAGGTCGAGAGCGCGACCAGCCCGACCGTGCCCGGGACGAGCAGCAGGAACGCCGGACGGAAGGACACCGTCGCCGGGATGACGGGCACGATCCGCTCCAGCACACGCGTCGCGACGAAGAGCAGTGCGGCGGCCAACCCAGTCGCGACGACGCTGCCGCTGAACGGGGTCAGCCACGAGACGACCGCGTAGGCGGTGACCATCACGACGACCGAGGCCGCGGTGAGCCGCCAGCCCGACCCGAAGACCAGGCTGATGCCGGTCGCCAGGACCACGACGGCGACCCAGGACGCCCACAGTGGTGGCACGGCCTCCCACCCGGCGCGGTCCGTGCCGATGCCGGCGACCTCACCGACCAGGGCCGCCGAGGTCGGGTCGACGTGCAGACCGGTGACGGCGCTGCCGGCCGCGATGCCCGCCGCCATGAAGCCGAGCATGATGAGGCCCTGCATCAGCCGGGCCGAGCCGGTGACGATGTCCGCCGCGGTGAGCTCGAGCAGGGCGTTGGTGATCAGCGCTCCCGGCACGAACACCGCGACCGGGGCGCAGACGGCGTAGAGGGGGACGTGGTCGAACCCGGTGCTCGCGGCTACGAGCCCGACGACCGCGGTCGCACAGAACGCCGCGAGGAACGGGACGACGGCGATGGCCTCCCGGAAGCGCCGGAGCAGCAGACCGATCACACCGACGAGGGCGCCGACCGCCAGCGCGACCAGGACCGCCCACCACGGGCAGCGGAACACGACCGCCAGGCCAGCCGACGTCAGCGCGTTGCCGAGCACCCAGGGCAGCGGCGCCGGCGGACGGGTGCCCTGCCGGATGCTGCGGACCCGTGCGGGGATCTCGGCCAGGGCGATGGCGCCCCGTTCGAGTCCGAGGACCAGGCGGTTCGCGCGTGCGGACTGCCGGAACGACAGTTCGATGCCCTCGGCGTTCACGATGGTGGCGGCACCGGTGGCCGCCTCGCTGACGATCACCAGCGCCGGCAGGACGCCGATCGCCAGGCCGTCGACCCCGGCGGCGTCGCGGGTCTTCTCGAGGGCCGAGCGGACGTCGGTGACCGAGCTCCCGGCGTCCAGCAGCAGGGCGCCGAGCGTGCCGAGGAGCATGCCGATCGGGACGGTCTCGCCGTCGATGACCTCGACGTGGGCCTCGGGGCGCCGGAGGGCGTCCCGGAGGTTCGTCAGCGCGCTCCCGATCCCGACCACAGGGTCAGCGTAACGAGTCCGGGCGCCCGTCCGGTTCGGGTGCCCCTCCGGTTCTCGTACCCCCGGTGGGACTCGAACCCACAACTCAGCGATGTTGAGTCGGGTGCCCGTCCGGTTCTCGTACCCCCGGTGGGACTCGAACCCACAACTCAGCGATTTTAAGTCGCGTGCCTCTACCGATTGGGCCACGGGGGCGCACGACCGCGGCCGGTCGGGCCCGATCAGCCTACCGACGCGGGAGCGGGCGGCCACCCATGGGGTGACCGCCCGCTCTCGGACGTGCTCGAGCTGTCCGCTCGGCCTGCTTACTCGGTCTTCGCCGACTCACCGGCGCCGACGGGCGCGGCTTCCTTCGAGACGTCCTCGGCGGGCGTCGCGTAGGCGGGACCCGCTGCATCCGCGGGCTGGCCGGCGGCCGGGGACTCCGCTTCCGGAGCGGCCTCGACGGCCGGCTTCGGGCGGGAGGCCCAGGCCTCGAACGCCGCACGCGGGGTCTCGCGGTCGTCGAGGGACGCGATGTCGCGGCCCAGGAAGAAGTTGCCGACCCAGTCGCCGACGACGCGGATCTTGCGCTCCCACGACGGCATGGCCAGACCGTGGTAGCCGCGGTGGGCACCCCAGGCGAGGAAGCCCTTCATGGCGAACTTGCCGGACTGGAACACACCGATGCCGAGACCGAGGCCCGCGACGGCGCCGAGGTTCTCGTGCTTGTAGTCGACGGTCGCTTCGCCGCGGATGGTGGCGACGAGGTTCTTGGCGAGCTGCTTGGCCTGACGGACCGCGTGCTGGGCGTTCGGGACGCACATGCCGCCGACGCCACCGCCGGTGAGGTCCGGGACCGCCGCGACGTCACCGCAGGCCCAGGCGTCGGTGATGACGGTGTCCTCGTCGACGATGCGGAGGTCGGGCTGCACGGTGATGCGGCCGCGGGGCTCGAGCGGGAAGTCGGTGCCCTTGACCATCGGGTTCGCCATGACGCCAGCGGTCCAGATGATCAGGTCGGACTCGATGACCTCGATCGACTCGTCCTTGGCCTTGAGCTGGCAGACGCCGCCCACGGCCGAGGCCAGCTGCGTCTCGAGGTGCACCGTGGCACCGCGCTCGGCGAGGTTCTTGAGCACCCAGTGCGAGGTCTCGAGCGAGACCTCGGGCATGATGCGGCCCATCGCCTCGACCAGGTGGAAGTGCGTGTCCTCGAAGGCGATCTGCGGGTAGCTGCTGAGCAGGTCGGACACGAAGGAGCGGAGCTCGGCGAACACCTCGATGCCGGCGAAGCCACCACCGACGACGACGACCGTGAGCAGACGCTGCCGCTCGGGGCCGGCCGGCATGTTGGCGGCCTTGGCGAAGTTGGTGAGGATCTTGTCGCGGATCGCGGCGGCCTCTTCGATGGTCTTCAGGCCGATGGCCTCGTCCGCGACGCCCGGGATCGGGAACGTGCGGGACACGGCGCCGGCCGTCATGACGATCTGGTCGTAGGACTCTTCCCACGGCTCGCCGAGCTCGGGGGTGATCGTCGCGGTGCGGTTCGCGTGGTCGACCTTGGTGACCTTCGCGGTGACGACGCGCGTCGACTTGAGGTGACGGCGGTGCGAGACCACGGCGTGACGCGGCTCGATGGAGCCGGCGGCGACCTCGGGCAGGAACGGCTGGTACGTCATGTACGGCAACGGGTCCACCATGACGACGTCGGCTTCGCCCTTGCGAAGGTGCTTCTCGAGCTTCCAGGCGGTGTAGAAGCCGGCGTAACCGCCGCCGACGACGAGGATCTTGGGCACGGTTCGTGTTCTCCTTGGGGTGGGGTGAGCTGCTGGGAGGCTGGTCAGTTCTCGCCGCCACCCGCCCCGACTCCGGCGTCTGCATCCTCATCATATGCCCGGCATTCACACCGGGAGGGCGACCAGTCCGCGCGCTCCAGCGCGAGGTCGCCGATGGGGTTGACTCCGGGGCCGGCGGCGAGGGCGTGACCGACGAGCGCGTGCAGGCACTTGACGCGGGTGGGCATGCCGCCCGCGCTGATGCCCACGATCTCCTCGACGTGCTCGATCGACTCGCGGTCGTCGAGGTACGCCTGGTGTGCGCGGCGGTACTGCTCAGCGGTGTCGGGGTCCTCGAGGAGGGCGGCCAGTTCGGGCATGACCTGGTTCGCCTCGAGGGTGCTGACCGCCGCGGTGGCAGCGGGGTGGCACAGGTAGTACAGCGTCGGGAACGGGGTGCCGTTGCCCAGGCGGGGCTTCGTGGACACGACCGTCGGGTTGCCGCAGACGCAGCGCGCCGCGATGCCGATGACGTCACGAGCGGGACGTCCGAGCTGGGCGGACACCACCCGGACGTCGTGGGCGGTCGGCGGGTCGAACGGAGGGGTCGTCACGGGGACGTGAGCCTACCGGAATCCCGGCGTCGGCCCTACTTCGATGACGAGCCGCTGTCCGTGCTGTCCGTGCTGTCCGTGCTGCCGCTGCGCTCGAGTTCGCTGCGGGTCTCGTCGGACAGGCCGGCCTGCAGCACCGAGGACAGCATCGACTGGACCCAGTCCACCTTCGGGGTCTGCACGCTCGAGCTGACCGGCGTCCCGGAGTCCGTGGTGGGCGCCGGCGTCGCCGTGGTGCCCTTCTCGGCACCCATCACGAGGTAGCTCTCCTCGCCGGGGTACACGTAGAGCAGGCGGTCGCGGGCCTGCGCCTCGATGTAGGCGGGGTCGTCCCAGCGCGCCAGGTCGTGCTTCTTCTGCGCCACGTCGGCCTTCTGCGCCGCCACCTGTCGCTGCATGCCGGTGATCTGCTCCTGCTGCTGCACCAGGGTGCGGAGCGAGGGCGCCAGGACCACGACGAAGAGCACGATGATGGCGAGCATCAGCAGGCTGAAGCCGGAGAAGTGCAGGGAACGGTACCAGGGCTGCTCCGCGGCGGCTCCCTCGGGCATCGCCACGGGGACGCGGCGGACACGGGGCTTCTGGCTGGGCACGTCTCGACGATAACGCGGCGCCGGGGGTCCGCCACCTGCGGCACGCGCGTGTGCCGGACCCTCTCAGGGACGGCAAGCCGGTCTGGAGGCGCGCCACGGGCCTCCCGGTCTGACGGCGAGACGCCGTGAAGTCCGCGAGACGCCGCGAAGTTCGCAAGACACCGCCGTGATCCGCGGCGTCTCACCCAGAGCGCGGCGCCATCCGCAGACGGGGGCGTCTCGGTCGGGAGGCCCGCCGCACCTCCCCGGGTACGCCCCCGGCTCGTGGACACGGCAGAACGCCGCCCTCCCCAGCGGGGAGGACGGCGTTCCGAGGGTGCTGGTTACAGCGAGGCCGAGCGCGGGAACGCCGAGCGGCCGGCGTAGACCGCGGCGTCGCCGAGCTCTTCCTCGATGCGGAGGAGCTGGTTGTACTTCGCGACACGGTCCGAACGGGCCGGCGCACCGGTCTTGATCTGGCCGCCGTCGACCGCGACCGCGATGTCGGCGATGGTGGTGTCCTCGGTCTCGCCGGAGCGGTGGGAGAGGATCGCCGTCATGCCGTGGCGCTGGGCGAGCGAGACCGCGTCGAGGGTCTCGGTCAGCGTGCCGATCTGGTTCACCTTGACCAGGATCGAGTTGCCGGCCTTCTCGTCGATGCCGCGCTGCAGACGCTTCGGGTTCGTGACGTAGAGGTCGTCGCCGACGATCTGCAGCTTCGAGCCGAGCTCGGCGGTCAGGTGGGTCCAGCCCTCCCAGTCGTCCTCGGCCAGCGGGTCCTCGATCGTGGCGAGCGGGTAGTCGCGTGCCAGGTCGACGAAGTACTGGGTGAACTCCTGGCTGGAGAGCTGCTTGCCCTCGAACGCGTACTTGCCGTCGTGGAAGAACTCGGTGCTGGCGACGTCGAGGCCCAGCGCGATGTCCTTGCCCGGGGTGAAGCCGGCCTTCTCGATGGCGGCGAGCAGGAAGTCGAGCGCTGCACGGTTCGAGGCGAGCTCCGGAGCGAAGCCGCCCTCGTCGCCGAGGCCGGTCGCCAGACCCTGCTTCTTCAGCTCGCCCTTGAGCGCGTGGTAGGTCTCGACGCCCCAGCGGAGCGCTTCCGAGAAGGACTCGGCGCCGTAGGGCACCAGGAAGAACTCCTGGATGTCGACGTTGGTGTCCGCGTGGGCACCGCCGTTGACGACATTCATGAGCGGGACCGGCAGCGTGTGCGCGTTCGGGCCACCGAGGTAGCGGAACAGCGGCAGGTCGACCGAGTCGGCCGCGGCACGGGCGACGGCGAGCGAGGCGCCGAGGATCGCGTTCGCGCCGAGGCGGGACTTGTTCTCGGTGCCGTCGAGCTCGATGAGCGCGGCGTCGACGAGGCGCTGGTCGGTGGCGTCGAAGCCCTCGAGCGCCGGGCCGATCTCGTCGAGCACGGCCTCGACGGCCTTGAGGACGCCCTTGCCGCCGTAACGCGAGTCGTCGCCGTCACGCAGTTCGTACGCTTCGAAGGCGCCGGTGGAGGCACCGGAGGGAACGAGCGCGCGCGAGACGACGCCGTCATCCAGGAGGACCTCGACCTCGACCGTCGGGTTGCCTCGGGAATCGAGGACTTCGCGTGCGCCTACGGCATCGATCACTGCCACTGGGTACTCCCTGTCGTTGGGTTGTTGTGGTTCACGGTCGATCCTAGCGACGCCGGTCATTGCCGACGGCGGCCTGTGGATGACCGGTGGGCGTCGATCAGGCGAGCGACCGGAACACGACGCCGTCGAGCGTCGTCGTGTCGGAGTCCACCGTCGCGAACGACCCGAAGCCCTGCTCCACCAGGCCGGCGAGCAGGTTCTTCATGTTCTTCGTGCGCTTCTCGAGGCGCACCCGGTGGTGCGACCCGAGGGCCTCGGTCTTGAGTGCGGCGAGGCGCACCGGGTCGATGTCCTTGTCGTACACGAGCACGACGGCGTCGTCCGCGTCGGCGTCCGGCAGCGTGACCAGGTCGACGAGCCGCTCGAACCCGAGCGAGAACCCGACCGCCGGCACGTCCTGGCCGAGGAAGCGGCCGATCATGCCGTCGTAGCGCCCGCCGCCGCCCAGGCTGTAGCCGAAGTCCGGGTGGGCGACCTCGAAGATCGTCCCGGTGTAGTACCCCATGCCGCGCACGAGCGTCGGGTCGAAGCGCAGGTCGACGCCCGGCAGCGCGGCCCGCAGGCGCTCGAGGTCCGCGAAGGCCTCGGCGTCCAACCACGCGGCGCCGCGGACGCTGTCCCAGTCGGCGGACTCGAGCGCGCGGATCGTGTCGGCGAGCCCGGCGCCGTCGATCTCCAGCGTCTCGCCGAGTTCCTTCGCGACGCCGTCCGGTCCGATCTTGTCGAGCTTGTCGACCGTGATGAGCGCCCGGTCGGCGGCCGCCTGCTCGGCGATCCCCCACGAGGCGAGGAGCGCGAGCAGGATCCGGCGGTCGTTGATGCGGATCGACGTGCCGGCGATGCCCAGGGCGTCGAGCGCCGCCGTGGTCGCACGGATCAGTTCGATCTCGGCCAGCTGCCCGGGCTCGCCGAGGATGTCGATGTCGCACTGCACGAACTGGCGGTAGCGGCCCTTCTGCGGTCGCTCGGCCCGCCAGACCGGCGCGATCTGCACGGCACGGAAGACGGTGGGCAGCTCGGCGCGGTGGGACGCGTAGAAGCGGGCGAGCGGCACGGTCAGGTCGAACCGGAGGCCGAGGTCGGCGAGCTCCAGCGGAGCCTCGGCCCGGTGCAGGTCGTCGACGCCCAGGCCGCGCTTCATGACCGCGAACGCGAGCTTCTCGTTGTCGCCGCCGAGTCCCGAGTGCAGGCGAGCAGCGTCCTCGAGCACGGGAGTCTCGATCTCGTCGAACCCGTGGCGCGCGTAGACACCCCGGATGACGCCGAGCACGTGCTCGCGCCGCGCCTTGTCGGCCGGGAGGTGGTCTCGCATGCCCCGGGGGGCCGTCACGGTCGTCGCCATGTGGTCGATTCTCGCAGAGCACCGGGGGCGGTTGCAGACCGCTGGTGTCCGCTGATATGCTTCATCCAGAACCTCGGCCGGTGGGTGCCTGATCCACGCATCGGTCGTCAGCGAGGGCAAGTGCTGCAAACGCCCACGCGGTTCGAGCGGGATCCCCTGACGACGTTGCTCCCTGGTGGCGTCTTCTCCCGCTCGCGGGCGTCCTCCTTTTTCGGGCTAGGAGGACGCCCGCTCTTCGTCTCCGTGCGCGCGCTCCGGCGCCGAGTCCAGCACCGCTACGGCGCCCTACTCCGCTGCGGGGTCCGGTGCCGTGGTGTCCGGTGCCACCGCCGACTCTTCCTCCGCCTGGCGAGCTGCCGCCTCCAGCAGCGTCACCGCCGCCCGCAGGCTGGCCACCGGGTCGATCCCCTGCTCGTGCACCACCGCCACCTCGGCGAGCATCCCCGCTCCCCAGGCGACGTCGACACGGCTGCCGAACGGCTGCTGGACCGCCTCGTCCACGGCCAGACCAGCGGTCCCGACGTCCACCCCGACGTCCGCCCCGACCTGCTCCACGACGCTGCCGTCCGCGACCGAGGCGACCGCTGCGTGCAGGTCCCCACGCTCCTCCAGTCGTTCGAACAGCTTCACCGCACGCTCGAGCGGCGGCATCGCCCGCGGCACTCCGGCGTACACGCTGCTGCGTCCCGCCTTCTCGGCGGCCTTCGCGGCACGCCAGACCCGGACGACGTCCTCGACGGTGTGCGCTTCCTCGTCCCCGAAGACGTGCGGGTGGCGGCGCTGCATCTTCTCGCGGACACCGTCGGCGACGTCGTCCAGGTCGAAGCGCCCCTGGTGCGCGGCCATCCCGGCGTGCAACACCACCTGATAGAGCACGTCGCCGAGTTCTTCGCGTAGTTCGTCGGTGTCGTCGCCGTCGATGGCGTCGACCAGTTCGTAGGTCTCCTCGACGGCGTAGCGGGCGAGGCTCGCATGGGTCTGCTCGCGGTTCCAGACGCATCCGTGCTCGGGGTCGAGCAGGCGGTCCACGACGGCGACGAGTTCGTCAACGGAGGTCATGCCGCCATGCTGCCACCGTCGGCTCCGCGCCGATCGGACTCGTCGGGCGCCGATCGGACAGCGGGTGCAGCCGGTAGGATGGTCGAGGCGTGTCGGGAAGTCTGGTCGACGATCCGTTCCCCGTACCCGAATCGCCTCCGGAGTCGCATGCCCTCCTTCGTCCGTTCCCCCCGGTTCAGCGCCATCGCGCTGCTGTCCGCCGCCGTCCTCGGCCTGGTCATCGCGAACACCGCGCTCGGCCCGGGCCTCGAGCGCGGCCTCGACTGGCACACCCCGTGGGGTGCGATCGGGCTGGACCTGTCGATCGCGCACTGGGTCAGCGACGGCCTGCTGGCGGTGTTCTTCCTGCTCGTCGCCGTGGAGCTGAAGCACGAACTCGTCGCCGGCGAACTCGCGAACCCCAAGACCGCCGTGGTCCCCGCCATCGCAGCGGTCGGCGGTGTGCTCGTCCCGGCGCTGGTCTACCTGCTCGTCACCTCCGGCACCCCGTACACGCACGGCTGGCCGATCCCGACGGCGACGGACATCGCGTTCGCACTCGGAGTCCTGGCGATGTTCGGTCGCGGCCTGCCCTCCACGATCCGGGTGTTCCTGCTGGCCCTGGCCGTCCTCGACGACCTCATCGCGATCGTCATCATCGCGGTGGTCTTCGCGCACGGCACCGACTTCCTAGCGCTCGGCGGTGCGGCGGTCCTGCTCGTGGTCTTCGCGGTCCTCGGCCGACGGCTGCGCCCTGGCAGCCGGGCGCAGCCGTTCCTCATCGTCGCGATGGTCATCATCGGCCTGGTGACCTGGTGGCTCGTGTACCACTCGGGGGTGCACGCGACGATCGCCGGCGTCGCGCTCGGCCTGGTGCTCCCCCGCCGTCCGGGCGGCACGCTCCACGAGCACGTCGAGCCGTGGTCGAACGCCATCGTCCTGCCGGTCTTCGCCTTCGTCTCCGCCGCGGTGGTCATCCCCGCGGTCGGGATCGCTGAGCTCTCGCCGACGTTCTGGGGTGTGGTCCTGGCGCTGCCGGTCGGCAAGGTCATCGGCATCACCCTGTTCGGCACGGTCGCGGGTCGGCTGTTCCGCGGGCCCGGCCGGTCGACCCTGTCGTTCGGTTCGGTGATGACCGTCGGGGTCCTCGGCGGCATCGGGTTCACCGTGTCGCTGCTCATGAACGAGCTGGCGTTCGCCGCGAACGAGGAGATCGTCGACGAGGGCGTCCTCGCCGTGCTCGTCGGCTCCGGCATCGCGATGGTCGCCTCCGCGGTCGTCGTGTCGGTCCGCGCCCGCCGCTACCGGCAGCGTCGCGAGCTCTCCGAAGCCGAGGCGACCGAGTAGCGACCGTCTGACGGACGGGAGGCCCGTGGCGGATCCGCCACGGGCCTCCCGTCCGTCAGGTGCGAGCGACGATCACGTCGGATCGCCGGTCAGACCGTCGACGCCTCTTCGCGCGCCGGAGCGCCGTAGACGGCGGTGAGGATGCTCTCCACCCAGCCGATGAGCGCGTCGTCGGGCAGGGTCTCGCCGTGCGGCTTCGGCACCGGGATGCTCGCCGCGTCCTGCTGCGGGAACCAGCGCGCCCCCGGGAACATCCGCTTCAGCCGGACCTGCGCCGAATCGGCCAGTTCCTTGCCGGCGACCCGGAGGTTCGACCCCATCACGACGACGTCGGACAGGCCGACCTGCTGCGCCATCCGGCGGAGACGAGAGACCTCGATGAGGGTGAGGACCGCCTGCGGCGGGGTGCCGTAGCGGTCGGTGAGCTCGTCGAGGACCATGTCGATCGCCTCGGCCTGCGCGGCCGGGGCCGAGGCGGCGGAGAGCTTCTGGTACGCCTCGAGGCGCAGCCGCTCGGACTCGACGTAGTCGTCCGGGATGTGCGCGTCGACGGGGATCTCGAGCCGGAGTTCGGTCTGCCCCTCGGCGACGTCACCGCGGAACTGCGACACCGCCTCACCGATCATGCGGAGGTACAGGTCGAAGCCGACGCCCGCGATGTGGCCGGACTGCTCGCCACCGAGCAGGTTTCCCGCGCCGCGGATCTCGAGGTCCTTCATCGCGACCTGCATGCCGGCGCCCAGCTCGTTGTTGGCGGCGATCGTCTCGAGGCGGTCCTGCGCGGTCTCGGACAGCGGCTTCTCGGCGTCGTAGAGGAAGTACGCGTAGCCGCGCTCCCGGCCACGACCGACCCGGCCGCGCAGCTGGTGCAGCTGTGACAGGCCGTACTTGTCGGCCTTGTCGATGATCAGCGTGTTCGCGTTCGCGATGTCCAGGCCGGTCTCGATGATCGTCGTCGACACCAGGACGTCGAACCGGCGCTCCCAGAAGTCGACCATGACCTGCTCGAGCGTGCCCTCCGCCATCTGCCCGTGCGCGACGCCGATGCGGGCGTCCGGCACGATCTCGGCCAGGTGGGAGGCGACCGACTGGATGTCCTTGACGCGGTTGTGCACGTAGAACACCTGCCCCTCGCGGAGCATCTCGCGCTTGATCGCCGCGGCGACCTGCAGGTCGGACTGCGGCCCGACGAAGGTGAGGATCGGGTGCCGGTCCTCCGGCGGGGTCGCCAGGGTCGACATCTCACGGATGCCGGTGACCGCCATCTCGAGCGAGCGCGGGATCGGCGTCGCGGACATCGCCAGGACGTCGACGTTGGTCTTGAGCTTCTTCAGCTGGTCCTTGTGCTCGACGCCGAACCGCTGCTCCTCGTCGATGATGACGAGTCCGACGTCCTTGAACTGCACGTTCTGCGACAGGATCCGGTGTGTGCCGATGACGATGTCGACCGTGCCGTCGGCGAGGCCCGCGAGCGTCTCCTTCGACTCCTTCTCGGTCTGGAACCGGCTGAGGGCGCGGAGGTTCACCGGGAACCCGGCGAAGCGCTCCTGGAACGTCTCCATGTGCTGACGGACCAGCAGTGTGGTCGGCACGAGGACCGCGACCTGCTTGCCGTCCTGCACGGCCTTGAACGCCGCACGGATCGCGACCTCGGTCTTGCCGTAGCCGACGTCGCCGGAGAGCAGCCGGTCCATCGGGATCGGGCTCTCCATGTCGCGCTTGATCTCGTCGATGGTGGTCAACTGGTCAGCGGTCTCCGCGAACGGGAACGCCTCTTCCAGCTCGCGCTGCCACGGGGTGTCCGGGCCGAACGCGTGCCCCTTCGACGCCATCCGAGCCGAGTACAGCTTGACCAGGTCGACGGCGATGTCACGGACGGCTTTGCGCGCCTTGGACTTCGCCGCGGACCAGTCCGAGCCGCCCATCTTCGACAGGGTCGGGTTCTCGCCACCGACGTACCGCGACAGCTGGTCGAGCTGGTCGGTCGGCACGAACAGCTTGTCGCCCGGGTAGTTCCGCTTCGACGGCGCGTACTCGAGCACCAGGTACTCACGCTGCTGCTTCACGGCGTTCCGGCCGCCGCTCGAGACCTCTCGGCTGACGAGCTCGACGAACTTGCCGATGCCGTGGGTCGCGTGCACGACGACGTCGCCCGGCTTGAGCTGCAGCGGGTCGACGACGTTCTTCCGGCGGCTCGCCAGCTTCTTGACCGTCCGGGCGCCCTGCTGGACGCTCCGGCCGTAGAACTCGGCTTCGCTGAAGAGCGCGATGCGCGGGTCGGCGACGGCGAACCCGTGCTCGACGCTGGCGGTCGTGACGATGGCGACACCCGGTTCGGGAGGCCCGTCCAACGCCCCGGCGCGCGCGGCCACCCCGGCGTCGGCAAGCACCTGCACCGCCCGTTCGACGAGCCCCTGGCCCTGGGCGGTCACCACGACGGCCCACTGGTCGGCGGTGAGCTCCTTGACGTGGGCGACCGCTCCGTCGGCGCTGCCCGCGAAGCTCGGGATCGACTCGCCCGGCACGCGGATGTACTCCCCCGCCTCGGCCACGGCGTCGGAGTCGGTGATCGGCTCGTCGGCACCGGAGTCGAACGGCGACACCGTCCACCATGTGCGCTGCCCGCGGGTGTTCTTGAGCTGCTGCACCGTCATGAAGTTGCCGGCGTCGAGGTCGATCGGCGCCTGCGCCCCGGCGACCGCGGCGCTCCAGGCGGCCTGCAGGAACTCCTGGTTGGTCTCGGCCAGGCTGTGCGCGCGACCGCTGACCCGCTCGGGCGAGAACACCGCGATCGTCGCTGCCTCGGGCAGGTAGTCGGTGACCGGGACGAGCTTGCGGACCAGTGCGGGTGCGAGGGACTCCATGCCCTCGACCGGGATCCCCTCGGCGACCTTGGCCAGCATCTGGGACAGGTTCGGGAACTCGTGCAGCATCTCGCGCGCCCGCTGCCGGACGTCGTCGCTGAGGAGCAGTTCGCGGGAGGCCGTCAGCTCGACCGAGCCGAGGTCGTCCTCCGTCGAACGCTGGTCGGCGACGGAGAACGCCTTGACGCCGTCGATCTCGTCGCCGAAGAAGTCGACACGGACCGGGTGGACGGCGGTCGGCGGGAAGACGTCGAGGATGCCACCGCGGACGGCGAACTCGCCACGACGGGTGACCAGGTCGACGCGGGCGTAGGCCAGGTCGACGAGCTGGGAGGCGAGCCGGCTGAGGTCGTTGCCACGGGACCCGGTGTGCAGGACGACCGGGGCGAGCTCGGTGAGGTTGTCGGCGATCGGCTGCAGGGCCGCACGCACGCTGGCGACGACGACGGTCGTGCGACGCTCGTCGGCCGGGGTGTCCTGCCAGCGCTGCAGTGCACGGAGTGTGGCGATGCGGGTGCCGACGGTCTGCGGGCTCGGGCTGAGGCGCTCGTGCGGCAGGGTCTCCCACGCCGGGAACTCGAGGACGTCGGCGTCCGGGATCGTGCAGCTCAGGGCGTCGCGCACCGCCTCGGCTTCACGGCCGGTGGCGGTGATGACGAAGGCGCACTGCGGGCCGGTGCGAGCGGCCAGGAGCGCGGCGAACAGCGGCACGCGGAGCCCGTCGACGACCGAGAAGTCGGCGTCACGAGGAGCGGCACGGAGCGCACGATCGAAGGAGGAGGCGCGCGAGAGCGCAGGGATGAGGCCCGAGATCGTCACTCACACGATGGTACCGGCGGCCCCCGACAGCGGTCGCCCCGTGCGCGACGGGCGAACAGGAGGCGCGTGGCGGGGCCGTGACGTGCCTCCCGTCCGGTCCGGTGTCAGGACCTGCGGTCAGGCGGGCGCGTGGAAACGCTGCTGCGCGGCGAGCAGGCCGTCGGTCACGATCGCCTCGACCGCGTCGGCGGCGTCGGCCAGCAGGTTCGGCAGCAGCTTCTTCTCGGCTGCGGCGAAGTCACGCAGCACGTAGTCGGCCGGGTCCTGGCGACCGGGCGGACGGCCGATGCCGACCCGCACCCGGGCGAACTCGTTCGTGTTCGTCGCCTTGATGACGTCACGGATGCCGTTGTGGCCGCCGTGCCCGCCGTTGCCCTTGAGGCGCACGGTGTCGAACGGCAGGTCGAGCTCGTCGTGGACCAGGATCAGGTCCTCCGGCGACGCGGAGTAGAACCCGAGGACGGCCGAGACCGGTCCCCCGGAGGTGTTCATGAACGACCCGGGCTTCGCGAGGACGAGCTTCGGGCCACCCGGCACCAGGCGCCCCTCGGCGACCTGGTTCGGGGTCTTGTGCTTCTTGAACGTGGCACCCATGCGGGCGGCCAGTTCGTCGAGGACCATCTGGCCGACGTTGTGGCGGTTGCCCGAGTAGTCGGGCCCGGGGTTCCCGAGCCCGACCACGACGAACGAACGATCTGCCATCAGCGTCGACCAGATGCCTCTTCGGGGTGTTGCTTACTCGGAGTCGACCGGGGCGGAGCCGCCCTCGGCACCGGCTTCGGCGCCGGCCTCGGCGGAGGCCTCGTCAGCGGCCTCGTCGTCAGCGGTGCCACGCGGGGTGACGATCTGCACGACGAGTGCCTCGGGGTCGGTCTCGAGCTCGGCGCCCTCGGGGAGGGTCAGCTCGGAGGCGACGATCTGCTTGCCGTCCTCGAGGCCCTCGACGTCGACGACGACGTGCTCGGGGATGTCCGTCGCCAGCACGAGCAGCGAGACGGTGTTGAGGTCCTGCACGTGGATGGTGCCGGAGAAGGACTCGCCCTCGACGACCACGGGGACGTCGACGGTGACCTTCTCGCCACGGCGGAGGACGACGAGGTCGATGTGCTCGATGATCTGGCGCACCGGGTCACGCTGGACGTCCTTGACGAGGGCGAGCTGGGCCGCACCCTCGATGTCGAGGTCGACGACCGCGTTGGCGGTACGGACGAGCAGCATGGTCTCGTGGCCCGGCAGGCTGATGTGCTTCGGCTCGGTGCCGTGGCCGTAGACGACGGCGGGGATCTTGTCGGCAGCGCGGAGCTTGCGCGCCGCACCCTTGCCGAACTTGGTGCGGACTTCCGCCGCGAGCTTGGTGTAGTCAGCCATGATGCCTCCTGGTGTCGGGGACGACGCCGGAGTGCCGGCATCGGGGGTCTGTGGTGTTGCAACTCGAACGCGTGCACGCGTGAGGAACGGTCCCAGAGTCTGGCCGGGTCTCCCACTGCGTCGATCACGGCCGCGCGTACGCGGCCCTCGCCGAAGTCGTGGTCAAGCCTACCAGTACCGGCCCGGGCGTGTCGCACGCGCGGTGGATCGGGCGCACGACGGACGGGAGGCCCGGCGCGGGTCGTGCGCGGGGCCTCCCCTTCGTCGTCTTCCGTCGCTCGCGGTGTCAGTCGACGTCCGTCGGCGCGTCCGGCGCGAGCCGCTCGACGACACGGTCGAGCCGGGCGGCGAGGGTCGCCTGGTCGGGCTCCGTCGCCGCCAGGACGGCCGCATCGCGCGCCGTGACGTGCAGGAGGCGCGACCACTCGGCGTCGTACAGGGCCTGACGGTACCCCGCCGAGCGCTGGCAGCGGACGTCCCGCTCGGCGACCGCGACCTCGGCGGCGCCCACCTCGTCCGAGAGCGGCGACACCTGGTCACCGTCGACCTTGAGCACCCGCATCGACCCGGTCGGCATGCCCTCGGGCCCGGAGGGGAGGTCCGTCAGACCGCTCGGTGCCATGCACGTCCGCCAGGCGGTCGCGGCCCTCGCCACGGTCGGGTCCTGCCGGGCGGCGACCGACGCCAGGAACGTGAGACGCTGCGCCGTCTCGGACGCCTCCTGCCCACCGCCACCGGTGCCGAGTGACCGGCGCGTGCGTTCCAGGCAGCGTTCGGACGCACCGGCCGGGAGAGCGGCGAAGGCATCGTTGAACCCCGGCGCGTACGCCCACCGTTCCCAGCCGTCGCGGTTCGCGCCAGCGGTCGAAGGACCGTGGTACCCGCGGGACTCCGCCTGCTCGGCCGTGAGCGGGCGGGTGGTGGCCAGCGCGGGTGACGGGTTCGCCCGGGCGGTGGAGTCCATCGCGTCATCGGCCGCGTGCAGCCCGTCGACCGTGGCCCACGGCAGTGCTGGGACGTCGAGTCCGGCTGCTCGCAAGCACGGCAACTCCACGAGCATCTCGACGTAGTCCTGCTCGTGACCGCCCGGAGCGACCCAGCCGTCGAGCGGCATGGCCCACGACGCGACGTCCTTCGTCGTGGTCGGCTCCACGGCGTGGTCGGCGGGTTCCGGCAGGCCGTGGAGGACGGCACCGCCCAGGCCGGCGGCGACGAGGACGAGGGTGCCGGTCTTGGCGACCCGGGTGGTGATGCGCATGGTTCCCCCTAGGCGCGGACGAGGCCGCGTTCGTGTGCGGTGATGACGACCTGGATGCGGTTGCGGAGCCCGAGTTTCTGCAGGACCGAGCGGATGTGGGTCTTCACGGTGGCCTCGCTGAGGAACACCGACGTCGCGATCTCAGCGTTGCTGAGGCCCTTCGCGACCAGGAGGAAGACCTCGCGTTCCCGAGCCGTCAACGCGTCCAGCACCTCGTCGCTCCGGTCGGTCTCGACGAGGGTCCCCTCGGCGCGGAGCAGGTCGAGCGCCTCGGTCTCGGTCGGCGCGGGGCGGCCCTCGTGCACGTCCCGGATGGTGCTCGTGACGACCTCGGGGCGGGCGTCCTTGGTGAGGAACGCCGCAGCCCCGCCGCGGAGTGCCGCGAGGACGGCGTCGTCCCGACGGATGGTCGTGAGGGCGATCACCCTCGGCCGGTCACCGCCCAGCGCGGCGAGCCGGGCCAGCGTCGCGATGCCGTTGAGCACCGGCATCCGGAGGTCGAGGAGCAGGACGTCGGGATCCGTGTCGGCGCAGAGCGTGAGCGCCTCGGCTCCGTCAGCGGCGATGCCGACGCAGGTCATGTCCTCCTGGGCGTCGACGAGCATCTGCATGCCCGACGCGAACAGGCGCTGGTCGTCCACGACCGCGACGCGGATCGGGCTCATCGGTCCGCTCCCACTGTCTCGACGGTCTGGTCGTCCGCGCCGGTCGGTCGGGTCGGCACCCAGGCGGTCACGACGTGTTCGTGCGGCTGGTCACCAGCTCCAGCGCGGAGCCAACCGCCGGACAGCCGGGCGCGCTCCCGCATCCCGGCAACCCCGGAGCCGGGTCCGTCGAGGGTGACGAGCGGCGCGTCTCCGCGGGAGCTGACGACGATGCCGAGTCCCGGACCTCGCCAGTCGAACACCACGCGGACCGATGCCGTCCTGCCCTGGTGCTTCAGCACGTTCGTGAGGCTCTCCTGCACGATGCGGTGCACCGAACCCGCGGTCGCCGTGCCGAGGGTCCCGACCTTCCCGTGCTGCTCGAGATCGGCGTCCATCCCGAGTTCCCGCATGTCCTCCATCAGGTGCGGGACGTCTGCCAGGCCGTGGCGAGCCTCCTGGCCGGAGCCCTGGATCCGCTCGACGAGCGACCGGACGTCGCCGAGCGCCGTGCGGCTGACCTCGGCGATGTCCCGCAGGGCAGCAGCCGCGAGCCCGTCGGCGCCAGTGATGGCAGCGGCCCCCTGCGCCTGCGACACGACCACGGCGAGCGAGTGCGCGAGGGAGTCGTGGACGTCCCGCGCGATCCGCGCACGCTCTTGCTCTGCGACGAGCTCGGCGGTCGTCGCCTCGGTCTCCCGCTCGGCCTCGACGACGCGCACCCGGGCCAGACCGACCCGCCAGGCCGCACCGACCGCGACGCCGACCGCCCAGGCGATCCCGCTCGCGCCGGCGATCGCGAGCGCCAGGAAGGCGAGGTCAGAGCGCGTGCCGGAGCGTGACCCCGACCATGACGCCCACACGTCCTGTTCCGCGGAGCTCGGGACGGCCATCGCCCAGGCCGCCGCTGCGCTGGCGAGCCCGAGTACCGGGACGGCCGACCAGCGGAGCGCTCCGGAACGGCCGGCACCGACGAAGCCGACGACGATCGCGATGGCGATGTACTCGGGCCAGGTCGTGCTGCCCGGCCGGACGAGGAGGCGCAGGGCCTGCAGCAGCGGGACCGCGACGACCAGCCCGAGGCTCAGCGACGGCATCCAGTTCGCCAGGCCGATCGCTCCGGCGAAGAGGACCACCACCAGGATGCCGTCGACGTCGGGTCGTCCCGCCTCGACGAGGACCCAGGACACGAGGTACGCGACCGCAGCAGCGGGCGCTGCGGCGTGCCGGAGCCGGCGGAGGGAGAAGGGCATGGCGCCGAGCGTAGGGCGGCCGGCACGGGCGGAGCGAGCCGCTGGATCGGCTTTCATCCGAGTGGATGAGGGGCGAGGCTGGTGGACGACGTCAGTCCAGCTCGTGACGCCGACGTCGGGCCGCGACGAGGTCCTCCCGCGCACGGTCGCTCGCCCGCTCGGCGTCGGCACGCTCGTGACCCAGCCGCTCGGCCTCGGCGTCGAGGTCGGTCCGCTCCCCCTCGAGCGCGTCCAGCTGGCGCTCGAGGTCGCGGCGGCGGCGGTCGAGGTCGGTCCGTCGTTCCTCGACGTCCTCCAGGGCCGACTCGGCGTCGTCCAGGGCGGCATCGGCGTCGCGGGAGACCTGGCGGGCCCGGCGATCGGCCTCCCGTGCGGCGCGACGATCGGCCGCCGGGTCACGGTCAGCCGGACGGGAGGCCCGTCCTGCCCCCGCCTCGTCCGTCCCGGTGTCGACGTGGTCGCGTTCGGCGGGGTCTGCGGGTCCGGACCTGCGGGACCGACGTGCGCCGCGCCTCCCGGCTGTGATCGGGATGGGAGGCGCGTCGCTGCCGGACCAGGCGTCCGGCACCGCATCCGGGACGGCGAGCGTGTCGTCGAGGTCGACCGGGTCGAAGCCGACGCCCTCGAGCGGACGGACGAGCAGGCCGGAACGGATCGCGGCACCGGCGTGCGGGTCCGCCATGCCCGCCTCGATCGTGGCGCGGACCTGGTCGAGCACCGCGCTCGTGACGACGTGTCCGGCCTGTTGGGCGAGGTCGGCGCCCGCTGCGGCGAGCGCCTCGACCACCTGGGTCCGCTGCTTCCGGAGCGTGGCGATCTCGTGCGGGTCGGCGTGCTCCTGCGCGGCGCGGAGGGACGGCCCGAGGGCGACGGCGTCGTCGAGGGCGCTGCCGTGTGTCTCGTCGTGGGCGAGCAGGTCGACGACCCAGGCGGCCGGCGCGGGTTTGCGGAGCGCGCCGACGGCGGCGGCCAGCTCGCGGTCCTCCCCGCGGAGCGCGCGCTGTCGGGTGGTGCGGTGCGCGACGAAGTCGGCCGGGGTGCTGCGGAGGAGCGTCCTGGCGACCTCGGCGAGCGCTTCGTGGTCCACGGGCCGGGTGCGGGTCAGAGCAGGGTCTGGTTCAGGGCGGGTTCGGTTCCGGTCTGGAGGCTCAGGGCACGATCGCGAGGATGGCCGCGACGGTCTCGTCCACCGATCCGCGGATCGGGACCGCGGCCGATGCCTCGTCGGATCCGGGACGCTCGAGCGTCTCGAACTGCGAGTCGAGCAGCGAGTTCGGCATGTACTCGTGGTGCCGGTGGCTCTGCCGCTCGGCGATGAGTTCGCGCGAGCCGTCGAGGAACGCGATGAACAGGTCGGGGGCGTCCTCGCGCAGACGGTCGCGGTAGGCGCGCTTCAGCGCGGAGTTCGCCATCACGCACCGGGAGCCGGATCGCTGCACCTCGGCGATCCGTGCCGAGCAGGCGTCGAGCCACGGGCGCCGGTCCTCGTCCGTCAGGGGGACGCCAGCGTGCATCTTGTCCTTGTTCGCCTGCGGGTGCAGTCCGTCAGCGTCGACGAACTCGGCTGCCTGTCCCCGTTCGACGAGGGCACACGTCAGCGCTTCACCCACCGTCGACTTGCCGGATCCGGAGACCCCCATCACGAGCACGGGCGGGAGGACGGTCGCATCGGCCATTCCTCCACAGTACGAACCGGGGGCCTCGTGGTCCACAGGATGCGGAAGACCTGGGTGGTCACACGGGCGGCTGCATAGATTGGCGGTGGCCGTCCAGACACGAAGGAGTCGACGTGGCAGAGAACAACGACAAGGCGAACATCGGGGTCATCGGCCTCGCGGTGATGGGCTCGAACCTGGCGCGGAACCTCGCGTCGCGTGAGGGCAACACCGTCGCGGTCTACAACCGCACCTACGCCCGCACCGAAGAGCTCATGAACGAGCACGGCGACATGGGCTTCATCGCGTCCGAGGACATCGACGGGTTCGTGGCGTCCCTGTCGAAGCCGCGCACCGCGATCATCATGGTCCAGGCCGGCAAGGGCACCGACGCGGTGATCTCGCAGCTCGCCGACCGGTTCGAGGAAGGCGACATCATCGTCGACGGCGGCAACGCCAACTTCCACGACACCATCCGTCGCGAGCACGACCTCAAGGAGAAGGGTCTGAACTTCGTCGGCACCGGTATCTCCGGCGGCGAAGAGGGCGCCCTGCACGGGCCGTCGATCATGCCCGGCGGATCGGACGAGGCGTGGGAGACCCTGGGCCCGATCCTGAAGTCGATCGCGGCCGTGGCCGAGGGTGAGCCCTGTGTCACGCACGTCGGTACCGACGGTGCCGGCCACTTCGTGAAGATGGTCCACAACGGCATCGAGTACGCCGACATGCAGCTCATCGCCGAGTCGTACGACCTGCTCCGCCGCGTCGGTGGCTACAGCGTCGACCAGCTCGTGCAGGTGTTCGACGAGTGGAACAAGGGCGACCTCGAGTCCTACCTGATCGAGATCACCGGCGAGGTCCTCAAGCAGCAGGACGCCGACACCGGCAAGCCCCTCGTCGACCTGATCCGCGACGAAGCGGGCTCGAAGGGCACCGGCGTCTGGACCGTGCAGAACGCCGTCGGCCTGGGCATCCCGGTCTCCGGCATCGGCGAGGCGGTGTTCGCCCGTGCGGTGTCGTCGAAGCCGACGCAGCGCGAAGCGGTCCGGAAGTCCGTCACGAAGCGCCCCGACATCGCCGAGGTGCCGGACACCTTCGCCGACGACGTCCGGGCAGCGCTCTACGCCTCGAAGGTCGTCGCGTACGCGCAGGGCTTCGACCTCATCATCGCCGGGGCCAAGGAGTACGACTGGGACATCGCGCTCGGCGACATGGCGAAGATCTGGCGCGGTGGCTGCATCATCCGTGCCCAGTTCCTGAACCGCATCGTCGAGGCGTACGACAAGGACCCGGAGCTCGCGTCGCTGCTCGTCGACCCGTACTTCGCCGACGCCGTGGCCGAGGGTGAAGCAGCCTGGCGGCGCATCGTCGGCATCGCGGCTGCGTCGGGGATCCCGGCGCCCGGGTTCTCGTCGGCGCTGTCGTACTTCGACTCGCTGGCGTCCGAGCGACTGCCCGCCGCCCTGATCCAGGGGCAGCGCGACTTCTTCGGTGCGCACACCTACCAGCGCACCGACAAGGACGGCACGTTCCACACGCTGTGGTCCGACGACGGGCGTCCCGAGGTCGAGCAGGAGCCGTCGACGCACTGATCCCGACCGTTCCGACCCGAGGGCCTCGTCGTCGACGGGGCCCTCGGTGCGTGCTGCGGCCGCGGGGTGCGGTCGGGCCGGGTCGTCTGTCTCAGGCGACGATGCGCTCGCGGGCCAGCCGGGCCAGGAGCTCGTCCAGCCGGTCGCCGCGGCCGAGCAGGCGGTCCGAACCGGGTGCCGCACGCACGAAGAACGTCGCGACCGCGGTGGTGTCGTCAGGCCGCACGTAGTGCACGACGATCGCGGGCGCGGTCCGTCGTCCGGCCCCGGGCACCAGGACGTCCTCGACGCCCACGTGCACCACGCGGGTCCACCGGATGACGAGCAACCGGGTGGCCCGACGTTCGTCGAGTTCCCACAGCGACGCTTCGGTCGCACCGAACGCCCAGGTCACGTGCCGTGCGAGCGGCACCTCGGGGCGCACCGCTTCCAGCGTCCCGCGGAGCTCCGGAGTCGCCGAGGCCGGGACGAGCCAGACGGTCGGGTCGACCCGACGGACGGCCGTGGCGAGCAGGTCGTCCGCTCGTCGTCGGCTGATGGACCGGGCACGGAGGACGGCGATCACGATGACCGTCACCCCGATGACGACGGCGGCGACTTCGGCGATGCCGAACGCGGTCAGGTCGGCGTCCGGATCGGCGTTCACGACGAGGATCCGTGCCGTCACCAGAGCGGCCCAGAGCCCGACGATCGCCCACCGGAGCGCGAGGAGTCGGCGGTACGGCGACCAGCGCTGCCGGTCCCCGCGGGCACGACCAGGACCCGGAACACGGATCGGTCGCCTCGGCACGGTGACGATCCTGCCACGACGACGGCATCCACCGGCACGACCGGGGATGAACGCTCCCCCAACCCGTTCCGCGCAGCGGACCGCCCGTTCCCAGCGGCGCTGACTTACCATCCGTGGGTGACCGAGCCTGACCCGCGCCTCCTCCCGCACCGTCGCTGGGCCGCCGCGCTCGTCGGGGTGATCGCCATGCTCGCGTTCCTCGCCGTCGCGGAGCTCGGTGCGCTGCTGCTCGGCGGCGCCGGCAGTCCGCTCGTGGCCGTCGGCTCCGCGGTCATCGACCTCGCACCCCGAGGCGCGAAGGACCTCATGGTGTCGCTGTTCGGCACCGGCGACAAGGTCGCGCTGTTCGCACTCATGACGGTCCTGCTCGTGGTCATCACGGCCGGTGCCGGCATCCTCGAACGTCGCCGGCCGCCGTGGGGCGCGCTGGTGTTCGCCGCCGGCGGGGTGCTCGCGCTGCTCGCGGTCACCACCCGTTCCGGCAGCGGCACCTTCGACGGCGCCCCGACGGTGCTCGGTGTGGCCGCGTCGATCATCGTGCTCCGGCTCCTGCTGCAGCGCCTCCGCCGGTGGGAGGACGCCCGCACGGTGCCCACCGCCGACGCCGAGCGCGCTGGCGGCGTCCAGCGACGCTCGTTCATCGGCTGGGCGGTGACCACCGCAGCCGTCGCGGCGGTGGTGGGCAGCGCCTCCCGGCTGGGGTCGGCGTCCCTGCAGGCCGCAGCCGCGGTCCGCCGGGCCGTGCGACTGCCGACGCCGGCGACCACCGCGCCGCCGGTGCCGACCGGTGCGAGCCTGGACGTGACGGGCATCACGCCCTACGTCACCCCCAACGCCGACTTCTACCGGATCGACACGGCTCTGCGCGTGCCGTCGATCGACCCCGCCGACTGGTCGCTGAAGATCCACGGCGAGGTCGAGGAGACCATCGAGATCACCTGGGCGGAGCTGCTGGCCCTCCCCCTCGAAGAGCACATGGCGACGCTGAGCTGCGTCTCGAACGAGGTCGGCGGCAACCTCATCGGCAACGCGCTCTGGCTCGGCTACCCGATCCGGACGCTCCTCGCCCGCGCCCGGCCGAAGTCCGGCGCGGACATGGTCCTGTCGCGGAGCATCGACGGGTTCACCGCCGGCACCCCCCTCGACGTGCTGCAGGACGAGGGCACGCAGGCGCTCGTGGCGGTCGGCATGAACGGCTCGCCGTTGCCCGCCGAACACGGGTTCCCGGCGCGACTGGTCGTCCCGGGGCTGTTCGGGTACGTCTCCGCGACGAAGTGGGTCACCGAGCTCGAGGTCACCCGGTTCGCGAAGGCGCAGGGCTACTGGACACCGCGCGGCTGGTCCGAGCGCGGCCCGGTGAAGCTCGAGTCGCGGATCGACACTCCCGGCGACGGCACCTCCGTCAAGGTCGGCGACCGCGTGCCGATC
The DNA here is from genome assembly GCF_003234795.2 of Curtobacterium sp. MCLR17_032. Classification (NCBI taxonomy): domain Bacteria; kingdom Bacillati; phylum Actinomycetota; class Actinomycetes; order Micrococcales; family Microbacteriaceae; genus Curtobacterium; species Curtobacterium sp. MCLR17_032. The sequence goes on along the minus strand of NZ_CP126268.1, from coordinate 838,557 downwards.
GCGGGCGTCGCCTGGCAGCCGCACGTCGGCGTGAAGGCCGTGCAGGTGAAGGTCGGCTCCGCCGGATGGCAGGACGCCGAGCTCGCCGACTCGGTCTCGGCTGACACGTGGCGGCAGTGGGTGTACCGGTGGACGGCCGTCGCGGGGCAGCACGAGGTGCAGGTCCGCGCGGTCAGCGCCGACGGCGAGGTGCAGACGAGCGTGCAGCGTCCGCCGGCTCCGAACGGTGCGACCGGCTGGCACGGGGTCACCATCTCCGCGTCCTGACGGGAGGCGCGGGTCACCGCCCACGGGGCTGTCCCGTCGGCGAGACGCCCCCGTCTGCACTCGGCGCCGCCGGGGCGGTCGGACGCCGCCGAGTTCTGCGGTGTCTCAACGACTCTCCGGCGTCTCGGCAACTCCGCCGCGTCTCGGCGACTCCGCCGCGTCTGGGGCGAACGACGGGGCTCCGGCGGCCGGGTCTCGGCTCGCAGGGGTCGGGCGGGCAGGGGGCAGGCGTCCGGCGGGGAAGCGTCAGGCGTCCGGCGTCCGGCGTCCGGCGTCCGGCGGGCAAGCGTCAGCCGGGGAGCGTGGCGACGACACAGGTGCCGTCGACCTCATCGTCGCGGGCGAGTTCCGCCGTGAATCCCGCAGCGCGGAAGAGTCCCGCCGACACCGGCGCCTGGACGCCTGAGACCTCGATCACGACGGCGCCGCCGGGCCGGAGCCACTCGGCCGCACTGGCTGCGATTCGCCGGTGCACGTCCAGGCCGTCCGCGCCGCCGTCGAGGGCGACCCGGTGCTCGTGGTCGCGGGCCTCGGTCGGCATCGAGCCGATGGCGTCCGTCGGCACGTAGGGGGCGTTCACGGTGAGGACGTCGACCTGCCCGCGGAACCGGGTCGGCAGCGGCGCGAACAGGTCGCCGGTGACGACGATCCCCCGGTCGCCGAGGTTCTCGGCCGCGACCTCGGTGGCGTCCGGGTCGATGTCGGCCGCGACGAGGTCGAGCGCGCCGATCCGTTCGAGCAGCGCCATCCCGATCGCCCCGGCACCGCAGCACAGGTCGACGACCCGGTCGTAGCGGTGCAGGCGTCGAGCGCCCTCGACGACGACGACCCGGGTCCGGGCCCGCGGGACGAAGACCCCGGGGGTCACGCGCACCCGGTGTCCGTCGAAGGCCGCCCAACCGAGGACGTACTCGAGCGGCTCCCCCGCCAGACGGCGCTGCAGCAGCCCGCGGAGGCGCGTCGGGTCGCCGTCACCGGCAGCGAGCAGCAGGTCGGCTTCGTCCTCGGCGAAGACGCTCCCGCCCGCCCGGAGCCGGGCGGCGAGAGCGTCTCGCGGAGTCAGGGCCACGCTGGTGTCCGAGGACTCAGGCGGCGCCGTCGAACATCGACGTCACCGAACCGTCGTCGAACACCTCGTGGATGGCGCGGGCGATGAGCGGTGCGATCGGCAGGACCTCGAGCTTGTCCCAGCGCTTCTCGTGCGGGACCGGCAGCGTGTCGGTGACGACGACGCGGTCGATGAACTCGCTCTGCAGCAGCTCGGTCGCCGGGTCGGAGAACACGGCGTGGGTGGCGGCGACGACGACGCCCTTGGCGCCGCTGGCCTTGAGCGCTTCGGCTGCCTTGGCGATCGTGCGGCCGGTGTCGATGAGGTCGTCGACGAGCAGGCACCAGCGGCCGGAGACGTCGCCCACGATCTCGTGCACCGAGACCTGGTTCGGGATGAGCGGGTCGCGGCGCTTGTGGATGATCGCCAGCGGTGCACCGAGCTTCTCGGACCAGATGTCGGCGACGCGGACGCGGCCCATGTCGGGCGACACGACGGTCAGGGTCGCGGGGTCGAGCATCTCGCGGAAGCGCTCGAGGAGCACCGGCATCGCGAACAGGTGGTCGACCGGGCCGTCGAAGAAGCCCTGGATCTGCGGGGCGTGCAGGTCGACGCTCATGATGCGGTGGGCGCCGGCGGCCTTGAACAGGTCGGCGACCAGGCGGGCCGAGATCGGCTCGCGGCCGCGGCCCTTCTTGTCCTGCCGGGCGTACGGGTAGAACGGGGCGACGACGGTGATGCGCTTGGCCGAGGCGCGCTTCAGGGCGTCGACCATGATGAGCTGCTCCATGAGCCACTCGTTGATCGGGGCGGTGTGCGATTGGATGACGAAGGCGTCGCACCCGCGCACCGACTCGTCGAAGCGGGCGTAGAGCTCACCGTTGGCGAAGGTCCGGGCGTCGGTCGGGACGAGGTCGACACCGAGCTCTTCCGCGATCGCCTTCGACAGTTCCGGGTGCGCTCGCCCTGCGACCAGGACGAGTCGCTTCTGGCCGGTTGTCTTGATTCCGGACACGTGTGGTGCTCACTCCCTGACCCCGTGAAGGGGTCGATCTGACCCGCCGGGGCCGATGTCCTGGGCTCCGGTCGGGGCCCACCGCTGACGGCCACGGGGACCGTCGAAGGTGTCATTCGCCTCGCGCGCGCCGAGCTGCCTCGGCCGCCGGGGTACCGGGTCGGTTCTCCTCGACCCATCCCTCGGAGTTGCGCTGTGGGGCGTAGCTGATCGCGAGCGACCCGGCCGGCACGTCCTTGCGGACTGTCGTGCCTGCACCGGTGTACGCCCCGTCGCCAATCCTAACCGGGGCGACGAACACGTTGTGCGATCCGGTCCGGACGTCGGAGCCGATGACGGTGCGGTGCTTGTGGACGCCGTCGTAGTTCGCGGTGATGGTGTTCGCACCGATGTTGGAGTCCTCGCCGACCTCGGTGTCGCCGATGTACGACAGGTGCGGGACCTTGCTGCCGCGGCCGATCACGGCGTTCTTGGTCTCGACGAAGGTGCCGATCTTGCCGCGCTCGCCCAGGATGGTGCCCGGACGCAGGTAGGCGAAGGGTCCGACCGAGGCGCCGTCGCCGATGACCGCCAGGGTCGCGTCGACGCGGTTCACGGTGGCGCCGGCGCCGACCTCGGTGTCGCGCAGGGTCGTGCCCGGCCCGACGACGGCACCGCTGGCGATCGCCGTCGCGCCGATCAGCTGCGTGTCGGGCAGCAGTTCGGCGTCGCGTTCGATCGTGACGTCGAGGTCGATCCAGGTCGAAGCAGGGTCCTGCACGGTGACGCCGGCCAGCTGGTGACGACGGACGATCCGGCCGTTGAGCTCTCGGGCCGCGTCGGACAGCTGCGCGCGGTCGTTGATACCGACGACGAGCCACGGATCGGTCAGCGTGACGACGTCGACCCGACCACCGCGGGCGGCGACGAGGGCCGGGACGTCGGTGATGTACTTCTCGCCCTGGGCGTTCTCGGTGGTCAGCGAGGGCAGGACGGCACGGAGGTGGGTGACGTCGAACGCGTAGATGCCGGCGTTCGCCTCGGTGATCTGCAGCTGCTCCGGGGTGGCGTCCTTGTGTTCGACGACCCCGGCGAACGCTCCGTCGGCGTCGCGCACGATGCGCCCGAGCCCGGTCGGGTCGGGAGCGATGGCGCTGACGAACGTGGCGCCGTGTCCGCCGTCGCCGTGCGCGGTCACGAGGGTGCGGAGGCTCGGCGCGTCGAGCAGCGGCACGTCGCCGGAGAGCACCACGACGACTCCGTCGAAGTCGACCGGCAGCGCGTCCACTGCGACCTCCACCGCGCGGCCGGTGCCCTGGACGTCGTCCTGGTCGACGACCAGGGCGTCGGGAGCACGCTCGGTGATCTCGGCGGCGACGCGGTCACGTTCGTGCCGGACGACCACGACGACGTGGTCCGGCGACAGTGACTCGGCGGTCCGGAGCACGTGGGCGATCAGGGGCAGGCCGGCGAGCCGGTGCAGCACCTTGGGGAGCGAGGACTTCATGCGTGTGCCCTGCCCGGCGGCGAGGACGACGACGGCGATCCGCTGGTCGGTCATGCGTCCCATCCTGGCCCACCGTCCCCGCCTCGGACGACCGTGGGGCCGACGTGTGGGGAACTCCGCGGAGAACCGCATCGGTGCAGGAGAAGCCGCACCGTCCGTCGCGGCGTGACCGTCTGGAGGCCCGGTGCCGGCCCGTGGGACCGGCACCGGGCCTCCAGGCCGACACCGCGTGGCGCGCAGCGCCGGCCCGATCAGGCGGTCAGGTCCGTCAGCTCGACCTTGATCCAGCCGGGTTCGCGGCGGTCGAAGGCCTCGTAGGCCTCGATCGCGGAGCCGATGCCCTCGTGTTCGGTGATCAGCGCCGTCGGGTCGAACTGCCCGGCCGCGACCATGTCGATGAGCGGCGGGGTGACCGAGTGGTGGTCGCAGTTGCCCATCCGGATCGTGAGGTTCTTGTTCATCGCCTCGCCGATCGGGTACGACTGCGCGGTCGGCCCGTACACGCCGATGATCCCGATCCGGCCGTACTTCGCGACCGAGGCGACCGCCCACTGGGCGACCTGGGAGGGCCCGTCGCCCGGCTTCCACTGCTGCTGCTCGCCGAACCCGTCGGGCGAGGCGTCGGGTGCGACCTGCTGCACCTCGGCGTCGAAGGCGGCGGCCTGTTCGTCGGACACCGCCGCGGGGCCGCGCTTCGGGCGTTCCGCGTCGACGCCGACCGCGTCGATGACGGCGTCCGCACCGATGCCGTTGGTGAGGTCAAGGATCGCCTGGACCGGGTCCTCCTTGTTGTAGTCGACGACCTCGCAGTGCTGCGCGAGGGCCGCGGCGAGCCGGGTCTCGTGCCCGTCGACGACGATGACGCGTCCGGCACCCTGCTTGTAGGCCGAGGCGGCCGCGAACTGGCCGACGATCCCCGCGCCGAACACCACGACGACGTCGCCGCGGCGGACCCCGGCGAGCTCGGCGCCGAACCAGCCGGTCGGGAAGATGTCGGAGAGCAGTATCGCCTGCTCGTCGCTGACGTTCTCGGGCAGCGGGTGCATCGTGTTCTGCGCCCACGGCACCCGGACGTACTCGGCCTGCAGGCCGTCCACCGGGCCGGTCGACTGCGGGCCGCCGAAGAAGCTCGTGCCCGCCTGGGGCCCGTTCGGGTTCGCCACGTCGCACTGCGCGGTCTGGCCCATGCGGCAGTACCGGCAGGCGCCACACGAGATGGTCGAGTTGATGACGACGCGGTCGCCCGGGCTGAACCCGCGGACGGCGTCGCCGACCTGGGAGACGACGCCGACCGCCTCGTGGCCGAGGATCGTGCCCTCGACCATCGGTGCCATCGTGCCGCGGACGAAGTGCAGGTCGGTGCCGCAGATCGCGGAGCGGGTGATGTGCACGATCGCGTCGTGCGGGTCCTGGATGGTGGGCTCCGGGACCTCGTCGAGCCGGATGTCGCCGATGCCGTGCCAGACAACTGCCTTCATGGGGTTCCTCCTCGTGGGTCGTCCGGGCGGACGCTACGCGCGGGGGTCTCGGTGGCTGCGGAGGGCGGGCGGGATGCGGACAGGGGGTCCCGGCGCGCGCGGGGGCCGGGTGCCGAGTGGTCACGAAGTTTCGCTCCGAGGGCGCGGGAGCGACAGTTCGTGACCTCTCGGTGGAGGTGAGCGGGGTGTCGTGACCGCTCGACGGACGGGAGGCACACCCCGCGTCCGGCACCGCGCCTCCCGTCCGCCCCGCGGTCGCGACACCCCCGGGGCGAGGCGCCGAGGTGTCACGAAGTGTCGCTCCGAGCCCGCGGGAGCGACAGTTCGTGCGACCTCGGCGGAAGTGAGCGGCGGGTCGTGCGACTCCGGTAGCCGACGGACGGGAGGCACACCCCACGGCCGCGACACCCCCGGGTGCGCGTCGCCGAGGTGTCACGAACCGTCGTTCCGAGCGCTTAGGAGCGACAGGTCGTGCGCCCTCGGCGGAAGTGAGCGGCGGGTTGTGCGACCTCGGCAGCCCGCGGACGGGAGGCACACCCCGCGTCCGGCACCGCGCCTCCCGCCCGGCTCGCGGCCGCGACACCCCCGGGTGCCGGTCGCCGAGGTGTCACGAACTGTCGCTCCGAGCGCGCGGGAGCGACAGTTCGTGCGACCTCGGCGGAAGTGAGCGGCGGGTCGTGCGACCTCGGCGGCAGACGGCAGGCCGGGGCGTCAGGCGTCAGGCGCCCGGGGCGCCGGACCCGCCCGGCGCAGCCTCCGCCGGCTCGTCGCGGACGAACGCCATCAGCACCAGCCCGGCGATCAGGACCACGACGACGCCGAGGATCCCGTACCGCGTCGACCCACCGATCGTCACCGCGACCCCGAACAGCGCCGGCGCGATGAACGACGCCGCCCGCCCGGTGGTGGCGTAGAGGCCGAAGAGCTCGCCCTCGCGGCCGGGTGTCGCGAGCTTCGCCAGGTACGCCCGGGAGGACGACTGCACCGGCCCGACGAACATGCAGAGCCCGAGCCCGAGCACCCAGAACGACACCTGCGCGGACCCGGCGAAGAGCACCGCGGTGCCGAACACCGACAGGCCGACCAGGGACACCATGATGAGCGGGCGGGACCCGAACCGGTCGTCGAGCCGTCCGGAGACGACGGTGGAGATACCGGCGACGACGTTCGCCACGATCGCGAACATGATGACGCCGGAGGGGCTGAAGCCGAACACCTGCGCGGCGATGATCCCGCCGAAGGTGAACACGGCACCGACACCGTCGCGGAACACGGCGCTGGCGAGCAGGAAGGCCAGGACGTTCCGGCGGGTGCGCCAGAGCCGCGCGATGTCCCGTCCGAGGTCGGCGTAGGCGGACCAGAGGGACCCGCGGCGGCTGGGGTCGGCGGGCGCCTCGGGCACGACGACGAACAGCGGGATCGAGCTGACGGCGAGCCAGACCGCGGCGATGCCGATCGCGACCCGCACGTCCCACTGCCCAGAGGCGACGGTCGCGGGCAGCTGCAGGAGCCCGCCCTTGCCCTCGACGCCGAAGTCCTGGATGCAGAGCACGAGCAGGACGATGAGCAGCACGATGCCGCCGAAGTACCCGGCGGCCCAGCCGATCGCGGACACCCGCCCGGTCTTCGGCCCGGTGGCGACCTGGCCGAGCATCGCGTTGTAGCCGACGCAGGCGATCTCGTACGCGACCGTGCCGATGCCGATGAGGGCGGCGCCGAGCACCAGGTACGGCTGCTCGGGGGCGACGAAGACCATGCCGACGATCGACAGGACGATGCCGATCGTGGCGATGAACACCGAGCGCTTCCGGTGGCCGGACGTGTCCGCCAGCCGGCCGATCGCGGGCGCGACCAGGGCGACGACGAGGCCGGCGATGGTCAGCGCGGTGGAGACCGTCGCGGCGTTGTGGGCGAGTTCACGCTCGACGGCGGCAGCTGCGGTGGCCGAGGAGCCCTCGGCCCGGACGAGGGCCGGGTCGACGAACGCCCGGCTCGCCAGGTAGGTGCTGAACACGAACGTGGTGACGACGGCGTTGAACGCGGCGGAGCCCCAGTCCCACAGCGCCCAGGACAGCAGTGCCCGACGCCGGACGGGGGTCGGCGGTGCCTCGGCGGTCGTCGGCGTACCGGTCATGGCGGAACCGTAGCGCCTCCGGGTGTCCGCCGAGGTGTCCGCCGCCACGGACACCGCAGCGTCCGCTGGCACGGACAGGAGGCCCGGCTCACCGCCGCAACGTCTGTTTCGGGTACTCGCCGAACCGCTCCGCGTACGCCCCCGAGAACCGCCCGAGGTGCGCGAACCCCCAGCGCGTGGCGACCTGCCCGACCGAGACCGTCCGGGAGTCGCGGGCCAGCAGCTCCTCGTGGACCCGGTCCAGCCGGACCTGCCGCAGGTAGTTCAGCGGCGACAGGCCGAACGTGCGCCGGAACGCCTCCTGCACGCTGCGGACGCTGAGCCCGGCGACCTGCGCCAGGTCGGTGATCGTGATCGGGTCGTCGGCGTGCGCGTGGATGTGCTCGACCGCGGCACGGAGTTTCGCCTGCCGTGGGTGCAGCAGCTCCGCGGGCAACTGGTCGAGCTGCGGCGGGACGACCCGGAGGAAGGCGTCGACCGCCTGCCGCTTGGCCTCGTGCCAGACGAGCGAGCCGGTGCCGCCCTCCCGGAGTGCGCGGGCGAGGGCACCGAGGGAGTCGCGCCACTGCCGGACGGCCAGGGCGTCCGCGGGCCGCAGGTGGTCGAAGCGCATCTCACGGGCGCCGACGTCGAAGCGTTCGGCAGCGACGTCCCGGACGAACCCGCGGTCCAGGTGGACGAGCTGCTGGTCGTAGTCGGTGGCCACGAACACGACGTCGCGGTGCGCCGGGAAGAGCATCGGGTGGCCGATGCGCAGCGGGACACGGTCGCGCAGGGTGTCGGGCGTGCCGGAGCCCGCGGTGAGCCAGCTCATCACCAGGTCCTCGCTCGGCACGGACGCTCCGCGGAGGAAGCCGTTCATGGTGGACCGGCGCATCGAGACGTCGGAGTCGCCGACCGCCGTGTACCGGTAGGAGAACTCCCCCTCGGTCCGGCGCGACAGCCAGTGCTTGCCGGAGTAGACGCCGGCCAGGTCACGGGCGGCGGCGTCGGGGTCGGTGCCGGCCACCTCGAAGCGCACGGGGACCGCGGAGTCGGCGAGCGCCTCCCGTCCGGTGGCTTCCCGGGTCTCCTCGGGCTCGGGTGCCAGCGGCTCGCTCACTGGGTCACCGCACTGAGTCGGGAACCAGCGGTATCTGGATATCCTTGCCGCGAGCATGCCGGTCCCCACTCCGGCATGCCGTGACGCACGGAGGAGGGCACCCGGTGAGCGACCTCGACGTGATGGGTGCCCTGACCCGTCTGGAGCAGGCCTCGACCGCGCTGCGCAACCGGCTGCGCGACCGGACCGGCGTCTCCGGCACCGACCTGTCGGTGCTGCAGTACGTGTGGCGTGCGAAGTCGGGCGAGCGCTCGGTCCGGGTGAAGGACCTGACGTCGCACCTCGGGCTGACCGGCCCCGCGGTGACGGGCATCATCGACCGGCTGGAGCGGCAGGGGATCCTGCAGCGCGTGCCGAACCCGGAGGACGGTCGGAGCCGGTTCATCGAGCTGACGCCCGGCCAGGAGCAGGTGTTCGCAGCGGCGCTGGACAGCACCAACGAGCAGTTGCACGAACTCCTGTCCTCCTTCTCGGAACGAGAGCGCCGACGCCTCGTCCGCATCGTCGACCGCATCGTCGTGGCGCTCGACGGCGGGGTGCCGCCCACGTCGTAAGGCAGGTTAGGGGCCTCTCGGTTCGTGGGCGAAGGAATTGTCCACGCAGCGCGGATGGGTAACTTCTCTACCTACTTGCGCGGGCGTGGCTCCGAACGCGGCCGTACCGTCGGAATCGACCGGGACTCCCCTCGCACGGGGGTCACCGCCGACGGGAAGGGACACCATGGGCCTGTACGAGACCGAACCGGGCGTCGATCCGGTGCGCATCACCACCATCCGCCGCCTGCGCCGTCGCTGGAAGCACGGCGAGCAGCCCACTGAGGACCAGGGACTGTTCGACGACCTCTTCGTGGCGACGACGAAGCAGCGCTGACACTGCACCTCGGACGCAGCTGCGTCCACACCGACGGGAGGCCCGTGGCGGGATCGCCACGGGCCTCCCGTCCGTCGTCGTGCCGAGACGCACCCGTGCCCGCCGAACGGGGGCTGCATGCGGACCGTCCGCGCTGGGTAGCGTCAGGAGGGCGGACGCACCCGACGACCGCGCGGGTGTCGTCCCACCAGCGACCCCACCGAGGGCGACGATGCCCGAACCGACGAAGAGGGGCACGATGTCCACCACCACCGGACTGGGAACACTGAACGTCGCCACGATCGTGGCCGAGGGCGCCCGACGGCACCGCATCAAGACCGCCGTCGTCACCGCGCTGCCCGACGGCGTCCACGAACTGACGTACGGCGACCTGTGGGAGCGGGTCCGTCAGACCGCCGGCGGCCTGCGCGCCCGCGGCGTCGAGCGCGGCGACCGGGTGGCGGTGATGCTGCCGAACGTGCCCGAGTTCCTGGTGGCGTACTTCGCCGTCCTCGCGATGGGCGCCGTCGTCGTGCCGATCCACCTGCTGTTCAAGCGCGAGGAGATCACCCACGTCCTCAGCAGCTCCGGCGCACGCGTGCTCATCGCCGCCGGGTCGGTGCTCGGCGAGGCCGGACCCGCCGCGGCCGACACCGGGGCGCTCGTCGTCGGCGTGGCTGCCGGCGAGGACGTCCTCTCGCTGACCGCGCTGGCGTCGGAGGGCGAGCCGCTCGACGCCGTCGTCGCGACGAACCCCCTCGACCCCGCCACCATCCTGTTCACCAGCGGCACGACCGGGCAGCCCAAGGGCGCGGTCGGGTCGCACTTCGCGCTCGTCGAGCAGGTCAACGTCTGCATCATCGACGTGTTCGACCTGCGCGAGGAGGACGTCGTGTTCGGCGGCCTGCCGCTGTTCCACACGTTCGGCCAGACCGTCGTGATGAACACGACGCTCCGCCGGGGCGCGACGATCGTGCTGCTCCCCCGCTTCGACGCGGCCACCGCGCTGCAGCTCTGCGCGGAGCAGCAGGTCACGGCGTTCCTCGGGGTCCCGACGATGTTCATCGCACTCCTCGGAGCGGCCGACCAGTACGACGCCCGACCGCGGTTCCGCTGGTGCGTCTCCGGCGGCGCCGCGCTGCCCGCCGCCGTGCTGGAGCGTTTCGAGTCGACCTTCCAGGCGCCGATCCAGGAGGGCTACGGCCTGACCGAGACCTCGCCCGTCGTCTCGGTGGTCCCCCGCGGCGTCCCGGGTCGCGCCGGCAGCGTCGGCCCTGCGGTCTGGGGCGTCGACGTCGTCGTGGCGGACGCCGAGGTCGAGGGGCGCATCGTGCCGCTGCCGGTCGGGGAGCCGGGCGAGATCGTCGTCCGTGGGCACAACCTGTTCCTCGGCTACCTCGACGACCCGGAGTCGACGGCGACCGCGATGGCCGACGGGTACCTCCGCACCGGCGACATCGGCGTGCTCAGCGAGGACGGGTACGTCAGCATCGTCGACCGCAAGAAGGACCTGATCCTGCGGAACGGCTACAACGTCTACCCGTCCGAGGTCGAGGCGGTGCTGCACCGGCACGAGGACGTCGCCTCGGCCGCGGTGTTCGGCGTCGACCACCCGGTGCACGGGCAGGAGGTGCACGCGGCCGTCGTCCTCCGCGACGGCGCCACCGGATCCGACGGGGTCGACGCATTCGTCCGCGAGCGGATCGCCTCGTTCAAGTACCCGCGGGTGTACCACGTGGTCGAGGCACTGCCGCTCGGGCCGAGCGGGAAGGTGCTGCGGCGGGAGCTGACGCGGCAGTACGGCGGCTGAGCGCCGGGCCCGGCGCAGGACCGGACCACACGACGGACGGGAGGCTCGTCACCAGCTGGTGACGAGCCTCCCGTCCGTGTCGGGGCCGGGCTGGTGCCGGACTGCTACCGGTCGTCAGCTGCTGGCGGTCGCCAGCCGCTGCCGGGTGTCAGCGCGGGATGACGGAGAACAGGAACTTCCGCCGGATCATGTACCAGCTGAGCAGGATCAGCGCGGTGTGCACGGCGGTGCCGATCCAGACGTTGCCGTAGTCGAGGGGCAGCGACGCGATCACGAGCGCGAAGAAGACCTGCCAGACGAACACGTAGAGGCTGGCCTGGCCGAGCGGGATCCACAGCCACCCGATGACGGCGTTCACGGGCTTCCAGAACACGGTGAGGATCGCGTACGACACGATCGCGAAGAACGCGATGTCGATCAGACGGCCCCACTGCAGGTCCACCCGCTGGTACGCGGTGTTGTAGAGGTCCTGGTACATCGTCGCCGGGAACGGCGTCGGCGTGAAGTCGAAGCGGTCGCCGGCCCAGACGTAGACCAGGAAGGCTGCGTACCCGCAGATCAGCACGCCGATCAGGACCTTGCCGAGCCGGCCGGTCAGCGCCCGGGTGATCTGGCGTCGGTAGTACCCGAGGACCAGTCCATGCGTGAAGACCACCTGCCAGGTCAGCAGCGGGAACACCGCGTCGAACTGCGAGTTCAGCGGTTTGAAGTCGGGGTTCACCGCCTGGAAGACGTAGAGCGCCCAGCTGACGACGAGCAGCGCCCACCAGTAGCCGCGTCGGATCACCCACATGAACACCGGGATGAACAGGCTGAGCACCACGAACAGGCCCATGATGTTGAACGGCCAGGGGCCCATCTCGAGCAGCAGGAACTGCCGGATCGCGTACCAGGGCGGCGGGTACGCCAACAGCTGCATCGCGTTCGGGTACAGGTCGTAGACGCGACCCTCGGCCTGCACGCCGTCGAGACCCGTGCCCCGGTCGGTGAAGGTCGTGATCGCGTCCGTGTTCAACAGCGGGACGAAGCTCAGCGCGAAGACGATGAGGATCACCGCGAGCGTGACGAGGTACTGCTTCCGGGCACGCTTCCACGCCCCGATCGCGGACGCCCACTCGCCGAACCGGGCGATGCCGAGCGGGTAGACCATGCCGAGCACCATGCCGGAGAGGAACACGAACATCTCGGCACCGGTGATCGCGCCGACCGCGTGCAGCGTCAGGTACGAGTACGGGCCGGAGACCTCGATGTGGGTGATCACCACGGCGAGGATGATGAACCCGCGGAACAGGTCGAGTCGCAGATCGCGCCCCGGCTTGCCGTCGTCCGGGTAGCGCCAGCTGGGCACGAGCCGTCCGACCAGCCCGCTGACCACGAACACGAGCGCCAGGCCCGCCGCCAGCCAGACGATCCACGCCATCTGGTCGCCACCGGTGTCGAGCTGCTGGTTCGTCGCGGCGGCCCCCTGCTGCGGGGTGACCCGGTCGGTGACCGGCCCGAACACGAACTGGTCGGCGTCCTGCAGGTCCGTGCGGAACGACCCGGCGATCCCCGGAGCCTTCGCGAAACGCCAGTCGGCCACGCGGTTGCCGGCCTCGGGTTCCCGACGGTTCGCCTCGATGTACGTCACCCCGCGGATCTCGGGGGTCTCCCGCACCTCGGCGAACACCTGCCGCCACCAGCTCTGCTTCACCTGCAGCTCGCCGGCACCACCGAGGGAGTGGTCGTAGAGCGCGCCCGTGTCGAGCAGCATCGGGCGGTCGCGGTCGACGGCGAACCGGTCGACGAAGGACCGGGGCTGCTGCTGGTCGTAGCCCCAGCGTTCGGCGAAGCGCTGTGCGACCTCGTCCGACGCCGGCACGTCGTTGCGCGTCAGCGGGACGTCACGGCCGGCTGCCTCGGTCGCCTTGCCCTTGCCGAAGAAGAAGATCGACAGGCCGACCCAGTCGACGGACGACGCCCCGGGCCAGTACGGCTCGTAGGGGTCGTCGGCGGCGGTCAGCCGGCCGTCGCCGTTGGTGTCGAGCTTCTCGGTGTCGGTCGCCGACAGGTCCGCCAGACGGCCCGCGGACGAACCGAACGGGTAGCCGGCGCCGTAGGAAGGCGACCACACCATGCGGGCATCCGAGTCCCCGGCGTGCACCTGCTTCGCGACCGTCCGGAAGGCCCGCACGAACTGCGTCGGCTGCTGCCCCCAGCGCACCCACGTGCCGTTCATCTGCGGGGCGAAGCGGACCAGGAGCTGGGTGTCGTACTGCCGGTGGGCCCGCTCGAACAGGGTGTTCGCGTGACGGGCATCGGCCGTCGTCAGGGACCCGAGGGACTCGTCGGGCACCAGGCTGACGACCAGCACGGCACCCTGTGCGGCGGCGGCCCGGGTGGAGCGGAGGAACTGCTGCTCGGCCCGCCCGTCGACGGGGTAGGCGATCTCGACGCCGTACATCGAGGGGGTCGCACCGAGGCGGCCCTCGTAGCCGTCCGGAGCGTCGGAGCCCCAGTCGAGGTCGGGGCCGAACCAGGTCCGGCCGGTCGGCGGGTCGACGGCGCCGGTCGGAGCCGTGCTCGGGGCCTTGGTCGGAGTGCTCGTCGCGGCGGCCGTCGGGGTGCTCGTCGCGGCGTTCGCCGGCAGGGCTCCGCCGAGCAGGAGCACGCCGATGACCATGAGGAAGGCGACGACCCGCGCCCCGAGCTGCCTCACCGGTCGCACACCAGCACCCAGACGTTCCGCCCACCCTCGTGGTGGTGTTCAAGGCGGTCGAGCGCCGCGATCGCCAGGGCCAGGCCGCGCCCGCCCTCGTCCTCCGGGTCGGCCATCGTCACGGCGCTGAGGTCGATGTCCACGGGCATGCCGTTGTCCGACAGCACCGCGACGAGCTCGGTGTCGTGGGCGGTCAGGTCGAGGACGAACCGACGCCCCTCGTGCGGGTCCGACCGGCGGGTGTGCTCGATGACGTTCGCGGCGACCTCCACCAGGGCGGTCTCCAGTCGGAACCGCAAGGTCGGGTCGTCGATCCCCTGGCCGTCCCACCACGCGGCGAAGGTGTCCTGCACGGTGTCGAGCGACGCCGGGACCGCGGGGACGTCGATGCTCGCGTGCGTGCTCACAGAGGTCCTCCGACCGTCGTGGACTCGTGTTCCAGGGCCACCGGGGCGTCAGGGCCCTTGTAGCGGACCGCCCGGATCACGATGCTGAAGATGAAGAGGTCGAAGACGACCCACGCGGTGTTCACCAGTGGCGCGATCCCCTCCGCCTGACCGGTCAGGTACCGGATGCCGATCATCACCAGAGCCGCGGCGAGCGCCGCCATCGCGATGAGCTGCGGCTTCACGAGGTCCCAGCGCGGTTTGGCGGCACTGGCGTCGCGGACCTTCGGCGTCACGCGGAAGCCGAGCGGCCGGCCGCGGAAGACGTTCTCGAACGCGCTGGTGACCGACTCGATCCACACCGGGAAGAGCGCCAGCGAGTACTGCTGCCCGCGCCACGTCGGTCTGCCCGCGGCGACCACCCAGAACAGCAGCTGGTTGAGCACCAGGAACGGGATGAGCCGGGCGAAGAAGTCGGTGCTGTAGGCCTGGACCGGCACGACGCCGAACGACAGGCAGAGCACCGGGGCGGCGATGTACACCACGGCGGCGAAGCCGGACAGGTAGCTCCACATCGTCGAGAAGTACATCAGTCGCTGCCCGAACGACAGGCCCTTCTGCACCAGGGGGTTCTCGCGGAAGAAGACCTGCATGGTGCCCTGTGCCCAGCGGAGCCGCTGCACGAGCATCGTCTCGAGGTCCTCCGGCGCGAGCCCCTTCGCCAGGATCTCGTCGTGGTAGGCCGAGCGCCAGCCGAGGCCGTGCAGACGCATCGCGGTCGCCATGTCCTCGGTCACCGAGATCGTGGCCAGGGGCATGATCGCCTGCGCCTCGTCGTCGCGGTTCACGTCGAGCGCCCGGGCGAGCACCGCGATCGACTCGATCGCGGCCACCGGCGACGCACCCCGCTGCCCGAGGACGTCGAGGGCGGCGTCGTCGAGGCCGGCGAACGTGTTCGCGTCGGTCGACATCGCCGCGAGCTCCTGGAGGTCCGCGCGGACCGACTCGAGGTCGGCGGCGGCGAACCGGAACGCGATCGCGTCGATACCACGCTGGAAGCGGTAGGTCACGTCACCGAGCGGCTCGCCGGACGCGATCTCGTCCCGTGCCCGGTCGACGACCGCTTCGGCGTCGTCGAGGGCGACCAGGACCCGCTCGTCCGTCTCGGTCTCGCGTGCCCGGCCCAGGAGCTTCTTCGCGGTCTTGATGGTGCGCTGGACGCTCGTCTCGACTTCCCGCACGTAGCGCGTGATGCCGAGCTGCATCAGCGCCTCGCGCCGGAGGATCGCGTTCGAGCCGCAGAAGAACGCGGCGTTCCAGCCGTCCTTCGACTGCTGGATCGGTCCGTAGAACAGCGGCGCCTGGCTGCCGAGCGGGTCCGAGTCGGGCACGTTCTCGAACCACTGCGGGGTCTGCACGAGCGCCATCCGCTCGTCCTTGAAGTAGCCGAGGGTGCGGTCGAGGATCGAGGGTTCCGGCACTTGGTCGGCGTCGAGGATGAGCAGGAACTCCCCCTGCGTGGCGAGCAGGGCGTTGTTGAGGTTACCGGCCTTGGCGTGCCGCGGACGGTCCACCCAGTCCTTGCCGCGGGTGATCACGCCGAGCCCCGCGGCCTCGGCGGCCGCACGCATCTCGGGGCGGTTGCCGTCGTCGAGCACCCAGGTCGTGTGCGGGTGCGTGATCGCCTTCGCCGCGAGGGCGGTGCGCATCACCAGGTCGATCGGTTCGTTGTACGTGGTGATGAAGACGTCGACCGTGACGTCGGTGCTCGGCTTCGTCGGTGGTTCGCCGCGCTCGCGGAGCCTCCACGCCCCGAACGCGAAGAGCACCGAGTCGATCACGCTGTACGTCTCGGCGAGGATCAGTGGCACGGCGATCCACCACGAGTGCCAGTTCACCGAGGCGATCCAGCGCCAGCCGATGTAGTTCAGGCCGGACACCGCCGCGAGCACGGCGACGGTCCGGACGGCCAGGAGTCGGCGGCGGGGCGTGCCGACGGTCAGTCGACGACGGTCGCGTCGACCGACGTCCAGCGCCGTCATCGGCGCACCCCTGCTGACCCGTCGCTGCGGTGCACGGCGTCCCTCCTGATCCCCGAAGTCCCGCGCACGCGGTTGCCGCGCACGGGTGTCCCATCCGGTGCCGTCGGCGGATCCAGGGTCCACGGGCGGCGCCGTCCGCTCGGCGTCGTTCGGGTCGACTCCGGCGTGCTGTCTTGTCTACCGCAGCGGGGCGACACCTGTCAGCAGGATGCCCCGATCTGGGGACGCCGGAGGTGCTGCTCGACGCTGTGCAGGACGGCGGTCAGAACGGCAGGTGCCGGAGCCACCAGGCCTGCGAGCGGATCCGCGCGACCAGCTCGGTGAGGCCGCACCGGTGTCCGCGGTGCGCGCGGTGCAGCTGCTGGGACCGGCACTGGTCTCGTTCCGACAGCGGGTCCACACGCTCCCGCGCTGACCTCATGTCAGACGCGGAGGCGTTCCACCGTCCACCGCAGGTGCGCACCGAAGACCGATCCCGCCAGACTGCACATCGCGAAGGGCAGGAGGGCCGCATCCCACCCGTCGAGGACACGGCTGAAGAGGAACATCGCGCCGAAGATCCCGACGACGAGGAGCGACGACGCCGTCACGGGTCGGAGCAGCGCGAAGACGCTCCCTGCCCAGACGAGTCCGGCGACGGAACCCACCGTCAGGTACGGAACGAGAACGCCGGCGTGTTCCCCGGCTATGCCGATCGGGACGCCGATCGCCACGACCAGCAGACACGCCGCCGCGATCAGGTTCACCGGATGCTGTCGCTGTCCGAGCCAGCGCCTGGCCTTCGTCATCCTGCGTGGTACCCGTTGTTCTCGAGCGTGTGGTGCACGGTGTCGAAGCCCGTGACGCCGCCGAACAGTCCGAGGTCCGTACCCTCCGAGGGCGAGGGCGACCGGCGCAGCACGACGACCGGCGGAGAACCGGCCGAGGCGAGGTGAACGGTGTGCTGGCGTCGTCCGCGCCGTCGGTCCACACCGTCAGGCAAGGTGCTTGGCACGCTTCCGCACGGCGTCGACCAGTTCGACGTACTCCGCCGACCGCACACGGTCCGGCTGACCGGCGTCGTCGACGAGGTAGCGGTCCGCGAGCGAGCCCGGCGACACCCGGAGTGTGGCGACCACGTCCTCGGCGATGGCGCGACGGTCGTCGGGCGACGGCTCGGCCCGCAGGCTCGCGGCGTGCTGCCGGTACAGGTCCGCGAACGCCGGTTCCCCGACCCCGTCGACGAGCACAGCGAACCGCTCGAGCAGGGCCGCGAGCTCGATCTCACGCCTCCTGCTCACGGGAGCGGCCACTGGTCGACGATCGTCCCGTGGTTCCAGGACTGCGGGATGTGCACCTGCTCGGTACCACCGCGGTACACGTGTCCGTCGAGTCCGGTCTGCGGCGCGACCTGACCGCGGTACATCGGGGTGCCCGTGTCGAAGCGCGCCGAGTAGCCGCTGGACAGGGGGCTCGATCCCGTGATCGCCCCGGTCCGCTTGTCGTACCAGTCCGGCAGGATCGCCTTGTCCTCGCGTGCCTGGGCGACACTCGTCGGCTTGTCGTGTGACCAGAAGCCACCGAACTCCGAGCGCGGTCCGGTGTCACCGGCACGACTGAGGACCATCTCCTCGTGGGAGTACCCGGACCGGTAGATCCCGTACTTGAACGTCGACGCCACCTCGTGGTTGAGCCAGCGTGGCTGGGCGCCGGTGATCCCGGCCGTCGCACCACCGACGACGACACCTTCCGCTCCGGCCTGCGCGTAGCCGGCGACGGTGTGCGGGCCTGGCCCGGCGGCGTAGGCAGCGACGTTCCCGGCGCCACCTTCGATGGCCCCGCTCCCCGCTGCGGCTGCTGCTCGTGCCGCGATGCTCGATCCGGCACGGGCCGCGAAGACCGCTCCGGTCCCTGCGCCGAGCGCGCCGGTGCCGGCGCCGATCGCCGCGTCCACGCCGACCTTGCCCCAGTCGACCGAGCCGTTCGACGCCTTCTGGGACGCCACGGAGATGCCACCGCTCACGAGCGCACCGGAGGCGGCCATGAGCGCGAGCCCTGCCGGACCGCCGACCCCGGTGAACATGAGTGCCACGCCGGCCACGACCGCCGCCCCAGCGACGACGTACTCCCAGTGACTGCCGTGCTCGTCCTGGTACGCCTGCAGGTCGGCGTCCGTCGCCGGTCGGAGCCCGAGCGGGTCGACAGCGTGCAGCGGGTCGTTCCCCGCGTAGGCGTAGGGGTTGCCGGACCAGGCGGTACCGATGACCGGCGGCAACGGGTCGACCGACAGGAACCCACGGGCCGACGGGTCGTACACGCGGGCACCGAGCCACTCGAGCCCCGCGACGGCGAGCCCGCCGGTGGCGGTCAGGTCGATCCCGGCCGGGAGGCCCGTGGCCGCGTCGAGCGCGCTCCACGGGTCCGCCGTGTCGGTGGCGCGGGCAGCTCGCCACGTCGGCCGGGCCCAGTCGTCGCCGACGGCGGTGATCCCGCCCGGCAGGCCGAGGACGTGCACGCTCCCGATCGACAGCAGCGACGGGGTCGGGGACGCGGTGTCCCACCACGTCTCGGCGCCGTCGACCTCGAGCGGTTCGCCGAGCACGTCGACGCGGAGGCGGTGCGCGCCTGTCTCGGTGTACGCGGCGTCGCGGTCGACGACCGCGCTCAGGTGTCCGAGGTCGTCCCACGCGTACTCGGTGGTCGTGCCGTCCGCGGCGGTCCGGCGGACGCGGCGACCGAGCCCGTCGGAGACGTACTCGACGCGTTCGCCCGTCGCGTCGTCGGTGCTCGCGAGGAGCGTGCCGGCAGCGTCGTGCTCGTGCCGGCGCCCGGTGTCACCGACGTGCTCGGCGACGAGGCGACCGGCGGCGTCGTACGCCCACGTGGAGGACGACCCGTCCGGGTGTCCGGCACGGACGAGCTGACCGGCCTCGTCGTGCTCGTAGGTGGTGGTCGCCCCTCCCTGCACGACGGCGCGGATGCGGTCCTCGGCGTCGTGCTCGATCCGGGTGGTGTCGGCGCCGTCGGTGGTCGTGGTGGTGTGGGCGACCAGACGGCCGTTCTCCCAGCTCCAGGCGTGCACGACGTCGCCGGCCGCGGCCTGGACGGGGCGTCCGGCCGGGTCGAGGACGAACGAGACGACCGGCAGGCCCACCCGCTCCACGGCGACGAGCCGACCGGCAGCGTCGCGACGGTAGTTGGTGCGGGTGCCGTCGGGCTCGGTCCGGGCGGTGCGGTTGCCGTCGGCGTCGTACTCCCACGTGACGGACCGGTCCCCGCGGCTGCGGCGGACGAGCAGTCCGCGGCCGTCGTGCTGGAGTTCGTGGTCGAACGCGCGGCCGTCGCCACCGCTGTGGTCGGTGACCACGACGGTGCGGGCGGCGCGGTCGAAGCGGACCTCGGACACGGTCCGTCCGTCGACCGCGACGGTGTGCTGTCGCCCGGATGCGTCGAACGACCAGGTGGTGGTGTGCCCGTCGGGGTCGGTCTGCCCGGTCTGGCGGCCCGCGGCGTCGTACGTCGCCGAGGTCGCACGACCGAGCGGATCGGTCACGACGACGACACGGTCAGCACCGTCGTAGTGGTAGGTCGTCACGCCGCCGAGCGGGTCGGTGACGCTCGTCACCCGGCCGCGGAGGTCGTGCGTGAACCGGGTCACGCCGCCGAGTCCGTTGACGGCCTCGACGAGCTGCCCGGCCGCGTCGTAGCGGAACCGCCGCTGTCCGAAGCGGACGTCCTGGGCGCTGACGAGTCGGCCGGCGGCGTCCCAGCGGTAGCGGGCCGTGCCGGCACCGGGGGTGCTCCGCGTGGTCACCCGTCCGACGGCGTCGTACGCGGTGCGCTCGACGTCACCGGTCGGCAGGGTCCGGGTGACGATGCGGCCGTCGGCGTCGTACCCGAGCTCCGTCCGCGCGCCGAGGGGGTCCGTGCTGGCGGACGGGCGTCCGCAGACGTCGTACTCGTAGGTCGTCCGGGCGCCGGACGGGCTGACGACGGCGAGGACACGGCCGGCGAGGTCCCGCTCGAAACGGGTCAGACCGCCCTCGCCGTCGACCAGCTCCACGGGTCGGCCGCAGCGGTCGTAGGTGATGAGTTCGGCCTGGCCGTCGTCACGGGTGGACTCGATCGGCCGGCCGTACTCGTCGTGGCGGACGATCGTGGTGCCGAAGGCGTCCCGGAGCGTCGCGACGCCCGTCGTCACGTCGGTGTCGCCCTCGACCCGGACACCGGTCGGGTCGGTGACCCCGGTGAGCGCACCGTTCCGGTCGTGGTCGCGTCGCCAGACGTTGCCCTCGGGGTCGACGGTCTCGCGCAGCCGGGACAGCGGGTCGTGCACGAAGCTCCAGCGACCGCCGTCGGGCAGGTCGAGCGCGGCGACGTTGCCGAGGTCGTCGAACGTGCGGGTGACGGTGCGTCCGAGCGGGTCGGTGGTGCGCTCGGCTTCCCCGTTCGCCCCGTAGCCGTAGGCCGTGCGGGCGCCGGTGGGGTCGGTCACGGCGACGATCCGGGAGCCCTCGTGTTCGAAGGTCCACTCGGCGCCGTCCGCGTCGCGTCGGGAGGTCAGGCGGCCGGCGGCGTCGTACCGGTACTCGGTGCGGGCTCCGGAGGGGGCGGTCACCGCGGTCGGTCGTCCGGCGGCGTCCCGCTCGACGCGCAGTACGTCGCCGAGGGCGTTCCGGGTCGCCACGAGTTCGCCGTGTTCGTCGTGCTCGAGCTCGACGGTGACGCCGGTGGGGTCGACCGCGCGTCGGAGCAGTCCGCGTTCCCAGGTGAGTTCGCTTCGCCCGCCCTCCGGGTCGACGACGACGGACGGGTCACGCTCGTCGCCGGTGTACTCGTAGGTCACGACGGAGCCGGTCTCCGTGACGACGGTGGTCACGCGGTCCTGGTCGTCGTACCCGTAGGTGATGTCCGCACCCGATGGCGTGACCGTCCGGGTCCGCCGGCCGCGGTCGTCGACGGCGTGCACGGTGACCGAACCGTCGCGGTCGGTGACCGAGACGAGGCGACCACGGGCGTCGTAGTGCATCGACTGTCGTGCGTCATCCGTGTCGACGACGCCGACGAGCCGGCCCTTCGCGTCCGCGATCCACGTGTTCGACCGGGAGCCGTCCGGGTCCGAGACCACGGTGACGCGGCCGGGCAGGTAGGCGAACCGGACGGTGCGGCCGTGCGGGGTGACCTGCTCGACGACGCGACGGTCGCCGTCGTAGGTGTTGCGGGCCTCCACGACGCCGTGCTCGTCGACCACCGCGACGACCAGGCCGTCGTCGTCCCACTCGTACGAGCGGGTGCCCGTCGGACCGTGCACGCGGGTGAGCTGTCCGGCGTCGTCGTACTCGTACTCGTACTCGACGCGACGGCCGTCCGAGCCGCGCGCCACGACGACCCGGCCGTCGAGCGTCTCGACGTCGATCCAGCGACCTCGCTCGTGCGCCAGCCGCGACACGGTCCCGTCGGCGCTCCGCTCGACCCGGACCGTCGTGCCCGGGCCGGTGCCGGCTGCCAGCCAGGTACCGGACGGCGTGAACGCCCACCAGCCGCCGTCGGAGTCGCGGACGACGAGGCGTTCGCCCTCCTGCGCGAGTCGGGCGTACTCGCCGACGGCCTGGTCCCAGCCGTCGCCGTTCCGCGGGAACCGGAGCACGCGGCCGTCCGCCTGCGTCAGGGTCGCGCCCTCGTCGTCGACGGCCAGCGCGGTCTCGAGCACGGACGCCCAGCCGCGCCCGAACACGCCCACGCGGTCGTCGAGCGAGTTGTACATGCGGGTGAGTCGGAGCTGCTCGGACGCCCCGGTGAACCCGAGGTCGAGTTCCGACTCGAGGAAGTTGCCGGTCGCGGTGTTCACCGGGTCGAGCGAGTAGCCGGTCGTCGGCGGGGCGCCGAAGGCCTGCGGCGGCTCGATCGTCAGCCCGGACCGATCGGCCGAGACCCCGGCACCCTGCAGCGCGGCGGCGAGGGCGACGTCGGACACCGTGGACACCGTTCCGCTGCCACCGGCGGCCTCGAACGCGGCGGCGACGGTGTTCGCCCACGTGACGTCGGCGTCGTTCGCGGTCAGCCAGCCGTCGATCGCGCTGGCGACGCCGTGCGCGCTGATGGAGCCCCACTTGCAGCGGGACGCGAAGTCGTCGAGCTTGCCGCGGAGCGCCGAACCACGTCCGGTCAGCTGCCCGTTCAGGTCCCCGGACCCGGTGGCGAATGACCGGAGGTCGTCGGGACGGGCCGACGACGTCCCACCGCCCCCGCCGCCACCGGAGCCCGGCGTCGGCGTCTGCCGCGTGCCCGCGGGCGGCGTGCTGGACTGGAACACCGGCTCCGGTTCGGGCGCTTCCGACGGCGGCTTGTCCTCGCCGAACAGCCAGTCGTGACCGACCTCGAGCAAGTTGCGGTCGTCGTGCTCCTTCTGCCAGTCGCGGGCGCGCTTGCGACGCGCGTTCTCCTGCTCGGCAGCGGTCTTGAGGATCCGGACCCATCCCGCGACCTCGCGGAGGGTCCCGGTCAGCCGGGTGGCGTCGGTCGCGGCGGTCGTCGCGTTCTGGCCGAAGAGGTCGGCGAAGTGACCGCGGAAGTCCGTGGCGGCGGTCGTGACGTAGGACGCTCGACTGGCGGACTGCCCCTCGATCGTGTCCGCCGTCGACGTCAGCTCGGCGACGAGCGCGTCGGCCGTCGCGTTGTCGAACTCGAGTGGTGCTGCCCCGTGCAAGTCGCTCATGTCCCGTCCCCCGGTCGTCGTCCTGGTCGTGCTGGTCGTACTTGTCGTACTTGTCGTACTTGTCGTACTTGTCGTACTTGTCGTGCTGGTCGTCCCGGGAGCTCAGCCCGCCCCCACAGACGACAGCGGCCCGGTCCGTCGAACTGGTCGACGGCCCGGGCGCTGCGTGAACGGCTGCTTACGCGCCGCCACCCGCGGTGAAGATGTCCTGCGAGATCTTGTCGAGCTGCGTGCGGAGCTGCTCGAGTTCGGTCTTCGCCTTGTCCAGCGCAGCCTTCGTCTCGGGCCAGGTCGACCCACGGAAGTTCGACGCCAGCGGGCCGTCCCACACGTTCGAGTCGGACAGCACGCGCCCCTGGGCGTCGAGCTGCGAGATCTGGTCCGTGAAGCCACCGTTCACGATGGACTGGATCTGGCGGATGGCGGTCTTCGCCTGTTCGGTCGAAAGCACACGCGACATGGTGAACCCCTCTTCTTCTCTTCGTACCTGCACCCCCGCGCAGAAGATCCCCCGGAGGCTCTGACGTCGTCAACCATACCGGGTCACCGGGCCGACGGGCCAGGTTCTCCACAGACATGACAGGAGGCCCGACACCAGCTGGTGTCGGGCCTCCTGTCAGACCGGTTCGCGCGTCACCACGCGACCGGCTCGGACGTCACTGCGTCAGTCGCGCGTGTGGCGCGGCTTGCGGTCGTCGCCGTAGCCACCGCGGTCGTCACGCGAGCCGCGGTCGTCGCGGTCGCCGTAGCGGGCGCCGTCACGACGGGTGCCGCTCTCGCGACGCACACCGCCCCGGCTGTCCGGACGGATCTCGATGAGCTTGCCGCTGATGCGGGTGTCGCGCAGACGGTCGAGGACGCCGGAGTCCATGTCGGCCGGCAGCTCCACGACGGAGAAGTCCGGACGGATCTGGATCGCGCCGAAGTCGTCGCGGCGCAGGCCGCCCTCGTTGGCGAGTGCACCGACGATCTGGCGCGGCTCGACGCGGTGGCGACGGCCGACCTCGATGCGGTACGCGGTCATCGGCACCGAGCGACGGCGGCGGTCGCCACCACCGCTGTCGCCGTCACGGTCACGATCACGGGCCGGACGGTCGTCGCGGCTGCGACGCTCGTCGCGCTCGATCTGCTGGCGCGCGCGGTCGTCCGCGGGGTCGAGGAGCAGCGGGGTGTCCCCCTGCGCCACGACGGCCAGGGCTGCGGCGACGTCGGACTCCGGCACGTCGTGGTGCTCGACGTAGTGGGCGATGATGTCGCGGAACGCGCTGACGCGGGACTCCTGCCCGAGGGCGGCGGTGATCGCGTCGTCGAAGCGGGTCAGGCGGGTCGAGTTGACGTCCTCGACGCTCGGCAGCTGCATCTGGGTGAGCGGCTGACGGGTGGCCTTCTCGATCGCGGTGAGCAGGCGACGCTCACGCGGGGTGACGAAGCTGATCGCGGCACCCGACCGGCCGGCACGACCGGTGCGGCCGATGCGGTGCACGTACGACTCGGTGTCGATCGGGATGTCGAAGTTCACCACGTGGGTGATGCGGTCGACGTCGAGCCCGCGGGCGGCGACGTCGGTGGCGACCAGGATGTCGAGCTTGCCGGACTTCAGCTGGTTGACGGTCCGCTCACGCTGGGCCTGGGCGACGTCACCGCTGATGGCGGCGGCGGCGTACCCGCGGGCGCGGAGCTTCTCGGCCAGGGTCTCGGTCTCGCTCTTCGTGCGGACGAAGACGATCATGCCCTCGAAGTCCTCGACCTCGAGGATGCGGGTCAGGGCGTCGACCTTCTGCGGGTACGACACGACCAGGTAGCGCTGCGTCGTGTTCGCCGAGGTGGTGGTCTTCGCCTTGACCGTGATCTCGGCCGGGTCGTTGAGGTACTGCTTCGAGATGCGACGGATCTGCGCGGGCATCGTCGCGGAGAAGAGCGCGACCTGCTTCGTGTCCGGCGTCTCGGCGAGGATCGTCTCGACGTCCTCGGCGAAGCCCATCTTGAGCATCTCGTCGGCCTCGTCGAGCACCAGGTACTTCAGCTCGGACAGGTCGAGGGTGCCCTTGGCGATGTGGTCCATGATGCGACCGGGCGTGCCCACGACGACGTCGACGCCGCGACGGAGGGCGGACAGCTGCACGCCGTACGCCTGGCCGCCGTAGACCGGCAGGACGTGGACGTGCTTCATGTGGGCGGCGTACTGCTCGAACGCCTCGCAGACCTGGAGCGCGAGCTCACGGGTCGGGGACAGGACGAGTGCCTGCGGCAGCTTCGAGCCGGCTTCCATGCGGGACAGCACGGGCAGCGCGAACGCGGCGGTCTTGCCGGTACCCGTCTGGGCGAGGCCGACGACGTCGCGGCCCTCGAGCAGGATCGGGATGGTGGCGGCCTGGATCGCGGAGGGGGTCTCGTACCCGATGTCCTTGACGGCCTTGAGGACGGGGTCGCTGAGCCCGAGGTCGGCGAAGGTGATCACGGGCTCCTCGTCGACGGCTTCGGCGGGGGTGGTGTTCTCGGTGCTCATGGGGAGAACGGTATCCCGTTTTCGGGCTGGACCCCAGACGGACGGGAGGCGCGTGGCGGCGTCACCACGTGCCTCCCGTCCGTCACCGGGTCAGGTCGGGACCCCTCCACCCGCTCCGGCGTCCTCGCCGCCGGCGCCGAGCACCTCCGCCGCACGGTCGTTGAACCGGGCCAGGAGCCGGGCGAGGTCGCGCAGTTCCTGCCCGTCGAACACGCTCGTGACGTCGTCGAACACCGCGTCCCCCTGCGCGTCGAGGCCGTCCAACAGGGCACGTCCGGCGGGGGCCAGTGCGAGCAGGGCCGCGCGACCGTCGTCCGGGTCCGGGGTGGTGCGGACGTAGCCGGCGTCGACGAGCCCCGCGATCCGCCGGCTGACCACCGGGCGCGACAGGCCGGTGCGCTCGGCGACGGCGGTCGAGCGGACCGCACCCAGGCGCTCGACGGCCCGCAGGATCACCCGGGCGGTCGGGTCGAGGCCGCCGGACTGCTCGATGAGCACCGTGCGCAGCGTCTGGCGCACCCAGAGCCGGTCGAGCTGCCGACGGAGCAGCCGCTCGGCCTCGGGTCGGTCGTCGTCCGGGCGGTCGTCGTCCGGGC
This sequence comes from Curtobacterium sp. MCLR17_032, assembly GCF_003234795.2. NCBI lineage: Bacteria > Bacillati > Actinomycetota > Actinomycetes > Micrococcales > Microbacteriaceae > Curtobacterium > Curtobacterium sp. MCLR17_032. Next base: position 812,446 of record NZ_CP126268.1, on the reverse strand, counting down.
GGTCGTCGTCGTCGGGGCGCTGGTCCTCGGGCACGGCGCCATCGTACGACGCGCCAACTAGTTGCTTGCAGAACGCAATGGATGTAAAGTTGCGGAGCCTGCAAGGTTTCAGGTTGCGCAGCGGCCCCTCGGTGGCCCCCGCACCCGCCTCGCCTCCGCCCGACGACGCACTCGCCGTCCGGCACGTCGAACCAGAAGGACCCGCATTGTCAACAGCCACCGCACAGACGCCGGTGTCGGGCCGGAGCGCCACCACCGGTGCGCCCGGTCAGCAACCCCTGATGACCCACCGTCAGATCTTGCTCGTCATCTACGGGCTGATGGCGGGCATGTTCCTGTCGTCCCTCGGACAGACGGTCTTCGGTACCGCGATCCGCACCATCGGCGACGACCTGCACGGGCTCGACCAGCAGGCGTGGGTCACCACCGCCTACCTGATCACGTCGACGATCGCGACGCCGATCTACGGCAAGCTCTCCGACATCTTCGGCCGTCGTCCGCTCTACATCTTCGGCATCGTGGTCTTCATCCTCGGCGCCGTCCTGTCGTCGATGTCCACGTCGATGCTCATGCTCGCCGCCTTCCGCGCCGTGCAGGGCATCGGTGCCGGTGCGCTGATGTCGCTGCCGCTCGCGATCATGGGCGACATCCTCGCCCCGCGTGAGCGTGCCAAGTACCAGGGCTACTTCCTGGCCGTCTTCGGCATCTCGTCCGTCATCGGCCCGCTCATCGGCGGCCTGCTCGCCGGCGCCTCGGAGATCCTCTTCATCACCGGCTGGCGCTGGGTGCTCCTCATCAACGTGCCGATCGGCATCGCCGCGCTCGTCATGGTGATCGTCTTCCTGCACCTGCCGAAGGTGCACGACGAGAAGGACAAGCCGGTCGTCGACTGGTGGGGCGCGACCTCGGTCATCGTCACCCTCGTCCCGCTGCTGCTGGTCGCCGAGCAGGGCCGCACGTGGGGCTGGGGCTCCCCCGCGGCACTCGCCTGCTACGTCATCGGCGCCGTCGGCCTGGTCGCCCTGCTGATCATCGAGTCGAAGATGGGCGACGCGGCGATCATCCCGCTCAAGCTCTTCCGCTCCGGCACGTTCTCGATGGCCACGGTCATCGGCTTCCTGGTCGGCTTCGCGATGTTCGGCGCCATGCTGACCATCCCGCTCTACCTACAGATCGTCGTCGGCCTCAGCCCGACCGAGTCCGGCTTCGCCACGCTGCCCCTGGTCGGTGGCCTGATGATCGCCTCGATCACCTCGGGTCAGATCGTCGCCCGCGTCGGCCGCTACCGGGTCTTCCCGGTCATCGGCACCGCCCTGGTCTCCGCCGGCTACGTCGTCCTGACCTTCATGACGATCGACAAGCCGCTCTGGTTCCTGATGATCGGCATGTTCCTCATCGGTCTCGGACTCGGTTCGGTCATGCAGTCCCTGACGCTCGCGTCGCAGGGCTCGGTCGAGGCGAAGGACATGGGCGTCGCGACCAGCTCGGCGACCTTCTTCCGCCAGATCGGTGGAACGCTCGGCACGGCCGTGCTGCTGTCGATCCTGTTCTCGGTGATGCCCGCCAACATCGTGCACGCCACGGCGGACAAGGCCGACCTGACCGACGCCCTCGACGCAGCACTGAACCCCACCGTCGCCAGCGCGAAGGCGAACCAGGGCGTCATGGACCAGAACTGGGACCCGATCGTCGGCCCGATCCAGGACAGCATCGACTCCGGGCTCGACCGCGGCACCACCGCCGCGAAGCAGGCCGCCGACCAGGCGGTCACCCAGCAGGTCACCGCTGCCGTCCAGGCGCAGGTCGCCGCCGGCACGATCCCGGCCGCCGCCGCCGAGACCGTGATCGCCCAGCAGGTCGCCGACGCCACCCCGCAGGCCGAGACCACCGCTCTGGCGACGGCCGCCGACCAGGCGCACGCCAGCGTCGTCGACGGACAGCTCGCGGTCGACTGGAAGGACGCCGGACAGCGCGGCTACTGGGTCGACCAGGTCGTCCCGGACCTCGTCAAGCAGATCGACAAGGGTGCGAACGACGACTCGAGCGCCTCGGCCACGAACGACACCTCGTTCCTGACCGGTGCCGACCCGCGCCTGACCCGTCCGTTCATGGCCGGCTTCAACGCCTCGTCCGTCACGATCTACTGGGTCGGACTCGCCGTGATCCTGCTCGCCTTCGTGCTGACCTGGTTCTTCAAGGTGCCGCCGCTGCGCCAGCGCTCGGCCCTGCAGGAGCAGGCGGACATGTCCGCCGAGGCACAGCTCGAAGCCGAGGCCGGCATGGCCGCGGCCGAGGCAGGCTCCTTCACCGGTCCGATGACCGGTTCCACGCCGACCCAGCGTCGGTGACCACCCGGGCCGCCCGCACGTCCGCCGACCACCGTCGGCAGCGTGCGGGCGGCCCGTCCCACCACTCCCCCACCGGAGGTCGCCCGTGACCACCACGGCAGCACCCGCACCCGCACCCGACAGCGCCGTCGGCAGCACCGAGCCCTGCACGCTCCGCGAACGGAAGAAGCAGCAGACCCGGCAAGCGATCCACCACGCCGCGCTGACCCGCATCACCGACCACGGCCTGGACGGCGTCACGGTCGAGCAGATCTGCGCCGACGCCGACGTCTCCCCGCGCACGTTCTTCAACTACTTCTCGTCGAAGGCCCACGCGGCCATCGGCCTGGACACCGTCGAGGTACCCGACGCCGTCCGCGACCGGTTCGCCACCGCCGGCGGGCCGCTCATCGACGACGTCTGCGACCTGGTCGCCCACACCGTGCCGCTCTCCTCGGACCGCGCCCGCGCGAAGGAGCTGCTCGTCCGCCGCCCGGAGATGACGTCGATGGTGATGCGGTGGATGGCCGAGTCCCGGCAGTCCCTCATCGCCGCCGTCAGCACCCGCACCGACGAGGACACCGCCCGCACGGCCGTCGCCCTCGTGATGGCGGCCCTGACCGAGGCGGCCCACCGCTTCAGCGTGCAGGACCAGGCGGACCTGGCCACGCGCCTCCGCGCCGTCGTCGCCGAGATGGTCGCGCTCGTCACCGACCACTGACCGGTCAGCCGCTGACCGGCCGAGGCGCCCAGCGGGTCACGGGACGGGAGGCACGTCCCCCGTCATGACGACCCGTCCGGCCGCGTCGTCCCAGCGGTAGGTCGCGTCGACGCGACCGCTCGCCTCGGCGTTCGACTCCCCGTCACGCGCGTACCGGTACGTGACCGACACGGCAGCGTCCGAGGTGCGCGTGACCTCCGGCGTGAAGGGGTACTGCACCTTCGTCGCCGTGCCGAGGTACGTGCCGTCGTGGAACAGCAGGATCGCCGACGGCGAGCTGCCGGTCGAGTCGGTCGGGCGCAACACGACCCACGACAGGGCCGCGCACGGGTCGTACCCGCCGCGAGCGGCCCCGGCGGTGTCCCACTCCGCCCCCTCGATGCCGGCCGGTGCGCCGAGTCGGGCGGCCGCCTGCTGGATCGCGCTGGTCGGGTCCTCGCTGCCACACGTCGGGGTGGCGGTCGGCTGCGGCGTCTGCACCGGTGCCGGCGTCGCGGTCGGGGTCGACGTCGGGGTCTCCGTCGACTCCGCCGACGGCGCGACCGTCTGCGTCACCGTCTGCGTCGGTGCCGGGTCACCCGACCCGGTCGAACACCCGGTGAGGGCGATCGAGACGAGCCCGAGCGGGACGAGGCCGCGCAGCACGGCGGGACGGAGTCGCGAACTGGTTCCCATGTGGAACATCCTGCCGGGCGCGTCCGACGCATCCACAGAGGACGTTGAGGTCGGCAGACCACCCAGCCGGGAGGCCCGTGGCGGGCCGGATCCGCGCCTCCCGTCCGGCCGTTGATCACATGGCGGACCACCACCGACGAGCCGGTCAGGAGCGGTCGCCGGACCGCCGCAGCGCACGCAGGTCGCGGAGGAAGGCCGTCGGCGTCGTGCCCCGCTCCTCCTTGAAGAGCTGCTGGAGTCGCCGGGGCCGGAGACCGGCGGCCGCGGCGATGTCCGCGACGGTGCAGACCTCGTCGAGGTGCGTCTCGATGTAGGCGACCGCCTGACGGATCCGCCAGGAGGACCGGCCGTCGGGCCGCTGCGAGGTGGCCGCACGCAGCGTCGCCGAGGGGTCCTCGCCGAACCGGGCGCGGTAGGCGGTGGCGAAGCGGCTCGGGTTCGTGAAGCGCCAGCGGCGAGCGACCTCGAGCACGCTGTTCGGCGACTCCCCCCGGAGCAGTTCGCGCCGGACCTCGTCCAGGCGCTGGTCGCGGAGGAAGCCGTTCGGCGTGACACCGAGCGTGCGGGCGAAGACCTCCTGCAGGCCGCGCTCGCTGAGTCCGGCGGCGGCGGCGATGGCCGGCACCGAGGGGCGGTCACGCGCGTGCTCCTCGACGAAGGCGATCGCGTCACGCAGTCGGCTGGCGGTCGGGACGTCGTCCCCGCGGTCGCGGAGCGGGAAGGTGTCGAGCACGACCGTCGCCAGGCGGCGGTTCAGCGCCGTCCGCATCGCACCGCGCACCCGGTCGTCCATCAGGGTGGGGCTGACCTCGCCGAGCAGACGACGGAGCGGCTCGCGCCGGGCGATCCGCTCGTCCTGCTGGTCGAACAGGACGGGCCCGTCGGGCATCGGGTAGCCGAGCTCCCCGGCGGTCTTGCGGAGGAACGCGTCCGAGATGTGCACGCCGTTGTAGACGGTCTCTTCGGACTCGAAGCGGTACGCCTCGGACGCCGAGGCGATGTAGGGGCTGCCGGGCTCGATCACGCGGGACCGGTCCGCGAAGTGCATCTCGAGTCGGCCATGCTGCAGCCAGAACACCACGTGGTCGTCCCTGGGGCCGATCACCCCGCCCCGTCGACCGCCGCGGGCGTTCATGGTCCGCAGCGTCAGGTCGTCGTCGCCGATGACGAAGTACTCGTACCGGGTGCCCTGGCTGGCGAAGGTGTCGGTGGCGGTGGTGGTGTCCCGGCGGAGGTCCTGCCCGGAGTACTCGGTGCGGAAGATCGCGGTGTAGTCCGAGCCGCCCGCGTCGGTGAACCGCTGCTTGCGGAACCCGTTGTCGTGGTGGATCGGTGGCACGCGGCCATCTTCTCATCCACGGAACGCGGAAGCCCGAGGTTCACCCGGACTGGGGTGAGGTCCGCTCAGTTGCGGATGAGGGGTGCCCAGAACGCATCCGGGCCGTCCTGCTGCACCGCGTCGCCCTCGAACCGCCAGCCGTACCCGCCCGCGAAGTCCTGCGCGGCGGTGAGCTCGTCGACCCCGTCGTCCTCCGAGCGGTCGAACAGGTGTACGCCGTGGCCGATCGCGACACCGCTGTCGCTGATGAGCGTGAGGTCCCAGCGGCCCTCTTCGGAGCGTTCGATGCGGACGACGGCGGCCTGGTCTGCGGAGAAGTCGGACATGCCGTCGAGCCTACGCACGCCGCCGTGGGGCGGTGTCGGGCGGCCGGCTGGCGCGCGTGGTCCTCCACGCACGGTCCGCGGCGTGCGGTCCTCCGTGTGGGGTCCGCCGTGCTCAGACGACGGTGAAGAAGTCCGCGTAGGTGGGTTCGGCGGGCGTGGACCCGGCCGTGCGACGGGAGACCATCGCGTCGATCTCGTCCGGGTGGCTGAGCCCGCGGCGGTGCCATTCGTCGGCCTGCAGCCGGAGTTCGTGGAGGGAGGGTCGGACGCGCTCGTTCACGGTGCGCTCTTCCTGCTGGTGCGCCCGACCCGAGGGGTTCGGAGGCGCATGACCAGCATCCCCCGCGGACTGCGCGGGGCCAAGCCCGGACGAGCCCCGAGTACGCCCGTTGGACACGGTGTCCGGTCCGCGCAACGAGCGCGGCCCGGGGACGTCGGACGACGGGTGCGAGCGGACACACCGGACGGGTCGCTCGATCGCGTGACGGACCGACGGCGATCCCGACGGAAGGGCCGTCACGCGCTCCGTCGCCGGCGGAGCGTCGCCGACGGCGGCTCCCCGAAGGTCGCCGCGTAGGTACCGGAGAATCGCCCGAGGTGACCGACACCCCAGCCGACCGCGATCTGCGCCACCGTGGTGGTGTCCGGGTCGGCCGCACTCAGTTCGGCGCGCACCCGGTGCAGGCGGACCTGCCGGAGGAAGTGCATCGGCGACGACCCGGTGTGCCGCCGGAAGGACGCCTGCAACGACCGCACGGCGACCCCCGCAGCGACGCTGACGTCCGTGATCGTGATCGGCCGACGGGCGTTCGCCACCATCCACTCCTGCGCGAGCCGCATGGTCGCCGGCCCGTCGCTGAGCAGTCCGGACGGCGGCACAGGGCGGGCGTCGAACGTGGCGGCGACCGCTTCGGCCACGGTCGTGTTGAGGACGGAGCGCCGGTCGCGGTCGGTCGCCGGGTCGAGCAGCGCCCCGGCCGCCGTGGCGATGACGGCACGGAGCTGCCTGAGCGCATCGGGGTCCGGTTGCCGGGCGAACTGCAGCGGCGCCGGCAGGTCGCCCTGGCGAGCCGCGGCGACGGACTCGAGGAACGACCGGTCGAAGCGGATCAGGTGCTGCACGGTGGGAGCAGCGCTGAACGTGAAGTCCCGCCCCGCCGGGTACATCACCGGGACCCCGGGCAGCATGTCGACGGGCGCGGACGACCCGGTGTCGAGGCGGATGCCCGGCGCGGAGGCCCAGGCCAGCACGTAGTCGTCAGCGGGGTCGATCGTGCCCCAACGCCGTGCGGCCACGGACGAGGTCCCGACCGTGACGTCGCCGTCGCCGACCGCCCGGTACCGCCACGAGAACCCCTCGGTCGCGGCGTCCCCGATGTGGATGTCCTGGCTGCCGTAGACGTGCTCGTAGAACGCGACCGCTTCGTCGACGGCGGTGCCGTGACGGTCGACGTGCTGGAGGGGTTGTTCGACGGAGTCCATGCACTCCGAGTCTCACGCAGACCACCGACAATCCGTACCCCGGATCGACCGACCGGCTGAGGCGGGCCCACGGTCCGTCCGGTTGGCTGGATGCATGGAGAGCATCTGATGAAGTACATCGTCTACGGCGAGAACCGGATCATGACCGGCGACGCGATCGCAGAGGCCACCTTGGCCTACGCGGCGGCGCTCGGTGAGAACGGCACGACCGACATCGTCGAGGTCCCGACCGCCGACGAGGACGGGACCGGGGTCAAGTCCGAGATCCTGCTCGGGCCCGCATCGCAGATCATGGTCGAGACCGCGCCGGACGACGAACTCGAACCCGAGGACGAGGAACTGGTCGCCGAACTGCAGCGCCGGACGGCAGAGGTCGGCGGCGGACGGTTCATGGACGCGGCGTCGTCGCACTCGGACGAGCCGGCCGCGAAGACCCTCCGCACCGACCCGCCAGCACCCCACCGCGACTGATCATCCCGCCCGGGTCGCCGCAGTCTCGCGGCCCGGGCCGGGATCGCGAGGCCGGACGAGAGACCCGGGAACACGGAAGAGCCCCGCACCAGTCGGTGCGGGGCTCTTCCGTGTTCCCGGCGTCGGACGCCGGTGGGGTTCGGTCAGGCGCGGGCGCCGCGACGACCGGTGATCGCACCCCAGATGAGGAGGACGATGATCGCGCCGACGATCGCGATGATCCACGACTGGATGCTGAAGAAGCCGTCGTAGCCGACGTTGAAGATGAGGCCGCCGAGCCAGCCGCCGATGAGGGCGCCGATGACACCGAGGACGAGCGTGGCGATCCAGCCGCCACCCTGGCGACCGGGGAGGATCAGCTTGGCGATGGCGCCGGCGATGAGGCCGAGGAGGATGAAGCCGAGGAAGCTCATGGGAGTGCCTTTCAGGACGGGCACCGCGAGGTGCCGTTGTGGAGCAGGTGTGCCACCCCGAGGGGCGGCGGAGCGGTCGAGTTCGACGCTCCCGGATGGGCAGTACCGGTCAGGAACTGACCGGCTGTGCCGATCAGATGCTGTCGAGCAGACCGTCACGCGACTGCTCTGCGAACAGAGCGGTCATGTCGATGGCTTCGGTCGGGGTGTCCCCGTCCACGAATGCGTTGTTCGCGGGCGTCGAGTGCATCTGACCGGTCCTTCCGAGGTGCTGCATGTACCGCTCCACTGTGCCCGCCGAAAAGTAGTTAGGCACACTACACAGTCGATGTTGCGCTATGCGGACAATCCCGAGGGAGGTCAGCCGACGAACCGCGTCCACAGGCCGGAGATGACGGGCCAGACGTCACCCGCCCGGTCTGCCGACCCGATCGCGACGGCGACGAGCGGGAAGACCGTGACGCCGACGGTGACGAGGAGTGCGAGCACGACGGCGGTCCACGCGGTCGCTCCGTGTCGCCGCGTCACCGCGAGGAGCAGGAGCGCCAGGACGACGACCGCGCCGACGAGGGTCACGAGCGTCACGCGGAGGAACGGGAACGGGACGAGTCCCGCCGTCGTCCCCGTGATGCCGGCGAGGAAGCCGACGAGCGGCAGGAACGCGCCGAACGCCAGCAACAGGACGGCGACCAGTCCGATGCCGCTCGCGACCCAGACGCTGCGCGACCTGGGCCGGGAGGCGGCCACCTGGCGGCGGATCCGCCGCTCGGCCCAGGCGCTCACGGTCGGTCCGTGGCGGTGTCGTCGGCCGTGGCGGTGTCGTCGGCCGTGCTGCCGCGGACGGCCTCGGCGGCGCGGCGCACGTCGTCCGCCGCGTCCTCGAGTGCGTCGGCCGCGGCCTCCGAGCCGGAGACGGTGGAGGCGTGGACAGCCGGCTCAGCGGCGTCCGACGGAGCGGCCTCGCCGGCCGCGTCCTCCGCGTCGGCCCCGTGTCGCGCCTCCGCCACGCCGTCCGCGACGTCGTCGCCGACCTGCTCGGCTGCAGCGGTCGCCGCCTCCTGTGCAGCGTCGGCCGCATCACCCGCACGGTCTGCGACGTCCGACGCGGTCTTCCGCGCCGACGCCACCGCGTCAGAGGTCGCCGCACCGGCAGCGTCGGCCGCGTCCGAGATCGCGTCGCGGGCGTGCCCGGCCGCGTCACGTGCCGAGGCGGCGGCGTCCGAAGCGGTCGCCGACGCCGCGGCCAGGGCGTCCGACGCGACGGACCCCGCCGTGTCCGCCGCCGATCGCGCGCCGTCCGCTGCGGACTCCGCCGCGTCGGAGACGGTGTCCGCCGCGGTCGCGGCAGCGCCTCGGACGGAGTCGACGGCCTCGTCGAGCTTCGAGGGCTCGTCGTCGAACGGGCCGTGCACGTCGAGGACCCGGACGTCGACCTCGACGTGGTCGGGCAGCTCGGCGAGCTGGTGGAGGGCGGCTCCGACCTGCGAGCGGACCTCGGCGGCGACCTCCATCACGGGGTGCGGGTAGCTGACGACGACGGCGACCGCGACGTCGAGCGTGCCGTCGGTGTCGTCGACGCGGACGCCGAGGGCGCTGCCGCTGCGTCCGAGTCGGCTGCGGACCTGGTCGGCCGCCCGTTCGGCGAGCCCGCCGAGGTGGTGGACCCCGTCGACACCGAGGGCGGTGACCGCTGCGGTGCGGGCGGCGACGGTGACGGCCGCGGCGTCCTCGGGGAGCGGGTCGGTCAGGGACGCCGGCAGGTCAACGGGGGTGAGCTGCGTGTGCGCGTGCGTGTCGTGCTGCACCTGCGTGTCGGTCTGGGTGTCGTGCTGCATGGTTTCCTCCTCGGTCGAGCGTGCCGTGAGCGCACGACGGGGCACCGCGCTCGAACGCGCGCGTGCCCCGTCGTGTCTGCTGGTCGCTACTTGCGGAAGACGTCCTTGACGTCCTCGCCGGTCTGCTTCGCGCTCGCGGCGGCCTGGTCCTTCTTGCCCTCGGCGACCTTGGAGTCGTCGTTGGTCGCGTTGCCGAAGGCCTCCTTGGCCTTGCCGGCGATGTCCTGTGCAGCGTTCTTGATCTTGTCGTCGAGTCCCATGACGGGCTCCTTCCGGTCGTGCGGACGAGGGTTCGACCGCGGTCGTGTGGTGTGGGTCGTGCTGGTGGTACTGGGCGGTGCCGCCGGCCGGGAGGCCCGTGGCACGTCCGTCAGGCGACGCGCTTGGCCTTCGAGAGGGCCGAGCGGGTGCCGCCGGTGAGGTGGACCAGGACCGGCACCTCGCGACCGAGGGTCCGGTCGAGGGTGGCGATCGCCGAGTCCACGGCGTCGAGGACCGTGACGGCGTCCCCGCCGCGGCGGACCGCGACACGGAGCCGTGCCGCACGGTGCTTGCGCACCGTGTACATGTCGACCTTCGACGAGACGACGTCGTGCACGCCGGCCAGTTCGTGGTCGATGACGTCACGGACGAGGGCCACGTTCACGGTGACCTCGTCGTCGCCCTGGGCTTCACGGACGGCGACGGCGGTACCGCCACGGCCACGCGTGAAGACCCAGACGAGTGCGAGGACGACCACGACGAGGCAGACCGCCGCGACGATCCACAGCGAGGTCGCGGGGACCTCGACGCGGTCGGGGAACGTCAGGTACGGCTTGAGCGCGTCACGGACGGCCGGCAGGACACCGGCGCCCATGGCGAGGCCGACCACGACGGCGACGAGGCCGAGCACGAACAGGATGATCCGGTTCAGGGTGCGGTTGCTCGAGGTCATGACAGGGTGCCCTTCTCGCTGACACGGACGGTGACGTGGCGGCCGAACCGGTCGTCCAGACGGCCGAGACGTTCGGCGACGGCGTGCTCGACGGCTGCCGAGTCCACCGGGACGCCGGACATCGGGACGACGTGCACCTCGGTGCGGGCGCCACGGGCACTCGCGGTGGTGTGCGCGTCCGGGACACCGGCGGCCAGGCCGGCGGCGTTCCGGGCGGTCGAGGCGATGATCGACGAGTCGATCACCACGGCACCGCGGTCGTGCGGCACCACGGAGCGGTGCTGCCGACCGGGCTTGAGGGCCAGGACGACGAGGACCACACCGGCGATGACGAGCGCCGCCGCGATGACCTCGACCAGGGTGACGAAGGTGGCGTCCGGCTTGAGTGCGGCGTCCACCGCGGTCTGCGGGTCGGCCAGCAGTGGCGCCGCACCGACCGCACGGAGGACCGACTCGGTGCCGATCCACGCCGCGACCAGCACGAGCACCACCAACGCCACGGACACTGCCGTGGACCGGGAACGGTGCACGCTGCGGCGACGCAGCCGGCGTTCGACGGAACTGCTGCTCATGGTGTTCTCCTCCTACCGGACCCGGGTGTCGCGCTCGCGCACGATCCCGGTCAACTCGATGCGTGCCGATCCGACACGACGTCCCGTGAGGGCGCTGACGCGGCTGCGGACCTCGGCCGCTGCGGTGGTCGCCGCCTGGACCAGGTCGGTGCCGGCGGCGACCGGGCCGGTGATCTCCAGGGCCAACGCCCCGCGGGCGTCGCCGAGCTCCACCCGAACCCGCTTCGCGGGCGCTCCGAGCCGCTCAGCGGCGACGGCGCGCGCGCACGAGGTCAGGGCACGGGTGGTGATCTCGACACGGCCCGGAACGGTGCCCGGGCCGCCGGTCACCGGGAGCTCCGGCGCCCGGTCAGCACGTCGGTCAGGGCGTTCCGGTCGATGCGACCGGTGACGAGGGCCGCGACGAGTGCTCCGATCGCGGCGAACACGACGACCAGGACGAAGCCCCAGAAGCCGAACTGCAGTGCGACGACTGCCAGGATGGCGCCGATCAGGGCGCCGCTCAGTGTGGTGCTCATGCGACTCGCGACTCCTTCTTGTCGTCGTCCTCGTCGTCGTCGCCCGGGATGAAGACGTCCTGGACGGTGACGTTGACCTCGGCGACCTCCATGCCGACGATCTGCTCGAGGGCGCGGGAGACCGACGAGCGGACGCCCTCGGCGACCTGCTGCAGCTTCACCGGGTACTCGGCGACGATGGTGATGTCGGCGGCGACCTGCTTCTCGCCGACCTCGACCTTGACGCCCTGGCCGTGGTCGCGCTGGCCGATGGCGTCGCGGATCGCGCCGATGGCACGGGCTGCGCCGTTGCCGAGCGAGTGCACGCCGTTGACCTCGCGGGCGGCGATGCCGGCGACCTTCGAGACGACGGTGTCGTCGATGACGGTCTTGCCGGTGGCGGCGTGGGTGCCGGTGTTCGCCCCGGACTTGCTGGTGGCGAGGGTGTTCGGGGTGGTCGTGGTGTCGGCCATGGTGTCTCCTTCCGAGTGACCCGCCGGGCGTTCCCAGCGGGTGCTGTTCACGGATGAGACGGGCTGGAGAGGACGATCGTCACGGCCGCGTCACGACTTCCAGCCGGATTCCAGGAACGCGTCGTTTCCGGGGCTGGACTTGTACCCCGAACCGTTCCCGGTGCCGATAGCGGCTCCGGTCGTGCGCGGACCGCGTGAACCGGACTGGCCCCGAGATCGGCGTACCGGTGCCGATCGAGGTGCGGCGGGCCTCCAGTTTGGGACGCCTCGCAGACGCCCCTCGCGCGCACGAGGGGTACAGCGGGCTGAGGGGCAGGACGGCTCGACCGGTAGGAACGAGGCATGACGGCGACCGCGTTCTGCCTCCACGCCCTCGGGTCCAGCTCCGAGGAGTTCGCCGCCCTGCGCGCCCGACTCAGCGGCACGCTCGACCTGGTCGGCATCGACCTCCCCGGCTTCGGCTCCAGCTCCGCCGCGACCGGCACGACCGTCGAGGAGATGGCCGTGCTCGTCGAGCGGGCCATCGGCACGAGCGGCGCCACCGAGTGGGCCCTCGTCGGCCACTCGATGGGCGGCAAGGTCGCCTCCGTCGTCGCCGGGCGCACCATGAGCGGTGCGAACGGACTGTTCGGGCTGCGGGCCGTCGTGCTGTTGGCCGCTTCGCCGCTCTCCCCCGAACCGATGGACGAGGAGCGCCGCGCGTCCATGCTGGCGTGGGCCGCCGACCACGAGATCGGACCCGACGAAGCCGCCGAGTTCGTCGACGCGAACACCGCCGACCGACTGGCTCCCGAGCCGTACGCGATGGCGGTCCACGACGTGCAGCGCGCCGATCCGGGCGCCTGGACCGCGTGGCTGACCCGCGGCAGCCGCGAGGACTGGTCCGACACCATCGCCCCGAGCCCGGTGCCGGCACTCGTGCTCGCCGGCGCCGAGGACGGCGACCTGGGCCCGGACGCACAGCGGGGGCTGAACCTGCCGCACTGGCCGCGGGGCGAGTTCGACGTCGTCCCGGGTGCCGCGCACCTGCTGCCATGGGAGCAGCCCGACGCCGTCGCCGACCGCATCCGCTCCTTCTGGGAACGACGGGTCGACCACGGCCCCGTCGTCCCCACCGCGTCGGCGCGGGTCATCGCCTCGCCCCGGGTGAGCGCCAAGAACCGCGGGGTCCTGGCGGCCCGCGCGCTGCCGGACGACCCGGCCGCCGAGCCCCGCGCGCTCTCCGTGGCGCAGCTCGACACCCTCCGGGCCGTGGCCCGCGTCGTCGTCCCGCAGCCGGCCGAGCGCCAGATCGACCTGGCGCTCCGTGTCGACGCGCAGCTCGCCGACGGGCTCGGCGACGGCTGGCGGGTCGACGGCCTGCCCACCGACCCCGACGCCTACCGGGCAGCGCTCGACGCACTCGCTCCGGAGGCCGCGGTCTCCGACGAGCACCTGGCCGACGTCCTCGACGCGGTCGACGACGGCACGCACGAGCCCGCCGACAGCATCCTCGACGCCGGGCAGCTCCGCGCCTGGTTCGAGGACGCCGGCGTCGACCTCGTCAAACAGTGGCTCGCACACCCGGCCACGATGGCCGCGATCGACTACGACGGCTTCGCCAACGGCGGGGACGGCGTGCGCAAACAGGGCTTCCAGCTGCTGGGAGCCGACCAACGCGAAGCATGGGAACCGGACGGAGCAACACCATGAGGCTCGAACACCAGCGTCGCTACGGCGAGGACGAGATCGTGGACGCGGTCGTCGTCGGCACCGGAGCGGGCGGCGCACCGCTGCTCGCCAGTCTGGCGCGAGCGGGCCTCCGGGTCGTCGCCCTCGAAGCCGGCCGCAACACCGAACCGGGCGACCACCTACCCGACGAGGTCGAGGCACCGGCGGACATCAACTGGATGGAGGAGCGGATCAGCGGCGGCGGCGCCCCGACCGCCTTCGGTCCGAACAACAGCGGCACCGGAGTCGGCGGCTCGACGCTGCACTGGGGAGCGTTCACGCCCCGTCCGAGTGCCCACGACCTGCACCTGGCGACCGAGTCGGGCAAGGGACACGACTGGCCGATCGACCACGCCGAGCTCATCCGGTACATCGAGCAGGTCGAGCACGACGTGGGAGTCGCCGGCCCCGAGCACTACCCGTGGGACCCGTCCCGCCGGTACTCGATGCGCCCGCCGGGCCGGAACGCGTCGTCCGACATGATGATGCGCGGCGCTGCGGCGGTCGGCATCACCGCCACCGACGCCCCGGTCGCCCTCACCACCGAGGACCGGCACCAGGAGCACCACGGTCTCCGGCACGCCTGCGTGTCGTGCGGCTCGTGCCACCAGGGTTGCCGGAACGGCGCGAAGGTGTCGATGGACACCACGTACCTGCCGGCCGCGGTCGCCTTCGGCGCCGAGATCCGTCCCGAGGCGTTCGTCCACGGCATCGAGCTCGACGCCCGTGGCGAGGTCGAGGCGGTCGTCTACCGCCAGGACGGCCGTGACCACCGGCAGCGCACCCGGGCCCTCGTGCTCGCCGCCGGTGGCGTGGAGACCCCGCGCCTGCTCCTGCACACCGGTCTGGCCAACAGCAGCGACCAGGTCGGCCGCAACTTCACCGCGCACGGCGCCACCCAGGTCTGGGCGCGGTTCGACGAGTCGATGCGCTCCTACCGCGGGTACCCGTCGTCGATCATCACCGAGGACTTCGTCCGTCCGTCCGACGCCGACTTCGCCGGCGGGTACCTCATCCAGAGCCTCGGCGTGCAGCCGCTGACCTTCGCCACCTCGCTGGTCCGTGGCGGCGGGCTGCGCGGTGCCGCCCTGGTGAAGGCGATGCGCGACTACCCGCAGATGGCCGGGGTCGGCATCAACGCCGAGTGCCTGCCGTACGAGGACAACCGGCTCGTGCTCGGGGAAGAGGTCGACGAGCACGGCATCCGGAAGGCCACGATCACCTTCACCCCGGGCGAGAACGAGGACGCGATCGGTCGCCACGCGGTGCGGACGATGACCGCGATCATCGAGGCGGCCGGGGGGAAGGACGTCCGGGTCCTCGAACGGACCGCGCACACCATCGGCACCGCACGGATGGGCGCGGACGCCGACAGTTCGGTCGTCGATGCGGCCGGACGATCGTGGGACGTCCCGAACCTGTGGGTCTGTGACAACTCGGTCTTCCCGAGCGCCGTCATCGCGAACCCGGCGCTGACGATCATGGCGCTGTCCCTGCGGACTGCCGACCGGATGCTCCGCGGCGACGCCGCTGCGGACCGCGCGGCGGGGCTGGTGGTCGCTGCCTGAACCGAGCAACGTCTGGTGACTCGCCCCACACTTCCGTGACGAGAACGTCGACCCCTGAACGTCTGACGGACATCTGCGTACCGTCCCCGTCAGCGAGCTTCGCTCGGCGTGCAGTTCCTCGAACGCCGGAGGAGCGCTGACAGGGACAGCTGCGACCCGACCGTCACGTCGACGGTCGACAGGGAGACGATCATGACCAGCACGCTCGACGTCACCGCCCGACGCGCCCAGACCACCGCGAGGTCGGCCGATGCGGTCGGACCGGTCCGGATCGAGGCCTCCGGGACCTCGAGCGACGCGGTCGTCGCGGACATCGGACGTCTCTACGACGGCCGCGAGTGGCAGGCCCGCACCACCGACCACGCGTTCGCCTACCGCTACAGCGCGGTCGGTGACCACGACGTCACGCTCCGCCGGTCCCAGATCGGCGGCCACATCCGGGGGGCCATCCCCCGCTCCCCCGCTCCCCCGCTCCCCGACTACGTCGTGCAGTGGATCACGTCCGGAGAGGGCGTGCCTGATGTCACACAGGACCGGGTGCCGCTCCAGCTCGACGTGCCGATGCTCTTCCCGACGTGCCGGGAGTTCGTCTTCGAGTACGAGGACCACGACCAGCGGCTCGTGCACATGTCCCGCCGGCTCGTGCACGAGGTCGCGGACGAGGTGTTCCACACCGGGCAGGTCACGGACCTCGGCATCGACCACCTCCGGCCCCTCGACCCGACAGCGATCACACAGTGGCGGAGCAGCCTGTCGTTGCTCTCGCGGGAGCTCCGGACCGGTGGGGTCGACACCCTCCTCTGGCACACGCTGACCCGCGGGACCGCGGCCGCGTTCCTCCGGATGTACCCGGTGACGGTGACGGCGCTGCCGCCTGCCGTGCTGCTGCCCCGCCGGGCCCGGTTGCGTGCCGCCGTCGAGTACGTCCACGAGCACGTCGCCGAGCCGCTGAGCGTGTCGGACATCGCCGGTGCCGCCGGGCTCAGCGTCCGGGCCACCCAGGAGGCGTTCCAGCGACACCTGGACCAGACCCCGATGACGTACCTGCTCCGCACCCGACTCGAGCGCGTCCGTCGGGACCTCCTGCAGGCGGACGTCACCGGCACCTCGGTGCAGACGATCGCCCGACGCTGGGGGTTCGCGCACCTCGGCCGGTTCTCGGCGGCGTACCGGAACGAGTTCGGCGAGTACCCGCGGGCGACGCTCCGGCGCTGACCCGCACGGGCCGGGGCCAGGTCAGCGCCGCCGCCGGATCCCCTACTTGTACGCGTTCACCGGACCGGCGTCCATCGTCACCGTGCCGTCCGCGTTCACCACCGGCCGCCGCTCGGACTTCGGCGCCGAGTACAGCTCGACCTTCTCGACGTGCACCTGCTCGCCGTTGGTGATCACACCGGGCACGCACGAGTACACCTTGTCGTTGCTGTCGGCGTCACGCGCCGCGATCTCGACGACGTCGCCCGCACCGTTGTCGATCGTCATGCCGACCCTGTACCGCCGGAAGGACCCAGTGCCGTTCGACTGCGCCGAGTAGACGACCGGCACGATGCGGTCGATCTCGGGCGTCAGGGTGATCTCGACGACCTCGTCCGCCATCGTCGTCGCGCCCCGAGCACCGCGCCGCTGGTCCCCCAGGTGCACCACGGCGCCGTCGGCGGTGCGCGGGGTGAACGCACGGTCGGTCTTGGTCCCGAACTGGGACACGGTCTCGACGTGGCCGTCCCGGTAGCGCACCAGGGCGTACACGTCGTAGTCGGTGCTGTTCGGCCACGAGATCGTCACCGTGGTCTTCTGGGTCTTGCGCAGGCTGACCGTCTGACGCTTCTCGAGGCTGATGCGTCCCGACACGACGCCCAGGTCGGTCACGGGCCCGGCCGCCGCCGGCGCAGGTGCCGGTGCCGCCGTGCCGGCTGCGTCGTCCTGCTTGTTCTTCTTACCGATCCCGAACATGTCGTCCCCCGTCGTCGTGGTGGTTGCCGTCGGCGTCGTCCGCCGCTGACCATCGTGCCGCGGATGCGCGCGCGCGGCCAGCATCTGGCACGGGCTGTGCAGAACCGTCCGGACGCGACCACCTGTGGAGGGTGGGTCGACGTGCCAGCTGGTGGCGAGCCTCCAGTCCGTCAGTCCCGACGGGTAGAACTGGTGTCATGACCCGACGCAGCCCCGGCCACCCCACCCCCGACGTCCCCGGCCCCGGGCAGGAGTCGGTGTGGGACTACCCGCGCCCACCCCGGGTCGAACGGACCCCCGCCCGGGTCGTCGTCCGGCTCGGCGGACAGGTGATCGCCGACACGACCGGTGCTGTGCGCGTGCTGGAGACGAGCCACCCGCCGGTGTACTACCTGCCGATCGCGGACTTCGCGCCCGACGCCCTCGTCCCGACCAGCGGGTCGAGCATGTGCGAGTTCAAGGGCAGCGCCTCGTACTTCGACGTACACGGCGGCGACCAGGTCGTCGGTCGAGGTGCCTGGACCTACCGCACGCCGTGGCAGGGCTACGGCGAACTGCGCGACCTGGTGGCCGTGTACCCGTCGCAGATGGACTCGTGCGAGGTCGCCGGCGAACGCGTCCGCGCGCAGGAGGGCGACTTCTACGGCGGCTGGATCACCGCGGACATCGTCGGGCCGTTCAAGGGCGAGCCCGGGACGCTCGGGTGGTGACCGAGGCTCCGCTGCCGTCCGGCACCACCCGCCGCCGGGTCGGACTCCGCCTGCAGAAACCGTGGTTCGCCTGGGGTGCGCGGCCGACCGTCAGCGTGGACGGCGTCGGCCAGCCCGCGCAGTGGGGCGCCGGCACGTGGGTGCTGCCGGACGAGGGCAGCGTCGAGTTCGCCGTGTTCTGCATCAACCGCAGCTGGCGCTTCGGTGCGGCCTCGGTCCGGGTCGACGCAGCGAGTGCTGCGGGTGCAGTGCTCGAGTACCGGGCCGGGGCGCTGCCGTTCGGCGCCGGGTCGTTGGTCCTCCGGAGCAGCTGACCCGACCCGGGCCGGGCCGGGCCGGTGTCAGGCTCGCTCGGACGGCCGTCCCGTCAGGAGCCGGGTGCGCTCGGCCAGTTGGTCGACGAACTCCTGGTGCTCGGGCTCGAGCAGGTCGTCTGCGGCGGGCTCGGCGAGGACGGCGATCCCCGGGCCGAGGAGGACCTCGACGGCGATCGGCACGCCCGCGATGTCGACGGCCGGGATCGCGACGAGGTCGCTGGTGCCGGCCCGTCCGACGGCGACCGCGTACCGCATCACGGCGGAGGCGGCGGCACTGCTGGTGAGGACGGATGTCAGTCCGTAGACGACGTACTTCATGGTGAACCGGTTCTGACCAGTTCGATGCGTACACGGCGGAGGCCGGCGGTGGTGTGCACAGGTGTCGACCCCCAGGGAGAGGCGGGGCACCCGCAACCGAGTCAGGGCAACGGTCTCGTCGGGAACGCACGCATCGGGATGGTCCGTACGTGGCTCAATGTACACCGCTGGTACCGGGTCACCGGCGGCGGGCGCCCAGCGTCCACCCGAGCGACGGTGGGGGCCGCCGGCAGCTGGTGGGACGGACGGGAGGCGCGGTGCGGGCCGGCACTGCGCCTCCTGTCCGTCTCCGGTCAGCTGCCGTCCGTCTCCAGCGCCGCGGTGAGCTTCACGATCGCGTCGGCCGCGTGCGCGAGGACGGCGCGCTCCTCCGGCGTCAGGGCTCGCTCGGCAGCGGCCAGGACACGGGCCGAGCGCCGGACCCGGAGGTCGTCGATCGTGGTCCGGCCGGCCGCGGTGAGCGAGACGAGCACCCCGCGGGCGTCGGCGGGGTCGGGTGAGCGCTCGACGAGCCCCTGCGCCTCGAGGTCGGCGACCGTCACCCGCATCGACTGGTGCCGCACGCGACGGAGCCGTGCCAGCGCGGCGATGCTCTGGGCGCCGTCGCGGGCCAGGAAGCCGAGCGTCTCGACCTGGCCCTCGGGTGTGGTCTCGGTGCGGCGGACGGCACGGGTGCTGTCGCCGATCGCGCGGCGCAGCGCGTTCGCGTCGTCGAGCGTGAAGTCGCGCAGGGCCATGGGCGAAAGTGTACAGGTCGGCTGTACACTTCCGGTCATGGAACTCACCAAGCACACCCACGCGACCGTGGTCCTCTGCGACGGCGACCGCAGCGTCCTGCTCGACCCGGGTGCCTACACGTCGGCGTCCGCGGACCTCGTCGCCGCAGCCGATGCCGTGCTCGTCACCCACGACCACCCCGACCACTTCGACGCCGAGGTCCTCAGCGCAGCACTCGACGCGCAGCCCGAGCTCCGCGTCTGGGCGCCGGCCTCCGTCGTGGACGCGCTCGGTGCGCACGACGGCCGGGTGGTCGCCGTCTCCCCCGGTGACACGGTCACGGCGGGCGGCTTCGAGGTCCGCGTGTTCGGGGGCGACCACGCCGTGATCCACGCCGACCTGCCGCCGATGACGAACGTCGGCTTCCTGGTGGACGGCCGCGTGTTCCACCCGGGAGACGCGTACTCGGCGCCGGGTGTGCCGGTGGAGACGCTGCTCGTGCCGACCTCCGGCCCGTGGGCGAAGCTCGGCGAGCTCGTCGACTTCGTGCGTGCCGTGCAGCCGACGCGGGCGGTGCAGATCCACGACCTGATGCTCAGCGAGGTCGGCAAGGGGTCGTTCGCGCAGTTCGCCGGGCAGCTCACCGGCATCGACCTGGTGACGGTCGCCGACGGTGAGACGATCACGGTCTGAGCACCTCGGACGACGATCGGACCGCGGGCCGACTCGAGATCGAGTCGGCCCGCGGTCCGTTGCGCTGGTGCGCTGGTCGGCGTCAGCTGATGCGGAGCTCGCTGGTCATCGGGCAGTCGAACGGGTCGCGTGCTGCGAGTCCGACGCGGTTGAGGTAGCGGACGACGATGCCGTAGGAGCGCAGCAGGGTGGTCTCTGTGTAGGGCACGTCGAGGCTGTCGCAGTGGTCGCGGACCAGCAGCCGTGCCTGCTTCAGCGCGGGGCGGGGCATCGAGGGGAACAGGTGGTGCTCGACCTGGTAGTTCAGGCCACCCATCAGGAACGACACCCACCAGCCGCCGCGGATGTTGCGCGAGGTGCGGACCTGGCGGGAGAAGAAGTCGACCTTCGCGTCGTGCGCGATCGTCGGCATGCCCTTGTGGTTCGGGGCGAACGAGGCGCCCATCATCACGCCGAACACGGCCAGCTGCACCCCGAGGAACGCACACGCCATCCCGAACGGCAGGAACACGAACACGATGGGCAGGTAGATCGCGAAGCGCGCCGCGAGCATGACGCCCTCGACCACACGGTCACGGCGGTCGCTCTTGCCCTCGACCCCACGGAGCACCGAGGTCACCGCGTGGCGGTGCAGGTTGATGCCCTCGAGCGTCAGGAGCGGGAAGAACAGCCAGCCCTGGTGCCGGACGAGCCAGCGCATCGGGCCGGTAGTGGCGGCAGCGTCCTCGGGGATGAACACGACGCCGTCCGGCGCGATGTCCGGGTCCTTGCCGACGGTGTTCGGGTTGCCGTGGTGACGGGTGTGCTTGTTCATCCACCACGAGTACGACAGCCCGACGACGAACGTGCCGAGCCAGCGGCCGGCGCGGTCGTTCCACTTGCGGGAGTCGAACACCTGCCGGTGCGCGGCCTCGTGCGACAGGAACGCGAACTGGGTGAACAGCACGCCGAGCGCGCCGGCCACGATCAGCTGGAACCAGGAGTCACCGAGCTGCGCGAAGACGACCCAGCACGCCGCGGTCGCGACGACGAGGGCGACGAACATCGACCAGTAGAAGCCGCGACGGCGTTTGAGCAGCCCGGCGTCCTTCACCTGCTGCAGCAACGACGAGTAGGTCGACGTGCCGCCGGTGCGGGGGCCGGTCGCGGTTCCGGTCTTCCGGTAGGGGCTGGTGATCACGGATTCGGTGGTCATTCGGGTGCTCCTGTCGACGACGGCACCGTCCCTCGGCAACGTCTCGCATCGTGTACTGAGCGACGCTACTGAGGACGCGACACCGACCGCAAACGTGCCCGTTTCTCAGATCGAGCCTCTCAGGCGTCCGGATCCCCGGTCCTGCCCGGGTCTCCGGGCAACACCGCCGCCAGGCGGTCCAGGAACTCACGGACGACCTCCAGCGTTCCGTCGTCGTACTGGCCGAGCGCGACCTCCAGACCCTGGACCCGCGTCCCGAAGAAACCGTCGGCTCGTCGACGGGCTGCGTCGGTGGCGCGGAGCGTCACGATCCGTCGGTCCACGCTCTCGCGCGTGCGTGTGACCAGGCCACGTTCCTCCAGTCGCTTCACCAGCGCGTTGGTCGCCCCGGACGTCATGCCGATCCGCCATCGGAGGCGCGCGGCCGACAGCGGGTCGCCCTCGTTCTCCGCCCAGATCACCTCGCCCAGCGCCGCGCCGTCCGACATCGGCAGGTCCATCCAGGCCGCGAAGCGGTGCGCCGACTCCTGGTAGCGGACCGCGTAGTGGCGGAGGGCTTCGAGGGTCTGGGTCCGCAGCTCGCTCATGTCCGCAATCCTGGCCGATCCCGGCGGGCGACCGTCACACCTTCTGGAGGGTCGGGTAGTGCGGCAGCACCGGCACGTGCTTCTCGCTGGTCAGCAGGTTCGCCTGCGCGAACCTCCGCACCGGGGCGGACGCAGCGATCCGGAGGGCGGTCTGCACAGCGCGGACTCCGAGACGGGACGACGGGTGCATGAGCTTCGCGCCGCCGCGCGGCAGCCCCTGCGCGCTGTCGGCGTACCCGCGCAGGAGGCCCTCGTAGCGTCCGGCAGCTCGGCGCACCGCGCTCGCGGCGAGGGTGCCGTCACCGCCCCGCGCGGCTCGGGTCAGCTCGCCGGCCAGCTCACCGGCCAGCACGTGCGCGCCGACCAACGAGAGCGTCGTGCCCATGCCCGTCGGGCCGGACCCCCACGCGGCGTCACCGAGCAGGACCACCCGCCCCTTGCTCCAGCGCGAGACCACGACCTGCTCCATGCGCTGTGTGTAGAACTCGTCGGGACGCGCCGCGAAGCCGTCGAGGATGCGCTCCGACTGCCATCCCGCGCCGCGGAAGCGCTCGCGCAGGATCGAGAGCTGCACGTCGACCGGCAGGCGCTCGAAGCCCATCGGCTCCGACTCGAAGGACAGGCTCGCCCGGATCGTGCCCTCGTTGTCCGGACGGATCGAGGCGACCCGACCGCGCGATGCCGTGTACCAGTCCCAGAGGTCGACGTCGTCCGGGGTGCGGTCGATCGTGCCGTAGGCGATGCTCACGCCGAAGTCGCGGTACTCGGTCTCGTCCGCGAACAGGATGCGCCGGGTGCGGGAGCTGCGGCCCTCGGCGACGACGACCAGGTCGAAGCGTTCAGGAGCCCCGTGGTCGTAGCGGACCCGCACACCGGAGTCGTCCTGCTCGGCGCCCACGACGAAGTCGCCGTAGCGTCGGTCGATCGAGTCCGGCAGCGCGTCGACCAGGATGCCGGCGAACGTCCCGCGGAGGATCTCGATCTCGGCGGTGGGCCCGTCCTCGCCCTCGGTCCGGGGGAACACCGCGTAGGGCGTCCCGTCCTCGCGGACGAAGCGGGTGCCCTGCTCGCCGGTCAGGTGCTGCATCACGGCGTCGCGGAGCCCCATGCTCCGCAGCACGTCCCGCCCGAGGCCGCGGATGTCGATGTTCTGGCCGGTGGTCCGCTGCTCCGGCGAGCGCTCCAGCAGCGTGACGTCGAACCCGGAGCGGTCGAGGCCCCAGGCAACGGTGGGGCCGGCGATGCTCGCGCCGGTGACCAGGACGCGGGGGCGGTGGTGCGGGGTGGTCGACATGGGGTGTCCTTCGATCCGGGGAAGAGGTGTGTCTCCCGGTTCGAACAATAGCATCACAGTGATATGACTTCGCTGCAAAGCTGAATGTTCTGCTCCCTGGCCGATCGGGGGTCGGGCTTGTTGATAACGGTTATCATCTAGACCTTGCCCATCCCGATCTCCAGGAGTTCCATGTCGCCCCGCCACACCCTCCTCGTCCCCGCCCTCGTCCTGGCCGGCGTCCTGCCCCTCGTCGCCACCGTCACCCCCGCGACTCCGGCCGTCGCGGCGCCGAGGGCGCACCACAGCTGGCTCGTCACCGCGGACGCACACGCCGGACGCCTGTACGTCAACGACACCGTCACGGGCCGACGCACGGCGACCCTCCGTGGCGTCACGCTCGGGACGCACGCCGGCACCGTCCAGCTCGGCCACGGGCGGATCGCGTTCATGGACGAGTCGAAGCCACAGCTCGACGTCCTCGCCATCGGCTCCGGAGGCACGGCGCGGATCGTCCAGCACTACGCCGTCCCGAACGCCGACGGCCGCTGGGAACGCGCCGGCTGGCTCGCCACCGACACCTCCCGCCGCCACCTCGCGGTCGGCTCCGACTTCGACGGCTCCACACACCAGCGCGTCACCGTCATCGACCTCGGACGGGAGGTCGCCCACACGGCCGACATCACCACCTCCGCCGTGACACTGGCCACGACCGGCAAGCGCGGCACCGAGGAGGTCGAGACCTTCCTGGTCGGCAGCCCCCTGCGCCTGGTCGTCACCGCCGGCGGCCGGCTCGACGCCTACTCCGTGTCCGACATCATGCGGGGTGCGACGCGGCCACACCGGATCGCGACGACACCGCTGGGCGCGTACCCGCACGGCCCGGTCGTCAACGCGACCGGCACCGTCATCGGTTCCGACCTCGCCACCGGCGTGCAGACGGTCCGGGTCACGAAGAACGGCTTCACGGGCTCCAGCTCCGCCGCCTACCCGCAGCCGAGCGTGCAGAGCTACCGCCCACGGATGGCCCCCGACGGCACGACCGCGATCGGCGCACAGGCCGGCACCACGGCCGCGGGCACGAGCTGGGACCGGGTGCCCGCGTACCTCACCGCGTCGTCGACGTCGTCGGACAGCATCCGGAGCGTCGCACTCGGGACGGGGCTGTTCACCCGCGCGGTCGTCACGTCGCGGTTCGCCGCCGTCGCGCTGACGTCGGGTTCCGGCGACTCGCTCGTCCTGGTGCAGAAGCAGGCCGACGGCATCTACGACGGCCGCAGGACGTCCGTCGCACTCCAGCCGTTGCGACACGGTCCGGTCGCCGGACAGTCGGCGACCGGGACGGCCGTGCGCTTCGCCGCGGCGACCGACGACGGCACGAGCGTGTTCGTCACGCGCGGTGGTGAGGGCACGATCACGCAGGTCGACACGGCGGGCGCGAAGCCGTCCGTGACCCGCACCATCACCCTGCCGACGGACCTGTCGGACGGCGGGTACCTGACGACGGTCGACTCGACGGCGACGCCGTACGACCTCAGCGGGCGCTGAGCTCCGCCGGGCCGTCGCCGAGCGCGGCGACGGCCCGTGCGGCCGTGGCGTCAGCTCACGCCAAGCGGGGGAAGAGGTGCTCGGCCGCGGAACGGTGCACGTCCCCGAGCCGCTCCGCGCCAGGACCGTCGTAGGTCTCCAGGCAGTGGTCGAAACGAGCGGTCCAGTCCGGGTGCGCGTAGGGGAAGTCGCTGCCGTAGAGCACGTGACCCGGCTCCGCGAAGGCCAGGAGTGACGGCAGAGACGCGGGTGTCGCCGACAGGGCCGTGTCGAAGTAGAACTTGCGCAGCCCCGCTTGGATGCCCTCCGGCGTGGTGCCTGGGTTGAACATCGCGGCGGCGCTGAACCGACTCGCGGCGTAGGGCAGGAACCCGCCGGCGTGCGAGAGGATCACTCGGAGCTCCGGGTGCCGGTCGAACACGCCGTGGGCGACGAGGTCGACGGCGGTCCGGGTGGTGTCGAACGGGAAGTCGAGCAGTGCCGTGGGCATGCCGGGCAACTGCTGGATCGGCGGAGCGGTGGGATGGACGAAGACCACGGCCGAGCGTGCCGCGAGCTCGGTCCACAGCGGCTCGTACGCGGGATCGCCGAGGTACCGCCCGTGCGCGTTCGACAGCAGGAGCACACCGTCGGCGTGGAGCTCGTCGAGTGCACGCACGGCTTCGGCGACGGCACCGTCGAAGTCCGGCAGCGGCAGCACCGCGAAGTGCCCGAAGCGGTCCGGCTGCTCCCGGACCAGTTCGGCCTGGTGGTCGTTCAGTTCGCGGGCGAGTTCGCGGGCCGCGGCGTCGTCACCGAAGTGGACACCCGGGGCGCTGATCGACAGCATGCCCGTCTCGATGCCCGCCTCGTCCATCATCGCGATCGCCGCCCCGGGGCTCCACTCCGGCATCGACCAGCCGCCGATCGCCCGAGGACCACGACGCGGTGCCGTCCCGCCGCTGTCCCCCCACGGATCCCACTGGGCGCTCCCGCCCGTCGCGGGCTGCGCCTGCCCCGGGGCGCCGACGCCCATCGCTCGCGATCCTGCCGCGGCGAGCGCCTCGAAGTAGCGGGGCGGGAGCAGGTGCTGGTGCACGTCGATCTTCCCTGGCATGATTCGGTCCTCCGATCGTCCTCGGTGACGAGGGCTGGTTGCGGTTCTGCAGTGGTGGTGTTGGTGGCCCCTCCCGCTCGGCCAGGAAGCTGTCCGAGCGGTCGGGGACGCTGATGTCCCGCCGGCCTCAGGACGACGAGGTCGACGGCAGGACCACCGTCCCGCGACCGGCTCCGGAACGCGCCGCAGCCTCTCGCCGGGTCCGGATGAGCATCGCCGTCAGGGTGAGCAGGATGCCCGCTCCTGCCCAGATCCCCAGCCGGATGATCGGGACGGCCACGGCCGCGCCGTCGAAGTACTGGACGGACCGGAGCAGGTCGAGCGCGTCGCCCTGGGGGAAGACGTACGAGAGTGTCTGGAAGAAGTCGTTGAGGACGTGGATGCCGAGCGGACCGCCGGAGGACGTGTTGCCGAGGATCACCAGGGCGAGTGTCATGGCGAGTGCCGCGATGGTCCCGCCCAGGGCGGCCACACCGGTGACCGCTCCCCCGATCGCGACCCCGGTCAGCCAGAGGACGCCGAACACGGCCCAGGGACCGACCGTGACCGCCCCGAGACCGGAGTCGATCCAGAGGGTGATCAGACCGGCGAGCAGACCGGCGTAGAGGACGAGGACCACACTGCGCTCGACGAACTTCGTCGCCGTGTCGACCGTGCCGAGGATGCGTCCGAACACCGTCGCGCCGAGGGCGGCGCCGAGCCCCGCGAAGAGGATCGCGTAGAACTCGACCGATCCGACCGGGTCCTTCTTCGGCAGCGGTGCGAGGTCGGTGGCCGTGTTGGTGGTCTGCAGCTTCGCCGCGATCGAGTCGCCGACACCGGAGATCGCCTGGCCGAGGCCGCGCCCACCACCACTGGCGATGTAGGTGGTGACGCCTCCCTTGCCGGGTGCCGGCAGGACGACGGCGCCGTCGACGTCACGGTCGAGCACTGCGGCGCGCGCCTGTCGAGCGGACGCCACGACCGTCAGGTCCAGCGATCCCTGCTGCTCGAGCGCGACGATCGCGTCGGCGTCGCCGGTGACCGCGAGCTGGACGTTGTTCGGCGTCGGGTTGCCGAACGCGCTCGAGTAGCTCGTCAGCATCGCCATCGCCAGGAGCAGGATCGCGATCCCACCGAGGACCAGGTTGCGGTAGCGATGGGCCGACCCCGGCCCTTCGGAGCCGAGCGAACCGCCGGCGACCGCCGCTTCGAACTCGGGGTGCTGCGGGACGTCTCCCCGGCGAGGTGCCGTCTCAGTCACGTGCGTCATCATTTCCTTTACAGTTGTCCAATAGATGACGAACGTACATCAGTGGTCGAGCTCTGGCAAGATGGAGTCATGCCCGACCCGACGAAGACGGCGACACTCGGGGCCCAGCGCGTGGACCCGCGTGTCACCCGCACCCGCGCGGCCCTGATCCGGGCACTGGCGGCCCTGGTGTCCGAGGCACCGAAGGGCGAGACGATCCCGATGAGCGCCGTGGCGCAGCGAGCCGGCCTGAGCAGACAGGCACTCCACAACCACTACGGCAACGTCGGGGACCTGGCCACGGACCTCTGGATCAGCCGGCTGCTCGATGACTGGCTGCCGCTCGACCAGAGTGCGGCGAACCTCCCGCAGGCCCTCACCGACGCAGTCCGGGCGCGCGGCATCGAACCGTTGCTCACCGCGGGGCGAGCGGATCGGGAGTTCTTCGACAAGCTCCGCGCCATCCCACGCGGCGAGCGCGTCGCCGAGGTGCTGGCGTCGGCGATGACGACGTGGCTGACCGAGTCGGACCACGGTCGTCACCGACCAGAGATCGCACTCACCGGGGACGCACGCACGTTCACGATCGGCGGCATGATCGCGCTGGTGTCGACGTGGCAGATGTCAGCCGATCCGCCGAGCACCGCGCAGCAGGTCGCCACGCTCCGGTCGTTCGCCGCGGCCGCCGCAGGCGCTGGAGGCGACAGCGGCAGCCGCGGCGAGTGATCACCAGGCGTCAGCCGTCGTACGCGACGTAGTGCAGCTCGGCGTCCCGCCGCTCGTCGTGGAGCGTCACGTAGGACTGCGCGATGACCGCCGGCTCGGCATCCGGTCGCCCACCTCCGATCAGTGCGGTGATGGCGACGAAGCCGACGTAGACACCCTTCTCCGCCAGGGCCGCGTTGAGGTTGAGCGTCCAGTTGCGGAGCCCCGCCGCGGCGATGTTGACGTTCCCGCGGACCGGCGTCGGCGCAAGTGCACCGCCGCCGGTCGTCACGAGCACCGTGCCGGAACCCGCGGCGACCATGTCCGGCAGGACCTCACCGACGGCCGCGATGGCGCCTCCGAGGTAGAAGTCGATCTGCGGCTGCAGGTTCTCCATCGTCACGTCCACGGCATCGACCGACTCCAGAGTCCGGTCGGCCGGGGAGAACTCCAGGACGTCGATCGGGCCGAGCGTCTCCCGGATGGAGCGGAGTGCGGCCCGGATCGTGTCGGGCGCGCCGACGTCGGCCGTGAACCCGCGAGCCTGGATGCCCTCCGCGGTGAGCTGTGCGGCGAGGGCGTCCACCTTCGATCGGTCGCGGGCCACGAGAGCCACATCGAAGCCCTTCTGCCCGAATGCCCGGGCGATCGCGAGCCCTAGGCCGGGTCCTGCTCCGATGATCGTGATGAGGGGCATGGTGCGTCCTTCCGCGGCCCGCTGGGGGACCTCGTGTCGGTGCGGTAAGTTGAGGTCGTCCTCAAATCCACTTGAGCCTATGTTGAGGACGCCCTCAAGATCCTTCGGAGTCGCTGTGAGCACCGCCCCCCGCCTGCGTCGAGATGCGCAGGCGAACGTCGAGAAGCTGCGCGCCGCCGCCATCGCGGTCTTCACACAGCGAGGGCTCTCCGCGCCGCTGGAGGACATCGCCCGCGAAGCCGGTGTGAGCATCGGGACGCTCTACAACCGCATCGGCTCGCGTGAAGACCTCATCGACGCCGTCGTGCCGGACATCGCGGGCGCGAAGCTCCGGACCCTCCGGGAACGGACACTGGCCCAGGACACTCCGCGCGCGCAGCTCGAGACCTTCATCGCCGAGATGATCGACCTGCAGCGGAGCGACCCAGCCATGAACGACGCGATGCTCCGGCGGTACCCCGACGCCGTCCTCCTCATCAACGCGTGTGAACGGTCGATGGCACTCGGAGCGGAACTCGTGGACAACGCCCACGCCGCCGGAGTGCTCTCCCCGGACTTCACCGCCGATGACCTGATGACCGTGCTCTGGATGGCGGGGATGGCCTGCCACGACCCTGGCGCTCCGGAGGGCTGGCGCCGGGCCGTCGATCGCAGCGTCGCCGCCGCGTGGACCGCCGGGGGATGACGGCTGGTCGCTGACCGACCGACCGGCGCCGCACCGATCACGGAGTTGGGCGGAGCTGGTACCTGCCCTACAGGTACCAGCTCCGGGGTGCTCGCTGGCCCGACCCGAACGGGCTTCGCGAACTGGTGTCCATGACGCCGGACGCCACTGACATTCCTGAGCAGACGAGCAGCATCCGTCGTTCAGCGACTCGTGGAAGCGCTGTGGACGGCAGCCGCGGTACGTCGTGTCCCCGGGACGCAGAGGCCGATGCGCGCTCCGCGACCGCGCCAAGGTACATCAACAGCCCACTCGTCGCCGTCGCGTCTTCGTTGCCCACTTGTGCACCAACCCTTCCGTTGCGTTAGAGTCGGAGCCAGTCAACCCTCTCGTGACGGAAGGGTTGAGATCCCGCTGGTCCTCCTGCGATCGGCATGCGCGACGAAGCGCCCCACGACATTCCCCCGCGGGCACCGAGCGTCCGCTTCCCTCACCGAAGGAGAACCGTGACGACCGTCACGCAGTCCGTGCCCGTCCAGGTGCACCACAGTCCCACCGTCCTGTCCGCCCTGCGGAACCCGAGGATCCTGCTCCGTGAGGTCCTCGCAGGCCTCGTCGTCGCCCTCGCGCTGATCCCGGAAGCGATCTCGTTCTCGATCATCGCCGGCGTCGACCCCCGCGTCGGCCTGTTCTCGGCGTTCGTGATGGCCGTCGTCATCTCGTTCGTCGGCGGACGTGCCGCGATGATCTCCGGCGCGACCGGCGCCATCGCCCTCGTCGTCGCCCCGGTCATGAAGAACCACGGCCTCGACTACCTCATCGCCACCGTCCTGCTGGGCGGGGTCTTCCAACTCGTCCTCGGCGGGCTGGGAGCGGCGAAGCTGATGCGCTTCGTCCCACGGTCGGTGATGGTCGGGTTCGTCAACGCGCTCGCGATCCTGATCTTCACCGCGCAGCTGCCGAACATCATCGGCGTCGACCGGCTCGTCTGGCCGATCGGCGCCGCCGGGATCGCGATCATCGTCATCCTGCCCCGGCTCACCAAGGCCGTCCCCGCACCGCTCGTCGCGATCGTCGTCCTGACCCTCGTCACCGTGCTCGCGTCCATCGCGATCCCGACCGTCGGCGACGAGGGCAAGCTGCCGGACAGCCTCCCGACCCTGTTCATCCCGAACGTCCCGTTGAACCTCGAGACGCTGACGACCATCGCTCCCTACGCCCTCGCGATGGCCCTGGTGGGACTCCTCGAATCGCTGATGACGGCGAAGCTCGTCGACGAGGTCACCGACACCGGGTCCCGCAAGACCCGCGAAGCCCTCGGGCAGGGGGTGGCGAACATCGCCTCCGGACTGTTCGGTGGCATGGGCGGCTGCGCGATGATCGGCCAGACGATGATCAACGTCAAGGCCTCCGGTGCCCGCACCCGCATCTCCACCTTCCTCTCCGGTGTGTTCCTGCTGGTCCTCGTCGTCGGGCTCGGTGACGTGGTCGCCATCATCCCGATGGCCGCCCTCGTCGCCGTGATGGTCATGGTCTCCGTCGGCACCTTCGACTGGCACAGCATCAAGCCCTCGACGCTCAAGCGGATGCCCGTCGGGGAGACGATCGTCATGGTCCTCACCGTCGTCATCGTCGTCGCCACCGACAACCTGGCCATCGGCGTCATCATCGGCGTGACCGCCGCGATGGTCGTCTTCGCCCGACGGGTCTCGCACTTCACCTCCGTGACCCGGAGCATCGAGGCGACCGACAGCGGCGAGCAGCACGCCCTCTACACGGTCGAGGGTGAGCTCTTCTTCGCCTCGAGCAACGACCTCACCACGCAGTTCGACTACGTCGACGACCCCGACCTCGTCGTCATCGACATGACGAAGTCACACGTCTGGGACGCCTCCACCGTCGCCGCGCTCGACGCGATCGAGACGAAGTACCACCAGCACGGCAAGCGGGTCGACATCCGCGGCATGAACGACGCCAGCCAGGCATTCCACGGCCGCCTCGCCGGGAACCTCGGCGCCGGCCACTGATCTCCTGCACGGGAGGACCGTGGGGACGCCGACAGACGCCGCTCGCGTCACCCCGCGGTCACGTCACCCCTCGCGCACGTCACCCCGCGGTCGCGTCACCCTGGCGTCGGACCATGTCGGCGTAGTCACCCTCGGCGCACTCGGACTCCGCCGTCAGCGCGTACCCACGAGGGTCGGCATAGAAGTCGACGGAAGCCGTCGGACCACCGGCGCCGCGGGCACCCACGATCGGATCGGCACCGCCGCTCTGGTACCGCTCAGTTGTCACGCCCCGCTGCTTCCACATCCGTTCGATGGCGTCGACGTCAGCGTGTGGATCGTCCCCTGCCGGGCGGTCGACGATGAGGACCCACGAGACGCCGTCGTCGCCGTCGCCCGTCGTGCACGGGCTGAGCCCGGCGCCTCCCCGGGGTGTCCAGTCCCCGCCGAGCGCCGCCGTCGAGCGGTCGACGAACGTGGTGACGGACTGCTTCGCCGCATCAGGTGTGATCGAGGTCGCGCCGGTCTGGTCCGGTCGCCCCGGTGTTCCTGCACAGCTCGTCAGGAGGACTGCCGTGGCTGCGAGGGCCGCGCTCACCGCGAGGGTCCTGCGGATCATCGTCTCCTCACCCGCACGTGTCACACAGGGGGCTGACGGTGGGCATACTGCTCATCGAACCACGAGACGAGGCAGCGCTTGCCCCGGACGGCAAACGAGTCGGTCTCGACGAGTACGTCGTCCCGCACGGCATCGGAACGGGGCGTCCTGACATGCAAGAAGTCTTCTTCCTCTCGTCCATGGACAGCGAGCGGTTCTCGTCCGTCTTCCGGTGCGAGGTGGAACGAGCGATCGAGCTGCCGAACGGCCACCATGCGCTGATGGTCAGCTGCGATCCGCCGCTGAACGGTCAAGAACTCGGCTACCCGCTCGGCATCGGAGGATTGTTGCTCTGGAGTCGGTTCGCGGACGAAGACCTGTGGACGTTCCCCGCGTTCCCGCACTTCGTGCAGATCTGTCTGCCTGACGTGGAACTGCGCGTCGATGCCATGCCCACGAGCATCGCGTGGGGCGAGATCTACGAGACCGAAGCAGACGCGACCGCCCACGAGATGAGCGCTCGCCCGCGCTCCTCGGTGGAGTGATCGACACGTCGAGGAGCGAGGTGTTCGGCTTTTTCGCGGATGCCAGTGGTCGCGCGGATCGCCGATCCCAGTACCGACGGGCGTTCCACGGGTTTCGGGATTCTGTTCCACGCCCTCGCTCGGTCAGGTGTCGCCGGCTGCCTTCTCTACCCGTAGATGCGCCACGCTGGCGTCGACTCCCGCTACCGCGCTGGCGGTCAGGCCGGTCAGCACGAGCCCAGCTGCGGCTCCGGTGCTGGTCACGAACACTCGGAGAGTTCCGCGTGCCTTGCGCGGCGAGTGCGCCCGGACCGCTTCTTCAAACCACGCTGTCGGCACCCCGCCGGTATGCCAGCTCGCGATGCGACTGCTCGCCTCGAGGGCGATCTTGAAGACCTGGCCGTGGGTGGGCGCGGCGTTCATTCAGTTCACTTGGGTGGAGAGCCACGTCGCGATGACCCTGTCATGCTTTGGCAGTCCGACGAGGAGTCGCGGGACGAGTAGGGCGTAGTCCAGTTCAGGCTTATGCCAGAGCCTCGCCACCGTCGGCCAAGTGCGACGCCTCGTGATCCGGTCGAGAGCGTTGAGCACCTCAAGCACCGCCGCCTCCCGCGCGTGCGAGCGACTTGCGCGGATCGTCGAGACTTGCGTGTACGCGAACAGCCCGACCGTGACGACGATGGAGAGGAGCGCCGCCAGTTGCGCTACCGCTGAGACCTGTGTCATCGCGAGCACCCTCAGCGCTCGAGCTCGTTGAGAGCCAGAATCTGGTCGTGCGTGAAGGAACCAAGAGACGTTCCATCTGACGCCACTGTGTCGATCGACTGCACGGAGGGCCTGATTCGGTTGCCGACGTCGTCGTTGAAGGCGATCGGGCTGGCGACGAAGCTCGCGAGGTTTAGAAACGGGTTGATGTAGTCGAACTGATCCTTCGTGATCCCGGCCTTCGCGGGGTCGAACGTCACTCGCACGGTCCCACTCTCAAACCGCACGTCAGACACGGCTTTGGCGAGGACGACCCCCTTCGCAGAACGCTCCGCGAAGTAGTCGTTGAAGACTTGGAGCACCTCGGCGTCCGTCGCAGCTGAGGCACCAGCCGCGGCGGAGGCGGCTCCCACTCCTGTAGTTACAGTGGCCGAAGGTGTCACCACGGCAGAGTCGGATGCACGCGCGGAAGCTTCCGGCCTCGCGATCGCGGTTGCCGTCTCAACCGGCGCAGGTTCACCCTCGGTATTCGCTCCGATGATGATCCCGATGACGGCGACAGCAGCCACGGAACCGCCGATGATCAGCGCCTTCCGCGGAAGCGGCTTCTTCGGGCGGCGGAAGACGAGACTCGACCGGAGCGCTCCCGGGTCCTGCTGGACGAGTTCCCACCCGTCCTGTTCCATCTTCGACCGCGTCTTCCCCTCACGACCGCGAATGGCGTGCACGGTCTTCGTTTCGTACCCCACGTGTTCGTCGTTCAACGACTGTCTCCTTGCTCACGATCAACTGTCCTCTTCCACTCGCGACGCAAGGCGCCAGCGGCTGCTTGTCACTGGCCGATCAAGCGAGCCTTCGCGCTGGCGAACTCGTCGTCAGAGAGCACTCCGGCGGTTCGGAGGTCAGCGAGTTTCTGGATTTGCTCGGCCAGCCCATCGGTCGCCGGCGCCGGGGCCGGGGCGACGACCACGGCGGGCGCCTTTGCTCGGCTGATGCGAGCCTTCAGCTCGTTGATCTCCCCGAGGCAGGCGTTGTACTCCGACTTCGCGAAGGGCAGAGCGTTGCTCAGCGTGTACGGGTCGGACGCTGCAGAGTTGCGGGACTTGCCGGCACCGCTCCAGAAGTCGTGGTTCGCCGTGCCGCTGTAGCTAGGCGTGAGCACCTCCAGCACGCCATTCACAAAGCCGGAGTTGTACTCGATGCCCGTGATGTCGGTGAAGTGGAAGGTCGCCGAGCGCTCGCCTCCCAGCGAGCCAGCCATGAAGCTCGTCAGGGCACCTGTCTTGATGATGACTGCTCTGTCATCGAACGCCGCGAGCGTGCCAGCGCCGACTGAGGAGGTGAGGATGAACCAGGGCTGCTCATCGTCGTGGCACTGGCGCAGGATTGCTTCACTCGCCTTCCGTCCGAGCTTTCCTCTGACGATCGAGTTGGGCCACTCTGCCCCCTTCGCTGCTTCGAGGCGAGCGGTGGACGCAGCGGCTTCATCCGCAGCTGCGTCAGCGGCGTGCATCAGTTCTGCGGGGGGTGTCGATGACCGACCTTCGCCCACGAACCGCGACATCACGTCATGATCAGCCTTAGGCACCATCTTCAGGACGGTGCGAACTCCCGCGCGTGACGTGACCTCGACGGTTTCCTTCTTGGGATCGAACACGACGTTCGCGATGTCGTCGTACCGCAACTCGAAGTTGATGGAGCGGTCCTGGAGACCGACCACTCGGAGCGAGGTCAGGGCGACCTCCGACATGAAGGGTCGGAGATTGTTGCACACACCGAGGAACCAGACGTCCTCACCCGGGAGGAGCGCTTCGCGCGCGGTTGCGGCCCTCTTCTCCGCCTTGGCGGGCTTCCACTTTGTCGTGTATTCAGTCATGGCCTGGTCCTCTACCCTCGGGTTGGCTTTGGCTACACGTACGAGCGAAACGCGTGTGGCCGAAGATGAGCATCCCACGGGAATGCCTCTACACCAAGACGGCCCCCCCGGCTCCAGGCACTCGCCGCCCAGATCACACGCGACAGTGTTGAGCGACCTCGGGATGCCCCACCTCTTCGGACCCTAACTCGTTCACAGTGACGCTGAGATGCAGCATTCCGTAGATATCAGCTCCACACCCATCCGAGCCGACGCCGAACTCGGCGTCGAGGGGCGCCAAGCGGATTTTTGATTCGTTCGTCGTCTATCACACTTGACCCGACCGGCATCGCGACAAAGAGCCCTGCGAGGCGGATAACCAGAGCAGCCTCACTAGCCGAGAAGTGAAGCTGAAACCCGTGCGCCAAGCGATTCCGTAGATTGAGCCCCCCACTCAACAAAGCGCTTCGCAACGCTACTACCCAGTCGCCATCTAGTCCCAACTTCTCAAGTTTGTCCACGTAAAAATCCATTGCCGGGAAGCGGCCCGGTGAGGCGCCACGCTCCATCCGGTAGAGCGGCTCATCCATTAGGACGAGAAGCTCGCGGCTGGACGCTTCGATGAATGGAATTGCGAGTCGTGCTGCGCTGCTAAAGTCTCCACGCCAAAAGAGGTCGAGTGCCTCGGCCCAAGGCTGCACCAGCGTGGCGCTGGCCCCGTAAACTGTGGTGAGGAACGCGACAACGTGCTGCTCCTCAGGCACACCGAAGCGATCGGCAAGAGCGGTGAGGTCGAGCTGTAGCTGGGCAGCGGCGGCGCCCAGGATCCCTTGCTCCAGCCTCTTCAAGTGCTCTTCATTCGCCGTTCCATGCGTTCGCTCCGGAAGCTGGTGGCCACCAAAGCTGCGACCTCCGATCAAGTCGAGGATGCCGCTCCGCCGCCGCGACGCCAGCTGCCGATTGCGCTCAGCATCTCCGGACGGCGAGTCCCCCGCCAGGAACGCGGCCAGCGCCTGTTCCCAACTACTCAAGCGCAGGGTCCTCCGTGCGCGCTGCCTGAGCACGGCAGAAGGGACACTGAACTCGAGAGACTTGCGGGTCCAACCAAGGTCGGTCCTAGACAGCTTCTGCATGCGGACGACGGCCGCATCATGGAGGTCCTGGATGCCGTATCCGACGGCAAGTCCGGCAGCCATTTCGGCCCAAATCATCGCTCGCAAACCGCTGTCATCTCCGGCTGACAGATCGAGAATAGTTTGCACATGACGACGCCTCGCCTTATCGCGTTCCTCATCGTCCACCGCGACAGCGACGCGGTAACTCGCCACCCAACCAAGGGTCGAAATGTCCCGATGTTGCGACTCAACCGCCTCGAGGACCGCGCGTAGCCTACTCAGCTCATCAGCACCCCGAACTGCTGCTCGCGGTGCATCAACCATTGCGCCCACATATCGCAATGAGATTCCGGGGAAGACCTGCGTCGTAAGCGCACGTTCCGCGAAGCTCAGCAGCTCGTCGCGAATGATTCCTTCCTCAGCCATCCTCCGCTGACGCGCAATGGTATTCGCTCTCAGTATGGCTAGAGTCACATGCAGCGAATCGTCGTCGATTTGCGCAACAGCGCGGTAAAGCGCGACGACTCTCCTCGCGTTCGCGGGCGTCGCGTCCACACGAGTGGCGAGAAGAAGGTCACGCGCGAGGACCTCGAGAGCTACAGGAAGGTCCGGTGCTGAAAGAGTCGACTTCCACAGCATCTCCTCATCCACGGTCGGACGAGTCAGCCCAACGTCATCAGGGCCGCGAGGCTCGGTAAGTATGACATTGGAAGCTGCTTGCCCGTCCTCGTTCAACTCCAGGCGAAGCAGCCGATTCCCGGCAACCTGAAGATCTGGCCTCACCAAGCAGCGCCACGCCCCGTTCTCATGTGCCGCAATTTGAACATTGAGCGGATCAACGTGCGCCTCAAACAACGGACCAAGCCCGGCAATCAGAGCTCGTTCGTCGCCATTGCAGTACGTGTAGCCCATTAGGTTCCCATCCTTGAAGACTTCCGACGTGTGCTGATACCTGTAAGGGTATTCGCGGCCGCTGTCATCCCGGAACGATCGGTCGGTCAGTGTCTCCCTGATTGGCTAACCAGTCGCGCGCCGTTCGCATGCGTGGGTGGTGAGAGCGCCGGACCGCGCCTTAGGGTGAGGAGATGACAACCGGGGCGCGGGTCTCGCGTGAGCCAACGGCGCAAGCGCCTGCACGGCAAGGTATGAGCGGGGGCGCGAGCAACGAACTCGGTAGTGACCACCGCGCGGGAGTCGCCGCGTATCTCGCGGTCGCAGGGATGTACGCCGAGAAAGTCGCTCCGGACCTAGAAGCGGTACCGACGGCGATCGACCTAGAAACTACCGACGCCACGGACGACATCCGATGCGAGATGTCGGACGGGACGACCTGGTTCATCCAGGCAAAGGTTCGCGGGACTCTCGCTGAGCCCTTCCGAAAGACCGCGGCCCAGTGGGCTCGACAAGTCCTTGACGACGGCGACGAGGTTGTAATGGCGTCGGCCCACTTCAGCCGTCCGATCGTCGACGCGCAAGCAGTCTTCACTTACGACCGGAGCTCTCGAGGACAGCGCCCAAACCAGGCAGCGCAGGCCAACGCGGAGAAAGTGCTTCACGTAGCTGAACTCGTGGACACGTCCCTGCGCGAACGGCTTCGCCGCCAGGCTCGCTTTTTCACATGCGACACAGGTGACGACGGCCTGCAACGGACGGTCACCGAAGAGCGTCTCAAAGAACTTGTTGGGCACGGACGCGGTGCGGCGGCCTTCGAGGTACTGGCACGCAGATTCGCCGTCGCAGCGCGTCGGCAAGAACGGACCACGCTAGAGGACTGGGTCACCGCACTGGAGGACGCTGGCCTCGAAGTCGTCGCCGATCGTAACGGCCCACCTGGCCGCCGAGAAGCGCTACGACTTAGGTGCGAGAAAAGCTATCGAGCAGCCTTGTCAGCCCGTACCGACTTGCTCGACTTGGCCACGCTCGTTCCAGGTATGCCCACGGTTCCGGTGGACGACTTACTTTCGGACTGGGACCTCGATCGGCCCCAGGTGAAGGACCGAACGTTGCCGCAGGATGCTTCGCTGGTCGCCCGTCGGGTACGCCGGCTCCTGGTCAGTGGGCTCCCAGGCATGGGCAAAAGCACGATGCTTGAGCAGCTGGCGGCGCGCTGGTCATCCGATTCCTCAGCACCTCTGCCCGTGTTGGTCCGGTTTGCGGCGGTCGCTCACCGGATTGAGACAGGAGAAGGGTTGTCGCTTGAGCTCTTGGCTTCTCTTGCCGCGGCCGCCGCCAACTCGGAACATCACTCTGACGTCGTCGACGCGATCGTCGAGGCGGTACACCGTGGTCACGCGGTATTCCTCATCGACGGCTTGGACGAAACATTCGCAATGCTCGGGCGCGTGCTTTCGGATCTGCGCCGTCTGGTCGAGCAGATACCAAACCAGGTGGGCTGGGTCGTCACCTCGCGGCCAGGAGCGGCGGCAGTTTTTGACGCCGAGGAACTCGGATTCGAACGCACGACCCTCGTTTTCAGCGGCGGAGCGCAACGGGCGGTCGACGCGATCTTGTCCTATGAGGCCCGGAGGCAGAACGTCCCCGATAGCGAGCGCGGCGCATGGATTGCGAAGCGGTCCGAGTGGTATCTGAAGGGGGCTCGCGCTGGCCGCGGCTCCGATGCACTGCTCGACACCCCCATGCACGTGTCCCTGCTGGCCTCCCACGTCGCTCGCCACGGCATCATAGAAGCCTCAATCAGCGACCTACTCCCTGTCGTCATCCAAGAACGCGCACACCTGCAACGGGACGTGCGGACCGCCGGCGCTCCCCCCGGCGGCTGGGATGCAGCAGTCCGGGACGAGATGGCCTTGGACGTCATCGTTGCTTTGGGGCATGCGCTCGCCACAGACGAGAGGCTCCCCTTCGCCACCGCCGAGGAGATCGCTGTCAGCGCGCTTGAACGGTGGGAGCTACCGCAGCCCATCCGGTCCGCGATCGCTCCACAGCTCATCTGGTTCTGGGACGAACGAGCCGCCGTCCTAACCCGCGAAGGCGACGACCTCCGCGCTCGATCGCGACGCTGGGCCGACGTCACCGACGCACTCTGGCTGAACGGGTGCGCGCCTGACCGCTTCGGCGAATGGTTGGACACGGCCCTGCAGGTAGAAGGACGACGCGAAGCGGTCCTTCTCGCCGCAGCACTGGTACCCGGACTCCTCGGTGCCATCCAGGAACGTCTCCGAAGCCCGACAGACACAACCGTTGAAGCGACGCGGGTACTCGTTACATGGATCAGAGAGCGCGGTGTCGGAATGCTTGATATCGCGGCACTCCAGGAGGACCTCCTCACCGCGGCACCGTCCATGCCGTCCCATATCGGAGGGGGAACTTTGCCGGAGCAGCTTCGACGGGCCGGGATGCTCAGGGACGACATCATCGAATCGGCCGCCTCGCTTCCCGTCGACCCGTCAGAACGAGAGCAGCGAGATGCAGCGCTCGATGCCCTCGTGCCGGCAATGCAACATCGCCGAGTCCTCGCAGCCATCGCCGCTGTCGCAGATGCTGACGCTGACGCTGAGACGGAGTTGCCTGACGCTGTCTTGCAAACGATGAACGCTACCGCGGTCGCTCGCAAGCCCTCCGGTCCAGCACAATACGACACGCGAACCGGAGCGCTCATGATCGATGGGTCCGATCGTCTCGGAGCCGGTATCGATGCGCTTGCCACGCGGATCGCTCAATCGAACATTGTGCTGAGTCCAGCGCAAGTTTCCTGGGTATTCGATGCGTTGTGGCGCAGTGCGTCCAACGATTACGAACGCGGCACAGCCGCGCTCAAAGCGCGTGGGTACGTCGACCCGGAGCCAGAACGTCACACGAATGGGTTCGACTTGCGCGGGCTGCGGTCACACGATGCGTACCTATCATTCGAGTGGCTACTTCTCCCGATCGCAGCACCCAATGCAAGCCCGATCACTTCGGAGCGATGGCGTCTCAGTGCATTGGCCGCTCTTCTACAATCGACAACGGTCGGTGAACTCGGCCTCCCCGAAAGCTCGCAACTTGTCGACGCGGACCCTGTCGAACTGCACGATTGGCTCGACCTCGCGGTCACCGCCACGGGGGCCGACTGGTCCGCGATCAGATCCGACGCTTGCTACGCGCTGAGCCTTGACTGGGACGACCTGACTCGAGCCTTATTCTTGCTCTGCCGCGACACGAAATCACCAACAGCTGACCCAGGCCGGTTCACCGACGACGACCGGCGGCGCGTAGAAAAGCTGCTGCGATCACCTATCCCGCACTTCAGTAACGCGGCCCTCAAGTACGTCCTCCGCGGTGAGCACGGGCTGGCCATCGCAGATGACATGGAAGACGCCAATCTGAGCGCCGACGCTGCTCACAACGTCGCGCTGTCCGTCATTGGAACTTCAACAGACGAAGCGCGCACAGCTGTCGACATGCTTGCCCGGGAACGCCCAGCGGTGCGCCTCGCGGCTGCGCATGCGGCGTTCGTCTTGGCGGGGAGCCCGAACGCTCACGAACTGCTCGCAAGATGCTTTCAGGACGACGACTGGTCGATTCGCGTTGCGGCGGGCGCCGACCTCGAGACAGCGGAAGGAGCAAGGTGGTGGTCTTGTCCGAACTGCGAGTACCGGAACGACGGTGTGAGCGCTTTGCCTTGCTCCGCCTGCCTCACACATCGGCGGCCTAACATCCGCACGCGGCACCAGTGATCTTCAACGAGACTTCGTCGGCGCAAACGCACTTCATCAGCAGTCGGCGCCGATAACGCTCATTCGGTCAACCGGGCGGTGGCCGCACGCGCAGGGTCCAGCGGGCCCATACAGGCAGTCGGGTTCATCGGACTCGTGCTGCGGTTCGAGGCGCAGCCCTTCCCGCTTGGTCGTCGACGTCTACTCGTGACTGCGTGTGCTGAGGACGACGCGCTCGTCTTGGTCGAGGTCCCAGAGCATGGTGGCGGCGTGGCCGGCGGCTTGCTCGTAGGCGAGGAGGAGGACCGCGTCGGCGGCGGTGCGGCACCAGCGCAGCTACGCGTCGGCGAAGATCGGGTCGTCTGGGTCGGACAAGGCGGGGTCGCTCTCGAAGCGGTCTCGCTGCTCCCGGAGGATCTGGGTGCTCGTGGTGCCGGTGTGCCACAGCATGTCAGCGAGATGCTGCGTCAGGGTGATGGGCAGTGACATGCTGGCCGCGGGTGGATCCTTCAACTAAGTGCGCTCGACGCGGAACGTCGCAAGCTGGCGATCTCTGGTCGA
Source organism: Curtobacterium sp. MCLR17_032 (assembly GCF_003234795.2). NCBI lineage: Bacteria > Bacillati > Actinomycetota > Actinomycetes > Micrococcales > Microbacteriaceae > Curtobacterium > Curtobacterium sp. MCLR17_032. The sequence continues at coordinate 771,383 of NZ_CP126268.1, read as the reverse complement.
TCTCACCGCCATTGCAACCGACGTCGGTGCAGCAGCTGGAGGATCACCACGAGAGCAGACGTCTCCTCCTTTCAATCTTGCACTCTCAGCTGGGGGAACCAGGCCCGGGCCGTAACGCGTCGCCGGCATGACGAAGCGCCGCTCACCAATGGTGAGCGGCGCTTCGACGGCCCTGCGCGGCTGGCCGACAGCGGCCACACCGTCACCGCAGGCGGTCGTCGCTGGCGACGAGACTCAGTCGAGGAGGTCAGGGTCGAGGAGGCTCGGCTCAGACTCGGACGCGTCGCGCTTCATGACGATCAGCTCGATGACCCAAGGCGCGTGTCGGAACGCCGTCGCCGGTCGCTGGTCGTACCAGCCGGGCTTGTAGTTCGACTCGCGGGAGCCGGTCGAGTTGTCCGCAGCGTGCGACGGGGTCGCGTCGAGCTGGACGCGCTGGCTGACACCCGGCAGGTAGCTCCACTGACTCGGCGTAGACGCGTTCGAGGCCCAGTGTTCAACGCTCTGCTGGTCGGCGTTCTGCTGCTCGATGAGGTTCCGCGTGGAGCGCCACTGGGCACCCTCGAGGTGGTCGTACTTGCGGGTGGGCGGAAGCATCGCGGCGGGGACACGGTGCGCGTACCCGAAGCAGTTCGGGTCGTTCGGCGCTGGCGTCGGGGCCGGCTGCAGCGCATCTCCGTCCAGGTTGGTCTCCCCCGCGGTGCGGGGCGTGGCGACGGGCCATCCGTCGCAGTGCCAGCGCACCAGGACGTTGCCGACCTGGATGTCGGCCTCCAGCACGCGGCTGCCGTGCAGCTCCGTCTTGTCCGACTGCGACGCATCGCTCGGGGTGAACGTGGCGTCCACCGCGTAGGTGTCGACGAACTGACGGCGCCAGGCACGGATCATCGGGCAGGTGAACTCCTGCCGGCCTCGGCGGTCGGCTCGGCGGAGGGCGATGCGCAGCTGCTGCAGCTCCTCGACGCTGTGGATGTGGTGCGTCGTCTGCGTGCAGGTCGTGATGGGGGTGTTGCTGATGGTGAGGTTGCGGTCCACGGTGGTGTCCTTCAGGTCGGAGCGAGGCGGTTGCTCGCTTGTGCCACCCCTATGCGAGCTCGTGCTTGCGAGCGGGGCGCCGACACTGTTCGCGGACCTGATTTGGGGCTCTAGGAGCCGTTTTGCCCCTCGTTCGTGGGCCAGAATGTTGCCTGTTCGGCGTTTTCTGACCCCAGGAGTGGGGAGTCCGGGCCGGGAGTTCGGACCGGGACTCGGGAGTCGCTGAAGCGCATGGCGGCGACGGGTTTTCCTGCTGGTGGACTCGGCGCCGCTCGATCGGCCCTATGAGTGGCGCGGGCCTCGTAGCGTGCGCAACATGCGTCGCATCGCGAGTCACACCAGGAGTGCCATCACCAGTCCGTCGGGGCGTCCCGAGAGGACTGCCGAGACCGGTGACGGGTCTGCTTCGTGAATGGCAGCCCCGACGAGACGGCGCTGACCGCGAAGCAGCGTCAGCAGCTCGCCGCGATTCGTGGCATGGCGCGCATCCCGTTATCGGACCTGCGCGACCAGAGTCCCCCGAACCTCCAGGCCCTCTACGCCGAACTGCAGGACGGCCAGGCGCTGATCCCGGGCCTAAAGATGGGGCTCCGTGCTCTCACCGTCCAGCGTTGGGATCCCGCTTACGCGGCCAAGGGTTGGACGCTGTACGGTGCGGACCTCACGCTCGACATGGGGCACCCGTTCGGGTCGATGTTCTACCGCAACGACACCGACGGCCGTGTGCTGCGCATCGGTGTGAAGTGGCACCCGCCGGTGCAGCAACTCGAGTTCCCTGCCCTGCACCCATCGAAGCCGGAGCTCACGTCTGACTGCACGGCTGAGGAGGTCGCCGCGGTCGTGTTGGACGCGCGGAGTCGGATCGGGACTCTTGTCGCGATCAACGCGCAAATCGGGTCGTTCGTAGCCACCGAAGAGTCAGAGAACGCCATCCTCGACGCATCAGGGCTCGGGTTCGAGCGGCTCTCCGAAGACGACCCACGGTTGGCTGGCGATGCCTGAGCGTGGGGCGGCGCTGCGATTCGAGCCGGTGCCGTTGCGGCTGCTGTCGTTGTCGGCGCAGTTCGACGCCGGGATCTGGCCGACGTTGGCCGGAATGACGTTCACGAACTCCACCGGGCCGAAGATCCTGCAGCGGACCGTCAACGTCCGCACCAGCGAAGACGGGTGGGTGTTCACGCTCCTGAACGGAACACCATTGTCGGATCCTGCGGACCCGCTGCGTGAGGCAGCGACTCAAGTGATGGACGCACTGTCGAAGCTTCGTGCGGTGGGGCGTGGTCCTGAAGCGGCTGGTGCGGCTGATGTCTGACCGGCAGTGGGTGCGGACCATCCGGCATGAGCAGTCGATGCTGTCGCTGCCGTTCGGGCTTGGCTACACGATCGACATCACCGAGACCCTCACCGCCCTCGCTGCTGCCGGGCTGACCGCACGCGTGGAGACGTTCGACCGGCTCCGATTCGACGACGGCCGCACGGCGCTTCTCGCCACCCCGGACCCGACCACCACCGTCACCGACGGCGACGGCGGCGAGGGCCGGGTGAATGATGTGATCCTCCTGCCCGGCAGGTCCGAGGGCGGGGTGCTGTCACTGGTGCGCCGATACCCCGACCTGGTGGTCGTGAACGGGAAACGCGGGCGGGTGTGGGCTGACGGGCGGCAGCTGTCCAGCACGTCGATGCAACGGGAAGCGACCCCAGGGTGGCGGACCGTGTTCGCGATCGCCCGCGCCATCGCCCTCCACGGCGGCGGCAGCCGCGCTATTGCGGACCGCATCGGCATTCCACTTGATGTTGTGCGTGCCGCGATGCCTGCTCTCGGGACACACGTGTTCTTCACGCCGATCGGGTGGGAAGCAGCCGACCGCGCCGCCCTGTGCGACTGGGCCTTCGCGGCGTACCCGGGTTACGGCGGCGTACGAACCTGCTGGCGCCGCGACACGACCATCGACGAGCAGGCGGACCAGCTGATTGCGCTGGGTGGGGTGATGTCGGATCGGTGGGCGGCGCAGCAGTCCGGCGTCATCGTCCCGCCGAACCGGCTGACGGCGTTCTTCGCCCACCACCCCGACATGGCCTCGCTCGGCTACGAGCCCGCCACCGTGAACGAGGCGACGGTGTCGGTCGTCATCCCGCAGGACACCACCGTCCTGACCGGCGCGGACGGATGTTGCACGGACGACTTCATCACCGCGCACGTCCTCTACGAGGACAGCTGGGTTACCGCGAACACGGATGCGGTGAACGGGTTGCGGCAGCTGCTGCACTTCCGGTCCGATCTCGCCCACGACCTTCGGTGGCACCCCGGCAGCGGTGAGGGCGGGGTGGGCTGATGCTGCAGCTGTTGTCGCTGACGTTGGCCTACGACGACGCGCGGTTCTTCGGCGCCGTCATGTTCACCGACCCCGACCACACCGGCGCTCCACCGCCGACGGTCCTCATCGACAACGTCGACGAACCGCCCTGGTTCCGGCTCACGAATGTCGACCCGCACGGTCAGGATCCGGCGGTGCTGGCGATGGTCGAGGCGGATCGCATCATGCGGTTCCTCCTCCGCTACACACCGGAGCGCATCGGCCGCACCGGGGCCGAGTTCCCGCAGCCCTGACCTGCCCTGCTCACGCCCATTGCTTTGGAGGTAGTTGCTGATGATGCGTTTGGTGTCCCTGCACTTGTCGAACGACCGGATCCTCTGGGGGCACGTGCTCCTCGAGGACACCGAGAATCCGGACGCGCACCTGGCGCAGATCCTCGTCCGCCCCACCGACGTCGAGCCCGGGTACGAGCTCTACGACAAGAACAACACGGTCCTGTCCGACCTGACGGTGCCGGCGGTGCGGGAAGCGAACCGCATCGTGCAGACCCTCCTCATCCCCGCCTCCGAGATTGCGCGACGGGAGAAAGCGGTTCGGGCGGTCATTCACTCGGGCTACTTGGAAGGGTTCCCGGACGACATGCCGTGGCAGTCGCAGCTATGGATGTACGCCCGCGGAGAAGTCACCCGCGAACAACTCAGCGCCTACGCCGACGAAGGCCGACAAATCCCGCGCCAACCCGCACACAGTGCTGTCGGTCCGGCGGACGTTCCCGAGGACTGGTGGCAGACCACGCAAGCCCGGATCCGCCGGAACCTCCTCAACACCACCCTCACCGAACCAGAAGTCGCTGCCGCACTGCAGATCAGCATCGACGAGGTCGGTGAGCTGTTCGAAGCGAACCGGCTGACGAGCTTCGACCTCGACGGGGAAGAACGCATCCCCGACTGGCAACTCGTCCGACCCGCACTCCCCGAGTTCGGTGACCCGTCCTCACTGCTGCCCGGCCTCGACGTCCTCTACGCGGCAGCACCCCAACCACTCCTCGACGCGGCCGCAATGACCGAGTTCATGACCACACCCCTCGACTTCCTCACCGTCGACAACCGGATCCTGACACCGCTCGACTGGATGCGGGAAGGACGACCGCTGACGACGATCATCGCCCTGTTCCGCGGACGACGGTGGCGACCATGAGCAGCCGCCCGGACCTGTTCCTCCTGAACGTCGCCTACGACGTGACCGGGGTGCACGGGCAGGTGTTCTTCCGCGACCCGCCCAGCAGCGAGCTGCGGCAGGTCATCATTCGCAGCACCGACACCGGCAACATCTGCGAACCAGCCCACGGCGACACCCGCGACGGGTGGGAACCGTTCCTCGAAGAAACCCGCTGGCTCATCGCCCTCACCCAACCCGACACCTCGGAGGGCCGCAGCTGCTGATGCCTGGGCTCGAATGGGTCAACGCCGCATACAGCGGCCGACCGCAGCTCACGCTGCCGTACGGGCTGGGCGACACCACCGACCTCACCAACACCCTCACCGTCCTGAAACTCGCCGGGCTTCGCGCGGTCGTGGAGTCGCACGACACGATCCGCCTCGCCGACGGCCGCCGCGCACGCCTCCCCACCCTCACCCAACGCCCCCGCAACGACGACCCGAACGACGCGGAACTGCTCCTCCTGGCACCACGGACCGTCACCGCCACGCAAATCGCGCTCGCGGAACAAACCGCATCGGTGGTGCTGGTCGACGTCGACCGCCGCCGCGTATGGATCGACGGCAAGCAGATACTCGGGACGAAGGAACGATGGAAGGACGCCGCCCCCATCTACGTCACCTTCGCAGTCGCACGAATGCTCGCGGTCAACGGCTCCACCTTCGACGGACTGGTGTGGGCCGGGCTAACTGCTGGGCAGGTGGACGACGCGCTGGCACGCCTCGGCAATCGCGTGCACCGCACCCGGATCGGGTGGGAGTCACGGCAGGTGGGTGGGCTGGTGGACTTTGCGATCGCCTGTTATCCGGGACCGGGCGGTGTCAGGACCCGGTGGACATCCGACCTGCCACTCATCAAGCAATCAGAACGGCTCATCGAGGCGGGCTGCCGCATCTCCGGCCGCGGAATCTCGGAACGGCCCGGCTACCCGGCGATCAGCAAACGTGCGATGCCGTACCGGCTCGTCGCGTTCACCGAACAGGAACTCGACATGCCAGCGCTCGGGTTCGAACCCGACACCGTCGGCTACTCCGGCACCGAACTCATCCGGCCAGCAGACCCCACCATCTTCCTCACCGCAGCAGCCGCCGGCTACGCAGACCGCACCGACGACATCATCACCGCCAACACGCTCCTCCGCGCCGACCTGCGCAACGACGAAGACGCAGCGTCCCTCGAGGAAGTGCGAAACCGTCTCCAGTTCCTCGCCGACACAGGGTACGACCTCCGCCACAACCTGCCCAACTGAACACGACCGGCCGATCGGGTCGCTGTCCCACCAGCTTGCCGTCTGCGCTTCACCCAGGCCCGCCAAAGCCAAGCCGCGAGCTTGGTCGGGTCTGCCCCGACTTTGGTTGACGGTTGGGGTTGTAGCGATTACGCCGCGTTGCGGCGGTGTAAATCATCTCAAACGGCACCGGGGTGAGCCTGCCGAGGGCGCGTTGTCGGCGACGCCGATGAGCACAGAGACACTACCCATGCGCGTTACCGTTGCAACGCAAGGGACCCCCCCCCCGATGGATGCCAGCCGTTCTTCACAAGACGCTCCTTCCGTCACGCATGGGCCTCAGCTACACAGAACCGCCATGACGAGTTCTAGCGGGACTCCTGCGGTGTCCGCGAGCTTGTGTGCGGAGAGGTGCGCGCCAGCTAGCCGAATCGCTTCGTCGCGCAGTTCAAGCGCTTTCTCGTGGTCCTGACCGGTAATGAAGTTCGCAATACGATGCAGTGCCCCGACAGTCGCCGCTAGCGCAAAGCCGTCTTCGAGAGCGCGGAAAGCCGACACCGGTCAGTAGTTGGCATAACGGGGTGGACTAACAAGGAACTGACCTTGGGTCGCCCACCACCAAAGCAGCAGCATGGAGCCAACGGCTCCGACAACGAGTCCGACAAACACCAAGACGAATGCCAGCCCTCCTGTCGGCCGGAGCCGCGCAAGCGCGACGACGCTGACTATGAGACCTGCCGGTGCGAAGAGGAAGGCAAGAACAAGCCCTGCAACCGCCAGAAGCGATACACGTCGCTGTGCGCTTCGCATCGTTGTCGTTCCTGACACTGGACCCCCCAACCCAAGAGCCCGCGCAACGCGGGCATACCAACCCTACGGTAACGCAAATAGACCCCTCTGTCTACGGCCAAGAGGTTGATGCTCCCGAACGCGACGCAATCAAATACTGGTTCCTGCGGGGCAACCCGCCAAGCGAATAGGAGTTCCGAATGGTTCTGAAGTCACGTTGGAAGCGCTTGAGCGTCGCGGCGGCAACGGTTTGTACCGTCGCTGGCCTCACGCTCGTTCCCGCCGTCTCCGCCTCCGCTGCAAGCGATGACGCTGCAGTCTCGGCACACATGCGCGACTGGTACGCCGCACGCGGCGTCCCCGAAACGACCTACGACCCGCTGATCGACCAGTTCCTCAGCGGCACGCTGATGGATTCGATGCGTGAAGGTCAGACACCGACCTCGATGACGACCCTGCAGCGTGACGGTTTCACCGTCACACAGTCGGTCTTCGCGGATGGTTCGATCTCCGAGACGGAAATCCAGAACCCGAACACCGGCAACAGCGCCGGTGTCTCCCGTCGAGCCGTGACGGCTCAGTCGGTGGGGCAGTGCGCCAGCACCACACCAAGCCACTACGACACTCGGTATAACAACTGTGTCGTAGCGGCGGACAACAGCTTCCTGCAGGTCGCCTTCCACGCCACGTACGACATCGTGCAGGGCAGCAACAACGATCTCATCAACGAAGTCTCCGCACCCTACGCGTACGCGATTGCCGGCACGGCACCGACACCATCTCTGAAGATCACCAAGAAGAACGAGAACGCGTCGGGACCGGCAACTGCGACCGCCACCACGGTCTACAACTCCTCAAGGGGCGGCGGGTCGTTTACGGCAAGCCTCTCCCTCAAGGTCGGCAGCAACAAGGCGATCAGCACCAAGGGAGGCTCCTGGTGAACACGACGAACCGAACCAAGAAGATCGCCATCGCTACCGCCATCGCCGGCACGCTCGTCGTCGGCATGTTCAGCGCAGCTCCCGCTACCGCCGCAACCTCCGGTCAAGACCAGACCGCGCTCCGTGACTGGTTCACCAGCCAAGGCATCTCCTCGGCAACACAAGACGCGCTCATCGCCAAGCTCGACAGCGGCAAGCTCCTGGATTCGATGTCACAATCCGTCCAGCCGACGAGTAGCACTAGCGTGGAAACGTCGACGGAGCTCGTGAGCCGTTCCGTGTACCCAGACGGTTCCGTCGCGGTTACCTCGCTCGAGACGCCTGAAACCACCAGCGCAGGCGCGAAAGCGGGCACACGCTCGCTCCAGCCGCAGCAGATCACAGGCTGCAAGGAGTCCAACGGTGGGGGCTACGTCGTCGAGTCCAACTGCAAGGTCGAGATTGCCACCGGGCCGTACGACCTCTGGTTCAACGCAACCTACGAGCGCTACACCGGTGGTGCCCAGATCGACACCGCGAACAAGCCCAACGCAGTCGTCAAGTACGGCAACCTCGTCGCAGCGCCGACTGTCAGCATCAAGCGGAAGAAGCAGAACGGATCCATCGAGGCTTACGCACAGGAGCACGCCCTGTACAAGTCAACTAGCCTCGGCTCAAGCGAGGACCTCTACGTCTCTCTCCGGGTGACGACGTCGAGGGCCTGGACGACCAACTACTGATCACCCAGACGGAGTAGGATCGGTAGAGTTAGACCCAAACGTGGTCTCGAGGGGAACCTAATGCTGCTGCTCCCGGGCTTCATCCCGATCGTGCTTGTTGTTACGTTCATTTTGATCGGCACCGCAGTGTGGGGATCCCTCAAGAAGGGACCGACACAGAAGCGTCAGGACGCCGAAGCGCGCGAACGTCGGGCGCAACGAACGGCGGACCATTCATAGCTGAAGAGATCGGAGAGGCGCGCCTTTGAGCGCGTCTCTCCTTTTTCTTGTCCGCCTCCGAGCGTCGTTCGAGGGTCAGCCGTCAGCGGCGTTTGCAAACAAACTATCTGAAAAAGGAAACTACCCGTCAAAGGACGCACGGGTCCTTCGTGATCTGCTGCACAGATCCGACTCCCCTGCAGGCAGCGTCGCGGCGAACTTCGACGGCGCCGCCTCCCAGCGGCTATGCGCGTCAGTGCGGATGTGGTGCTCGAGGACGTTCCAAGACCACCCATGGTGCACGGCCCGCTCGGCGTATCACTCCCAGGATCCCCTGTCATCGAGACGGTTGAGGAGCACCGTGATGCCCCCGGGGAAGCTACTCAACAAGCTGTTGCACAAGTTGCTCGCTCGGCTAAGCCGCAGCGACACGGAGCATGTAGAAGAAATTCGCACGCGAGAAACCCTTCATCCCCGGAAGTCCGCACGCAGATCCTCGGCGACACGTCGATGACCTTGATCCCCCGCTGAACCTCCTGCCGCTGCGGAATCGATGACCCGATCGGCCGATACAGGCGCACAAACTTGGGGTTCAGCCTCCGCTGTGCCGTGAACTGCGCATCCCTCACCTGGTGCTTCAGCTCGGCTAAAGCTGCAGCGTAGTTCACGGGATTTGAGGCTGAGGTATTCGGGGTGCGCGCCACACACGAGCTTGACGGAGACGGCGGAATCGATGATGGATTCGCCGACGATCGGCAATCTTGGTTGAACCACGCCTGTTCCTCCGTCGTCCTTCGGTACCGCCGCCTGTGGTCCGGCTACGTCCGCTGGCGGCCTGCGCCGCCCAACTGAGGGAGAGACGCACACCGGATCAGAGGTTGCGGTTGACGCGAGTTGCACAGCCGAGGATCAGGCTGCCGCACAGGCACGGCAGTCAGTGCGACTTGGAGTCATAGAGGAGGGCGTGTGAAGACCTCGGACCTATCGGTCCCTCGCGAGGTTCGTGGGCTGGCGCGCGACGACGAGCAGGGAAGCTGCAGCTCCAATGAGGGTCCAGGCGCACCCGCCAGCGAGTACCTCGAGGGCAACAGCACCTGGCGAGTGCATGGCGCTCATTCCGACCGCAGTAAAGGCGACCCCGGCAATTGCGTAGAAGCCCCCGGGGATCGCGGATAGGAGCGTGAAGATCGTCGCGAGTGACCGTCGGGAGGTGCCACTGAGTCGGTAGGCGGCCCACGCCGAACCCTGAGTCGCGATTAGTGCTGCGGAGATGAGCCCGCCGGCGCCGCCGAACACCAACGGCAGGAACTGGTCTTGCCTCGCCGTGAAGGTGTCTACCGGATTGAACGTCGGAACACTCCCCGGCTGAGCGATGACCGGGCCGCCGACAACGTCGAGCTCTGCGACCACGACTGGCGCTGCGCGGGTAGCGTTCCGCAAGGGGTTCACGACCACGAAGCACGTCGACGCGGACTGCACGCGGACGCTGAGGGGAACGACGATCGCCGAGTTTGTTCCGATGGCGTCTGGCTGGGGCCTCCCTCGAATGCTCAGTAGGGCCTGTCCGGCTCCGGGGATCCTGAGCCGCGTGAGTGCGCTCGACTTCGTGATGGCCGAACCGACGACGGCGTCTGCGGACTGCAGCTGGGGAAGTAGCGAGGCGCTCGCACCGATCACGGGCACCGTCTTACCGAGCTGTGGGACGTACACGTCGCGGAGCGGCAGGGCGAGGCCTGCTGCGTCGATGTCCGGGGAAGCCGCGAGCGCCTCGCAGGAACGTCTGCCGATCTTGATTTTGTCGCGTTGGTTCGCGGACCGGACCGTCAGGACGTTAGCGCCAGCGCGGTCAGCCACGACAAGTTGATGGTCGAGGCCGGCTGAGGCATGCAGTGCGAGGACACCGCCGGTGATACCGGCGAGGACCGCGACAAGAGGCAGCACGTAGAAAATCGAGCTCCCGTCGACCAACGTCTTCCAAGCCTCACGCGCGAGGGCAGCGAATGTCCAGCTATCGCGGCGCAGTCTCATGCGCGTCTCAGATCGAGTACGCGGCTGGCACTATCGATCAAGATCGGATCGTGGGTGGCAACGATGATGATCCCTGCAGGTCGGAGTTCAGCGAGGAGGCCGGCGAGGGCGTGAGTGTTCTGCGCGTCGAGACTCGCGGAGGGTTCATCGGCGAGGATGATGGGCCGATTCGTCGAAAGCGCCCGCGCAAATGCCAACCGCTGCAACTCGCCGCCGGAAAGAGTCCGTGCTCGCTGATAGGCGACGGACGCCAAGCCCACCCGGTGCAGCGCATCTTGCGCGAGCTGGGCCGCCGCCTCGGGAGAACGGCCCTCCGCAAGTGGTCCGATCATGACATTGTCCATCGCCGACCGTGAACCCAACGCGTTGGAACCCTGAGGGACCCAGACCACATCCGTCGGGTTCGGAGGTTCGTTGTTCCCGTCCCTGGCCACCTCAATCGTGCCGGTCGTCAATGCCATCTCGCCGGCGATGCAGGCGAGGAGGCTCGATTTGCCAGACCCTGAGGGGCCTACGATCGCCGACACCATCCCGGAATCGAAACGTGCTTGGACGTCCTGGAAAACGCTTCGATCACCAAAAAGCAAAGACCCGTCCGCGACCGTCACATGCACTTCGAGCGCTCCGAGGACGTGAGCGCATTGGGGTACCGCGCGATCTCCTGCCCGGAGAGGTCGGCCGAAACGGCTGTGCTGCCTAGCTCCCCGTCAACACTCCCAGGGTCCTGCACCTTGGCCGCCCGCACAGTGTTTCCCTTCTGCTCGAATACGCAGAACCCGCCACTGCGCGCCACGAAAAGCGCGCTGGACGGGACCACACCCACACGGCGGGGATCTGCGAGGGAGACAATTACGCCGTTGAAGACAGTGCCGTTGCCTTGAGCCTGCGATGAGATTTCGTTCGCATTGGCGGCGGCCCGCAGTTCGGCAGCGAGGGCCGTTACTTCGTCGCCCGTCATGTCGAGACTCTTAACGGTGCTGTGATGACTTCCGGCGCTGAACTCAAGCGCACCCGCACTGAACATCGGGGTCACCGCCTGATCGTCGGCGGTCGTCACCGCGACCGCGTCCTCTTCTGCCGACGTCGTAACCAAAGCGGCTCCGTCCGCCACCGATGAGCCCACGCCGGCACGAATCTCGCTTACCGTGGTACTCGTAGTCGGGACCCAGGCGACGAGCGACAACGTGAAGGTCCCGTCAACGGGAGCGCCGGCGGCCCTCTGCAGAAGCTTCACCGCGGCTACCTGGGGTGCGCCGTAGGTTGAGGATCCCGCTGCGGCCTCGGTCAAGTAACCGATCTGGTGGAGAATTCCGGAGAGCTGGACTACATCTGGGCCAGTGTCACCCATGGCGAGGGGGCGATACAAGGGAGCGTCGGCGACGTAACCGATAACGGTAACCCCACTGACAGTCACCATCGGCGTTCCCGTCGAAATCGCCTGGCCGACAGCGACCTTCACCGCGGTCACCACACCGTCGACGGATCCATGCACTTCCTCAGGAGCCCGCGGCGTCACCTTCACATTGACGCTGGTGCGTTCTGCGTCCTCGCGTAACCCAACACGCACGAAGGTGGGACCTGATTGGTCGACGTCCCGAGCTTGAACAATCGGCGCTACGTAGATAGTTCCAGCGGCGATCAGCGCCGCGACCAACCAGATACCAATCAGGGGCAAGACGTAGCGAACGCCCCACGAACGCCCGCGCAGTCTAGAGCGACCCAGGGTCACGGCATGTACCGGTCGCGGCAAGCGTCGCGATCAATACCGTTGGATTCGAGCTGCTCGATCATCTTGCGCTCGGTCTTTGCCGGCTTCACGTCGTGCGCTTCGAGGCACTCTCGGAACGCGTTCGCCTGAGGTGACGTGTCCTCACGAGAGACCTGCCAGATCGTGTCGATCTGCGCGAACTCGGCGTCGTAACATCTCGCGTCCACACCAGACCTTACGGCCCCATCAGGCACCTGCCCCATGATCACCTGGTTCGTCTCGTCAGTCTTGGTCACCGTGTAACCTGCGTCGGCCTCACACGCCACGTAACGATTCCACCCGTCAAGATACTCGTCGTAGGAGACCCTCTTGTCGGACAGCGCAGCCTTCTGATCGGCCGACATCTTCGCTGCGGGAGACGGTGACGACGCCATCACCGGCGTGCGATCCGAGCCAGGCGTTCCGTCGCTGCACCCGGCGAGCGTGGTTGCGATCGCGATCCCGAGCGCGGCCATCCCGAGGAGACCGCTTCGTCTGCTTCCCATGCAGGCAAGCTAGCAGACAGGGGCCCGATCACTTTGTCCCCTTTAATGCCGACTGGAGCACTCGCCAAAGTCAAGATTGACTCAGGTTGCAGTTCAGTTCACTCAAAGGGGACGTAAATGAAGTCGAAGTTGATCAAGATCGTTGTAGGTACCGCACTCGCAGGGGGAATGGCACTGATGACTGCCGCTCCGGCAAGCGCGCTCACGACGTTTTACACCTGTTACCAGACGCCGACTGGTTTCGATGGGTACAAGGCGATCACCAGCAAGGCATCGGGGGAGAGCCTGAACGTCAAGGGCGGATGCGGCGCGGTGTCGGTTCGCGTGCACTATACCGTGCCGACGACGGGTTATGCGACGTGGTCGACGTGGAAGACCGATTCCACGGATGCCCTTATCAAGCCGGGGTACAACACCGACGACCAGTCGCAGCACAAGGCATCGGATTTCCCGAACGTGCACACCTTCAAGAACTAGCTGCACAAGGCAGGGCGGAGCCGCTGCAGCGGCTCCGCCCTCAGCCGGTCAGGGCTTAGCGCATCTTAGGACGCTCCACGACAGTTGGTCTTTAGTTGCGCTTCGCGTAGCCGCACCTCATGGAGCGCCTTGGAACAGCACTACGGGCTCGGCCGCCCGCTGACTTTCCAAACTTTGCGACTGGGCATCAGCTCGTTCTCGTGATCATGACGCCGTCGAGGCACGTGCTCGACTCGACCTTCGTCGAAGCGGAAACGGCAGCCGCGCTGCAGACCAGCATCGAACAGGTCCAAAAGAACGCAGCTGATGGGGCCAGGACTCGAATGGGTGGGCGCCGCTTACAGTGGTCGGCCGCAGATCACGATAGCGTACGGGCTCGGCGACACCACTGACCTCACCGACGCCCTCGCCGTCCTCAAACTCGCCGGTCTGGCCGCGGTCGTGGAGTCGCACGACACAGATCGCGCTCGCTGAACAGACCGCGAACGTGCTCCTGGTCGACGTCGACCGGCGCCGCGTGTGGATCGACGGGCAGCAAGTCCTTGGAGTGCGCGAGCGGTGGAAGGATGCCGCACCGATCTACGTCACGTTCGCCGTCGCGCGAATGCTCGCCGTCAACGGCTCCACCTTTGACGGACTGGTGCGGGCCGGGCTCACTGCCGGGCAAGTGGATGACGCGCTCGCACGCCTCGGGAAGCGCGTGCACCGCACCGACATCGGATGGGAGTCACGGCAAGTCGATGGGCTCGTGGACTTCGCCATCGCCTGTTACCCCGGACCAGGCGGCGTCAGGACCCGGTGGACGTCCGACCTGACGCTCGTCGAGCAGGCGGAACGGCTCATCAGTGCCGGATGCCGCATCTCCGGCCGTGCCAGTTCCGAGCGTCCCGGCTACCCAGCGATCCGCAAGCGACAGATGCCATATCGGCTCGTCGCGTTCACCGAGCAGGAAGTCGACATGGCCGCGCTCGGCTTCGAACAAGACACGATGGGCTTCGCTGGCACCGAACTCGTCCGCCCCGCGGACCCGACGATCTTCCTCACCGCAGCGGCCGCCGGATACACGGACCGCACCGACGACATCATCACCGCCAACACACTCCTCCGCGCCGACTACCGCAACGCCGACGACGCAGCATCGCTGCAAGGAGTACGGGACCGGCTGCAATTCGCCGCCGACAGCGGCTACGACCTCCGCCACAACCTGCCCAGCTGACGAAGACCGACCAATCAGGCCGATACCCCGCCGGCTTGCTGTCGGTGCTTCACCGAACTGCGCCAAACCCAAGCAGCCAGCTTGGTCTCGCCGCGACCTGCTTCCACCCAAACTGCGTCTCGGGTGAGGCGGTACGCCCGGGCGTCACTTCGACGAATCAGCCGGTCAGGCAACTGGAACCACGCGCGCACAGGCAACGGCTCGGGAAGCTCGCGCACCTCCACTCCGCGCGCATCCTCCTCAAGCGAGAACGGCGACCCCGGCACCCAACGATCCGAACGACGACGACCCATGACCGCGACAGTAGGAGCCCGCACCGACGTTCGCAGAAGGGGCCCCGGATTCACTTGATCGACGCAACACCTTCCTCCGAGGTGTTGCCCTTGTACTTGTCCCTGTCGTCTCCGCAAGCTGTCCGGTTTCTCGCCCTGATCCGGGAGGGGCGCGGTCTCAAACCTTCCGCCCGCATCGCTGGCATCGGCAAGGAGGCCGGGTACCGGTTCCTTCGCGAGCGGTATCTGCAGCTGCGCCGTTCCGGTTCTGATCCTGCAGCAGCGTTGACCGTCGTCGGTGTGACGAGCAGTCGCGTGGCCTCGTGGGAAGCGCGTCTGAACCTCGACGGCAGGCATCATCTGCGCGTCGAGCTGAGCGTCGAGGAGCGGTTCTGGTCGGCGTTCCACGCGGGCGCATCCGTGGAAGACGCCGCGGTGGAATCTGGGTTGGGCCGCGCGACCGGCTACCGGCTCCTACGACGACGATTCGACGAGCTCCGGGAGGGAAGCTCCGTCGCGTCTGCCGCCGTCACGCTTCGGATGAGCGGGAAGCGCGCTGACCTGCTCGAACGAGAACGGCAGAGCCGAATCCGCCGCGACCAGAACGCCGCCACAGCGGCGCTGCGGAAGGCGTTGGCAGCGTCGGCGCGCGTTGCTGAGCTGTCACTGACGACGACGCGGCGAGGGCGAAAAGCCCGTGGCGTTGAGGACGAGTACTGGCAGCTGATGCGGCAGGGCATGAGCAACACCGACGCCTGCAGACTGCTTGGCATGTCTCGACGCTCCGGCACCCTGGTTCGCCAACGAGCCGGCTACCGCTTCCCGCCAGCGAGCCCTATCGAGCCGGCGTCGTCGGGACGTTACCTGGCGCTGCGGGAACGACTCCAGATCGCCGACCTGCGCCGACTGGGGCTCTCGATTCGCCAGATCAGCGTCCGTCTGGGCCGGCACCCCTCGACGATCAGTCGCGAGCTCCGACGGCACCGGACGGGAAGCGGGGACTACTTGCCGCATCTTGCTGACGATGACGCCAGGCGCCAACGCGCTCGTCCGAAACCGCACCGCCTCGTCGCCGATGCCGCGCTTCGGCGGCTGGTGCAGCGGAAGCTGAACCGGTTCTGGTCACCGGAAGAGATCAGCGGCTGGCTGCGAAAGACCTACCCCACCGACGCGGCCATGCGCGTCTGTCACGAGACCATCTACCGAGCCCTGCTCCTCCGGGAAGATGCTGGCCTGCACAAGCGCTACACGGGCAAACTCCGCACCGGACGTCGAGTCCGACGCACCAGGTGGAACAACCCCATCGGTCGAGGATCCCGGATCCGGAACATGGCCAGCATCACCGAGCGTCCCGCTGACGCAGCCGACAAGCAGACCGCCGGCCACTGGGAAGGCGACCTCATCGTCGGTGTCGGCTCCGTGTCCGCGATGGCCGCCCTCCGTGAACGCACCACCCACTACGGCATCGTCTTGAACCTCCCGAACGATCACACTGCGCGCAGCGTCAACGCCGCGATCACGGAAGCGTTCGCTGCGCTCCCCAAGCACCTGAAACGGTCGCTGACCTGGGATCAGGGCGTCGAGATGGCTGCCCACGAACAACTCACTGCCACGACCGGAGTCCCCGTGTTCTTCGCCGACCGTTCCAGCCCCTGGCAGCGCGGCGCGAACGAGAACTTCAACGGGCTCCTCCGGCAGTACTTCCCCAAAGGCACCAACCTCGCCATCCACAGCCCCAGCCACGTCACCACCGTCATGAACGATCTCAACAACCGCCCGCGAAAGCGCCTCGACTACGACACTCCAACCCAACGATTCAACGCCGAGAAGCGCCGCATCACTGCCCTCCAGCTACCCTGAAACCAGCCCCAAATCGACCAACTGTCGCGTCGACCATCAGAATCCGCCCTCATCAATCGAGACGGCTTGTAGCTACCGGTGGGTGGCGATGAATGCGAGCGCGCGGGTGGTTGAGGCGAGCCTCTTGGGTTTCCCGGGCATGCTGACGGTGCCGAACGAGGTCGGGTCAGCGGTGCCGGCGAGGTGTGTCTGGAGCCGGCGGAAGCTGTCGATTTGACGGGTGAGCGCGTTGATGTCGACGAGGTCGTCGTCGAGTTCGGCGAGGAGGTACAGCGGGCCGGTGACGAGCGCGACAGCGGGGATCTCCGCTTCGTAGAGCGGTTCGCCTTCACCGAGGTGCACGAGCGCACCGGGCTTGACCGGGGCGGCGATCTCGGTCGCGCCGTGCCAGGTCTCGCGAACAAGGCCCGCGAGCTCGGTCGTGGTCGCGTACAGCAGTTCCGGTTCGAGGGTGCCGTCGGCGGCGTACTCGCCGGTGGTGGGGTCAGTGGCGAAGTGGCGGGCGCCGAGGTGTTCGATCCCGAGCCCGGCGACGGCTGTCAGCCCGCCGGCGTCCGGGGACCACAGGTCGCGGTGCGCTTCCAGCCAGGCGGTCGTGGCTTGGCCGTGCTTGGTGACCGCGGGGATGCGCAAGTGCCCAGCAGCGTAGACGAACACGATCGTGCGGTCGTGGCCAGTTGCGGCTGCGTCGCGGGCGAGCGCGACCAGGCCGAGGTGGCCGTTCTCTTCGACAGCGTTGCCGCCGTCACTGTGCGTGACGACCAGGACTGACTCGTTCGCGTGGGGGCCTGTTCCGGGAGAGACAGCCCAGAGGGTGTCCATCGACGCGGGTGTCTTCTGCGCGTTGAGGGTGAGGGTGGCGGTCGCGCTGTTCTCGGCCGCGGTGAGGACGTCCCGCCGGGCGGATTCGGGCACCCAGACCGCCGGGACGTCCTGGTAGTCGCGGGTGAAGGGCAGGTACTGGCCGTGCGCGGCGGCGTCGGCTATACCGTGCCAAACGGCCACGACGCCGAGGACGCCGGCTTCGCGTGCTTTCGTGAGGTCGGTTCCGGCGAGCTCGGAACCGATCACCGGGTTCGCGACGGTCTCGAAGGGCAAGTCGCCTTCCCAGCTGTCGAGGAGGAGGCGGGCGGGCACGTCGAGGTTCTGCACCTCGATGACGGCGATCTTGCCCGCGGCGGCGCGCCAGTTCTTTCGAAGCCCGTGGACGAGGACGAGTTCTCCGGTCACGCCCTCCGGGCCGGTCTTGCCGGAGTACGGCCATGCCGAGGACAGCGGAATCTGCTGCTGGCCGATCTGCAACCCGACCTGGTCGCTGGTGGCGTCCCACCGGTCGAAGGTGTGGGTGTCGCGGTGCACGTTATAGGCGAGCTCCTTGAGGTCGGCTGCGACGTCTTCGATGAGGGCGCGGTGGGCGTCGTTGCCGGAGGTGCGCGGGCCGAGTTCCCGAAGCCGGTCGATCTGTTGTTGGTAGGCAGTCATGACGTTCCCCTTCCGATGGTGCTGGTCGTGGTGATAGCTGAAGAGAGGTGCCGACCTCATGGTGGCGCGGGCGATCTCCTACGGGTGGATCGGTTCGGTCAGGCCACGGATGCAGCCCTCGACCGCGGCAATGGGACCCGTTCGGTGTCGTCGTGGAGCACGCTCTGGCTCACGGCGGCCGACGTGTGCTGCCACGACTGCGCGGGTGAAGAGTGCCGGGTCGACAGTGGGTCGGAGGCCGATGCGGGCGAGGCTGCCGACCAGGAGTGGTTGCAGGGTGTCGTGGAAGTGGTCCGCGTGCTCGCGGAGTAACCGTCACGGTAGCTATCTGCGGTGTCGTGGGCTGACGGGCTCATGCAATCTGCGCCCTCAGCCGGATCGCGCCTGTTGAAACGGCTACGCGCTCGTCTGATTTACCTCGTACTCATGCTCGATGAAGATGGTGGGGATCGACGCGGTGATCACCGAGCCGTCCGCCCGCAGCGTGCCCTGGATGTCGCTGGTCGTCGGCGCGTACCCGCTCATCCGCGGCCCCTGGTGCGGCAGCGGCACCACTGTCGGCTGGTCGGCGGAGAGGTCCCACTGCTGGTTGTGGACCCACACGGTGAAGCCCTCACCGTGCTCGATCGTGAACGTCAGCGTGTCCTGCTCGAGGTCGACCCGGATCCGCGACCCGTGCACCGTCAGGCGGTAGGTCAGGCGGTCCCAGTCCTTCGGCAGCCGCGGGTTGAACGACATCCGTCCGCCGTGGTCGCGCATGCCGCCGACGCCGTTGACGAGCGCACCCCAGATGCCACCCGTCGAGGCGATGTGCACGCCGTCCGCGGTGTTGCCGTGCAGGTCGGCGAGGTCGACGTACAGCGCCGTCTGGAAGTACTGCGCCGCCAGGTCGTGGTACCCGACCTCGGCCGCCATGATCGACTGGACGACCGCGGACAGGGTCGAGTCGCCGGTCGTCAGGGCGTCGTAGTAGTCGAAGTCGCGGCGCTTCTCGGCTGCCGTGAACTCGTGACCCTGCAGGAACAGCGCGAGCACGACGTCCGCCTGCTTGAGCACCTGGAACCGGTAGATCACCAGCGGGTGGTAGTGCAGCAGCAGGGGGCGCTTGGAGTCGGGCGTGTTCTCGAGGTCCCAGAGCTCCTTGTCGAGGAACTGGGCGTCCTGGGGGTGGATGCCGCGGTGCGGGTCGCACGGGATCTCCATCGACTCGGCGGCGTGCTCCCACTCGACGACCTCGGCCGGGTCGAGTCCGGTGCGCCGGACCATGCGGCCGTACTCCTCCGGGTCGTCGGCGGCGAGCTCGTGGCAGGCGTTGACGGCGAACCACAGGTTCGCCCGGGCCATGACGTTCGTGTAGAGGTTGTCGTCGACGACCGTCGTGTACTCGTCCGGCCCGGTGACACCGTCGATGTGGAACTTCTTGTCGCCGTTCGAGCGCCAGAAGCCCAGGTCCGCCCACAGCCGGGCGGTCTCGACCAGGATGTCGATCGCTCCGCGCTTGAGGAAGTCGCGGTCCCCCGAAGCGCGCACGTACTGCATGAGCGCGTGGGCGATGTCCGCGTCGATGTGGTACTGCGCGGTACCGGCGGCGTAGTACGCCGAGGACTCTTCGCCGTTGATCGTCCGCCACGGGAACAGAGCCCCGCGCTGGTTCAGTTCGCGGGCCCGGGAGCGGGCGGCGTCGAGCATGTTGTACCGGAAGCGCAGCGCGTTCCGGGCGGCGATCGGTGCCGTGTAGGACAGGAACGGCAGGACGTAGATCTCCATGTCCCAGAAGTAGTGCCCGCCGTACCCGGACCCGGTGACGCCCTTCGCCGCGATGCCGTGCCCGTCGGTCCGGGCCGTCGCCTGCGCGAGCATGAACAGGTTCCAGCGCACCGCCTGCTGCACGTCCGGCTTGCCGGCCACCTCGACGTCGCTGCGCGCCCAGTAGTCGTCCATCCACGCGCGCTGCGCGGCGAAGACCTCGTCGACGGACTCGGCGTGCGCGCGGTCCAGCGTGCGGTCGCAGCGGTCCGCGAGCTCCCGCACGGGGACGCCGCGCGAGGTGTGGTAGACGATGTTCTTCACGAGCCGGATCGGCACACCGGCCTTCGCCTGCACGCGGTAGACGTGCTTGGCGAGGTCGTCCTCGATCGAGGACGACTCGTCCCACGAGTTGTCGGTCTCGAGGTGGTGCTCCACGCCGACGCAGATGGTCATGCCCGAGCTCGCCGCCTGGTAGCCCAGCAGGGAACGGCCGCCGGTGCTGCGCTTCAGCTTCGGCTCGAGCACCCGCTCCGTGAACGCCTCGGCCTTGCGCGGGTCGAAGGCGTTCGCGGCGGCGCGCATGCCCGCGTGGTACTCGTCCTGGACGTCCTGGCGGTTCAGGATCTGGCTCGACAGCAGGAGCGAGGCGTCCGCGTCGAGCACGGTCACCTCGTAGTCGATGACCGCCAGGTGCCGGTCGGTGAAGGACACCAGCCGGCGGGAGCGGATCAGCACCCGCTTGCCGGACGGCGTCGACCACTCCGTCTCGCGGTACAGGTACCCGCCGCGGAAGTCGAGGCGCCGGGTGTGCCACAGGATGTCGGCCTCGGCCAGGACGAGCGGCTCGTCGTCGACGTACAGGCGGATGACCTTCGCGTCGGGCGCGTTGATGATGGTCTGCCCGGTCTTGGCGAACCCGAACGCGTCCTCGGCGTGCCGGATCGGCCACGTCTCGTGGAAGCCGTTGACGTACGTGCCGTACTGGACGCCGCCACGGCCCTCGTCGAGGTTGCCGCGGAGGCCCAGGTACCCGTTGCCGACGGCGAAGTTCGTCTCCGCGACGCCCTGCTCGTCGGGGGCGTACTCGGTCTCGACGAGCGCCCACTCGTCGATCGGGTAGCGGACGCGGTCGAGCGGGTCCGAGGTAATCGAGCGCATGTGGCTTTCCTCTGTCTTACAACGCGAACGGGGATACGCAGTAGAACTGCAGATCCCCGTGCTGGGGCTTCGAACCGATTCGGGCGATGGCCTCGGCTGTTGCGATCTGCCTTTCAGCCCGAGACTTCCGCACGCGCACCGGTGCACGACCGGGTGGCAAGCGGCCGGCAGGCAAAGAGGCGGTCAAGGGCCACACGTTGACCGTGTGCTGCGTAACCAGGTACACCATCGGTGATGCGCGCATCGTTTCACTGGTTCGCAGCACACGAAGGAACGTTCGTTCGACACATCGCTTACGTCTCCGCACGAGCAGATCAGAGCGTCAGTTCGAAGTAGCACGCCAATGGATCGTCGACATAGTCGGCGAATGGTCCACGCGGGGTGAACCCGTGCCGCTGGTAAAGCCGGCGTGCCGGAGCGAAAAAGTCGGGTGCGCCCGTCTCGAGCAGCATCCGCCTAGCGCCTCGGGAACGAGCCTGCTCGATCACGTGCTGCAGCATGGCCCCACCGACCCCTTGCCCGCGAGCTACCTCCGCGGTGCGCATCGACTTCAACTCAACGGCGTCATCGTTCAGCGTCTTCAGTGCAGCGCAGCCGAGGACGGTGCCGCCGTCCCACGCCGAGAAGAAGCGCATCCCTGGACCGCGGAGCGCATCAAGGTTCAACGCATGCATCGATTCGGCGGGTGATGTCGCGTTCATATCGGCGAGGTGGTCGGCAAGCATCTGTTGCACGGGCAGAGTCTCGAGTCCGCCGTCACGGATGGCCAACGTGGGGTGCTCCTGTCGGGGTTGAAGGGGTTGAACTGCGGGCTGCGGCATATGCGAGCGAGCTTGTTAGTGCTGCAGCGCAATCCAGACTGGGAACGCTGCGGCGGCGCTCCACGCCTGGGGTCGGCACGCCGCCGGGTAGGGCGCAGGCCGAGCGACGTCGATTGCAGCATCGCCCGCGTGCAGCTCCGGCATCCGGAAGTCGAACGCCACGGCGGCGGCGAGCAGCTGACCGGCAAGCTCACGCGCTGCCGCGTGGTGCCCTGACCGTGTCAGACCGGCGATGACCACGGCGGTGTCATGCGTCCAAACCGAGCCACCGTGATAGCTCAAGGGCCAGTACCCGGCCGCCGTCGTTGACAGGGTGCGCAGCCCATAACCGCTTGCCATGTCGGGTGCGATGACTCGCGCGGCGATAACGGCCTCCTCCGACTCGGATAGCAGCCCTGTGCCGAGCAAATGACCGATGTTGCTGGTTGCCGAATCCACCGGCTGCTTGTTGACGTCGAGTGCGATAGCGGGATACGACCCGATGCTGTCCGACACCCAGAACGTGTCCCGGAAGCGGCCAGCGAGCCGCTGCGCCCATGCACGCCAATCGGCACCCCCGTCAACGCCGAAGGCGTCCAGCAGGTCGGCACCGTGCACGGCCGCTTCGTACGCATAGCCTTGCACTTCGCAGAGCGCGATCGGCCCGTCTGCAAGCCGTCCGTCGCGCCACTGCACACTGTCACCGGAGTCTTTCCAGCCCTGGTTGGCAAGACCACGACCGGACTCGTCGACGTACTCGAGCAGGCCGTCCCCGTCTGCGTCTCCATAGTCCCGCATCCAGGCCAGGGCCGCTTCAAGCGACGGTAGGAGTGCACGCACCTCGTCGTCGGGAAGGCCTGCGCGCCAGGTGTCGTGGAGGAGACAGATCCACAGCGCAGTCGCATCCACGGTGCCGTAGTACAACGGCGGAAGGGAGATCTCTTCGTTGTCGATGGGGAGGGATGCCTGTCGGAGTTCGTGCATGATCTTGCCGGGCTGCTCAGCCGTAGCCGGGTCAGACTTCTGTCCCTGCAAGGCTGCGAGAACACGCAATGTGCTGCCAGCGATGCTGGTGTCGACGGGCAGCAGGAAACGGGCAGCCCAGATGGAATCGCGTCCGAAGAGCGTGAAGAACCACGGAGATCCCGCGGCGAGAAACTCGCCTTCGGGGCGCGCAAGGCGCAGTGCGTCGAGGTCGTCGGTTGCGCGGTCAAGCCAGCGGCGAAGGCGGTCGTCTTCGACTCCTTCGGGGGCGTCGAACGGTCGTGGTGTGGTGACACCAGCGACCACCGCGTCGGGTGCTTCTATGGTGCAGTCCCATCGCACTTCGATGGTGCGTCCGCGTCGGATCTCCCACTCGAGGACGATGTCGTCGCCATCGACGGTGGTAACGGCGCCCGGCGCGTCCAACCAGATGCGGGCGGACCCCGCGTTCCAGGAGGCTCCCATACCGCTTGTATTCGCGTGGACTGGTTCGCGGCCGGCGCCAGCTTTAACAGCGTCCATGTTCGCGGCGTCGGGCGTCAGCCGCACCGTCACAGTGAGTGGGTCGCCGACGGTATTGGGTTCAGTGTGGCGGTCGGTGATCTGCAGCTGCTCGGTGACCCCGTCGATGCGGACGCTGCGACGACGGTCGAGGCGGACGTCGGGATCTGCTCCGGCTTGGTCGAGGCCGCGGAGGAGACTGCTGAACACGGCCTCGCGTGCGGAACTCGGGACAGTAACGATGGATTCGATCTCCGTCCCGGAGATCTCGATGTGGATCGCTGAGACGAACCGTTGATCGCCAGTCCAATACCCGTGGACGGGGTTCGCACCGATACCACCGTCTTGGCCCGACCACGCTTGTGTGGGAGCCGCGATGATGGCGACTTCGTCGTGGAGAAGCGGCTGCAGTGGGACGGTCGGGGCGGCGTGCTCGGTGGTGGTGCTCAGGACGGTGGTCATGGGGTCTCCTCGTCGGTGAGGTCGGGGGACGAGATCCACGTGGGGCGCCACGTGGGCTGGAGGGTCGGCGCGTCGGGCAGGCGGCGCACGTTGAGAGGTGTAGCTCGCGAGCGATTCGAGTCGCGGCTGATCCGGATCGCCCGGCCGCCGTCGTGGTCGCTGACCGCCTCTACGAAGGTCGCCGGGTGGCCGCGGTAGAGGACGCCGACTCCTTCGTCGATCTCGATGCCCTCCGCTAACGTTCCGTCAGCGATCGCAGCGTGGAACGCGGGCGAGCGGTTCGGGTCGGAGTCGGTGTGTACGCCGAGGGAGTTGCAGACGAATCCCAGGCCGTCGGCAACCGCAGTGGGCGTCGGACCGAAGCTCTGGGTTACCCCGCCGGTGTGCCAGCACAGCGCTCCTGCTGAGCCGCCCGCGAGGACGACCCCGGCTTCCCACGCTTCGCGGAGGACGTCGTCGAGCCGGTGAGCGCGCCAGACCGCCAGCAGATTCACGAGTGACCCGCCGGAGACCCATACAACGTCCGCTTCGAGGACGGTGTCCCGCAACGACGGCACGTTCGGTCGGCCGAAGAGGCGAAGGTGCCGCGCGTCGACGCCAACGGCTCGGGCTGCGGCGAGTTCCGCGCCCTCGATGGTTCGCTGGTCGCCGCCGGCCGTGTTGACATGCAAGACCCGAGGGGCCTGGCCCGCCGGGACCCGTGCGTGGCGGATGGCTTCGAAGAGCAGCGGCCCGTACACCGACTCGTCCCACTCGCCGGGGAGTAAACCTCCACAGGTGGCAAGAATGGTCGGTTCTGACGCGGTCATCGTCGCCACTTCATTCCTTGACCGCGCCGTCGCTGGAGTTCATGATCCGTTTCTGGAAGATGAAGAACGCGACCGCGACGGGGATCGTCATGACGAACGCCGCCGCGAGCTTGATTGGGTACTGGTTCCCGGCGCTGAGCGCGCCGGATGCGAGTGAGGCCACGCCCTTGGTCAAGGTCGTCAGATTCGGCGAGGATGCGGACACGATGAAGTGGGACAGCTCGTTCCAGGAGCCCTGGAACGACAGGATCGTGATGGTGACGACCGCTGGGCGTGCCATCGGCAGCACGATCGACCAGAACGTCCGGAACGTGCCGGCGCCGTCGATTTTTGCTTGCTCTTCGACGCTGGCTGGGATTGATTCGAAGAAGTTCTTCATGATGAACACCCCTGCTGCGTCGACGAGCAGCGGGACGATCATGCCGGCGTAGGAGTCGTAGATCCCCAGTTGGTTGATGACGAGGAAGGTCGGGATGAGCAGGACGACTCCGGGGACCGCCATGACGGCGATCAGCGCGGCGAAGACGGCTTTCCGGCCGGGGAAGCTGAGTCTGGCGAGCGCGTAACCGGCGAGCGAGTCGAAGAAGATCCGGCCCGCCGTTACGCATACGGCGACGATCGCGGAGTTCATCGCCCAGATCCCGAAGTCCGAGTTCGAGAACAGCGTCTCGAACGCCGCTGCAGTCCAGGTCGTCGGTAACGACAACGGGTGGATGGACGCGTCCTGATCCGTCTTGAACGAGTTGGCGATGGCGACGTAGAACGGCAGCAAGTAGATCGCTGCGATCACAGCACCGATGGCGATCAGGAGCATCCCGCGGCCAGTGAGACGGCGGCGAGCTCGGTCAGCCCGTGGCCCTTGAACGATGGCGACGGTGCGGAGGTCCGGTCCTGCGTCTTCTTGGAAGGTGCTCGTGCTCATCGGACGGTTCCTTTCTCGATCCATCGCATCCGACGCCGGGACACCGGGCGCTCACGGAGCACGAAGCGCTGCAGCAGGGTGAAGATCACGATGATCCCGAAGAGGATGAACGCGATCGCTGCGCCGACGCCCCACTGCTGGCTGGTGAACGCCGACGTGTACGACAGGTACGCCGGGGTGAGTGTCGTGTTCGCAGGGGCACCCTTCGTGCCGGTGTAGATCTGGTCGAAGATCTGCCAGGTGCCGATCAATCCGAGGGTCAGCACGGTGAACAGGGTCGGTCGCAGCTGCGGGAGGGTGATTCGCCAGAACCGCGCCCACGCTCCAGCGCCATCGATCATGGCGGCCTCGGTCACCTCAGCCGAGAGGTTCTGCAGGGCTGCGATGAAAAGCAGCATGAACGTGCCGCTGGTGGTGAAGATGGCGAGCATGATGAACGCGCTCATCGCAACCGATGGTCCGGCGGTCCACTCCCACCAGGAGATCCCCAGGAGGGTGTTGTTCGCCATGAACGCCGGCGGGTTGCCCGCGCCGATGTGGAAGATGCCAGTGGGTTCATTGAACCAGTTCGGTCCGTTGACGCCGATCCAGCTGAGGATCTTGTTCACCGCTCCGGTGGAGGAGAACAGGAACAGCCACAGGACGGTGATCGCCACTGAGCTGGTGACCGACGGGAAGTAGAACGCGGTGCGGAAGAACCCCCGCCCGCGCAGGGCCCGGCCGTTGACAAGAACGGCCAGGCCGAGCGCAACCGCGGTCTGGAGTGGGACAACAAAGAGGACGTAGTAGAAGTTGTTCCGCAGAGCCGTGCCGAAGTTCTGCTCGTCGAGCCCTCCCCCGCCGAGGATCTTGGCGTAGTTCTGCGCCCCGACGAAGTTCACGTCCGAGGAGAACGGGCTGCCAACGCCATGCCAGTCGGAGACGCTGACCCAAGCTGCCATGAGGACTGGGACGGCGAGGAACAGTCCGAGGACGATCACCGTCGGAGCGGTGAACAGCCAGCCCGAGATGTTCTCGGCTCGGTTCTTGCGGGACACTGGGTCAGCCCTTCAGCGCGGAGGTCATGTTCTTCTGAACACCCTCGAGCAGCGTGTTCACGTCGGTCGTCTTCAACGATCCGAGCTTTGAGTCGAAGTCGGCGATGACGTCCGCGGTCCCCGGCTTGTTCGGGATGCCTCGTGCGCTGCCCGCTTCATCGAGGAACGCGGCGTACTGCGGGTACTGCTTCTTCCACTCGGATGCCGCCGACTGCACGGACGGCATCACGCCGTACTCCTTCGCGAAGGTGAGCTGCTGATCGGTGCTGGTCATCTTCTCGACGAACGAGAGCGCGGCCTTCTGGTTCTTCGATGCCTTCGCGATACCCCAGCAGTTCGTGAACTGCAGGGTGCCTGCGCCCTTCGGACCCTCCGGGAGCTCAACCACCTTGTACTTCACGCTCGGGTAGCTCGAAGCCATCGCACCGGTGAGCCAGTTTCCTTCGACGGTCATCGCGGTCTTGTTCTTCCCGAACGCGTCACCGCCCCAGCTCTCGCCTAGGTCGCTGGAGAACTTCATCGACCCGTCGTTGAGGAGTCCCTTCGCGTAGTTGAGCGCCTTCGCGTTCGCGGCGGAGTCCACCGTCGCCTTCGTCTGGTCGCTGTTGGTCAACCCACCGCCGGCCTGCTGCATGAAGGCCCCGAGCCGTTCCCACTGCGGGCTCATCGCCAGACCAACCCGACCATCCTGGGTGAGCTTCTCGGAGACGCTCTTCAGCTGGTCCCACGTCTTCGGGATGTCGGAGTCGGTGAGTCCGGCGGCTTTCCAGTCGTCGGTGTTGATGAACAGCGCCAGCGTGGAGAAGTCCTTCGGTGCGCAGTACAGCTGTCCGTCCTCGGTGAAGGACTTCGTCAGGGTCGGGTAGAAGTCGCTCTTGTTCTTCAGGTCGTTGCCGTAGGCGAGGAGCGACCCGTTGGACGCGTACCCAGGAAGCGCAGCAGTGCTGACGTAGAACACGTCCGCCGGCTTGCCGGACGCGAAGCCTTGCGCCATCTGCTGGTCGAGGTCGTTGGCCAGCTGTACGTTCGCGCCGATACCGGAAGACTTCGACCAGGACGCCGCCGCTTCCTTAACGGCCGCGGACTCCGCGTCACCGGACGAGCCGATCAGGATGTTGAGGGCGGACTTGCTCGAGGTGAGCTTGCTCGCATCGCCAGTGCTGCCGCCGGAGCTATTGAAGCCGGAGCCGCAGGCGGACAGGGTGAGTGCTGCTGTGAGCGCGATGGCTCCCGCGGTCAGCTGACGGGCTGTGCGTCGTTGCATCAGAGGACTCCTCATCGGATCTACTTGATCGTTCCATTTGATCGATCAAACATGCACAACATACACGCTCGACGCGCTACGGTAAAGCTCATGTCGCGTCCCGCTACCGTCGTCGATGTCGCCGCGGCCGCGGGCGTCTCGCGCCAGACCGTCTCGAACACCCTCAACAGCCCCGAGCGGGTCAGACCTGCGACGCTGCAACGCGTGCAGGCCGCCATCGAGTCGCTGGGTTATCGCCCCAACGGGGCCGCTCGGCGTCTCCGGACGCGGCAGAGCTCGACGATCGGCATGCGGTTGGAACCGGTGCAAGGCATCTCCGGGTCGGTGCTGGACCGTTTCCTTCACGCGCTCGTGGAGAGCGCCGACAAGCGCCAGCTCCGGGTCCTGCTCTTCACTGCCAACGACGACCACGATGAGCTGGCTCAGATGGAGAATCTGATCGAGGGGTCCGACGTCGATGGCTTCGTTCTCACATCCACCGGGTACGGGGATCCCCGCCCAAAGTGGCTCGAGGATCGCGGCATTGCCTTCGTGACGTTCGGGCGCCCGTGGCAACTGGAGAATCTTGCAGAAGCAACCCACCCATGGGTGGA
The DNA here is from genome assembly GCF_003234795.2 of Curtobacterium sp. MCLR17_032. NCBI lineage: Bacteria > Bacillati > Actinomycetota > Actinomycetes > Micrococcales > Microbacteriaceae > Curtobacterium > Curtobacterium sp. MCLR17_032. The sequence continues at coordinate 743,073 of NZ_CP126268.1, read as the reverse complement.
CGTCGACGGACGGAGTGGCACGCACGCAGCCACCGAGCAGCTCCTCACACTCGGACACCGCCGCATCGGCTTCCTCGGTTGGCCAGATCACTCCGGTCAAGGCGATGAGCGCCGTCAGGGCTGGCTAGACGCAATGACGGCAGCTGGCATTCCGGCCGAAGTCGACCTCCGATGTGAAGACGACGTCAGCTTGGCCGCTGAGACGGTTACGACGGCAGAAGCCGGTGGGCCCCCGATCGACGCCCTTGTCTGCGCCTCGGACACACTCGCACTTGGAGCCCGCCTCCGCCTTGCATCGACCGTGCCGATCATCGGCTACGACGACACACCGGTAGCCGCGGCGATCGGGATCTCCAGCGTTGCCCAGCCGCTCGTCGAAGCCGCGGCAGCGGTCGTCGAGCTCCTCTCGGCATCGAGAGTCGACGCTGCACATGCCGGAATCAGCAAGCTCCTCAAACCTCATGTGGTCTGGCGCTAGCCGGGAACAGACCAACTTGCCCTGACGCAAGGGACTGCTGCAGGTTGGGTTGACTCGTTCGTTTAGGCCGCGAGTGCGACCTGTGGGTTGATGATCGTCTCGTACTCGATCGGGGTCAATTTCCCCAGACCTCGCTGGCGTCGTTTCCGGTGATAGGTCGCCTCGATCCAGGTGATGATCGCGAGCCGGAGCTCTTCCCGGCTCGCCCAACGTTTCCGGTTCAGGACGTTCTTCTGCAGAAGCGCGAAGAACGATTCCATCGCCGCGTTGTCCGCGCACGCACCGACCCGCCCCATCGACCCAAGCAGCCCGGCATCGGCCAGGGCGCGGACGAACTTCTTCGACCGGAACTGGCTGCCGCGGTCCGAGTGCACGACCGTCCCGACAGGGCTCCGGCGCTGCACTGCCATCTGCAGAGCGGCGACGGCGAGCGATGACCGCATACGGTCACTGATCGAGTAGCCGACGATGCGCCGGGAGCAGGCGTCCTTGACCGCGCAGAGGTAGAGCTTGCCCTCACCGGTCGGATGCTCCGTGATGTCCGTCAGCCACAGCCGATCCAGGTCTGGCGCCGCGAATGCACGCCGGACCCGGTCGTCGTGCACCGGTGGCCCGGCCTTGCGGTTCAGGCCGCGTTTCTTCGCATGCAATGACCAGAGCCGCTGCTGTGAGCACAGCCGCCACACCCGCCGTTCCGAAACCCGGTGGCCGGCCGTTTGGAGGTCGTCGGCGATGAACCGAATCGCAGCGTTGGTCAGGTGCGCGTCGTCCCAGTCCCGGTTTGTCACGGGGCTGGCACGCCACCGGTAGAACGCCTGCTTCGAGAAACCCAGCACCCGGCAGGCCACCGCGACCGGGATCCGGTCTGCGGCGAGTTCGAGGACCAGCGGGTAGATCGTTTGGGGAGCTGCGACTGGGCGAAGTACGCGGCCGCCCGGCGGAGGATCTCGTTCTCCTGCTCGAGCAGCCGGATCCGCTTTTGCGCGTCCCGCAGTTCCGCCTGTTCGACCGCTTTCCCCGCCGGAGCCGAAGCAGCGCTGATGCCGTCGTCGCGATCTGCGAGGCGCAACCAGCGGGCCAGGCAGGACTCGGACACACCGAAGTCCTTCGCGACCTGCCGCACCGACGTCTCGCCCTTCCGGGCGACCGCGATCTCATCACGGCGGAACTCTTCCGGATACGCCTTCACCATGGCGCACATCCTTCCAGCAGGAGCCAATGCTCCTACCTGTCAGGAGTCAACCGAAGCTGCAGCAGTCCCTGCGTAGAAGTGCTATCCGAAGCGATAGAGGTCATCCGAACCGCCGGCAGACTCTGACCACCATGGCAGCAACGACGCCGCGCGAGCGGCGTCGACACCACGCCAGAGCGCAACGGCACTCGTCCGCGAGCGTTGCGTGCCGCCCTAAGACATCCGCCATCGTCGCTCCGGAATCCACTCGTCGAGGCACGAACTCGCTACCGACCGCACGACTGGCGTGGGCGTGCGACTCTCGCGCCCCCATTGGCACCTTGCCACAAATCCGGTACGATTTTGCGTCATGAGCCAAGTATCGAGCCCTGGAGCTGAGCTGCGCGCGCTGCCGGTCGGTTCGTACGTCCGGATCGCGGATCTGCGCCACGGGTCGCCAACTGCGAAGCGCAGTGCGCTTTCGCACGCTGTTCGTTCCGGCGACCTCGTTCGCCTCCACGCCGGCTTGTACTTCAAGGGCGAGCGGACACGGTTCGGGATGACACGGCCACGGCTGGAGGACATCGCCTTCGCCGTGCTGGGCACCTCCGGCACCGGGCCGGCCGAATACAGCGCTGCTCGCTACCTCGGATTGACGACGCAGGTTCCGAAGGCAGTGCATGTTGCAACGGTCGGCCACACGCCGGATTCACTGGTGAAGGGTGTCGAAGTGCACACGCGACGCAACCGCGCTCGCCTGAACCTGAACCGCTCGGAGATCGCCGTGCTGGAAGTCCTCCGCGACCCGGGGAACTTCGTTGAGCGGGGGTGGACTTCTTTGGTAGACGCGGTCCGCTCTCGTGTCTCCGACGGCGACGTTCGTGTTGAGCCGCTCCGGGCGGCGGCCGACAGTGAGCACTCGCGGGCGACTCATACGAACGCTGGCCGGCTGTTCGCTGACATGGGCGTGGCCTGATGGCTCAGCTTCGGGGCAGCGCCGACCTTGCCGCCCTGATACCGACCGTCTCAGACGCGCTCAGCATTCCCGAGGCCTACGTGGAGAAGGACTTCTGGGCTACTGAGGCGCTCCGAGCGTTGACCGAGTACGCCGACGGTGCCGGAGCGCCGGCGATCTTCAAGGGTGGCACGAGCCTCAGCAAGGCGTGGAAGCTCACGGAACGCTTCTCCGAAGACATCGACATCGTCCTCGACTTCCCCGACGACATGAGTAAAGGGCAACGGGAGCGGCTACTGAAGGGCGTCGCTGACGCCGTCGACGCGCACCTTGGCCTGGGGGCGGGCGCTTACCGGTCCGCGAATCAGACACGCGCTGTCGCGAGGAACGTGTTCGTCACCTACCCGATCCTGCACCCGGCGGCTTCGTTGGAGGTCAAACCCGAAGTTCTGTTGGAGATCGGCAGTCGAGGAGCTCCAACGCCGAACGAGAGCGTTTCGATCCTTTCCTTCGCCGCCGAGTACCTCGTGGGGCAAGGACTGACACCGGCTGACTTCGACGAGTTGACGCCGGTGCAGTCGCACGTGCTCGTAACGGAGCGCACCCTCATCGAGAAGGTGGCGCTGTTGGCGAATCGGGACGCCCGATACCGGGCAGGAGAGAGCACCGCCTTCGAGGGCCTTGGACGGCACTTGTACGATGTGCACGCCTTGTTGAACGACTCGGACACGAAGGAAAACATCGCCCTGCTGGGCGACGACGGGATCCGAGCGGTCGCCACCGACGTGCACGACCGGAGTATCGCAGCGAACTGGTCGAGCGTGGCGCGCCCGGACGAGGGCTGGATTGCGGCAGCGGACTGCTTCACTTCCGGAAGCGCCTCGTCGGACGCTCTCGCAGCCGCTTACGCGCGTGCAGCGCCGATGATCTACGGGGACGCGCCCACCTTCGCAGCGTGTGTCGAAGTGGTCGGCTCGTACACCGACGTCATCTGACTTTACGTCCGCGCACCGCACGGCCTAGCGGTTGCATGCTGTCCGTTGCCTCGCGTCGGCGGCGACCGCCGGCCAGTCGGAAGGCTGGACGGTTCCTATCGATTGTGGAAGATCAGCTGGGATCAGTGTCGTCTTCGCTAGCGACGGTGCTTTCCTGAAGGCGGCGCTTCTGCTCTGCCGCTCGTGCAAGTAACTCCGGCGGCCACGGTGCGCGGACGTCGTTGCGGTGGTAGCCGAGTAATGGCGCAAACACCCCCGCCGCGTCTCCACCATGCCGGGATATGGCACGGCTCGGATCCGCTACGCCGAAGCGGTTCGCTTCTTCTTCTGTCATCATCTGATCGAATGCGGTCTGCGTCGTCCGCGCCAGCTCGAGCAGCTGTACTCGTCCGAGCCCGTCGGCAACTTCGATTGCCGTCACGCTCCACTGGAAGGTGCGAAGTCCGCCCGTAGGTGACTTGTCGACCGTGATGTAGTGCGAGTTCGCAGCATCACTGCCCGCGCTCAGCGCGTCGTGAAGCCGACGCCGAGCGGCTAACGACGTCTCCAGCAGCGTTTCCAGCTCGCTGAGTTCCTCGGGGAGCGTGAACGCGGGAAGGGGCACGTTGAAGTGGGTCCCGGCATGCTCGAGCGTGGTCATCAGTGATCGTGTCGGGTGCTCGAATAGGGAATCGCTGATGTAGTTCGAGTGGATAGTTCCGATGTGTTCGTCGGGGCCGAGGACGCCGTTGGCGCGGAGTCGAACGGACATGAGGGGGTCGCGAAGCGCTACGTCGGGTGGAAGGAGGTCGGCTCCGAAGCGTTCCGCGTCGACGACTTCGAGGACGGTGATCGCGACCATGCCCGGCGTGACGTGGATCAGGTATCGCCGTGGCCGCGCGAAGCCGAGGGCGGAAGTCTCTTCCACGCCAGTCTGCTCGTACACTGCTGCCTCCGACTGCGCCCGAGATTGGTAAAGCGCGAGGACGTCGGTTTCGTCACCGGCGGTGACACGACCGGTCGGCGCAACACGATCGAGCGCGTCGGTCAGGCGCTTCCATCGGACTTTCTGAGGCGGGAACTTGAACAACGAGGTCACCGCAAACCGGGGATGCGTGTTCAGTGCGCCGAGTGCTGCCGCGGCCGCATCCCGATCTGCTTCCGAGTCGAAGGTCACCGTTGCATTCATCGCTAAGCCTTCGAACGTGAAGTCCACGGCGAGGGCAGGCAGCTTCGCGACAGATCGACGCGGAGACAGCTCCTTGCCGATGTTTTGCACGGTGTCGCCATGGTTGCGGAGCGTTGCCCGACCGAGCCGCGCGACCATGGTGTTGTACCGGGCGATGGCGGACAGGACGAACTGCTGCACCGCCAGCGACGTCACTGATTGCAGCGGACTGACGGCGAACGTACGTCGGATCAAGGCGACCGTTACCGCAAATACGAATGTCGATGGCACGAACAAGCCGGACACCGAGAAGTCTTCGTCCGAAACGCTGACGATGAGTTCCTGTTCTACGAGGCGCTGCATCGCGCCGAGCGGGTCATCGAGGTGTCCCGCTCGGAGGACTGCCCATCGCACGACCAGCGCGGTCGGCGCTGCGGTTTCAAAGCGCCCCGCTGGGTCGACGACCTCGATCATTGCCCACAACAATGCTAGTTCGTCACGGCTGAGGCCAAGAAGCCGGCGAGTGCGCGCATCAACGGCGTCGTGCGGTGCTTCATCAAGGATGTGCGCGAGACTGCCGTGCAACCAATGCTCGACCGCGGAGTGTTCTGCCAGCCAGGTTTGGACGGCATTCAGCGCCGATGTCGCGACGACGCGACGTGATTCACGGGTCAGGATTCGTTCCCAAACGTGTGCTCGGCGACGGTCATGGAACCACGCGTCACCATCGGCGGATTCGACGAAGACGTGCACGTCGATGAGTTGTTGTCGGAGGGTTTCGATTTCGAGCAGATCGACGTCGAGGTACGCAACGAGGAATTCCGTGTCGGGTGAGTCAACGAACACCGAGAGGCGTTTCGCAGCGTCTTGCACGTGCGGCGGCAGTCGCTTCCATGCGGCGTTGAGCAGTTCGACGAACGCTTCGCTGCCGCGGAGTGCGGTGATGTCTCCGCCGTCGTTGACGAGGTCGATCGCCGATTGGATGAACAACGGGTAGCCGCTGGAGAGGTCTGCTACTCCGTCCCACTGGTTGACGGGGATTGCCGCAGCCGCCAGCCACCGGTCAATGTCGGAGCGATGCAACGGATCGAGTTCACGATGCCGTGCGTTGCCGACCTTCAGGACGTGTAGGAGGGCTTGGCCGGACCCTTCCGCTGTGCTAACGCCCACGACGATGTGGGACGGCTGGCGAATCGACCGTCGCCATCTCCTCCAGAATCGCAGCGTCGTTCGTCGATAGCTTGTCAGCGTCATCGATACGAATCACTATGGGCACTCCGACCCATCGCTGAATCTGAGAAGCGAGGTCAACAAGCTCCCGCGCAGCGTGGCGCGTTGCGAGTGCACTGAGGCGGTGATGGAAGGTATCCGCCGCACTGTCCACGACCGCAGTCAGCGCGGACCGTATCAGTTTTCCTGTCTCTGCTCCGAGCTTCGACTCCACGAAGCCGAAGAGTGCGTTGACCGCAAGTGCCCCGCCTTCGGTGCGGATTGCATCACCGGTGTTGGTGACGATTGTGGTGAGCCGCGTCCAGATCTCAAGGTCACCGGGGTGTGCATCTCGGTGCGCCACGACAACATGTCCGAGCGACTCGGCGACGGCTTCTTGGAAGGCACCATCGACACGGCTGACAGATTGCACCGTGCCGAACAGGGCAGGAGTCGGCCACCGGTCTGGGAGCGCGTGCAGCAGCGCCGACTTCCCAATACCGGAGTCGCCGGCAAGGATGATTACCCCGGGCTTCTCAACGGTGAAGGCAACGTCGGGGTCGCGGCCATGGAGTGAGGCGGAGTGCACGTGCTTATCTTCCCGTGCCGGCTCGTCCAACTGGTGAAGACACGGCTCCCTAGATGGCCCCCGACCGTAGGAATCACGCGGGGTGCTCCCTGTGGCAGCACCCGCTGGTTCGGTATCGGTCAGCTCACGTAGTCGGCACTGCCGTCCCATCGCCCGTGGACTTTTCCGGTCGCGAGTCCGCTCCAGGAGCCGTTCAGGATGTAGAACGCCGCGCCTCGGAGCCGCCAGGTCACGCCGACGAGATCTTCAACAAGTCCAACCATGCCGTCGAATGTGGTCGCGGTGATGTCCTGCTCGCCGTCTGGCTGACGCTCGAGCTCTGCAAGTTCCCATCTGCCGCTGAGCAGGTCGGCGCGGAGCATGTCGTGGACGAACCGGTTCCTCGTCGCGTACAGCTTGTTCGCGGCGGTGAGTGTCGCGTTGACTGCTCGCCGGCCGACGTCGTCGATGCGATCATGCTGGGCGAGGAGCGCTTTGCACTCCTTGACGATGGTCGTGATGAACCTCGGCGCATCAAGGAACGCATCGATCTCGTGACGCCCGCGTAGCGCCGCGTGCACGAATCGGAGTGCCGCGTCTAGGCTCGTCGTCTCCGAGGTGATCCTGCCCAGCAGGAACACCCGTTGGTCAGAGGGTGGCAGCGCCCGCAGCGCGTCGAGTTCCATGCCGCCACACTGCCATGCTCGAACAGCAGGGGACTGGAACCTATGGTCCACGACTCGTAGGACCCGGGTCCTGCCGTGGCTCATTTGCGTTCAACCGCGGAGCGCGTCTTGGGCTTGCACCCGTACCGCTTGTAGTGCCGCCAAGATCCCGCCGATACCACCGGCGACCATTCCACCTGCGACGGCGATCGGCGCGATGCGGAAGTCGAAAACCGGAATCCAATGGCGGGCGACGGTGACTGCAAGCACACTTACCATACCCATCACGAAGCCGGCCGCGCCGCCTGCGAGTCCGATGATCGATGATTCCAACAGGACCAGTCCGGCCACCTGGCCGCGCCGGGCTCCGAGCGCCTTGCGTAAGCCGAATTCGCGACGGCGTTCCAAGACGGCCAGGACCATGGCGTTCCCGAGCGCTGCGACTGCCGCGAGTAGGGCTACGACGGTGAAGGCCACGAGCGTAGTTTTGACGTCCGACTCGATTTCACCGCGGAGAGTCGTCGGGTCTGCCGGAGCGTTCACAGCCAACCGGTCGGGGTCCGTCGGTAGGACGGCTACTCGGATCTGGCGGGCCACCTGCTGCGCTGCGCCGGCGTGGGTTTTCAGCATCAGCATTCCTTGTGCCGCGTCGGGCAGCCCGAGTTGCTCGTCTGTTCCGCTCAAAACGGCCCCGAGTAGCGAGGGTTCGCGGGGCGAGTCTTTGACGACGCCAACGACTCTTGCCGTCACCCCGTCGAGCATTACCGCTGGCGAACCAGCCAAGGGTCCGAGCAGGAGTTGGTGTGCCAGCGACTCGCCGACGAGAACCTCATCAGGTTTGAGGAAGGCCCTGTGGTTGGGCGCCCATCGAATCTTCAGTCCGGCGGCGGCTTGTATTCCGTCCGACGCTGAAACTGCTTTTGCCTGCAGGGCTGTACGTTTATCCGTTACCTGTATCTGAGTGCTGCCACGCTCGAGAAGAACAGCGCGCGCGTCAACGCCAACCACCTGCTCGCTACCACGGAGCGCGCTTTCGGCGCTCGGCGCGTTGTCCTGGCCGTCCTTTTCCATCTGCCAGGTGACGGAGACGTCCCGGTTGGTATGGGCATTGAACCGATCACTCACTTGCGCTGCGGCGGAATCGGAGAGACCGAGTGTCGTTACTGCGAGAGCGACTGCAGTCGCGACAGCGGCGATTAGGCCGGCGGAGCGACTGGCGCGAGAACCGATCGTCGCGAGCGCGTCCACGATAAAGTCGCGGCTGCGTATCCGTGATGAGTCGCGCGTTCGCTGCGTAGGTGTGGCCGTTGGTAGTCCGTTGGCTTCGCTTCGGGCGGCGGACATCTCGGTCACCTGGTCGACACGGCCGTCCCGTATGCGGATGACCCGGTCCGCCATCGCGCTGATCTTCTCGTCATGGGTGACGAGGACGATGGTCCGTCCTTGCCGCGAGAGGCTTCTCAGTAGTTCGAGGATCTGAGTCCCGTTTGCGCTGTCCAGGTTGCCGGTGGGCTCATCTGCAAGAATCACCGGCGCATCGCTGGACAGTGCTCTGGCGATTGCGACGCGCTGACGTTGCCCGCCGGAGAGACGTGACGCGGTCTGGTCTGCGAAGTCTGCAAGCCCCACGCGGTCAAGAGCTCGGAGCGCTGTCTCGCGCCGTTGGCGGTGAGGCGACGCCTGATAAAGCAGCCCGAGTTCGACGCTGTCAACGACGGGGCGGTTATCGAGCAGATGGAAGTTCTGGAAGATGAATCCGAATTGGGACGCCCGCAGACCAGCGAGCTGCTTCTCTGTGAGCAGGCCGACGTCGATTCCGTTGAGCTGATAGGCGCCGGCAGTGGGTTTGTCGAGCAGACCGATCATGTTGAGTAGCGTCGATTTCCCCCCGCCGGATGGGCCGACGATAGCGATGAACTCGCCCGGCAGGATGTCGAGGTCGACACCAGAAAGCGCAGCGCCGGTCGCTGGCGCCGGGAACACACGGGTGAGCCCTCTTAGCGAGATCATGGGCCGTCTACCCGAACACGGTCACCGGCTGCGAGCCGACCGCTCCCATCGAGCTGGATCGCGGACTCGCCGTTCAGCTGGCCGATCTCCCGTACGGCCACACTCGCAAAAGTGCCGTCCTTCTGTTCGACGAGGACATGCGCCGGACCTGACCCCCCGGATGCGACTGCGATCGAGGGGACGATGAGAGCGTCGCCTGCCACGACCTGCACTTGAGCGGTTACGGTGACTTCTTCACCGATCTTGTCCTCCGCGATCTGACCGTCGTCAGCGGTGGCGACGACCGGCACAGCGGCTGCGCCGTCCTCTTTCGCGGTACCGATGGATTCGATGTGAACCGGGACTGCTCCGCCGATGTCAGCCGATCCTGGCAACCCAGCTGTGAGCAGATTCGCCGAGAGGGGCGGCACGTCGCCGCTGAGACGCAGCGAACCACTCTGCACAGCGATCTTTGCGTCTTCACCGATGGCGGAACCGATGGCCGGCGCTGAGCTCAACACCGCGGGCAGGGTCGGGAGCACAATGAATTCCCCAGGAGCAATCACGAAACCGGGCACGTCTGCTGTGCCACCACCGTCAATCACCGACGACTCAGCGGTAGAGGAGTCGGTTTTCGTCGTCCCTGAGCCGCCCGTTGCTGTAGCTGACTTGCCTCGTCCAAGTTGGTCGGCTGTTCCGGGCTCGGTCGGAGCCTCGTACCCTGCGGCTCTGTACAGCGCCTTCACGGCGCTACTCGTTCCACTGCCAAAGCGGCCGTCTTCGGCGACAACGTGGCCTGCTGCTGTCAGCGCGTGTTGCAGTTGGCGGACATCCGGCCCGTGGTCACCCTCACGGAGGACGCGGTAAAAGGCGAATCCGCCTGGGATCGCGAATACCGGCCGACCGTTGATCTCAGTCACGACGGTTCCCGCTTGCATCCGTGTCCCAGGTGCGGTGGGCACAGCGGTGACGACGGAGGGTGCGGAGGCGGCGCTCAGGCTTATCTCGACCGTAGAGTCGCGGACGACTTTCGCACGGTATGACACTGATCGGACGAGGTCACCCTTGCGCACCTGCGCCGTGATCGCCCCGGGCGAAGGGGCGGCTGCAGCCGCTTCCCGCTGCGCCGGCGACTCGAAGCGCAATGCCATCGCCCAACTAGCCGCAGCGACGGCCACCACGAGAGCCGCCGTGGCACCCCCAATGAGGAGCTTCCTGTTCCGACTTTTTTTAGTCATTGCGGCCTTTCGCCGAGAAGCGCCGACAGCTTTAGCTGTCGGCGCTTCTACGTTATCGGTTGCGCGGGGCGTTGTTCGCCACGATCTGCGTTGCGGCCTGAAGTCTCTTTTTTGCCTCAGAGGCGTAACGCTCGAGATCGTCACCTCGGTCCTGCATGACATTCACCTGCGCTTCCCACTCGGCGTCGTACAGCGATTTCGAATAGCCTGTGGTTTCTCGACACTTTGCATCAGCCACCGCAACTCGTCGTTCCTCATCAGGTACCGAAACGGTTCCATCCGGGCCAACGGCCCCGTCGACGCTGGGGCGCAGGGCGCTGACCGAGGCAGACGGCATTTCCATCGGCGAATTCGGCAAGTCCGGGACGCCGGCTGACGCCATGCACTTCTGCCAGGCGGAATCGGCTTCCTTCACTGACGGGACGTCCCGCGCGTCGGCAAATGCTACATTCGCGAGCTGTTCCGCGAGGTCGTATGGGCTTCGGGTCCCGGTCTCTCCGATCTGGCGACGCGCTGAGCCCATGCACTTCGTTACCTGCCCTTGCGCTGATCCACCGACGGTCCGGTTCGCTTCTTCGTAGTCCGCCCATCGTTGAGCGTCATCCGTTGAGAGTGCCAACTCGTGGGAGTTGCTGTAACCGTACTTCTCGGCAAGGTCAGCGTTGAAGAGCTTGCGGTGCACCGGATTCCACGATTCACCGGGGCGGCCGTCCACGCTCGTCACAAGCACCGACCAGTTGAATCCTGCGTCCTGCATGCAGGACTGGATGAGCAACTGTTCTGCGTCAATCACGGTGTCAACCAGGGGCGACTGGTACTGGTCAAGTGGGAGCGTCCACTGTGCTTCGTTCTTCTGTGGGAGCTCTGACTGAGCATTTTGACCGGAGCATCCGGCGAGCCCCAGCGCGAAAAGCGCAGCGAGCGCTACGCCGCCAGATCGGAGAGCACTACTCATGAGCTAGTTGCAGTATCCGGTGAAGCAGGCTGACGAGACCTTGTCGTTCAGGTCAGCGTATCCGAGGTTGGTCGTGCCGTAGCCCATAGTAAGTGTCTTCTTAGGGCCCTGGTAGCTCTTCAGGTCGTACCAGGTGGCGTTGCGACCGGTGGTGCCGTTGTTGAAGGCTGAGGATGCAGCATTGTCCGTCAGGGTGTGCAGCGTGCCCACCCAATAGCCGACTTGCGAAAAGTCCTTCACATTCTCAAAGAAGTTGATGTGACCCTTGCCGTAGTTTGCGTCTTCGTACGTGCAGCCCCGGCCAGACTCGCAGCCAGCGGGTGCCGCGGACGCAGGTGCTGCAGTGAACAATGCCCCGCTTGCAACCGCCGCGACGACAGCCACGGAAGCGAAGTGCTTTTTGAAACGCATTTTTTACTCCTTCGAGTTGAATTGCACCACGAAGACCCCCCCGAGTTAGCGCGGCCCCCTGCGCAAGAGCATCTGAGTGTGCTCACAGCAAACGTATCGGACGGCGATCGTCGAGCGCAACTCGGCTCACGCGGGCGGCCGTTCTGCCGTTCCGATGGTGTCGGGCATCGCGACGGGCGGAGCTGGGAACTGCGCAGCGCGACGGCGAGGGCCTGCCCGATGCGGGCATCTCAATCCAGCGAGGTCCACCGCGACGCCGCGCATGGATGTGAGCAACGCGGCTGTTCAGGACGCGATCGCCGCTCTCCCCGTCGACGTTATACAGGGGCCGGCGGCACTCGGGATGCGCGCACCGGTATGCCGCGCCGTACAGGCTGCGGATCGTCGACGCCGTCACGGGTGGGTACTCGGCGGAGGACATGCACCAATTGTGGTGGTAGCGGACACCAACCGCACCGCTTCTTCCCCGTGGTGAGACGCAGAACGCGCACTGTCGGTCGATTCGCGCGAGTTCCGATGATCGAAACTGACAGCCCGAGGTGTCGGGCCCCGGCCACTCGCCACCACCCAAGCATGCAGCCACGGAGATGTCCATGGCAAGGGAAGGGGCACGTCATGGGAATGCTTCCCTGGCCCGCGGAGGCCCTCGTTCGAATCGGTCACCACAATCGCAAGTTGCCTCACATGGGACTGCTGCAGGTTCGGTTGACTCCTGAGAGGTAGGGGCATGGGCTCCTGCTGGAAGGATGTGTGCCGTGGTGAAGGCGTATCCGGACGAGTTCCGCTGCGATGTGATCGCGGTCGCCCGGAAGGGTGAGACGTCGGTGCGGCAGGTCGCGAAGGACTTCGGTGTGTCCGAGTCCTGCCTGGCCCGCTGGTTGCGTCTCGCGGACCGTGATGACGGCGTCCCTGCTGCTGCGTCGCCATCCGTGAAGGCGATTGAGCAGGCCGAGCTGCGGGACGCGCAGAAACGGATCCGGCTGCTCGAGCAGGAAAACGAGATCCTCCGCCGGGCAGCGGCGTACTTCGCCCAGTCGCAACTCCCAAAATGATCTACCCGCTGGTCCTCGAACTCGCCGACGATGGTGTCCCCGTCGCGGTGACCTGCCGGGTGCTGGGTTTCTCGAAGCAGGCCTTCTATCGGTGGCGCGCCGACCCGGTTTCTCAGCGGGACTGGGAGGACGCGCACCTGACCAACGCAGCGATCGATGCGCACCGGGACGATCCGACGTTCGGGTACCGGTTCATCGCCGACGACCTGATTGCGTCCGGTCATACGGTGTCGGAACGGCGAGTGTGGCGGTTGTGTTCGCAGCAGCGGCTCTGGTCACTGCACGCGAAGAAGCGCGGCCTGAATCGCAAGGCTGGGCCGCCGGTGCACGATGACCGTGTCCGCCGTGCGTTCACCGTGCCAGACCTCGACAAGCTCTGGCTGACCGATATCACCGAGCACAACACGGCAGAGGGCAAGCTGTACCTCTGCGCGATCAAGGACGCCTGCTCGCGCTGGATCGTGGGCTATTCGATCAGCGACCGGATGCGGTCCTCGCTCGCCGTCGCGGCCCCGCAAATGGCGGTGCATCGCCGGAACCCGGCAGGAACCGTCGTCCACTCGGACCGGGGCAGCCAGTTCAGGTCGAAGAAGTTCGTCCGCGCGCTGGGTGATGTCGGCCTGCTCGGATCAATGGGGCGAGTCGGTGCGTGCGCCGACAACGCCGCAATGGAATCGTTCTTCGCGCTCCTGCAGAAGAACGTCCTGAACCGGAAAGGTTGGGCGACCAGGGAAGAGCTCCGGCTCGCGATCATCACCTGGATCGAAGCGACCTATCACCGGAAACGACGGCAACGAGGTCTGGGGAAGTTGACCCCGATCGAGTACGAGACGATCATCAACCCACAGGTCGCACTCGCGGCCTAAACGAACGAGTCAACCAATCCTGCAGCAGTCCCGAAGGACCGGCTATCGAGACGATGGTTCGTGCTTCGGGAGCATTGAGTGGGCCCACCGCGCTTAGGCGACCTCGGCAGCTATCGGAGAGCGCAAGCACGGTGGCAGTGCGCAGGTTGACGGCCGCATCGGCGGGGATGAGCGATTCTCGACACTTCGCTAGAGTGTGCATGGGGACGGCCGCCGTGGCCGGAGGCAGGAAGCTGCACACCCCGCGAGCGATGGAGCAGGCCGATGGTGGACTTCGGAGCAATGCTGGCGAGCGGGGCGGATGACGCTCCTATCGAGCCGCGGGAACTGCATAGTCAGTTGACCAAAGCGCCCGGCTACGGGTACCTCCGCGACGTTCAGGGGCAGGTGTTATCGAAGTGGCACGAGCGCCGCGACGATCGCGATATCATCATCAAAGTCAATACCGGCGGTGGCAAGACTATCGATGGCCTCATCATTCTTCAGAGCTACCTGAACGCTAACGCCGGCCCCGCGCTCTTCGTAGCCCCCAGTGACTACCTCGTGACGCAGGTCATCGCAGAGGCAGAGAAAATCGGCATCGCCGTCACAACAAACGTCGACGGCGCGTCCTACCTCAACAGCGAAGCCATAGGCATCATCAACGCACACAAACTCGTCAACGGTCGGACGGTATTTTCAGACCGCCGGCCCACGCGACCCCGCGTCCCCATCGGAGCGGTGGTCATCGACGACGTGCACGCTGCCATCGCCACGACACGAGAAAAGCTGTCGCTGACCGTGCCTCGCAGCAACGCTGCATTCATGCCGCTTCTGGAGCTGTTCGCGGAGGATTTGAAGACGCAGTCCTCGGACTCGTACCTCGACGTGCGCGACGACCGGCGAGGCGCTCCAGTGCGCGTGCCGTTCTGGGCGTGGCGGTCAAAAGTCGAGCAGGTACGAGAGCTCCTCCGCCTACAAACAGGCGAGAAACAGGACCTGTTCTACGACTGGCCGGCAGTTGCCGAAGTCTTGCCCCTGTGCCGTGCCGCCTTCGCAAACCATGAATTGACGATCACGCCGCACTGCCCGCCCATCGACCACGTGACGTCGTTCATGGAAGCGAAGCACCGCGTGTTCCTCACAGCGACGCTCGCCGACGACAGCGTCCTCGTCACCGACTTCGGCGCCGCTCCAGCCAGCGTTCAATCACCGATCACCCCACTGACCGCTGGTGATATCGGAGAGCGAATGATCCTCGCCCCACAAGAGATCAATCCTGCACTCTCCGCGGAGGAGATCCGCTCCCAGATTGTCGATCTCAGCAAAATGGTCAACACCGTAGTCCTCGTGCCCAGCACCCCATGGGCAGAGAAGTGGAAAGCCCACGCAGCAATAGTCGCGACGAAGGACGATATCGAAGATGCCGTGAAGAAGCTCCGCGGCAGGAAGCACATCGGGCTGGTCGTGCTGGTCAATCGGTATGACGGGATCGACCTCCCCGACGATGCTTGTCGCGTGCTGGTACTCGACGGGTTACCCGAGGCGTTCAGCCCCGAAGACCGCATCAGCTCTACCCTCACGCGCTCCAGTTCAGGAATTGACGACCGCCAGGTGCAACGCATCGAGCAGGGCATGGGCCGCGGCGTGCGTAGCAACGAGGACCACTGCGTGGTGTTCCTCCTCGGGCCCCGACTCGCACAACTGACCGTGGACCCACGCACCGTGACGCGTTTCAGTCCTGCGACCCAGCAACAGCTCAAGCTCTCCAGGCAGGTCGCCTCGAACATGGATAACCTCCCGATGAGTGGCATCATCAAAACGGTCAAACAAGCGCTATCACGGGACAAGAGCTGGGTCGAACTCGCACTCAGGACACTACGCAACATCGCACCTGCGCCCGGCCACGTCTCCGATGCTGCGGTGGCAGAGCGCGAGGCCTACGCACTGGCCCAAAACGGCAACCTCGTCGCCGCGCGCGACCGCATCGGCAGCGCCGCCGAGGCGGAACAGGATGAGGCGTCCGCAGGCAGGCTCCTGGAGCTGCAAGCGACCTACGCCGATATGACCAACCCTGAACTTGGCCAGCAGATCCTCACGCAAGCTCGCGCCCTGAATACCAATGTCACCAAGCCCCTGGCCGGACTGACATTCGTCGCTCTAGAGGCTCACTCTCCGCAAGCAGCGACATGCGCGCGCCGTCTCGGGCAGAAGTACTCGACCGCCGCAGGACTTCGCCTCGACGTAGAGTCCATCATCGAGGACCTCGTCTTCGATGAATACCGCACAGACCAGACCGAAGAGGCGTTGCGACGCTGCGGCGAATTCATCGGGCTCGGGTCTCAGCGCCCCGAGCACGATACGAACACCGGTCCTGACAATCTCTGGGCACTTGGTGATAACGAGTTCTGGGTCATCGAAGCGAAAACAGGAGCTAAAAGCGCCGCGATCGCGAAACGCGACATGGGACAGCTCGCGACCTCCATGCTGTGGTTCGGCAAGCGTTACGACCCCGCCGCACGGCCAGTGCCGATCATGGTGCATCGCGCTGTCGCTGCCTACTCGGATGCAACTCCAGTAACAGGGATGCGCATCATCACGGGAAGGGGCTTAGGTGAACTTGCGGCGGCACTGCGCGCTTTCGCGACCGCGCTGGCCGAAGGCGTCTGGACAGACCCGCAAGCGGTCGCCAAGTTGCTCGAAGGGCACGGGCTTTCCGCCAGCAAACTGGTCGACTTCACGACACCACAGCGTGGTGTCAAGAATTGACCGCGCTGTCGCTGCAGGGGCCGTTCACTCTGCCTCAGCCGACCGTCCCACCTCCGGGCGCTTGCCGACGCAGGGATCCTGCACCGTGAGAAGCGCGGGATCTGGGCTGCGCGCGTCCGGTAGCCGATCGATCACCGGGCGCTGCGAGAGGACAGATGCGAGGGTCGCTACTCAGCGGTTGGGCGCGTAACACGCCTCGCTGCGGTGACCGGCACAGGTAGCGTCCCGGTATGGAACTGGAGAAGCTGTGGCCGTTGTTCGGACTCGAACTCCGAACCCCACGGCTGGTGTTGCGTCCGGTGCGGGACCAGGACCTCCCTGCCCTGGCGCAGGCTGCTCTTGATGGCATCCACAACTCGGACCGCATGCCGTTTGGCTTCCCATGGACCGATGCGTCTCCGGAGGAGCTGCCGCGGAACCTCGCGACGTATCAGTGGAGCCTCCGCCAGGTCTCGCCGCAGAACTGGACGATCCAATTCGCCGTCATCCTTGACGACGAGGTGATCGGGGCGCAGGACCTCGCCGCGTTCAACTTCGCGGACCGCCGGACTGTGAACTCCGGTTCCTGGCTGACCCGACGCGCCCAAGGCAAGGGCGTCGGCACCGAGATGCGCGCGGCCCTGCTGCTGTTCGCCTTCGACACTCTGGGTGCCGAATGGGCAGAGTCAAGTGCTGCGGCCTGGAACACCCCGTCGCTGACCGTTTCGTACAAGCTCGGCTACGAGCCGAACGGGGTCACGCAGGTATCGCCTCGGGCCGGGCAGCCGGTCGACGAACAGCGCGTGCGACTCTCCCGCGGTGCCTTCAAGCGCCCGAAGTGGAACCTGCAGACCATCGGCGATCAACCCGTTCTCGCACAGCTCGGGATCACTGCGTCGTAGGACGACCGCGCCGCGGAGCGGCGGTCGGAGCGAGCTCGCTGGCGGAGCCATGACCGTCCGGTAGCCGATATTGCCCGGACGCTACCGGGACGGAGCATGACGGCGGCTGTCTGCTCGTGAGGTTCGTCGTTAGAGTCGATTCGTGTCTCCGACAGTGCCGTTCGCCGCTCTCCCGATCGAGCAGCAGGACATCTCGTACGAGTACGGACCCGACTCAGCGGTCCGGCCGGACGTACCCTCCGGCACGATCGAGGAACTCCACCTCGACTCGAGCGAACGGTACCCGGGGACGTCTCGAAAGGTCTGGGTTCATCGCCCCGCAGGACATCTCGCTGATGCCGAGTGCGCGGTCATGGTGTTCAACGACGGCTGGTGGTACCTCGATCCAGCCGGCGCGGTGCGGGCTGGGACCGTGCTGGACAACCTCGCTGCCGACGGTGTCCTTCCGCCGATGGTCGGCGTGTTCGTCGACCCCGGCGTGATGGACGTCGACGGCGTACCGACGAAGCACCGGAACGCCGAGTACGACGCGTTCGATGACACCTACGCGAGCTTCCTGATGGAGGAGGTCCTACCAGAGGTCGAGTCCCGCTACGGCGTTTTGGCTGATCCGATGAACCGTGGCATCTGCGGCGGCAGCAGTGGTGGCAACGCCGCCCTGACAGCAGCATGGACTCGGCCCGACGGGTTCGGGAGGGTCATCGCGTTCAACCCGAGCTTCGCGCAGATGCCGGGCGGGAACCCGTACCCGACGCTCCTCGCGACCGAACCGCGCCGACCCACACGTGTGTTCCTGCATGCTGCGCACCGGGATCTGCACTGGAACGAGCGAGCGGCGAACTGGTTCGCCGAGAGCCTCGACACCGCGTCCGCACTCGCGAGAGCGGGCTACGACTTCCGGCTCGTCGTCGGCGACGGGTCGCACTCCCCGAACCACGGCGGGGTGCTGCTGCCCGATGCGCTGCGCTGGCTCTGGGCGGCGGGTCGCACCGATGCGTGAAGGCGGACTCGACTCGTCAGCCGACGAGGTGGCCTGGATCGTGACAGGGATGCCGGGTGCCGGCAAGTCGACGGTGAGCCGTCTCGTTGCCGCGGCGCTCCCTCGTGCCGTGCGGATCGGTGCCGATGACCTCAACGCGATGATCGTCTCCGGCGCGGTCTGGCCACTCGGCCACCCCGCCGACGAAGCAGAACGACAGGTTGAGCTCTGCTACCGCAATCTCGGGGCACTGGCGCACAACTTCACGGCGAGCGGTTTCACGACGATCGTCGATTGCGTTCTTCCCGACGGAGATCATCTCGATCGCCTCCTCCGGCAGCTCCCTCAGCAGCGCGCACGGTTGGTCGTCCTCGCCCCTGGCGAAGCAGCCTGCCGCGACCGCAACGCCGCACGCAGCGAGGATGAGCAGTTCGACTTCGATGGCTACCGCGAGCTCGACGCCACCATGCGAGTAGGCTTCGGTGATCAAGGTCAGTGGATCGACAGCGCCGACCTCACTGGTGAACAGACGATGCGGACGATCCTCGAACAGGTCGCCATCGTCAGCTCCGACAGCAGCGTCCGGTAGCCGATCGGCTATCGGACACCGAATCGGACCCAGGAGTCGGCGGGTAGCTCCGGCTGGCCTGGGACGGCGTGGTGCTTGAACGTGCACGTCGGGTCGATTTCGGTCGCGACCGTGCGCCAGAACTTCGCTGCTACTTCGTTGCGGTCCTGGTAGGCCACCGCCCATCTCCCCGGGTGCGCCGCGGTCAGTTCCGTCACGGCGGCACGTCCGATGCGAGAGCGTCGTGCTCCGTGCGCGATGAAGAAGCTACTGATGATGTGTTCCTCTTCGTCGAGTCCGCGGAGGACCGCGAGTCCGACCGGGTGCGGTCCAAGGTGGAATACGTGTGCCGACCAGCCCGGCTCCGCAAGGCCGGCGTCGAGTCGTTCTTGGCGGAAGCGGCCGCGCTCATCGGGGAGCGTGCCGGTGAACGCGGACATTTCGTGCCGGAACATGGTCCAGAGCTGTTCGAGCTGAGGGCGGTGTCGTTCGTCGGCGGTGGTGATGGTCAGGGGCGTTGGGGTGCTCATACAAGAAAACCTCCGCCGTGGTCGGCGGAGGTTTCGTCGCTGACAGTATATCGCCCCGTCCGGCACCCGATCGGCCACCGGACGGACATCGGGCATGCGATGAGGCAGGCTCGGACCGTGCACATCCCGTGGCAGGCGCTCTTGATTCCGCTGTTCGCGATCTTCGTCGGGGTGGTCATGTTCTTGACCGCAGAGGAAGGCGCCCGACAGTCCCGCGCGGTCGGTAGCGGCCTCTTCGGTCGCGCGTGGGCTGAGCGGGCCTACACGAAGCGCCGCATGCGGATCCAGGGCATCATCTTCGCCGTCCTCGGACTGATCGCTGCCGTGGTCATCGTGACCATCAACGTGGTCGATGCTTTCCGCTGAACGATCGGTTACCGGACGCGCTGGTCCAGCGCCTTGGCGTACCAGCGGTCGGAGTATGGCTCGTCATTGAAGGCGTCGACCCGCTCGAAGCCAAACCGCTCGTAGAGCGCGCACGCTTCCTTCAACTCTGCGCGCGTGTCGAGCCGGATCGTGCCGATCGCTCGTGCGCCACAGACTCGTTCGATCTCTCGGAGCAGCCGTGACCCGACGCCGCGGCCGCGGTGGTTGGGCAGCGTGAAGAATTTCGTGAGTTCCGCGTAGTCGCCGGTGAATCGCACGCCGGCGCAGCCAATGCCGTGGCCTGCGTCGAGCGCGACGAGCAGGGCACCGGAGAGGCCCAGTAGATCGTCGTAGGACTCGTCGATGAGCGCTTCGTCCACCTCTTCCGTCGTGGCCGGTCGCCCGTACCAGCGTGACGCGACGTCAAGGATGTAGGCACGGATGATCCGGTTGGCCACGGGGTCACTTGGGTCGACGGTTTCGATCGTGAACACAAATGGAGCGTAGAGGGCGGCTCCGGTAGAAGATCGCTGTCCGGGCGCGCATCGGGATTGGTGAGATCCTTCCGTTATGCAGGCGAACATCCGGCTGGTGACCGTTCAAGGCGAGCAGCTGGGCCGCGATGCGGACCTCGATCATGTGCAACAGTTCGAGGTTGAGACGGACGCTGGCCACAGGTACGTCGTCGTGTGTCAGGGCCCTCCTGTTGGTTCACCGTCGGACTGGGATGTGTCCAGCGCAAAGGACGGCCGCCTAGTGGGTCACGTGCGTCTGCTCGGGCCGGGCATGCCGGGCGCTACGACCTACCGATTCAAGAAGGCCGGAGCTCTCTTCGCTGGCGGGAAGCAGATGGACCTCTGGAACGCAGTGCAGTCGCTCCTGGAGTGACAGCGCCCGGTAGCCGATCGGCTAGTGAGACGGTCCGCCGCCTGTCGTGCGACTGCTTAGAACGCCCTCGACGATCCAGCACACCAGGCCGATCACGATCAGCGCACTACTGATCCAGATCGGGGCGGGGCGGCCACACTCCCGTGGGCTTCTAGGCAGATCAGCGGCTGCCATTTCCGCCGCCGGCCGACAGCACTCGCCGAGTCGCGGAAGCCTTGGCGGCAGACAAACAAGGAGCGGAACAGACAGTTTGAGGCACTTCGAGACACTTTCGCTCCCCTCTTCACAACAACAACAACCCTGCTTGCTGCCGCAAGCCGACGAACCGCGAGAACATCCCGTGGAACGCCATCGCGATGGTGTGGGTTGGGCCGACAGATCGCTCTGCCCGCAGCCGATTCGGGTAGCCGCTCCCCCGCTGGCGGCTGGTTGCAAGCCTCGCCGTCGCTCACGACGAGCCCGGTGCTGACACGTTGAGGCGAACGAGTAGTGGGGCTGCGGTCGACGGCGCAGCTAGCGGGTCTCCGCGCTGCGCGGGGTCCGCTTCCGTCCGGTGGTCGTCCCTGCCGGGCGGTTCCGCCACTGGCCTTCCTCTGACTTCTTCTTTGACCGCGGTGCCGAGCGGTGAGATGTGAGGGCGCAGTTGGGGCAGCCGGTCGCGTATTTGGAGGTGTGGTTGTCTGGGCGGACTGAGAATGCTCCGTGTTCGCTACAGTTCACGGTCACGTCGGTTCGCGCGTCCAAGTACACGACATCGGTGTAGTCGTACCGGTCGTCGTGCGTGGCCAGAGCCTTCGCAACGAATCGCTCGCGACGAATCTCCGCCTGAGCGTTGAACCCTTTGCAGTCTCGGCAACCCTGGCCACGCTGTGGGCCCCAGGGCGTTTCGCGGACTCGGCGGTGCTCGCGCGGGGTCTGCTCGAAGGGCCCATGGTCGGGGCAGATGATGGTGACCTTGGTGTCGCCGTTGACGTAGCCGAGCGGAACGTGCGCGTAGTCGTATCGGCCGTCGTGCAGCTTCGTCGCGAAGTCGATGAACTCGGCGGCTCGTTCTTCACGGGTAGCGGTGCGGTAGTCCAAGGGGTCCTCCAGGAGTCGTTGTCCTGGAGCTATGCCGGCACGCCCGAACCAGCTGGGGAAGTTGGCTAGGAGCGGTCCTTGAGGGCCGTGTCGGTCTACTTCTCGGCGTTCCTCACGTCAGGGTCCGGCCGTCGGGCATAGCCGTGGCATGCCTTCGCTCCCTGCCGCCGTTCGAGCGGCGCTCCGCTCACCTCGTTCTACCGAGCACCGCGTCGTGCCGCACCAGGAGACCGTCACGTCTGCGGCTGCCCTGGGGCGGCCGATGGGCGCCGCCTTCGGTCGTCCGTTCCCACGTCGAGGTCTCGTCGAGCACTGCTCGCACGTCCAATGTTGGGAACCCGAGCCGCTCATCCTCGGGGACTCAACGCTCGGGGCCCGAAGCTCGAACGTAGACAAGGGGACGCTTGTCCCGCAGCTTCGCCCAGAACCCCTCCACGCGATGCGGAAGTACCGGAACCAGTCGGTTCCCGCCGACCGGTGGGCCGACATCGAGCCGTTCGTACTGGACGCTGTCGCGCTCGTCGCACCCGCGTGTGCTTACCTTGCTGAGCGGCTGATGGTCGCGGTAACGCCGTACGTTGACTGGGTCGTTCACGTCAACGGGATGCAGAAGGTCGCGAACGTGTTCCACCCGGTGCTAATCCGCCGGTACATCTCCCGCGACGACCTAAACCTCAAGGACAAGACGCTCCGCGACTACCGCTCCTTCCTGCTCCGGATCTCGGAGGTCGTCCTCCCCGAAGAGGGTCCGATCGAGTTTGCACCGTTGAACGGGCAGTCTGTCACTGCCCCGTACACCGACCTCGAAATGAACCTGCTCGAGACCTGGGCACTTGGGCAGTCGACGGCACTGCGACGTCGAGGTGCTGGCGCAGTCCTCGCCCTGGGAGCAGGTGCTGGGCTTGACCCGTGGGAGATGCAGCAACTGCGGCGGAGCGACGTGCGCGTTGACCGTGACGGAGCGCTCGTCGACGTCCAGGGCGGAAGGCCGAGGTCGGTACCTGTGCTCGAACGATGGGAACAGCTCCTCATCGACTCCCTCGCGGACGTGCCGGACGACGCATGGGTGCTTGGCGGGGAGGACAGAAAGGCGACCTACAACTTCGTCACGCCGTTCATCAACCACACCGACTTCGGCAACGAGCCGAAGCCAGTCCCCACGCGAATGCGCGCTACGTGGATCACTACGCACCTCGCTGGCGGCACGCACGTCGGGGAGCTCATGGCTGCCGGCGGACTGCGCAAGCCGGAGCACTTGGTCACGTCTCTGCGGCACATTCCGACGATGGACGCTTCCGAGCATCGTCGACGGATCCTCGCTGAGGCTCGCGAAGTTCGGTAACGCCGTCAGAGGACCCGGAACCGTGCTGCCCGGAGCTGCTGTTCGCGTTCGGGCAGCAGGCGGCCGCGGGCGTGCTGGGCGCGTTGCTGGGCGACCCACCGTCCGATCGTCACCTCGGCAAGGTCGGTCGCGCGACGACGCGGCGGTCGCTGATGACTAATCCAGAACTGCTGGTGCGCGGCGAGCATCGCGGACCACTGAGCGTCCCGGGGGTTCCATGCGAAGCCCGGCACCGCTTCAAGTCGTCGAACCTGGTACGAGCAGTAGCCGCCCGCAGCGCCGACCTGCCGGAAGTACGTAAGGGTGTCAACGAGGGTCTGTTCGGCGGTCGCAGGGCGGGGACGGGTCGAGTCGGCGCGGGGCATCCGTCCGTGCTTGTAGACGAAGTCGTCGAGGTCGTGCACTCGGTCGGTCCAGCGTCGTACGAAGGATTCAACCTCGACGGAGTCATCGGTGTCGGCGAGGTAGAACGCGACGCCGCGCCGTTGGTCGAGGGTGAGCGTCAGGGCTGGCTGCGTTGCGTGGTCGGAGTACTCGGCGTGGAGCGCTGCGAGCGCCGTGGTCGGGGTGGGCATGTGGTCCTCTCCGAGGCCGGCGGTCGGCCTCGGAGGGGGTATGCGCGGAACGGGCGTGATCTTGGAGGACGCGCGGGTCGCGGACGAGCGGGGTCCGCAAACAGGACCAATCCGGACGCGAAGATCACTACGTTTTCTGAGTCCCCGAAGCAGAGAGCCGCCCGGATCGCATGCACATCGCGAGCGTCACGCGTACGACGCCGACGTCACCGTCGTATGCGCGGGCAAGCGGCGACACGCCCGGCAGGGCGCGTCCGTTCGCATCGGCGGCGGCCCCCGCCGATCCGCGCAGGTATGCGGATCGATCAGCAGCGAGATCAGAATCTGGGACGCGTTCCCACAGCTCATCTCTCTTCGCCTGCATAGGCCGGGCATGCCTAGCCAGATCCTCCGGTCACCGCGTCAGTACGTCGCCGCGATGCTGCGCGCCATCCTGTCGTTCCTCACTCGAGGAGGAACACCAGTGAAGTACGTTCCAAACTTCGCGGAGGACCGTTGGAGCGTTGTCCGCGACTTCGTCGTCGGCGCAGTCGCCGAGGCGGCAGCGTCCATCGCTCAGCCAGCCGACAGGCTCATCGTTGTCGCGGCACCGTTCGTCGACTGGGTCATCAACGTCAGCGGATACCCGGCGAAGACCGCCGTCGTCTTCCACCCCGTCATCATCCGGCGCTACATCACCCGGACCGACGTCACCTGGTCGGACACCACGCGTCGCACGTACCGGTCCGCTCTGATGCGCATGTCCGAGGTCCTCGTCGGCGAGGTGCCGCTGGAGTTCGCGCCGACGGCTCCGCAGAACACCGCAGCACCGTACGACGACCTCGACCTGCACCTCCTTGAGAGCTGGGCGACGGGCCAGTCGACCGCGGCACGACGGCGCAGCGCCGGCGTCGTCCTCGCGCTCTGCGCTGGAGCGGGGCTCAAAGCGAACGAGCTCCTCCAGGTCCGCCGCCGCGACATCGTCGCTGACGCCGAGGGTGTCCTCGTCACCGTCTCGGCGGGAGCCCGGACCGTTCCGCTCCTGGCCCGATTTGAGACGCTCCTGCTCAACTCCATTGCCGAGGTCGAGCCGGAGCACTGGGTATTCGGGTCGCCGAAGCGGGTCAAGCACGGCATCAGTACGCTCACCACGTTCCTCTACGACACCGACCGCGGCAACGAACCAGGTCCCGTCACCACCCGCATGCGGAACACCTGGCTCATCACCCACCTCATCGCCCGCACCGACATGCGCGCTCTCATGACCGCCGCCGGCGTCACGAAGTTCGAACACCTCGACCAACTCGTCGCCCATGTCCCGGCACTGGACACCGACTCCTACCGCAGCCAGCTCCGCGCGGAGGTGGCACGATGACCGCGCCGCTTCCCAAGCACCACGACTACGAAGATGCTGAGCGATTCATGCTCGAAGCCTTCGGTGTGCCTATGGGGAAGTACATGCGCGTCGGCGAAGTGGTTCCACTCGAACTCGCTGTCCACGAGGCGGTCCTCCTGTTCAGCCGCGCACCGATTGAAGAACGAGTGATGGAGTGGCGGCGTGAGGAACGTCGCTCGAATCGAGGACGACGCGCACTCTTCTCAGAAGCAAGCCTTCTGAAGTTGATGTTCGTGACGATGCGAGCTCGACGAAGCGTCAGCATCAAGAAGATGACCGAAGTCGCGATGTCCTTGACCGTTCGGCAACGCGAAGCCGTTGGCATCCTTCATTTCTCTCCGCACCAGGCTACGCAGTACCGCCGCCTCTGGGAGGCGATCCAGCGCCTGCGAACCCTCACTGACCGACACCCCGGCAAGCGGGGCGAGCGAATGCTGAAGAAGGAATACGACCTCCTCGTCGCCAGTCGAGAGCGTAAGCAGATGGCCAAACGGCACGCGCGAATGCTCGAGCTCACGAACCTCCTCATTGACGGCTCGGTCAACTTCCTGCCGAGGGACGTCCGCCGACGGTTCAAGGGCGCTGTCGCCATCGACGCCACCTTTGCGGAGGTCTCCGGCAGCCAGAAGGGCGACAAGACAATCGGCCCGAACGATACGGTTTCGGTAAACTTCGACTGCGGGTGGTACACGCGCGATGGCGATCACGACGGGTCCGGAGTCAAGAAGAGCAAGCGCAAGTTCGGCTGGGAGGTCGAGTTCGCGGTCATGACTCGCGACCCTGCTGAAAGCGACTTCACATACCCGCTCCTGTTCCTCGCGACCAGCGGGCACAAGCCGGGCAAGACTCGCGGACACGGGCTGCATCTCTACAACTCGATGCGCTCGCGCGGAATCGACGTCAAGACACTCATCGGCGACCGCGCGTACTTCCCCGGCGCCCGAGTTCAGGACCTCCAAGGGCCGCTCGCGAAAGCTGGCGTCAAGGTCGTTATGGACTACAAGACGACCGAACTCGGCATCCAGGCGTCCTACAACAGCAAAGACGGCCGTCACAAGCTCATCATGGTGGGCGGCAACTGGTATATGGCATGCATGCCCTCAACCCTCGTCTTCCTCGAACAAACTCACCAGGCACGACTTGCCGCCATTGAAGAGTTACCGGAAGAAGCGCAAAGCGCCGCTCGCGCTGAGGCCGAGGCACTCGCGACGAAGCGTCGAAACTCGCGCAGCAAGTACCATCTGAAGCCGCGCAGCAACTTCGACCAGACGGGCGCCCGGCAGTACACCTATCCCACGTTCAAGAGCGATGAGGTCGAGTTCGATCCCGAATCCGGCGAAGTCGTGGAACTCAAAGTGCCTGGGAAGACCGTCAAGGTCCCGGGCAACCTCAGCAATCGCCCGGGTGTGTTGAATCAGCGCCACCTGAAGTACCACCAGGAGTTCGAGTACGGTTCCGACGAGCAGCGTGCCTGGTTCGGCCAGCGCAACAATGTCGAGAACGGCAACTCGCGCCTCAAAGACGCCGATCGCGAAGCCCTCGGAGTGGCTATGAAGCGTCGCGTCCGCGGACCCTGGTTTGTCGAGCTCGCTGCCGCATTCGCAGCTGCAAGCGCAAACCTCGCTCGCATCATCGAGTGGCTGAAGGAGCGACTGAGCCTCGCGCCCATCAACCGCATGAACAACACCAGCCCCGCCCTGTTCGAGGCCGGCCTGAGCACCCTGACCCTCGACGAGCACGACTCTCGAAACGGCTTCAACGCAATCGCGCAGCTACCAGAGTTCCAACTACTGGACTGACGAGCCCGCGCCTCCAAACTTCATAGACCCTGAACTCCCCCTCGCCACGTCCGGCAGGGGGTATTCGTCGTTCCTCGAAGCGAACGCAGACCAAGGCACGCGTCGCGGTCCGCTCCCCAGCGGTCGTCGGGACAGGACGAGCGACCCTGGGAGCGGAGCTGAGCGCGGTTTTCCACCTCGGCCTGCTGTCACGCCCGAATATTCCGACTGAGATCGCCGAAAACTCCGAACACCCCGGAGCTCCGCCTCCAGGATTCGAACCCGGACCTAACGGCACCAAAGGCCGTCGTGCTGCCATTACACCAAGGCGGAACGCCCCCGGAGGAGCCCGACCATCCTCCCATGTGCCCGACACTGGTCGTGCGCCGCCGATCCACGCCATGATGGACGGATGCCGCCAGAGGACGAGGTCGACCGGATCGTCGCGGCGTGGGGCCGGGAGCGTCCGGACCTGGACTTCGCGCCGCTCGACGTGCTGTCCCGGGTGGACCGGCTCGCCCGGCACCTGGACCGGGCCCGGCGGCAGGCGTTCGACGCGGGCGGCATGGAGCCGTGGGAGTTCGACGTCCTGTCGGCACTGCGGCGCGCGGGTGACCCGTACGAGCTGAGCCCCAAGGCCCTGCTGCAGCAGACCCTGGTGACCAGCGGCACGATGACGAACCGGGTGGACCGGCTGGCCGCACGCGGGCTGGTCGCACGCCGGACCGATCCCCGCGACGGCCGCGGCATCCTCGTGTCGTTGACGACCGTGGGGCGTCAGGCGGTGGACGCCGCGATCGCCGACCTGCTCCGGGCGGAGCGGGACATCCTGGCCGGGGTGTCCGACGCCGACCAGGGCCAGCTGGCGGGACTGCTGCGCCGGCTCATCCTGGGGCTCGGCGACTAGCGCCAGCCTCCGGCAGGAGCACGTCCACCAAACCCGCAGACCGGACCCCGCTACACCCCGAGCTGCTCCGCGACCTCGAGCCACCGCTCCTCGAGCTGTTCGACCTCGGCGTCCAGCGCGGTCAGCTCCGCCTGCAGCTTGCCGAGCCCCTCGTAGTCCGACTGGTCGTGCGCGCCGAACGCCTCGAGCCGCTTCTTCCGGTCCAGGGCGAGCTTGCTGATGCGGCGGTCGAGCGCCGACATCTCCTTCTCCACCACGCGACGCTCCGCGCCGGAGAGCGTCGGCGCAGCCGCCGTCCCTGCCGGACGCAGCCCCGAGGCGGCGGCGACGGCGGACGACCCGGCCGTGTCGGGCCTCCCGGCCGATGCCGCGGCAGCAGCCGAAGCCGTCCCGCCACCGGTGCCCGCGGCCCGGAGCTTCATGTACTCGTCGACGCCACCGGGCAGGTGACGGAGGTGCCCACCGAGGACCGCGTACTGCTGGTCGGTGACACGCTCCAGCAGGTACCGGTCGTGGCTGACCACCAGGAGGGTGCCCGGCCAGGTGTCGAGGAGGTCCTCCATCGCGGCGAGCATGTCCGTGTCGAGGTCGTTCGTGGGCTCGTCGAGGATCAGCACGTTCGGCTCGTCGAGCAGGATCAGCATGAGCTGGAGGCGACGCTTCTGCCCGCCGGACAGGTCCTTCACCGGGGTGGAGAGCTGCTCCGACGTGAACCCGAGGCGCTCGAGCAGCTGCGACGGCGTCATCTCCTTGCCGTCGGCGACGTAGCTCGTCTTCTTGCGTGCCACGACCTCGCGCACGCGGTCCTCGGCGAACTGGGCGAGGTCGGCGAGCTGCTGGTCGAGGACCGCGATCTGCACCGTCTTGCCGGTCTTCACCCGGCCGGTCGTCGGCTGGAGCTTGCCGGAGACCAGGTTGAGCAACGTCGACTTGCCGGCACCGTTCGGGCCCAGGATGCCGGTCCGCTCACCCGGGGCGATCCGCCACTCGATGTCCTCGATGATCATCGTGCCGTCGAAGGACACGCCCGCGTCGAGGAGGTCCACGACGTCCTTGCCGAGGCGCGCCGTCGCCATCTGCGACAGCGCGACGGTGTCACGGATCGGCGGCACGTCGTCGATCAGGGCGTTCGCCGCGTCGATGCGGAACTTCGGCTTGCTCGTCCGTGCGGGGGCGCCGCGGCGGAGCCAGGCGAGCTCCTTGCGGGCCAGGTTCTGGCGGCGCTGCTCGCTCGACGCCGCCTGCCGGTCACGCTCGACGCGCTGCAGGATGTACGCCGCGTAGCCGCCCTCGAAGGGTTCGACCACGCCGTCGTGCACCTCCCACGTGTCGGTCGACACCGCGTCGAGGAACCACCGGTCGTGGGTCACGACCACCATGCCGCCCTGGTTCGCGGACCAGCGGCGGTTGATGTGCTCGGCCAGCCACTGGATGCCCTCGACGTCCAGGTGGTTGGTCGGCTCGTCGAGGAACAGCACGTCCCAGTCGCCGACCAGGAGGCGCGCCAACGCCACCCGACGTCGCTGCCCGCCCGACAGTTCGTCGACCGTGACGTCCCACGGGATGTCGGAGACGAGGCCCCCGATGACGTCGCGGATCTTCGCGTCGCCCGCCCACTCGTGCTCGGCGAGGTCACCGACGACGACCTGCCCGACGGTCATGCCCTCGGGCAGGATGTCGCGCTGGTCGAGGTAGCCGATCGTCACCCCGCGTCGGTGCGTGACGCGGCCGTCGTCCGGTTCGAGGCGCTGTGCGAGGAGCGCGAGCAGCGTCGACTTGCCGTCGCCGTTGCGGCCGACGACGCCGATCCGGTCGCCCTCGTCGAGGCCGATGGTCACGCTGTCGAAGACGACACGGGTGGGGAACTCGAGATGCACGTTCTCGGCGCCGAGGAGATGAGCCACCTGACCAGGGTAGGCGGGTCGCGCGGGTGCGGGGTGCCAGGGGGTGCGGGCGGGTCGCGGGGGTGCAGGGTGCCAGGGGGCGGGGGCGGAGCGCGTGGGGGCGGCGCTGAGCGCGGCGGGCGGCGGGCAGGCGGGCCGGCGGGCGCCGGCCGGTTCCGATCGGCTGCGCCCGACAGGATCCCCTTCGCACCGCGGGATCCCACGGTGCAAGCCGGATGCGGTTGTGCGGGTCCGGTTCGCGCCGGCTCGGGCGGCACCCGGTCCGGGCCGCCCCGGGTTCGCCGGGCTCAGCCGTCGCCGTGCCTCGGCGGTCGCCCGGGGGGCGCGGGGCGCACGGGGCTCCGCCGGTTCCGGCTGGCTGAGCACAACGGGATCCCGCTCGAACCGGCTGATCCCGTGGCGCGAACGGATTGTCGTTGGGCGGGTCCGGCCGGCGCCACGTCCAACCCGCGCCGGGTCCGCCCCGCGGCCGAGCCCGGGAGCCAGGGAGCCCGGGAGCCCGGGAGCCCAGGAGCGCGAGCCCGCCGCCCGTCAGGCCGGCCTGGAGGCTCGGCTCACGCCGTCCGCTCGAGGAACGCCCGCCACCGCTCCCGCTGCCTCGTCACGACGAAGAACATCACCCCGAACACGAGCGCGAGGACGGCTTCGAACCAGAGCATGACGCCGTTGCCCGCCGCGAGGGACTGCCCCACCGCCAGCGGCACCCACCCCGCCGTGAACCAGAGGGTCCACTCGCTCTGCACCAGTCGCAGCTGCGCCAGCCGTCGGAGCACCCGGACGCGGTGCGGCTCAGCCGGCGCGCGACCGCTGAGGACCCGCTCGATCCCGCGTCGCTCCCGCATCGTCATCCCCGACAGCGGATCGGACCACATCGTCCGCCACGAGCGCGCGCGGCTGATACGCACGACCCCGACCACCCAGACGACCAGTGCGAGCACGAAGGCGCCGGTGCCGATCAGGGACGACGTGTCCGACGGCTGCCGAGCGGGCACCGTCGTCTGCACGGCCAGCAACCACCCGAGCGCACCGGCGAGCACGACCAGTGCGGCCGCCGCGACCAACCGGCTGCGGAGACGTCGCCCGCTGCGCTGCACCTCCCGCGGTTCGGCACCGTCCGTCAGGAAGGCGGAGCGCTGGTCGACGAACTCCCAGCGCCGGTCGTCGAACGAGAGCGGCGGGACGTCGGCCCAGGCGTCCGGACGGGAGGCCCGACTCACGTCGCCGCCGTCGTGTCGCCTTCGCCGGCCGCTTCCTTCGCCCGCTTCAAGCGTGCCTGCGCTTCCCAGTACTCGATCTCTCGCTCGAGCTCGGCGAGTTCCTGCTCGGTGCTCGAGACACGCTTGTCCCCGTGCGCGCTCTTCGCGGCGCCGAGGGTGGCGTACCGGTCCTCGTGACGCGCGGGCTCGAGGTACCGGCCGTGGTTCCGCGGTCCGGCCGCCCAGTCGTGCCCGATCGCGAACCAGACGATGCTGCCGACGACGGGCAGCAGGATCACGAGGATGATCCACGCGACCTTCGGCAGCCCACGCACCTCGCTGTCGGTCCGCGTGATGATGTCGATCAACGCGAACACGAGCAGGACGACGCTCACGCCGGACAGCAGGATTCCCATGGCCTCGGATCCTATGGGTCCGCTGTGTTCTCCCGCTACACCCGCGGTCGTGATCCGGGCTGGCGCACACCCATCGCCGCCGCCGACGGGCTCACGCAGATGAGCCGGGGGCGTCCTCCGGGGTCGCCCCGGCTCGGAGCACTCGGCGCACGCGGAACACATCAACCCCGACGACCCCGGCTCCGACGAGGACGAGGACGGCGGACACCGCGTACAACGCCCCGAGCGGGAAGTCCGAGGACCCGGCCCCCAGGACGAGGGCACTCCAGACCGTCGCGTACCAGAGCGGCTGTTCGACGCGCAGGAGGTCCGCACGGAGCAGGGCTGCCGCGCGCACGACCCGCCGCCGATCGGCCGGTACCGGGCTCCGACCGGTGACCGCTCGCTGCACGGCCTGGCGTTCCCGGCTGGTCAACACCGTCGTCACCGTCGGGTACGCCATTCCCAGGCGTTCGCGGACCCGGTTGCCCTGGATCGTGCGGACGACCAGGACGACCAGGGCCGCGCCCACCACCGACAGTCCGACGACGAGGTGCGGGGCGTCGTCGTCTCCGCGGGGCAGGACGACGAACCCGACCGTCACGACGAGCAGTGCCAGGACGCCGAGGCACAGACTCCACCGCGACCACGCACTGACCCGGAGGAGCGAGCCCTCGTCCGCGAGCACCGCTTCCGCGTCGTGGGCAGCCGCCGCCCATCGTCGGGACACCAGGTCTTGGTCGATGCTCACGTCTCCCGATCGAACACCGTCCGCGACCTCAGAGGACGTATCGCCCACCGTCAGAGCGCCGCGACCCACTCGTCCGACCCGTCGGTGAAGCGCTGGTGCTTCCAGATAGGCACCTGCTCCTTCACCAGGTCGACCAGGGCACCGCAGGCCGCGAACGCCTCGGCCCGGTGCCCGGACGCCACGGCTGCAGCGAGCGCGACGTCCCCGATGCCGAGGGCGCCCACGCGGTGCAGCACGGCGATGCGGACCTCGGGGTGCTGTTCGGCGATGCTGCGAGCGACCGAGGCGATGACGTCACCGGCGCTCGGGTGCCGTTCGTACTCGAGGGCGGTGACCCCCTTGCCGCCGTCGTGGTCGCGGACGACCCCGGCGAAGGTGACGACGGCTCCGTCCTGGTCCGAGGCGACGACCGCCGAGACCTCGTCGACGGTGATGTCCCGGTCGACGACGTCGGCCACGACGACCCGTTCGGCTGCGGTGCCGCTCACGAGGCGCTCCGCGGGGCGTGCCCGTCGCCGTGCAGTTGGGCGAGCAGGTGGTCGAGGAGCCCGTCGAGCACGGCCAGCCCGTCGGCGACTCCGCCGCGGGACCCGGGCAGCGTGACGACGAACGCCTGACCGCCGACGACCCCGGCGACTCCGCGGCTGAGGAGTGCCGTGGGTCCGGCACCGGCCAGACCGCGGCGGCGGATCTCCTCGACGATGCCGGGGAGTTCCAGGTCGAGCAGCGGCGCGACGGCTTCGGGGGTGCGGTCGGTCGGGGTGACGCCGGTGCCGCCCGTGGTGATGACGACGCGGGCACCACCGCTGACGGCTGCGGTGAGGGTGTCGGCGACGGGGCCGCCGTCGGGGACGATCGCCGGGTCGCCGACGGTGAACCCGCGGGTGCGGAGCCACTCGGCGATGACGGGTCCGGTGCGGTCGAGCGCGGGGTCGGTGGCGGCCGAGGTGGAGACCACGAGGACGGCGGCGCGACCGCGGTCCGGGGTGTCGAGGGTCACGACGCGATCCAGTCACCGGAACGTCCGCCGTGCTTCTCGAGGACGCGGACGTCCGTGATCGACGCCGCGCGGTCGACGGCCTTGACCATGTCGTACACGGTGAGGGCGGCGACGCTGGCGCCGGTCAGGGCCTCCATCTCGACGCCGGTGCGTGAAGTCGTGCGGACGGACACGTGGACGACGACGCGGTCCTCGACGCCGGTGATGTCGACCTCGACCCCGGCGATCGGCAGCGGGTGGCAGAGCGGGATGAGGTCGGCGGTCTTCTTCACCGCCATGATCGCCGCGATGCGGGCGGTGCCGATCACCTCGCCCTTGGGCAGCGAGCCGTCGAGGATCCGGGCGACGACGTCCGGTCGGGTGACGAGCGTCGCGGTCGCGGTGGCGGAGCGTGCGGTGACGTCCTTGTCGGAGACGTCCACCATGTGCGCGCTGCCGTCGGCGCGGACGTGGGACAGGTCGGTCATCGGATGCTCCAGACGGTCAGGACGTCGCCCGGGTCGACCTGGCTGGTGCCGACCGGGACGTGGACGAGGTGCGTGGCTTCCGCGTAGTGCCAGAGCAGGTGCGAGCTCGGCCCGCCGACGAACTGCACACGGCCGTCCACGATGGTCCCGCGCCGGACCTGGTGCTTGCCTGCGGGCGAGGTCGCGGCGTCGGCACTCGGCAGGTCGGCACTCGGACGACCCTCGGGCAGTCCGGCGGCGCGGGCGAGCACCGGGCGTAGGAACACCTCGAACGACACCAGCGCCGAGACGGGGTTGCCCGGGAAGGCGACGACGGGCACCGACCGACCGGCGATCGTCACGCTGCCGAGGGCCTGCGGACCGCCCGGCTGCATCGCGACCGGTGTCACCTGGAGCCCCCGGGGCTCGAGCGCCTGGCGGACCACCTCGTACGCCCCGGCGCTGATGCCGCCCGTGGTGAGGACGAGGTCCGCCCACTCCCCCACGGCCTGGTCGAGCGCGCCGACGAACCGTTCGGCGTCGTCGGGCACCCGGACGCGACGGGTCTCGACGCCGACCTCGGCGAGCGCGGCGGACAGTGCGACACCGTTCGCGTCGCCGATGGCCGCCCCGGCGCGGAGGTCACCGGCCGCGGCGGCACCGCCGTCGTCGAGCAGTTCGCTGCCGGTCGACACGACGAGCACCCGCGGACGACGGAACACGTCGACGGTGGCGACCCCCGCCCCGGCGAGGGCGCCCAGGACGGCGGGGGTGACGGCCTGTCCGGCGCGGGCGATGGCCGACCCGGCGCGGAGGTCCGAACCTGCGACGCGGACGAACGTGCCCGCGACCAGGTCGTCCGGCACCGGCACGACCTCGGCGTCGAGCGCGGCGGGGAAGGCACCGGCGGGGGTCGACTCCACGGGGAAGACGGCATCGGCACCGTCCGGGATCCGCGCCCCGGTCATGATCGGGGCTGCGGTACCCGGCTCGAGGGGTGGGGGCACGAGGCCAGCGGGGATCGGAGCGACGACGCGCAGGGTGGTACCGGCGTCGGCAGCGCGGACGGCGAACCCGTCCATCTGGCTGTTGTCGAACGCGGGCAGCGGGGTCGGTGCGGGCACGGAGGCCGCGAGCACCCGGTACCCGCGTCCGGCGCCGGACGCCACGGCCAGGTCGACGACCGGCACTGACTCGGCGTCTCCCCGCCCACCCGGCAGGGCCGGCTCGACGAGCGCCTGGACTGCTTCCCGGTGCTGACCGATCGTTCGCACGCGCGCCTCCGAATGGTCCTGACGCGGCGCATCGGACGACGCACCGCTCGCGGGCCGTTCCTGGCCTGCATCTGTAGCGTAACGACGGCGCCGACCAGCGCCGAGGACGACCGGAGGACCTGTGGACAACGAGAAGACGGCAACGATCGGTGTGATCGGTGGATCCGGCCTGTACGAGCTGTTCGAGCCCGGCACCGCCGACGAGATCGACGTCCCGACGCCCTTCGGTGCGACCTCGAGCCCGATCAGCGTCGGCACGATGTCCGGCCGCCGGGTCGCGTTCCTGACGCGCCACGGCCGCGCGCACTCGGTCGCCCCGCACCGCATCGAGCACCGCGCGAACCTCTGGGCGCTGCGCTCACTCGGCGTCCGGGCCGTGGTGTCCTCGAGCGCCGTCGGCGGCCTCCACCCCGACTATGCTCCCGGCACCTTCGTGGTGACGGACCAGCTGATCGACCGGACATGGGGCCGCGCCGACACGTACTTCGAGGACGAGGTGCAGCACCTCTCCTTCGCCGATCCGTTCGACCCGGTGCTCCGTCGTGCGGCGATCGACGCGATCGCCGCCCTGGACGTGCCGTTCCGCCCGACCGGAACGTGCGTCGTCATCCAGGGTCCGCGGTTCTCGAGCCGCGCCGAGTCGGTGTGGATGCGCGAGGCCGGCGGCCACACGATCAACATGACGATGTCGCCCGAGGTCCCGCTGGCCGCCGAGCTCGGCATCGGCACGGTCAACCTGTCGTTCGTCACCGACGCCGACGCGGGCCTGGCCCCGGCCACGGACGAGACCACCAGCACCAGCACCGGCACCGGCAGCACCGAGAGCACCGCCAGCACCGACGCCCCGGTCACCCACCAGGCCGTGATGGACCGCCTGGCCCGCGCGAACGAGGTGATCGTCCGCGCGATCGGCTCGATCGTGGCCGCGATCCCCGACGACTACGCCCCGCGTGAGCTCGTGCCGGCGAGCGCCTCCGCCCGCGTGCTGGAGCTCCGCCCGTGACCCGCCTGCTCGTCACCGGCGGCGCCGGGTTCATCGGCTCGACGATCGTCCGGCAGGCCCTGGCCGCCGGGTACGAGGTCCGCGTCCTCGACTCCCTGCGCACCGACGTGCACGGCGATCCGGAGGCCGTGGTCACCGCCCACCGCACCGCCGGCATCGAGCTGGTGCACGGCGACGTCCGCGACCGGGTGGCGCTCGACGCCGCGCTGCACGAGGTCGACGTGGTCTGCCACCAGGCAGCGAAGGTCGGGCTCGGCGTCGACTTCCAGGACGCGCCCGACTACGTGTCGAGCAACGACGCCGGCACCGCGCACGTGCTGGCCGCGATGGACCGGCTGGACCTCGGCCGCCTCGTGGTCGCCAGCTCGATGGTCGTCTACGGCGAGGGCGCGTACACGACCGCGGACGGCGAGCCGCTGCGCCCGCCGGCCCGCCGCCGCGAGGACCTGGACGCCGGGCAGTTCGACCCGATCGGCCCCGACGGCCGCCCGCTGCTGCCGGGCCTGATCGACGAGTCGGCAGCCCTCGACCCGCGGAACGTCTACGCCCAGACGAAGGTCGCGCAGGAGCAGCTGGCCTCGTCGTGGACCCGCGCCACCGGAGGTCGCGCGGTCGCGCTCCGCTACCACAACGTCTACGGTCCGGGCATGCCGGCGAACACGCCCTACGCGGGCGTCGCGTCGCTGTTCCGCTCGGCCCTGGCCCGCGGCGAGGCCCCCCGGGTCTTCGAGGACGGCGCGCAACGTCGCGACTTCGTGCACGTCGACGACGTCGCGGGCGCGAACATCGCGGCGATCGCCGCGACCGAGTCCGCCCCGGCCGAGTCGTTCCGGGCGTTCAACGTCGGTTCCGGCACGGTCCACACGATCGGCGAGATGGCGGCCGCGATCGCCGGTCCGGACGGCCCGCAGCCGGTCGTCACGGGTGAGTACCGCCTGGGCGACGTCCGCCACGTCACCGCGTCCTCGGCCCGCATCGCCGACGAGCTCGGCTGGCACGCGCAGGTCGACTTCACCGCGGGCATGCGCGACTTCGCGAC
The DNA here is from genome assembly GCF_003234795.2 of Curtobacterium sp. MCLR17_032. Classification (NCBI taxonomy): domain Bacteria; kingdom Bacillati; phylum Actinomycetota; class Actinomycetes; order Micrococcales; family Microbacteriaceae; genus Curtobacterium; species Curtobacterium sp. MCLR17_032. The sequence goes on along the minus strand of NZ_CP126268.1, from coordinate 706,349 downwards.
GGCCCCGCTCCGCGCCGCGGTGCGCTGACCGAACGCCCCACGGCCACCCGGTCCCGACCCGGCCACCCGCGGGACGGGAGGCACGTCCCCCACTCGGGGCGCGCCTCCCGTCCGACACACTGTCGCGACCACCGCCGCGGTGCGGAGAACGGCCAGCCGGACGCGCCGACACGTACCCCGGTCAGCAACCTCGTGTTGTGTTGGGTGCATGACACAACACCCCGCAGCGGACGCCGTCGGGCCGGAACCGACGCGCCCGACTGACGAGGCGACCACCGCGACCCATCGCTCGGAGCACCCGCACCGAATGGTCTCCATGAGCGTCGACGTGATCCTCCCCTGCCTCGACGAGGCGGACGCGCTGCCGTCCGTCATCGGCCGCCTGCCCGAGGGGTACCGGGCCGTGGTCGTCGACAACGGCTCCACCGACGGTTCGGCCGACGTCGCCCGTGCGCACGGCGCCCTCGTGGTCACCGAGCCGGTCCGCGGCTTCGGGTCGGCCTGTGCCGCCGGTGTCGCCGCCGCGACCGCGGACTACGTGGCCTTCTGCGACGCCGACGCGTCGATGGACCCGGCCGAGCTCCCCGCCCTCGTCCAGCGTGTCGCGGACGGCCGGGTCGACCTGGCCCTCGGCCGCCGCGTCCCCACCAGCCGCGGGGCCTGGGCACCGCACGCACGCTTCGCGAACCGCGTCCTCGCCGTCCTGATGCGCCGCGCGACCGGCTACCGCCTGACCGACCTCGGCCCGATGCGCGTGATGCGTCGCGAGGACCTCGTCGCCCTCGACCTCCGCGACCGCCGCAGCGGCTACCCGCTCGAGATGGTCCTCGCTGCACACGCCGCCGGCTGGCGCGTCGACGAGTCGGACATCGGCTACGCGCAGCGCATCGGCGACAGCAAGGTCACCGGCACGCTCCGCGGCACCGTCAACGCCGTCAAGGACATGTCACGTCTGCTCCGCGCCTACCGACGGGAGGCCCGCACCCGGACCGTCGCGCCCGTGTCGGTCCGCCAGCGGGTCGCCGCCACCTCCGCGGCTGCGGAACCCACCACCGCCGAGGTGCGCTCGTGACCGGCATCACGGTGGCCGTCGTCGCCAAGGAGTGCCTGCCCGGCAAGGTGAAGACACGCCTGACCCCGGCCCTGACCCCTGAGGGTGCTGCCAGGGTCGCCGCCGCCAGCCTCGCGGACACGCTCGCCACGGTGTCGGCGCTGCCGGCAGCACGCCGGGTCCTCTTCTACGACGGCGACGTCCTGCCCGACGGCGCGGACGGCTTCGACGTCCTGCACCAGCCCGGCGGCGGACTCGACGAGCGCCTGGGCTTCCTGTTCGACACCGTGCAGGAGCCCCTGCTGCTGGTCGGCATGGACACCCCGCAGGTCTCGGTCGACGCCCTCGCCCCCGTGTTCGACAGCGCCGAGCGTGACGCGTGGTTCGGTCCGGCGGAAGACGGCGGCTTCTGGTCGCTGTTCATGCGCGAGCCGACCGGCGACCTGATCCGTGGCGTCCCGATGTCGCAGGACGACACCGGGGCCGTGCAACTCGAACGCTTGCGGACCGCCGGGCTGGACACGGGCCTCCTGACCGAACTGCTCGACGTCGACACGCTGCCGGACGCCGAGCGCGTCGCAGCCCTCGCCCCCACCACACGGTTCGCGGCGGCCCTGGCCGACGAGACCACGACGACCACCGGAGGTGTCCGATGACCGACACGACGAGCACCCTGCAGGCCTTCGGGGCCGGCGGCGACGAACCGTACGCACGGGCCCTGCGCTCGGACGGCCGACTCCGTCTCACTGACGCCGAGCGTCCGGGCGAGGTCGTCACGATGGACGTCGGACGCTGGAGCGCGGCGGCGGACCGGGTCGACCGGTCCCTGCTCGAGGGCGCCGACGGTCCGGTCATCGACCTCGGCTGCGGGCCGGGGCGCATGCTCGTCGCGGCACTGCGGATGGGGCTGCCGGCACTCGGTGTCGACGTCTCGGCCGAAGCGGTCGCGATCGCCACCCGCTCCGGCGGTCGGGCGGTCCAGGGATCGGTCTTCGAGCCGGTTCCGGACGAGGGCCACTGGGACACCGCGCTCATCATCGACGGCAACATCGGCATCGGCGGCGACCCGGTCGCCTTGCTCGCCCGTGCTGCCGAGATCGTCCGGGACGGCGGCCGTGTCGTCGTCGAGACGAACCGCGACGCCGACGCCGACCGCACCTACGTCGCCACCGTGACGGACGCCGACGGCCACGCGAGCTCCGCGTTCCCGTGGGCCGAGGTCGGGCTCACTGCACTGCATGCCCACGCCACCACGGCCGGGCTCACCGCCCGGCAGAGCTGGACCGACGGCGGCCGGCACTTCTGCGAGCTCATCGCCTGACTCCCGTCTTCTTTTGCATCATGCAAGAGAACGACGTAGAGTGGTGCGCAGCAGTCGATGGTGTCGCGGACCCATCGGCTCGATGGTCGCGGCACCCCGGCACGACAGCGAGGAGAGCACCATGAGCACCTTCCCCCTCGGCGGGACCTTCGTCAGCGGACTCCGTCAGCACGACGAGCTCGGCACCTACGCCTCGACCGGCCGTGCGATGCGCGTCGACGCGGCGATCGGCACCTACACGGGCGTCCCCGCCGGACACGTGGGTCGGTTCGTCGACACCGAGTTCCGTCGTCCGAGCACGGCGACCTCGAGCACACGGACCGTCACCGGGTCCGTCCGCACCGCGACCGGGTCGTTCCGCACGGCCTGAACCCGTCGGGAGGCTCAGCCCCCCTTCGGGAGGCTCAGCCCCCGTCGGCAGGTCGCCTCGGCCCGCCCCCAGAACGGCTCGCCTGCGCGGCGAGCAGCCAGACCGCGAGCGGTCGCACTCCTCGGCTTCCCCCCAGCCCGAGGAAGGCGGCCGCTCGCGTTCGTCCCGGCAGTCCCCCGCGTGGTTCCCCGCAACGGCTCCGCACAGTTCTCCACAACCGTGGGCGCATCCACCACGGCGATGCCAGGATGGGGTCATGAGCGACCGTGCCGGAACCCCAGCGACCGCAGACGACCTCGTCGACCTCGATGCGCTCACCGCGGCGTACTACGACCGGGTCCCGGACGTCACGAACCCCGAGCAGAAGGTCGTGTTCGGCACCTCGGGGCACCGCGGCTCCTCGCTCGACAGTGCGTTCAACGACACGCACATCGCCGCCATCACGCAGGCGATCGTGGAGTACCGCACCGCGCAGGGCACCGACGGCCCGCTCTTCATCGGCCGCGACACCCACGCGCTGTCCGGACCGGCCGAACGCACCGCGCTCGAGGTCCTGGCCGCCAACGGCGTGCACGTCCTCGCCGACGCCGACAACGGGTACGTCCCGACGCCGGCGCTGAGCCACGCGATCATCGCCTACAACACGGCCGGACACGACGACACCGCCGACGGAATCGTCATCACCCCGAGCCACAACCCGCCCCGCGACGGCGGCTTCAAGTACAACCCCCCGCACGGCGGCCCCGCCGACAGTGACGCCACCTCGTGGATCGCCGACCGTGCCAACGCGATCATCGCCGGCGGCAACGCCGAGGTGCGGCGCGCCGAACACGCCACCCACGACGGCTACGACTTCCTGCACAACTACGTCGCCGACCTCGAGAACATCATCGACATCGCCGCGATCAAGCGCGCCGGCGTGAAGATCGGCGCCGACCCGCTCGGTGGCGCCTCGCTGCCGTACTGGAACCTCATCCGCGACCACTACGGCCTGGACCTCACCGTCGTGAACCCGGACGTCGACCCGACCTGGTCGTTCATGACGCTCGACTGGGACGGCAAGATCCGGATGGACCCGTCGAGCCCCTCGGCGATGGCGTCGGTCGTGGCCCGCAAGGACGACTTCGACGTCCTGACGGGCAACGACGCCGACTCCGACCGGCACGGCATCGTCACGCCCGACGGCGGTCTGATGAACCCGAACCACTACCTCGCCGTCGCGATCGAGTACCTCTACGCGCACCGTCCGCAGTGGCGCGACGACGCCGCGATCGGCAAGACCCTGGTGTCGTCGAGCATCATCGACCGCGTCGCCGAGTCCCTGGGCCGTCGTCTGTGGGAGGTCCCGGTCGGCTTCAAGTGGTTCGTCCCCGGGCTGATCGACGGCTCGGTGGCCTTCGGCGGTGAAGAGTCCGCGGGTGCGTCGTTCCTGCGCATGGACGGCACCGCGTGGACGACCGACAAGGACGGCATCATCCTGGCGCTCCTGGCGTCCGAGATCGTCGCCGTCACGGGCAAGACGCCGTCGCAGCTGTACGCCGAACTCACCGAGCGCTTCGGCGACCCGGTGTACCAGCGCGTCGACGCCGCCGCCAGCAAGGAGCAGAAGGCCCGCCTGTCCAAGCTCGACGGCGACGCCATCACCGCCGAGACCCTGGCGGGCGACCCGATCACCGCGAAGCTGTCGAAGGCGCCGGGCAACGACGCCGCCGTCGGTGGTGTCAAGGTCGTCACGGACAAGGCCTGGTTCGCCGCTCGCCCCTCCGGTACCGAGGACGTCTACAAGATCTACGCCGAGAGCTTCGTCGGGCAGGAGCACCTCGAGCAGGTCCAGCGCGAAGCCAAGGAGATCGTCGACGCCGCCCTCGGGTCCTGACAGGCGCTCGGTTCCGTGGAAGGCTGAGCAGCATGGCGTTGTTCGGACGGAAGAAGCCGGTGGCGGAGCCGCTGCCCCTCGTCGTGCTCGCGCAGCGCACGCTGGCGGAGCGCGGTGTCGAGACGACGGTGGACGGGCCGGGCGACGACCCCGCACACGTGCGTCTGCTCGGGGCGGACGGGCAGGTCTACCTGCTCGCGAACCTCGCCGCCCAGGTCCGCGGCGAGAACGACGAGCGACGGACGGCCATCGTCCGGGCCCACTTCGACCGGATGCTGCAGGCGCACCGTGAGCCGACGCCCGAAGAGCTCAGCGCCGACGAGCTGCGGGACCGCGTCCGGCTCCGTCTGCTCGCGGAGGACGGCTCCGACCCGACCGACCTGACGTACGCGCGACCGTTCGCCCCGGGGCTCGTCCTCGGGCTCTGCGTCGACTACCCGACGATGGTGAGCACCCTGGCGACGCAGACGCTGCCGAAGCTCGCGATCGGTGCGGACGAACTCTGGGCGATGGCCCGCTTCAACACGGACGCCGAACCGGTGGACGCGAACGCCGAGCTCGCGCCGGGCGTGCACCTCGTCGAGGGCGAGTCGCTGTTCACCGCGTCGAAGGCCGTCAACCTGCCCGCCCTGTTCGGTGCCGCCCCGTTCGGCACCGTGTTCGCCGTCCCGCACCGGCACCTGCTGCTCGCCGTCCCGATCCGCGACGCCGACAGCCTGCAGGCGATCCAGACACTCGCCGGCCTGCTCGTGCGGATCCTCGGCGACGAGGACGCCGGGCTACCCGGTGGGCTCCTCAGCCCGCACCTGCTGTTCTCCCGCCACGACCAGGTGTCCACCGTCTCGTCGTTCGACCCCGAGACCGGCGAACTCCGCATCGAGGTCGACGAGCGGTTCCAAGAGGCCCTGGAGCAAGCCGTCGCCTGACGGGTCCCCGCTGGTCACCCCGGAGGTCTGCCCCACATCACGCTGTGGACGGCTGCCGATCTCCACAGGAACGCGTTCCCGGTGCGCGCTGCCGTTGCCCGAGTTGTAACTTTGCACGCAGCGCAAAATCTTCGGGAGTCCCGCACATGACACAGACCGCGACCGCACCCGCGGCCCCCACGACGTCGTCGAACGTCGTGATGAACCACCGCCAGATCCTGCTCGTGATCTACGGCCTGATGGCCGGTATGTTCCTGGGCGCCCTCGACCAGACGATCGTGGGCACGGCGATCCGGACCATCGGCGACGACCTGCACGGTCTCGACCAGCAGGCGTGGGTCACCACCGGGTACCTCATCGCCTCGACGATCACGACGCCCATCTACGGCAAGCTGTCCGACCTCTTCGGTCGACGCCCGCTGTTCATCACGGCGATCGCGATCTTCATCCTCGGCTCGCTCGCCGCGTCGTTCTCGACGTCGATGCTCATGCTCGCCGGGTTCCGTGCCCTGCAGGGTCTCGGCGCGGGTGGCCTGATGTCCCTGCCGCTCGCGATCATGGGCGACATGCTCGCGCCGCGTGAGCGTGCCAAGTACCAGGGCTACTTCCTGGCCGTGTTCGGCATCTCGTCCGTCATCGGCCCGCTCGTCGGCGGTGTCTTCGCCGGCGCGAACGAGCTCCTCTTCATCTCCGGATGGCGCTGGGTCTTCCTGATCAACGTCCCGATCGGCATCATCGCGCTGTTCATGGTGCTGACCTTCCTGCACCTGCCGAAGTACGGCGAGCGCCGCAAGCCCCGCATCGACTGGTGGGGGGCGTCCCTCGTCATCGTGACGCTCGTGCCGCTGCTCCTCATCGCCGAGCAGGGTCGTGAGTGGGGTTGGGGCTCCCCCGGTGCCCTGGCCTGCTACGGGGTGGGTGCGCTCGGGCTGATCGCGTTCGTCATCGTCGAGCGGGCGATGGGCGACGACGCGATCCTGCCGCTGAAGCTCTTCAGCTCGCACGTGTTCTCGATGGCGGCCGTACTGTCGGTGCTCATCGGCTTCGGCATGTTCGGCGCGATGCTGACCATCCCGCTGTACCTGCAGATCGTCAAGGGCGTGACGCCGACCGAGTCCGGGTTCGCGATGCTCCCGATGGTCCTCGGCCTGATGATCTCGTCGATCGCGTCCGGTCAGATCGTGTCCCGCACCGGCAAGTACCGGATCTTCCCGGTCACCGGTACGGCCTTCACCGCCGTCGGTTACACGGTCCTGACCTTCCTCACTGCGGACCGCCCGCTCTGGTTCCTGATGACCGGCATGTTCCTCATCGGTCTCGGCCTCGGTCAGCTCATGCAGACGCTGACCCTCGCCGCGCAGAACTCCGTCTCGCCGCGGGACATCGGCGTCGCCACCAGTGCCGCCACGTTCTTCCGCCAGATCGGCGGCACGATGGGCACCGCGGTGCTGCTGTCGGTGCTGTTCAGCCTGATGCCGACGAACATCACCGGTGCGCTGCAGAACGAGTCCGACCTGAAGAGCGCCCTGAACGCCGCCTTGAACCCCGCGGTGGCGAACGCCGAGGCGAACAAGGGCGTGATGAACCAGATCTGGGACCCGATCGTCACCCCGATCAAGAAGAACGTCCAGGACGGCCTCGACCAGGGTGCCGTGCAGGCGAAGCAGGCAGCCGACCAGGCCGTGACGAAGCAGGTGACCGCCGCCGTGCAGCAGCAGGTCGACGCGGGCACCATCCCCGCCGCGGCCGCCGACACGGTCATCGCCCAGCAGGTCGCCGACGCGAAGGGCGACGCCGAGCAGAAGGCACTGCAGACCGCGGCCGCCAAGGTCGGGGCGGACGTCGTCGACGGCACCCTGCAGGTCGACTACTCGAACGCCTCGCAGCGCAGCAACATCGTCGACACGGTCGCACCGAAGCTCGTCGACCAGCTGCGTGACGGCAAGGGCGGCACCTCGACGAGCACGTCGTCCACCAACGACACGTCGTTCCTCAACGGTTCCGACAAGCGTCTGAGCCGTCCGTTCCTGGTCGGGTTCAGCGACTCGGCGGTCACGGTCTACTGGGTCGGCCTCGCGGTCATCCTGCTGGCATTCGTCCTCACCTGGTTCTTCAAGGTGCCGCCGCTCCGCAAGACCTCGGCGCTGCAGGAGCAGGCCGACGCCGCGCGGAAGACCGCCGACGACGACCGTCTGACCGTCGACGCCCAGCAGGCAGCGGCCGGCTCCGGCTCGCTCGTCTCGCCGGACACCGGGTCGATGTCGATCGTGCCGACCTCGCCGGACGTGCCCGCGCAGCCGCGCTCGGCCCGATCGGCTGGTGGCTCGACGGTCTCGGTCCTGCCGACGACGACCACGAGTGCGACGTCGACCACCAGCGCGACGTCGACGGACGACACCCGGGCACCCCTGCCCCACGCGTCCACCCACGGAGCGCACTCGTCGTCGACACCGGTGGACGAGCCTCCCGCGGCGACCGGTGCGATCCGGACGCAGCACGGCGCCCACGCCGCCGGCGACACCGAACCGCCGGCCGACGAGCACCCGCACGGTCGGCACACGGCCGGTTAGCCCTTCGCGGAACGCAACGTGGGCGGTTGCACGCAGCGGTACTCCGCGGTGTGCAGCCGCCCACGTTGCGTGTTGCGGGAGGTGTCCGGCGTAGCGTCCGGAGGATGAGTCTCGAAGTCCGCAACGACACCGACCAGAACCAGTACTCCCTCGTCGAGGACGGCACCGTCATCGGCCTCGCCGCGTACGAGATCGACGGCGACGCGATCCACTTCGTGCACACCGAGGTCGACCCGGAACACCGGGGTGGCGGGCACGCCTCGATCCTCGTCGAGCACGCCCTGGACGACGTGCGGGCGAACTCGGACCGCCGGGTCGTCGCCGGGTGCAGCTACGTCGCAGCGTGGCTGGACCGGCACCCGGACCACCAGGACCTGCTCACGCGCTGAGCAGCGTCGGCAGCGAGCCCGACGGCCTCCGCCGGCGACGCCCGGCGGGTCGCGCGAGGTCTCAGTACGAGCGGTCGTGCGTGCCGGCCCGGTGTGCGCCGCTGCCGGCCCGCGCCGACGGCACCCGGATGAGCACGGTGCCGCTGAGCAGGTCGTGGTCGTCGCGTGACGGCGTCGGCGCCTCTCGCGGGAGGCGCGCCTGCCGCTCGTACTCGGCCTGCGTCTCGTGTCGGGTCGGCGCGAACACCTCGTCCATCATCGACACGACGCCACCGGATCCGCCCCCGCGTGTGGACTTGTTCGACAGGTCGATCCAGCCCACGCGGTCGGCGATCCACATCACGACGACCGCAGCGGCCACCGCCCCCAGGAAGATCAACCAGTTCACGGCAGCGACGTTACGTGGCCGTCCGGCGGAGGACATCCGCCGCGCGGCTGATCCTCGTGATCCGCACGGACGGCACCGGTCGGCGCCGAGGCACCGAGGCTCGCCCCTGCGGACACAATGCCGCACTCGGGCGCCGAATAGTGTCCGCCAGGGCGAGGCTCGGCGCCGAGCCGGCCCCAGCCGCAGGCCGCGCACCGGCGGCCCCGCGCGCTCAGGGCACGCGCTCGAGCCACTCCCGCGTCGCGAACTTCGTGTCGACGAGCTCCTGCGCCTTCTGCCGTTCGGCGTCCGTCACGTGCCCCTCGGTCGCGCCGTACAGCGTCGTGAACGTGCCGACGAGCCGGTCGATGATCTCCGCCCGGCTCAGTCCGGTCTGCGACCGCAGCGGGTCGACCCGCTTCGCAGCGCTCGTCGTCCCCTTGTCGCTCATCTTCTCGCGACCGATCCGGAGGACCTCGACCATCTTCTCGCCGTCCATGTCGTAGCTCATGGTGGCGTGGTGCAGCAGCGACCCGGTGCCCAGGCGTTTCTGCGCGGCGCCGCCGATCTTGCCCTTGGTCGAGGTGATGTCGTTGAGCGGCTGGTAGTACGCATCGATGCCGAGGGACTTCAGCGCCTCGATCACCCACTCGTCCAGGTACGCGTACGAGTCGGCGAACGTCATGCCCTGCACGAGTTCGGTCGGCACGTACAGCGAGTACGAGATGATCGCGCCGGCGTCCATGAACATCGCGCCGCCGCCGGAGATGCGGCGGACGACCTGCACGCCGTACTTCTCGGCACCGGCCGGGTCGACCTCGTTCTTCAGCGACTGGAACGACCCGATCACGACGGCCGGCTGGTCCCACTCCCAGATCCGCAGGGTGGGCCCGCGGCGTCCGGCCCCGACCTCTTCGGTGAGGACCTGGTCGAGCGCCAGGTGCTCGTTCGGGCTGATCGGCCCCTCGTGGATGACCTGCCACTCGTAGTCCCGCCACGACGAGGCCCGCGACAGCGCCCGGCGGACCGCGACCCCGACGGACTCGGGCGTGAAGCCGAGCAGGACGGCGTCCTCGGGCAGTGCGTGCCGGACGGCGGCGGCGATGCCGGCCGCGTCCGTGTCGGCGCGCAGGCCGTCGACCGCCTGGTCGATCAGCGGCAGCGCGTCGTCGGGCTCGAGGAAGAAGTCACCCGCCAGGCGGAACTGGTCGATCTTGCCGTCGACGACCTCCAGGTCGACGACGACCAGCTTGCCCCCGGGGACCTTGTACTCACCGTGCATGCCGCCACCCTATTCCGGGAGGCCCGTGGCGGGCCCGACACGGGCCTCCCGTCCGACCGTCGGACGGACGCACCGTCGGACGGACTCAGCGCCGCGGGACGGCCCGGTCGAGCCACGCGACGAGGTCGGCGACCACCTCGTCCCGGTTCGTCTCCTTGTAGACCTCGTGCCGCGCCCCGTCGTAGACCTGCACGGTGACGTCGGAGAGCCGCCCACGCCGCCGGTACGCGCGGGCGAGCAGCTCGACCGAGCGGGGCCCGCCGAGGGAGTCGTCCGAGCCGACCTGCAGCAGCACCGGCAGGTCGTTCGGGATCCGTCGGCGCGGCAGGCCGAGCAGCCGCAGGGTGTCGGGCAGACCGAACAGCCCGATGACGTCCGCCTCGACGACCAGCGGGTCGAGCCCGATCGCCTCGATGACGGCGCGGTCCCGGGTGAGCCACTCGTGCTTCGTCGGGCCGGACGCTGCGTGCCGCCGGTTGAGGTCCCCGCCGTTCATCAGCCCCGGGACGCGGAGCGCACTGCCCGACAGGACCACGCCGGCGTACTGCTCGGACGACGTGTTCACGATCCGCTGCGCCATCAGGGAGCCCCACGAGTGGCCGAGCAGCACGACGGGCAGGCCGGGGTCGTCGGCCTTCGCGACCGCGGTCATCTGTTCGACGGCGGCGATCGCTGCCCGGAGCCCGCCCGGCCCGAGACGACCGAGCTTGGTGTGGTCGCCGTCCCACTGCGCCAGGCCGGTGCGGCCGTGCCCGCGGTGGTCATTGACGTGGACGGTCCACCCGGCGCGGACCAGGTCCTGCGCGAGCGGCTCGTACCGGAGGCCGTGCTCCCCGACACCGTGGGCGATCTGCACGACGCCCCGCGGCTTGCCGGCACGCCAGGTCGAGTAGACGATCTCGACACCGTGGGCGTCGACGAACGAGGAGTCGCCGCGGGCGGCGGAGAACGTGGGCACGGCAGCATCCTGGCAGACCCCGGACCTGTTCACCCGGCGTTCACCCGGGGTCGCCTCCCCGGGGCATAGCGTCTCGCGCATGGACGTCCTCGTCACAGTCGTGTTGGTGATCGTGGTGGCCCTCGTGTTCGACTTCACGAACGGGTTCCACGACACCGCGAACGCCATGGCCACCTCGGTGGCCACGGGTGCCCTCAAGCCCCGCACCGCCGTCATCATCTCCGCCGTGCTCAACCTGGTCGGTGCGTTCCTGTCCACCGAGGTGGCGAAGACCGTCTCGCAGGGGATCATCCGCGAGGGTCAGGACGGCATCCACATCTCGCCGACGATGATCTTCGCGGGACTGGTCGGGGCGGTGCTCTGGAACCTGGCGACCTGGTACTTCGGGCTGCCGTCGTCGTCCACGCACGCGCTGTTCGGCGGGCTGATCGGGGCGTCGATCATCGGGGCCGGGCTGAACTCGGTCGACTGGACCACGGTGGTCTCGAAGGTCGTGCTGCCGGCGCTGCTCTCCCCCGTCATCGCGGGCGTGATCGCCCTGGTCGCGACGTACTTCGCCTACCGCCTGACCAAGAACGCAACCACGCACGGTGCCGCGACGGGCTTCCGGCACGGGCAGACGATCTCCGCGTCGCTGGTGTCCCTGGCGCACGGCACGAACGACGCGCAGAAGACGATGGGCGTCATCACGCTGACCCTGATCGCCGCGGGCTACCAGGGCGCCGGTACCGGTCCGGAGCTCTGGGTGATCCTGGCCTGCGGTCTCGCGATCGCCCTGGGCACCTACATGGGCGGCTGGCGCATCATGCAGACCGTCGGCAAGAAGATCTCGGACGTGCAGTCCCCGCAGGGCTTCGCGGCGGAGACCAGTTCGGCCGCGACGATCCTGGTCTCCTCGCACCTGGGCTTCGCGCTGTCGACCACGCACGTGACGAGCGGGTCGGTCATCGGTTCGGGCCTCGGCAAGAAGCTGGCGGACGTCCACTGGGGCGTCGTCGGCAAGATCGTCATCGCGTGGGTCATCACGCTGCCGTCGGCCGCGGTCGTCGGCGGCCTCGCGACCTGGCTGGCCTCGACCTCGTCGATCGGCCTGGTCGTCGTGGCACTGCTGGCCCTGGCCGGCGGACTCACGTTCTACTTCCTCGCCCGGCGCAAGCCGATCAGCGCGGACGACGTCCACGAGGGCGCCGCGGAGCGCGAGCCCGTGGCCGCCGGGAACTGAGAGGGACACCGATGGACATCGACTTCACCGCCATCGGCACCGTCGCGGGGGTCGGCTTCGTCGCCGCCGTCGGCGTGGTGCTGCTCTACACGCTGGGGCTGCGGCTGCTCGGCACCGGTCAGCCCGCTGATGCCGCGGGCGAGAAGACGCAGTACTCCGAGGAGACGCAGCGGTCCGGCACGACGCCGCCGGTCGCGTACCTGGGCGCGGGCGTCTGCTTCGCGCTGTGCGTCGCGGCGGTCCTCTACGGCATCTGGATGACGATCCCCCAGTTCCACTGACACCGGCGTCCGGCGCCGCGTCCGGCGTCCGGCTCCACCCGCCCGGAGCCGCGCCTGGGATGATCGGCCGGTGACCCACCACCGCATCGAGACCACCTCCGACACCGCCGTCGACGTCCTCACCGCCGAGCGAGCGCCGGTGCTGACCGTCGAACCGGGCGACACCGTCACGGTCCACACCCTCAGCGCCGCCGGGTACACCGAACGGCTGTCGGAGCCGGGAGCCGAGGCACCGACGCTCATCGCCTCCCGCCGCGGCCACTGCCTGCTCGGTCCGATCGCCGTCACCGGCGCCCGGCCCGGGCAGGTGCTCGCGGTCCGGTTCGACGAGCTGGTGCCGGACGACTGGGGTTACACCGGCTCGGGCGGCGTGGACACCCCGCTGAACCGTGCCCTCGGTCTGGCCGACCCGTCCACGCGGGGCCCGCTGCTCTGGGACGTCGACCCGACCACGGGCACGGCGCACAACCAGCTCGGCCTCGGTGTGCGGACCGCTCCGTTCCTCGGCCTGGTCGGACTGCCGCCGCAGCCGACGGGTGAGCACTCGACGATCCCACCGCGACCGCTCGGCGGGGGCAACATCGACTGCCGGGAGCTCGTCGCCGGCGCCACCCTGTACCTGCCGGTCACCGTCCCGGAGGCGCTGCTCTCGGTCGGTGACGGTCACGCGGCCCAGGGCGACGGCGAGGTCTCCGGCACCGCCGTCGAGTGCGGCATGACGACCACCATGACGCTGACCCTGCTCGACGAGGCCCCGGTCGACGGCATCCACGCCGACACCCCGGCGGGACGCATCACGTTCGGGTTCGACGCCGACCTCAACGCGGCCACGACGACGGCGCTCGACCGGATGGTCGACTGGATCGCCGGCACGTACGACATCACACGCGCCGAGGCACTCGGCATGGCGAGCGTCGCCGTCAGCATGCGGGTCACCCAGGTCGCGAACCGCACCTGGGGTGTGCACGCGCTCCTCCCGCACGACGCGATCCTGACGCGAGCGGCGGACTGACGCGGGCGGCCAGCTGACGCAGACGGTCGGCTGACGGACGGGAGGCCCAGCGGACGTGAGCGGGTCTGCTCACGTCCGCCGGGCCTCCCGTCCGGACCCGCGTCGCGCGGGTTCCCGGTCAGTGCGCGGAGTACCCGCCGTCGACGAGGTGGTAGCTGCCGCTGATGAACGACGCCTGGTCACTGAGCAGGAACAGGACGAGCGCGGCGACCTCGGCGTCGGTGCCGAGGCGTCCGGCGGCGTGCTGCGCCTCGAGGCCGGCGAGTTCGTCGCCGCTCAGCGACGAGCGGACCAGCGGGGTGTCGATGAAGCCCGGGCCGACGGCGTTCGTGCGGACGCCCTTCGCCGTGTACTCGAGCGCGGCGACCTTGGTCAGGCCGACGAGGGCGTGCTTCGACGCGACGTAGGCCGCGTTGTTCGCGAGGCCGACCGAACCGAGGACCGACGACATGTTGACGATCGCGCCGCCACCGGCCGCGAGGATCGCCGGGATCTCGTAGCGCAGGCCGTAGAAGACGCCGTCGAGGTCGACGGCACGGACGCGGTCCCAGGCTGCGACGTCGTACTCGCCGATCGGCTGGGGTGCCGCGCCGATGCCGGCGTTGTTGACGGCCAGGTGCAGGGCGCCGTAGGTGTCGACGGCGAACTGGACGGCTCGCTCGTTGTCCGCGGCGATCGACGAGTTCGCGGAGACGGCGGCCGCGGTGCCACCGGCCTGCTCGATCTCGGCGACGACGCGCTCGGCGGCTTCCTGCTTGATGTCCGTGACGACGACGGAGGCTCCCGCTGCCGCGAGCTCCTTCGCGATCGATTCACCGATGCCGCTGCCACCACCGGTGACGATGGCGACCTTGCCCTCGAACCCGTTCATCTGTCCTGCTCCTCCCGTGCCTTCCGGCCCGTGTCGATTGGGCAACACCTGTTGCCCAGGCTCTCACTCTACGCCCGTCGACCGGGGGTTCGTCGGCGGGCTGTGGACGATTCGCTGCACGATCGGGCTGAACCGGTTCGTTCGCTGAACTAATGAGCTAGGCTAACGACTCGTGACCGTCACCGACCCGCCCCCCACCGCCGCGCGTCGTCGCCCGTCGCCGGATCCTTCGCTCGCCAGCGACGTCCGGATCGCCGTGAACCGGCTGTCCCGGACCCTGCGGGCGCAGAAGGCCGACACGACCGTCAGCGACGCCCAGTTCTCCGCCCTCGCCCTGCTGCACCGCGAGGGCGCGATGAGCCTCGCCGACCTCAGCCGCCGCGAGGGCGTCACCCCGCCCTCGATGACCAAGACCGTCACGGCCCTCCTCGACCGCGGCCTGCTCACGAAGGACGGCCACGGCGACGACCGCCGCAAGGTCCTGCTCTGCCCGACCGCCGACGGCGACGACCTGGTCACCGAGACCCGGCAGCGTCGCGACGGCTGGCTCACCCCGCGCCTCGCGGCCCTCACCCCGGCGGAGCGGAAGACCCTCACCGCCGCCACCGACATCCTCCGGAGGCTCGCCGCCCAGTGAGTGCCATGTTCCGGTCCCTCTCGGGACGCAACTACCGCATCTGGTTCGCCGGTGCCCTCGTGTCGAACATCGGCACGTGGATGCAGCGCACCGCCCAGGACTGGCTCGTCCTCACCCAGCTGACCCATGACGACGCCGTCGCCGTCGGGGTCACCATGGCGCTGCAGTTCGGACCCCAGCTCGTCCTGCTCCCCTGGACCGGGCTCGTCGCCGACCGCTTCGACCGACGCCGGATGCTCATGCTGACGCAGGGGCTGATGGGGTTGCTCGGCCTCGGGCTCGCCGTCATGGTGCTCACCGACACCGCGACGCTCTGGTCCCTCTACGGGTTCGCCCTCGCACTCGGGGTCGTCGCCGCGTTCGACACCCCGGTGCGCCAGGCCTTCGTGTCCGACGTCGTCACGGGCGAGCAGGTCTCGAACGCCGTCGCACTGAACTCGGCGTCGTTCAACGCGGCCCGGCTCATCGGCCCCGCCGTCGCCGGTGTCCTCATCGCGGCGATCGGCTCCGGGTGGGTGTTCGTCATCAACGCCGGGTCGTTCCTGGCCGTCCTCATCGCGCTGCGGTTCGTCGACCCGGAGCAGCTCGCCGACCGGGCACGGGCCCCACGCGGCAAGGGGCAGCTGATCGCGGGCTTCCGGTACGTCCGCACCAGACCGGACATCATCGTGGTGCTCTGCATGATCTTCGTCGTCGGGACCTTCGGCGTGAACTTCGCGATCTTCACCTCGACGATGGCGCGTGTGGAGTTCCACCGCGGCGCCGGCGAGTTCGGCCTGCTCAACTCGGTGATGGCGGTCGGATCGGTGCTCGGCGCCCTGCTGTCGGCGCGGCGCGAGGTCCCCCGGATGCGCACGCTGACCATCGCGGCGGGCGGGTTCGGACTCGCCTGCACCGCCGCGGCCTTCGCGCCCACGTACTGGACGTTCGCGATCCTGCTCGCCTTCCTCGGGCTCGCCTCGCTGACCTTCATGACCACGGCGAACGCCCTCGTGCAGACCACCACCGAGCCCGCGATGCGCGGCCGGGTGATGGCCCTCTACATGGCGGTCTTCGCCGGCGGCACCCCGCTCGGTGCCCCGATCGTCGGCGCGGTCGCCGATGCCTGGGGTCCGCGGTGGGCGATCGGGGTCGGCGCACTGTCGGGCTTCGTCGCGCTGGCGATCGCGCTCGTCTGGCTCGTCCGGTTCCAGCACGTCCGGCTGCGCTACGACGCGGACAACCGCCTGCACCTGGCGGTCACCCGGTCGCTGCCCGTCGTCGTGCCGGCAGCGGGTTCCCGGGCCGCTCGGGCAGCCGTCCGGCGGGACCTGCAGCACGACGAGGCCGTGGTGGAACGGTCGAGTCCGGTCTAGACGCCGGGGCTTCCGGTCGAGGACCCGGGTCTCGTTCCGGTGAGCGGGCCCGTGTCAGTGGGCGGGCTCCGGTGCGGTGAACACCCGGCGGTCCAGGGCGGCAGTGATCGCCTCCGCGGCCGCGGCGAGCCGGGAGCCGGCCGTCCGGGCAGCGTCCACGGCGGTCTCCGGCGTCACCGTCTCGAGCTCGGCGCGGGCCGCGCCGAACGCCCGGACCTCGTCCGCCAGGTGCACGCCGACCAGGTCGTCGAGGCATCCCTCACTGCGACGGGCCAGGAACAGCAGCGATCGAGGACTGTGCTCGTCGAGCAGGAGGAACGCGGCCGCGTCCGCCGAGGTGCTGCCGTGTCGGAACTCGCGGTGGAACGCCTCGCCCGCCCCGCAGGCACGGAGCGCCGTCGACCACGACGTCACCGAACCCGGGTCGAGCAGGTCCGAGGCGAGCATCCGCGCGGTCACGGTCAACCGCGTCAGGGAGCGGCCGAGCGTGAAGAACTCCCACACCTCGTCGCGGCTGACGTCCCCGTCGACCACGCCGACGGCCAGGGCGCTGCGCTCGCGGACCCAGCCGAGGAACTCGTGCGCCTTCTCGCCGACGATCTTCCGCGGCAGCCGGGAGCGCGTCGTGTTGAGGCAGTCCCAGAGTTCGGTGGACACGACGTCCCGTGCCCGACGGGCGTCGTCCCGTGCGACGGCGACGGCCGCGGCGATCGACGCCGGTTCGTGGCGGTCGAGGGCCAGGGCGTCGAGGGTCGCCGACGGACTGAGGTCGGCATCCGGCGGCACCGCCGCCCCGACCACGGTCCGGAGGTCCCGGCCGAGACCCGGGTCGTCCGCCGAGGGGTCCCGCCGTGCCAGGTGCACGTCGAGCAGGCGCGCGACGACGTCCGTCCGCTCGACCGCGCCCCCGACACTGTGGACGCTCCTGGCGAGTCGGTTCAGCACGGCGACTCCTGCATGCGGCGAACCTACTGAGGGCTCGTTGCCGGGGTGTTTCCGAGCCGCGTCACCGGTGTTGCGGCGGTCCACGACGATGAGCGGAAGTCAGTCCTGTGGCCGTTCGGGGGACGCCGCCTGGCCGCACCCTGGACGCTGAGCGTGCAAGTCATCACGCTCGCTAGACAAACTAACTAGACCGTCTAGCATTGTCCGTATGACTTCCGAGGTGACGACAGCAGCCCCGGGGTTCTGGTACGGCGAGGACTCCCGGGTCGACGCAGTGGACGTGTTGAACGCCCTGCGTCGGTACCGCACTGCCGAGAGTTCTGCCCAGCGTCGCGTGCGTGAGGAACTCGGGATCGGCGAGAACGCGTTGATGGCCCTGCGGGTCCTCGTCGACGCCGAGACCTCCGGCCGGACCGTCAACTCGAAGGAACTCGCGGAGCGCCTCGGCATCACCGCAGCGTCGACCTCGGCGCTCGTCGACCGGCTCGTCCGCTCCGGCCACGTCGAGCGGCACGCGGACCCGGGCGACCGGCGCGGCGTCATCCTCACCGCGACCGGCAAGTCGATGCGTCGGGCCCTGGCCGTCATCGGTGACCTGGACTCCCGGGCCGTCGAGGTCGCCCAGCACCTGCCGCCCGAGGACATGGCCGTCGTCGTGGCGTTCCTGCAGCAGATGGCCGGCGCGGTCGACGACACCGACCTCGACCAGGACTGAGCCGGAGCGCGAACTCTCCGTCAGGCCGGCCGCCGAGGACCCCGGCGTACGCTGAGACGATGCGCGAGCCCGAGGACGACATGCCCGCGGCCGAGCTCGACGCCCGCGCCCGGGCCGATGCCGCGCTCCGGCGCATCCGTGACGGAGCGGATCCGACGCGGGAGGCCTTCGACCTCGCGAACACGCTGAACGACGAGTCGGTCAGGCGGTTCGCCCGGCGCCTGCGCGACCTGTTCCGCCGCGCCTGACCCCACCCCGGACCGGACGGTTCTCCGACCCCGTCGTCTCCCCGGACCTGTCCTCTCCCCGAACCCGTCGTCGCCGGTGCGGACCGTCTCCGGTCCGCACCGGCGTCGGTCAGAACGCGGTGCCGACCGCCGCTATGTCGTCGCCGCCGTGTCCCGCCGCGCTGGCTTCGGCGTAGACGCGTCCGAGGGCGTCGAGCAGCGTCGTGTCGACGTCCGCGCCACGTGCCGCATCCGTGATGAGACCGATGTCCTTGCGGAGGCCGTCGAGTGCGAACTGCGCCGGGTACTCCCCCGCGATCATCGCCGCACCCTTGGTGTGCGCGTACGCCGAGTCACTGGCCGATCTGTCGATCGCGTCGAGGAACAGCTGCGGGTCGAGTCCGAGCGCGCGGGCGATGGCGAGCGACTGCCCGGTCGCAGCGGTGATCGACGCGATCCAGGCGTTGGCGGCGAGCTTGAGCGCCGTGCCTTGCCCGACCTGGTCGCCCGCCCGGACGACCTTCGCGCTGACCGCGTCCAGCACCGGGCCGACGAGCGACACCGGGTCGTCCGCACCAGCGACGAGCATCGTGAGCTTGCCCTGCTCGGCCGGGGCCTTGGTGCCGAGCATCATCGCCTCGACCAGGGTGATGCCGTACTTCGCGGCGAGCTGGACGACGGTCTCGGTGCCGGCGACCCCGATCGTCGACGCCTGCACCCAGACGGCGTCCTCCGGAGCGTCACCGGCGGCGTGCTCGAGGACGTCGACCACCGCGTCGGTGTCGAACAGGGTCAGCAGGACGACCTGCGCCCCGGACACCGCCTCGGCAGCGTCGGTGACGACCGTCGCACCGTGCTCGCCGAGCGGCCGGGCGCGGTCTGCGGTGCGGTTCCACACCGTGACGTCGTGCCCCGCTCGGAGCAGCGACTGTGCGACGCCTGCTCCCATCGCTCCGGTTCCCAACACCGACACACGCACCGTGGTCTCCTCACCGCGTGGCTCTCTGCCACGACGACGTTGACGCTACGCGGCTTCCCGGGACGCCGACGCAGCAGCGGAGCACCTGTGGAGAGAAGTCAGACGACGCCCGTCAGTGCAGGAGACCCCGCGCGGCCAGCCACGGTTCGGGGTCGACCGGACGGCCGCCCAGGATCACCTCGAAGTGCAGGTGCGGGCCGGTCGAGACCCCGGTGCTGCCGACCGCGCCGATGCGTTCCCCGACCCCGACCGTCTGACCGGGTCGGACGCCGATGACCGAGAGGTGGCCGTAGCGCGTCTCGGTGCCGTCCGGGTGCCGGAGCAGCACCTGGTTGCCGTAGCCGCCGAACACCCCGGCGGACTCGACGGTGCCGGACATCACGGCGACGACGGGTGTCCCGCTCGCGGCGGCGAAGTCCGTCCCCTGGTGACTCGTCGAACACGCGGCGCACCCGGCGACGTTCCGACCACCGAAGTTGCCGGCCGAGGGGATCGTGCCCGCGACCGGACGGGCAGCGGCGACGGTCGACCCGGGCGTCCGGGCGAGCAGCACCCCGTCAGTGGTCCGTCCCACCACGGTGAAGTCCGCGCGGGCCGTGGTGTCCGGGGCGGTCCCGTGCACCCGGAAGTCCTGGTTCGGCGGGCCCGGGGCGAGGGCCTCGACCGGGGCGGCGATCGCCGACCGGGGCGCGGTGTCGGTGACGACCAGGCAGGCCGCGAGGGCGATCGACGTCAGTGCGAGGCCACGACGGGCCCAGCAGTGCTGTCGGACGTCGTGCGCCGCGGCGACGATCGACGCCCGGACGAGTGAGACCGTCAGCGCGACCCCGGGCCGGAACCGGCGGTGCGGCCGGCTCGTCGGCCGGTGCGCGGCGCTCACCGCCGACCGTCGCGGTGGACGGAGGCTGGAACGACGGGCGCCCGATCGGTGGGCCTGCGGTCGGCTGGCATCGGATCGGTGGGCCTGCGGCCGGCTGGCATCCGGTCGGCCGGCGTGCGGTCGATGGGCGTCCGATCGACCGGCGTGCGATCGACGGGTGCCCGGGAGGGCCTCTGCGGTGCGACGGGCCCGACGGGACCCGTACTGCACCGGGATGGACGACGACACGTCTCCGGCTCAGCCGCGGACGACGCCGCTGGCGACGATCCGCTCGACCTCGATCGCGACGGCGTCGACGACCGCGCGGGTCACGGCGTCGACGACCGCTTCGACCAGGGGCAGCTGCTCCTGGCAGACGACGTGCTCACGGGCGAGGGAGGCGCGGAGGCTCGCGGGGATCCCGTCGATCATCTCGACCAGGTCCGCGGGGACGACGGCGAGCGGCGACGACGGGACGGAGGTCGCGGGACCGTGGACCGCGGCCAGGTCGGCGCTGGGCACGCTCAGACCAGCCGGTGCGTCGAGACGGACAGCCGGCGCGGTCGAGGCCGACGGAGCGATCGTGGTGGGCGCGGCGTTCCGGGCAGGCGTGGCGATCGGGGAAGACGGAGCAGCGCCGGACTGCGCACTGCGGCGGGCGATCGCGTCGAAGAGGGGCGTGGAGGACATGACGGGCCTTTCCCTGGCGGATTCGGGCGACCCGTCGATGCTGATCCCGACGAGCCGGATCGAGCATAGTATGCGTATTTCACATATGCAATAGTGCGCGTCAGTCGGGTTGCGCGTCCCCACGGTCGTCGTGGTGCAGCATCCGCTTGACCCGCTCCACGATCGTCGTCGGCGGCTCGTTGTAGACGCCGGCCGGCTCCTGACCGCTGAGGGCCTGGATCGCCGCCGTCACCGCGTCCGTCGCCTGACGCCGCGCACGGCCCGAGCTCGCAGCGCCGAAGCCGGACAGGTCCATCGGCTCCCCGAACTCGATCCGCACCCGGGCCAGCCGGGGCATCCGCGACCCGACGGGCTGCACGTGCTCGGTGCCGGTGAGGGCGACGGGGACCACCGGCGCCCCGCTCGTCAGGGCGAGCCACGCCACCCCGGTCCGGCCCCTGTAGAGCCGACCATCGAGCGACCGGGTGCCCTCGGGGTAGATCGCGAAGGCCTCGCCCGCCTCGAGTCGTGCGAGCCCGAGGTCCAGGGCCTGTTGCGCGGCGGCTCCGGCACCCCGCTCGACGCCGATCGCACCGATGCCGGAGAAGAACGCGCGCGACAGTGCACCGCGGAAGCCCGTGCCGGTGAAGTACTCCTGCTTCGCGAGGAACGACACCTTGCGCGGCGCCAGGAGCGTGATCGTCGGGGAGTCGATGAAGGACCGGTGGTTGCTCGCCAGGATCACCGGTCCGCGCTTCGGGACGTTCTTCCGACCGACCACCTCGGGCCGCCACAGCAGTCGTGCGAGCGGCGCCACCACGGCGCGCCCGAGCACGGTGGCGGGCTTCGTCGAACGGGACACACGGCCTCCTGGTGGGCGGGAGGTACCGAGTGTAATGACGGGCCCGGGGGCGACATGCCCCGAGCGGCATGGGTCAGACGGCGGCCGCCACGACGGTGAGGACGGCCCGCCCGTAGGACTCGAGCTTCGCCGCACCGACGCCCGAGATCTCCGACAGCTCGTCGAGGTCGGCCGGCTTCACCGCGGCGATCCCACGCAGGGTGGCGTCGTTGAACACGACGTACGCGGGGACCCCCTGCTCGCGAGCCTGCCCGGCACGCCACTGCCGCAGCGACTCGAACAGCGGCATCGCCTCCTGCGGCATGTCCGACACCACGGCGGCGCGACGGCTCCGACCGGCTCGCGGGGTCTTCACGGGGTCGCGGCGCATCCGGACCTCGATACGACCGGCCAGCACCTCGGCGCTCGTCGGACTGAGGACGAGCGTGCCGTACCCGTCGCCGGACACCGCGACGTACCCCTGCGCCAGCAGCTGTCGGGCCACGGCCTTCCAGTCGGCGTCGGACAGGTCCTGGCCGATGCCGAACGTGGCGAGCGAGTCGTGCCCGAGTTCGGTCACGCGGGGCGACTGCTTGCCGGTGAGGATGTCGACCAGGTGTGCGACGCCGTAGCGCTGGCCGCGCTCGCGGTCGAGCCGCACGATGGTGGAGAGCAGCTTCTGAGCGGGCACGGTGCCGTCCCAGGACTCGGGCGGCGCCAGGCACGTGTCGCAGTTGCCGCACGCCGACGACTCCTGCCCGAAGTACGCGAGCAGGCGCACCCGGCGGCACTCGATCGTCTCGCACAGGGCGAGCATCGCGTCGAGGTGCGCGCTGAGCTGCCGTCGGTGCGCGGCGTCCCCCTCGGACTGGTCGATCATGCGGCGCTGCTGCACGACGTCGTTCAGCCCGTAGGCGAGCCACGCGGTGGAGGGCAGCCCGTCACGCCCGGCACGCCCGGTCTCCTGGTAGTAGCCCTCGACCGACTTCGGCATGTCGAGGTGCGCGACGAAGCGGACGTCGGGCTTGTCGATGCCCATGCCGAACGCGATGGTGGCGACCATGACGATCCCGTCCTCGCGGAGGAACTGGGCCTGGTTCCGCTCCCGCACCCGGGCGTCGAGGCCCGCGTGGTACGGCAGCGCGGCGATGCCCTGCTGCACGAGGGCCGCCGCGGTGCGTTCGACCGAGTTGCGGGACAGGCAGTAGACGATGCCGGCGTCGCCGCTGTGCTCGGTGCGGATGAACGTCAGCAGCTGCTGCATCGCGCCGGTCTTCGGCTCGATCCGGTACTGGATGTTCGGCCGGTCGAAGTCGGCGACGAAGTGCGCGGCGTCGTCGAGCCCGAGCCGGGCCGAGATCTCGCGGTGGGTCTGCGGCGTCGCGGTGGCCGTCAGCGCGATCCGGGGGACGTCCGGCCAGCGTTCGTGGAGCACGCTGAGCTCGAGGTAGTCCGGGCGGAAGTCGTGCCCCCACTGCGCCACACAGTGCGCCTCGTCGATCGCGAAGAGCGCGATCCGGGCCCGGTCGAGCAGGGAGCGCGTGGACTCGATCTTCAGTCGTTCGGGCGCCAGGTAGAGCATGTCGACCTGGCCGGTGACGATGTCCCGCTCGACCCGGGCGCGCTCGTCCGGTCCCTGCGTGGAGTTGAGGAACGCGGCTCGGACACCGTTGGCGGCGAGGGCGTCGACCTGGTCCTGCATGAGGGCGATCAGCGGGGAGACGACCACCCCGATGCCGTCGCGGACGAGCGAGGGCACCTGGTAGCAGAGCGACTTGCCGCCGCCGGTCGGCATCAGGACGAGAGCGTCCCCACCGGCGACCACTCGGTCGATGATCTGGGCCTGTTCCCCGCGGAAGGCGTCGTAGCCCCAGACCCGGTGCAGCACGTCGAGCGCAGCGGACCGGGGCCCAGCTGCCTCGGTTCCGGGCGCAGCGACACCACTCGAACTCATGCGACGAGCCTACGGCCGCGTGCCGACACCACCGGACTTGTCCACAGCCGACGCCACCGGCCCGCCCGCACCCGCCCCGACCAGCCCCGGGCCGCCGGACGCGCCCGTCTCGGAGGCGCCCGTCTCGTGGCCGCGCGCCGGCGCACCCGACCAGCCCGCGCCTCCCGGCCGGAGCCACTGCCGGCCACCCGCCCAGAGCGGCGTCTGCCCACGGAACCGCGGTGCCTCCTGCCCGGGGAACCGGCGGTCGAGCTTGCGCCACCACGCCGTCAGCTCGACGAGTGCCCAGTAGAGCAGCGAGGTGCCGAGCGTCACGACGAACCCCTGCCAGCTGCCCTGCGACCCCTCGCCGGTCAGGTCGACCTGCGACCAGCCCGGGGCCTGCAGCACGAAGATCATGATGTTGTTGAGCGCGTGCTGCAGGACCGTGGCCTCGAGCCCGCCGGTCCGCAGCACGATGACGGCTGCGACCAGTCCGAACGAGCCGACGTCCAGGATGCCCCAGATGTTGTAGCCGTTCGGCACGTGCAGGACGGCGAACAGCACGGTCGACACCGCGACCGCGACGACGGCGCCGACCGCACGGAGCGGGATCCACGAGCCGATCGTCTGCATGAGGAAGCCGCGGAAGACGTACTCCTCGGCCGCGGCCTGGAACGGCACCAGCAGGACCACCAGCAGGATCGTCAGGGTCAGCGTCCGCAGGGTCACGGTCGACTGCCCGAGTTCCGCGGTGTTCCAGTGCAGGCCGCCGTCGGTCGCGACGTACCCGGCGCCCTGGAACAGGAACATCACGACCGCGAGCACCAGGAGCGGCAGCAGGCACCAGCCGAGCCAGCCCCAGCGGACCCGGGTCCGGACCGACGACAGCAGCCCGTAGGGGCCGAGCCCGGCGATCTTCGTGGACAGCATGATCGCCGGCAGCAGCACCACGAGCGACACCAGCGTCAGCGACAGGATGAGCGGGTCGGTCGGGTCGAGCGCGCCAGACGAGAGCTTCTCCGTCAGGTCGGTGAGCCCGGCCGGTCCGCGCTGCGCGCCGATCGGCACGAAGTACGCGATCGCGATGACGATCTGCGACGCCAGGTAGAAGCCGAGGAACACCGCCACGGCGACCAGTGGCCGCCACCACCGCCAGTTCGCATCGACACGGGGCAACCGGTGGTAGGGAACGCTCACGCCGTGCAGAGTACCGGTGCGGGCAGGATGGGACCCGTGATCACCGTGCTGCTCGGCCTGGGTGGCGCCCTCGTCTACGGGGCCGCCGACTTCCTCGGTGGGCTGGCGTCCCGTCGGGTCCGGCCGGTGCGCGTCGCGGCCGTCGCGGCCCTGGTCGGCCTGGTCCCGCTGCTCGTCGGCTTCGCGGTCCTCGGCGGTCGGTTCTCCGAGCAGGCCGCGGTCGCCGGGGTGGTGGCCGGCGTCTCCGGCGGCGTCGGCGTCCTGCTGCTCTACGCCGCGCTCGCGATCGGCCCGATGAGCGTGCTGTCCCCGCTCACCGCCGTCTTCTCCGCGGTCGTCCCGGTCGTCGTCGCGCTCGTCCGCGGCACCGTGCTGTCCCCGCTCGGCGTGGTCGCGCTCGTGGTCGCGGTGGTCGCCGTGGTGCTCGTCGCCGCGGTCCCCGATCCGGGAGGCGCCCGCCTCACCCTCCGCGGGGTCGTCACCGCGGCGGTCGCCGGGTGCGGCTTCGGCGGGGTCGTGCTCGGGTACGACGCCTCGCCGCCCGACTCCGGCGTCGCGACCCTGCTGGTCGCCCGGACGCTGCAGGTCGTGCTGCTCGGTGCGGCGGCCCTCGTCACCCTGCGGCTGGGTGGCCGGGTCGGCACACGGCCGGGAGGCACGCCCGCCGCCACGACGACGCCGGACGTCCGCCCCGTGGTCGGGCGGGTGCGGCCTGGTCGGGTGCACGCTGGGCGGGTGCGGCCCGCGCGGGCCCTCGTGCTCGTGGTGATCGGCTGCGGGGTGTTCGACGCGATGGCGAACGTGTTCATCCAGGCCGGCCTGCACTCGAGCGACGTCCCGTCGACCCTGCCGGTGATCAGCGTCCTCAACGCGCTGTACCCGATCGGCACCGTGGTGCTCGCCGGCATCGTGCTGCGCGAACGACTGACCGCCTTGCAGACCACCGGGATCGTGTTGGCGTTCGCCGCGTCCGTCGGGCTCGCGGTGTCCTGACCGACCGGGTCCATCGAGAGGTGCCTGACAGTCCTCCTGCGGATCGGCTCAGGACGCGGCAGCGGTCCCGGGGCCGGTGCGGGCGTCGGAACGGGCGTCACTGGGGGCGTCATCGGGGGCGTCGGCACCGTCGTCCGAGATGAGGCGTTTGCCGAGCGAGACCGTGCGGTCGTCGGCGTAGCCGAGCGCCTCGTAGAAGGCGATGACCTGCTCGTTGCCGGCGCGGACCTGCAGGTTGACCTTGGGGCACCCGAGGTCGGTGAGCAGCCGCTCGAACTCGGCCATCAGCCGCCGGCCGAGCCCACCACCCTGCCGGTCCGGCGACACCGCCAGGTAGTTGACCCAGCCCCGGTGCCCGTCGAAACCGGCCATGCCGGCGGCGACCACGGCCTCCCGGTCGGTCGCCACCAGGAAGAGCTCCGGCTGCACCGTGGCCTTCCGCGCGATGTCGCGGCGGGGGTCGTTCCACGGGCGGACCAGGCCGCACGACTCCCAGAGCGCGACGACGGCCTCGGTGTCGGTGGGGCGGAACGGACGGATCACGGTCTCCATCCGCACCACGGTAGCGAGGACGACGGCTGAGGATCGATCACCGATTCGGGACCGGGCTGTGGAAGACGCCCGCAGCGGGCCGTCGTCGTGGTCTGATAGACCTACTGCGCCGACCTCACCGATCCGGAGCCCCTGTGACCTCTCACGACACGATGCCGTCGCGGCGCGATGCCCGCGACGACGACGGCACCGAACGGCCCCGACGTCGGCGACCACGGCAGACGGTCGGGGGCGCGCTCGTCGCCCTGCTGGCCGAACTCCTCATCATCGCGGGTGCCGGCACCGGTCTGTACGTCGTGTGGACCGCCTGGTGGACCGACGTCGTCGCCGTGAACGAGCAGTCGAAGCTCGTGCAGACGCTCGACCAGCCGGAGCCGAAGAAGATCGTCGGCACCGAGCGCCGTGACGCCGCTCCCGTCCTGAGCGAACCGCCGGGGCTGTCGACGGTGTTCGGGACGATGCAGATCCCGCGCTTCGGGTCGGACTACAACCGTCCCATCGGCGAGGGCACCGACCGCGAGAAGGTCCTCAACACCATCGGACTCGGCCACTACCAGGACACCGCGATGCCCGGCGCCGAGGGCAACTTCGCCGTCGCCGGCCACCGTGTCACGTACGGCAAGCCGCTCAACCAGATCGCCGACCTCAAGCCCGGCGACCCGATCGTGGTCCGTGTCACCGACGCCAAGACGAAGTTCGACGTCTGGTACGTCTACAAGGTCACCGACAGCCAGATCGTCACGCCCGACCACATCGAGACCATCGCCCCGGTCCCGAACAAGCCCGGCGTGGAGCCGTCCGCCGAGGACCGCTGGCTGACCCTGACCGCCTGCCACCCGATGTGGTCCGCCGCCCAGCGGTACATCGTGCACGCGAAGATGGACTACTGGATGCAGGCGTCCGACGGCACGCCGAAGGAACTGACGGAGGCCGCCAAGTGATCTTCCCCCTCGTCTGGCGCGTGCTGCCCGGACCCACCGCACTGAAGGTGCTCGAGCTGCTCGTGCTGCTCGTCGCCATCGTGTTCGTGCTCTTCACGTGGGTGTTCCCGTGGATCGCGGCCGACATCCTGCCGCCGCCCGACGGCACCGTGGACTCGACGCCACACCCCTGACGCCCCGGCTGCCGACGTGCCGTGTGACGACGGTCTGACCGCTCCCGGTGCTCAGACCGTCGTCGTCACGCGCGAACCACCCTCGGGGGTCCGGCGCACCGCGATCCGCTCCGGGATCCGCTGCTTGAGTTCCTCGACGTGGCTGACGATGCCGACCTGGCGCCCGCCGGCGGTCAGGCGGGACAGCTGGCCGATGACGTCGTCGAGCGTCTCCGGGTCGAGCGTGCCGAACCCCTCGTCGACGAACAGCGTGCCGAGGGACACCCCGCCGGCCTCGGCCTGCACGACGTCGGCGAGCCCGAGCGCCAGGCAGAGCGAGAACGTGAAGGTCTCGCCGCCCGACAGGCTGCGTGGGTCTCGCGTGCTGTCGGTCAGGTGGTCACGGACGGCCAGTGCGAGGCCGGTCCGACGGGCCCGGGTGCCGGATTCCCGCTCGTCGGACGTCTCGAGGGTGAACCGGCCGGCGAGCATCGCCCGCAGCCGGTCGTTGGCCGCGGCGACGACGTCCTCGAAGCGGCGCATCAGCACGTAGGTGCCGAGGGTGATGCCGGTCGGGTTGACGTTCGTGGCCGCTGCGGCGATGTCGGCGAGGCGGACCACGGCCCGGCTCTCGGCGCTCGTGGTGTCCCGGGCGCGGACGGCCCGAGACAGGTCTGCGGCGCACTTGTCGGCGGCGGCCGCCCGGTCGGCTGCGGCGGCAGCAGCCCGGGTCGCGTCGTCGAGGGCGGCGGCTGCGGCGTCCCGTGCAGCCTGCGCGGCGTCCCGGTCGAGGATGGCTGGCGCGTCGGCAGCGGCTGCTGCGTCTGCATCTGCCGCGGCTGCGACCACCGCGGGTTCGGCGAGCCCCGCCTCCACGACGGCCTGCTCACGGTCGGCCGCCGCGACGAGTGCCCGCAACCGGTCGGCGTCGGCGCGCCGGAGCGCAGCGGTCCGTGCAGCGGTGACGTCCGCGAACCCCTGGGCCTGCAGTGCGGCGTCCACCTCGGCCTTGCGGTCGGCGACGTCCCGCTCGGCGGCGGTCACCCGATCGTCGAGGTCGGCGACGGTGCGGAGGACCGTGACGAGGACGTCGACCCGCGCCACGACCTCGGCGAGGGTGGCAGTCGGCTCGGCGTCGAGGTCCGCCGCGGCCCGGGCCTCGACGCCAGCACCCGCGGTGACGGCGTGCTCGAGCACAGCGCGGACGGTCTCCCGGGCCTCGTCGACCCGGGCTCGGTCCTCGCCCAGGCGGGATCGGTCCCCTTCGATCCGGTCGGCGAGCAGCCGGCTCCGGGTGACCAGCTCGGTGTGGTCGTCCTCGAGCGCACGGGTGGCGAGGTCGTGGGCCTGCAGCCGTCGTCCGTGTTCCTGCACCGCGGCAGCCGCGGCGCGGGCGGCGGCCAGGCGTGCGTCGGCCTCGGCGCGCTGCCGGGCCACCGAGTCGTCGTCGTGCTCCCCGACCGCCTCGCTCAGCCGGACGAGTTCGGCCTGGGCGACGGCGTGGTCGGCCGTCGCGGCGGCGAGGGCCCGCTCGGCGTCGGCGCGTGCCACCGCGGCGGTGTCGATCTGCTCGGCGCTCGGGTGGTCGTCCTGCGGTCGCGCCACGGCGGGGTGCTCGACGGCGCCGCACACCGGGCAGGGGTCACCGGGGACGAGCGCGGCACCGAGCTCACCGGCGAGACCGGCGATGCGTCGGGCGCGCAGGTCGTTCTCGGTGGCGAGGGCGGCGGAGGCGTGGGTGGCGGCCGTCGTCACCGCGGCGGCTCGGTCCGACGTCCGCTCAGCGGCGACCCGACGCGCGGCGAGCAGATCCGCCAGCTCTCGGGCCGTCTCGACCGCGCGTTCGGCAGCGCCGGTGTCGGCGGCGGACTCGGCGGACCGCTCGGCGTCGAGGACGATCGCGGCACGCTCGTCCGGACGCGACGCGAGGGCGGTGGCGGCCTCGGCGAGCCGCGTCTGCGTCCGCTCGAGGTCCACCGTCGCCGACTGCACGGCGGCGGCACGCTGGTCGAGCGACTGCTCGAGGTCGACCAGGTGGCGGACCTCGGACCGGACCGCGGCGAGCCGGTCGGAGGTGTCCCGCGGTGTGTGGTCGGTCACGTCGTGCCGGTCGCGGACGGCCGAGCGTTCCCCGACCAGGGCGGTCAGGCGGTCCTCGGCAGCGGCGGCGCCGTCCGCGACGGCCACGACCACGGCGGCGTGGTCGGCGAGGCCCAGGGCGGTCCGGTGTCCGGCGATCGTCGGAGCGTCCGCCGCCAGGGCGTCCTGCCGGGCGAGCAGTCCGCGTCGCCGGTCGAGGGCGGCCAGCCGGGTGGTCACGTCGTGCAGGTGGGCGACGGCGTGCTCGGCGTCGGCACGTGCCCGGGTACGGGCCTGCTCGAGTGCGGTGGCGCTCCCCCGCAGTCCCGCGACGACGTCCGGCGCGGTCGACTCGTCGGCGTCGTCGTCCCCGGACGCCTGCTGGAAGCGCCCGAGGGCGTCGCGCACCCGGGCGTCCGCGGCCTCGACCTCCGCCACGGCCGTCCGGCGTCGGGCGGCGAGCTCGTCCGCGGTCCGGTCGTAGATCGCGGTGCCGAACAGGGACTGCAGGAGCTTCCGACGGTCCTCGCCCGGAGCGCGGAGGAACCGTTGGAACTCGCCCTGCGGCAGGACCACGGTCTGCAGGAACTGGTCGCGGTTCAGCCCGATGACCCGGGCGATCTCGACGCCGATCTCCGGCGCGCGGTGCGAGATCGGCTCGCCGACCAGGTCGGACGGATCGGCCAGGCGGACCAGCTGCGCCGAGGACTGCTGCCGGATCGTGCCGGTCCCCCGCTGCTTCGGGCGGTCGTACGGCGGGGTGCGGCGGACCCGGTACACGCCGGCGCTCGTCTCGAACACGAGCTCGACGAAGGGCTCGACCGCGGGGTCGGCGTGCTGGCTGTGCAGACGGTCGGTGCTGGCGTCGCTGCCCGCGAGGCCGCCGTACAGGGCGTAGACGACGGCGTCGATGATGGTCGACTTGCCCGATCCGGTCGGTCCCTCGAGCAGGAACACCCCGGAGGCGGCCAGGGACGCGAAGTCGATCGACACCAGGTCCGGGTACGGTCCGACGGCACGGAGTTCCAGGCGGTGCAGGTACATCAGCGTGCTCCCTGCTCGGCCAGGGCGGCGGCCGCGGACTCGTAGGCGTCGCGGAGGATCGCGAGTTCGACGTCGTCCGGGGCACCGCCGGTGGCGTAGGTGACGAAGTCCGCGGCGACCTCCACCGGGTCGCTGGTCGCGCTCACCGCTCGGGCGGCGGAGCGTTCCGGGGCGTCGGCGGGCTCGTGGGTGATGGCGAGCGCGTGCGGGAAGCGGTCCTTCACGCGGGCGTACAACCGCTCGGGGTGCACGGTGTCGGTGACGGCGATCCGGACCCAGGCGTCGACGTGCTCGGCGAACACCCCGGACTCGATCTGCTCGATGCTGCCGCGGACGTCGACGAGGGGTCGGGGCACCGGGGTCGGCAGGAGTTCGACCGTGACTGTGCCGTCTGCCCCCAGGTCGACGAGCGTCACGGACTTGGTGTGGTTCCGCTCCCCGAACGAGAACGCCAGCGGGGAGCCCGCGTACCGGATCCGGTCCCCGGCCCCGACCCGCTGCGGGCCGTGCAGGTGGCCGAGGGCGACGTAGTCGATGCCGTCGAAGGTGGACTCGGCGACGCGGTCGACCCCGCCGACGCGGATGTCCTGCTCGCTGTCGCTGGCCAGGGCGCCGCCGACGAACGCGTGCGCGACGACGACCGAGCGGGTGCCCGGACGGCCCGCGAGGTCGGCGCGGACCCGGTCCATCGCGGCTCCGACGACGGCCTGGTGCGAGCGGGCGAGGGGTTCGTCCGGCACCGGCGCGAGCGCGTACCGGACCATGTCGGGCTGCAGGTAGGGCAGGCCGTACACGGCGACCGGACCGCTCGGGTCACCGGCGTCGACGAGCACCGGTTCCGCCAGCCGGGACGGCTCGGCGAGGATCCGGACGCGGTCGCTCATCACCCCGGCGCCGAACCCGAGCCGGACCGCGGAGTCGTGGTTGCCCGGCGTCACGACGACCGTCGCGGTCTCGGACAGCCGTTCGAGCACGTGCGAGAGCATCCGGACGGCCTCGACCGGCGGGATCGCCCGGTCGTAGACGTCGCCGGCGACGACCACGAGGTCGACCGCGCGTTCGCGGACCACCCGCACGAGGTGGTCGAGGAACACCGCCTGGTGCTCGAGCAGGTCGGCACCGAGCAGCGTGCGTCCGAGGTGCCAGTCGCCCGTGTGCAGGATCCGCATGCGAGCCACGGTAACGGCCCCCGCGGACATCCCGGGACGCCGTGCGGGACCGGTGGAGGACGGTCAGGCGACGCACTCCGCGGCGGCGCCGATGCCGGCGATGGTGAAGGTCCGGACCGTGACCGTGGTCGTGCCCTGAGCGGCGACCGTCCATCCGGCGCCGTAGTCCGCGCGCAGGGTCAGGACGGTGGAGCCCCCGAGCGACAGCCCGCTGCCGCCCGTCAGGGTCAACGACTGCGGTGTCCCCGACGCTGACGCGGTGGTCCCGGTGACGCCGGCCACGGCGGTGGAGCCGCTCATCAGCTCGGTCCGGACCGGGGCATCACCACCGGTCGCGATCCAGGAGACCGTGGCGGTCTTCACGCCCAGGGGCGAGGTGTTCGAGGTGCACTTCAACGACGAGAGGACGGTGGGACGGAGCGTCGCGAGCTGCATGCCCGGGTTGACCGTCCGTGCGGTCCACGGCGCGGCGACCGCGGCCCCCGGCAGGAGCGCCGCGACCACCGCTGCCGTCACGACCACGGCGACGCCTCCGCCCCGGCGGAAGTGTCGCTGTCGCTTCCGCTGCTGCGCCGCGGCCTGCACCCGTGCCGCCCGCCGCCCCCGGGCGGCACCGGAGCCGGCGACGGTCGCGGTCCGGTGGGACTCGCCGGACGGGAGGCCCGTGGCGGCGCGGTGCCGCGCCTCCCGTCCGCCCCGTGCGCGCGTGCCCGGTCCGCCGGCGTCGTCACCAGGCCCTGCGGGTCCACCAGGGCCGTCCGGCCCACCGGGCCCGTCCGGCTCGTCGCTGCCGACGGCCGCTGCCTCGCTGCGTCGCCGGATCCGCCCGTCGGCCCGGCAGAGGGCGAGGAGACCGACGAAGCCGAGGACGACGACCGCGACCCGGGCCCACTCGCCGGTCCGGACCCACACGATCGGCGCGGCCACGTACGGGATCCGGAGGTACCCGACCCCGTGCACGGCCGAGCGGTGCAGGGGGGTCGAGTCGGACTGCGGGTTCGCGTCACCCTTGGTGATGATCGTGCGCTCCGGGCCGTCACTGACGTACCGGTGCATCCGCAGGAGCCCGTCCTGGTCCGGGTCGTCCGCGAGCAGGACACGCCCCGCCTTCACCTGGTCGGACGCGACCGGGCGGGACACCACGACGTCGCCCGGCATCAGCCGCGGTGCCATCGAGCCCGTCATCACGGTGGTCGGGGACCAGCCGATGGCGGCGGGTGCCGCGGCCCAGAGCGCGAGTCCGAGCAGGGTGACGACGACGCCGCGTGCGCAGGTCGCGACGACGACACGGCCCCAGTCGAGGGCGACACGGGCACGGGTCTGCGGGGTGGACCCACCGCTGACTTCGCTGCTCACCATGACTGCCTCCGACCGGGGCCTGTGTGTGGTGCGGGGTCCGACGCCGGGGCGCCGGTCCCCTCAGGAGTTCTGGACCCCTCAGGAGTTCGGGGCCCCTCAGGAGTTCTGGGCCTCCCAGGTGAGCCCGAGCGAAGCGGTGCCGCCCATGACCGAGCTCGGCGCGCTGGTCGGCACCGTGTACGTGATCTTGTAGACCTGCGTGCCGGCACCGTTCGGCGCCCACGAGCCCACCCCGGTCGAGTAGTCGGTCTTCGACGAGCCGAACGACGCGAGGGTGCCGGAGAACACCGTGCCGCCGGTCGTGGCGGCGACGAAGTTGGTGCACGACCCGAAGCCGCCACCGGTGCCCTGCTCGACCGTGAGGTTGATGGAGCCCGACAGCGCGTTGGTCGTCGCCGCACCGGTGCCGTAGAGCTTCACCGCGGACGGCAGCGTCCCGGTGGAGGTGACGGTGATGCAGTTGGAGCCGGTCGACCCGGGCTTCAGCGCGGTCGCGTTGAACAGCGCGGTGTTCGAGTCGTCGTCGGAGAGGGCGACACTGCCCGCGTTCCAGTTGCTCGTCGGGTTGACGGTCGTCGCCGAGAAGGCGGAGTACGAGGCCGTAGAGACGACGGCGCCGGAGGCGATGAGGGCGACCGGGATGGCGATCCAGGCGGCGAGGCGGGCAGCACGAGGCGTGACAGAGGACATGGCGGTGCTCCTGAGGAGAAGTTGTCTGATCGGTGGTCCGGCCGGGCCCGCGGTGGTTGGTCGCGCTACGTGCCGAGGTGGTACGACGGTCAAGTTACTTTGCCGGCGTGCTGCTCACAAGAAAAGAGACACCCCCTCTCCTGGGGGTGGACGGTGCACCGGCCCGAGCGGATGATGACGAGCACGGCGTCCGCCCCTCGGCCCTCCGTCAGCACCCGCACTCGCCCTCGCCCTCGCCCGAGAAGAGCTCCTCCCCCGCATGTCGGAAACCCCCTCGAAGCCCCCGTTCCTCCTCGCCGCCCCGCTCCCCGGTGCGGCCCCCACCTCACCCGTGGTCGCGGCGACCGGGGACGGCGACGACCTCACCGACCTGATGGCAGCGTTCCGTCGCTTCCAGACCCAGAACGCGCGGGTGCTCACCCGCGAGAGCGCCGCCCGGGGACTCAACGCCACCGACACCCGGTTGGTGTTCTTCCTCGAGACGGCCACCGGCGGCGCCACCCCGAAGCAGGCGGGCGAGTACCTCGGGCTCTCGACCGGAGCGACCACCTCGCTCATCGACCGTCTGGAGCGGCACGGACACCTCGAGCGGCGCCCGAACCCCACCGACCGCCGGAGCGTGCTGCTGCACCTCACCCCTTCGGGTGCGGCCGTCGCACAGCAGATCAGCGCGGTCTGGTCGGCTGCGGTCCGCGAGGTCGTCGCCCCGGCCGACCGCGCTCGACTGGCGACGCAGTTCTCGCTGTTCGGCGCGGCACTCGAGCGTCACTCCGGAGCCACCAGCATCTGAACCCGGGCGGGCGTAGCGTCGGGGACATGACCCCCGCCGAACTCCTCGTCGAAGCCTTCTCCCGCGTCCCCGAGACCGTCGGGCGTGCCGTCGACGGCCTGTCGGAGGACCAGCTCGCCTCCCGCCCGGCCGCCGGTGCGAACACGCTCGCCTGGCTCGCCTGGCACATCGCGCGCGGGCAGGACTCCCAGATCGCCGCCCTCGCCGACTCCGAGCAGGTGTGGACGGCCGACGGCTGGGTCGAGCGGTTCGGCCTGCCGTTCCCGGCCGAGGCGCTCGGGTACGGCATGTCCCGAGACGACGTCGGTCGGGTGCGGGCGTCCGCGGAGCTTCTGAACGGCTACCTCGGCGCGGTGCACGAGCGCACGGTCGCCTACCTGCGGACCCTGTCGGCAGACGACTTCGAGACGGTCGTCGACGAGGCCTGGGACCCGCCCGTGACCGTCGGCGTCCGCCTCGTCAGCATCCTCGACGACTGCGTCCAGCACGCCGGACAGGCCGGCTACGCGCGCGGGGTGCTGTTCTTCAACCGCTGACGCTGGTCGCTCGACGCGACGGACGACGGACGGGAGGTGGGCCCCACCCGCCGGTACCGGCGTGACGCGCCAGCGGCACGACGGCCGTGACGGGAGGGACGGTACCAGCTGGTACCGGGCCTCCCGTCCGTCACGTGGTGCGTCCGCGGGTCAGCGCGCGGCGAGCTCCGCGAGGATGCGATCGCCGGGACCGCTCTCGACGAGGTCCGCCTCGATCTCGGCGTGCTCGAGGATGCCCTCGATCTTCCGGCGACGGCTGCGCGGGACGATCGTGACGACCGTGCCCTCCTTGCCGGCACGACCGGTGCGGCCGGAGCGGTGCATGTACGCCTTGTAGTCGTCCGGCGCGTCGGCCTGCACGACCAGCGAGATGTCGTCGACGTGGATGCCGCGCGCGGCGACGTCCGTGGCGACGAGCACGTTCACCCGGCCGCTGGTGAGCAGCGACAGGTTGCGCGTGCGGCGCGACTGGTTGAGGTCGCCGTGCAGCGAGGTCGCGCGGATGCCGGCGTCCTCGAACTGCTCGGCGAGCCGCTCGGCGTAGGCGCGGGTGCGGGCGAAGACGATGGTCTTGCCCTCGCCGGCGACGAGCTCCTCGAGGACCCGGTCCTTGTCGCGCTGCTCGACCACGAGCACGCGGTGGTCGATGGTCGAGGACGCCTGGTCCTCACCCGCGACCTCGTGCACGCTCGGCTCTTGCAGGAACTGCTCGACGAGCGCCGCGACCTGGGTGTCGAGGGTGGCGCTGAACAGCAGCTTCTGCGCGCGGTTGCCCTGCGGGGTGACCTCGGCGGTGGCGCGGAGGATCTCCTGCACCGGCTCGAGGAACCCGAGGTCGCACATGTGGTCGGCCTCGTCGAGGACGGAGATGACGACCTCGCTGAGGTCGAGCTTCCCCTTGTTCAGGAGGTCCTGCACGCGACCCGGGGTGCCGACGATGATGTCGACGCCGCGCTCGAGCGCACCCTCCTGACGGCCGTACGGGACACCGCCGTAGATCTGCGTCGTGAAGAGCCCCACCGAGCGGGCGATCGGCTGCACCGTGCGGTCGATCTGCAGGGCGAGCTCGCGGGTCGGCGCGAGGATGAGCGCACGCGGGGCGCGGCCCATCTTGCGCTTCGTGCCGCCGCCGTGCTCCATGAGCTTCTCGACGAGCGGGGCGCCGAACGCGATGGTCTTGCCGGAGCCCGTGCGGCCGCGGCCGAGGACGTCCTTGCCGGCGAGCACGTCGGGGATCGTCGCGGCCTGGATCGGGAACGGGCTCGCTGCGCCGAGCTCGGCGAGGGCGCGGGAGATGTTGCCGCCGATGCCGAGGTCGCCGAAGGTCACACCGTCGACGTCGGCGGCGATGGTCGCCTCGGCCTGCAGCTTCTCGAGCTTGACGTCGTCCGCGGGGACGAACGGGGTGCGCTCGGTGGGGCGGTCGGTGCGGTCGAAGCTGCGGGGAGCGCGGTCGTCACGGTCGAAACGACGCGGGCGGTCGTCGTTGTCACGACGGGGAGCGCGGTCGTTGCGGTCGAAGCTGCGCGGAGCGCGCTCGTCCCGGTCGAAGCGACGCGGGCGGTCGTCGTTGTCACGACGGGGCGCGCGGTCGTTGCGGTCGTTGCGGTCGAAGCTGCGCGGAGCGCGCTCGTCCCGGTCGAAACGACGCGGGCGGTCGTCGTTGTCACGACGGGGCGCGCGGTCGGAGCGGTCGAAGCTGCGCGGGGCGCGGTCGTCCCGGTCGAAGCGACGCGGGCGGTCGTCGTTGTCACGACGGGGCGCGCGGTCGTTGCGGTCGAAGCTGCGGGGAGCGCGGTCGTCACGGTCGAAACGACGCGGGCGGTCGTCGTTGTCACGACGGGGAGCGCGGTCGTTGCGGTCGTTGCGGTCGAAGCTGCGCGGGGCACGGTCGTCACGGTTGAACGAGCGCGGGGCGTCGTTGTCCCGACGGGGCGCGCGGTCGTTGCGGTCGAAGCTGCGCGGGGCACGGTCGCCGGAGTCGCGGCGGGGTGCGCGGTCGTCGTCCCGACGGGGGCCGCGGTCGTTGCGGTCGAAGCTGCGCGGGGCGCGGTCGTCACCGCGTGCGGGCCGACCCGCACCGCGGGGCTCCCACGCCGGACGGCTGCCGCGGCTGTCGCGGGGCTCCCAGTTCGGGCGCTCGCCCGACGACGGACGGGAGCGCCGCTCTTCGGCGTCCCAGCGCTGCTTCTGGCGCGGGGCGGTGGGCTCAGGGGCTCGGAAGCCGCGGTGCTTGGCACTGCGAGCGGCGGGGGTGCCGTTC
Organism: Curtobacterium sp. MCLR17_032; assembly: GCF_003234795.2. Classification (NCBI taxonomy): domain Bacteria; kingdom Bacillati; phylum Actinomycetota; class Actinomycetes; order Micrococcales; family Microbacteriaceae; genus Curtobacterium; species Curtobacterium sp. MCLR17_032. The sequence continues at coordinate 668,925 of NZ_CP126268.1, read as the reverse complement.
GGGTGACGAGCACGGTCGGAGCGGTCGGCGCGCGAGTTCGCGCCCTTGTCGTACGGGGCCATGGGTTCTTTCCGGGGTGCAGACGTACCACGCGGCCCGGCAGCGACATCGGCGGGGGCGGTTCGTGGAGAGGGGGTTCATCGCGTCGTCGATCGACGTGATTCCAGCCCTCGAACTACACAACACCCAAACACGTCCGCGACTCGCGAGCCACGGTGTCGAAGGCCGACCGAGCGAGTCTACGCGACAGTGTGCACGAAGGCCAGCCCCGTCGGTGGACGCGGGCCAGCCCCGTCGAGGACGGCGGCGCCGTGACGAGGGTGCGCCGGGCCTCCAGTCCGGATCGCCGCGGGCCCGGACCCGCAGCCGGTCAGGACGCGGCGAGCCGCTGTCGTTGCTCGGCCACGTCGAAGTCAGCGGCCGGCCACGAGAGGTGCATGTCCTCCAGGGCGCGGAGCAGGAGCTGCTGCACGGCGAGGCGGGCGTACCACTTGCGGTTCGCCGGCACGACGTACCAGGGCGCCTGCTCGGTCGACGTGCGGTCGAACGCCACCTGGTACGCCTGCTGGTACTCGTCCCAGCGCAGACGCTCGTCGATGTCCGCGGGGTTGAACTTCCAGTGCTTGTCCGGCCGGTCCAGCCGGTCACCGAGCCGTTCGCGCTGCTCGTCCTTCGAGATGTGCAGCATCACCTTGACGATCGTGGTGCCCTGCTCGGCCAAGCGCGACTCGAAGTCGACGATCGCGCCGTAGCGCCGCTCGATCTCGGCCGGTTCCGCCAGCCCACGGACGCGCTGGATCAGGACGTCCTCGTAGTGGGACCGGTCGAACACCCCGAGCTGTCCGGCATCCGGTAGCTGTCGTTCGACGCGCCAGAGGAAGTCGTGCTCGCGCTCCTCGGCCGTCGGGGCCTTGAAGCCGGCGTAGTGGACGCCGTTCGGGTCGACAGCGCCGACGACGTGCGAGACGATTCCACCCTTGCCCGCGGTGTCCATCGCCTGCAGGACGAGCAGCACGCGCCGCTGGTCGCCCGCGGTCGCCGCCGCCCAGAGACGCTCCTGCAGGGCAGTGAGCCGGGAGGCACCGGCGGCCAGCGCCTCGAGCCCGTCGATCTTCCGGCCGGGGAACCCCGGCGTGCCGTCGGGGTCGACGGTGTCGAGTCGGAACCCGGGACCGACGCGGAGGAGCGGTTCCGGATCGGCGTTCCAGGACTTCTGACGGCTCACGGGATCCTCCTGCGGGTGGGACCACCATCCTGGCACCCGCGGCCACCCCATGTAGCGTGGCTGGCGATGAAGTCCGGCCGTCGTCTCCTGCTCGCGCTCGTCGCCGCGGTCGCGATCGTCGGCGCCGCCGCGTCCTGCAGCGCCGACGGCACGGGCGACCGGAACTCGACGGTCACCGCCGGACCGGTCATCTACCCGCTGTCGCTGCGGTACCACGGCATCGACGTCGTCCAGGACGTCCCCTACGGGCGGGATCCGCTGCAGCAGCTCGACGTGTGCCTGCCGGCCGACAGCCCGCCGGAGAGCACCGCCACTCCGACGGCGACGCCGACGGCCGCGCCGACGGAGGCCCCCGACCGGGTCGAGGTCGGCTCCCGTCCGGCGGTGATGATGATCCACGGCGGCAGCTGGTCGCACGGCGACAAGGCGACTGCCGCGTACCGGTCGGTGTGCCAGTACCTCGCCTCCGAGGGCTTCGTGACCTTCAACGTCGACTACCGCCTGGCACCGACCGACCCCTTCCCCGCCGGACTGGACGACGTCCGCCGTGCCCTGGACTTCGTCTTCCGGCAGTCCACGCTGCAGACGTACGACGTCGACCCGGGACGCGTGGGCGTGTTCGGCGGCAGCGCGGGAGGCAACCTCGCGGCGATGCTCGCGGTGCAGGACCACGAGTCGACCGCGTACGCCGACGGCTTCCGGATCCGGGCGGTCGTCGACCTCAGCGGCCCGACTGATCTGACGGCCCGTTCGACCGGGTCGGACGGTGTCGCGGCGGCGTTCCAGCGGAAGCAGCTGCTCTACCTCGGTTGTGCGTCCTACCGCGCCTGCCCGGCCGCCGAGCGGGCGTCGCCGGAGTACCACGTGACGAAGGCCACGGCGCCGTTCTTCATCGGGCACTCGACCGACGAGTTCATCCCGCTGTGGGAGTCACAGCGGTTCGCCTCGACGCTGCGCTCGCACGGGGTGCCGGTGACGTTCGTGGCGGTGCAGGGCTCGGCGCACTCGATCGCGCAGCTCGACCAGGCGATGAGTCGACGGGTGACCGACTTCCTCCGCGCCGGCCTGCGCTGACTCCCCCGGCCTGCGTTGACTCCCCCGGTCTGCGCTGACGCCCCCGGGTGGGTGGCCCCCGGAACGGGACTGCCGGCGGACCGGCCGGGTCGCCAGACTTCCGGGGTGACCTCCACGCCCTCCGCCCCGATGCCCGCTGCCCAGACGCCGGTCCCCCGCGCACCGCGCCCGTTCACCGCTCCCCTGACCGGTGTCCGGACCTCGGTGGAGCTGCTGCTCGGGCTGTCGTTCCTGGTCGCCGTGTCCTTCGGCGGCTACGGGGCCGCCGTCGGGCAGGTGTCCGTCGTCGCGCAGCTCGGAGCGCTCGTGTTCCTCGTCACCCTGACGTGCGCGGTCGTGTCGTGGTTCCGTCCGGCGGACCGGGAGCCCAGCGACCGCTGAGCCCCCGACCGGCGGGCGGCTACGACTGCGTCCGGTTCCGACGGAAGAGCGACCGGAAGAACTTCCTCCGTGGCAGCCCCGCTGCCTTCCGCTCGGCCCGACGCTCGCGCGCACCCTCGACCAGGGCGTAGAGCGCCGGCAGCACCACGAGCGTCAGCAGCGTCGACGACACCAGACCGCCGATCACGACGAGGGCGAGCGGCTGCGAGATGAAGCCGGACTTGCCGGTCAGCCCGATCGCCATCGGCAGCAGCGCGAAGATCGTCGCGGTCGCCGTCATGAGGATCGGCCGGAGACGACGGGCCGCACCCTCGAGCAGGGCGTCGCGGACCCGGAGCCCTCGTCTGCGGTACTGGTTGACGAGGTCGATGAGCACGATGGCGTTCGTCACGACGATGCCGATCAGCATCAGCAGGCCGATCAGCGACGCGACACCGAGCGGCACCCCGGAGATGATCTGCAGCAGCAGTGCGCCCGTGAAGGCGAACGGCACCGACACGAGCAGCATCAGCGGCTGGAGCAGGCTGCGGAACGTCGCGACCATGATCACGTAGACGATCAGGACGGCGACGACGAGTGCCAGGCCGAGCTGCGAGAACGCGGACGACTGGCTGGCGGCGACACCACCGATCGACGCGGTCGCGCCGCGGGGCAGGTCGAGCTGGTCGACGGCCTTGGTGACGGACTGCACCGCGGCACCGAGGTTCGACGCGTCCGGCGTCACGGTGATCGTGGCCGTGCGGGCCGCGTTCGTCGTGGTGACGGTGGTCGGTCCCTCGGACTTCTCGACGGTCGCGACGTCCGTCAGCTTGACGGTGCCGGTGCTCGTCGGGACGTCGAGGTCACGGAGGGCCGCGATCGTGGTCGGCGGCTCGGCGTCGGCGATGTAGACGTCGAGCGTCGCGTCGTCGATCTCGATGCTGCCGGTGTCCCGCGGCGAGACCGCTGCGGCGACGAGGCCGCCGACCTGGGTCTCGGTGAGCCCCAGGGACGCGGCCTTCGCACGGTCGACGCGGACGGCCAGGAACGGCTCCGCCGCCGACAGGTTGCTCGTCGCGGCCGTCGTGTCCTTGACCGACTGCATGGTCTTCAAGACCTTCTGCGACGCGGTCTCGAGCTGTGACTGGGTCGGGGCGGTGACGTCGACCTCGATGTCGCTGCTGCCGCCGAAGCCCCCGCCCGAGGAGGCGATGGTGATCTCACCCACGCCGTCGATCCGCTTCAGCGACTTCCGGGCGTCGGCCTGGATCGTCGTCTGGTCGGCGTCGGCGTCGGTCGTGACGGCGTACTGCACCGAGGCCGTCCCGCCCCCGCCGAACGCCGCCTGGATGGACTGGCCGCTCGTGCCGATGGTGGTCTGCACGGTGTCGACGCCCGCGACGTCCTGCAGCGCCCGCTCGACCTTGCGTGCGGAGTCGGACTGCACGGCGAGACTCGAGCCGGCCTTCAGGTCCTGCGTGACGGTGAACGTGTTCTGCCCGGAGTCGCCGAGGTAGTTCGTCGTGACGAACGGCAGCGAGGCGACCGTGCCGCCGAGGACGACCACGGCGAGCAGCACGACGACCACGGGCTTGCGGACGGCCCAGCGGAGCACCGGCAGGTACACGCGACGCAACCGGTCCGAGGTACCGGCGTCGTGCAGGTCGTCGGCCGAGGCGAGCGCGCCCTCTGAGCCCGGACGGATGGTGTCGAGGTCGGCAGCGGCTGCATCGGCAGCGGCTGGGTCGGTCTCCGCCGCCGAGGCCACTGCCTCGCCCTGCTTCGCCTTCGCGGGCCGGAGCCACCAGTACGCCAGCACCGGGACGATCGTCAGCGACACGAGCAGCGAGGCGATGAGCGCCAGGGTGACGGTCACCGCGAACGGCCGGAAGAGCTCGCCGACCAGTTCGGCGACGAAGGCGACCGGCAGGAAGACCGCGACGGTGGTCAGGGTCGAAGCGGTGACGGCACCGGCGACCTCACGCACGGCGTCGAGGACCGCCCGGCCGCGGTCGACGCCCGGCACCATGTGCCGCTTGATGTTCTCGATGACGACGATGGAGTCGTCGACCACGCGACCGATCGCGATGGTCAGTGCCGCCAGCGTGATGATGTTGAGCGTGTACCCCGCGGCGCGCATCCCGATCGCGGCGAGGAGGACCGAGGTCGGGATCGAGATCGCGGTGACCAGGGTGGAGCGCCACGAGAGCAGGAACACCAGGATCACGATGACCGCGAACCCGAGGCCGAGCAGGCCTTCTTCGGCGAGGGAGTCGATCGACTGCTGGATGTAGGGCGCCTGGTCGAAGACGACGGTGAACCGCGGGTCGCCGTCGATCTTCTTCTCGATGCCGGGCAGGGCGTCCCGCACGGTCTTCGAGACGTCGACGGTGTTGGCTTCCTGCGTCTTCGTGATCGAGATCGTCAGCGCCTGCTGGCCGTTCACGCGGCTGATCGAGGTGCGCGGGGACTCCTTGATCGCGACGGTGGCGACGTCGCCGAGCGTGGTGTCGGTGGGGGTGGCCGCGGTGGTCGCGCCGCCGGTCGCCGTGCCGTCGGTCGGGGCGGTCGTGGTCGTGCCACCCGTCGCCGTCGCACCGGTCGCGCCGGGGGCAGCCGCACCGGCACCGGTGGCGGGACCGCCCGTGGCACCGCCGCCGGACGTCGAGCCCGAGGAGCCGGACCCCGACGACGAGCTCGACCCCGACGATGAGCTCGTGAGGGGCAGGTCACGGATGTCCTTGAGCGACGCGATCCGCTCACCGGTCTGCACGGACAGGGTCGAGCCGTCCTCGGTCAGCGTGCCGCCGGGGATCAGCGTGCCGTTGTCGTCGAGTGCGTCGGAGATGGCCGTCTGGCTGAGCCCACGTGCGGCGAGCTCGTCCTGGTTCGGCGTGATGACGACGCGTCGGCCGGGGTTGCCGAAGACGTCGGCCTGGCGCACGCCGTCGAGCTTCTCGAGGTCGGGGATCGCCGAGGCCTGCAGCCGGTCGACGAGCTGCTCCTGGTTGCCGGAGGCCGACACCGCGACCTGCAGCACCGGCAGGTCGTCGAACGACCCGGTGACGATCTGGGTCTGCACGGAGTCGGGCAGCGACAGGGCGTTGACCGCGGTCTGGATCTTGTCCTCGGCGCTGGCCAGGTTCGAGCCGTACTGGAACGAGGCCGACACCACGCTCTGCCCGGTGGACGAGGTCGCACTGGTCGACTCGAGGTCCGGCACGACCTGGATCGCCTGTTCGATCTTGGTCGAGACGTCGTTCGACACCACCTCTGGCGTGGCTCCGGGGTAGGCGCTGACGATGGCGACCTGCGGGAACTCGACGCTGGGGATGAGTTCCTGCTTCAGGCTCGACAGGGCGACGCCACCGAAGACGGCGACCACGATCGTCACGAGGGCGATGAGGGCGCGGTTCCGGAGACTGAAGACGGAGAGGAGGTGCACGTCTCGATCCTCGCAGCCGCAGAGCCCGCGCGCGCCTCGCCGGTGCACTCTGTGGACGAACGTGCAGTTTCGGCAGGCCGTGCAGGAGCGGTGCGCTCAGAGCCAGGCGATCCCGACGTAGACGACGGCGACGGCGACGGACCCGACGATCCCGGTACCCAGCGCCACCACCCGGCCGACCGGTGTCCGGGCCAGCGCGATCCCCACCACGACCACGGCGACCCCGACGGCGATCTGGACGATCCACGTCGTCGAACCGGTGGTCGCGGCGACCTGCAGCAGCCCACGCACCCCCTCGCCGATGAGCACGGCGGCGGTGACCCCGGCGGCGGCACCCCGCCAGCGGCCGTCCGAGGACCGCACGGCGACGGCGACCGCGCCGGCCAGCAGTCCGGCCGGCAGTGCCATCACGACCCAGAAGTTCGTGAGCGAGAGGGTGTCGACGAAGCCGCGCAGGTTCGTGGCCGCCCAGTACCCGATGTGCATGAGTTCGAGCAGCACCACCCCGAGCACCATCGCCAGGGCCACCCGCAGCCTGCTGGTCCGGCTGTCGACACGACTCCCCCGGCCGACCCCCGCAGCGAGGACGAGCAGCGCCGCGACGACGAACCACGGTCCGGCGGAGTTCGACACCGTGCCGAGTCCGGGCACGGCCTGCCCGAAGCTCGTGGCGACCCCGGCGAGCAGTGCACCCGTCAACGCCATCGTGACCCGGGCCAGCGGCGGCACCGCGTGCGACGGGTCCGTGCCCGACGAACCAGGAGAACCCGACGAACCAGACGAACCCGACGAGCCCGCGCCCGACGACGTACCCGGCAGTGCGGCGGACGAGGAGGACAGGGTGCTGTTCATGGTCCCGATGCTGCCGTGCCCGCACCGGTCACCGCGTCACCCGCCAGGGCCACCCGCATCCCCCGCGAGAGTGAGAAGGAGAAGGGACGATCAGACGCAGCGCGTCGCACGCGCCTCACACCACCGCCGCCGCCGACCCCCGCGTCGCCACCGCGGCCCCGCCGACCCGCTCCCACGACCGCGCCAACGCCCCGACCAGCCGCTCCCGGTCCGCCCCGGTCACGGTGAACGGCACCCGCAGCGACCGCTCGAACCCACCGTCCGGCCCGAACACCCCGCCCGAGGCCAGCACGACGCCCTCGGACCGTGCGGCGAGCACGAGAGCACTCGACACCGGCTCCCCGAGCCCGACCCACAGCGTCAGCCCGCCCGCCGGTGACGGCACGTCCCACTCCGGCAGTCGCGCCCGGAGCGCGGCCACGAGACCGTCGCGACCGTCGCGGAGGACGTGACGCCGGGCCTCCAGGACGGCCTCGGTCTGCGGGACGAGCTCGCGCGCGACGAGCTGGTCGAGGACTGGCGTGCCGAGGTCGCCGGTCGGCCGGGCGAGGAGCAGCCGCTGCAGCAGTTCCGGGGCGGCGCGTACCCAGCCGATCCGCAGCCCGCCCCAGAAGACCTTGGCGGCCGACCCGACCATCACGACCTGACCGGGCGCGTCCGCGGCGAGGGGCCGCGAGGGGACCCCGTCGATGCGCAGCTCCCCCATCGTCTCGTCGGCGACGACGACCGTGCCGACCGCGGCGGCGGCCTCGAGCAGCACCCGACGGGCGGAGTCGGCCATCGTGGCGCCGGTGGGGTTGTGCAGCTCGGGCATGACGTAGGCGAGCGTCGGGGCCGACCGCCGGATCGTCGCGTCGAGCACCGTCTCGTCCCAGCCACCGCGGACGTCGACGGGCACCGAGACGAGTCGGCCGCCGGCTTCGCGGAGGACCTCGTGGGCGTGCGGGTACGTCGGCGACTCGACCAGGACCGGGTCCCCGCGGCGGACCAGGACCCGGGCGAGCAGGGCGATGGCGTGCTGCGCGCCGATCGTGACGACGACCTCGGACGGGGTGGTCGGCAGGCCCCGTGCGGTGTAGCGGTCGGCGATCGCGGCACGGAGACCGGCGTCACCGACGGTGTCGTACCCGATCCCGGCGAGCGCCGCCGGCAGGTGCCGCATCGCCCGTTCGACGGCCTCGGCGACGCCGGGCGCGCTGCGGAGCGCGGCCTTCCGCAGGTCGAGCAGGTCGTCGGGGACGACGCCGGCCAGGTGTTCCGGGTCCGGCCGGCCCTCGAGCGGCAGGCGGATGACGCTGCCGGAGCCGCGGAGCGAGGTGAGGTAGCCGTCCTCGCGGAGGCGCGCGTAGGCGTTGGCCACGGTGGTGCGGGAGACGCCGAGCGCGGTCGCGAGCCCGCGTTCGGCGGGCAGCCGGGCTCCGTGCGGGATCCGGCCGTCGATGACGAGGACGCGGACGGCGTCGGCGAGCGCCTCGTAGGCGGCGGCGTCGGACCCGGCGCGCCAGTGGCGGAGCAGCAGGGCGACGGACCGGGCGCTGAGCAGGACGGGCGTCATGGGTCCACGGTAGCCGGATTGGCTCTCGCACAGCAGGCCAATCTACGCGAACATCGAGCCATGCCCCGCTCCACCGCCCTGACCTTGCGCTTCGTGCAACTCGCCGTCGGCCTCTTCCTCTACGGCGCCTCGGTGGCACTGCAGGTCCGCGCGGTCGTGGGCGTCTCGTCGTGGACGGTCCTGACGCAGGGCCTCGAGAACGTCCTGCCGTGGTCGTTCGGCGTCATCACGACGGTGTCGAGCCTGGTGATCCTGCTGTTCTGGATCCCACTGCGCCAGAAGCCGGGCATCGGGACGCTCTGCAACGCGCTGGCGATCGGGCCGGCCGCCGACCTGGTGCTCTGGCTGGTCCCGGAGCCGGGCACCCTGGTCGGCCGCGTCCTGCTCTTCGTCGGCAGTCTGGTCCTGCTCGCGGTCGCCACGGCCTGCTACATCGGCGCCGGCTTCGGCACGGGCGCCCGCGACGGCCTGATGGTCGGGCTGCACGAGCGCCTCGGCTGGCCGCTGTGGGTGGCGCGGACGAGCGTCGAGGTCACGGTCGTCGTCGTCGGCTGGCTGCTCGGCGGCGACGTCGGGGTCGGCACGGTGGTCGCCGCCTTCGCCATCGGCCCGATGGTCCAGCCGCTGATGCGCCACTTCCGCCGGTTCCCGTGGAGTCCGGTCCGGGAGGCCCGTCCCACCCCCGCCACGCCGGTTCCTGACCCTGCGCCGAGCATCCGGCTCTGACCCTGGCCGTGCCGTGGAGACGCGATGTATCGTGTCGAAGCAGAACGCGACACATCGCGTCTGGACAGGGAGACGTCATGGCACAGGAGAAGTGGCTCGTCGACGAGCCGAAGGTCATCGACACCGGGATCGTCCGCGCACTGCGGATCGGCCTGGTCGGCGGACAGGTGGACGTCGTCACGCACGACGAGCCGACCGCCCGCGTGGAGATCCACCAGGTCTCCGGCAAGCCCATCAAGGTCGAGATCGAGGGCGACACCCTCACCGTCGACCACCCGCAGATGCGCTGGGACGACGTCCTCGGGTTCCTCAAGTCCTTCCGCGGCGGCGGCGCCCGTGCCGACGTCAGCATCCTGGTCCCGCGCGACGTCACCGTGACCATCGGCGTCGTCTCCGCCGGCGTGCTGCTCTCCGGCACCGAGCGGGGCGCCACGCTCAACAGTGTCTCCGGTGACGTCGTCCTCGACGGCGTGATCGGCGACGTCGTCGTCAACGCGGTCTCCGGCACCACCACCCTCCGCGACCAGGTCGGCGCCGTCGCGCTCCGGACCGTCTCCGGAGACGTCGTCGCCACCGGTGAGATCCGCCGCTTCACCGCGGACGGGGTGTCCTCGGCGGTCGTCCTCGACCTGCACGGCTCCCCGGACCAGGTGAAGGTGAACACGGTGTCCGGCTCGGTCGACGTCCGCCTCGAGCACGGCACGCCCTACACGAGCACGATCACCACCGCGACCGGCCGTCTGCAGTTCGACGACGCCGAGATCCGCGGCACCCGTGGGTCGTACACGCGGACCGACGGTGAGCTCTCCGGGTCCTACGTCGACGTCCGCATCAACTCGGTCTCCGGCGACGTCGCGATCGTGCACGGCCACGCGCCGAGCACACCCGCTGCACCGACGGCCCCGACGACGCCCGACGCACCGCCCGCCCCGGCGGCACCGACCGCGCCGTCCTTCGACGAGCAGGGCGGGACCGTCGCATGAGCCCGGTCTTCGCGCACGGCCACCTGCGCCTCTACCTGCTGGTCCTGCTGGCCGACCACCCGATGCACGGGTACGAGGTCATCACCGCCCTCGGCGACCGCTTCGGCGGCACCTACGTCCCGAGCGCCGGCACCGTCTACCCGCGCCTGGCGAAGCTGGAGGAGGACGGCCTGATCACCGGCACGTCCGACGGCCGCAAGACCGTCTACGCCATCACCGACGCCGGCCGGGCCGAACTCGACGCCCGTGCGGACGAGGTCGCCCAGCTCGAGAACGGCGTCACCGACAGCGTCAAGTCCCTGGCCGACGGCGTCCGCGCCTCGGTCGGTGCCGCGATGAAGTCGCTCCGTGCCGACCTGGCGGCAGCCGCCGAGCCCGGCGGGTCCGGTGGGTCCGGTGGGTCCACCGACGCCGGTCCGACCGCGGTGCCGGCAGCGGGTGTCCGGTCCCTCCGCGACGCCGAGATGGCCGTCGCCGTGTTCCGGCAGCAACTCCGTGCCGACCTCCGCCGCCGTGCCGCTCGTGGCACGCTCGACGACGCGGCCGTCCAGCGCCTGCGGGACGGTCTGGAGGCACTGCGCAAGTCCCTCTGACGGGCCGCGCCGACGGGGCGGTCGCGAGCCGCGCCTCCAGGCTGGAGCCGGTGCGTCGGCTCACCCTGTCCGTTCCTTCAGGAACAGCACCCCGAACCCCTCCGATCCGCGCCGCATCGCGGATCGGAGGGGTTCGTCGAATCCCGTTCGGTCACGGCGGAATACCGTTCGGGCTCGCGGTGTTGCGTTCGCCCACCGATTGAGTAAGTTCGTCGCTCGTGACCAACGAGACCCGGTCGTTGAAAGCCCGACTGATCGGCGACCCACTCCCCTCGGAGAAACTCGAGGGACAGCTCCTCCCGAAGCACCTGGCCCTGCCGATCTTCGCGAGTGACCCGCTGTCCTCTGTGGCGTACGCGCCGCAGGAACTGCTGATGATCCTGCTGCTCGGCGGGATGGCGTTCCTGACGTTCGCCCCGTGGGTGGCGGCGATGGTCGTCCTGCTGCTCGTCGTGGTCGTCGCGTCCTACCGGCAGCTCATCAAGGCGTACCCGTCCGGCGGCGGCGACTACGAGGTCGCGCACCGGAACCTCGGCGAACGGGCCGGCCTGGTCGTGGCCAGTGCCCTGCTCGTCGACTACGTCATGACGGTCGCCGTGTCGGTGGCCTCGGGCGTGGACAACATCATCTCGGCGCTGCCGATGCTCAACGAGTTCCGCGTCGAGCTCGCGATCCTGTTCGTCGTGCTGCTGGCGGCCGCGAACCTCCGCGGTGTCCGCGAGTCGAGCAAGGCCTTCGCGGTCCCCACCTACCTGTTCGTCGCGAGCGTCTTCGTGATGGTCGTCACCGGCCTGGTCCGGGTCGCCGCGGGCGACGCCCCCGTCGCCGAGTCCGCTGCGTACACGGTGCAGAACGTCGAGCACACCACCCAGGCGGCCTTCATCCTGCTGCTGCTCCGTGCCTTCGCGTCCGGCTGTTCCGCGCTGACCGGCGTCGAGGCGATCGCGAACGGCGTGCAGGCGTTCCGTCGCCCGAAGATCAAGAACGCCCAGCAGACCCTCGTGCTCATGGGCGGCATCGCGATCGTGCTGTTCATCGGCCTCATCACGCTGGCCCTGGTGTCGCGCGTGCACTACGCCGAGAGCGCCTGTGACCTGCAGGGCTTCGCGAACTGCAGCACCACGCCGCAGCGCTCCCTGATCGCCCAGATCGCGGCGGCGACGTTCGGCAACAACTCGGTGCTGTTCTTCGTCATCCAGGCGACGACCGCGGCGGTGCTGCTCCTGGCGGCGAACACCGCGTTCAACGGGTTCCCGCTGCTCGGCTCGATCCTGGCCCGCGACTCGTACGCCCCGAAGGCCCTGTCCACCCGCGGCGACCGCCTGATCTACTCGAACGGCGTCATCCTGCTCGCGCTCGTCGCGGCCGCGCTGCTCATCGTCTACCGGGCGAACGTCACGAGCCTCATCCAGCTCTACATCATCGGCGTCTTCGTGTCCTTCACGCTCGGGCAGAGTGGCATGGTCAAGCACTGGGTCAGCCTGCTCCGCGCCGACCGGGCCGGCACCGCCGACGAGCCGGTGAACCGCGGGCAGGTGCTCCGGAGCCTGACGATCAACTCGATCGGCGCGACCTTCACCTTCGTGGTGCTCGTCATCGTCACGATCACGAAGTTCACGCACGGCGCCTGGTTGGTCTTCGTGATCATGCCCGTGCTGTTCGTGCTGATGCTCGGCGTGAACCGCTACTACCGGGACGTCTCGCACGAGATCCAGGCCGACGTCGAGACCGAGTTCGGTGCCACCGGTGACCACGCGATCGTCCTGGTCAACAAGCTGCAGAAGCCCGTCCTCAAGGCCCTCGACTACGCGATCGCCGCCGAGCACGCCGGACTCGAGGCCGTGCACGTCGCCATCGACGACGCCGACGCCGCCCGATTGCGCGAACAGTGGGCCGAGCACGGCATCGAGGTCCCGCTGACGATGGTGCCGAGCCCGTACCGCGACATCTCGATGCCGCTCATCAAGTACATCAAGGCGCACCGGCTGGAGCACGGCTCCGAGGTCGTCACCGTGTACACGCCGGTCTTCATCGTCGGCCACTGGTGGGAGGGGCTGCTCCACAACCACCGCGGTCGTCGGATCCGCCGCAAGCTGCTGCTCACGCACGGCGTCACGGTTGCGCTCGTGCCGTGGCTGCTCGACTCCTCCGAACTGCTCTACGGCAAGCGCTCCCGACCCTTCCCGGGCCAGGACCGCCGTGGCGAGCCCGTCCGGCCGGCGCTCCGGCGCTCCCCGCACGGCGTCTTCCGCTCGGAGGCCGAGGAGGACCGGCTCATCCGCTCCGCCCAGCGCAACAGCCTGGAGCCGCAGAAGCTCGCGCACCAGCCGTCGCCAGCCTCCCGTCGTGCCACCCGCCCCGCCGGCCCCGCCGAGGGCGTCGACCCGGCGCTCTGCACCGGCGAGGTCCGCTCGCTGGTCGCAGCCACCCCGCCGGTCCCCCGTCCGCACGATGACGATGCGTGACGGTGCCCGGTCGTACGATGTGACCCCATGACGACCGCTCCCGAGGCCCTGCGCACCTTCGCGACCTTCGACGGACACGGCGGCAAGGTGTCGAAGCGGGTCGAGGTGCTCGACCACGAGCCGCCCGTGTCGCCGGACGGCCGCTACGACGGCCTGGTCGCCGTGCGCGGCGAGCACCCGATCGGCGCCCTCGACGAGCGCGCCGCGGACGACTCCGCCGAGCTGGCACGCGGTGTCGCGAGCATCGGCTGGGTGGACCCGGCCACGCTCCGCGACTGGTACCGACCCGACCGGGTCGTGGTGAGCCTCCTGGACGCCCGGCGGTCCGGACTCGAGCCGGGCGTCTTCGCCGACTCCCGCGGGCGCGGTCGCGTCCGCATCGACGGCCGGGAGGCCCACCTCGCCGCCGACGGTCGGCCCGCGTTCCGTGCACTGGCCGGCACCGCGGACGCGCCCAAGGCGGACGTGCCGTTGCCGATGGACCAGGTGGTCCGCCTCGTCGTCGTGTCGGCCGGCGTGGCCGACACCCTGACCGGAGCGTCCGGGGTGGAGATCGTGACGACGCCCGTCACCCCCGTGCTGTCGCCGGGCGAGTACCCGGTGTACGCCGACGACGTCCCGGGGCTGCCCCCGCGTCCGGCGTCGGGGCGGGTCCTCGTCGCCGCGGCGGTCCTGCTGAACGGGTCGATGCACCGGGTGGACCGACTGGACGAGCCCGCGAACACGCTCTGGATCGAGCGGGGTGGCCGGGTCGTGCCGGTGGCCGCGAGCGACGTCGGCGGCGACCTGGTGCGGTACACGGCGACGCCGGTCTGAGTACTGTCCGGGCGCTGCGTCTGGATGCCCATTGTCCGCTCACGGCCTGCGGGGGACGCCGGACTGCGCCGCTGGTCGGGGGTGCGGCGTACGGTCCGGGGCATGAGTGATGCAGACCAGAACCAGCCGGAGACCCTCGGCGGAGAACGCCCGGACCCCTCGACCACCGCGAGCAAGGACCCCGAGCAGTGGGTCACCGGCGACGAGCCGATGACCGGCCCGCAGCGCAGCTACCTCGACACCCTCGCCCGTGAAGCCGGCGAGGAACTGTCGGCCGACCTCACCAAGGCCGAGGCGTCGGAGCACATCGAGCGCCTGCAGGAGAAGACCGGACGCGGCGCTTCTTCCTGAGCAACAGTCGTTGCTGTACGGCGGTCCGCAGTTCTGCGGACCGCCGTCTGGCATCCCCCTGACAGACCCCCGGTAGTCACCCCGGTGCCCCGGTTGGATGACACGTCACCACTTAGCGTCGTGGGCATGCGAACCACATCGACCTCCATCGGCCTGACCGTGCTCCGCGTCGTCCTCGGCGTCGTCTTCATCGCCCACGGTGCCCAGAAGTTCAGCCAGGGGATCCCCGGCGTCACCCAGGGCTTCGCCGGCATGGGCGTCCCCTTCGCCGAGGTCGCCGCACCCCTCGTCGCCGGGCTCGAGCTGATCGGCGGTGCACTCCTGGTGCTCGGCGTCGCGACCCGCGTGGTCGCCGTCCTGCTCGCCGTCGACATGGTCGTGGCCGGAGCACTGGCGCACCTGCCCGCCGGGTTCTTCTCACAGGACGGCGGGTTCGAGTACGTGCTCGTCCTCGCTGCCGGCTCCCTGGCCGTCGCGCTCACCGGGCCGGGGCGGTACTCGGTCGACGCCGTCGTGGTGCGGCGGTCGCGCGGGCGTCGCGGCACGCAGGAGCCCGTCGCCGCCTGACCAGCGGCCCTGGGTCGACGGCCGGTGGCGGGTCTACCGGCCGTCGAGCTGCTGCTCGTACGCCGCGATCTTCCGCTCGAGGGCGTCGAGGTGCCGGCGGACCTCCGCCTGCCGCGCGAGCACCGTCTCGTGGTGGCTCCGCAGGAGAGCCAACCGCTGCTCGTCGTCGGCGCCCGCGCGGTACGCCGCCGCGTACTCGCGCATCTCGGCCACGCTCATCCCGGTCCCGCGCAGCATGACGACACCCGCCAGCCAGGCGAGGTCGCGCTCGTCGTAGCGGCGCCAGCCGTCCGGCCCACGATCGGGCGCGGGCGCGATGCCCTCCTTCTCGTAGTACCGGATCGTGTCGACGGTGATCCCGAGCAGCTCAGCGGCAGCGCTGATCGTCACGGGGTCGGTGATCGGGACGGTCGGCAGGAGCATCCCCCGATGCTGCCACTTGACATGGTGTGCGCACCAGGGTCCAGGCTCTGCTCGTGTCGGACACACCGACACGACGAGGAGACGACACCGTGCAACAGACGACACTGGGCTCGCAGGGCCTGACCGCCTCGGCGATGGGCCTCGGGTGCATGGGGATGAGCGCCTTCTACGGGGGCGCGACCGAGACCGGGTCGGTCGAGACGATCCGGCGGGCGCTCGACCTGGGCATCACGCTGTTCGACACCGCCGAGGCCTACGGGCCGTTCGCGAACGAGGAACTCCTCGGCCGCGCCCTCGGTGCCGACCGCGACCGAGCCGTCATCGCCTCGAAGTTCGCCACCGACTTCACCGACGACGGGGTCCCGATCGGGCTGGACGGCTCCCCCGAGCACGCCAGACGAGCGATCGACCGGTCCCTGTCGCACCTGGGCACCGACCACGTCGACCTCTGGTACCTGCACCGCGTCGACCCGGCCGTCCCGATCGAGGACACCGTCGGAGCGATGGGCGAAGCCGTGACCGCCGGCAAGGCCCGGTACCTCGGCGTCTCCGAGACCGCAGCCGACACCCTCCGCCGGGCACATGCGACCTTCCCCGTCACGGCGATCCAGTCGGAGTACAGCCTGTTCGAGCGTGATGCCGAGCACAACGGCGTCCTGGACACCGCGCGCGAACTCGGCGTCGGTTTCGTCCCGTTCTCACCGCTCGGTCGCGGGTTCCTCGGTGGCACTCTGACCCGAAGGGACGACCTGCCGGTGGGTGACGCCCGACGCGACCTGCCGCGGTTCTCCGACGACGCGATCGCGGCCAACCTCCGCATCGTGGCGGCGCTCCGCACCATCGCGGACGAGAAGGGGATCACTCCGGCGCAGCTCGCTCTCGCCTGGGTGGTCCGGGCCGGTACCGTCCCGATCCCCGGCACCACGAAGGCCGCCCGCGTCGAGGAGAACGTGGCCGCGTTGGACGTCGAGCTGACGGCGGACGACCTCGCGCGGATCGACGCCGCGTCACCGCACGGCGCGGCCACCGGCGCGCGGAACACCGCGGCGGGGATGGCGCGCGATCGCGGCTGAACGGGTCGACGGTGTCCGCCCCCTCCCGCCGATCCGGTCAGGCGCCGGCGGCGGACTGCCCGTCGGGAGCAGCGTCATCGTCAGCGGCGGCAGCAGCACCGGCGGTGTCGGTGTCGGTGTGGGTGTGGGCCACGTCGTCGTCGGCCAGGACGGCCAGCACCTGGCGCGCGATCCGGCGGCCGGCCCGGTTCGCCCCGATCGTCGAGGCCTGGGGACCGTAGCCGGCGAGGAACAGCCGCGGCTCGGCGGTGGACCGACCGTCCTCGACGACGACCCCGCCCGCCTCGGTCCGGAGGCGCAACGGCGCGAGGTGCCTGAGGTCGGCGCGGAAGCCCGTCGCCCAGATCACGGCGTCGGCGTGGACGTGCTCGCTGTCGGCCGTCAGGACCCCGTCGCCGTCGAGTCGTGTGAACATCGGTTCAGCTTCGAGGAGCCCCCGGGCCAGGCCACGGCGGATCCTCGGGGACACCGGCAACCCGGTCCCGCTGACGATGCTCGGCAGGGTGCGACCGGCCCGGGCAGCGCGGTCCTGGTCCGCGACCGCCGCCACGGCCGCGCCGGTCGCCAGGGCCGGGTCGTCCGACCAGACGACGGGACGCCGGGTGAACCACCGGGTCGACCGGGCGATGCCGTCCAGTTCCAGCAGGAACCCGATCGCGCTCGTGCCACCGCCGACGACCACCACGTCCTGCCCGGCGAACTCCCTCGCGTCGCGGTAGCCCGTCGTGTCGAGCTGCCGGCCACGGAAGGCATCGCGCCCGGGGACCCACGGCACGAACGGGGTGCCCCACGTGCCCGAGGCGTTGACGACCGCCTCGGCCCGGATCGTCCCCGCGACACCGTGCTCGTCGCGGGTCTCGACCAGCAGGGTGTCCGATCCGGGACCGTCACCGTGCCGGACGGCCGTCACCCCGACCGGCCGACGCACGCGGAGGTCGTGGTGCTCCTCGAACCGGCGGTAGTACTCGGCCACGACCTCCCGGGCCGGCCGCGACTGGTCTGCGTCGTCGAACCGCAGGCCCATCTCGTGCATCCCGGGCAGGTCGTGCACCCGGTGGGCGATGCCGAGCCGCAGGGCGTCCCACCGGAACTGCCACGCGCCTCCCGTCCCCGGAGCACGGTCCAGGACCACCAGGTCGTGGCCCGCGACGAGGCCCGCGCGCTGCAGGTGCCACGCGACCGAGAGTCCGGCCTGACCAGCACCGATGACGACGACGCGGGCTCGTTCTGCTGGGCGGATCATCACCCTCGATTCTGCTGTGCTCGGGACGCGCCGGGCGAAGTCGGCAACGGGGTACATGGTAAAGTGACGGACAGATTTCAAACCACGAACCGTCTGTTCTTCCCGGGTGCGCACTCGTTGCCCGCCGAGACCGGACACGAGCCGACACAGAGGGGGTCACGCATGGGGCGCGGCCGTCAGAAGGCGAAGCACACCAAGGTCGCCCGGGAGCTGAAGTACTTCAGCCCGGACACGAACTACGGTGCTCTCGAACGCGAACTCTCCGTCGCACAGCAGTCGGACGAGCCGGACTACGTCGACCGTTGGGGCGACGAGTTCGGTGACGAAGGAGACCTCGAGAACCAGACGGACACGAACAAGTCCGCCTGACCTCCCGGTCGATCACGCCGCGCGCCCTCGGGCAGCGCGGCGTTCGTCGTCCCCGGGCGTGACCGGCCGCCGGCTCGCCGGTCGCCGGCTCGCCGGTCGCCGGTCGCCGGTCGCCGAGGTCGCACGAACTGCCGCCCCGGGCAGCCCCGAGCGGCAGTTCGTGCGACCTCGACAGAGCGCAGGCGGCACGTCGTGCGACCTCGACAGAGCGCAGGCGGCAGGTCGTGCGACCTCGACCACGCCGGCAGGAGCCGACCAGCGCGCCGGGACTCAGCCCGCGTAGGCCCCGACCAGGCGCACGGCCCCGCCGTCGACGCCCTTGGCGCCCTGCTCGAACCCGGTCAGGTCACGCGTGCCGATCGACACGGTCCCGACCTCCCACGCCGGAAGCCCGGCCGACCGGAGCGTCGCGGTGACCCCGTCGACCGACGCTGCCGAGACGACCGCGAACATGCCGATGCCCAGGTTCCAGGTGCTCTCGGTGTCCTCGATCGGGGTTCCGGCCAGCTCCGCCAGGACGCGGAACACCGGCAGCGGCTGCCAGGTGGAACGGTCGACCTCGACCCACGAGCCGACGGGCAGCACGCGCGCCAGGTTCGCCGCGATGCCGCCACCGGTGACGTGGGACAGCGAGTGCACGTCGCCCGGGTGTCCGTCGATCAGCTCGAGCAGCGGGGTCGTGTAGAGGCGGGTGGGTTCGAGCAGGGCCTCGCCGACCAGGCCGCCGAGCTCCGGCAGCGTGTCGGTGTAGCCGATGCCGCGCTGGCCCAGGATGTGCCGGACGAGCGAGTACCCGTTCGAGTGCAGCCCGGAGGACTCGATCGCGATGACCACGTCGCCGTCCTGCACCAGGTGGGCGCCGAGCTGCGAACCGGCCTCGACCACGCCGACCGCGGCACCGGCGACGTCGTAGTCGTCCGGTCCGAGCAGGCCCGGGTGTTCCGCGGTCTCGCCGCCGACCAGGGCGGTGCCGGTGGCCGCGCAGCCGCGGGCGATGCCGGCGACGATGTCGGCGATGCGGTTCGGGACGACCCGGCCGCAGGCGATGTAGTCCGTCATGAACAGCGGCGTCGCGCCGACCACGACGATGTCGTCGACGACCATGCCGACCAGGTCCTGCCCGATCGTGTCGTGCTTGTCGATGGCCTGCGCGATCGCGACCTTCGTGCCGACGCCGTCGGTCGAGGTGGCGAGGAGGGGCCGCTCGTAGTCCTTGAGGAACGAGACGTCGTACAGACCGGCGAAGCCGCCGACCCCGCCCAGGACGGACGCGTTGTGCGTCGCCGACACGGCGGACTTCATGAGCTCGACGGCCAGGTCACCGGCAGCGGTGTCGACGCCGGCCTCGGCGTAGGGGTTGGGCATACGTCGTCCTCCGCAGGGCATGGCAGACTTGTTCGGTACCACCCGATCCTACGGTCTGGAGCACCCCGCGAATGTGCGGCATCGTCGGCCTCGTTGCGCAGGGGCCTGCAAACCAATCCATCTACGACGCCCTGCTCCTCCTGCAACACCGGGGACAGGACTCCACGGGCATCGCCACGGTCGACGGGCACGTGCACCACATGCACAAGACCCGCGGCCACGTGCGCGAGGGTTTCCGTACCCGTGACATGCGGGCACTCCTCGGGACGATGGGCCTCGGCCACGTCCGCTACGCCACCCGCGGCGCCGCCGCGAACGAAGAGGAAGCCCAGCCGTTCTACGTGAACGCGCCGTACGGCATCGTCCTCGTGCACAACGGCAACCTGACGAACACGCGGGAACTCACCCGCGAGCTGTTCGACATCGACCGCCGGCACCTCAACACGACCTCGGACACCGAGCTGCTCGTGAACGTCCTGGCGCACGAGCTGCAGGGCCAGGTCCGTGGCACGCACCTCGACCCCGGGCAGGTGTTCGACGCGGTCGAGCGCGTGCACGAGCGGGTCGAGGGCTCGTACGCCACGATCGCGACGATCGCGGGCCACGGCCTGCTGGCGTTCCGCGACCCGTTCGGCATCCGGCCGCTGATCCTCGGGCACAAGTTCGACGACGCCGGCAAGAGCGAGTGGGTCGTCGCGTCCGAGTCCCTGGTGCTCGAGTCCGGCGGCTACGACATCGTCCGCGACGTCGCCCCGGGCGAGGCCGTCTTCATCGAGATGGACGGCACGATGCACGCCCGCCAGTGCGCGAAGGACCCGCGCCTGGTGCCGTGCTCCTTCGAGTACGTCTACCTGGCCCGTCCGGACTCCGTGATGAACGGCATCTCCGTGTACGACGCCCGTCTCCGCCTGGGCAACCGCCTGGCGGACACGATCGAGCAGTACGCCCCGACCGGCGACATCGACGTCGTGATGCCGATCCCGGACTCCAGCCGCCCTGCCGCGATGCAGGTCGCGCAGAAGCTCGGCATCGAGTACCGCGAGGGCTTCTACAAGAACCGCTACGTCGGCCGCACGTTCATCATGCCGGGGCAGGCGGAGCGCAAGCGTTCGGTCCGCCAGAAGCTCAACGCGATGTCGTCCGAGTTCAAGGGCAAGAACATCCTGATCGTGGACGACTCCATCGTGCGCGGTACGACGAGCCGCGAGATCGTCGAGATGGCGCGGGCCGCCGGCGCGAACGAGGTCACCTTCACGAGCGCGGCGCCCCCTGTCCGGTTCCCGCACGTCTACGGCATCAACATGCCGACGCGCGCCGAGCTGATCGCCCACGACCGGAAGATCCCGGAGATCAACCGGGTGCTGGGCAGCGACCACCTGATCTACCAGGAGATCGGTGACATGCGCGACGCGATCATCGAGGGATCGGACGTCACGGACCTCGAGATGAGCTGCTTCACGGGCGAGTACGTCACCGGTTTGGTGTCGCCGGAGTACCTGGCCTGGGTCGAGGCGAACCAGCTCAGCTGACGCCGGTTCCGCACCGTGCGGACCAACGGACTGGAGGCCCGTCACCAGCTGGTGACGGGCCTCCAGTCCGTTCTGTGGTCGCGTCCGCGACCGCAGCCTCAGCGCTCGGGGCGTTCCCGGGGTTCCGGCTCGACCGTGCGGTCGGTGTCGGGCACGTCGGTGGCGGGCACGTCGGTGGCTGGTACGTCGGTGGCGGGCCGGACATCCGGTGCCCTGTGGTCCTCGAGCTCGCCGTCGACGGTCTCCGGAGCCGGGTCGACGGCGACCCGCTCGGCCGTCAGCCGGGCCGCACGGCGGGACGAGACCTGGTCGAGCACGACGGCGATGACCGCGCCGACGAGCATGCCGATCGAGACGCCGTACAGGCTGAAGTAGCCGACGAGGCCCGCGAAACCGGTGGTCTCCTGCTGGTTGCCCCGGTCGATGCCCATCGTGAGCGCGACGACGACGACCGTCACGAGGAAGCCGAGGACGGCGCCGCCGAGGATGAAGACGCTGAAACGGGGGGCGCGTCGGATGGTGACCTGGTCCGGGCTGGTCACCGCGTTCGGCGCCGGCACCGGGCGTTCGTCGGGTCGATCGGTGTTGCTCACGTCCCCATTGTCCCCCACCTTGGGAGGATCCACGCCCGGCAGTTCGTCCGGTGGACGCGAGATGATGGTGCAGGACGGAACACCGTCGAGGACGGAGGTGCGCGATGGCCGAGGAGGCCGCGTCGAGCGAGCGCCGTCCGACGACCGCCCCCGCCCGCCTGTCCTGGCCCGTGATCACCCGTGACGAAGAGGACCGCGCGGTCGCCGTCGTCGGCGAGCACCGGTGGAGTGTCGCCCTCGTGGGGGCCGCCGGGCTCGGCAAGACCACCGTCGCTGCCCGCGTCACCGACCGGGTCGCCGCGCAGGAGCGGGACACGGACCCGCTGGTCGTGCCGATCACCGCCGTGGCCGCCGGGTCGTCGATGCCCTTCGGCGCGGTGTCGGACCGGTTCGGGGACGTCCTGGGCGACGACCTGACCGAACCCGTGCCGGCCGAGGCGCGCCTCCGGGACGCCGCCGAGGCGGAAGGACGCGACCTGCTCCTCCGGGTCGACGACGCCGACCTGCTCGACGCCCTGTCGGCCCGCTACGTCGCCTGGCTCGTGCGGGACCAGCACGCGCGGCTCGTGCTGACCTGCCGGGACTTCACGGCCCTCGCCGAACCCCTGCGGGCGCTGTGGCAGGACGACCTGCTCGAACGCATCGACCTGGAACCGCTCGACGTGGCCGAGGCATCGTCCCTGATCGAGCGCGCGCTCGGCGCCCCGCTCGAACCGGCGTCGGTGGAGCAGGTCCACCGGGCGACGCAGGGCAACCCGCTGTACCTGCGCGAGGTCGTGCGGGCCGGCCTGTCCTCGGGCTCGCTCGAGCACACCGCCCTCAGCTGGTACTGGCGCGGACGGGTCACGGCGTCGATGAGCCTGGCGGACATGTACCGCACCGAACTCGGGGCGTTGCCGGGCGAGCTCCGGGACGTCGTGGAGATCGTCGCCCTCGCCGAACCGATCCCGCTGTCCCGCCTGATCGCCCTGGTCGACGGACGCGACCTCGACCGCATGGTGGGGCTCGGCTTCGTCCGGATCGACTCGACCGACACCGGCAGCCCGGTCGCGCGCTCCTCGCACCCGCTCATCGGCGAGGTCGTCCGCGCCCTGGTGCCCGTCGCACGCCGGACCTCGCTGTTCGCCCGCGCCAACGCCTTCCGCACCGACCGGCCCGAGGGGGCACCACCGGCAGCCCGACTCCGCTCGACCCTCTGGGCACTCGAGTGCGGCATCGTGCCCCCGGTCGACCAGCTGCTCGACGCGGCCCGGGTCGCCGGCGGCCTGCAGGAGCACGAGAGCGCCATCGTCCTGACGACCGCGGCCCTCAACGCGGGGCCCGACGCTGGCCTCACCCCGACCGACCGGGTGCGCACCCACTGCCTCCGGTCCCTGGCCTACGGGTACAGCAGCGGGCGCGAGGCCGGCCGGCTCGACGCCGAAGCGGCCTGGGGCCTGGTGACCTCGGGCCCGCGGGTCGACGACGTCGCCGTGGTCGAGGCGTGCGAGACCCTCGCGAACCTCCGCCAGTTCCACGACGACGACACCTCGGCGGCCGTCGCCCTCACCGAGTCCGCGATGCAGTTCGTGGACCTCGAGACGGCCGAGCAGCTCCGGCTCCTGCGGCTGTCACACCTCGGCTGGGGTGGCGACTTCACCGAGGTCCGACAGGAGATCGAGCGCACCGGCGTCCTGCACGCCCCGGCGATCCCGCGGTCCTTCCTGCCGATCGCCGCCTGTGCCGTCGCAGCCCTCGGCACCGGCGGGCGACTCGACGAGGCAATCCGGCTCGCGCAGGCGTGCCTGGCCACGGCCGCCGTGCACCTCGAGGACTCCCCCTGGAGCGTCGGCGAGATCGTGTCCGTCATGCACCAGGTCCAGGTGTGGCGGGGCGACATCGCCGAGATGGTGACCCAGGTGCCGGTCAGCCGGTCGGACCCGTTCCTGAAGTACGACTTCACGCTCGAGCTGTTCGGCATCGGCAACCAGGCACTGGGACAACGCCGGTGGTCGGACGCCGTCACCGCGTTCACGGCCGCGTGCGAGCGGTACGCCGTCGACGACCCGGGTGGGTTCGCCGCCTACGCGTGGTCCCGTCTGGCGATGTCGCAGGCGTACGCGGGCATGACCGACGCGGCTGCCGAGTCCGTCGAGCGGGCGCGGACGACTCCGCTCCGGGCGATGCGGATCCTCGGCGACCAGATCGAGATGACCATCGCGTGGGCCGAGGCGCTGCTCGGCAACCCCGCCGGGCTCCACCGCGCCGACGAGCTGATCGCCCGCGGGACCGCCTCGGGCGCCTGGACGCACGTGCTCTACGGGCAGGCGCTGCACTACGTGATGGACATCGCGGCCGGTCGGGACACCACGTCGTCGCTCGACCGACTGCAGGACGCGGCGGGACGGGTCGACGGGCCCCTGGCGAGCGCGATCACCCAGTACGCGGACGCACTGCGCTCGGGCGACCGCGGGTGGATCGCCAGCGCCCAGGCCGACCTGGCTGCGTGCGGGATGGCCGTGACCGCTGGACGTCGGACGCAGCCGCTGACGAAGCGGGAGTACGAGGTCGCCCAGCTCGCGGCCCAGGGGTTCTCGAACCGGCGGATCGCCGAGCACCTCGGGCTGTCGGTGCGGACGATCGACGCGCACATGTCGCGGGTGTTCGCGAAGTGGGACCTGCGCTCGCGGTCCGAGCTCGCCGAGATGGTCTGACCCGCCCTTCCGGACGGTCCGCCGGCCCCGCGGCCCCGCCGAGACGCCGGGGTCAGTCCGAGACGCCGCCATCCGGCCGAGACGCCCCCTGATCCTGCGGCGTCTCGAGCGCACCGCGGCGTCTCACGGAGACGGGCCCGTCTCGACGCCGGGCGCCGGGCACCAGGCGCCGGGTACCGGGCGCCGGACGCCGGACGGACGCCGGACACCGGACACCGGGCACGCGTCCCGCCAGCAGCCCGCGACCGGGCAGCCGTCCTCGTCCGGACGGTGCCGCCCGCGTCCGGGCGCGACGGATCAACCGCAAGAAGTTGCGGGATGCAGCACGACTCGCCGTTCTCGTTGACACAGCGGGCCCGCTTTCGCGTAGCGTTGCGTGTGTCGCCGGGTTCGGACCCGTTCGGGTCGGGTCCGAATCCCGGCGACTTCAGCCAGGTTAGAGAACCAGGTGCACGGTCCACATCGGTAGGACCTACCTAATTCCCGCCGGTATCGGCCCGGCCAGCGCCAGGGCCGGCTGTCGTCTCCACCTTCCGGCCGATGTGCCCGCGTCCCGCCTGCCGTCAGGCTCGACGGGTGCCGTTCACCATCAGCCACGCGGTCGTCGCCCTGCCGTTCCGCCACACCGTCCTGCCCGCCGCGGCCGTCGCGGTCGGCTCGATGGCCCCCGACGCCGTGCTCTTCGTGCCCGCGCTGCCGCCGTACGGCTTCACGCACTCGTGGGTCGGCGTCGTCACGATCGACCTCGCGGTGTCGCTCGTCGTCCTCGCCGCGTGGTGGTTCCTCGTCCGGCCCGCATGGACACCGGTCCTGCCCGCCCGGTACCGCGCGCAGCTGCCCGGCTGGCACCGGCCCGAGCGGGTCCCGCCGGCGCGGGTCCCGCTCGTCGTGGTCGCCTGCGTGCTCGGCAGCGTGACGCACGTCGTCTGGGACGCCTGGTCGCACCCGCACGGCTGGGTCGTCCGGCACGTGGCGGCGCTCCGCTCCGATGTCGGCGGGCACCCGGTGTACTCCCTCGTCCAGGACGCGTCGAGCGCCGGTGGCCTGCTGCTGCTCCTCGTGCTGCTGCTGCGGTGGACGCGCCATGCGGCCACCGCCGGCGACGTGGCGGGGGTGGGGCGGGCCTCCCGTCCGGAGCGGTCCGGCGCGACCACCGCGGCGTCCGGCCGGGAGGCTCGCATCACCCCGGTCGCCGCCCTCGCCGCCGTCCTGCTGGTCGCGCTGGTGACCGCGGGGTCGGTCCTCGGCCGCGGGGGCGGGGTCGGGTCGCTCGTCGTCCGCGAGGCGTTCGTGCTGCCACCCACGGTCGCGGTGACGCTGGTCGTCGGGGCACTCGTGCTGCTGCTGGTGCGACGCGCGCAGTCGGCGGACCGGTCGGGGCAGACGGACTCAGGGCAGACGGACTCAGGACAGACGGACCGGCAGGAACGCGGCAAGGTCCGCCCGTGACCCGGAGGCGCTGACGCGTCGGGCCGTGTCGGGGTCGTCCCAGCGCAGTCGGCCGGTGGCGAGCGCGAGCCACGTCGCCGGGTCGGTCTCGACGACGTTCGGCGGGGTCCCGCGAGTGTGCCGCGGGCCGGGCAGGGCCTGCACGGCCGCGAACGGCGGGACCCGGACCTCCACGCTGTTGCCGGGGACGTCCTCGGCCAGGCGCTGCAGGGTCCAGCGGACGGCGGTCGCGATCGAGGTGCGGTCCGTCGCGCCGGCGGTCACGGCCTCCAGGGCAGCCCGCCCGACGGCGTCTTCGATGGTCCTCGGCGGCATCTCCACAGGCTAGCCGGTGCACTGCGGGCGGCGAGTCGGGCTCGGTAGGGTGATCGCGTGCGAATCCTCGTCCTCGGTTCCGGTGCCCGCGAGCACGCGATCATCACGGCCCTCCTGGCGGAGCACGCCGCGTCCCCGGAAGGTGGCGGTCACGTCATCACGGCCGCGCCGGGCAACGCCGGCATCGCCGCCGACGTCGAGACGGTGTCGCTCGACCCGTCGAACGGCGCCCTCGTCGCGGAGTACGCGTTCGAGAACGACGTCGACCTGGTCGTCGTCGGGCCCGAGGCCCCGCTCATCGCCGGTGTCGCCGACCCGCTGCGCACCCGCGGCATCCCGGTCTTCGGTCCGGGCAAGGCCGCCGCGCAGCTCGAGGGCTCCAAGGCGTTCGCCAAGCGGATCATGGCCGAAGCGGGCGTCCCGACCGGACGCCCGGTGTACGCCGGCACGGTGGACGAAGCCGCGGCGGCACTCGACGACCTCGGCGCCCCCTACGTCGTCAAGGCCGACGGACTGGCCGCCGGCAAGGGCGTCCTGGTGACCGAGGACCGTCAGGCCGCGCTCGACCACGCGACCTACTGGCTGCAGCACGGACACGTCGTGGTCGAGGAGTTCCTCGACGGCGAAGAAGTGTCGCTGTTCTTCCTCAGCGACGGGCACGACGTCCGGCCGCTCTCCCCCGCGCAGGACTACAAGCGTCTGGGCGACGGCGACCTCGGGCCGAACACCGGTGGCATGGGCGCCTACTCGCCGCTGCCGTGGCTCGACGAGCGATGGGGCTCCGAGCAGGCCTTCGTAGACGAGGTCACCGAGCTCGTCGCCCTGCCGACCGTCCGACAGCTCGAACACGAGGGCACGCCCTTCGTCGGCCTGCTCTACTGCGGGCTCATCGTCACCGAGCAGGGCGTGCGGGTCATCGAGTTCAACGCACGGTTCGGCGACCCCGAGACCCAGGTCGTGCTCACCCGCCTGGCGACCCCGCTGAGCAGCCTGCTGCTGGCCGCCGCCACCGGGCAGCTCGGCGGCACCCCGCGGCCGGAGTTCCGTGACCAGGCGGCCGTCACCGTCGTCCTGGCCAGCGAGGGGTACCCGGAGAACCCGGTCACCGGTCGGGTCATCACCGGGGTGGACGCCGCGAACGCCCGTGACGGCGTCGCCGTCCTGCACGCCGCGACCGGCACCCTCGACGGCGACCTCGTCGCCACCGGCGGACGCGTGCTCAGTGTCGTCGCGACCGGGTCCGACTTCGCCCAGGCGCGCGACCGCGCGTACGCGGGACTGCACGACATCACCCTGCCCGGCGGCCAGTTCCGCACCGACATCGCCACGAAGGTCGTCCGATGAGCACCGCACCCGTCGTCGATGGCTGGCGTCACGTCTCGTCCGGCAAGGTCCGCGAGCTCTACGTGCCGGCCGACACCGCCGACGTCGCCGGCGCCACCGAACTGCTGCTGCTGGCCTCGGACCGGGTCAGCGCGTACGACTTCGCGCTCGAGCCGCCGATCCCCGGCAAGGGCGAGCTGCTGACGCGGCTGTCCCGCTTCTGGTTCGACCAGCTGCGCGACGTCCCGAACCACCTGCTCACGCCGAGCGGCACCACGACCCCGGTCCCGGCCGACGTCGAGGCCCGGTCGATGCACGTCATGCCGCTCCGGATGTTCCCGATCGAGTGCGTCGTCCGCGGGTACCTGGTCGGCAGCGGCTGGACCGAGTACCAGCAGTCCGGCAGCGTCTGCGGTGTCGCCCTGCCCGCCGGGCTGTCGAACGGTGACCGCCTGCCGGAGCCGATCTACACGCCGGCGTACAAGGCGCCGCAGGGTGAGCACGACGAGAACATCTCGTTCGAGCGCACCGAGGAGCTCGTCGGAGCGGCCGATGCGGCAGCCCTCCGTGACCTGTCGCTCGCGGTGTACTCCGACGCGGCGGCGATCGCCCTGCAGCGCGGGGTCGTCATCGCGGACACGAAGTTCGAGTTCGGGCGCGACGCCGACGGGCTGATCCGCATCGCCGACGAGGTCCTGACGAGCGACTCCAGCCGCTACTGGGACGCCGCCGCGTACGAGTCGGGCAACCGCACGGACTCGTTCGACAAGCAGATCGTCCGCGACTGGCTCGGCGCCAACTGGGACCGCACCGGCACGCCGCCGGTGCTGCCGGACGAGGTCGTCGCCCGGACGGCCGCCCGGTACCAGGAACTCATCGAGCGCCTCGGCGCCTGACGCGGGTCAGGCGTCGCGGGAGACCACGACGACGGTCAGGTCGTCGCCCGGGTCGTGCTCGATCGCACGCCCGCGGACGCCGGCCAGGAACGCCCCGAGGTCCGACGACTTCCGGTACAGCGCACCGAGGCGGGACAGCGACGCCAGGGTCGAGTCCCAGAGCTCGAGCGCCCCGTCGCTGACCAGCACGAGCGAGTCGCCCGGTTCGAGGACGAGTTGCCCGACGGCACGGTCGATGCCGACCGGGTGCAGGCCGATCGGCAGGTCGACGGAGCGCAGGACGGTCTCGGTTCCGTCGGCGTGCAGGTGCAGCACGAGGCCGTGCCCCGCGTCGACGAAGTCGAGCCGGCCCGTGGTGGTGTCGAGTCGGCCGTGGAAGAGCGTGGCGAAGGCCTCGGCGGCGCTGAGGTCCGGCGCCACCTGCTCCTCGAGCGCGGCGACGGCGGTCGGCGGGACCTCGTTGCACCGGGCGAGCAGTGCTCCGCGCATCCCGGCGGCGAGGAGGCCGGCGGCCATGCCCTTCCCCATCACGTCCGCGACGGTCAGGTCGACCGTGTCGCCGGCCACACGCCACTCGTGGAAGTCACCCGACACGATGCCGTGCGGGATCGACGTGCCGCCGATCGTCCACCCCGGCAGGTCGACGGTCCGCGGCTGCAGCCCCGTCAGGACGGCGCGGATCCGGTCGTCGTCGAGCCCCGTGGCGAGCTCGCGCTCCGCCCAGACTGCGAGTTCCTGCAGCAGGACGACGTCGTCCGCGGTGAGGGTCCGAGGCTGCGGGTCGATGAGGCAGAGCGTGCCGACCTTGGTCGCGTCGGCGCCCACGTGCAGCGGGACCCCGGCGTAGAAGCGGACGTTCGGGTCGTCGTTCACCATCGGCAGGTCCGAGAACCGCTGGTCGTCGCGGGCGTCCGCCACGACCACGGGACCGTCCTGGTGCAGGGTCCGTCCGCAGAAGGTGTCACGGAGCGGCGTCGACCCGGGGAACACCGCGTCGGACTGCTGGGACTTGTGGAAGAGCAGGTCGTCGCCCGCCAGGTTGAGGAAGGAACCGGCGACGCCGAAGGCCTCGCGTGCGATCCGGGTGATGCGTTCGAAGCGCTCCTCGGGCCCGCCCTGCACCACGTCCAGGGCGGCCAGGAGGGCAGCACGACGAGCGGTTTCGGGAGCGGAAGCCTGATCCGCATGCTGCTCCGCGTGCTCGATGCTCATGTCTCCACGCTAACGCGGATACCGGACAGCGCCCTCGTCCTGTGTCCAGAACGCATGCCCCCAGTGGACGGGTCACCCGGCCGCCGCCGCGTACTCTGGGGCGGTGCTCCGCCGTGTCGCCCCCGTCCTCGCCCTGGTCTGTGGCGCGACCCTGGCCCTCACCGGCTGCGGCGCGCAGAACCCGACCGGGCAGGTGTCCGTCACGGTGTCGCAGAACGCCGCCGACCACCCGTACCAGGTGAAGGTGTTCCTGCCGAACGGGGAACCGTCGTCGCACCAGCAGGTCTACCCGGGAGACACCGCCGACTTCGCGGGCGTGCCCCTCGGCGAGGTGACCGTCCGCGCCGGCGACCTGTGCCCGGAGCGGGCTCAGGTCCGAGCCGACCAGGTCGCGAAGGTGACGCTGACGACCGTCGGGTGCTGAGCCTCCCGGCCGGGAGGCGCGGTGCGGGTCCGCCCCGTCACCCCGCGGTACGTCACGTCGCGGTGCGTCACCCCGCGCTGCGTCACCCCGCGGTGCGTCACCCCGCGCTGCGTCACCCCGCGCTGCGTCACTTCGCGCTGCGTCACCCCGCGCTGCGTCACTTCGCTTCGGGCACCGCGTCCCACTCCGCGCCGTAGCGCGACAGCACCGACCACCGGTCGGCCGGCCAGGTGATGACGAACGCGCGGCCCACGACGTCGTCCAGCGGGACGTTGCCGTGGATGCGCGAGTCGGCCGAGTTGTAGCGGTTGTCGCCCATCACCCAGATCCGCCCCTTCGGCACCGTGATCGAGAAGTCGTCACCCGACACCCGCTTCACGTCCGCCGGCAGCCGCACGTACGGCTCGTCGACGGCGTGCCCGTTCACCGACAGCCGGCCCTGGGCGTCGCAGCACTGCACCCGGTCCCCCGGCAGCCCGATGACCCGCTTGATGAGGTCGTCGCCCTGCCCCGGGCCGAGCCACGCGTTCGGGTCGCGGAAGACGACGACGTCCCCGCGCTCGAGCGGCATCACGTGCGGCACGAGCTCGTTGACGAGCACGCGGTCGCCGACGAGCAAGGTGTTCTCCATCGACTCCGACGGGATGTAGAACGAGCGCACCAGGTACGCCTTGACCAGGAACGAGGCGAGCAGCGCCAGCACGACGATGACCACCAGGTCGCGGATGAACCGCTTCGTCGACCTGCGGCGTTCGTCCGCGGGGCTCGCCTCGGGTGCCTCGGTGCTCAATGTGTCGCCACCACCTTCACCAGCGAGATGGCGAGCGCGACCGCGGCGAGCACGATCCCGCCCCACAGCCCCAGGAACGAGGGGCGCTTCCCACTGAACCGCTGCAGGACCACCCCGACCAGGCCGATGCGGACGACCAGGATGACGACCGCCGCGATCTGCGCGCCCTCTGCCGGCAGCCACCCGACCCACGCGGCCGCGTAGAGCACCGCCGGGATCAGCCCGGAGGTGGCGATCGGGTTCGCGTTGCGCGTGATCACCGCGACGGTCTCGCGACGGGCGTCCTCGTCTTCGGTGGCACCGATCGAGTGCGCCACCAGGTGCGACAGGACGTGCGCCAGGTAGGTCAGGACCGCGGTCGCCAGCACCGTCAGCACCGCGGCGCCGTGCTCGATCTGCTCCGGTGAGACCGCGATCGCGACGGCGAGCACGGTGATGTTGCCGTAGATGTACGACGACATGCGGTCGCGGGCCTGCTCGACCGGCAGGTCCTGGGGTCGCGGGCGGCGACCTCGGCGTTCAGGGGGCATCGGTCCATCTTGGCCCGTCCGGGCCGGGTCCGGCTGACGAGCAACCGGGTGTGATGCCAAGGTGGTCAGGACCGTGCACCGCCGCACGGTCGGGATGGAGGCCCGCATGACGAACCGCAGACCACTCGCCCTGGTGACCGGGGTCGGCCGACGAGCCGGCATCGGCGCCTCGATCGCCATCCGCCTCGCGACCGACGGCTGGGATCTCGCGATCAGCTGGTGGGGTCCGTACGACGAGCGGGTGCACGGGGCTGCCGACCCGGCGGGGGTGGACGCGGTCGTCGCGGAGTGTGTGGCAGCGGGAGCTGCCGTGACGCGCCTCCCGGTCGACCTGGGTGATCCGGAGCAGGCGGCCGCACTCGTCGGCCGTGCCGAGGCAGAGGCGGGCGCACCGGTGACCGCCGTCGTCATGTCGCACTGCGAGTCGGCGGACTCCGACTTCGCGACGACGACCGTCGAGTCGTTCGACAAGCACCTGGCCGTGAACGTGCGCGCGCCGTTCCTCATCGTCCAGGCCTACGCGCGACGACTGCGGGAGGGTGCCGCCGTGCCGCTCGACCGCCGCCGGGTGATCGCGCTGACGAGCGACCACGTCGGGTTCAACCTGCCGTACGGCACCAGCAAGGGAGCCCTCGACCGGCTGATCGTCGGGGCCGCCATCGAGCTCGGCGACGTGCGGGTGAGCGCGAACACCATCAACCCGGGGCCGAACGACACCGGGTGGATGACGGACGAGATCCGGCAGTCCGCCGTCGACCAGACCCCGCTCGGACGGCCGTCGATGCCGACCGACACCGCCGCGCTCGTCGGGTTCCTGTGCGGGCCGGACGGCGGGTGGGTGAACGGGCAGCTGCTCAAGACCGACGGTGGGTTCAGCGCGAAGTGAGGGTGTCGGGGCGCTCGGGCTCGTTTTGTTGACGCGTCAACGATCTCGGCGCAGACTGAGCGGATGAACTCGCAGGACCTCCTCGCCGCGGACACCGGGATGGGCGCCGTCACGCTCCGGGTCGCCGACCTCGATGCCATGACGGCGTTCTACCGGGACGGTGTGCGGCTGACGGTGCTCGTGCAGGAGGGGGCGCGGGTCGTGCTCGGGCGGCCGGCGGCGGGCGGGGGCACGGTGCTGGCGGGTGGTGCTGTGCCGGCGGGTGGTGCGCTCGACGTGCCCGTCGTCGTGCTCGAGCACGAGCCCGCGCTCCGGCACGCGAGCCCCGGGCAGGCCGGCCTGTTCCACACCGCCGTCGTGTTCGACGACCGTGCGGACCTGGCCGCCGCGCTGTACTCCGTCGCCACGCGGTACCCGCAGTCGTTCACCGGCAGCGCCGACCACCTGGTCAGCAACGCGTTCTACTTCACCGACCCGGAGGGCAACGGCGTCGAGCTGTACTGGGACCGCGACCGCACCGAGTGGTCGTGGACGCACGGGTCGATCGACATGGACACCGTGTACATCGACCCGAACGCGTTCCTGCAGGAGCACCTCACCCCTGAGGCGCTCGAGCACGCGGACGCCCGACCCGGCCGAGTCGGCCACGTGCACCTGTCGGTCGGGGACGTGGCCGCAGCGAAGGCGTTCTACGTCGACACGCTCGGCTTCGCGACCACCGCGGCGATGGGCAGCCAGGCGTTGTTCGTCAGCGCCGGCGGGTACCACCACCACATGGCGATGAACACGTGGAACTCCCGGGGAGCCGGTCGTCGGCAGCAGGCGCTCGGCCTCGGGTTGGTCCGGATCGAGGTCCCGGCCGTCGACGACCTCGGGGCGCTGACCACGCGGATGCGCGATGCCGGGGTGCAGACCGCGGACGACGGGCAGTCGGTCGCGTTCGAGGACCCGTGGGCGAACCGCATCGAGGTGACCACCGCCGGTCGGGGCTGACCCGTCGGGCGTGTGCCGCGTCTCCCGGTCACCGTCATCGGGTGCGGAAGTACCGGTGCAGGTCACGCTCCCGGATCAGCGCGACGCTCGCGGCTCCCCCGACGACGACACCGACGAGTCCGAGCGCGCTGAGCACTGCGGCACCGGTGAGGATCGGCAGACCGTCGCCGGCCGGCAGGCCCCGGACCATCACGACGGACACGGCGAGCGCCAGCGTCGCGCCCACCGAGCCCCACGCCAGGTGTTGGACCGCGATGCCGAGCGCCTGCGCCGCCACACCGACCCCGACGTGACGGTCCGAGGCGATGGACAACCGCCGACGCAGCACCGCGGCGCACCCGACCACCAGTCCGAGTCCGAGCGCCACCGACTCGAGCAAGCCCACGGTCGGCGGCTCGCTCGGGAGGAACGTCGTGCCGGATCGCGGGTTCAGCTGGCCGAGCGTCGACCGTTCGCCGTCCTCGGAACCGCTCGCCGGCAGCAGCGTCCGCCGGAGCGCGGCGACGGCGGACTCGTCCGCCGGCCAGATCGTCGCCCAGCACGTATCGAAGGGCGCACCGTCGTCAGCGGCGGGTGCCAGGACCGCGTACGACAGCTCGGGGTCGCGGCCGTCGTCCGGGTAGGCGTAGACCCCGGCGACCGGGACCGGGCCGTCCGGGGTGGCGATGCGCTGGCCCGCCCGGACGCCGAGGACGTCGGCCACCTCGGGGGCGACGACGACACCCGCGTCGGCCGTGGACCCTGTGACGCTGAACAGTGCGGTCGCTCCGCCGGTCACCTCGTAGGTCGGGATCGAGCTTCCCGGGAGCGCCGCGACGACCATGCCGTCCTCGGTCTTCCGGAAGGCCCCGGCGGCCAGCACGTTCGGCTCGTCGGCCAGTGCCGCGCACGCTCGCCCGTCGATCCGTCCGGCAGCCGTGAACACCTGCGTTGCGGCACCGGACGTCACCCACTGGGCGGCGGCGCGGACGTCGGCTGTGACAGTGACGGTCCGGCTGCCGACGACTCCGGCGAGCAGCACCGCCAGGACCACCGCGCAGACGACCCCGGCGCCGGCACCCGAGCTGAGGTCCCGCCAGGCTTCCCGGAGCACCTCGATCGTCCGCATGCGGGGCCGTCTCACCGGAACGCCCCGAGGTCCAGGACCGCCCCGCACGCCGCCCGGGTGGCGTCGTCGTGCGTCGCGACGACGACGGTGGTGCCGGCGGCTGCGAGTTCGGCGATCACGTCGTTCACCTCGGCCGCGGTCGTCCGGTCGAGTTGCGCGGTGGGTTCGTCGACGAGCATGAGCGTCGGGGCCGCGGCGACGCCCCGCGCGAGCATCAGCCGCTGTGCCTCGCCACCCGAGAGTTCGCGGAACCGCGCTGTGGCCCGGCCCGCGAGACCGAAACGCTCGAGGACGACCATCGCCCGGTCCTCAGCCGCACGTCGACGCATCCCTCGGGCGAGCAACGGCAGGGTCACGTGGTCGAGGGCGGTCCGGCGCGCCACCCCGTGCGGGTTCTGGAACACCCACAGCACGGCGGCGTCATCGGGCAGTTCCACCCGTCCGGACGTCGGCGTGGTCATCCGGGCGAGGATCGCGAGCAGCGTCGACTTCCCGGACCCACTCGGGCCGACCAAGGCCGTCACGGTGCCCTCGTCGAAGGTCCGCTCGACGTCGTGGAACAGCTCGGTGCCGTTCGGCCACCGGTGCCCGACAGCGCTGAGGCTCACCGGCACGGCCGACCACCTTCGGGTGTCGCGCGGATGCGGTCGAGTGTGGTCCCCGATCCGGCCCGGACGAAGGACTGACCGAGTTCCGATCCGACGACCTCGACCGGGACGGGATCCCCGGTCACCGGTTGGACGCACGCGTGGTCGTCCCGGAGGTCCCAGAGTGCGGTCGGGGGGACGACCTGGACCGTGAGCGGCTCGGCGAGCGCCCACGTCGCCGGCAGCGTGGGGACGCCGTCGGCGGACGCCACCGTGGCGGCGTACTCCGGCAGCGCGCCGATCTGCGCGAGTGCTGCCGGGTCCGTCACCACTCCGTGGTCGTCGACGGCGCTGCGGAACTGTCCGACGGTGATCGCACGCGGGCCGGCCACGACGTCCGCCGGGAGCTGCTCGATCCGTGCTCCGCGCAGTTCGGCGGGCAGCTCGACGAGCGTGCCGTCGGCGTCCACCGGCGCCCCGACCACCGCCGTGCAGGTCCGGACCGTTGCCTCTGCCGCGGGGATCCACGCGAAGGCCGAGCGCTCGATCGTGTCGTCCGAGAGCGCCGCACGGGGAACGTCGTGGGTCAGGAGGAACGACCGCACTGCCCGGAGCGTCCCCGGTCCGACGATCCCGTCGACGGTGATCCTCGAACCCAGTCGAGCGAGTTCCTGTTGCAGTCCGCGGACGTCCTCGCCCCGGTCGTCGTCGTGGAGGTCTCGGAACAGCGGCGTCCCACTGGCGAACGCGATCACCGGTAGGTCGTCGATCCGGGCGATCTCCGTACCGCTCCGGACCACCCCACCAGTCGCACACGACGACGCCGTGACGATCCCGGTCCGGCTCGTGACCACAGCGCGGGGCGCACCGGTGTCGAGCGCCAGCTGCACCTGGTGTTCGTCGGCGTCCGACCGCTCGGTGACCGCCACCGTCTCGACCGGGGTCGCCGTCCGCAGGGCCGCGGGCGGATCGGCCGGGAGCGCGACGACCGCGCCGACACCGGCGGCTGCAGCGACCAGCAGGCTGCCGAGACCGAGGAGCGAGCCGGACAGCATGCTGTTGCGCCGCCCGCTCATCCCTGCCGCCAGAGGCCGAGTGGGTCGAGTCGACACTGCACGGCAGCGGGGTCGTACTCGTCGAACGAGAAGCTGCCGGTGTCGTTCTCGGACCGCCATCGGCGTTCCGTGTAGTCAGCGCCGACGAGCCCGGACTTCCGCAGACACGCGGCGGTGATCTTCGCGTCGTCCTGCTTCTCAGGGTTCCGTCGAGTCTCGGTGAAGAGGTACGTGATGCTGTGGTCCCATCTGTCGAGGCACGCGAGCCGCAGCTGCTCGAGCGCGGCGTCCACGTCCTTCGTGAGTTCGCTTCCGTCCGAGGCCGTCACCTCGTAGGTGTTCTCCTCGGTCCACTCGAGGTCGAAGCCGCCGCCGCGCATGCACGTCTGCACTCGACGGTGCGATTCAATGACCTCAGCAGCGGTCACGACACCGTCCGCCAACACGTTCCGTTCGTAGGGCGAGCCCTCGTCTCGAGCCTGCGCGAACTCCGCGCCCCATGGATCGTCCGCCAGTGCAGAGCGAGTGTCGTGACGAGCATCGGTTGGACCGGATGTGCAGCCAGCGAGGGCTCCAGTCGCGAGCATCACGGCGAGGAACCGAACCGCCGTCGGTAGCGAGAACAACTCGTGCGCCGATCAGGCTCGGACCATCCCGTACTGCGTCACGTTGAGGTAGCAGAGCTTCTCGAACGACCAAGCAACGCATCCACTGATGACGATGCCGACGAGCGCGGTACTGATGACCAACTTCTTCACGATCTTTCTTCTCTCTGTTCGCCACGGACCTCGTGGCGGTCCTCCACGCAAGTGATGTCGGAAGCAGAATGCAGAGCCGCCCCCTGGCGACCCCTTCCACTGCGTCGCCAGCTCATCCCTGCCTCCCGAGGCCGAGCGGGTCCAGCCGACATTGGGTGGCCTCCGGAGACCACTGCTCGAAGGAGAAGTGGTCGTCGGCCTGCTCACTTCGCCATCGCCGTTGTGTGTAGTCCGCGCCGACGACTCCCGAGCGCTGCAGACATGCCACCTGGATCGTGGCCTCGGCCCGGTGCTCAGGGTTCCGTCGGACCGCGTCGAACAGCATCGAGATGTGATGGTCGAACCGCCGCGAGCAGTCAGCCAGGTACGACGCGACCTGTTCGATGCTCTCGCTCTGACGATGCAACGGATCGATGTCGGCAGCACCGTCACGGTGTTCCTCGTACCGGTACCCGTGGCTCCGCATGCACTTGCTCGTTCGTGCTCGTGCATCAGCGCGTTCGTCGGCGGTGATCACCCCGTCCGACAGGATCCCCACTTGGTACGGAGCCACCACTGCCTCCGCGAACTCCACCGCCCATGGACCGGCGGCAGCGAAGACAGCTGGGTCGATCCGATGAGGGGTCGGCTCGACGGGACCTGGAGCCGACTGGGCGCATCCGCTCAGGGCCAAGGCGGACACCGCCCATGCCACGCACCGCCGCCGCCGCCTCACGGGGTCCGCCACAGCCCGAGCGGATCGAGCGTGCACTGCCTCGCTGCCGTGTCGTACTCCGGGAACGAGAACACCCCCGCGTCGTACTCGGACCGCCACTTCCGCTCGGTGTAGTCCTTGCCGACCAGCCCGGC
The DNA here is from genome assembly GCF_003234795.2 of Curtobacterium sp. MCLR17_032. Taxonomy (NCBI): domain Bacteria; kingdom Bacillati; phylum Actinomycetota; class Actinomycetes; order Micrococcales; family Microbacteriaceae; genus Curtobacterium; species Curtobacterium sp. MCLR17_032. The sequence goes on along the minus strand of NZ_CP126268.1, from coordinate 631,450 downwards.
CTTCTGTAGGCACCTGACGGTGATCGCCGCTTCGTCTTGCTTCTGCGGGTTCCGACGCGTCGACTCGTAGAGGAAGGTGATGCTCTCGTCGTACTGCTTCTCGCAGGCTTCGAGAACACGGTTCGTCTTGCTCATGTCGTTACTCGGCGGTGGCCCCTTCAGGCTGCCGATCTCGAATCCGCCATCAGTTGCATAGGAGATCGAGTACCCGGAATCGGCCAGGCATCGGTCAACGCGACGGTGAGTTTCCTCGAGCTCAGCGGCTGTGACCCTCCCGTCACTCAACACGCCTGCTTCGTAATCTGAGACGCCGAGTGACAGCGCCTCGCGAAATTCAGGTTCCCACCGGCCGGCAGATCCGAGTGGCGCGTCGATCTCGGGCGTCGGTATCGGCCCAGCATTCGCACTCGAGCACCCCGCGGCGACGAGCGAGACCACGGCCGCGCCGACGAGAGCCCTGCAGACACGACCGCGATCACGCCCGCTCATCTACTTGGCCGTCATGCCGTACGACACGACGTTCGCCCAACAGGCGTTCTGCGTCGAGTACTTGCCCCGCCCGACCCAGGCGCCGTACCGCGGGTCGCTGTTCCTGATCGCATCCCAGTGCCGGGCCGACGAACACGTGTTGTTCTTGCCCTTCCAGATGCTGACCGAGCCGTAGCAGGCCGCCGCCTCTGCCCGGGGTGCGGTCGCGGCGTCGAGCGCCACCGTGCCACTGACGAGCGTGCCGACGACGGCTGCGCCGAGGATCAACTTCGTGATCATGTCCATTCCCTCCATCTCTGCGAGCCCCTCGCAGTGATGTGCAACGTATTACCCTTCAGCGGCAGACGCAACTGTTCATGTCGCATCTCGAATAGCCCAAGATGGGAACATGAGCGAAGACATCCGGTGGGAGGTGGTCGAGGAGAGCGCACTGACGCTCACCGACCACGAGGCGATCGCAGCGATGCTGGCGCAGGCGTTCCCGAGCTGGTCGCACTGGTACGTCGGAAGCCGGAGCTGGTCCGGGATGCAACCCGAGCGCCGCGTGCTCGGCCGGACCGAGGACGGCGTCGTCCTGGCCCACGTCGGCATCCGCCGGATGTTCGTCACGGTCGGCGGCGAGGACGTCCTGGTGGGCGACACCGGCCTGGTCGGTGTCTCACCACGCTTGCAGGGCACCGGGGTGGGTCGCGAGCTGATGGAACGTGTCCACGACGTGCTCGACGGGCTCCGCGTGCCGTACGGCTTCCTGGGTGCTGGCGAGGACCGGATCCCCTTCTACGCACACCTGGGCTGGCACGAGTTCCCCGAGGCAATCGGCACCTTCAGCGCCTTCACCGCGGAGGGCGCCGGCGTCGTCGAGACCGAGCAGGGCGGCTGGATGGTCCGGCCGGTGACGGCCCGGCTCGAGGACTGGCCGGAGGGTCCGATCCTCCTCAACGGCCAGCAGGTCTGAGAGACCCGATCCCGACGCGCCCGCCTGCGGTCGCCGAGCGGTCAGGAACGGTCGCACCGGGCCTCCCGGAACGACGGTTGCTGACCACTCGACGGAACTGAGCGGGCAGTCTCGACCGCTCGGCGCGCCGCCTGCGCCGAGCAGGCGGGCCGACAGACCACAGACGGGAGGCGCGGTGCGAGTCGAACTCGCACCGCGCCTCCCGTCTGTGACCCAGTTGCTACGCCTCGACGGCGACCTTCTGCGGGTCCTCGTTCGAACCCGGCGCGCTCGGCGCGACGGCCGCACGGACGCGCGCACCGAGGTCGGGGTCGACGCTCGTCCAGTAGGCGAACACGCGCTCGCGCAGGTCGTCGCGCGTCACCTTGGAGACGTGGCCGGCGATGTTGCCGACGAGACGCTCGCGCGCTGCGTCGTCGAGGACCTCGCGGTAGAGCGTGCCCGCCTGGCCGAAGTCGTCGTCCTCGGGGTGCAGGGTCGCGGCGGAGCGCTGGAGCGCACCGTCGGACTCCCAGCCCGGGGCGTCATCGGTCGCGGTCGGGTCGGCGTGGGCGCCACCGAGCGAGTTCGGCGCGTACACGGGGACTTCCGACTTCTGGAAGTCGAAGCGCATTCCGCCGTCCTTCGAGTACGAGTGCACCTCGTTCTTCGGGGCGTTGACCGGCAGCTGCGCGTGGTTCGTGCCGACGCGGTAGCGGTGGGCGTCCGCGTAGCTGAAGATGCGCGCGAGGAGCATCTTGTCCGGGCTGGCCGCGATGCCGGGCACGAAGTTCGAGGGGGCGAAGGTCGCCTGCTCGATCTGCGCGAAGTAGTTCTCCGGGTTGCGGTTGAGCTCCATCGTGCCGACCTCGATGAGGGGGTAGTCCGCGTGCGGCCACACCTTCGTCAGGTCGAACGGGTTGAAGCGGTACTCGGCCGCCTCGTCGTAGGGCATGACCTGCACCTTGAGGGTCCAGCGCGGGAAGTCCTGGCGCTCGATGGCCTCGTGGAGGTCGCGGATGTGGAAGTCCGCGTCCTCGCCGGCGATGCGGTCGGCGTCCTCCTGCGTCAGGGTCTTGTGCCCCTGCTCGGTGATGAAGTGGTACTTCACCCAGAAGCGCTCACCCTCGGCGTTGACCCACTGGTAGGTGTGCGAACCGAAGCCGTCCATGTTCCGCCAGCTGGCCGGCAGGCCGCGGTCGCCCATGAGCCACGTGACCTGGTGCGCCGACTCGGGCGACAGCGTCCAGAAGTCCCACTGCATGTCGTGGTCGCGGAGGTGGGAGCCCGGCAGGCGCTTCTGCGAGCGGATGAAGTCCGGGAACTTGATGCCGTCACGGATGAAGAACACCGGGGTGTTGTTGCCGACGAGGTCGTAGTTGCCCTCGGACGTGTAGAACTTCAGCGCGAAGCCACGGGGGTCGCGCCAGGTGTCGGGCGAGCCCTGCTCACCGGCGACGCTCGAGAAGCGGGCGAGCATCTCGGTGGTCTGGCCGGGCTGGAGGAACGCGGCACGCGTGTACTGCGAGACGTCGTGCGTGACGGTGAAGGTACCGAACGCTCCGCCGCCCTTGGCGTGGACGACACGCTCCGGGATGCGCTCACGGTTGAACTGGGCGAGCTTCTCGACCAGGTAGTGGTCGTGCAGGGCGAGGGGGCCGTCGGCCCCGACTCCCATGGAGTGCTGGTCGCTGGAGACCGGGGCCCCGCTGTTGGTCGTGGTGGTGGGCGTGTTCTGGTCGGACACGGTTCCTCCTCAGGTGGAACGTAGGTTCGGTCAGGATGGCTCGGGTCGATTCGCAGCTACGGCATCGGTGTCGATGCCGCTCTGCTCGGCTGCCGCACACTGCTCGCAGATCCCCCAGTAGGTGACCTCGGCGGTGGTGACGGCGAAGCCGTGGGTCTCGGACGGCGTCAGGCACGGCGCGTGTCCGACGGCGCAGTCCACGTCACCGATCGCACCGCACATGGTGCAGACGATGTGGTGGTGGTTGTCGCCCGTCCGCCGTTCGTAGCGGGCGGGGCTGCCCGCCGGTTCGATGCGGCGCACGAGTCCGGCGCCGGTCAGTGCGCCGAGGACGCCGTAGACCGCCTGGTGACTGGTGGTCGGGAGTTCGGCGGCGAGCGCCGTGACCAGGTCGTCGGCGGTGGTGTGCGGTCGGGTCTCGATGGCCCGGAGGGCGGCGAGACGCGGCGCGGTGACGCGGAGGCCGGCTCCGCGGAGCAGTTCGGTGTCGTCGACCATGCGGAGCCCTTCTCTTGCAGGATTCAAGACAACGCCCACTGTACACGGCGGAGGCGGTCCTGCAGGCGACACATGCGCCTCCCGGAATGCAATGTGTCACGATCGTGTCGCGATCGGCTGAACCCTGCCTGGGAGGGGTGGAACGACCGGTAGCGTCCTGCCATGTCCATGCAGCAGGCCGACACGTCGGCGAACACCGCTCAGGACGTCCGGGGGGCCATCGCGCAGCGGGACCTGGTCGTCGACCTCATCCGGACGGCCTGCGTCGTCCTCGTCGTCTTCGTGCACGTCACGATGGTCGGCGTCGGCTCCGACGCCGCGGGCCTCCGGGTGACGAGCCCGCTGCAGGAACTGCCCTGGTACGTGGCGGCGACCTGGATCGGCCAGGTCATGCCCCTCTTCTTCGTCGTCGGCGGCTTCGCGAGCGCGGTCGGCTGGCGCAGCACCGTCGCGCGTGGTGGTGGGGCGCGGGACTACGTGGCGACCCGGCTCGTGCGGCTGTACCGGCCCGCGGTGCCCCTGTTCGCGGTGCTCGCGGTCGGGCTCGGCATCGCAACCGTCCTCGGCACACCGGCGGACCTGCTGGGTGAGTTGGCGTTCGGGATCGGGTCGCCGCTCTGGTTCCTCGCCGCCTACGGCATCACCCAGTGCTGCGTGCCGCTGATGGCCCGGCTGCACGCCACCGCCCCGTGGCGCACGCTGGCGGTGCTGCTCCTGCTGGCCGCGGCGGTCGACGGCGTCCGGCTCGCCACCGGGGTCGCCGAGGTCGGGCTGCTCAACCTCGGCCCGGTGTGGCTGTTCGCCCAGCAGCTCGGGTTCCTCTGGGCCGACGGCTGGTTCGCCCGACGCTCGAAGCTCCTGCTGGCGGGGGTCGCGGTCGTCGCCTACGCCGTCCTCGTGCCGCTCACCTCGGTCGGACTCTGGGCGCCGGACATGCTGCAGGACCTCAACCCGCCGATGCTGCCGCTGGCACTGCTCGCGGTCGGGCAGGCCTGCCTGGTCCAGCTCGTGCACGCTCCCCTGACACGGCTGATGCACACCCGTCCCGCGCAGGCCGTCGTGTTCCTGCTCGGCCGCGACGGCATGACGATCTACCTGTGGCACCTGCCGCTCTTCATCCTGCTCAACGGCATCGGGCTGCTCGTCGGGCTGCCGTTCCCCGACCCGGGCTCGCGCACCTGGTGGGCCACCCGTGTGATCGCGGTGGTCGTCCTGCTCGCCGCCACCCTCGGCGTCGCCCGGGCCGTCCGGCGCTTCGACCGCCCGCTCCCCCGCCTCGTCCCCGGTGCGGACCGCCCGGCCTGGCCGGTCCTCGCGGTCGCGGCGCTCTGCACGATCGGCCCGGCGTTCGCGGTGATGCAGCTGCACCTCTCGTTCCCGCTCGCGCTCCTCGGAGCGGTCGCCATCCCGGTCGGCACGGGGTTGCTGAGCAAGACGGTCGCGGCCCGGGGCGTGCGGACCATGTAGGGATCCTCATCTGCCGGAGCCGGGTCGCGCCTCCCGGCCGGAGGAAGATGTCTCCCGCAGCGCGACCACCGGGAGGCACCCCACGCCGTCACCCTCCGAGTTCTGGAGCACCTGGCACGTCGACCCCCTGGCGGCGGCGCTCCTCGTCGTCGCCGCCGTCGCGTACGGCGCCGGCCTGGTCGCCGCACGCCGCCGCGGCGCTCGCTGGCCGTGGTGGCGGACCTTGGCGTTCGTCGCCGCACTCGCCCTGTTCGCCGTCGTGCAGTTCGGGATCGTCGGCCAGTACGACCGCCAGCTGCGGTGGGCCTTCGTCCTGCGGATCGCCGTCCTCTTCTTCGCGGTCCCCACCTTCGCCGCGCTGTCCGGCCCGTTCGCGTTGCTGCGGACGGGAGGCCCGACCCACCTCGCCGAATCCGCCGACGCCGTCCTGCGGTCGCGCCCGGCACGGTTCCTCGGCAACGCGATCGTCTCGCCGCTGGTCGCCCTCGCGCTGTTTTGCGTGATGCTCACCCCGCTGGCAGCCGTGCTCCGGCAGTCCCTGCTGAGCAGTGTGGGGATCACCGTCCTGGTGCCAGTCCTGGGCTTCGGCCTGCTCGCGCCGCTGTCCGAGGTCGGGGTGCTCCGCTCCTCTGCCTTCGCCACCGCCGAGTTCCTGTTGGCGTTCGTGGAGCTCGTGCTCGACGCGGTACCAGCGGTCGTGATGCGCGTCAGCGACCACGTGCTGGACGGAGCCGGACGGGTGGCGTTGCACGTGCCGTGGGCGCCGTCGCCGCTGCGCGACCAGCACCTGGCGGGCGACCTGCTGTGGTTCATCGCGGAGGTGGCGGACGTCCCCGTGCTCATCGCCCTCTTCATCCGGTGGCAGCGCTCCGACCGCCGCGAGGCCCGCGAGGTCGACGACCTGACGGACGAGCAGATGGACGCGCTGACGCGGGAGCACCTGCAGCGTCGGCCCTGAGGGGTGGGGCGCGCGCGGCGTGGGCAGCGCGGGCTGCCCGGAGGTCCGGCCTGCCGGCGCGAGCGGGCGGAACACAAGGGTCTGAGGGCTTCGAGCCGCGCGGATCTGCCCGTTCGACCCGCGCCGGGCGTCCGCTGCGCGCGAGCGGGCGGAAGAACCGGGTGCCGCGAGCACAGGGGGTGAGAATCCGCCCGCTCGACGCGGGGCGGGCCTCCCGGGCTGGCCGGCAAGTGCGCGTGACGGGGTGAGCGGGCGGAATCGCCTGAGGCGGGCGACCCGGGAGGCGCGTTCCCGCCCGCTCGCTGGCCTCCGCCCGCCTCGGCGACGGTCCACGGGCCGCGCACCCCGCGAGCGGGCGGAATCCCCCGGTTCCGCGGACGCCAGCGGCGCACTTCCGCCCGCTCGGCAACCACGCCGACCGGCCTGGACCCGCGAGACCCCCAGACACCAGGCCCCCCGACACGACGGAACCCCGGCCCCTCGAGGAGGGACCGGGGTTCCGGTGGTGCAGGACGCTCGGACTACGCCTCGACGTGCTTGCCCGGGTGCTGCCCGGCGGCGAGCTCGTCCGCGGCGGTCGCGGGTGCGGCGGCCGCGGCGTGGGCACCGACGTGCTCCCGCTCGCCGTCGGCCGGAGCCGCGTCGGCGGACCCGTCGGGCTGCGTGGCGACCGAACCGGTCTGCTTCCAGGCGACGGTCTGCTTCGGCTTCGCCAGGAACAGCGCGGCCACGATCGCAGCGATGAGCACGACGGCCGGCAGGACGAGGGACTGGCCCATGGCTCGCGAGAACGGCTCGAGCAGGAACCCGGGCAGCGACCCGGTCTGCTCGGCACCAGCGCCGGAACCGCCGGACTGCTGCGGGAACTCGGCGGTGATGCGGGCCTCCATCAGGGCGGCGATGCCGGCGGAACCGAGCACCGCACCGATCTGACGGGTGGTGTTGTAGACACCCGAGCCGGCACCGGCCAGACGCGGCGGCAGGTTGCGCGTGGCGGAGACGGACAGCGGTCCCCACATGCAGGCGTTGGCGAGGCCGAGCAGGGCGCTCGGCAGGAGCACCCAGCCCCAGTCGGCGTTGGCTGCGATCAGCGCACCGAACCAGAACAGGCCACCGGAGAAGCAGGCGAGGCCGAAGGACGCCACCCAACGCGGGTTCCAGACGTTGAGCTTCTTGCCGACGAACGGCGCGAGGCCGGCCGAGATGACCGCCTGCGGCACGAGCAGCAGTGCGGCCTGGGTCGGCGAGAAGCGCAGGACGTCCTGCGCCCAGAGCATGATCGGCAGCGCGAAGGACGAGATCGCGACGCCGACCGCGGTGATCGCGATGTTCGCCAGGGTGAAGTTGCGGTCCTTGAACAGGCCGAGGGGCAGCAGCGGCTCGCCCTTCTGCACGCCCTGCCAGACGACGAACGCGACGAGCACGACGATGCCGGCGATGATCAGCGACCAGACCGAGATCGGGCCGGTGATGGTGCCCCAGTCGTAGGTCTCGCCCTCCTGGATGCCGAAGACGAGCAAGAACAGACCGACGGCGGAGAGCACGATGCCGAGGTAGTCGAAGCGGTGACCGTGGCGCTCGAAGGACGGGACGAACTTCTGCGCGAGGACGAACGCGACGATGCCGACGGGGACGTTGACGAAGAAGATCCACTCCCATCCGAAGCCGTCGACGAGCAGGCCGCCGACGATCGGGCCGACGAGCGACGCGACACCGGCGACGGCACCCCAGAGGCCCATGGCCGCGCCACGGTTCTGCGGCGGGAAGATCCGCGTGATGACGGACATCGTCTGCGGGGTCATCATCGCGGCGCCGAGGCCCTGCACGACGCGGGCGAGGATGAGCATCTCGATCGACCCGGCGAGACCACACCACAGGCTGGCGAGGGTGAAGACGACGAGCCCGACCTGGTAGAGCACCTTCGGGCCGAAGCGGTCACCGAGACGCCCGGTGATGAGCAGGGGCACGGCGTACGCCAGCAGGTAGGCGCTGGTCACCCAGATGACGGCGTTGATGTCGGCGTCGAGCGCCTTGGCGATGGTCGGCGTCGCGACCGAGACGATCGTCGAGTCGACGAGGATCATGAAGAAGCCGACGACGAGTGCCCAGAGCGCTGGCCACGGCTTCTTGCCGTGCTCCAGGTCGGCGGCGGTTGATGCGGATGTCATCGAGTGGTGTCCTTGCTGTTGCTGTTCATCGTGTTGTCTGCGGGGGCGTGGGGTCCGGGATCCGGACCGCCCCAGGGGACGTCGCCACGCTCGATGCGTGCGACGGTGGCGTGCAACCACTCGATCTGCGCGGCGAGCATGGCACGGACGTACGACACGTCCAGCCAGTACCGCTCGGGCAGGTCCTTGGCCAGGACGACGTCGAGGATCTCGTCCGTCTCGGCCTGCTTGCGCTCGAGGGCGGAAGCACGTGCGGACAGGGCGGAGACCGCCTCGTCGCGCGCGATGTTCTCGATCTCGGCGACGGCCAGGTGGAAGACCGGGTACTCGTCCGCGGGCTCGGTGAGCAGGTGGAGCAGACCGTCGTGGAGGACCGTCCTGCCCTGGTCCGTGATGGCGTACGTCGTGCGCTCGGGCCGGTTCCCCTCGCGCTCGGTACCCACTGCCTGGGCGTGACCGAGCTCGACGAGTCGTCCGACCTGGTGGTAGAGCGTGCCGGGCCGGACCTTGACGTTCCGGGCGTCCCGTCGGTGCACCATCGTCTGGAACATCTCGTAGGGGTGGGTGGGCCCCTCGTTCAGGAGCCCGAGTGCCGCGTAGGCGAGGGGCGTCAGTTCCGACACCGTGCCTCCCGGGGGTGTGTGGACGTGCGAGTGGATCGAACGGTCGAAGCCGAATGTTCGACTTGGAATAGTACGTCGTGGACCAGTTCTCCACAAGCGCCCGACGCGCCGTGCGCTGGACCTAGACTGGACGCGTCCCCACCCGACCCCTGTGCTGGAGTGAACACGTGCCAACGATCGTCGTCGAGGTCATGCCGAAGGCCGAGATCCTCGACCCCCAGGGCAAGGCCGTGGGCAACGCCCTGGCCCGCCTCGGCAAGAACGACCTGACCAACGTCCGCATCGGCAAGCGATTCGAGGTGTCCGTCGACGGTCCCGTCGACGACGCCACGCTCGCCGAGGTCCGCGAGATCGCGGTCGACGTCTTCTCGAACGCAGTCATCGAGGACGTCGTCTCCGTGAGCGTCGTCGAGTGACGATGCGCATCGGGGTCATCACCTTCCCCGGCTCGCTCGACGACCGCGACGCCCAGCGTGCCGTGCGTCTGGCCGGGGCGGAGCCGGTGGCGCTCTGGCACGGTGACCACGACCTCCAGGGTGTCGACGCGATCGTCCTGCCGGGCGGGTTCTCGTACGGGGACTACCTCCGTGCCGGTGCCATCGCCGCCAAGGCACCGATCATGGCCGAGGTCATCGACGTCGCCGGCAAGGGCATGCCCGTGCTCGGCATCTGCAACGGCTTCCAGATGCTCGCCGAGGCCCGTCTGGTCCCCGGCGCACACACGCGGAACGCCCACCAGCAGTTCATCCGCCGCGACCAGGTGCTCCGCGTCGAGAACGCCGACACCGCCTGGACCTCGGGCTTCGACGCGCAGCAGGAGATCACCATCCCGCTGAAGAACGCCGACGGCCGGTTCGTCGCCGATGCGGACGAGATCAAGCGCATCGAGGACAACGGTCAGGTCGTCTTCCGCTACGTCGGCGTCAACCCGAACGGGTCGATCGACGACATCGCCGGTGTCTCGAACGAGCGCGGCAACGTCGTCGGCCTGATGCCGCACCCCGAGCACGCGACGGAGCCCGGGTTCGGCCCGGACACCCGCGCGGCCATGGCCTCCGGTACGGACGGCCTCACCTTCTTCACCTCCGTGATCGAGCGCGCGCTCGTCAAGTGACCGCGACTCCAGCGCCCGCGACTCCAGTGACAGGGAACGACAACACCGTGACCACGCCCGTCCGCCCGAAGCCCGACACCGTCCAGGACGCCGCCGAGACGCCCGACAAGGAACAGCCCTACGCGGCACTCGGGCTGAAGGCCGACGAGTACGCGAAGATCCGCGAGATCCTCGGCCGCCGCCCCACCTCGGGTGAGCTCGCCATGTACTCGGTCATGTGGTCCGAGCACTGCTCCTACAAGTCGAGCAAGAACTACCTCCGGCAGTTCGGCAAGAAGGTCACGCCGGAGATGACCAAGAACCTGATGGTCGGCATGGGCGAGAACGCCGGCGTCGTCGACGTCGGCGACGGCTGGGCGGTGACCTTCAAGGTCGAGTCGCACAACCACCCGTCCTACGTCGAGCCGTACCAGGGCGCGGCCACCGGTGTCGGCGGCATCGTCCGCGACATCATCTCGATGGGTGCCCGTCCGGTCGCGGTGATGGACCAGCTCCGCTTCGGTGCGATCGACCACGAGGACACCGCACGCGTCGTGCACGGGGTCGTCGGCGGCATCTCGTTCTACGGCAACTGCCTGGGTCTGCCGAACATCGGCGGCGAGACCTACTTCGACCCGGTGTACCAGGGCAACCCGCTGGTGAACGCACTGGCGGTCGGCGTCCTGCGTCACGAGGACCTGCACCTGGCGAACGCCTCCGGCGCGGGCAACAAGGTCGTGCTCTTCGGTGCCCGCACGGGTGGCGACGGCATCGGCGGGGCCTCGATCCTGGCGTCCGACACCTTCACCGAGGGCGGCCCGACCAAGCGTCCTGCGGTCCAAGTGGGCGACCCCTTCGCCGAGAAGGTCCTCATCGAGTGCTGCCTCGAGCTGTTCCAGAAAGAGCTCGTCGAGGGCATCCAGGACCTCGGCGCCGCGGGCATCTCCTGCGCGACGAGCGAACTCGCCAGCAACGGCGACGGCGGGATGCACATCTCCCTCGACGACGTCCTGCTCCGCGACCCGTCGCTCACGGCAGAGGAGATCCTCATGTCGGAGAGCCAGGAGCGCATGATGGCGGTCGTCCGCCCCGACAAGCTCGACGCCTTCCTCGAGGTCGTCGGCAAGTGGGAGGTCGAGACCAGCGTGCTCGGCGAGGTCACCGGCACCGGCCGTCTCGTCATCGACTGGCAGGGCCAGGAGATCGTCAACGTCGACCCGCGCACCGTCGCCGTCGACGGCCCCGTGTACGACCGCCCGGTCGCCTACCCGACCTGGATCGACGCGCTGCAGGCCGACGGCGCCGAGTCGCTCGACCGTCCGGAGACCGGCCCGGCCCTCAAGGCGCAGTTCCTGCAGCTGCTCGGGTCGCCGAACCTCTCCGACAAGCGCTGGGTCACGAACCAGTACGACACGTACGTCCTCGGCAACACCGCGCTGTCCTTCCCCGACGACGGCGGCATGATCCGCGTCGACGAGGAGACCGGCCTCGGCGTCGCGATCGCCACGGACGCCAACGGCCGCTACTGCCAGCTCGACCCGAAGCAGGGCGCCCGACTGGCCCTGGCCGAGGCGTACCGGAACGTCGCCGTCACCGGTGCCGTCCCCGCGGCGGTCACCGACTGCCTGAACTTCGGCTCGCCGGAGAACCCCGAGGTCATGTGGCAGTTCTCCGAGGCCGTCGAAGGCCTGGCGGACGGCTGCATGGAACTCGGCATCCCGGTGACCGGCGGCAACGTGTCGTTCTACAACCAGACCGGTGGCACCCCGATCCACCCGACGCCCGTCGTCGGTGTCCTCGGCGTGATCGACGACGTCGCCAAGCGCATCCCCTCGGGCTGGCAGGACGACGGCCACAACATCTACCTGCTCGGCACCACGAGCCTCGAGCTGGACGGTTCGGCCTGGGCCGGCACCGTGCACGACCACCTCGGTGGGCGTCCGCCGATGGTCGACCTCGGGCGCGAGAAGGCGCTCGCGGAGCTCATCGCCGCCGCGGCCGACGAGCAGCTGCTGACCAGCGCGCACGACCTGGCGGACGGCGGCCTCGGCCAGACCCTCGCCGAGTCGGTGCTCCGCTTCGGGCTCGGCGCCCGCGTCGTGCTCGACGAGCTCGAGTCCCGCGACGGCGTGGACACCGCGACCGCGCTGTTCTCCGAGTCGACGGGCCGCGTCATCGTGACCGTCCGGCGCGAGGACGACGTGCGATTCCAGGGCCTCTGCACGGGCCGGGGCTACCCGGTGCTGCGCATCGGTGTGACCGACGCCGCGTCGGGCTCGCTCGAGGTCCAGGGTGCGTTCGAGGCGACGATCGACGAGCTCCGTGGTGCACACGGCGCGACCCTGCCGTCGTACTTCGGCGACGTCATCAAGGAGAACGTCACCGAGGGCTACGTCGGTCGCGGGCCGCTCGACGACCACGGCTCCTTCTCTCCGCGCACGGACTCCTGACCCCGGTGCCGATCGTCACGCTGCCCCTGCCGGAACTGGTCGACGGTTTCGGCCCGGCGCCGGACGGCATCGAGCTCGACGTCTGGGACGTCGAGGCGCCGTACGCCCGGGCTGACCAGGTCGCCATCGCGTTCCTGCCGTTCTACTTCGGCGGACGGCACCGGTGGCAGTTCGTGCACGACCTGCCGAACCTCGAGCTGCTGCAGCTGCCGAGTGCCGGGTACGAGTGGGCGACCCCGCACGTGCCCGGTCATGCCCGGCTGGCGAACGGCCGCGGCATCCACGACGACGAGACCGCCGAGCTCGCCGTCGGGTTGGCGCTGACCTCGCTGCGTGAGATCGCCGCGTTCCAGTTCGACCGCGCCGAGCAGCGGTGGGACGCCCGCGAGACACGGTCGCTGGCCGACCGCCGGGTGACCGTCGTCGGCTACGGCGCGATCGGCTCGGCCATCGCGACGCGCTTCGAGGCGTTCCGCACCCACGTCACCGTCGTCGCCCGGACCGCTCGTGAGCAGGACGGTCGGCAGGTGCATGCGTTCGGCGAACTGCCGGAACTCGCCCGCACGACGGACGTCCTCGTGCTCATCGCGCCACTCACCGACGAGACCGAGGGGCTGGTGGACGCGGACCTCCTCGCCGCACTGCCCGACGGCGCGCTCGTGGTGAACGTCGCGCGCGGCAAGGTCGTCGACACGGATGCTCTGGTGGCGGAACTCCGCTCGGGCCGGATCTCGGCGGCGCTCGACGTCACCGATCCGGAACCCCTGCCCGCCGACCACGCGCTCTGGACGACACCGAACACCGTGCTGACGCCGCACGTCGGCGGCAACACGGATCTGAGCATCCCGCGGTCGCTCGACCTGATCCGGCGTCAGGTCGCAGCACTGGCAGAGGGCCGGGCCTTCGAGAACGTCATCGACCTGCCGGTCGAACAGGCCTGACCCGGCGGTCGAGCAGGCACGGCCTGGACCAGGCCTGACCACTGCGCCGGAGCGGACAGCGAAGGCTGGTCACCCGGGACGCAGACCGGCTACCCCAGCGGGATGATGCAGGCCGGGCTACCGACGGCGATCTGCCCGACCGCCTCCCCCGGCACGCCGTCGTCCCCGACCGGCAGCACCGCCACCGCGTCCGACATCTGGTTCGCGACGAGCAGGTAGCCGGGCACCCGGGCGAAGTGGCGCGGCCACACCCCGCCGGCCGAGGCAGCCCCGACCACGTGGAGCCCGTCGTCCGCGGTGTCGAGCACCACGATCTGGTCGCGGCCCCGGACGGCGACGGTGACCAGGCCGCGCTCGTCGACCTCGATGTGGCTGAGGAGCGAGGGCACATCGGGGCCGTTCAGGACGGAGGTGGCGCAGACATCCCGGAACGACCCGGACTCGTCGCGGCGGAGGCGGTACACCCGCCCGTCGAGTTCGCCCGCGACGATCAGGTCCCGGTCGACCCAGGCCATGTGCCGCGGTCCGGCGCCCGGGGTGACGTGGTGCACCCGCAGCGGTTCGATCGAGACCGAGCCGGCGTCGGCGCTGATCCGGAACTCGTGCAGGGCGTCCCCACCGAGGTCGGCGACCAGCACGGTGCCGTCCGGTGTGGCGATCGACTGGTGGGCGTGCGGGCCTTCCTGTCGGTCCTCGTCGGGGCCGGTGGCGTCGGGCAGGACCTCGGTCGCGAGGGCAGCGTCGGGCAGCACGGCGGACACACCGGCGCCCTGCCCCGCGACGCCGTGCACCGCAGCGCTCGCGCCGGCGTCCACGCCAGCCCCAGCGCCAGCGCCACCGCCGTGCACCGCACCCGCAGACGACGCCGCATACGCTTCCGCCACCTGCAGCGACACCGCGGTCACCGTCCCGGAGACGTAGTTCGTGACGACGAGCGCCCCCGAGGGGTCGACCCGGACGTGGCAGGGTGCGTCCCCACCGGCGGGGGCGTCCCACAGGTGCTCGAGCGCGGACCCGGACCGGCGGAACGCGTGGACCCCGCCGTCGATCGTCTCGGAGACCGCGTAGACCCGGTCCCCGTCGACCGCCAGGAACGACGGGTCGTCGAGCACCGCGACGGTCGACACCACGTCACCGTCGAGGATCGAGATGCCGGTCGCGTTGCCGCCCCCGGTCGGCGTGTACGAGCCGATCAGCAGGTGCAGCGGCGGCAGGGTCACAGTTCACCGACGGCGATGCGCTCGTGGTGGTGGATGACCTCCGCGACGATGAAGTTGAGGAACTTCTCGGCGAAGGCGGGGTCGAGGTGCGACTCCTCCGCCAGGGCCCGGAGCCGGGCGACCTGAGTCTGCTCGCGCGAGGGATCCGCAGCCGGCATGCCCGCTGCGGCCTTGAGGTACCCGACCCGCTGCGTGTACTTGAACCGTTCGGCGAGCATGTGGATCACGGCAGCGTCGATGTTGTCGATGCTCTGCCGGATGCCCTGCAGCTCGGCCACGGCGTCGTCATCGGTCGTCCCTCGGGCCTCGTTCATGGTCAGAGCCTACTGATCGAGGGGGTCACGGACGAGATGTGACCGCACGATCGTCCCGATGCTGGGAGGATGGTCATCATGACGGTTCTGCTGGCGATCTCCGGTGTCTTCGCGGTCCTGGCGGGCCTGGTGCACGCGTACATCTTCTTCCTCGAGTCGGTGGCGTGGACGAGCCCCCGGGTTCGACGCATCTTCAACATCTCGAGTGAGGCCGAGGCGCAGGCGACCCGCTCGCTCGCCTTCAACCAGGGCTTCTACAACCTGTTCCTGGCCATCGGCGCGATCCTCGGCGTCGTGATGGTGCTCGCCGGCAACGGTGCGACCGGCTGGACGCTCGTCGTCTTCTCGTGCGCGAGCATGCTCGGCGCTGCCGTCGTCCTCGTCGGCACCGGCCGCAAGTACCTGCGGTCCGCGTCGATGCAGGGCGCCTTCCCGTTGCTCGCGCTCCTGTTCGCGTTCGTGGGCTCGCTCGCCGGATCCTGACCCGCACCTCCCGTCCGGCACGCGACGCGCCCGGCCTGGAGGCCCGCCCCACCCCGCGCGGACCGGCCCGCGTCCGGCGCCCCACCGGCGCGCCGCCCGCTGCCGCGGCACCCACGCACAACACGAACCGGCCCGCACCACGACATCCCGTGGTGCGGGCCGGTTCCGGTTGTGCGGGTCCCGCTCGCGCCGCGCAGCGCCCGCCAGGCGCAGCGCCGTGGCGCCCCAGCGCCCGCAGCGGCTCCGGCGCCCGCAGCGGCTCCGGCGCCCGCAGCGCCCGCGGCGGCCCGGCGCCCGGCGCCCCCCGGCCTCAGCCGAGCTTCGAGGCGAACTCGTCCGGCAGCCGCTTCAGCGCCCACTCGATCGCGGCGGTCGTCCCGAGCGAGAACGCGTTCGAGACGTCCGAGTCGTCCACGACGATGGAGTGCCCGGCCTCGACCGACGGCACCTTCTGGAACAGCGGGTCCGCGGTGGCCTTCGACGCGTCGACGTAGATCGGCAGCACGACGGTGAGATCGGCGTCGAGGAGATCGAGGTTCTCGTTCGACAGCGAGACCGAGAACTCCTTGCCGGCGGCCTTGTCGATCGCGGACGGGATCGTGAAGCCGAGGTTCTGCATGAACGTCGCGCGGCTGTCGCGGGAGGCGTAGACGCCGAAGCCCTCGGACGTGTACGCGCCGATCGCGGCCGTCTTCCCCGAGAACTCGGGGTGCGCCTTGCGTGCGGCGGCGTACGAGTCGTCGAGGTCGCTGAGCAGCTTCTTGCCCTCGGACTCCTTGCCCAGAGCCTTCGAGATCATGTCGACCTGCTGCGTGGTGGAGGTGAGGTAGTTCTCGCCACCCTTCGGGATCGCGACGGTCGGGGCGATGGCGGACAGCTTGTCGTAGCGGTCCTTGTCGCCCGAGGACTTCACGTCGAGGATCAGGTCCGGCTTGAGCTTGAGGATGTCTTCGTAGCTGGGCTCGAGCGTCTTGATGATCTTCGGGGACTTCTTGTACGCCCCCTTGAGCCACGGGCCGACGCCGTCGCCGCCGAAGGCGAGCCAGTCACTGGCGCCGACGGGCTGCACGCCGAGTTCGAGGGCGGTCTCGGCGTCTCCCCAGCCGAGGGCGACGACGCGCTTGGGGGCGGAGTCGATCGTCGTGGTGCCGAGCCCGGTCGTGATCGACACGGGGAAGGCGCCGTCGGACGAGCCGGCGGCGGACGACGAGGACGAGGGGCTCGACGAGGAGCACCCGGCCAGCACGAGCGCGGCTGCGACGACGGCGCCGGCCGCGGCGAGCACACGCCCGGAACGGCGCTTGGAGAGGGAGGATCGGATCACGAAGGGTAGCCTAACCTAAGGGTTCGCAGCCCGGGTGGGCGCCGGGGCCTGCCTGGATAGGCTGCGCGCGTGGCCCTCACCTTCCCTGACGCCGACCGCACGGAACTCGCCGTTCTCGGCTCCCCGATCGCGCACTCGCTCTCCCCCACGCTGCACGCTGCGGCCTACGACGTGCTCGGGGTGCCGTTCTCGTACGGGAGGCACGAGGTCGCCTCCGGTGGGCTCGCCGCGTTCGTCGCGGGGCTCGGCTCCGAGTGGCGTGGCCTCAGTCTCACGATGCCGCTGAAGCGCGAGGTGCTCCCCCTGCTCGACCGGATGACCCCGCTCGTCGACGAGCTCGGAGTCGCGAACACGGTCGCGTTCCGCCGCGAGGGCTCGTCGGTCGTCCTGGCGGGTGCGAACACCGACGTCGAGGGGATCGTCCGCCCGGTCGCGGCGCTCGGTCACGTGCCGGGCGAGGCCACCATCCTGGGCGGCGGGGCGACCGCGGCGAGCGCCCTCACCGCGTCACTGCGACTCGGCGCCTCACTGGTGCGGGTGTTCCTGCGCGACACCGCCAAGGCGAGTGACCTGGTGCTGCTGGCGGCTCGACTCGGTGTGACGCTCGAGGTGCACGACCTGCAGGACCTCGGTTCGGCGGACCCGATGGGCTTCGTGGTGTCGACGCTGCCGGGGGGCGCGGCGGACGAACTGCCCCTCGTGCCGTCCGGTCCGGACGCGGTGCTGTTCGACGTGGCGTACGAGCCGTGGCCGACCCGGGCCGCCACGGCGTGGACGGCGGCGGGCGGCCGGGTGCTGAACGGCCTCGACATGCTCAGCGAGCAGGCGATCGGGCAGATCCGTTTCTTCCTGACCGGGGACGAGGACGAACTGCTGCCCGCCGAGGCCGAGGTCCGCCGGGCCATGCGCGCTGCCGTGGGCTTGCCGGAGACCATCGGCTGACGCGGGCCACGGCGAGACGCCCCCGTCTCCGTCCGGCGCCGCCGAGCGCCCGAGACGCCCCCGACTTCCGCGGCGTCTCGGGCAGACCGCGGCGTCTCACCGAGACACCGGCGTCTCGGCGGACGCCCAGACGGACGGCACACGCCCCGCCCACCGCCGTCAGACCACAACACCGTCCACGTAGTACCAGTGCCCGCACTCGCGGACGAAGTCACTCGTCTCCTCGAGCGTCCCGCGCTCGGTGTCGGAGCGCCACCATGCGCGGAAGGTGACGGTGCCGGCGGAGTCGAACGGGCCTCCCGACCGGGTGCCGACGATGTCGAGCCGCGTCCAGCGCTGCCCGGGGTCCAGGTCGAGCGACTCCGGCCGGGTGCGCGGGTGCCAGCTGCGGAGCAGGTACTCCGGCAGGCCGAGCGCGAAGGCGGAGAACCGCGACCGCATCAGCCGTTCGGCGGTGGGTGCGGGCGCACCGGCATGGAGGGGGCCGCAGCACTCGTCGTAGGGGTTGCCGCTCAGGCAGGGGCAGCGGTCGGGGCTCACCGCTCCAGCCTAGGGAGCGGTGAGCACCGCGGGCGCGTCAGTCGACGAGCGAGAGCGTCACCGTGATGTTGCCGCGCGTGGCGTTCGAGTAGGGGCAGATGGTGTGCGCGAGCTCGACCAGCCGCTGTCGTTCGGGTCCGGCGACGCTCGGTGCGTAGACGTCGAGCTCGACGGCCAGGCCGAAGCCGCCCGAGCCGTTGCCGCCGATGCTGACCTCGGCGGAGACCTCGGCGCCGGTGGTGTCCAGCGTCAGCTCACGGCCGGCGGCGTGCAGCGCGCCGAGGAAGCAGGCCGCGTACCCGGCGGCGAAGAGCTGTTCGGGGTTGGTACCCTCGCCGCTGCCGCCCATCTCCTTCGGCGGTCGGGTGTCGAGGTCGATGCGGTCGTCCTCGGTGCGGACGTGTCCGTCGCGGCCGCCTCCGGTGGCGTGGGCGGCTGCGGTGTAGACGATGTCGAGACTCATGCCGCCAGGTGATCGACCGTCGCTGGACGATCGCTGTGGAGGCCCGGGGTCGCGCGACCGGGGCGCCGCACCACCGCAGATGGCCGGGCGTGTCCGAGCGATCCTCAGCGGGAGCCGGTAGACAGGGGCCGTGTTCCGACTGGGGTGGCAGGTGTTCCGTGCGCGGTTCGGCGAGGACGTCTCGCCGAAGCGCTTCCGACGAGCCGTCATCGGGGGCATCGTCGTGGGGCTCCTCGCAGCCCTGGTGCTCGGCCTCACTGCCGTGAACACCGGCTGGATCGACTCCGGACCCGTCCGGGCGACGATCGTGGTGGTGCTCACCTCGCTGGCGGCCGGCCTGGTCACCGTCGGGTGCTTCCCGCTCGCGCAGACCCAGGAGCCGCTTGCCACGATCGACAACGAAACGGTCCGGCCCGAGACGATGCGGCTGGCCCGCGCCTCCGTGCAGCGCTACCTGGTCCGGCAGCCGCCCGAGATGCGACCCGAGGACCGCACCGACGTCCTGCACGACACGGCACTGGTGCGGCGGACACTCGTGGTCGACGTCGCACGGGCCGCAGCGGTCCTGATCGGCTGCTCGCTCGCGGGCATCGCGCTGCTCACCACCGGCGAACGGGCCACGGTGGGCTTCACGATGACACTCCTGGTCGTCTGGACCCTCCCCGCCACGTTCTGGCAGCTCGGCCGGACCGAGCGTGCGCACCGCGCCGCCGCTGCGTCACCGCCGTCCGAGACCCCGGCCACGCCCCCGACCGAACGCAACCGGTTCCCGTCCGGATCGAAGATCGGGCTGCCCGGAGACTGACCCGGGAGACGGGTGACGCCAGGCGTCACTCGGGACAGGATGAGCGCATGGTCCCCCGCCAGCTCTTCGCCACGACTGCGGCCTGGTTCGTCGAGGTCGTCGATGCCCTGCCGACGCCGGCGGACGACCCCCCGCTCTGGACCGCCCCGGCGCTCGGCGTCTGGGACGTCCGCGCCCTCGTCGGACACACGAACCGGGCACTGCTGACCGTCGCCGCCTACCTGTCGGCGAAGGACTCCCCCGACGAGTCCCACGACGTCGTGGACGCCGTCGGCTACCTCCGCGCCACCGCGGGCTCCGTCGCCGACCCCGACGACGTCGCCGCCCGGGGCGTCGCCGCCGGCGCTGCGCTCGGCTCCGAACCGGCAGCTGCGGTGGCCTTGGCTCGTGACCGCGCACTCGCTGCGGTCGACACCGCCGGCCGGGAGGCCCGCATCACCGTCGTGGGCGGCCTCCGTCTCCCCGTGGACGAGTACCTCCGCACCCGGGTGCTGGAACTCGTCGTGCACGGAGACGACCTGGTGCGTGCGGTCGCCGGAGCCGGCCACGTCGTGGACGTCGCGGTGCCGGTGGAGGCGGTGCGGGCCTCCAGTCTGTTGCTCGCCGAGGCGGCGGTCCGGCGTGGGGACGGGCCGCTGCTGCTGCGGGCGCTGTCGGGCCGCGGGGCGCTGCCAGCGGGCTACAGCGCACTGTGACCAGCGCGCACGTCAGCGGCTCCGTGCACACTGGGCTCATGTGTGGCCGCTTCGTCGTCTCCGACACCACCGCTGACCTGCTGCCCGAACTCGTCGGGGAGCTCGCGGCGCGCACCGAGCACGTCGACGAGGACACCGGCGAGGTCCACGCCGGCCTCGCGTCGAGCTGGAACGTCGCGCCGACCGACCCCGTGTACGCGGTCCGGCAGCGGCACGGGCAGCGCGAACTGCCGCAGATCAGCTGGGGCTTCGTACCGAGCTGGGCGAAGGACTTCCAGAAGCAGCGCCCGAAGCCGATCAACGCCCGCATCGAGACCGTCGCCACGAGCGGCATGTTCAAGCGGGCGTTCGCGACGAACCGGTGCATCGTGCCGGCGCAGGGCTACTACGAGTGGGTCGTGCGGGAGGACGGCAAGGAGCCGCACTTCGTCCACGAGCCCGGCGGAGCGCTGGCGATGGCCGGTGTCGTCAGTGCCTGGCCCGACCCCACGAAGCCCGAGGACGACCCGGACAAGTGGCGACTGTCGCTCGCGATCATCACGCGGGACGCCCACGTCGCTCCGGGTGAGGTGCACGACCGGATGCCGGCGTTCCTGACCCCCGACGGCTACGACGCCTGGCTCGGCGACGGTGCCGGCACCGACGACCTGCTCGCGCTGCTCGACCGGGAGTCGCTGGAGGTCGCGGCGGGCCTCGAGCAGTACGAGGTCGCGCGGACGGTGAACAGCGTGCGGAACGACGGGCCGCACCTCATCGAGCCGCTGTTCTGATCGCTGAACCATCCCTAGGGATCGATCTCTCCGTCACCGCGATGCGAGACCTCCGAGGTAGGCGGTGAGGACGCGACGTGAGTCGATCGGGCCGACGCGAGCGATGCGGTAGAGCAGGAGCGCGTCGACCAGGCCGACGAAGTCGACCGCGGCCGCAGGGGCATCGGGCACGCCCAGCGCCCGGAGGATCTGCTCTGCGGTGGCGATGAGTGCGGCGCGGACGGGGTCCGCCGCGGTCAGGGGCGTCCGCACCGCATCGTCGGCCCGCAGTTCGGTGAGCAACGCCAGTCGCGCTGCCTGGGCATCGTGCTCGCGCGCCAGTGTCTCGAGGAACCCCTCCGCGATGCCGGTCGCGGCATCGACGTCGAGGACGGGAGGCACGGCCACGGTCTCGAGCGTGGTCGCGAGGCGTTCGGAGATCCGAGCGACCACGAGGGCCGTGAGTTCGTTCCGGCTCCGCGCGTAGTACGAGGTCGATCCCGCTGGGACCCCGGCCTCTGCGTCGACCGCCCGGTGCGTCAGCGCGCGCACGCCCTCGCGTGCGACCAGCCGCAGACCAGCGTCTGCCAGGGACTTCCGCCGCTCGGACACCAGTCGATCGTAGTATCCTCTACATCTGTAGAGTCACGAGGGGGACGGCATGCAGGTTGCTGTGGTGGGTGGGGGCGCTTCCGGACGCGCGATCGAACGGGCGCTGCAGGCACGGGGGTGCGACGTGACGCGACATTCGCGAGCGACCGGTTTCGACGTGCTCCGTGACGACGCCACGAAGCGACTGGCGGGAGCTGACGTCATCGTCGAGGCGACCGGCATGTTCACCACGAGCCGGCGGCGCGCCACCGACTTCTTCGGCCACTCGACACGAGCGATCGCCGCAGCCGCGACGGACCTCCAGGCGCACCACGTGCTCCTGTCGATCGTCAACTGCACGCTGCCCGCGGTGCAGGGCTACGGGTACTTCGCCGGCAAGACCGCTCAGGAGCAGATCGCGAGGGACGTGAGCCCGCGACTCACGATCGTGCGCTCGACACAGTGGTTCGAGTTCGCGCGACAGCACCTCGAGCGGATGCGGACCGGGCCGTTCGCACTCGTGCCCGGCATGACCATCGCGCCGGTCGCACTCGACAGCGTCGCAACGGTCGTCGCCGACGTCGCCACGGGCCTCCGGACCGAGACAGCGGTCGACGTTGCGGGCCCGGAGACGATGACACTCTGGGAGATGACGCAGTCCCTGCCCGACCGGGGTGTGGTCGCGGTCCCGGTGCCGATCCCGGGCTCGATGGGGCGGGCCTTCCGGAACGGGGCGCTGGTTCCCGGAGCAGACGCCGAGGTCATCGGTCCGCGGTTCACAGAGTGGCTGGGGAGCCAGGAGGCAGCGGACTCCGCGGCACGATGAGCAGACTCGCCACTGTCTACGGTGGTGCCATGCGGTCCCTCACCACCCTCGACGCCTGGTCGGCAGACGACGTCGAAGCGGTCTTCGCCCTCGCTGACGCCTACGACCAGGGCCGCGGTCCGACGACGCATGGCGCAGCCGTCCTCTTCTTCCCGTCGACGAGCCTGCGCACGCGTGTGACGTTCGAACGCGGAGCGTCCCTGATGGGCTTGCAGCCGATCGTGTTCCCGGACACGACGCTCGACAAACCGGAGGCGCTCGCGGACGTCGCCGAGTACCTGGCTCCTTGGGCCGACATCGTCGTGGCCCGGCACCCGGACCTGGCGGTCATCGAGCAGCTGGCCGCGGCGCAGGCGCTGCCCGTCGTGAACGCAATGACCAACGAGAACCATCCGTGCGAGGTGCTCGCCGACCTGTTCTCGCTGCGCCGACACGGCGAGATCACCGCGCTCCGCTTCCTCTTCGTGGGCGCGGACGGCAACATCGCCCGCGCCTGGCAAGAGGCCGCTCGCGTCCTGCAGCTCGACCTGGTGCAGTGCTGCCCCGCTGACCTCGCGACTCCGGGTGCGGTCTGGACCGACGACCTGGAGGCTGCGGTGCGGTCAGCAGACGTGGTCCTGACCGACGGACCCGGCCGTCATGCCGACGCGCTCGCGCCGTTCCGCGTCACCGCGGAGCTGCTCGACCTGGCGCCGACCGGAGTCCGCTTCGCGCCCTGCCCGCCGTTCATCCGCGGCCGAGAGGTGAGCGCCGACGCGATCGACCACCCCGCCTTCGTCGGGCACGCCTTCAAGGCACCGCTGCTCCCCGTGCAGCAGGCCGTCATGGCGTTCTGTCTGGACCTCGGATGACGACCCCGCGGGCAGCCTGCTTCGACCTGGACGGCACGCTGTTCGACCACGTCGGTGCAGCTCGGCTCGGGGCAGCGGCGTTCCTCGAGCGCCAGGGAGCGGAGAGCACGGAGGCCACGCTCGCCTCCTGGTTCGCCGCGGAGGAGGAGCAGTTCGAACGGTGGCGTCTCGGGGAGGTCAGCTTCCCTGAGCAACGTCGGCAGCGCCTCCGGACCGTGCTGCCGCCGCTCGGTTGTGTCATCCCCGCAGACGACGCGGGGGTCGACGCGATGTTCGCGGACTACCTCCGCTCGTACCGGGCTGCGTGGCGGACGTTCCCCGACGTCGCGGACCTCTTGCGAGACCTCCGTGCGCAGGGGTACCGCGTCGGGCTCCTCACCAACGGGTCCGAGGAACAGCAGCTCGACAAGCTCGCGCAGACCGGGATCGACCAGCTGTTCGACGTCGTGTGCGTCTCGGAGCGGATCGGGTTCCAGAAGCCCGACGCTCGTGCGTTCGTGGCACTCGCGGCCGAGGTGGGAGTCCGCCCCGCCGACTGCGTCTTCTTCGGCGACGATCCCGTCCGCGACGTAGCCGGCGCTCGATCTGCCGGGATGCCAGGCGTCCTGATCGACCGCGCGACGCAGGACGCGGCGACCGTCAGGGACCTCGTGTTCTCGACCATGGCTTCCCGGGGTGACACCGGCGCAGCAGAGTCGTAGCGTGTCAGGAAGTCGAACGAGGGGAACGACCATGAAGTGGACAGCCAGTGACGTCGTCATCGCGGTCTGTGCGGGGACCTGCCTGGTGCTCGGAGTCGTCGTGGCACCGGCCGCATCCGGATCCGTCTGGATCCCGGTGCTGATCGGGCTCGCGCTGATGGTGATGCTCGTGCAGGTCCGACGGCAGCGGAGCCGTCGCGTCGGATGACCCGTCGCTTCGGTACCGTGCTCGTGTGTCGTCGCTGAACCTCCCGGTCTTCTCCTGCAGCCTCGACCCGGCGAGCGTGAGCCGCCGACTCGCCGAGCACACGGCTGACGCCATCTCCTCGCAGGGACATCGGAGCACGGTGGTCGATCTAGCGGACGTCTCGCTGCCGCCGTTCGACAACGACGGTGTGTTCGACAGCGACGTGTTCAGCGCCGTGCACCGCGTCATCGACGAAGCGGACGGTGTCGTCCTCGCCTTCCCGATCTACAACTGGGCGCCGTCATCGACGGTGAAGTCGCTCATCGAGTCCACCGGCGCGACCGGTGCAGGTCGGCGTGCGGCATGGTTCGACAAGGTCGTCACGTTCGTCTGCGCTGCCGGTCTGCCGCACAGCACGATGGCGACCGGACCACTCGCGCAATCACTGATGCTGGACTTCAAATGCATCGTGAACCCCTACACGGCGTACTTCTCCGAGCGGGACTGGGACGGCGACCAGCTGCGGCCGGACCGCGCCGATCGTCTCGACAAGACGGTGTCGGTCCACGTCGAACTGGCGCAACTGCTGCAGGGCAGGACGTACTCGTCGGACTGGGAGGTCTGACGTTCGGCCCGGACCGGTCGCCCGGACCGCCGGGAGCCTTGCGCCACGGCCCTCCGCCCCGCCATCATGGCGAGGTACCGCGGTGCCGATGCTGATCGTCGAAGCCCAGGCCGACTTGTCTGCCGACTGACAGCTCGCACCGCGTCGGAGGCATCGTCCATGGCGACTGCGCATGCTCCTTCGTCGTTTCTCCTCGGAGCCATCCGCTCGGCACGCTCCCGCTACGGGGGCGTCCTCCGCCGTCCAGGCGCGCTCGGGTTCTTCCTGCCAGCGGCGCTCGCCCGTCTCGGCGTCGCGATGACCGGGCTCGGCCTGCTGTTCTCGGTCCAGCATGCGTCGGGGTCCTTCGCCGTCGCCGGCGCCGCGACGGGCTCGTTCGCCGTCGCCGAGGCAGCGGTGGGACCGCAGGTCGCCCGCCTCGTGGACCGTTGGGGACAGTCGGTGACGGTGCCGGCGGTCACCGTCGTCCACGTCGTGGCCGTCATCGCCGCGGTCCTCCTCGCCGGGTCGGCTCCGGTCGCGGTCACGCTGGCGGCCGTCGTCCTCGCCGGTGCCGCGATGCCGCAGCCCGGCGCGCTGTCGGCGGCACGGTGGGCGGGCCTCCTGGCCGAACCGACGGCGCTCCGCGTCGCGTTCTCGCTCGAGGCGACCGTCAACGACGCGGTGTTCTTGGTCGGACCGGTCCTCGCGACGCTCGCGAGTTCGCTCCTGGCCCCCTGGGCCGGGTCGGCCGCGGCGGCGATGCTCGTCGCGGTCGGCTGCGGCGTCGTGTCGCTGCAGCGGCACACGGCCCCGCGACCGCACCGGCCGCGGGCGTCTCACACCCGGGAGCCGTCGCACGTCCTCGCCGTGCCGGGCTTCCGCTGGACGCTCGGCGTGAACCTGGGGCTGGGCTGCTTCTTCGGCGCCGTTCCGCTGCTCGTCACGGCCGTCGCCGCCGCCCGGGGCATGCAACCCCTCATCGGAGTCGTCCTCGCCCTGTCCAGTGCGGCGAGCATCGTGGCAGGGCTCGCGTACGGCGCACTCCGGACGAGTCCGCGGCCACAGGTCGTCCAGCTGGTCGCGTCGATCGTGCTCGCCGTGGCCGTCCTGATCGGGGCCGCGTGGCCGACGCTCGCGGGCTTGATGGTGATGCTGCTCGTCGGCGGGACGGCGATCGCTCCGCTCGTCGCGTCGTCGTCACAGATCGTGCAGGCGACGGTGCCGGCTGCGGCGCTGACACAGGGGTTCACCTGGATCAACTCCGCATCGGCCGCGGGCATCGCCCTCGGCGCTGCGCTCACCGGCGCGCTCGTCGCGCACTCCGGCGTCGGCGCTGCGGCGATCGGCGTCTCCGGTCTCGTCCTGATCGCGGTGGCGTCCGCCGTCGTGGCGGCACGCCGCTGACTCCATCCGAGGGGGACGAGCACCAGCCGGGAGGCGCTGCAACCGTCCGTCAGACGAGCTCACGTCGGTAGAACACGAGCGCTGCGCCGCGCCGGACCTCGACGAAGCCGTTCTTCTCGAGGACCCGCTGCGAGGGGACGTTCGCGACGTCGGTGTCCGCGACGGCCGCCCGTGCCCCGTTGTCAGCCGCATGCTGGAGTGCCAGCTCGACGGCCTCGGTCGCGATTCCTGCGCCCCGGGCCGACGGGACGAGCCCGTACCCGAACTCCACGGTCCCGGTGCCGTCCGGCGGCCCGAAGAACCCGATGCCGCCGACCGCCGAGCCGTCCGATCGCCGCCGGATCAGGTACATGGTGAAGACCGGGTCGGTGCTCGACGCGGCCGCGAGTGACCGCAGCGGGTCGAGCTCGTCCGCGAACGGGTACTCCGGATGCCAGTCGTCCCCCGGCTGCTCGTCACGCGCGACGATGCGGCGCGCGAGCTCCGGCGAGATGACGTCGAGCACGGTTCGACCACCGACGAGGACCACACCCCGACAGTACTGTCGTCGGATGCACTGCACGTTCCTCACCCACCCCGAGGTCGTCGTGGACCCCGCCGTGCCGATCGAGGACTGGGGCCTGTCACCGCAGGGAGTTGCTCGCGCCGGACGTGCCGCTTCTGTCCTGCCCCGGCCGGAGCGGCTGGTCAGCAGCACCGAACGGAAGGCGCTCGACACCGCCGCGGTGCTCGCCAGGTCGTGGCAGCTCGACGCCGAAGTCGACGCGCGACTGGGCGAGATGGACCGCAGCGCCACGGGCTACCTCGATCCGCAGGAGTTCGAGCCGACCGTCGATGCGTTCTTCGCCCGGCCTCTGGAGTCGGTCCGCGGATGGGAACGGGCCGTCGATGCGCAGCGCCGGATCGAGCAGGCGGTCCGTCAGCTCGTCGCCGAGACGCCGCAGCGGTCGATCGTGTTCGTGGCGCACGGCGGGGTCGGGGCGCTCCTGCTGGCGAGCCTCACCCGGGTCCCGATCACCCCCGAGCTCGACCAGCCGGGCATGGGCAGCATGTTCCGGTTCGACCCGACGCGCTGGGAGGCACTGTCCACCTGGCAACGGATCGCCTGGAACAGCGGGTCGGCTGACACGACGGGTCGACCGGCGACGGTCCCCGGTCAGGGCCCCGGAGTGAAGCCGGGCAGCAGCCCCACACCCAACCCGACCACCAGCGGTGCGAGCACGACGACGAACGCGCCGATCCCCACCACCACGGCACCGACCAGCGAGACGAGCGCGGTCAGCAGCCCGAGGAGCCCCACGAGTCCGGCCGCCCGTCCGGCGTCGCCGCCGCCCGGAACAGCGGTCATCGCGCTCGAGAACAGGGCGCGCATCGGGTCGTCAGCCATCCCGGCACAGTAGCCCGGCAACCCGGGGGTCAGCCCCACCCCGTTCCGGCAGGTGGCCACATTCCCCGGTAGGTACCCCGTCGAGACGATGGACACATGACCTCGACGCAGCACCGCACCACGAACGACACCACAGCCGACACCACCCAGACCACCACCCGATCCGAGCGTTCGGCCCTCACCTCCGCGGTCGGCGTCCTCGGCATGGGCGTCATCGTCCTGGCCCTCGCCGGCTGCAGCGTGGTGAAGCCGTACCTGCCCGAGCAGCAGGAGCACTTCGCCACCTACGCCGATGCCCCGTCGACGGCGAACTCCGAGGACCTCGCCTGGTTCATGCCGAAGTGGGTGCCGACGGATGCAGAGGACATCGACGTCCGGCTCGACACGAGCAAGCCCGGCTACGTCATCGGCTTCACGTCGGCCGACGGGGTCGACACGAGCGCGTGCAAGTCGGTCGACGACGCGAAGGGCGGCCCGGCGATGACCGCCGGCTTCCTGCCGGACCGCCTGCCGACGACGTCCCTCGTCACCTGCGGCGACGGACGCCTCACGGCCGAGGTCGACGGCCGCTGGTACGGCTGGACCCCGGTCGAGCCGGTGGCCTCCGACGAGAACGACACCCTCCGCACCGACTGACGGGCCGCGCCCGCGCCACACACGGACGGGAGGCCCGGATCACGTGAGCCGATCGGCTGACGTGATCCGGGCCTCCCGGCTGTCACGGAACTCCGGACGACGCCTACCGGCGTCGGCGCGGTCCGATCGGCCCGGTCTCCTCGACCGATCCGTCGGCCAGCATCCGCCGCCGGAGCAGCAGCGCTGCCCCGGCCAGCAGCAGTGCGAGCGCCCCGAGCCCGCGCCCTGCCAGGCCCGTGCTGCCGGTGAAGGCGAGCTGCGCCACGTGGGCGACGGCTGCGATCCCGACCGGGTAGGTGACGGTGATCGTCGCGGTGACGACCTGCCCGGCGCTGTCCTGCACGGTGTAGTCGACCTTCTCGGTGCCGTGGAAGCCGCGGACGGGCGTGAAGGTGACGACCCCGTCCTCGACGTGCCAGCTGCCCGAGCCGCGCACGGTGACCCGGTCGGTCATGTGCCCGGTGGCGGGGTCGACCAGGTGCAGCGTGTCGGTGTCGAACGTCGCACCACCGGTCGGGCTGTCGTTGTCGAGCGGCTCGACGGTGACGGTGCGTCCGGTCCGGCCGGTGCCCCGGTCGTCGGTGGCGACCGCTGCGGCGACGACCGTGATGGTCGCGGTCGCACGGGTGGTCTGCCCGGAGGCGTCGGTCACCGTGTACGTGAACGTGTCCCGTCCGGTGAACCCGGCGGCCGGCGTGTAGACGTACGACCCGTCGGACTGCACGCGGACGGTGCCGTGTGCCGCCGCGCGGGCGAGGCTCGTGGTGAGCCCGGTGCCCGAGTCGTTGCGGAGCAGCCCGTGGCGGGCGTCCACGGCGAGCGCCGTCCCGGCGATCGTGCGGCCGGTGTCGTCGGCCGCGGCGATCCCGACGGTCACGGTGACGCTGGTGTCGACGGTCTGCCCGCTGGCATCCCGCACCGTGTACGGCACGGTGTCGGTGCCGGAGAACCCGGCGGCCGGCGTGTAGACGAAGGTGCCGTCGGCGGCGATGGTCGCGGCGCCGTGGGCGGCCGTCCCGACGGACACGACCCGCAGCGTGGTGCCGCGGTCGTTCCCGAGCACGCCGGGTCCGCGGACGGTGACGGCGGTGCCTGCGGTGGTGCGGGCGGTGTCGGCGGTCGCGGTCGGGGTGACGTCGATCGCGACCAGGGCGACGGCGGTGTTCTCCTCGGCGTCGTGTGCCGTGTAGGTGAACCAGTCACGGCCGGACCAGTTCGCGGACGGGGCGTACACGTACGACCCGTCCTTCGCGAGCCGGAGCGTGCCGTGCTGCGGGTGGAGGTCGACCGAGGCCCAGAGTCCGGTGCCGGAGTCGTCGGACAGGACGCCGTGCGTGCGGGCCATCCGGACGGTTCCGTTGGTGGTCGTGGTGCTCCAGTCGTCGACCGCGACGGCGCCGACCAGGACGGTGACGGTGGCCGTCGTCGTCTGCCCGGCGGCGTCTGTCACCGTGTAGGTGAAGCGGTCGGTGCCGGAGGACCCGGCGGCCGGCGTGTAGACGAGTCCGCCGTCGGTGCCGGTGGTGCCGGTGCCGGTCGTGACGGTGCCGTGTCGGGCGTCGCCGTGTCCGGTGACGGTGAGGCCGGTGCCGGAGTCGTTGCCGGTGAGGGTGCGACCGGCGATGGTGAGCGCCTGGCCGCCGGCGGTGCGGAGGACGTCGGCCGTGGCCGTCGGCGTGACCGTGACGGTGACGGTCGCCGAGGCGGTGCCGCCGGTCGGGTCGACGACGGTGTACCGGAACGTGTCCGTGCCGGAGAACCCGGCCGCCGGGACGTACGTGACGGTCCCGGCGCCGGTGGTGCTCACCGTTCCGTGCGTGGCCGTGCCGACAGCGGTGACGCGCAGGCTGGTGCCGGAGTCGTTGCCCGTGACGGCGACGGCGACCGGGCTGCCGGCCGTCGTGGTGGCGGTGTCGTCGACGGCCTTCGGGGCGACGGTGATCGTCACGGTGCCGGTGGTGGTGCCGCCGCTGCCGTCGGTGACGGTCACGTCGAACCCGTCCGGGCCGGAGTACCCGGGCGCGGGGGTGTACGTGTACGAGCCGTCCTTGCCGACCTCGACGGTGCCGTGGTCGGGGGTGCCGTGGCCGGTGACCTCGAGGTCGATGCCGGTGGAGCCGGTGAGGACGCCCTGTCCGGCGGGGACGACGAGCTGGCCGTCCGCGGTGGCGGTGGCGTCGGGCACGGCGAGCACCGGGATCACCGTGATGGTGAGGGTGCTGGTCGCGGTGCTGCCGATCGCGTCGGTCACGGTGACCGTCACGGTGTCCGTGCCGGACCAGCCGGCGGTGGGGACGTAGGTGACGGTGCCGTCGGCGTCCACCGTGGCGGTGCCGTGCGCGCCGTCGGTGACGTCGGTGACGTGCACGCCGATGCCGGCGTCGTCGGCGGTCAGCGCGGCCGAGGTCGCGGTGACCGGCTGCCCGGCGCTGGTGGTACGGCTGTCGTCGCCGGCAGCGGGCCGCACGGTGATCGTGACGGTGCCGGTCGCCTTCGCGCCCGCGCCGTCGGTCGCCGTGTAGGTGGCGCGATCGGTGCCGGAGAACCCGTCGGCCGGCGTGTACGAGTACGAGCCGTCGGCGTGCAGGTCGAGCGTGCCGTGTGCGGGCGCCTGGTCGACGGTCGCGGTCAGGTCGGTGCCGCGGTCGTTCGCCAGGACGCCGTCACCCGTCGAGACGGTTCGTGTCGAGCCGGCCGTCGCGGTCACGGTGTCGGGCGTCGCCATCGGGCCGACCACCACGATGACGGTCGCGGTGGCGGACTGCCCGGACGCGTCAGTCACCGTGTACGTGATCGTGTCGGTCCCCGAGAAGCCGGGCGTCGGCGTGTGGCGGACCGTGCCGTCCGTGCCGAGGGTGACGTCGCCGTGGTCGGCACCGCCCGCTTTCGTCACGGCCAGGCCGGTGCCGGAGTCGTTGCCGAGCAGCGTCGCCGCCGGGATCGACACGGGCTTGCCGGCTGCGGTCCCGACGGTGTCGGTCATCGCGACCGGGAGGACCGTGACGGTCACCGTCGACAGCCCGCTCGGGCGTCCACTCGCGTCCGTCACCCGGTAGGTGAACGTGTCCGTCCCCGAGGTCCCGGCAGCCGGTGCGTAGGTGACCGTGCCGTCCCGCTCGAGGACGACGCTGCCGTGTGCGGGCGCCCCGACGAGCTCGGTGTGCAGGCCGACGCCGGAGTCGTTCGCCTGGACGTCGATCGTGACGGGCCAGTTCGCCGAGGTCGTCGCCCGGTCCTCCGCGGTCGCCGGCGTGACGACGAGCGTCATCGTGGCGGTGGCGGGTGTGCCGGCGGTGTCGGTCACCGTGTAGGTGAACGAGTCGTCGCCGGAGAACCCGTCGACGGGCGTGTACTTCACCGCGCCGGTGGTGTCGTCGAGCACCAGGACGCCGTGGCCCGGCTCGGTGTGCCGGGTGATGGTCAGGCCGGTGCCGTGGTCGTTGCCGACGACCCCGGTGGCGGGGGTCGTGCGGGCGAGGGTCTCCCCCGCCCGCACACTGCCGGCGTCGTCGGTCGCGACCGGAGCCACGAGGACGCGGACGGTGGCGGTGCTGGTGTTCCCGGCGGCGTCGGTCACGGTGTACGTGAACGAGTCCGTGCCCGAGGTCCCGTCGGCCGGGGTGATCGTGATCGAGCCGTCGGTACCGAGGACGACGGTGGTGTGCGCACCGTCGGTGACCGCGGTGACGGTCAGGCCGGTGCCCGCGTCGTTGCCGGTGAGGGTGCCCGCGGTGACGACGAGCGGCCTGCCGGCCGTCGTGGTGAGGCGGTCGTCCTGTGCCTTCGGCCGCACGGTCACGGTGACGAGCCCGGTGGACGTCCCACCGGAGCCGTCGGTCGCCGTGTAGGTGAAGGTGTCCCTGCCGGAGGACCCGTCGGCCGGCGTGTAGGCGTACGAGCCGTCGGCGTGCAGGTCGAGCGTGCCGTTCGCCGGCGCACGGTCGGTCCTCGCCCGCAGGTCGGAGCCCTGGTCGTTGGCGAGCACGCCGTCGGCCTTGGCCACGGTCAGGGTCGTGCCGGCGGTGGCGGTCGCGGTGTCGGGCTTCGCCATCGGCCCGACGACGACCGTGATCGTCGCGGTGGTCGACTGCCCGGAGGCATCGGTCACCGTGTACGTGACGGTGTCGGTCCCCGAGAAGCCAGGCGTCGCGGTGTACGTGATCGTGCCGTCCGTGCCGAGCGTCACGTCGGCGTGGGACGGGCCGGTGGCCTTCGTGATGGTCAGGCCGGTGCCGGAGTCGTTGCCGAGCAGGGTCGCGGCCGGGATCGTCAGCGTCTTCGTGGCCTGCGCCGATGCGGCATCACCGTTCGCGACCGGGGTCACGGTCACGGAGACGGTCACCGGGGCGGTCGTCCTCCCCGCGGCGTCGGTCGCCGTGTAGGTGAAGGAGTCCGTCCCCGAGGTACCGGCGGCGGGCGTGTACTGGACGGTGCCGTCGGTGGCGACCGCGACCGCCCCGTGCTGGGGCTGGCCGACGACCGTGGTGGTCAGGCCGGTACCGGAGTCGTTCGCCTGCACGTCGATGACGACCGGGTGGTCGGCGGGCGTGGTCACGGTGTCGGCGGTGGCCACGGGGCGGACCGTGATCGTCACCGTGGCGGACGTCGCCGCACCGGACCCGTCGGTCGCGGTGTAGTCGAAGCGGTCCGTCCCGGAGAAGCCCGCGGTCGGCGTGTACGTGTACGTGCCGGCGGTGGCGTCGAGCACCAGCGTGCCGTGGCCCGGTGCCGTGGAGTTCGTGATGGTCAGGGCCGTGCCGGAGTCGTTGCCCAGGACGCCGGTGGCACGGGTGGTCGTGCTGACCGAGCTGCCGGCGTCGACGGTCGCGGTGTCGTCGACGGCCTTCGGGGCGACCCGGACCGTGACGGTGACGGTGTCGGACTCGCCGTTGCCGTCGGTGATCGTCACGTCGAAGCCGTCCGGCCCGGAGTACCCCGGCGCCGGCGTGTACGTGGTCGTGCCGTCCGTGCCGACCGTGACCGTGCCGTGCGCGGGCGTCGTGGTGTCCGTGACGGTCAGGCCCGAGCCGAGGTCGTTGCCGAGCAGTCCCGGAGCGGCGACGGTCGTGGTCTGACCGGCGGTCGCGGTGATGGTGTCGGCCTTCGCGGTCGGCAGCACGGTGATGCTGACGGTGCCGGTGATCGTCGCGCGGGAGCCGTCCTTCGCCGTGTACGTGAAGCTGTCGGCGCCCGAGAAGCGGTCGTCGGGCGTGTACGTGTACGAGCCGTCGGCCGCGAGGCTCAGCGAACCGTGGGTCGGCGTCGTGTTGCCGGTGATCGTCAGGCGCGAGCCGTGGTCGTTGGCGAGCAGGCCGTGGGCGGCGTCCACGGTGGCGGTCGAGCCGGCGTGCACACTGAACGCGTCGTCGGTGGCGGTCGGGGTGACCGTGATCGTGACCGTGCTGGTCGAGGTCTGGCCGCTGCCGTCGGTCGCGGTGTAGTCGAACTGGGCGGTGCCCGAGGACCCGGCGTCCGGTGTGTACGTGAAGCTGCCGTCCGTGGCGGTCATCGTCAGCGTGCCGGAGGTCGGGTCGGTGTGCTTCGTGACCGTCAGCGCGGTGCCCGCGTCGTTCGCCAGCACGCCGGCGGCCGGGACTGTGAGGGTGGTGTCGACCGGGGTCGAGTACGTGTCGGCGGTGGTCGAGGCGTGCACGAGCTTGAGCGTGTTCGTGAACGTGACGACGACGTCGGTGCCGTCGGTGCCCACGGCCTGCGGGAACGTGAACGCCGCGGTCTGCCCGGTGCCGGCCGCCACGGCGGTGCCGCTGTTGACGTCGACCGCCTTCCACGTGGTCGTGTAGTTCGCCAGGTCGGTGGTGCCGGCGGCGGTCTGGGTGACCGTGTACTTCTTGCCCGGCGTGGTCAGGATCGCGCCGGCCTTCTGGTCCTGCAGGCCGGTGGCGCTGCCGGTGGTGCTGGCGCTGGTGCCCTTGCTCGCCGCGGTGATGCCGTCGCCGGTGATCGCGAGGCCGAACTGGTCGGTCGCCTTCCACCGCTGGTCGACGCTCGCCCGGCCGGTGACGGTGTCGGCGTAGTTGCAGGTGGCCAGGTCGCTGGCGTTGTAGTTGCCGACGACCGGGAAGCTCCGGACCTGGGCGCCCGACGTGGGGTCGAGCTGCATGAGCGTCGTCGTCGAGACCGGGTTCTGCGTCGTCCCACCGGTCGTCGTGTTCGAGACGTAGAGGTAGCCGTCGGACGAGAACGCGATGCCCGGGCTGTCCGTGCCGGACGGCAGCGTGGCGATCTCGGTGGTGGTCAGCGCCGTGGTGCCCGCCGTGGTGGGGACGGTCTCGGTGTCGACGCGGTACACCTTGTCGGCTGCGACGACGAAGAACAGGCCGCGGGAGCTGAACGCGAAGTCGCCGTTGCCGGGCTTGAGGTTCGGGATCGTCCCGACCTGCCCGATGGCCTTCTTCGTCGCCGGGTCGTACGCCAGCAGCGCGCCGGAGCTGTCGCCGTAGTAGTAGATGCCGGTGACCGGGTTGACCGCACCGCGGAGCACCGGGCGCACCTTGTCGGTGGCCACCGGTCCGGACGCGGTGTTCGTCTTCGGGTCGAAGGACCGCAGCGTGGCGGTGGTGTTGTTGCCGGCCGCGAACATCGACGTGCCTTCGCGGGAGATCCCGAGGCCGTTGTTCGCGCCGGTGCCGAGGTCAGCCACGTCGACCGTCGTGCCCTTGCTCGCGCCCGTCGTGATGTCGATCGCGACGACCTTGCCGGCGCTGTTCGTCGCGTACAGCGTGTTCTGGTCGCAGACGAAGTGGCTGTCCTGCGTCGCCTGCACCGCGGCGGAGGCGGGGGCGGCGGAGACCACGGCGGCGGTGCTCAGGCCGGCGCCGACGAGCAGCGCGGCGCCGAGCATGGCGAGGGGACGGAGGCCGAACGCGCGGCGAGGCAGGGCGGTGCCCTGGGGAGCAGGCAGCATGAGTCACTTTCGGGTCGAGACAGCGAACCTGGCGCTCGAGGACCCGAGGGAATCGGAGAACGACCGTTCACGCCGAGCCCGATCCTGGCAGTGGGCCGATCACGCACGGGGACATGAGAGGTCCCCAGTAGGGGGGACCTCTCCCGGGATTTCGGGGTACACACCCCCACACTGGGGACAGTTCCGGCCCCGTCCGGACGTGCCGGGCGGAGCCGATTGTCCGAGGAACGTCAAAGCCCCGCCGGTGTTCCGGCGGGGCCTCGGTCATGCTGTTCCGG
Source organism: Curtobacterium sp. MCLR17_032 (assembly GCF_003234795.2). Lineage (NCBI taxonomy): Bacteria > Bacillati > Actinomycetota > Actinomycetes > Micrococcales > Microbacteriaceae > Curtobacterium > Curtobacterium sp. MCLR17_032. The sequence goes on along the minus strand of NZ_CP126268.1, from coordinate 596,154 downwards.
AGGTCATGCTCCGGGTGGTGCTTCGCTGCTGCGTTCGAACCCTCGTGGTCGGGTGACCGTGATCAGTCCGTCGAAGCCGGTCAGTCGACCGGGCGGATGACGGACGGGAGCACGATGTGCAGACGCTCGGCGAGACGCGACTGTGCGTCCTCCAGCGAGCGGAAGTCCCCGACGTACTGGCCGAACGTGTCGGACACGAAGTAGTGCCCATCGCGCTTGTCGACCGTGCCACCGAAGTAGCCGCCGTAGTTGGCGGACCAGAGGCCGGGTTCGACCTCGGCCCACGAGAGGGAGGCGCGGGAAGGAGTGTGGGCCACTTGGGCCTCGAGGACGGCGATCGTGTCCACCGTGTCGGTGTCCAGCGTCACCTCGACCTGGTGCACGTCGTGGCTGATGATCGTCATGGCCCTGCTCCTTCACGTTCTGGGGTACATCTGCTTGCGGGACAACGCTACGGCGCGCACCGGTTCCCTCACCAGCCAGCCGCGTCGATTCACGGGTTCTCCTGATCCGCTCCGGTATCGAACCCCGGAAAACCGGGACGGAACGTCACGTTTCCGGGGTACAGGGGACAAACCGGGGTACTCGCTTTCTGGACGGAATCCAGGTGGGTGGGGCGGGCCTCCCGTCCGGTGGTCCGCCGAGCGGTGGATCCGCCCTGGAGGCCCGCCCCGGTAGCGTCGCTCCCGTGACCCCCGACCGACCCGAGCCCGACGTGCGCGACGTGACGTCGGCTGCGGTCCGACGGGTGGTCGCCTCCGGACGCGCGCTCCGCCGCCGTGGCGGCACGAGCGCCCACGCGACCGGCCGGAGTCGCCGGGTCGCCGGCGCGCTGGCCGTCGCCTACGGGGTGGGCGTGGTCCTCATCGGCTTCTGGGGCACCCCCGTCGACTCTGGCGCGTACCCCCTGATCATCCGACTGGTCGCCGCTGCCCAACGGCGCGGGGCGCCGAGCTGGTTCGGCTACGACATGATCGAGTCGCTGGCGAACGTGGCGTTCTTCGTGCCGCTGGGGCTGCTCGTGGTCCTGCTCGCCGGGGCCCGCTGGTGGTGGGCCGGCGCGGGCGCGGGCCTGCTCGTCAGCGCCACGATCGAGACCGGACAGGCGCTGTTCCTGCCGGCGCGGTTCGCGACCATCGACGACGTCGTCGCCAACACGATGGGTGCTGTCCTCGGAGCGGTGCTCGGGGTCGTGCTGCTCGGGGCGGCGGCGCGGCGGCGGGCCTGACCGCACGCCACCGACCCCTTCGTCCATCCAAGGGCCACCGCCTCAGGAGCCGTTGCCGATGCCCCAGATGCTGAGATGCGGCAGCAGGCTGCCCAGTCCGAAACCGAGTGCCGGGCCGAACCCGGTGCGCTTCCGCCCGACCGCCCGGGTCGTCATCACCACGCCCGTCCACCACAGCGCCGTCGCGACGAGCAGCAGCAGCCCCATGGAGATCCGGCTGGCCGTCACGTCGGTCCGGCCGTTCGAGACGTCGATCCCCCCGACGAACAGCATGAGCACCAGGTCGACCACCGAGAACACGAGCCCGAGCAGGCCCGTCACCACGACCGCGGTGACCGACAGGCCGACCTGGAGGCCCGTGGCCGGCGGATCCGCCGGCTCGCGTCCGTCGGTCACGACTTCGGTTGCTCGTCGACCTCGACGTGCACGCTGTAGGTCTTGGTGCTCTTCGCGCTGATCGTCACGACTGAGTCGTAGATGACGTCGTACCCCTTGGCGTTGACGTCGCAGTGCACCTGGTCGCCGTCCTTCAGCGCGATCTGCTCGTCACCGCAGTCGACCTCGGGGGTGGCGTCGGAGGTCTTCTGCAGCGCCTTGACCACCGTCGACTCGAAGCTCTCCGGACTGACCGTGCGGTACACCGACGCCGAGGCCGAGCACCCCGCCAGTGTCGTCGCGAGCACCAGCGCCCCGAGGGCCGCCCCGGTCACGTGCTTGATCTGCATCTGCGTCCCCCGTCGTGCTGCCGACCCGATGTCGAGCTTCTGTCGAACCTATCCTTCGTGGTTGCTCAGGTCCGGGGTGGCGGGCGGAGCGCGCAGGTGCACCCGCCTACGGTCGGATCATGGCCTCGACCAGCACCACGATGGAACAGCACATCGCCGTCTTCGGAGGCAGCGGCAGCGGGAAGACCGTCCTGCTCTCGTCGTTCTACGGCGCCGCGCAGGAGCCGAAGGTCCGGCGCGCGAACCGGTATGCGGTCACCGCCGAGGACCGCGCACAGGGGCGGGCCCTGCACCGCAACTACCTGGGGATGCGGGACAGCTCCACCGTCCCGAGCGCGAACCGGTTCAGCGCCACGTCGTACCGGTTCGTCATCGAACCGTCGGCGGACGACCTGCCGAAGGGCCGCTCGAAGCAGAAGGCGGCGAAGCCCCTGGGCATCGTGTGGCACGACTACCCCGGCGAGTGGTTCGAGGAGGACCCGAGCTCCGCAGACGAGGAAGCCCGACGCGTCGAGACCTTCCGGTCCCTGCTCAGCGCAGACGTCGCCGTCGTGCTCGTCGACGGCCAGCTGCTCGCCGAGAACGTCGGCGAAGAGGAGCGGTACCTCAAGGCCCTGCTCACCGACTTCCACACCGGTCTCTACGCCCTGCGGGACGACGTGCTCGAGGACGGCAGACGCCTGGCCCGGTTCCCCCGCATCTGGACCCTCGCACTGTCGAAGGCAGACCTGCTGCCCGACCTGGACGTCGAGGAGTTCCGCGAGCTCGTCATCGGCAAGGCCGGCGGGGAGCTCGACGAGCTGCGGAGCGTGCTGCAGAGCTTCGTCGAGGACCCCGACGCGCTCGACGTCGGCGAGGACTTCCTGCTGCTGTCCTCCGCCAAGTTCACCCCCGGCGCGATCGACGTCACCACCCGCACCGGCGTCGACCTGCTGCTGCCGATGACCGCGATGCTGCCGTTCGAGCGCTTCGCGAAGTGGGCCTCCACCCGGCAGCGCGGTGCCCAGGTCGCCGAGCAGCTGCTGAAGTTCGTCGGACCCGTCGTCGGGTTCCTCGGCACGTCGAAGTTCGTGAAGTCGAACCTGGTCGGCGCTGCCGTCAGCATGATCGGCGGCGGGCTCGGCTCGAAGGCCGTCAGCTTCGCCGCCAAGAAGGTGGCGAAGGTCAAGGACCAGGCCGAAGCCGAGCGGGAGTTCACCACCCGGGTGCTCGCCCGTTTCGCCGAGGACCTGGAGCGCGGGGTCGACGACCGGGTGCTCCGCCGAGGAGACGACGCATGAGCTTCATCTGGGCCACCCGCGGTCGCACGTGGGGCTTCCGCTTCCTGGCGACCGAGCAGCCCGGGCAGGACCCCCTGGCCCGCTACGAAGAAGCGTTCGCCGGGGTCCGTGACGTGCCCGCCACCATCCGTCGACGGACCGGGATGCTCGCCGTGCGGTTCCCCGACCCCGAGGGGCGGCACGACCGCTCGGGACGGCCAATCCCCCACGAGTTCGTGCTCACCCCACCGCTCAGCGACTCGGTGCGCTCGGTCGAGGACGCGGTCGAGCAGGTCTGGCCGCTTGTGCGAGAGCGGTACGCGGAGGTGTGGGAGCTGCCGAAGGCTCCGCGCGACTGACGACCCTTTATCAGCGTCCGCTGGTATTTCATCTATCATTGCGGGATGTCCGCCCCGCAGAGAGTCTTCCGCCGTCCACCCCTGTTCCCCTGGTGGACCTGGGTCCTCTCGTCACTGACGGTCATCGTCATCGTCGGCGGCGTCATCGCTCTCTCCTGAGGGCTGCTCCGAGGCACAACGGGGCACGGACGAGCGACCTGACGCCATGGACCGAGTCCCCTCTGAGGAGGACACCGCGGGGTCAGCCACGACGTTCGTGTTACGGGAAGCCGCGAATCCGCCGAAACTCACTGCCGGGTCGCGCAGCCGGTGATCTGGCGGACACCTCGCGGTCCTACGGTCAGCACGTGAACCCGAATCGCAAATCCCACCAGTACCGTCGCCCGTCCGCCTTTCCATGGTGGCTCTGGGTGGTCGCCCCGCTCCTCGTCATCGGAGTGGTCGCCGTCCTGCTCGTCGTGACCTGACGTACGCCCCCCAGAACGACGAAACCCCCGGAGCCTCTCGGCCCCGGGGGTTTCGTTCAGTGAGCTGAAGCTCAGACGGTCTCGCGCTGGCGACGGACCGAGCCGCGCACGACGAGCAGGCCGCCACCGAGGACGACTGCGCCACCGGCGACCCAGAGGGCCAGGGCGGAGACGGTCGAACCGGTGAATGCGAGGGAACCGTTGGTGCCGTTCGAGCCCGCAGCAACCGCAGCGGCGTCAGCCGGCGCGAGGGTGAAGGACGCGACGCCGACGACACCGGAGGTGGCGCCGGTGGCGGTCAGGTTGTAGGAACCCGAGCCACCCACGGGGAGGGTGACGCGGACGGGGAGGGAGCCGTCGGCGCCGGCGGTGTACGCCTTCGAGACGGTGGTCACGGGCAGAGCGCCGAGGGTCGCGGAGGAGACACCGGCACCGGTGATCTGCACGTTGACGGTCTCGTTGTTCTGGAACGCGCCCGGGCTGAAGTTGACGACGACGACGCCGCCGGCGACGTAGTTGCCCGAGATGGAGACGTTCGAGTCGGGTGCGTAACCAGCGGCGTTGGCGGCGGCCGGAGTTGCGAGCAGTGCGGCGCCAGCCAGCACGACCGCGGCGATGAGCTTCTTCATGAAGTAGTTCCCCTAGTGATCTGATCTGACAGACCCTGATACCAGAGCCCTGCCTCCGCAGATGTCAATCCCCCACGACCAGTGATGGCGAGTGCGATTGGCGAAGTTCCCTCAATCTAGCGGAGTTTCACAGTCTGTTGCCACCCTTTGTGCAACGAATGCGTGAACTCGGGCTGGATTCGCTCCCAGGTTGAGCTCTGGATTGGAGCACGAACCCGTCACACATCAGCCATCACGGACTGAAAGCCCAGTTCAGCGGGCAGATCGACCAGCGACAGCGGGGATCTTGCCACGAGATGGGAAGGCTCGACGGCCACTCAGGTCGGCTCTTGCCCCCCGGAGTGGGGGTCCCGCGACACCGCGGTATGCGGCGACTCACCGATCAGGCCTGCGCACGAGACCGCGTCTTCTGCCCCTAGAGTTCGCGTCACCGTCGTCGCCGGTCGCGGCTCAGCCGACCGGGACCGGCTTCGCGCAGTCGAACTGCAGCGGCTGGACCTTCGACTCCCGCACCCCGGGAGTCGACTCCACCTGTACGCCGGCCTTCGCGTACTTGGCCTCGCCGAGGAACGCCACACGGAACGTGGTGCTCTGCCCGGGAGCGAGAAGCGTTCGGAGTTGCACGACCGGGTGGTCGCCGTCGACCGTGGTCTGGAGGCCCGTGGCTTTGCCGTCCTGGGACGCACCGAGGTAGATCGCATTGGACGGCGCGTAGACCGCGATGAGCGTCTTGATCTTGCCGGGTTCTGTCCCGAAGTCCCCGCCGCCGGTCACGTACTCGGGCAGGCTCGTGGCCGCATCGGCGGGCGCAGTGTTCTTCAGCGTGACCTGGATCACGGACGTCGGCCGACCGTCCTTCCGGCAGACCGAGCCACCGACGGAGACCTTCTTGTCGAGGTAGTAGTCCATCTTCGAGCCGGTGCCGTCGTTCAGGTAGACGCCGAACTGCCGAGTGGCCTTGGTCGCACTCGGCAATGCGCCCGACACAGATGTGCCGTTGATGAGCTGCTGCTCGCCGTTGTCCGCGCTCCACAGCCGGAGACGGTCCTCGTCGGCGCCCTGGGTCAGCGCGGCGATGAACTGCTTGGTGTCGAACGTGCCGCTCGACACCTTCTCGAACACCGAACTCGCTGCAGAAGCGAAGAACGCGTCCTGCACCTTCGGGTCCGCGTACTTGCTGTATGCGTCGCTGAGCAGAAGCTTGACGGCGTTGTCCGAGGTCAGCGTGTCGCCGGTCGGCAGCTGCACCGGCCCGGTCGCCCGCAGGATGTAGCTCAGCGTGACGGGGTCGATGGCGAGGACCCCGTCGACCTGCTCGCCGAACTTCTGCTTCCACATCTCCCGCGCCAGCTTCGCCGACACGTCGAACCGCGGGGTCAGTGTGACGTCCTGGATGTACTCGCCGGTGATCGATCCGTACAGGCTCTTCGTGTCCTCGTCGAGCGGCAAGACGGGCTGATCGAACTTCCCGAAGTCCGTGCTCGACGCCTGTGCCGCCAGCTTGATGTGCCCATCATCGACCTGCAGGCGCGCGACGGCGCCAGGTATTCCCCCGCCTGCGCGCAGCTCGGCGTTGTTCTGGAACAACAGCAGGTAGTTCCGGTCGCCGTCGTGACCGAGCATCGCCGGGGCGAGCTGAACGATGCGGTTGGCGGTCCCGGCTTGGGCCGAGGCCGACTGCAGCGCGTTTCGCAGCTGCCCGACCGCTGTGGTCACGGGCGACAGCGTGGCGCTCGTGTCGATCGTCTGCGCATCGCGCTCGGCCCGCTGCAAGGTCGAAGTAGCCTTCGCGACCGCTGGCTGGGCGTCCTCGATCGGCTGCAGATCGATCTTGCCGTTCTTGGGCGCGAAACTGTCGGTGCTGAACTTCCCGACAACGCCTGACACCGGCGTGACGGCGTTCCGGGCAACGTCATCGACAACGACGGACACCTGTCGCACGGCTCGCAGGTTCGTCCCGAAGAACGGGATGTACTGCGAGGCGCCCCAGATCGGGTCACCGGTCAGCGAGCGGGCAGCGCCCGCTTCGTCCTGCAGGTGCTTGGCAGTCCCCTGCACCGCAGCAGTGTCGCCGCCGGTGAGCTGCGATCGCAGCGTGTTGACGTCACCCACGGCGCGTTCGAGGTGCCCCCTTGCCAGGAAACCACGGACGCCTATCCACGCCACGGCGAGGATCAGCAGGAGGACGAGGGCGAGGACGACCCACAGGACAACGCGGGCCCCAGACCCGCGACGTGCTGCAGTGCGTCCAGACTCGGGCTGGTCGGACATGAGGTAATCCTAGGGTTGTGCCACGTCGCGACAAGCCGACCACGCAGATTGCCGTTCTCGGCTTCGAAGTATCCGATCGCGCTTGCCGCCAAGCGCGATATACCCGTCTCCGTGCCGGCAGGTGCGTTGAGCGCAGGATCAATGGCTGGACGCTCCTTGGGGCGTCGGGATCCTCTCGGTACTCGTTCGGCACTCGTGGCCAGAGCTCGCCGGGACAGCAGGAGCAATCGGCGTCGTTGCCTTCTTCACACTCACCGGCTACCTGACCACAGCTTCCGAGCGCGCCCAGACGCGCAGTCACCGCCGAGATATCCGGCGCAATGCGCGCATCAGCAATGCGGTGCAGCGTGGACCAACGCGGAAGGCCACCAGCTTCACCCTGCCCGCAAGACTGAAGTCTCTAAGACGCGCGCTCTTCAGAGCCGCTCGGACAGGCGGTCGCGAGCGCAAGTCGCGGACCTTCGCGGGTGAGAGTCCGCTCCCGATCCGCAGCAGCGACTCTTCGAACAAGGTGACGACCATCTTCGCCACAGCAGGGCGGAGATGACCCCACCCCTTCGACGAGATGAGTTGCAGCAGACTTGCCTCGAGCAGAGCGATCTTGTCCGCGAAGTCATGCGCTGGCCGATGCGACGACGAGTCGCTTGAGACCGAGTAGGAGTACGTCGCGAATGGCCAGTAACCGATTCGACTGGCTTCGCCGAAGACTTCGGTGTTGAACAACACGTCTTGACCCCGTGTTAGCCCAGGGAGGAAGAGGTTCTCGCGGCTGAATCGCTCTTCGAGGAAGGTCCGCGAGTATATCTTCGACCACGGCGCACCCAGGAGCCCGACGTTCGGCTTGTTCTGGAACCCCACCCGAGCGAGCGTCAGCCACTGCAGGACCGCGCGATCGGATGTATTGAAACTCGTGAGATCGGAGTTGACGGCTTTCACCAGTTCGCCTTCTGCACCCCGGGTGAGGAAGAAGTCTGAGATCACGACGTCCGACCTCGATTCGATCGCGAACTCCAGGAACCCACCCAGGGAGCCCGGCGTGAGGCGGTCATCCGCATCGACGAACATCAGGAACGCTCCGCGCGACTCGCGCACTCCCAGGTTCCGAGCCACGGACACTCCAGCGCGATCCTGATGTATGAGCCTGAGGCGCTCATCTGAAGCCAGCGATGCCAAGGCTCCGACGATGTCATCCGCACCTCCGTCATCGATGACGACGACCTCGACACCGGCTACTGCCTGGTCGAGCACGCTCGTCACTGCATCGAGGATGACATGTGCTGATTGGAACGCTGGGATGACTACGCTCAAACGAGGGACTGACTGTTCCAATGACTTACCGGGCCCATCTACTCAAGTAATCGGATAGCGAGACGAGCCCAGGTCACGCTCGACGTAGAGGCGATGCCCCAGCACGGCCGACCTGTTGACCACCGGCAGTTTTCTTCTCGACCCGGCGCCGTCTTACCAGTCCGACAGCTAGAGCTAGCGGGATCAGAAAACAGGTTGCGGCGTCGGAGAAGGAGTTGTAGAAGACGAAGACGATGACGATGACTGACGCACAAACTTGAAACAGCGCAACGGCGGTGCCGATCTTTCGCGCAAGGAACGCCCCCAGTTCGAGCAACACCACTTGCAGGATGTAGAAGACATACAGTGCGGGCACTCCGCCACCGAGGTAGTACGGCACGACATAGCCGGTCGACGCATTCAGGTACGAGACCAGATACACAACATTGACCCGTTCAGCCACGAAGTACTTACCGAAGGTGTCGGGCAAGAACGCCAGCCATACTTGAGTCAATGAGCCATCAACCGGCCTCACCGAAAGGTTAAGATTGAGGTTGGCGAGTGGGCTCGTGAAGTACGTATAGGCCCACTGGAACTGCTCGCTCAACCAGCCTGGGTACCTATCTTGATATCGACCCAAGTGCGAAATGTGGCTCGAATCCCACCAGGATGAACCAGAGCGGATGTTCCCGAACACTCCGATACCGAACAAGACCACAACGCCACCGATCGCTGCCAAAACGAGGATCTGAGGACGCATCCTGCCCTCGTCCGAGAATTTCCGTAGCGCGAACAACAATAGTGCACCGATTACGCAAAAGGTGATGTATCCGCGACTGTTGTTGAGCAGAAGCAGTATCTGGATGACGACGAACTGGAGGGCGTAAGAGCGAGACCTCTGCACGAAAAAACGGTCGGAACGCTCTAGGGCAAAGAAGATTGCTCCGCCGATCAGGACGACGTGGAGAACAGGAATTCCAACCGTTGACTGGATCTGTGCTGTGATGTCAAACCCGGTGTAGCCCCCGCGAAAGAACGGGATCGCCCCCTGGTAGGCAAAGTCGAGGGCGAACCCGATGACGAACATCACCGTGACACTGCGCCCGTCGCGCTTGCCCTCACGTGCGGACCTGAGCACGACGTCTCGGTCGTCGTTCGCGGCCCCTCGCCCCAGCTGCACGACCAGGATGAGCGTTGACATCACGATGGACAGCCAGAAGAACGTCAGAAGATCCGGCCGCAGTGGCTGGTTCAGTTCGGACCATTCCCAGCTGTACGCGATCAGGCACATCGTCCATGTGATGGCGTACCAGAAGTGGAAGTTCGAGATCACCCTCATGTCGTTCCACCCATCCCTGAACCGAGAGCACGAAGGATCTCGTCGACCGACGCCGCATCGACAGATGCCTCGAGCATCTCGAGGTTCCGACGGATGAAGGGCTCGTTCAGGCGACTCATGTCCACCTTCCGTACAGCTTCGAGGACGTCCGCTCCGAATCGAGAACGGACTACACGCGCAGGACTGCCGGCGACGATCGCATAGTCCGCGACGTCACGTGTCACGATCGATCCTGCTGCGATGACGCTTCCGCGACCCAGTGTCACGCCAGAGAGAATCACAGCGCCGTGTCCAATCCAGACGTCGTCTCCGAGGACGATGTCTCCGCGAGACTGCACAGTCTCCTGCTCCCCGAGGACGAAGGCGCGCAACGGAAATGTCGAAAGCCGGTCGAGAGGGTGGTCCCCGTTGAGCACGAACGTGACGTCCTCAGCGATGGAGCAGAAGGAGCCAATGCGCAGTCTGCTCGAAGCAGCACCGTCGATGACTCTGAGCGGCCCGTAGGTGAAGTTCCCGACCTCGACGTGGTCGCGTCGGAACTGATTCACAGCGAAGGTCTCGTTGTGCCGGTTCGATCCGTACCAGCGGAATCGGTGCGATTCCAATCTCATGTGGTGGAGAAGGCGTCTACTCGTCTTCCACAACGCACTCTTACCGCTCCGCGGCATCCGCCGTCCGCCTTCCTGAGGTCCAAGCGGCGAGGAACCGCCTTGTCCGGTACTTCTTCGTAGCCACCAGTGCGCGGCGAAGCGTGAGCCCCATCGCCCAAAGACGCCCGGAGACGCCCGGACCATAGAACGTTCGCAAGTCATCACGAAAGATCAAGTACCGACGGTAAGCAGCATCGACGTCATCAGTCTCACGGGAGTAGTCCTGCTCGAGCGCCAGGTCCCACCGGACGTCCACAGAAGCACCGGCACGCTGAGCGTCGAGCGCGAACCGATGATCGACGTAGTCGAGGAACAACCGCTCGTCGAATCGCGTGGAGGCGAACACCTTGGCGCTGACGACCATGCCGCTGTTGATCCAGCTCATTGGGCCAGGGATCGCACCCCGCCATCTGACAGGTCTGTACCAGGGGCCAGTTCTCCTGCAGGGAGAAAGGATAACGGCCCCGGACACCACGACAGGCAGGACGATGTCGCTGCCGCAATCACCTCGGTCGAGAATGGCTTGTAGGTACGTCCCGACCGCCTTGGTGTCCTGGTCGAGGAAACAGATGTGGGTCGTCGACTCGTCGAGATGCGTGAGTGCAGCGTTGTAGGCCTTGGGCAGCCCGCGGTTCGCGCCGAGCCACATGTACCGCGAGTTGGCGGGAAGACCCGCCCTGTCATCCATCGTTGCCTCGGCCGGCGAGTTGTCCACGATGATCCACCTGATCTTCGTGTCCGACTCAAGCGCTGCGGCATACTGCACAACGGGCATGTCGCGAATGGCTTTTTTGTAACGGACGACAACAACTGCCAGGGAGATGCCTGCCCTTTGAGGACCAGTGACAGGCTTGCCGCTCTCGACGCTTCTCTCCATCACGGCTGAACGCTTTCTGAACGGCGAAGATCGGACCGGAAGATCCGGACGACGAGGACCGGCGTACGGAGCGTGTAGGCGATCGTCATCCCGGCGGCTACACCGGTGGGGCCGAACATGATGGCGCCCCCGACCATCGCGATGAGTGCTACGACCGCGAAGAGCGCGCCGTTGAGCGCCACGAACCCCTCGTCGCCAAGCCCTTGGAGGATTGCTGCAAGAGGGCCAGAGAGCGCAAGCATCGGGAAGCCCAGCATTGCCCAGACGAGGATCGATGCGCCGTCTCCGTAGGGACTACCGAAGAGAAGATCGAGGAGACCGCGTGCGAAGAACGTGACAGGGACGATCACGACGTATGTGCCGAGGAACAGGCCACAGACTCGCTTCGTGATCCGCCGGACGTTGCTGCGATCCCGAGCCACCGCAGGCAAGATGACCTGAGAGAGTGATGCGGGCAACAGGAGCAACGGGTTCACCAGCTTTTGGGCTGCTGCGTACAGGCCCGCGCTGGCAACCGAAGCGAAGGCGCCGACGATGGCGGAGTCGAGGATACGAACTTGGTTGAGTACTGAGCTCGCCCAGAACCGCCACGATCCTCTGAACACCGTGCCCAGGCCGAGCGGAGATGCGGTTCGCGACAATGGGGCAAGCGTGATGCGCTGCAGCACCTGGCTGAACGTCGCCCCGGCAAGTTGCGCGATCGCAAATGCGAGTGCGCCGTCCACGGATGCTTGGAGCGAACCCCAGAATACGGCCAGCATGAGCAAGCGGCGACCGAGGATCGACACCGCGGGAACGAAGCGCGAACCGTCCGCGTAGAAGACGCTGAGGTGCGTCTCGACGTTGCGCTCGACGGTCAGCGAGACCGCCAAGATCGCAAGTGCAACGCCGGGTGCAGCCGCGAAACCAGCTGCAACGCCGAACAGTACGGCGCTGACCACCGTGACGACGTCGTTGAGCTGCAGCGCTCCACGAACCAGCGCGTGGTCTTGACGGGCCCGTGCTCGCGAGAGGGTGGCGGTCACTCCGAGGTCGCTGACGAGCAACGCAAAGCCCGCAATGGCCGTGACGACACCGATCACGCCGAACGTCCGCAGATCCACGGCCCTGCTCAGCAGCATGAAAGAGACCGATTGGAGCACGGCGGCCAGACCCCGTGATCCGATGAGGATCACGACCTGACGGCTCACCGGCCCCCGACGAACGGGCGCGGACTCCGCTAGCGACGTGTCGCGATTACTCATCCTCGCTCACCGCCATCAGCCGTGAAACGCTTCCACTGCGCCCAACTGAGCTTCGGGCCGTCCAATGGTGGCAACGGAAGCCGCAGGCCCTCGAGAACTCCTCGAATGTATGCCCGAGCGGTCCCCTGCATCACTTTCCGCGCCAGGTTGACAACGATCGCGGCGAAGAAGGGTGCGCCGATGGACAGCTTGGTACGAAGCCCGAGGACCCGCCGAAACGTCGCGATGCGGTTCCGGACGAGCAGCCTTGCTTTGAGCTGCTGACCGCGCGGGTTGTCGACTGAGTGACCACCTACGTGTTCGAGCACCACGCCTTTCAGCTCTCGCGTGATGATGCCGCTCGCGCACAGTCCTAGTCCCCACTCGGCGTCCTCCCCCCAGGCGAAGAGATGGTCAGGGAACGGGTGACTGCGCAGGACGAGATCGCTCGGGAAGACTGCTGCCCCACCGCTCGGACCGACCAGATGTCGATCGAGATTCGTACGATCTCGGCAGAAGCCCCACCACGAGTACTCGATGCCAACGTGGACCTGACCGTCAGTACGGAGGGCCACGGCAAGCAAGCCATCGCTTTGCTCCTCGACCACCGCGCGGAGCGCTTCCTCGGTGAGAAAGACGTCCGGATTGAGTAAGAACACCCGGTCGGACCTGGCCAAGTGAACAGCGCGGTTTACACCAGCGGCAAACCCGGGGTTCTCAGGGTTCCATTCGTAGCGAGCCCAGCGGGCGAGACCGAGATCGACATCGAGGGCCCGCGCGCTGTGGTCGACGAACACGACCTCGACGTCCGCAGTCAGGGACTCGCGCCACGTGGGAAGCGTCTCTCGAAGTGTGTCGGCACCGCCAAAAAGGACAGACACAATCGTGAGCCGCGGTCTTGGGTACCCGCTCATCGGCCGACCTCGACGTCGCCGACGAGACGGCCAACGTAACGACGCTCGGGGTGAAACAATGCTGCGATCCTGTTCGGGAGCAAGAGATGCGGGTATCGCGAGTAGAACTTCGCCATGCTCGCGATCTCCAGCTTCCAGGCCCGAGGGTTGAAGCCGGCAGTCTCGCGGGCCCACGCATGGATCCATCGAATGGATCCGTCGAGAACCACCCGATGGCCTGATTTCCATGCCCGGAGCCCGAGGTCCGAATCCTCGTAGTAGACGAAGAAGCGTTCGTCCCACGGAAGCAGCCGGTAGGTCTTCATGGTCATTACAACGGCAGCCCCGATGAACCACGAGACGTACCGTTGTTCACCTTCGCGAGCCGTGATCTGGTAGTCCCGCCTTGCTGCGTCAGGAAGCCGATTCTTGAGCTTTGAAGCGAGTGTCGGGAAGCTTCGCCCGGACGGCTGAGCGGATCCGTCCGGATTGAGCAGCTGCGGGGCGAGGACGAGGTCATCCCCTGTGGAAAACGTCGTCTCGAACGATGACAGGGTCGATGTGTCCACCAAGACATCCGGGTTAGCGAACACGATGTACTCGGCTTCGACACTGCGCGCCCCGACATTGTTCGCCGCACCGAATCCGATGTTCCGCTCCAGCGGTATCACCGTCGCACCGAGGTTGCGGGCGATCTCGACTGAATCGTCGTTCGAAGCGTTGTCCACGACTGTCCAGCGGACCCCGTCCGGGAGGGCGACGGTTGCCCAGTGGTCGCCGAGGTCTCGTGCGCTGTTGTAGGAGACGGTGACGATGTGCCATCTGACCGACTTCAAGGGACGCGTCACTGGCTGGCCTCATCACTGTCGGAGACCATCGCGCACACCGGTCCGGCTTCAATCATCAATGGGCCTCTTTCCCCGGCGCCAACACCGCTCGCACCGTCCGCCACAGGATGACGATGTCCCCGGTCAGCGACCAGTTCTCCACGTAGTACAGGTCCAGCCGGATGGCGTCTTCCCACCCGAGCGACGACCGTCCGCCGACCTGCCACAGGCCGCTCATGCCGGGCTTGAGCAACAGCCGACGGCGTGCTGCGGCGTCGTAGAGCGCGACCTCGCCCTCGCGCTGGGGCCGCGGTCCGACCAGGCTCATCGAGCCGAACAGCACGTTGAACAGCTGCGGGAACTCGTCGAGCGAGTGTTTGCGGAGCACGTTACCGATCGAGGTGATGCGCGGGTCGTTCTCCAGCTTGAACAACGGAGTGTCTCCCTTGCCCTGCGCTGCGAGGAGCGCGACGAGCTCGTCGTCGGCATTGACGCGCATGGACCGGAACTTGAGCATGTCGAACGGCTGGCCGTTGAGGCCGACGCGCTCCTGGCGGTACAGCACCGGGCCCGCACTGGTGAACCGCACGGCGAGTGCCAACACGATCAACAGCGGCGACAGGGCGATGATCAGCAGCGCCGATCCGGCGACGTCGAACGCACGCTTCATGAAGAGCGTGGTGCCTTCGTAACGGGGCATTTCGACGTGGATCAGCGGCAGGCCGGCGACGGGACGCGTGTGGATGCGCGGGCCGTTGATCTCGGTCAGGCTCGGAGCGACGATCAGGTGCTCGCGCCCGCCCTCAAGTTCCCAACTCAGTTCACGCACCGCTTGCGCGCCCAGGTCGTCCGAACTCGTCACGGCCACGGTGTCGGCACCGATGCTGCGCAGTGCGACGACAGCGTCGCTGATCCGTCCGAGGATGGGGACCCCGGTCGTGCCGAGCGTCCCGCCGACGGGACCGGTCGGGACACAGGCACCGACGACGCGGTAGCCCTCTTCTGGGTGCCGCATCAGTTCGCGGGCGATGTGCTCGACTGATCCGGTGGACCCGACGAGCACGACCGTGGCGGAGTAGCGGCCGCTCCGGCGCTGTGCGTTGAGCCACTGGCGCCACATCCAACGCGTCAGCAGCAGGAGCAGGACGCCGAGAGGGAACGCGATGAAGATGTACCCGCGGGCGATCTCGAGCTTGAAGGCATACGCGACGATCGCCACGAGTGCGAACAACCGGATTGCCGAGTCGACGATTCGTCGGTACTCACCGGCGCCGGTGCCGATGTAGCGCGGATCACGGGTGTCGTAGAGCGCCAGCACGATCAGCCAGGCGACGACGATCAGGATCGAGACGGCCGAGTACCCGACGGCCAGGTCGGCCGAACTGCCCGCGACCTGCCGGCTGTCGAACCCGAACCACGCGATCTGCACGCCGAACGCCACCCAGATCAGCGCAAGCGCGTCGGTGATGACCAATCGACGGGCGTAGGTGTTCTCCCAGCCGAGCTCCGGTCGAGCGGTCCGTTCGGTCACCGTCACCACGAAGCACCACCGTCCGCAGACACCGCGACCGTGTCGCCCGACCAGGCCCACAGGTTCTTGTCTGCGAGACCGATCGCGACCGGCCCACTGCTCGCGCCCCCCGTCCAGCATCCGACGGGGCTGACCGTCGACGAGGCAGTCACCTTCACGGCCGCCAGGCTCGCGATCTCGACGCCGGCGCACGTCGCACCGCCGGTGCGCGCGAGTGTGTAGGTGTTGCCGGCGTCGGCGATGGAGTGGATCCCGCCGATCGGTGCCGTCACCCACGACCCGGTCCCGCTCCGCCAAGCGATGGCGTCCGCGCATGCGACGAGCGTCGTGTACTGCCCCTGGTAGACGTCGACCGGGTCGGCACACGGCGAGTCGGAGCGGCCGCTTTGCAGCTGCAGGGCGGCGTCGCTGACCCCGGCACCGGCGGCGCCCGGCTGACCGGCTGACCACGTGGCACCGTCGTCCGTGCTCGTTCGGACGGTCATGGCGCAGTCGTCGCCGACCCCTGTCAGGATCGAGACGCCGCTGGTGGTGGCACGCAGCCCCGTCAGGGTGCGCACGTCGTCGCCGAGGGCGACCGCGACCCAGGTCGCCCCGCCGTCCACCGAGTGCTCCAGCACCGGCTTGTCAACGGAACACGACGTACTGGAGGCTCGCCATGCCTCCTTGCCGTCGATGGCGGACAGCAGACGTCGGGCTGACGCAGCGTCTGCCGCACCTGCCGACGCGTTCGGCGTCGGGGACGCGCTCTCGCTGGAGCGCGGAGAGCTGGAGAAGGTCGGGATCGGGCCCGCCGGGTCACCGGAGTTCGGTGCGGTGCGCCCCAGGGCGAGCGTGACGAGTGCGATGTCGATGACGACCAGCACGACGATCACGATGGCGACCCAGACCAGGGTCGTCCGCGTGAGCGACGAACCGAGGTTTCGGGTCCCCCGGCGAGTGTCCATGTCCCCCGACCTCGTCTCAGCGCTCGGCGCGACTCAGGGCGCCGAGCTTCTTCCCGCCGCGCTTGGGCGGCTTGACCTTCGGTGTGTCCTCGTCCTCGATGCCGTAGCCGTACCCGTAGCCGTACCGGCCGTAGCCGTAGGCACCCGGGCCGCGGACCGGCATCATCGTGATGACGAAGCCGGCGATCGGCGCGCCCACGCTCTCGAGCGCGGAGACCGCAGCGGCGAACTGGCCCTTGTGCGTCTTGCCCGAGGCCACGGCGACGATCGCGCCGGAGGCCTTCTTCGCCAGGATCGCCGCGTCGGTGACGGGCAGCAGCGGCGGGGCGTCGAACAGGACGTAGTCGAACTCGCCCTCGAGCCGCTCGATGAGGTCCTGCATGGCGCGGGACCCGAGCAGCTCGGACGGGTTCGGCGGGATCTGTCCGGCCGGCAGGACGACCAGGTTGCCGCGGCCCCAGGGCTGGGCGACGTCCTCGAGCTCGGCACGGCCGATGAGCACGTCGGTCAGACCGGCGTTGGTCTCGACGTCCATGTACTCGGCGACGCGGGGACGGCGCAGGTCGGCGTCGATGAGGATCACGCGGAAGCCGGCACTGTCGAGCGCGATCGCCAGGTTGGCGACCGTGGTGCTCTTGCCCTCGGACTGCACGGACGACGTCATCACGAAGGTTCGGGCGCCGGTGCCGATGTCCAGGAACTGCAGGTTGGTGCGCAGCGTGCGGAACGACTCGGCACGCGGGCTGCGCGGGTCGACCTGCACGATCAGCGGACGTTCCGAGGCCTTGCTGTCGAAGGCGATGCCACCGACGACCGGCTTGTCGCTGATCTTCTCGACGTCCTGCTCGGTACGCACGCGGTTGTCCAGCGTCTCGCGGAGGACGGCGATGCCGACACCGAGCGCGAGCCCGACGAGCAGGCCGAGTGCGACGTTGACCGGCACGTTCGGGCTGACCGGGACGCTCGGCACGTCGGCCTGCTTCACGCGGGTGAGCTTGACGCTGCTCTTGCCGTCGGCGTCGGTGGCCTCGATGTCCTCGACGACGTTGGTGAGGCTCTGCGACGTCGCGTTCGCGATGTTCGCCGCCTGCACCGGGTCCGTGTCGTTCACGCTGATCGAGATCAGGGTCGTGCTCGTCGGCGCGGTCGCGGACACCATCGTCGCGAGCTGGTCGGCGTTCATGTCGAGCTGGAGCTTCGAGATGACCGGCAGCAGCACGATCGGCGTCGACACCAGGTTCGAGTACGTCAGGACGCGCTGCTGGGTGAAGGTGTTCCCCTGAGCCAAGTCACTCGCGCTGCCCGAGGTCTCCGTCGAGACGAAGACCTGCGCCGAAGCGGAGTACACCGGCTTCTTGAGCAGGGAGAAGCCCGCGGCAGCGGCAACTCCGACGAGTGCCAAGACCAGGATGAGGACCCATCCCTTACGTAGCACGGTGATGTAGTCGCGTAGTTCCACGCGGCCCGCCTTCCCCGACGATCCCGCCGCTCGCCCGTGGTCCCAACACGAGTGCCCGGGGATGTCCCGGTGTACGGCATTCAAATAGTGCCACATGATCGAGCAACGCTCGGCTGTATCGGCCGTTCTGGGCCTCCCGTCCTCTACGGTGAGCCCATGAGCACCGAGTCCGACGTGACCCACGCCGAGCCCGACACCAGCCGTCAGCGGGACCTCGTGATCCTGCTGGTCGCGCTGGGGGTGGCGGTGATCCTGGCCCGGGTCGCGTCGGGGTTCAACACCGCCGGCAAGATCCAGCCGCCCGTCATGCAGGTCCTGGTGGCCGACTTCGCCGTCTGGCTGCCGCTCGTCGCGGGCATCGTCTGGGTGCTGCGCCGATCGGCGAGCACGGACCGTGCCGCTCGCCTGCGACTGGGACTCGGGGACGCGATCTTCGCGATCGGCATCGTGATCCTGTGCCGGGTGTTCGACGTGTTCCTCGGCCTGGCGTTCACGGGCTCGACGGGCCTGACCCCGGCGCCGACGCTCGGGACCCCGGACGAGACGCTGCTGATCGTGTCGGCCATCGGCATCGTGCTGGTCAGTCCGTTCCTCGAAGAAGTCTTCTTCCGTGGGCTCTTCCAGCGCCGGATGGCCGCCGAACTCACCCCGCGCACGCGGTTCCTGGCCGTGTTCCTCACCGCGTTCCTGTTCGCGGTCCTGCACGTCCTGCTCGGTGCCGGCGGGACGCAGCTCGAGGGCTTCCGGGTGTTCCTGACGATCTTCGTGCTCGGGTCGCTGACCGGCACCCTGGTCGCGATGACGAACCGCATCGGCGGCGCGATCATGGCGCACGTGCTCTTCAACGCGGTGGCGGTCGTCGCGACCTGGCCTCGCTGAGCCGACCCGCGCCTCCCGTCTGATCCGCTGAGCGCCGTCGACGGCGGCCATCCTCCTTGCGGTCTTCCATGCAGGAGCTATGAGGCCCTACAGTTTCCCACGTTGTAACGCGGGCGCCTAGGGGGCGCCCGCGCCACCGATCAGACCGGACGACGTCGTCCACGAGGAGCCCATCCCTTGCGTCCCACTCTCATCTCGAGCCGGGGGCGCCGTCGCTTCCTCGGGTCGTCACTCGCCACAGCCGTCGTCGGAGCGCTCGCGCTCGGCGGGCTCGGCATCTCCGCCCTGCCGGCAGCCGCCGCTCCCGACGCCCGCACCGTGGTGTCCGGCGAGGCCCGCTTCCAGGTGCTCTCCCCCACCCTGATCCGCACCGAGTACGCGGGCGACGGGCAGTTCACCGACCAGGGCACGTTCAACGTGGTCGGGCGTGACGACTTCGCCCCGACGCCGTTCACCAAGACCGTGCAGGACGGCTGGCTGACGCTCGACACCGGGTCGATGACCGTGCAGTACCGGCAGGGCACCGGCGACTTCAGCCAGGACAACCTCCGGGTGACGCTGAAGATCTCCGCGGGCCAGGCCGTCACCGGCTCCCCGTGGGTCACGGCACGGACGCCCTCGTGTGCGATCGGCACGCTCTGCGAGGGCGAGGCACTCGCGCTGCAGGGCCTGGCGAACGCGACGGACCACAAGGGGTACACGGGCGCTGGCTTCGCCGCCGGGTTCGAGAACGTCGGCAACTCCATGACGTTCCGCACCGAAGTCGCGACGGCCGGGTCGTACGACCTGGCCATGCGGTACGCCAACAACCAGGGCGGCGACGGCAAGGTCGAGACCCGAACGTTGAGCATCGTCGTCGACGACCGGGCCCCGGTCACCCTGAGCCTGCCGGCCGGCGCGAACTGGGACGAGTGGAAGCAGACCACCGCAGCCCTCGACCTGACCGCCGGTCCGCACACCGTGAAGGTCGTCCGTGGCGACGCGGATTCCGGTCGGGTGAACGTCGACAGCCTGGCGATCGTCCCCTCGGGTGCGGCCTACCCGGCGCCGACCGCAGCGTCCGCCGGCCAGGACTGCGCCTTCGGCGTCGTCTGCCAGGCCGAGGACGCCGCACGCAGCGACCCCGCGACCGTGGCGACGAACCACAACGGCTTCGCCGGGGACGGCTTCGTCGCCGGGTTCGAGCGCGCCGGCGCCCAGATGACCGCGCACGTCACCGGGGTCCCGGCCGCGGGCGACTACGCGCTGCAGGTCCGGTACGCCAACGGGTCGGCCGGCACGCCCACACTGACCGCTGCTCCCGTCGGCCAGACCGCCACGACCGGTGAGCTCCCCCGCACCAGCGGCTGGGACTACTGGAACACCGTGACGGTCCCCGTACACCTGGCGGCCGGCGCGAACGACATCGCGATCGGCTGTCCGACCGTGGCGGCCAACTGCAACGTGAACTTCGACACGATCGCGGTCGTCGACACCGCGTCGCCCGTCCTCGCCGCGCACGCTCCGCTCGGTGGCTACCGGCGTGACCTCGACACCGCCAACGGTGCCGCGAAGACGAACCCCGGCCTGCTCTACCAGGACGGCTGGTCGCTGCTCGACGACACCGCTTCGGCACTGTACGACCCGGCGACCGAGCAGACCACGCCCCGCGGCGACCATGGTGGCGAGGGCTACCAGGACGGCTACGTCTTCGGGTACGGCACCGCGTACACGACCGCGCTGAAGGACCTGGCGACCCTGACCGGCCCCTCGAAGCTCCTGCCGCAGTGGGCGTACGGCGTCTGGTACTCCGAGTACTACGACCGGTCGCAGCAGGACTACCTGGACATCGCGAAGCGCTTCCAGGACGAGGGCGTCCCCGTCGACGTCATGGCGATCGACACCGACTACAAGACCGGCAGCCCGACGAACGAGGGCGAGAGCAAGTGGGACGGCTGGTCGGTCGACCCGGCCCGGATCCCTGACATGACGAGCCTGCTCGCCGACTGGCACGCCGAGGGCATCCACAACACCCTCAACATCCACCCGTCGATCTCCAGCAAGGACCCGGAGTTCGCGGCAGCGCAGGCGACCGCGAAGGGCAAGCTCACCAAGGGCGACGGCGACCGCTACCTGTTCGACTGGTCGGACCCCGACCAACTCAAGGCCTACTTCGACCTGCACACCTCGCTACAGCCGGAGGGCGTCGACATGTGGTGGCTCGACTGGTGCTGCAGTGAGAACTCGAAGTACTCCGCCAACGGTGTGACGCCGGACGCGTTCATCAATCAGCAGTACGCGAAGTACACCGACGAGCAGCTCAAGGGCCGCGGTCTGGCGTTCTCCCGCGCGTACGGCTCGCTGACCGCGGGCGGCTACGGCAACCCGCAGGCCGTGCCGACCGGACCCTGGGCCGACAAGCGCACCACCGTGCACTTCACCGGGGACACCACGTCCTCGTGGGACGAGCTCGCCGCCCAGGTCGGCTACACGCCCGGTGAGTCGGCAGCGACCGGCCTGTCCGCGATCAGCCACGACATCGGCGGGCACAACGGTGCGCAGTACGGCATCGAGGGCAAGGAGCCGGGCACGACCCAGCTGCCGGCCGACATGTACGCCCGGTGGGTGCAGTTCGGTGCGTTCCAGCCGATCGACCGCCTGCACAGCAACCACAGCGACCGGCTGCCCTGGCAGTACCCGGCCGAGGCGAACGCGTCGGCGAAGCAGTTCCTCAACCTCCGCGAGGACCTGCTCCCCCTGACGTACACCCTGGCCGCCGACGCCTCGGCGACCGGCACCCCGATGCTGCAGCCGCTCTACCTGCAGTACCCGGAGGCGCAGGAGTCCTATGCCCAGGCCGGCTCCGAGTACCTCTACGGCAAGGACGTGTTGGTCGCGCCCGTCACCACCGCGAACGACGACACCGGGAAGGCCACGCGTTCGGTCTGGTTCCCGGCCGGCGACTCGTGGACCGACTGGTTCACCGGCACGACCTACCAGGGCGGCACGACGGCCGACGTCACGACCGACCTGACCACCATGCCGGTGTTCGTCCGCAGCGGCGGCATCGTCCCGACCCGCTCGCACCACGTCGCGAACGACGCCGCACCGCTCGACGCGGTCACGGTGACGGTCGCGACCGGCGCGGACGGCACCTTCGCCCTGCACGAGGACTCGGGCGAGGGTCAGCCGACCGCGGCGGCCTCTTCTGCTCGCGCCGCGGGCAACTCCGCGTCGACCACGATGCGGTTCACCCAGCAGGCCGACGGCGGCACGCTCGACATCGCCCCGGCCGACGGCTCGTTCACCGGCCAGGTGCGCGACCGCTCGTGGACGGCGACGTTCACCGACGCCGACCGCCCCGCCTCCGTCACGATCGACGGGACTCCCGTCGCCGCGTCCGAATGGACGTACGACGCCGACAGCCGCACCATCACCGTGCCGGTCGCCGAGCGCTCGGTGACGGACCGGACCATCGTGCGGTACTCGAGGGTCGCTGCTGCGGTGCCGAGCCTCCAGGTCGCCGCGCCGACGGTCACCGCCGGTGACACGCAGACGGTGACCGGCTCCGGGTTCCCGGCGGAGGCGACGGTCACGCTGTCGACGACGCCGGCGCTCGGTGGCCAGGTGACCGTCCGCACCGGTGCCGACGGCACGTTCCGCAGCGACCTGGCGGTGCCGGCCACGGCCTCCGGGCGAGTCACGGTGTCCGCGTCGGTGGGCGGCGTGGTGCTGGCTCGGGTCGGGTTCACGGTGACGGCGGCGGCGGCGACCGCTCCGCCGACGGCCTCGCCGTCGCCCGGGCCGGGTTCGCCTGCTCCCGCGCCGGGCTCGCCTGCTCCCGCGCCGGGTGCCGACGCCGGTGCCGGCCCGGGTTCCGGCGGTGCGGGCACCCAGCCGGGAGGCTCGTCCCCCGCCGGCGACGGCGCCCTCGCCTGGACGGGTGCGAACGTCGTGCCCATCGGGGTCCTCGCCCTGGTGCTGCTCACCGCCGGCGGGCTGCTGCTGGCACAGCGGCGACGACGCCACCGTCGGGCCGAGTAGGTCCGCGGCACGGCACCACGATGCAGACGACGGCGGGGCACCCGGGAACGGGAGTCCCGCCGTCCGCACAGCCCGACACCTGTCGTCCGGCGTGGCCCCTCTTCGGGTCGACACCCCGTCGGTCCACCCCGTTGTCCAGTAGCCTCGGCTGAGCATGTCTCGCCCAACCAGCGTCATCGACAACCCCCTCGTCCGGCAGGCTCCGATCAGCGGCCTGCTGGCCCTCGGCGCGCTGCTGACCGTGACGCTGCCGACGCTCGAGATCAGCGACCTGACGATGTTCCTCGCCAGCCTGGTCTCCGTCGGCGTCGCGACCCTGCTCGCCGCGTTCGCCGCACACTTCCCGCGCGCGGTCCCGCTCGTGCCGATCCTGCTGGCCGTCGACTTCGTGTCCCTTGCCCTGTTCCGGACGGGCACCGGTGCCGGCGCGTCCGTGTTCACCTCGCTCGTGGTCCTGCCGGTGGTGTGGTGGGCGTCGCTCGACGGCCGACGCACGATCCTGTACTCGATCCTCGGCGTCACGATCGTGATCCTGGCGCCGTACCTGCTGCAGCCGGGCTCCGTGATCCGCGCCAGTGAGCTGGTGCGCCTCGGCATCACCGTCGTCGTGTTCGGCACGGTCGCCGTCATCGTTCACGAGCTCTCCCGCCGCGCCCGCCGTTCCGTCCGCTCCGCCGAGGACCGCGAGGTCCGCGTCCGCGCCGAGATCGAGCGCGCCGCCGCCGTGCAGCGCTCCCTGCTGCCCACCTCGAGCGACGGCCTGGGCGAGAGCGTCACCGTCGCCGGCACCTGCATGCCGGCGAAGAGCGTCGGCGGCGACTTCTTCGACTGGTACCGCACCGAGAACGGCATCGCCGTCGGACTGGGCGACGTGATGGGCAAGGGCGTCGGCGCCGGACTCATCGCCGCCGCCGTGCGTGCCACGATCCGCAGCGCCCGGACGGTCGACGACGCGTCCGAGGCCCTGCGCCGCGCCTCCGACGGGCTCGCTGCCGAGGGTGCCGGCACCGACGTCACCTTCACCACGTTGTTCCACGCCCGCATCGACGACGACGGCGGGCTGCAGTGGGCCGACGCCGGGCACGGGCTGAGCTTCATCCTCCGTGCTGCCGGAGGGGTGGAGCGCCTGCGCTCGGTCGACCTGCCGCTGGGGATGGGCCTCCGCGACGAGTGGGCGACCACCATCGGCACCCTCGAGCCGGGCGACCTGCTCATCTCGTTCAGCGACGGCGTGCTCGACCTGTTCGGCGGACGCGACGACGCGGTGGACTCGGTCGCCGAGCTGGCGCGCGCCGACCGGACGCCGGCGGCGATCGTCGCGGCCCTGGCCGAGCGGGCGGCCGAGGTGCCGCACGACGACGACGTGACGGTCATCGCGATCCGCCGCGAGGCTGCGTCCGCCGAGCCGACCGAGGTCGCGGCCGCGCCGCTGTCCCGCTCCCGCGCCGCCTGAGGGGCGCTGGGCCGCGCCGCTCGCGGGCGGGCGGGCGCCGAGGCTCGCCTGTGCGGACAACTTGCGCCGCCTGGCAGGCGCGAACTGCCCGCCTAGCCGAGGCTCGGCCCCAGCGACACCGCACGCAGCGAGCAGCGCGAGCGCTGTCGCCCATCGCGAACCTCGCCGGCCGGGAGGCCCGTCCCAGCCCCGCCACGCGCCTCCCGCCCGAGGCTCGGCCACGCGGACAACTTGCGTCGTCCGGCAGGGCGCAGACTGTCCGCCAGGCCGAGGCTCGCCCCCAGCGACACCGCACGCAGCGAGCAGCGCGAGCGCTGTCGCTCACCGCGAACCTCGCCGGCCGGGAGGCCCGTCCCAGCCCCGCCACGCGCCTCCCGCCCGAGACTCGGCCACGCGGACACCCTGCGGCCGCCGGCAGGCGCAAACCGTCCGCCAGGCCGAGGCTCGCCCCCAGCGACACCGCACGCGGCGAGCAGCGCGAGCCCTGTCGCCCAGCGCGAACCACGCCGGCCGGGAGGCCCGTCCCGGCCCCGCCCCGCGCCTCCCGCCCGAGACTCGGCCACGCGGACAACTTGCGTCGTCCGGCAGGCGCAAACCGTCCGCCAGGCCGGGGCTCGGCCCCAGCGACACCGCACGCGGCGAGCAGCGCGAGCGCTGTCGCCAAGCGCGGACCTCGCCGGCCCGCGGGACTACGCGGACCAGTCCGGCCGGACGAAGCCGCTCTCGTACGCGAAGACGACGGCCTGCACCCGGCTCGCGGCCCCGACCTTGCCGAGCACGCTGCTGATGTGGGTCTTCACGGTGGCCTCGCTGATCCAGAGGTCCTTCGCGATCTGCGCATTGCTGGCGCCGCGGACCAGGGCGGTGAGGACCTCCCGCTCGCGGGCGCTCAGCGACGCCAGCGCGGGGGCGTGCTCGGCAGGCGGAGCGGGCGCGGTCGACCCCGCAGCGCCACCGCCCGCGCCACCGGACCGGGCACCGAGCAGCCGGTTCTCGAGCAGCGCCCGGGTCATCGACGGTGCGATGAGGGTGTCGCCGGTGTGTGCCGCACGGACCCCGGCGGCGATGAGGTCCGGGCCCGCGTCCTTGAGCAGGAACCCGAGTGCGCCGGCCTGGACGGCGTCGAGCAGGTACTCCTCGTCGTCGAACGTGGTGAGGATGACCACTGCGCCCGCGGTGCCGTCGGACACGATCGAGCGGGTGGCCGAGATGCCGTCGAGCACGGGCATCCGGACGTCCATGAGCACCACGTCAGGGCGGAGGTCGGCGCAGACGGCGATCGCCTCGGCTCCGTTCGGCGCCTGCCCGACGACGGTCAGGTCGGGTTCGGCGTCGACCATCATGCCGAGGCCGGTGCGCACCACGGCCTGGTCGTCGACGATCACCACGCGGATCACGACGCGACCACCCGGGGAGCGGCAGCGCCGGCCGGAGCCGAAGCGGCAGGAGCGGCGGCAGCCAGCCCAGCCACGCCGACGGGACCCGCAGCACCGGCAGCCGCCCGACCGGCAGCGCCACCCGGCCCCGCACCACCCGGCCCCGCACCGGGCCGGACGCTGCCCGCCGTCGGCACACGCGCCTCCCGGGGTGCCTCGAGCGTGACGCGCCATCCGCCACCCGCGGCCGGCCCGGCGTCCAGGACCCCGCCGATCGACGCGGCGCGCTCCCGCATCCCGCGGATCCCGGCGCCACCGACGGCGAGTTCCGGCACCCGGGGGCTGCCGCCGGAGCCGCCGTCGTCGAGGACCTCGAGGCGGATGCGGTCCTCGGACGCGGCCAGACTGATCCGCACCGAGGAGCCGTCGGAGTGCACGAGGGTGTTGGTCAGCGCCTCCTGGCAGACGCGGAGGACGGCGAAGTCCTGCATCACGCCCAGGCTCCCGGGCACGCGCAGGTCGGTGTCGACCCGCACACCGGTGGCGCGGACGCGGTCGACGGCGGCCTCGAGGGCGCCCCGGAGCGACACCGGGGCGTCGGTCGTGCCGCCGTCCCCGCCCGCACGGAGGACCCGGACGACCTTCCGCATCTCGGACAGCGCCTGCTGCCCGGTGCCCGCGACCCACGAGGCGTACTCGGCGAACTCGGCCTGGTCCGCGACCCCGACCCGGACCAGCGCCTGGGAGCGGACGACGATGGCGGCCATGTGGTGGGCGACGACGTCGTGGACCTCGCGGGCGACGGCGGTGCGTTCCTCGGAAGCGATGCGGGCCTGGTCGGACTCGCGCAGGCGGACGAGTTCCTCGTTGCGCCGCTGCAGCACGAGCTCGGACCGACGGCGACGGGCGGTGGCGCGGCCGAGGACGGCGGACGCCACGAGCAGGATCCCCATCAGGACGATCGTCGACCAGTCGGCGATGGCCAGGAGCGACTTGCCGAGCAGCAGTGCGAGCGGCCACCGGTGGACGGCGAGCACCCAGGACTCCACTGGCGCGAACGCGAGGGGCAGGAACAGCGCGGACAGGGTCGGCAGGGTGACGACCGCCAGCACGGCGAGCACCCGTCGTCCGGCCGCACACGCCAGGTAGACGGCGATCACGAGCGGGATGAGGCGCACGGTCAGCACGCCGAACGTCCACAGCGGCCAGCCGACGACGATCGCGACCACCACGAGCAGCGGGTACGGCAGCCGCTGGCCGACGCCGATGCAGAGCGCGACCAGGGCCGCGGTGACCCGGTAGTCGTCGAGGCTCGTCGGGTACCAGCCGGCGCGGTGCAGCCCTTCCATCGTCAGGAGCGCGAGGGCGAGGAACACGACCCCGGCCACGGCAGCGCGCACCCACGGCGGGATCGAGACTGGACGCATGGCGTGAGGCTAGCCGCCCGAGGCGACTCCGCGCCTCCCCCGAACGACGGAGCGCGCGCGTCCGGACGATCAGTCGAACGGACGGGAGGCCCACCACCTTCCGCCGATGCGCCTGACGCCCGCCTCGTCAGAAGCTGGTCCTGCCGCAGTGAGCGGTCTGCCGCAGTCCGCGGCAGCGCTGCAGCCCGCAGCAGCGCCGCAGCCCGCGGCCGTCGAACGGAGCACGTGATGCAGAAGAAGACCGCTGTCAGCCTGGCCACCCTGGCGCTCATCCTGGCCATCGCGGGGACGGGCGCCGCGGCGGCGACCATCGGGGGCCCGGACGCCTCGTCGGACGTCGGACGCCCCGCGACCACGTCGACCGTCGTGCAGACCACGGTCGCCACGTCGGACGACGACGGCTGGCCGGGACAGCTGCCGGACGCCGACCGCTTCCGGGGGCTCTCGCGGTCGGACCAGCAGGCGGTGCTGCGGCGGGTCGACCGGCTGCTCGGGGACCTCAGCGGCTCGCGGGCCAGCGAGGGGCTCGTCCGGCAGCTGAGCGGCTACCGGGGCGAGCTGGCGCGTCTCCGCCGGTAGGTCCTGCGGCGCGGCGCGAGGCACGAGGCACGAGGTTCGCGCTGAGCGACACCGCGCGGCCGACCGCAGGCGAGCCATGTCGCCCAGCGCGAACGTCGGCCCGGCCTCAGGCCGCGGACCCGCCGTCGCCCGGTACCGGCCACGTCCCCCGCAGTCGGCCGAGCAGGCTGTCGATGTTCCGCAGTGCGCAACGCGTCTCCCACACGGAGTACGCGCAGAAGCCCAGGAACACCACCAGCAGGATCCACCAGAACGGGCTGACGGTCAGCGCAGCCCAGACCGAGAAGGCCGCGAACACAACGGCCATGACCGGCACGAGGACCCGGTTGTTCCGGTAGCGCTTGCGGGTCGACTCCAGCTCGCGGACCCAGACGACGTGGTCGACCGATCCGGGCATCTCCCCCGAGCGCACCGCCTGCTGGATCGCTGCGGCGTTCGCCACTCCGCCCGCGCGCCGGCGTCGGTACCGGATGACCAGGCCGAAGAAGATCGTCATCAGGACCGCGTAGGCCAGGGCGCTGTAGGCCCGCGCCACGAGCGACGACCCGTCCGGGTCCGAAGCGAGTCCGATGCCGAAGTAGAGCGCGCCCACCAGGACGAAGACGATGGGCAGCAGTGCCCGCAGCGGCAGTCGTCGCAGGCGGTCCATCGTGGTCCTCCGGAGGCTGTTCGGCGCGGAGCGGTCCCGCCGGTTCACGGCCCGCTCAGTTGAGGCTACGACATCACCGGGGCGCGGACGGCTCGCACCCGGGCGCGCGCGACGCCGAGGTTCGCGCTGAGCGACACCGCGCGGCCGACCGCAGGCGAGCCGTGTCGCCCAGCGCGAACCCGGCCCGGCCCGGCCCGGCCCGGCCTCGGCCTGACGGACACTCTGCGGGCTCCGGGACGCGAGCCTCGTCCGCCCCGCCGAGGCTCGGCGGACCTGGACGGCGCCGGACGCGTGCAGCACACTGACGGCATGGGGTGGGGGAAGAGCGCGCTGGCGATCGGGATCGTGTGCATGCTCGGGGGCGGCCTCGCCGGGTGCGCTGGGATAAGGAGCGGCCAGTGTGTGGACTACGTCTCACTCACCCCGGCGGAGCAGACGCGCGAAGCGTCCCTCGTCGTCGACGCCGACGTCCGGTCGACGGACCGAACGGTCGAGGTGGCCGGCCGCTACCGCGTCCACGAAGCGGCGATCACCGACGTGTGCAAGGGCCGGACGCTTGGCGATCGGATCGACGTGATCGCGACCTCCGACCAGTGCACGTCGAGCGGCGAGCCCGTCGAGTACGTCGACGGCGACCCGCTGGCCGAGCCGGGCAGCTACCGCCTGTACCTGACGCGGGTCCGGGGTGGAGGCCCGTGGCAGCTGGTCGTCCCGGGTGCCGCCGAGCGCCTCCCGGCCTGAGCGCCGCCGCGAGACTCGCGCTCAGCGACGACCCGCGGCCGTCGGCACGCGAACGGTGTCGCTCAGCGCGAACCTCAGCACGCGCCGCCGCCGGCGCGCAGCCGCCCGTCAGACCTCGACGTCGCTGCCCATCGTCACCGTGCGGCGGAGCGGCAGCCCGAACCGCGCGGCCGGGTCGGCAGCGTTGTGCGCCATCGCGACGAAGAGCTTCCGCCGCCACGACACCATCCCGCCCTTGCCCGCCCCGGTCCGGAGTGCCCCGCGCGAGATGAAGTACGACGCCTTCGACATGTCCTCCTGGGACAGGTCGATCAGGCCGGCGGTGCACGCGGCACGCATCGCGGCGGGCAGGTCCTGGTCGTCGGAGAACCCGAACGTGATGGTGATGTGGTCGATGCCGTCGTCGTCGTAACCGAGCTCGTCGCGGCGGAAGGCCTCTTCCAGCGCCACGTGCGGCACGTTGGCGGTGAGGACGGACACGATGATGACGCGCTGGTGCACGACGCCGTTGTGCTCGACGTTCGCCCGGAGTGCCAGCGGCGTCGTCTCCTTGTTCGGGTGCGGGAACACCGCGATGCCCGGGACGCGCGGGATGTGGTCGGCGTTGACGGTTCCGATGAACTCGGCGAGCGAGCCCTCGCGCTTCCGACGCTCGATCTGCACGAGCTGCCGACCGCGGTGCCAGGTCGTCATCAGGGTGATCACGGCCAGGGCGATGAGCAGCGGCACCCAACCACCGTGCAGGACCTTCGACAGGTTGCCCGCGAGGAACGTCAGCTCGAGGCCGCCGAACACCACGGCGACGGTGACGAGCTTCCAGGTCGCCCAGCGCCAGAGCGGCTTGACGACGACGAGCAGCAGCAGGGTGTCGACGACCAGCGCACCCGTGACCGAGACGCCGTACGCGGTGGCCAGGGCGGCCGAGGAGCGGAACGCCAGCATGATCGCCATCACGCCGATGAAGAGCAGCAGGTTGACGGCCGGCAGGTAGACCTGGCCGCCCTCGCGCTTCGACGTCTGGCGGATGGTCAGCGGCGGCAGCAGTCCGAGCTGCACGGCCTGGCGGGTGAGCGAGAACGCGCCGGAGATGACGGCCTGGCTGGCGATCACGGTCGCCGCGGTGGCCAGGATCACGACGGGCAGCTGCGCCCAGTTCGGGAACAGCAGGAAGAACGGGTCCTTCGTGGCGGTCGGGTCCTCGAGCACCAGGGCGGCCTGGCCCAGGTAGTTGCAGACGAGCGCGGGGAACACCACGAAGAACCAGGCGCGGAGGATCGGCATCCGCCCGAAGTGGCCCATGTCGGCGTACAGCGCCTCGGCTCCGGTGATGGCGAGGACGACGGCGCCCATCGCGATGAAGGTGATGAACGGGTGCGCGAACAGGAACGCGATCGCCCAGGTCGGGGACAGCCCCTGCAGGACACCCGGGTGCTCGACGATGCGCGGGATGCCGGCGACCGCGATGACGACGAACCAGAGCAGCATGACCGGGCCGAACGAGGCGCCGACCTTGGCGGTGCCGAAGCGCTGCACGATGAACAGCCCGATGAGGATCACGGCCGCGATCGGCACGATGAGGTGCTCGACCGACGGGGCTGCGGTGCCCAGGCCCTCGACGGCAGACAACACCGACACTGCCGGGGTGATCACGGAGTCGCCGTAGAACAGCGAGACGCCGACGATGCCGATGATCAGGAACACCGTCGTGCCGCCGGGCCGGTTGGCGTGCAGGCGTCGGGCGAGTGCGGCGAGCGCCATCACCCCGCCCTCACCGTGGTTGTCGACGCGCATGAGCACCAGGACGTACTTGATCGACACGACGATGGTGATCGACCAGAAGAGCAGCGAGATGACGCCGTAGACGTCCTCGGGGACGGGCCGCACGATGCCGCCGTCGACGGAGAACACCGTGCGCATCGAGTAGAGCGGGCTGGTGCCGATGTCGCCGAACACGACGCCGAGCGCAGCGAGGGCGAGACCAGCCTTGCCACGGTGCCCACGGGCCTCCCGGCTGGCGGGGCGCTGCGCGGCCTTCGCGGGGTGCGTGGCGTCGTCGCCTGGGCCGGCGTCACCGGGCTGGGCGTCGTGCCCACCCGAGGGGTGGTCTGACGACTGCGACGAGGCGCGGGTCTCGGTCACGGTGGTGCTCTCCAGTCCGGGCCGTGCGGACGACGGCCGCGCTCATCATGCACCCGCGGAGTGACAGCCGAGCGCGCGGCGCACGCTCGCCTGCGCCGATCGGCTCTACGCGCCGCCGTCCGGAACCGTCACGATCCGGTTCTGGTAGGCCCAGACGACGGCCTGCAGGCGGGACCGGACGCCGAGTTTCGGCAGCATGCGTGCCAGGTGTGACTTCACCGTGGAGACCTCGACGACGAGCGATGCAGCGATCTCCTCGTTCGACATCCCCTGCGCGAGCAGGAGCAGCACGTCGCGTTCGCGGGCGGTGAGGACGCCGTCGACCCGGTCCCCGGTGACGGGTTGCAGGCTCCGGCGTGAGGCGAACTCACGCAGGACCCGTCGGGTGAGCGCCTGGTCGAGGGTGCCGTTGCCGGCGGCGACCTGACGCACCGCCCCGATGATGACGTCGGGTTCGGCGTCCTTGAGGAGGAACCCGGACGCGCCGGCCTCGAGGGCACCGAACACCAGGTCGTCCATGTCGAACGTGGTGAGCATGAGCGCGGGGACGGCCGGGTCGGCGTCGGGGCGGCAGAGTTCGCGCGCCACCTCGATGCCGTTCCGGACGGGCATCCGGATGTCGAGGACCGCCACGTCCGGTCGGGTGCTCCGGGCGAGCTCGAGGGCCTGGCCGCCGTCGGCGGCGACGGCCACGACCTCGATGTCCGGTTCCGCGTCGAGGAGCGCGGAGACGCCGGCCCGGACGAGCGGCTGGTCGTCCGCGACCAGGACGCGGATGGTCGGGCCGTCGGACGTCGTGTCGGTCACCGTGGGCCTTCCGTGGGGTCGGGCTGCGTGGTCGCGACCGGCGGGGCGGGGGTGGGCAGGGCCTCCCGGCCGAGACGCAGGCTGACCGTCCAGCCGCCGGCATCCGTCGGACCGACCTGGAGGCTCGCCCCCACCAGTTCTGCCCGCTCACGCATGCCACGCAGCCCGTTCCCCCCGGCCGGCGTGCTGCCGAGTGCGGGGACGGTGGCCGGCCCGTTCTCGACGCGGATCGCGAGGTGGTCGTCGGCGCGGTCGTCGATGGTGACGGTGCACGGCGCTCCCGGGGCGTGCAGGGCGGCGTTGGCGAGGGCCTCCTGGACGGTGCGGTAGGCGGCGAGCTGGGCGAGCGGGCCGACGCCGTCGCCGAGCGGGCGGGGTGCGACCGCTGCGTCTCCGACGCCGGCTGCGGGCCGGACGTCGAGCCGGACGTCACTGCGGAACCGGGCCCGTTCGGCCAGGTCGACGATGCCGGTGACGGTCTCCACCGCGCGCTCGGCGGGACTGTCGTCGCGGAGCAGGCCGACCAGGCGGCGCAGGTCCTCGAGCACGGCGGTGCTCTGCTCCCGGACCTGGCGGACCCCCTCGTGGGCACGCTCGGGGTCGGTGTCGATCTGGCGGTCGATGACGGCGGACATCAGGGCGATGCCGGACAGGTGGTGGGCGGCGATGTCGTGCAGCTCCCGTGCCATGGCGGCGCGTTCGCGGGAGACGGCGGCGTCGATGTGGGCGTCGGCCTCGCGGTCGACGGCGGTGGCCTCGGCGGTGCGGGCGGCGCGGACCTCGCGGCGGGCCCGGACCACGAGGGTGATGAGCACCGGCAGTCCGACCGTGCCGAAGGCCTGCAGGAAGCCCTGTCCGGCCGAGCGGGTCAGGCCGAGACCCACTCCGTCACGTCCGGCGCCGGAGGCGATGTACCAGACCGTTCCCTCGGCGAGGACGACGAGGACCGCAGTGGCGACGAGCGTCGGCCAGATCCGTGCGAGCGGAGCCCGCAGGACGGCGAGGACCACGGCGACGACGACCGGCAGCAGCAGGAGCCCGTGCAGGGTCGTCGGTGCGGCGACGGCGACGACGGGGACGGCGCTGACCGCGATGAGCACCGCGCGGGGTGCGCGTCGGGCGACGAGCAGGACCGCCGACTGGACGAGCAGTGCGAGGGCCAGGACGAGCCACGGGCCGCTGGCCACGGCGGGGTAGGCACCGACCTTGACGATGACGTCGGGATCGGCGGCGTCGAGGGGCGGCAGGCCGAGGAGCAGTCCGAGCCCGACCACTGCGGTACCGAGCGCGATGAGCACGTCCGTGCGTCGCTGGCGAGCGGTCACACCCGGCGCGGACGCGGGCGCCGACCCGGGCGCCGATCCGGGCGCACTGGGGCGCGGCTCAGCGGTTGCCATCGTGCGATCCTACGAGGCTCGTGGTGGCACGCGACGGGATCGGGGCGTCGATCGGCAGCGCCCGACGTGCCGGGTCGTAGCCGAGACGACCGCGGGTGACGACGAGCAGCACCACGGCGGCGACGGTCGACATGATCGTCAGTCCGATCATCAGCGTGCCGGCGGTCATGCTCGGGTACATCTCGGGGAACAGCGACGAGATCGTGTTGTTCACGCCGACGTGCAGGAGCAGGGCGAGCGGCAGGCTCTCGCCGGTCTTGTTGAACACCTGGATCATCACGACGTTGAACGTGATCGTGAAGAGGGCGAAGACGACGGGTTCGCTCCAGTGCGCGTTCGGCCACCCGCCCCAGTCGCTGAGGTACAGCGGCATGTGCCAGAGCGCCCAGATCGGACCGAGGACCGCTGCGGCACCGAGACCACCGAAGCGGTGCTGCAGTCGGGGCAGGGCGAAGTCGCGCCAGCCGGGCTCCTCGCTGAGGCCGGTCGAGAACAGCTGGATGACGAGTCCGGGCACCAGGGCCGACAGCGCCAGGGCGGAGGGGGCGTGCACGTCACCGCCGGCGAACGGCACCGCGGACAGGACGATCAGCGCCGGGACGACGACGAGCGCCAGCGCGTACCAGTACCAGGCGACCCGCCAGCGGAACAGGCGTCCCACCCAGCGGCGGAGGCCCGCGCGACCGTCGGCGACCGCGGTCACGATGAACGCGCTGCCCAGCGGGCCGAGCAGGGCGCCGGGCAGGACCCCGGTGAACTGGGCGCTGCCCAGGACCTCGGGGAAGTGGATGTCCCACACACCCATGCCGTGCGGCGACAGGATGTACGGCACCCACGCCAGCCAGCTCAGGCCGAGGGCGAGGGTGAAGAAGGTCAGCAGCGGATGCCGGGTGATGACCCCCGGGACGCCGCGGCGTTCCTGCTGCGCGGTGCCGGTCGTCGACCGGGCTTCGATGGTGTTCGTCATGACGTCGACGCTAGGAACTCCGCCGGCCCGGAACGACCCGCGGAGGGACGCACCTGCCGGACCTGCATCGAAAGGAGGAACCCCGCTGCGACGGTGTCTGTGCCACGCTGTCCGAGGACCGGGAGGAGCCGGATGGACGAGGCAGTGCTCTACGACCTGTGCAGCCGTGCGCGACTCGTGCACCTGCGGACCGGCGGTGCCGAAGCCGGCCTGCGCGGACTGACGGACTGCATCGCGGCCGCGTCCGGCGCCCCCGCTCGCTACCCGCACATGCGGCTCGCGCAGCTCATCGACTCCGCCCCGCGCCCGGTCGGCTTCCGGTACGGCATGCGGCAGCTCGAGTCGGTCGCCACGAGCCGGACCACCCCGCCGGAGGACTACTCGGGCGAACAGCGGCGCGACTACGAGCAGGCGCAGACCGCGCTGCTCCGGGCGATCGGCAAGGACAGCGGTGAACCGGCCCGCGGCCCGGTGGCGGTCGCCCGCAACGTGCTCGAACAGTTCGTCCTGCGCTGGTTCTGACCGTCAGGCGGCAGGCAGCCGGCGCCGCCCGGGCACCGCGACGCTCGACATCGCCGGGCGGGCGACTCAGGCCGCGGTGCTCCCCGCCACGTGCGCCAGCACCACCGGGTCGGAGCAGCCGCGCGCGAAGCCCGCGATGCGTCGGTCGATGTCGCGCTGCAGCACGAGCACGCCGATCCGTTCGGCGAGCGGCGCCAGCCACTTCGGCCGACACGTGAAGTTGTAGCGCCAGACCGCCAGGGTGTGCCCCGGCTGCCCCTCGGCCTCGCTGAACCGCCAGCCGCCGCCCATCCGCTCGAAGAACCACGAGCCCTTCGTCATCTTCATACCCACGTTCGACGGCGGGTTGTACGAGACGTACTCGCTCTCCATCGCGAACCCGAACCGCTGCACGGTCCAGGTCCGGACACCCTTGCCGGGGACGGTCGCGCCGCCGACCAGGTGCTGGCGGCGGATGAACGGGTCCCACCGCTTCCGGATCGCACCCTGGGTCTGCGAGACGGCGAAGGCGACCGCCACCTCGACGGGGATCACGCAGCGGGACTCGACGACGGGCATGCGCCCATCGTGGCACGGGCCCGCCTCGGCGGTCCGGTGGTCCGGCGGGCGAGCAGGCAGTCGGACGGGAGGCGCGGGGCGGGCTGGTGACGGGCCTCCCGTCCGCCGACCGGTCACGTCATGGGCGGCGGTACGGTGGCAGCGACCACCCGCTCCCGCCACCGCCGAGAGGACGCCCGTGCGCCAGCTCCACCCACCGATCGAACCGAACCGGACCGGCATGCTCGACGTCGGCGACGGCCAGCAGGTGTACTGGGAGGAGTGCGGCGCTCCCGACGGCAAGCCCGTCGTGTTCCTGCACGGCGGCCCCGGCGCCGGCTGCTCCCCCGACCACCGACGCCTGTTCGACCCGGCGCGCTACCGGATCGTCCTGTTCGACCAGCGCAACTGCGGCCGGAGCCTGCCGTACGCCGGCGACCCGACCACGGACCTGTCGTCGAACACGACCTGGAACCTGGTCGGCGACATCGAACAGCTGCGCGAGCACCTGGGGATCGACGCGTGGCAGGTGTTCGGCGGCTCGTGGGGGTCCGCCCTGGCCCTGGCGTACGCCGAGACGCACCCGGAGCGGGTCACCGAACTCGTGCTCCGCGGGATCTTCACGCTGCGGCCGAGCGAGATCGACTGGTTCTACGAGGGCGGTGCCGCGAACGTGCTGCCCGACCTGTGGGAGGGGTACCTCGCTCCCCTGGCCCCGGAGGAACGGCAGCCCGGCGGCCTGGTCCGCGTGTTCGAACGGCTGCTCGCCGACCCGGACCCCGCCGTGCACGGACCGGCCGCGGTCGCCTGGGCCAGCTGGGAGGCGGCCTCGATCACACTGCTGCCCCGGCCTGACCTGGTCGCCCGGTACGCGGATCCGACGTACGCGCTGGCGTTCGCCCGGATCGAGAACCACTACTTCACGCACGACGGCTGGTTCGAGGACAGCCAGCTGATCCGCGATGCCGACCGGCTGCGGGACATCCCGACCGTCATCGTGCAGGGGCGCTACGACATGTGCACGCCGGCCGTCACCGCGTGGGACCTGCACCGGGCGCTGCCGTCGGCGGAGTTCCGGCTGATCGACGACGCCGGGCACGCGTTCGACGAGCCGGGGATCCTCGACGCGCTGCTCGAGACGACGGACCGGTTCGCCGGGTCGGGCTCGGGCTCGGGAGCGGCCTCGGTGGGCTGACGACCCGGCCGCGTCGTCTGGCTGCGGGTCAGGCGGGGTCGGACGTCCGCTGCTCCGCGCGGTGGCGCTCGATCTCGGCGTCGACCTCGCGACGGCTGAACCGGCGCGCACGCACGAGGCTCAGGCTGAACCCGCCGACCAGCAGGACTGCGCCGAGCGCCCACCGTACTGATGGCGGAGGCGACGGGGACGCGCCGACGCACCACGCGCCTCCAGGCCGGTGCCCGTGGTGGGGTGGTGCCATGACCGACGACCTCGTGCCGTGGTTGGTCGCCGGGGGGCTCGCCGTCGTGGTGGTCGTCCTGGTGGTCCTCCTACGGCGACACCAGACCGCTGCCCGTGCCGAACTCGACGCTGCCGAGCGGGCGCGGACCGCGGAGCTCGCCGAGCGCGAGGCCGCGCACCGCGATGCCACCGCACGCCTCGAGGCCGACCGCGCCGCGCAGGTGGCGGCCGCTGACGCCGCTCGACGCGACGCCCTCTCCGAGGCTGAGGAGAGCCGCGCGCTCGCCCGCCGTGGCATGCAGTGGGAGGAGGCGTCCGAGCAGGCGATCCTCCGGGCCTGCCGTGCCGCCGGGGTGAGCGGCGTGCTCATGACGAACGTCGTGTTCGTGCCCCTCGGCGAGACCGAGCAGGGTCCGTGGCGGAAGTTCGTCGCACAGGCCGACCACGTGCTCGTGTCGGAGTCCGGCCGGGGTCTGGTCATCGAGAACAAGCGCTGGGGCGGCATCGTGTTCGACGGGCGTCGGCCGAGCGAGGTGCACCCGGCGTTCCGGAACCTGGTGGACGAGTCGTCCCTGGTGCCGCCGTTCGCCGTGCAGGTCCGCAGTCGCACGGTGCTCAACGGCGAGGAGCAGGCCGAGAACTGGTGGCAGGTGCGGGTGCAGGCGAAGGGGGCGTCGCCGGCGCACCAGGTCCGGCAGCAGGCCCGACGGCTCGCCCGGTTCGTCGACGAGCAGACCGGGGTCTCGCGGACGTGGTTCGACACGTGCGTCTTCTACTCGGCGCCCTCGGCGGCGACGTTCGTGCAGCCGGAGGACCGCAGCGGCACCGTGACGACGAGCATCGTGACGAACGACCACGAGCTGCAGTCGGCCCTGGCGTCGTGGGCGGCGAAGGACTCGGTACCGAACCGGGCCCGCGCCGACGCCGTCGTCCGGGTGCTCGCCGGGCAGGGTGCGCACGCGATCACGGTGGGGTCCTACCGCCTGCCGGAGTGACGTCGCTGCTGGCGTGCACGCCGCACGCACGACGACGCCCCGCCGGCCAGTGGCCAGCGGGGCGTCGTCGACGGAGCGGAGAGCGCTACGCGGTCGGGCGGATGACCGACGGCAGCATCACGTGCAGGTGCCCGGCGAGCGCGGTCTGCGCGTCCTCGAGCGAGGCGAACTCGCCGACGACCAGGCCGAAGGTGTCCGAGGCGACGTAACGGCTGTCGCGCTTGTCGACGGAGCCACCGAAGTAGCCGCCGTAGTTGGCGACCCACTCGTCGTCGCCCTCGAGCGTCCAGGTGAGCTTGGCACGCGAGGCGCGGGCGCTGGTGGCGGCCTGGGCCTCGAGCACGGCGACGATGTCGACGGTCTCGGTGTCGAGGGTGACGTCGGTCCCGGCTGCGGTCCGGTTGATGGTCGTGGTCATCGCGCTCTCCTGTCGTGTTCGGGGTACGTGGTGCAGTACGTGAACGCTACGACACCGATCGTCGCCGTCGACAGCGAGGCCCGTCGATTCACGGGTTCAGCCCCGGATGTTCATCCGTGAAGCCCGGAACTCCGGGCTTCGTCCCCCGACGTTCGGGGTACAACCGGAGCGATCGGGGTACTCGTCATCCGGACGACGGCCGGTCGGGGGACGACGAGAGACGCCGGCGTCGACGCGAGACGCCGCCGAATTGCCGAGACACCGCCGGGTTCGGCGGCGTCTCGCGTGAACGGGGGCGTCGTCTCGCGTGAACGGGGGCGGCCAGGCCTCAGGACACCGCGCGCAGGGCGTCCGCGATCGTCCTCAGCGCGGCGTCGATCTCGTCCGCGACCCGCACGTGCGTGGACTCGGAGCGACGGTAGGGGTCGTCCACGTCGTCGTCTGCCGGGTCGGCAGGCGGCGGCACGGTCCCCCGCAGCCGGGCGACCCGCTCGACCAGGGCCTCGGGCGACTGCACGTCCGCCAGGTCCCCGGGCTCGAGGCCGTCGAGCACCCGCGCGAACTGCTTGATGGTGAACGCCCGCTTGGCGGCCCGCGGCGCGAGCTGCACGACCGCGGCACGGTGGGAGCGCTCGGCCGTCAGCACCAGGTCAGCGGCCCCAGCGATCCGCTCGGTCAGGTACCGGGAACGGTGCGCGTCCGGGTGTCCCCCGAGGCGCGCGGACTGCTCGGCCGCGGCACCGTCCATCACGGCACCGTCGTCGGCGATCGTGCCCGCCGACTCGATGACGTGCACCGACGCCGCCGGGCCCAGGCGCTCGTGGAGCACCTGGGCGCCGAGCGGCGACCGGCAGATGTTGCCGCTGCAGACGAAGAGGATCCGCACGCTCAGCCCTGGCCGAGCAGGTCGTGCCGGACGACGATCGCGTCACGGCCCGGGCCGACACCGATCGCGGAGATCCGTGCGCCGGACATCGCTTCGACCGCCAGCACGTAGTCCTGCGCGTTCTTCGGCAGGTCGTCGAACTCGCGGACGCCGGTGATGTCCTCGGACCAGCCGGGGAACTCCTGGTACACGGGCTTGGCGTGGTGGAAGTCCGACTGCGACACCGGGACCTCGTCCACACGCTCGCCGTCGACCTCGTACGCGACGCAGACCGGGATCGTCTCGAGTCCGGTCAGGACGTCGAGCTTGGTGAGCACGAAGTCGGTCACGCCGTTGATGCGTGCCGTGTAGCGGGCGATCGGGGCGTCGTACCAGCCACAGCGACGCGGGCGACCGGTCGTGGTGCCGAACTCGAAGCCGTTGGCGCGGAGGAACTCCCCCGACTCGTCGAACAGCTCGGTCGGGAACGGGCCGGCGCCGACGCGGGTCGTGTACGCCTTGACGATGCCGATGATGCGCTCGAGCTTGCCCGGGCCGATGCCCGAGCCGGTCGCGGCGCCGCCGGCCGTCGCCGACGAGGACGTCACGAACGGGTACGTGCCGTGGTCGACGTCCAGCATGGTGGCCTGGCCGGCCTCGAACAGGACGGTCTCGCCGCGCTCGAGCGCCCGGTGGATCTCGAGCGCGGTGTCGGCGACCATCGGACGCAGCCGGTCGGCGAAGGACAGCAGCGACTCGACGACCTCTTCGGCGTCGATCGCCCGGCGGTTGAAGACCTTGACCAGCAGGTGGTTCTTCTGGTCGAGGGCCGCTTCGACCTTCTGCCGCAGGATGTTCTCGTCGAAGATGTCCTGGATGCGGATGCCGACGCGGTTGATCTTGTCGGCGTAGGTCGGGCCGATGCCGCGACCCGTGGTGCCGATCTGGCGCTTGCCGAGGAAGCGCTCCGTCACCTTGTCGATGGTGCGGTGGTAGTGCGTGATGACGTGGGCGTTGGCCGAGACGCGGAGCTTCGAGACGTCGACGCCACGGGCCTTCAGCGCGTCGAGCTCCTGGAACAGGACCTCGAGGTCGACGACGACGCCGTTGCCGATGATCGGGGTGACGCCCGGCGTCAGGATGCCCGAGGGCAGCAGGTGCAACGCGTACTTCTCGCCGCCGACGACGACCGTGTGTCCGGCGTTGTTGCCGCCGTTGAACTTCACGACGTAGTCGATGCGGGAACCGAGGAGGTCGGTGGCCTTCCCCTTGCCCTCGTCGCCCCACTGGGCGCCGATGATGACTGCTGCGGGCATCTGGTTCTCCTCACGTTGGCGGAGGACCGCACACGGCCGTCCCGGCCGGTGGTCCACCCGAGTCTATCGGCTGGTCATCTCCGCGTCACCGGGGTGCCGCCACCTGTGGAGTACCCGGCTCCACCGGAGCACGCTGGGGACAGCACCACGACCACGACGAGAGGAACCACCATGAGCGACCCCATCGACGACATGAACCGTCTGCTCGACACGCAGCAGGCCGAGGAGCTCACCGACGGCGGCATCGGCTCGGTCGAGGGCGCCCCCTCCGACGTCATGCCCGAGACCGACCGTGGCCGCGAAGCCGCGGACGAGCGTCCCGACGCCTGAGCAGACACCCGCTCGCACTGACGGACGGGAGGCCCGGTACCAGCTGGTACCGGGCCTCCCGTCCGTCAGGTGGTCGCGTCGCGACCTCGCGGTGTCAGCCGCGGAAGAAGTCGGCGTACGAGGGATCCCCGAACGACTGGGTGTGGCCCGGTTCGGCGAGCCGTTCCTCGACCATTGCCCGGATGGCGTCCGGCGGGGTGAGGCCGCGTCGTCGCCACTCCATCGGGTTCTGCCGGAGCTGCACCAGGGTGTTCGTTCGCATGTGGCAACACTGTCACAAAGTACCTAGTTCGTCTAACTACCTGTCCCGTTGGCGCACATCCCGCCCGCGAACGGGGGGGCACTGCCGTGCACCGCACGACGGAGCGGGCGGCCCGTTGCCGGACCGCCCGCTCGTGCCGTAGCTCGTACCTCTCTACTTGGTGATCGTGCCGGTCGGGGCCGAGGTGATCGACGTGCTCTCGTACCCGGACTTCTTGGCGGTCACGGTGAGCGACAGCTTGTGTCCGACGTCCTTCGTCGACGTCTTGTAGGTCGACGCCTTCGAGCCGGTGTCCTTGCCGTCACGGAGCCACTTGTACGTGAACGTGATGCCGTCCGTGTTCCAGTTGCCGGTGCGTCCGCGCATGTTGGTCCCGACCTTGAGCGAACCCGTGATCTTGACCTGGCTGGAGACCAGCGCGAGCTTCGGCGTCACCGAGGTCGTGCTGAGCAGGTCCGCCTGGTCGCCCGGGGCGTTGTGCAGGTGCAGGAGCAGCACCTTCGCCGTGGTCGAGCTGGCCGAGGCCCGGATGACCTTGACGGACGTGTCCGGGTAGGTCAGGTTCGACGTCCCGTTCGCCGTGAACGACACCGCCGGCTGGAAGGCGTTGTACGTCGCGGTCTTCGTCTCGTCGACCACCGAGGACGCGGCCGTCGGCAGCGTCGGCGAGTACGACGACTCGGTCACGACCGAGTAGTCGAAGACACCGGACGTCGACTTCGCCGTGTAGCCGAGCGCCGCGAGCGACACCGGCAGCACCTTGACCGCGGAGTCGAACGTGTTGACGTCGACGCCGGCTGCGACACCACCGAGGGGCCGCGTGTCGACGATCTGCTTCTTCGGGTCCTTCTGGTGCAGGTCCATCGTCTTGACGATCGTCACGTCCGCCGTCGCCGACTTCGTGTCGTACGTCAGGAAGTCCGGGTCGCCGTCACGGTTCGTGTCGATGAGCACCTCGACGTTGTTCGACTGGCCGGGGTTCGACTCGGCCCCGTCGGTCTGCACCCCGAAGGACACCAGGCCCTTCGACTTGTCGGCCAGGCCGAGCGCCGTGGAGTTCGCGCCGTAGGCACGGATGTCCGCGCCGCCGAGCGTCTGCTTCGCGGTGCCGTCCGGGAACGACTCCTTCGGGTCCGTGCCGCCGAGCTGGAACGGTGCGACGAGTGCCTGGTACCCGGTCGTGCCGGTTCCCTGGGACAGGCCGCGGCCCGCCATCGTGATGACGCTGGTGCGGGCCGCACCGGAGAACACCACGTCGTCGGCGTGCAGGGCGCTGACCGGCTCCGGCGCGGCGTAGACGCCGAGTCGGAGCGGCGTGACGCCGTCGGCGGCCGGGGTGAACGTGACCAGGCCGGTGGCGGCCGGGACGAACTCCCGCGGTGTGCCGCCCTCGACGGCGACCTGCGTCGGGTCGATGACCTTCCGCAGCAGCGTCGGGTCGGCGATCGTCATGGTGACCGTCACCGTGGCGGTGCCGCCCGCGGCGACGGTGACCGTGTCGGCGCTCAGCGTGAACGCGACGCCGGGCTGGGCGATGCGCGACTCGTAGGCGACGCGGTAGGTGTGCGCGGTGGCCGAGGTGTTGCGCACCAGCAGGGTGCGCTTCTCGGTGGTGGCCGCGCCGACCTCGACGACCCCGAAGGACGCGGTGACGAGCTGTCCGTTCTCCTGGCTGCGGACGGTGGTGCCGTCCTGCACGGCCTGGAGGGCGTCGACCCGCCCGGTGCCCTGGCGGAGCAGGGTGGCGGACTGGCTGTCCTTCGCGCTCTGGCGCACGTCGTGCGTGGCCGTGTTCATGAGTGCTGCCTTGATCTCCGGTGCGCTCCAGCCCGGGTGGGCCTCGAACGCGAGCGCGGCGACGCCGGCGACGTGCGGGGTGGCCATCGAGGTGCCGCTGAGCGACAGCCGGTCGTTGCCGGTGCCGTTGGCGGCCGAGATCACGTTGACGCCGGGGCCGGCGATGTCCGGCTTGACGACGTCGCCGTACGACCCGTGCTCACCGCGGCTGCTGAAGGACGCCAGGGTGTTCACCGTCTCGGCGTCGGTGGCGAGCTGGAAACCGCGGAGCTCGTCGGCGAACCGGACGTGCAGGGTTCCAGCCTTCGCCGCGGCCTGGAGGCCCGTCACGCTGTCACGGGTCAGCTCGGCACCCGGGATGGTCGCGTTGCCCGCGATGCCCGAGTCGAAGGTGTTCACCGTGCCGGCGAGGAGGACGCCGATGCCGCCGGCAGCCGCCACGTTCTTGAACCGTGCACCGGAACCGCACTCGAGGGCGCCGTCGGTCCACTTGAGCCAGACGACCTTGCCGGCGATCGCGGCTGCCTGGTCGGCGCTGAACGCCGTGCAGCCGTCGATGTCCGTGGTCGGGACGACGACGTCACCCTCGACCGGCAGTGCGCCCTGGTAGTCCTGCGAGTACTGCGCGCGCCAGGTCTTCGCGACGTCCGCCGGGGCGGTCGCCTCGACGCCGTCGAACAGGCTCTGCCCGGTCGCTGCAGCGGCGACGGTCAGGGCACCGGCCGAGTTGCCCGGCGAGCCACCGATGTCGGTGAAGTCGTCCGCGTTGCCGGCGGCGATCACGGGCAGCACACCGCGGGCGGTGAGCGCGTCGATCTTCGCGTTGTCCGGGTCGTCCGCTGCGCCGTAGTCGGAGCCGAGCGACAGGTTGATGACGTTGATGCTCTTGCCCTCGGTGAGGGACTGCCCGACCCAGTCGAGCGCGGCACCGGTCAGGTCGGTCGAACCGCCGCCGTCACCGAACACCTTGAGCGAGTAGAGCCCGGCCTGCGGGGCGCTGCCCGGGCCGACCCACATGTCCTGCACCTGCTGCGGGGTCAGGGTCGAGTAGTCGCCGCGGAAGGTCGACTTGTCGGCGTTCATGCCGAACCCGGCCGCGGTGCCGGCGACGTGGGTGCCGTGGTCGCCGCCCTCGCCGTCGATGGGGTTGGCGTCCGGCGCGGGCTCCGGGTCGTAGGTGTCCGGGTCGGACGGGTCCGCGTTGTACGTGGGGCCGGCGAAGTCGTAGCCGCCGAGGAACTTCGACGGGTCGTACCAGCTCGACGCCGGGGCTCCGGTGCTGGCGAGGGCGTCCTGGTAGGCGGCCGTGGTGCCGGGACCGCCGAAGTCGGCCTGGGTGTAGTCGAGGCCGGTGTCGATCACCGCGACGTTGACGCCCTTGCCGGTGTGCCCGGTCTGGGTCCAGGCGTCGACGGCCTTCGTGTAGAGGTCGCTCGCGGCGTTCTTCGGCGTGACACCGTCGGCGCCGGGCTGCACGAGGTCGGGGTCGACGCCCGAGGGTGCGGCGTCCGCCGAGGCGTTCCGCTTCGGGTCGACGATCTTCTTCGGCAGCAGCGGGACGATGCTCAGCACGTCGGAGCGCTTCGCGATCGCGGTGAAGGCCGAGACGTCGGCGACGACCGCGACACCGGGGACGGTGTACTCGGTCGAGTAGAGCTCAGCAGCCTTGCCGTCGGCGCTCTTGACGGCGCTGAGGACCTTCGCGTTGGTCGAGCGGATCGTCGCGACCCGGCTCTTCGCGGCGGACGACGGCGTCTTCGAGCGGGTCAGGTCGCCGCCCTTCGCCTGCGCGTCGACCTCGAGGGCGCCGGCACCCGTCGTGCGGACGAACGCGCTGACCGTCTTGGTCGGGGACGCGTTCCGCAGCGGGGCGGAGAGCTTGAGGCCGGCCGAGGCGGTGCTGGCCGGTGCCGCTGAGGCCGCACCGCCGACGGCGAGGCCGCCGCAGGCCAGTGCCGCCACGGCGACGATCGAGGTCAGCAGCCGCGGGG
Organism: Curtobacterium sp. MCLR17_032; assembly: GCF_003234795.2. Taxonomy (NCBI): domain Bacteria; kingdom Bacillati; phylum Actinomycetota; class Actinomycetes; order Micrococcales; family Microbacteriaceae; genus Curtobacterium; species Curtobacterium sp. MCLR17_032. The sequence goes on along the minus strand of NZ_CP126268.1, from coordinate 551,293 downwards.
AGCGGTACCGACGGGAAGGGTTGGTGGGTGGTGTCGCACGTGCCACGCAGCACACTCCTGGTTTGTCCGAACTCCGGGTGAAGTCCAGATGAAGCTATGTGCTCGTTCCCAGCACGGGGAGTCGGCAGTTCAGGGGACAGAACCTGTGGTTCCTCGAAGTTGCACACCGGTGTGCAGGTTATTACGATGGCTGCATGACCACCACCGATCGGCCCGCACGCGCGCCACGACGGGACGCCACCGAGAACCGTGCCGCCCTCGTCGCGGCTGCCCGGACCCTCCTGCAGGCCGACCCGGACGCGTCGCTCGAATCGATCGCCGCACACGCCGGACTGTCCCGACGTGCGATTTACGGACACTTCCCCTCCCGTGACGACCTCATGCGCGAGGTCGTGGCCGGCGGAGCCGAACGCATCCTGGCCGCGATGCCCAGCCGAGCCGCCCTCGCCGGGCTGGCCCCGGCCTCCCGGCTGGCCGCGATCGCCGTGACCCTCTGGACCGAGGTGTCGCACGTCCGCTCGATGGCGGTCATCGCCGTCCGTGGCCCGCTCGTCGAGACCGTCGCCACGGTGTTCGCCCCGCTGCGCGAACAGGTCCGCGACGCCTGCGCCCTCGGCATCGCCGACGGCACCCTGCGCGACGACGTGGACGCCGCGACGCTCGGCCGCCTGGTCGAGGGTGCCTGCCTGGCCGTCCTCGACGAAGCCACACGCTCCGCCACCCCGAACGACGCCGGCCGCCGGATGGTCGTCCTGTCCGCCCTCGGCATGGCGGGCGTCGACTGGCGCACCGCCCTGCTCGCTCTCCCCGCCACCCTCCCGGAGGACCCCGCATGACGCTCGAACTCGCCGCCGTCGGCATCGGCACCGAACCCGGCGCCGCGCTCCCCGCCGTCAGCGCCGTCGCAGCCCCCGGCCACCCGGGCATCGTCGCCGTCGAGACCGAACAGGCCCCGGTGTTGGCGTCGCTCGTCGCCGGTGGGCGCATGAAGCCCGACACCGGGCGCGTCCTGCTCGACGGCCACGACGACCCCGCGGGCATCCGACGGGCCTTCGCGCTCGTCGACACCCCGGGCGTCGCCGAACCGTTCCCGGTGATGAGCCTCAAGCGGATCGTGCACGAAGAGCTCGCGTTCGCCGGGCGTCGCCCCTCCCGCAGCGACGTCGCGACCGTGCTCGACGAACTCGGCATGACGAGCTGGGCCGACACCCACGTGCAGCGCGTACCGACCGACGTCCGCGTGCGGCTGCTCGCCGAGCTGGCACTCCTGCGGCCGGACGTCACCGGGCTCGTGATCACCGCTCCCGAGCGGCACGGCGGAGTGGTCGCCGAGTGGTTCGCCGTCGTCCGGGACATCGCCCGCCGCGGGGTGACCGTCGTGCTCGTGACCTCGAAGGCCGCGGCGGAGACGGCCTCGGCCCTGCTCGACACCATCGCCGACGAGCCGCGCGACGACGCGGCGGACACCACCACCACCGAGGGTCCCGAGGACGCGACCCGGACCGGCGGGGCCGACACGGGCCTCCCGACCGACACCACTGACGCAACCGCTCCCCTGGAGACCCGCTCGTGACCATCCCCTCGCTCGTCCGCGCCGAACTCGCGCGCCTGACCGCCACCCCCCTCGCCCGTCTCGCGTTCATCGCGCTGATGTGCGTGCCGCTGCTCTACGGGGGCGCGTACCTCTGGGCCAACCGCGACCCGTACGCCAAGCTCGACCAGATCCCGGCGGCCATCGTCGACCAGGACGGCGGCGCCACCCTCGACGGCGAACACGTCGACTACGGCAAGGACGTCGCGAAGCAGGCCATCGACGGCGGCGCCTTCGACTGGAAGCGCACCACCGCCGCCGACGCCCGCTCCGGTGTCCGCAACGGCACCTACGACTTCGTCGTGACGATCCCGCACGACTTCTCGGAGTCTCTGGCCTCGGCGCAGTCCGACGACCCGAAGCGTGCCGAACTCGTGATGACCACGGCGGACACGAACTCGTACCTCGCCTCGACCATCGCGGAGCAGGCCGGCAAGACCATGCGGACCGCCGTCGCCGAACGCGTCGGCAAGGAAGCCGCGAGCACGCTGCTCGTCGGACTCGCCGACGTCCGCGACAGCCTGGGCGACGCCGTCGACGGGGCGGGCAAGCTCGCCTCCGGAGCGACGACCGCCGCGAACGGGGCAGACTCGCTCGAGGCCGGCACCGCGAAGCTCTCCTCGGGTGCCTCCACCCTGGCGTCGAGCACGGCCGCGCTGCCGTCGCAGACCGCGACGCTGAACTCCGGCGCGCAGCAGGTGGCGACCGGTGCGGGGTCGCTGGCCACGGGCCTCCGGTCGGCGCAGCAGCAGACGGCCGCGCTGCCGGAGCAGACGCAGCAGCTCGCGCAGGGGGCGGCGAAGGTCGCCGCCGGCAACGCCGAACTCGCACGGCAGGTGGACACGGCCAACAAGACGGTGCAGGCGATCCAGCCGCTCGACACGAAGACCGTGATCGCCGACATCACGGCGAACCTGCCGGAGGGCGTCACCCTGACGCCCGAGCAGCAGCAGGCACTCACCGCCACGGTCGACTCGGCCGTGCAGCGGGCGAACAGCTCCGGTGCGGACGCGAAGCAGCAGCTCGGTGCCACCACGGCGAAGATCGACCAGCTGAGCAGCGGCGCGCAGCAGGTGTCGGACGGCGCCACGACGCTCGCCAACGCGGCACCGCAGCTGTCCTCCGGCATCGCGACTGCGGCCTCCGGGGCGTCGACGCTGTCCGACGGCGCCGCGCAGGTCGCCGGCGGGACGCAGAAGCTCGCCGCCGCAGCGCCGCAGCTGTCCTCCGGAGCGTCGCAGCTCGCGACCGGTGCGGCCTCGGCCGACCAGGGCGCGACGTCCCTGGCCAAGGGACTGCACTCGCTCGAGTCCGGCTCCTCGGAACTGGCGTCCCAGCTCGACAAGGGGCGGACGAAGATCCCGGCCTCGGACGCGTCGCAGCGCGCCCAGCAGGCGAAGGTGATCTCGGACCCGGTGAAGGTCGGGGACGACAACGTCGCCGCGGCGTCGAACTACGGCGCCGGCCTGGCACCGTTCTTCATCTCGCTCGCCGCCTGGATCGGCATGTACGCGCTGTTCCTCATCCTCAAGCCGATCTCGAAGCGGGCGATCACCGCGGTCCGACGCCCGTTGCGCGTCGTGTTCGGCGGCTGGCTGACCCCGGCGCTCCTCGGCGTCGTGCAGATGGCGGCACTGTTCCTCATCGTCCGGTACGCCCTGGACCTCGACGTGGTGCACGCCGGCGGGACGGTCGGCATCATGATCCTGGCGTCGGCGACCTTCGCGGCGATCATCATGACGCTGAACGTGCTGCTCGGCTCGGTCGGACAGTTCCTCGGCCTGGTGCTCATGCTCATCCAGCTCGTCACCGCGGGCGGCACCTTCCCGTGGCAGACACTGCCGGGGCCGCTCGCCGCGCTGCACTTCGCCCTGCCGATGACGTACTCCGTCGATGCGATCCGGCAGACGATGTACGGCGGTTCGCTCGCCACGGCCTGGAGCGACGCGGGCGTCCTGCTCTGCTGGCTGCTCGGGGCGCTGCTCGTGTCGTACCTGGTGACGGCGCGGCAGACCCGGACGCGGACACTGCGCGACCTGCGGCCGAGCCTGATCGGCTGAGCCGGGCGCGGCCCGGGCGGGCGGCTCCGCCCCGCCTGGGCCCAACAGGAACCCGTCCGAACCGTTGCATCCCGCGGTTCGGGCGGGTTCCCGTTGTGCCCAGCCGAACGACACCGTCTGCGGGGTAGGGGGTAGGGGGTAGGGGGCAGCGGTCGACCGGCGGACGGGGCGCTACGGGGGCGCAGTACAGGTCGGGCCGCCGGCAGCCCGGCGGCACCGGCGGCACCGGCGGCCCGTTCGGCTCCGACTCGCCTGGGCCCAACAGGAACCCGCCCGAACCGCGGCATCCCGTGATTCGGACGGGCTTCCGTTGTGCGCAACCGAACGACACCGGCGGCGGGGGCAGCGAGCGGACCGCCACCGCCCCGGCGGCATAGCGGCCCCGAGGCCCCACGGGCCTAACAGGAACCCATCCGAACCGCGGCATCCCGTGGTTCGGATGGGCTTCCGTTGTGCGCAGCCCAACGACACCGTCGGCAGCGGGTGCGGACGGCGGACGGGACGCTGCGGGCGCGCCGTGCAGGTCAAGGGGCCCTCAGCACGGCGACCCGGCGGCTCGTTCGGCGCCCGCAGCACGGCGGCCCGGCGGCCTCGGCGGCTCCGGTGGCCCGGCGGCCCGTTCGGCTCCTACTCGCCTGGGCCCAACAGGAACCCGCCCGAACCGTGGCATGCCGTGGTTCGGACGGACTTCCGTTGCGCGCAGCCGAACTAAACCGGCGGCGGGCGGCGGGCAGCGGGCGACGGGCGGCAGGCGGCGGACGGGAGGCTGCGGGCGCGACGTGCAGGTCGGGTCCGGCCCGGTCCGGCCCGCTCCGGTTCGGCCCGGGCCCGGGCGTGGAGCGCGACAGCGGTACGATCGTCGGGACGCACCCGGCGGGTGCGCAGCCGGAGGTCGAGGATGACGATGGGGAACACCAAGCCCGCGACGATCTACGACGTCGCCGCTCGCGCGGGGGTGTCGAAGTCACTCGTGTCCCTTGTGCTGCAGCGATCTCCCCGGGTCAGCGAGCAGCGTCGGGCAGCAGTCCTCGCGGCGATCCAGGAGCTCGACTACCGCCCCTCGACCGCGGCGGTGTCCCTCGCCGGCACCCGCTCCCGGACCATCGGCGTCGTGCTCGACGACTTCCGGAACCAGTGGTTCGTCGACCTGCTCACCGGTCTGCGCGAATCACTGCAGGACCAGGGGCACCGACTCGTCGTCGCGGACCGCTTCCTCAACACCGGGCTCGACGTCTCCCCCGTCGAGGGCTTCCTGTCCATGCGTGTCGAGGGTCTGGTGATCGCGGGCGAACCCGATCCGGACCTCGTCGTCCCCACCAGCACCCCGGTCGTCGTCGCCGGCGGCCGGGCAGCGCTGCCCCGCGCCGACACCGTGGCGAACGACGACCTGGCCGGTGGCCGGATGGCGGCCGAGCACCTCATCGAGCTCGGGCACGTGCGGCTCGGGTTCGTCGGCGGACAGTCGGCAGCCAGTGACGCCCGGCTCGAGGGCTGGCGCGCCGGCATCGACGCCGCCGGTGGAGCAGGCACGGGCGGCTCGTCGGTCACCGGGGTCGCGGTCGTCCTGCCCGCCGACGTCACCGAGGAGACCGGCGTCACCGGCACCCACCGCCTGCTCGACGAGCACCCCGACGTGACGGCGGTGTTCGCCGCGAACGACGTGACCGCGCTCGGTGCGATGTCCGCGATCGCCGAGCGAGGACTCCGCGTCCCCGAGGACATCTCGGTGATCGGGTACGACGACACCCCGATCGCGGCCTCTCGGTACGTCGGTCTCACGAGCATCGACGACCGGAGCATCGACATCGGCCGCGGTGCGGGCGCCCGGTTGCTCGAGCGGATCGCGGACCCGGCGCTGCCCACGACAGAGGTGCTCGTCGAGCCGAGGCTCGTCGCCCGCCGGACGACCGCGCAGCGCTAGTCCGGCCCGTCCCGGGTCCCCTCCGGTCCGCCCGGGTCCGCCGAGGTCGCACGATCTGCCCGCCCCCGTTCCGCCGACGTCGCTCGATCGGCCGCCCCGGGGCTGTCCGACCAGCAGACCGTGCGACCTCGGCGGAAGACCGACGGCGCGCCGCACGACCTGCCACCCTCGGTCCGCCGACGTCGCACGACCTGCCCGCCCCGCCCCGCTCCGCCGACGTCGCACGACCTGCCCGCCCCGCCCCGCTCCGCCGACGTCGCGCGACCTGCCCGCCCCCGTTCCGCCGACGTCGCACGACCCGCCGTCCCCGGTCCGGCGAGGTCGCACGATCTGCCGCCCCGGGGCTCCCCGACCGGCAGAACGTGCGACCTCGGCGGGAGGCCGACGGCGCGTCGTGCGACCTCGGCGCACGCGACCGACCACCGGCACCGGCCAGCACCGGCCAGCGCCGGCCAGCCCCTCCCGTCAGGCGGGGAGCTCCGCGTGCCGGACGACCCAGCTGTGCATCACGATCGCCGCAGCCGCCGAGGCGTTGATGCTCCGCGTCGACCCGAACTGCGTGATCTCCAGGTGCCCGTCCGCGCCCGAGACCGCCTCGTCCGTCAGCCCCGGCCCCTCCTGCCCGAACAGGAACACGCAGCGCTCCGGCACCTCCGCCGTCTCGATCCGCGAGGCCCCGGGCGTGTTGTCGATCGCGATGACCGGCCGCCCCTCGGCACGCATGACCTGGAGGAACGCGGCGACGTCCTCGTGGTGCCGCACGTGCTGGTACCGGTCGGTGACCATCGCCCCGCGACGGTTCCAGCGGCGTCGGCCGATGATGTGCACGGTCCCGGCGAGGAACGCGTTCGCGGTGCGGACGATGGACCCGATGTTCAGGTCGTGCTGCCAGTTCTCGATGGCGACGTCGAAGCCGTGTCGGCGGGTGTCCAGGTCGGCGACGATCGCCGCCATGCTCCAGTACCGGAAGCGGTCGACGACGTTGCGGGTGTCGCCGTGCTCGAGCAGTTCCGGGTCGTACTGCGGGCCCTCGGGCCACGGCCGCGGGTGTGGTCCGACGCCGTGCGTCGTCGCCTCATGGGTGGGTGGGAGCGCCGGCGTCGGCTCCGGCAGGTCGCCGGACGGGAGGCCCTGGGTCACGTGACCAGCGTACGGTGCGTCCGCCGCGCCTCCCGTCCGGACGCCGCGCAGCCGGCCACGCCGGCCCAGCCCGACCCAGCCCGGCCCGGCCCAGCCCGACCCAGCCCGCCCGACCGCTCAGCGTGCCGCGCGCGCCGCGATCCCGTCGAGGAGCACGTCGAGCCCCATCGTGAAGCGTGCCTCGTACGAGTGCTGGCCGAGGATCTCACTGACCAGCCGGTGTCGCTCGGGCCGGCCGGCCTCGGAGTCCCCACGCCCGACCTGCACGGCGGTGTGCCCGACGACGAAGTCGTAGACGACGAAGAAGGCGTACATCGCCTCGGTCTCCGACAGGCCCGCGGAACACAGCGCCCGGACGACGGTGGCGGCGACGGCGTCCGACTCGGTCGAGGCCAGCGGTGCCCGGCTGCTGTGCGACTCGAGGACCAGCGGGTGCCGGACGAGCAGGTCGCGGAAGGTGGTGGCGAAGACCCGGACGACGTCACGCCAGTCCTCGGGCCAGACGAAGGTGTCGGTGAACTCGTCGACGGTGCGGCGGACGAGTTCGGCGTGCAGGTCGTCGAGGCCGCCGATGGTGCGGTGCACGGTCATCGGGGCGACGCCGAGTGCCTGGCCGAGGGCGCGGAAGCTGAGGCGGTCGAGGCCGTCCTCGTTCGCGATCACCGTGGCCGCGTCGACGATCTGGTCGCGGGTCAAGGCGCGGGGTCGCCCGCGGCGACGCGGCTCGGGCTCGCCAGCGACAGGCGCTGCATCCTCAGGCTCGGCGTCAGCAGGCTCGGCATCGGGCACGGCGTCCTCCTCGGGTTTCCGGTACGCGTACGGGAACGCGTTCCCGGCAGCCTACGGCACGACCGCTCCCGCGCAGCCAGGAGCACTACGCTGACCGCATGGCATCCCGCGACGAGGTCGAGTGCTGGCTGACGGACATGGACGGCGTGCTCGTCCACGAGAACCAGGCGCTCCCCGGTGCCCCGGAGCTGATCCGGCAGTGGCAGGACCAGGGCACCGAGTTCCTCGTGCTGACGAACAACTCCATCTTCACGCCGCGTGACCTCAGTGCACGGCTGCGCTGGTCGGGTCTCGAGGTGCCCGAGGAGCGCATCTGGACGAGCGCCCTGGCGACGGCGGACTTCTGCAAGTCGCAGATGCCCGGCGGCTCGGCGTTCGTGATCGGCGAGGCCGGCATGACGACCGCCCTGCACGAGGCCGGCTTCATCATGACCGAGACCGCCCCGGACTACGTCGTCGTCGGCGAGACCCGCAACTACTCGTTCGAGGCGATCACCAAGGCGGTCCGTCTGATCCGCGACGGTTCACGGTTCATCGTCACGAACCCGGACGCGACCGGCCCGAGCGCCGAGGGCGTCCTGCCGGCGACGGGCGCGATCGCCGCGATGATCGAGAAGGCCACCGGCAAGCAGCCCTACGTGGTCGGCAAGCCGAACCCGATGATGTTCCGCTCGGCGATGAACCGGATCGGGGCGCACTCCGAGAACACCGGCATGATCGGCGACCGGATGGACACCGACGTGCAGGCCGGCATCGAGGCGGGGCTGCACACCGTCCTGGTCATGACCGGCATCAGCGACCAGGCCGAGATCGACCGGTACCCGTTCCGTCCGAGCGAGGTCATCGCCGGCGTGCACGAGCTCCTGCACACCGAGCCGTACGAGGTCGAGATCTAGGCCGGTTCAGAGCGACTCGAGCACGTCGACCGCCCGCTGCACCCCGTGCTCCTGCCGCATCAGCCCGCCCACCTCGGTGGCACGCTCCTGCCGTGACCGGGCGTCCGCCATCGCGGGCACCAGGGCGTCGACCGACAGACGGCGCAGCGGGACCGGGGCGGCGGCCACACCCTGTCGGTGCAGCTGTGCCGCCCAGAACGGCTGGTCGGCGGTGACGGGCACGACGACGGCGGGCACTCCGGCCCGGGCGACCGCGTGCGACGTGCCGGCCCCACCGTGGTGCACGGCGAGCGCCGCTCGCGGCAGCACCGCGTCGAACGGCACCGAGCGCACGGCCAGCACGTCGGGGCCGGCGCATGCTCCCGGCAGCGCGAGCCCGCCCCACCCGGTGACCAGCAGCACCCGCAGACCGTGGACACGGGCGGCCGTGACGATCGCGCTCCCCCGGGCCGACGCGTCCCCCGTCGCCATCGAGCCGAACGATGCCACGACGAACGGGCCGGCGCGCAGGAAGTCCGCGACGGCGGGGTCGAGGGCCGCCGCCGTCGCGTCCTCGTACCAGGCGCCGGTCTGGTGCACCCGCTCCGGCCAGTCGTCGGGTCGGGGCAGCAGCGTGGGGCTCACGGCCATCAGCGTCGCGCGCGACGGCGAGCGCCCGTCGGGACGACGCCCGCTCGGCAGTTCGGCGGCGGCGCGCGCGACGTCGGCGTCGAAGAGGCGTGCGGCGGTGCGCGGCACGGTATAGGTCGACCGGTTGTACGAGCCCAGGTCGCGGGTGGCCGTGGGACCACCGGCCGCGGGGAAGCGCTCGCTGGGGGTGGCCACCGGCGCGAACTCCGCCAGGACGCGGGGCACTCCGAGGGCGTCCGCGACCATCGGCGCGCTGAGGACCAGCGGGTGGTGCACGACCACGTCGGGGTCGAAGGCGATCGTCTCCCGCACCGCGGCGGCGAACATCCGGCGCATCGCGGGCCGCACCTCAGCGCGGACGTGACGGACGAGCCTCCAGGGTGTGCGGCCGGCCGGGGCGAGCACACGCCGCACGTCGAGACCGAGGGGCACCGTGTCGACCCCGTCGGGCGCGGGGGCGTCGTCGGGCAGCGCCAGCCGGACGTCGTGACCGCGCGAGGCGGCGTGCCGTGCCAGGGCGGCGAAGGGTTCGACGTCGCCACGGGTGCCGGCGGTGAGCAGCATCAGGCGCATGCCCCACAGTCTGGCCTGGAAGCCGCGGCCCGTCGTCGAGGTGGGCCGGGTACGCTCGGACCCGTGACTGACGGCAGTGAGCGGATGTCGCGCACCACGCCGTCGGGGATCGGCGTGGCCGTGCGCCGCCTCGTGCACATCTCACGCCCGGTGCTGTGGATCAACACCATCGGTTCCGGCCTCGTCGCCGTCTGGCTCACCGGGGCGCTGTTCGACCTGCGGGCGCTGCCGGTCATCCTGTGGCTCACCCTGCCGTTCAACCTGCTCATCTACGGCGTCAACGACATCTACGACCAGGACACCGACGCGGCCAATCCGCGCAAGGGCTCCATCGAGGGTGCGCGGATCCGGCAGTCCGAGGTCCGGCTCATCGCCTGGGCCGTCGCGATCGTCAACGTCCCGTTCCTGGTCTTCTTCCTCGTCACGCTGCCGCCGCTCGCGAACGCCGCGATCCTGCTCTACGTGGGCGTCTTCGTCTTCTACTCGGCACCGCCGCTGCGTTTCAAGGCGCGGCCGTTCCTCGACTCGCTGAGCAACGCGGCCTACGCCCTGCCGCTCGTCATCGTGCCGCTGGCCCTCGGGGTGACGCCGGTGTGGCCGGCCGCGATCGGGCTGATGGCGTGGAGCGTCGCAAAGCACGCCTTCGACGCGGTCCAGGACATCGTGGAGGACCGTGATGCGGGCATCGAGACCACCGCGGTCCGGCTCGGCGCGCGCGGGACGGCCCTGTGGAGCGGCGCCTGGTGGATCGTCTCGACCGTGCTGTTCGCGGTGGTGAGCCTGCCCGTCGCCGCGGTCAACCTCCTGATCGCCGGCATCCTCGTGGTGAGCCTGCTGCGGCACCCGACGCCGGAGACCGGTCACCGGCTCTACCGACTGTCGGTCGCGTTCCCCTACATCGCGGGGTCGTTCGCCGGGGTGCTGCTCATGGTCTCGATCGTGCTCGGAGGCGCCTCGTGAGCCGCGTCGTCGTGGTCGGCGGCGGGATCGGCGGGCTGACCGCCGCCGCGCTGCTCGCGCACGCCGGACACCGGGTGACCCTGCTCGAGGCGTCCACCGAGCTCGGCGGCAAGAGCCGTCGCATCCACCTCGGCGACGACCGCATCGACACCGGGCCGTCGCTGGTGACGTTCCCCGCGGTGTGGGACGAACTGCTGCGGCGACTCGGCGACGGCGGACGCGCGTCCGACCGCACCGACGACGACGGCCACCTCGACCTGGTGCGGATGCCGGAAGTGGGCCGGTACTACCACGACGGCGAGGAGACCGCCCTGCCGGTGGCACCCGACCACCCGTGGTACCCGGCCTGGCGACGCTTCTCCGACCTGCACGCGCCGCTCGCCGACGACGTGACCGAGCTGCTGCTCGCCGATCCGCTCGACCGGGCGGCGCTGCCGGCGCTCCGCCGCCTGCTGGCCGTCTACGGCTCGCGCCTCACCACGCGCGCGTACCTCGACAGCCTGCCGTGGCTGCCGGACGGGCTGCGCGAGATCATCGCGATCCACACGCTGAACGCGGGCGTCTCGCCGTCCCGCACCCCCGCCCTTTACGCGAGCATGCCGGCGATCATGGCGGAGACCGGGGCCTGGGTGCCGCGCGGGGGCGTGTACGAGATCGTGCTCGCGCTGGGCCGGCTTGCCGAGGCGGCCGGGGTCGAGATCCGCACCGGCGAGGCCGTCAGCCGCATCGAGCGCGGGTCGGTCACCACCGACGTCGGGCACCACTCGGCCGACCTCGTCGTCAGTGCTCTGGACGCCGACCGGCTCGCCGCCCTGATGGCTCCGTCGCGGGTCCCGGCGCTCCCCCGCCGTCGCCCGCGCACCCTCTCCTGCTCGGCCATCGCCGTGTACGGCGTGCTGCAGCAGGAACTGCCACCCCGGATCGCGACGCACAGCGTGGTGCTGCCGACGAAGCCGGCCGCACTGCACCGCAGCCTCGAGGCGGGCGACGAGCCGGCGGACACGATGGTGTTCGTCAACCAGTACCGCGCGGGCGAGGTCTACCCGAACGCGCGCAGCACCGTCGGCATCCTGCTCACCGCCCCGGCCGACGGCGGGCACTACACGGTCGAGCACCCCTTCGTGCGGCGCGAGGTCGACCGCGTCTCGGCAGCGATGGGCCTCGACGGGCCGCTCACCGACCTCCTGGACGAGCAGATGGTGCTCGATCCGCAGTACTACGGCGGTGGCGGCGAACCGCGCGGGGCGCTCTACGGGGCGGCACGTCCTCCGTGGCTGAGCGGCCCGTTCCACCGGCCCTCCTACAACGACCCCTGGCGCCCCTGGCTGTGGCGTGTCGGCGCGTCCGTGCACCCCGGCGGCGGCATCCCCGCGGTGGTGGGCGGCGCGATGATCGCGGTGACCCGGCTGCTGAAGAGCAACCCGTCCTGACGCACCCGGCCTCACGCGCCCGTCCTGACGCCCCCGCTCTGACACCCCGGCCTGACGCGCCACTGTCCTGACGCCACCCCGTCGAGGGCGCTGATGACCATCCGGTGAACAGAACCGCCCTGCGGTGAACGGCAGGCGAACTGGCCCCCGAGCGACTCTATGGTTGCCCGTGATCGAGGCGAACCAGCCTCTGACCAGGGATTTCTGTGAAACTGCTCAGTTGGGACCAGCCGTGTCGATGTCTGTTCGCGCCACGACGGCCGCGGTCGTCGGCGTGCTCGGTGCCGTCGTCGCAGCCGCCCTCGTCGCCACCCACCTGACCCCGGCGAGCGCCCCGACGCCGACCCGGTACACGGTCCGGGTCGGGACCGACACGTGCGGGTCCGGCTGGCCCGGTGACGCCGGGGCCCGGTCCGGCACCCAGACCCTCCGGATCGAGAACACGTCCGTGGCGGGCATCGAGGTCCAGCTCGTCGACCCGGCCGACGGTGCGGTCTTCCTCGACGCCGAGGGCCTGGGCTCCGGCGCAGCCCAGACCTACCGCGTCCGCCTGGCCCGCGGCGACTACCGCTTCCGCTGCCTGCCCGCCGACGGTGAGCCCGAGACCGGCCCGGTGGTCCACGTGCGCGGTGCCACGCACGTGGCCGGTGCTGCGCCGGGCATCGTCCCGGTCACCCGCGCCGACCTGATCCCCGCCGCGAAGTCGTACGGCGACTGGATCGAGGGACGCCTGCCGGTCCTGCTCGCCGACGTGCGCGCGCTCGACGCGGACGTGCACGCCGGGGACGTCGCCGCGGCCGAGCGCGACTGGCTCACCGGACACCGCGAGTACGAACAGCTCGGTGCCGCCTACGGCGCGTTCGGCGACGACGACACCGCGATCGACGGCCTGCCTGCCTCCGGACGGACGGCACCCGACGACCCGCACCTGACCGGGTTCCACCGCCTGGAGGCCCTCCTCTGGTCCGGCGCACCGGTCACCCGGGCACTCGCCCCGGCCGACGCGCTGGTCGCGGCCGTCACGCACCTCCAGCGCGTCTTCCCGGACTCCCGCGTCGACCCGCTCGACGTCGGCCTGCGCTCGCACGAGATCCTCGAGAACGCGCTGCAGTTCGAGGTCACCGGGCGGTCGGACGCGGGCAGCCACACCACACTGGCGACGATCGACGCGAACATCGCCGGGACCGAGCACGCGCTCGACCCCCTGCACGGGATCCTCCGGACGCGGTACCCGGAGCTCGCCGAGACCGAGCGTGCCCTGCAGTCCCTCCGCACCGAGGTCGAGTCGCACCGGCGGTCCGACGGCAGCTGGGCGGCGCTCGACGACCTGGACGGCTCGGCGCGCGAGCACCTGGACGCCGCGCTCGACCGTGCCCTCGAACTGCTCGCCCCCGTCGCCGCCATCTGTCAACCGAGGAGGACCTCGTGACCACCCCCGGACACGGCATGGACGCTGCGACCCACCGCCTGATGGTCGAGGCGCACGCACGAGCCGGGCTCACCGCGGCGGGTACCGTCTGCCCCGCGGGCGTCCCGACCGCGGACACCGAGCCGGCGCCCGCAGACCCGGTGCCGGTGCCGGCATCGGCAAAGACACCGGCACCGCGCCGCCCACTCGGCCGCCGGGCGTTCCTGACGGGCGCGGTCGGCGCCGGAGCGGGAGCCGCTGCGGCGGTGGGCCTGACCGTCGGAGGGGTTCCGGGCCTCCAGACCGAGGCAGCCGCCGCGACCCGCGCGGACGACGCGAGCGCCCGGACGTCGTACGCGTTCCACGGCGCCCACCAGGCCGGGATCACCACGCCGGCGCAGCGACAGTCGGCGTTCCTGGCGTTCGACACGACCGTCGGCAGCCGCGCGGAACTCGCCGACCTGCTCCGCACCATCACCGAGCGTGCCCGGGCCCTGACCCGGGGTGGGACACCGGCGGACGTCGGCATCACCGCACCGCCGGCCGACTCCGGGGTCCTCGGCCCGGACGTCCCCGCCGACGGCCTGACCGTCACCGCCAGCGTCGGCGCGTCGCTCTTCGACCACCGGTACGGCCTGGCGGGACAGCGGCCGGCCCGACTCCGCACCATGGAGGACTTCCCGAACGACGACCTGGACCGGTCGATCTGCGACGGCGACCTGCTCCTGCAGGTGTGCGCCCACAACACGGACACGGTCCTGCACGCCGTCCGCGACATCGCCCGCGCGACCCGCGGCGGCATGCAGGTGCGGTGGCGACAGGACGGCTTCGGCTCCCCGCCCCGGCCGTCCGGCACACCCCGCAACCTGCTCGGCTTCAAGGACGGCACCGGGAACCCGTCGACCACCGACCGGGACCGGATGGACGAGCTCGTCTGGACCCGCGGCGACCGGGACGGCGAACCCGCCTGGGTGACCGGCGGCAGCTACCACGTCGTCCGCACCATCCGGATGTTCGTCGAGTTCTGGGACCGCGTCTCGATCCAGGAGCAGGAGGAGATGATCGGCCGCCACCGCGACTCCGGGGCGCCCCTGACCCGCAGCGACGAGTTCGACGACCCGCGCTACCAGGACGACCCCACCGGCGACGTCATCCAGATGGACGCGCACATCCGGCTCGCGAACCCGCGCACGGCCGAGGCCCGGAAGCAGCAGATGCTCCGTCGTCCGTACAACTACGACAACGGCACCGACGCGAACGGCAACCTCGACATGGGGCTGCTGTTCGCGTGCTTCCAGGCGGACCTCGACCGGCAGTTCGTGGCCGTGCAGAAGCGCCTGGTCGACGAGCCGCTCGTCGACTACGTCTCGCCGGTCGGCGGCGGCTACTACTTCGCCCTCCCCGGCGTCCGGCACGCGGACGACTGGCTGGGGCGCGGGCTCCTCGCCCGGACCTAGACCCGCTCCCAGCGGCACGTCACCCACGACACCGAACGCCCCACCCAGAAAGAGGACCCACGTGTTCCGACCTTCCGAGCGACGTCTCCAACAGGGAGCGCTCGCCGTGATGGCCCTCGCGGCCGTCGCCGCGACGGCCCTCGCCGTCCCGCAGTCGGCGTCCGCCGCCGACAACTCCCTGAACACCACCACGCCGATCAAGCACGTCGTCGTGCTGTACGACGAGAACGTGTCGTTCGACCACTACTTCGGCACCTACCCGAAGGCCGCGAACACGGACGGGACGCCCTTCACCGCCGCCGCCGGGACCCCCGCCGCGAACACGCTCGCGTCGTCCGGGACGCTGACGAAGAACCCGAACGCCTACGCCCCGTCACGGTTGAGCCCGGCGCAGGCGCTCACCTGCGACCAGAACCACAACTACCTGCCGGAGCAGAAGGCCGTCGACGCCGGTGCCATGGACAAGTTCGTCGAGAGCACCTCGGTCGACACCTGCACCGGCCTGTACGGTTCGCCGGGCCTCACGATGGACCACTACGACGGCAACACGACCACCGGGCTCTGGAACTACGCCCAGAACTACGCGATGAGCGACAACGCCTGGGACACCGGCTTCGGCCCGTCCACCCCCGGTGCGCTCAACCTGATCAGCGGCAACACCCACGGTGGCACCGGCGTCGACTCGGTCACCGGAGCGCCCGTCGTCACCTCGACCGCGGTCGTCGGGAAGGACGCCGCCGGCCAGGGCACCGTCATCGCCGACCCGGACCCCGCCTTCGACGACTGCTCCGACAAGGACCACACGTCGACGTCGAACCTGGTGAAGATGTCGGGGAAGAACATCGGCGACCTGCTCAACGCGAAGGGCGTCACCTGGGGCTGGTTCCAGGGCGGCTTCGCACCGACCACGGCCGCCGCGGGAGCCGGGTCGTTCGCCAAGTGCGACGCCTCTCGGACCAACGTCGGCGGCACCGTCGTCACCGACTACTCGCCGCACCACAACCCGTTCGCCTACTACGCCTCGACGTCGAACCCGCACCACCTCGCGCCGACGAGCGACAGCATGATCGGGTACACCGACCGGGCGAACCACCAGTACGACCTGACCGCGTTCGACACCGCGCTCGCCGAGCACCGGATGCCGGCGGTCTCCTTCCTCAAGGCCCCCGAGGCCCAGGACGGCCACGCCGCGTACTCCGACCCGTTGGACGAGCAGGAGTTCTTGACATCGAAGATCAACGAGATCGAACAGTCCCCCGAGTGGGCGAGCACCGCGATCGTCATCAACTACGACGACTCGGACGGCTGGTACGACCACGTCGCGCCGACCGTCCTGAACGGGTCGACCGACTCGTCGACCGACACCACGGTCTGCACGACGGCCGCCACGAAGGTCGGCGTCGCCGGCGGCTACCTGGACCGCTGCGGTCCCTCGCAGCGCCTGCCGTACCTGGTCATCTCGCCGTTCGCCAAGCAGAACGCCGTCGACCACACCGCGATCGAGCAGACCTCGACCACGAAGTTCATCGAGGACAACTGGTCGACCGGCCGCATCGGTGACCAGTCGTTCGACGCACGCGCCGGATCGATCCGGGGCATGCTCGACTTCGCCCACCCGCAGCAGCGCGAGGTGCTGCTCGACACCAGGACCGGCGCGGTCAGCCGGATCGTGTCGACGGCTGCGACCCCGACTCCGACACCCACCCCGACGCGGACGCCGACCGGCACGCCCGGTTCCGGCAGCGGTAGCGGCACCGGCACGGGCTCCGGGACGGGTACCAGCCCGACCACGGGAACCGGGGGCGGCACCGGCACCGGCACCGGAACCGGCGGACGGACGGTCGCCGACCCGCCCCAGACCGGCGCGCACGCGAACCGGCTCGCCTATACGGGTGCGCAGCTCACCGGCGTCTCGATCGCCACGATCGTGTTCCTGCTGGCGGGCATCGGCCTGATCGTGCTGCGTCGTCGCCAGCTCCGCCGTCGCGCCTGACGGGTCCGCACCGGCGGTGTCCCGGAGCGTCCTGCGCTCCGGGGCACCGCCTCCCCGTCTCCGTCAGCGCGCGCGTCCCCGCCAGCACGGGTCTCCGCCAGCGCGCGAGCGGGCCAGCACGCGCGCGGACCAGCACGCGACCGGGCCAGCGCGCGTCCCCGCCAGCACGGGTCTCCGCCAGCGCGCGAGCGGGCCAGCACGCGCGCGGACCAGCGCGCGAGCGGGCCAGCGCGCGCCCCCGTCAGCGCGCGAGCGGCACCGGTCCCACCCCGGCCGGGAGGCCCGCCCCACCCCCGTCGACACCGGTGCGGTCCATCGCGGGCACGGTCCGCCACCGGCGCCCCTGTCGCCAGGCACGGTCATCCCGCCAGGCGACCAACGCGCCGGCGACCACACCGAGCAGCAGCACCGCGAACGACGCCAGGCCGAGCAGCCCGACGAGGAAGAAGTCGAGCCCGGCGCCCCGCGAGGCACTGACCGCGATCGCACCGAAGTCCCAGAACGCGTGCAGCAGCACCGGGGCGAGCAGGTTGCCGGTCAGCCGCCGCGCCAGGTAGAGCGTCGATCCGAACGAGGCGGCGAACACCACCTGCACCACCGTCTGGGACACCGGCGCCCCGGCCAGGATGTTGACGAAGTGCAGCAGCCCGAACAGCACGCACGACGCGATCCACACCCCGAACTCGGGCAGGCGCCGCCGCAGTCCGACGAGCAGGACACCGCGGGTCAGCAGCTCCTCGAAGACCCCGACGAGCAGCACCCCGACGGTGAGGAGCAGGAAGTAGTCCACCGACTTCCCCGCCCAGTCGACCAGCGGCAGCCGTCCGATGCACACCGCCAGGATCAGGACCGGCGCGAGCAGCGTCCACCGTGGGCGCCCGCGGGTCGGGTCGACGGTCGCGATCCGCCACCAGCCGAGCGCGGTGACGAGCACGACCATCACCCCGGCGACGATCGACTCCGGCAGCACCAGGTCGTGCAGGACACTGTCGGTCGTCAGGCCGAGCGAGTCGTAGTCGTCACTCGGGCGCGAGCGGACGATGCTGTACGTCGCGAAGAGCACCAGCGGGGCGATGCCGACGAGCAACGACGGCGGGACCGGCCACCACCGTCTGCGGCGACGAACGGCGGGAGGCTGCACGGGGGTCACCCTGACGGTTGTACCAGTGTCGACCGTCCCGGTGTCGACCGGAGCGGTGTCGGTCGTACGATTGCCCCATGCGTCTGCCTTCGCTCAGCACCATGGCGGAGGACTACGTCAAGCTCGTCTGGAAGGCCTCCGAGCGCGGCGGCGACGGCGGTCTCGCCACGCGGGACATCGCCGCAGCCCTGCACGTGTCCGCCTCGACCGTGTCCGGCAACCTCCGGAAGCTCGACCGCGACGGGCTGATCGAGCACACGCTGTACCGCGGCGTGGTGCTCACCCCGCTCGGGCAGCAGGCCGCCGTCGCCATGGTCCGCCGACACCGCCTGATCGAGACGTTCCTGGTCGAGCGGCTCGGCTACTCGTGGGACGAGGTGCACACCGAGGCCGAGGCGCTCGAGCACGCGGTGTCGGAGACCTTCCTCGACCGGGTCGACGCCGACCTGGGCCACCCGACGCACGACCCACACGGCGACCCGATCCCGAGCGCGGACGGCGTCGTGCCGGACTCCCCCGGCTCGCTCCTCGGCACGGTCGACCCTGGCGTCTGCGGGACGGTCGAGCGGGTGTCCGACGACGACCCGGCGCTGCTGCGGTACTTCGACGAGCTCGGTGTCGGACTGGGGACGCACCTGCGGGTCGAGCAGGTGCGGGACTACGCGGGGGTTGTGGCGGTCTCGCGGCGTGACGCCGGCGGGGCGGAGGCGATGGTGGACCTCCCGGCCGCCGCCGCGACCGCCATCTGGCTGACCCCCGACGCCCCGCACTGACCGGCAGGCCGCGTCAGCCCTTCGCCGAACGCGTCCGACCGAGGGCGACCTCACGCCGCGCCCGGGCGAGCGCCAGCGCTGACCCGGCGTCCGGGTCCTCCAGCAACCGCGCGGTCTCGGCCGCGTGCTCCCGGACGGCCGCGCTCCGGTGCGACGCCGCCGCGTCCAGGACCGGCGAGGCGGTCTCCGCCCCGAGCCCGGCGATCGCGCGGCTCAGTGCCAGCCGGGTCTCCTCGTCCCCGTGGCCGAGCTGCACCGCGAGGGTCCGAGCCAGCGCGGGCTTGCCGTCCTCCGGGGCGAGCAGCGCCGCAGCGCGCCACGCCGTCCGCGCGACCCCGGGGTCGACGTCACCGAGCAGCCGCGCCACCTGCGGGTACACCGACCCGTCGCGGATCTTCGACAGGGTGTGCAGAGCCTGACTCCGCGCCTGCGCCTCCGGTCGGTCCAGTTCGTCGAGCAGGCGCGGGACGACCACGTCGGCCGGGAGGCGCACCAACGCCCACGTGAGCATCTCCCGCACCTGCAGGTCCGGCTCCACGGCGCACTGCGCCACGAGGAGGTCCAGCTCGTCCACCGAGGGGGTGGTCCCGGCGGCCATCACCGCCCGCAGACGGACGGCGGGGCGGGGGTCGGTGAGGTACGAGGAGAGCGTCGGCATGGCTCCTCCACCTCACCCCGCGCACCTGAGTGGCAGCCCGGCGAGGGGCATAGCGTGGAGCAGTCCGTACCGACCTGAAAGGACTGCAGCATGCCCCGCATCGGCTCCAGTGACCTCACCGTCTTCCCCCTCGCCCTCGGAGGCAACGTCTTCGGCTGGACCGCGGACGAGGCCACCTCGCACCGGGTCCTCGACGCCTACACGGGTGCCGGCGGCGACTTCATCGACACCGCGGACGTGTACTCGGCGTGGGGTGACGGCAACTCCGGCGGCGAGTCCGAGACCGTGATCGGCTCGTGGTTCGCCGCGTCCGGCAAGCGTGACGACGTGACGATCGCCACGAAGGTGTCGCAGCACCCCGAGTTCCCCGGTCTGTCGGCGGACAACGTCGCGAAGGCCGCACGCGCCAGCCTGCAGCGCCTCGGCACCGACCGGATCGACCTCTACTACGCCCACTTCGACGACCAGGACACCCCGCTGGAGGAGACCGTCCGCGCGTTCGACCAGCTCGTCCGCGAAGGCCTGGTCCGCTACACCGCCATCTCGAACTACTCGGACGAGCGCGCCGCGGAGTGGATCCGCCTGGCGAAGGAGCACGACCTGGCCGTGCCGGTCGCGATCCAGCCGCACTACAACCTCGTCACCCGCGAGCCCTACGAGTCCGACATCGCACCGCTCGCCGCTCGCGAGCACCTGGGCGTCGTGCCGTACTTCGCACTGGCCGCCGGCTTCCTGACGGGCAAGTACCGGACGAAGCAGGACTTCGCGGGCAAGGACCGCGAGGGCCAGGTCTCCGGCTACTTCTCCGACCAGGGTCTCGCCGTCGTCGAGGCCCTGTCCGAGATCGCGTCGGCGCACTCCGCCGAGATCGCCTCGGTCGCGCTCGCCTGGCTGCAGGCGCAGCCGGACGTCGTCGCGCCGATCGCGTCGGCGCGCAACACCGAGCAGCTGCCGGCGCTCCTCGCCTCGGCGGAGCTCGACCTCAGCGCCGAGGAGCTGCAGACGCTCACCGACGTGTCGGCAGCGGTCCCCGCGTCCTCCTGACCAGGGCACGGTCGCGGATCGCGACCGACTGACGGACGGGAGGCTCCCCACCAGCTGGTGGGGAGCCTCCCGTCCGTCACGTGGTGCGTCGGTGACCGTCAGCCGCCGCTGCCGGGCGGCTGCACCGAGAGCGCTGCGGCCGGGCTGCTCGACGGGGACGCCGGGTGGTCGTCGATGGTGTTGCCGCGGATCCACGTGGTGATGAGCAGCACGAGGACCAGCAGCACCACGATGATCGCGATCGAGCCGTAGACCAGGAGCTGTTTGCCGCGACGCCCCTCGTTCTGCAGGCGGGCGAAGCCCTCGTTGATGAAGTTGTCGCGATCGGCCGCGTTCGCTCCGGGGCCTGCTGCTGCGGGCTGCTCGGGTCGGGCGACGGCGGGCATCATCCGGGTGCTGGTGTCCTCCCGGGGGCTGGCGTCGCGGAGTTGCTGGATCGCCTCGGTGCCGAACAGGTCCTTGATGACGCCGGTGTCGCTCGTCTCGCGGCCCTGCCACTCGGACTGGTCGATGTCCTCGGGCGCCAGGCCGCGCGGGCCCGGCGTGCCGTCGTCGTCACCGGCGGGGCCCGCTGCCGTCGGCGTCTGCCAGTCCGGCATCGGCCACGCGGCGGCGTGGTCCTGCGGTGCGGCGCTCTGGCGTGCGGGGTCCTGGCGTGCCGGCTCCTGCCGTGCGGGCTCCACGAGCGGTGGGACGGCCGATCGTCGGTCGGTGCCGTCGTCGTCGGCTTCCCACCACGGCACCTCGGGGGTCGGCAGTACCGAGGGCGACGGGACTGCGGGCGGCGGGACCGCGGCGGCGGACCGCGGGGAGAACGCAGCCGTCGGGGCGGAACCGCCGTCGTCGGCCAGGTCGTCGTCGGCGTCGTCGTTGGCGTCGGCGGCGCGGGTGTCGGCGTCCGGCGCGTCGACCGTCGTGTCACGAGGGACCACGACGTCCACGTCGCCGGGGAAGACCTCGCCGGTACGGGCCGCGTCGTCG
The DNA here is from genome assembly GCF_003234795.2 of Curtobacterium sp. MCLR17_032. Classification (NCBI taxonomy): domain Bacteria; kingdom Bacillati; phylum Actinomycetota; class Actinomycetes; order Micrococcales; family Microbacteriaceae; genus Curtobacterium; species Curtobacterium sp. MCLR17_032. Next base: position 529,848 of record NZ_CP126268.1, on the reverse strand, counting down.
CTGAGGGACCAGCTCGAGCCCGAGGGGGTGGTCCGCTCGTCGGCCCAGTCGTGGTCCGGCACGGTGCCCGCCGTCGGGGTGACAGCGCCCGGGGGAACCGAGGCAGCGGGTGCGGCGGACGCACTCGCCGACTCCTCGACGGGTTCGGCGCCCAGGCCGGTGCCGGTCGCCCAGGACTCCGCCGCGACCAGGTTCGTGTCGAACGCGTCGCGGGTCAGGGTCGTCGGGACCTCGCCGGTCTGGTCGTCCAGCAGGGACCAGTCGAAGGGACGGTCAGCCTGGGGAGCGGCGTCGACGTCGTCGCCCAGGCGGAGGAGCTCCGTGAAGGTCGGCGGCTCGGACGTCGGCGGCAGCGCGTCCTGCACCCCGAGCGGCTGCGCGTCCGGACCGCCGCGGAACGACGGGGGCACCGGCGCGGACTGCACGGACTCGGGCGGCAGCGGTGTCGCGGACGGACGGGCCCGGCCGAGCCAGTCGACGTCGTCACGGCCGACGCCGTCCGGGTCGGTGCGGCGGCGCTCGTCCTCGATCGCCCGGGCCTCGGCAGCACGGAGGTCGCGGTCCGAGCGCGCGGTCGGCAGCGTGATGGCACGGGGGTCCGGCGCGTTCGACACCGGCGGCACGGCAGCAGGCGGCGGTACCCGGCCGGCGACGCCACCGGGCAGGGCGAGTTGCTCGGGCATCGAGATCGCCTGGGTCGCCGCAGGGTCGACCGCGGCAGCGGGTTCATCGGGTTCATCGGTCTCGTCGGCGTGCGGCTCGTGGTCGGCCTGCTCGTGGTCCGCCTGCGGGGCTGACGCGGGCACGGAGGCCGGGGCGGTGAAGGGCTCGGGTTCGGGCTGCCCCGCCTGCCGGGCGGCCCGTTCGGCCTCCCGACGCTCGCGGCGGGACGGCCACTCCTCTTCCGTGATCGGCGCACCGAAGATGTCGGCCGCACTGCGGAGACCGTGGAACGGAGCGTCCGGATCGGGACCGCGCCGAGCCTCCTGTCCGTCGCCCCCGTCTTCGGGCGCGACCGACCGGTCGGACTCGTCGCGCCCCTCCGGACGCTCCTCGGTCACGCGGACAGCCCCAGGTCGGCCAGCCCGATCGCCGCGAGGTAGGGGTAGCCGGCTGCCTCGATCTTCTCCTTGGCGCCGGTGTCCCGGTCGACGACGACGGCGACGGCGGCGATGACGGCGCCCTCACGCTCGAGTGCTTCGGCGGCCTTGAGGGGCGAGCCGCCGGTGGTCGAGGTGTCCTCGAGCACGATGACGCGCTTGCCGCGGACGTCCGGGCCCTCGACCTGGCGGCCGCGGCCGTGGTCCTTCGGCTCCTTGCGGACGACGAAGGCGTCGTACGAACCACCGCGCGCTGCCGACTGGTGCAGCACGGCGCTCGCGATCGGGTCGGCGCCCATCGTCAGACCACCGACGGCGTCGACGTCCGGGATGCTCGCGATGAGGTCGGTCATCACCTGGCCGATCAGCGGCGCGACGCGGTGGTCGAGGCTCACCTTGCGGAGGTCGATGTAGTACGACGCCTGCTTCCCGCTGGTCAGCGTGAAGTCGCCGTGGAAGACCGCATCGGCCTTGATGTGCTCGATCAACTGCTCGCGCGCGTGGGTCACGAGGGTCAAGGGTAGCGGCGACCGCCGTTCCGCGCCCACCCGGCTGTGCTGTGCACTCCCGCAGGGCGCACTGTCCGGCTGCTCCGATGCCGACGCCGGTACGCTCCGGTCATGCCCCTCGCCCGTCCGCGGGACGGCGTCCGACCGATCGAGGCCGGCGACCGCCGCCCGCGATCCGCCCTCGCCCGGGCGGTCGCGCACGAGGCCGTCGGAGCCGTGCTTGCCCTGGTGCTCGCGATGGTGGCGCTGCGGCACGTGCTCGCCACGGCGCGGGTCACGCTGCTCTGGTACGACGGCGACTCGGTGCTCCTGCCGCTGGTCGCACGCTCGATCGCACTCGGGCAGCCGTTCGAGTGGGCGATGTCCCCGGCGCTGTTCTTCTTCCCCGAGCTGCCGGTGTACCTGGCGACCGCGGCCGTGACGACGACCCCGCAGCAGGCGCTGGCGCTGAACGGGGTGCTCGTGCTGCTCGCCGTGTACGCGCTCGTGCGGGCGGCTGCGAACGAACTCATGCCGTCGGCCGCGCGTCCGGCACGCGTCGCCGTGTCCGTGATCGCCGTCGTCCTGCTCACCATGCTCGTGCTCACGGAGTCGTCGGCGACCGCGACCTCGCTCGAGCTGGCCTCGCTCCTCCTCACCACGACCTACTACTACGGCGCGGTGCTCGCGATGCTCGGGACCGCCGTCCTGGTGCTCCGCGCGGTCCGGACCGGGCGTGCGTCGGTCCCCGTCCTCGTGACGCTCGGCCTCGTGGCGGCGCTGAGCACGGCCTCCAACCCGCTGTACGTGCCGTGGTCGGCGGCACCGGTCGTCGTCACGCTGGCGTTGCTCGCACTCGCCCGCCGCGTGCCCTGGCGACCGGCAGTCTGGGTGGCGGCGACGCTGACGCTCGGGGCGGTCGTCGGGTACCTCCTGCGGATCCCGCTGCGGCCCTTCGTCTCGCTCGACCCCTCGACCTACGTGCACCCGGAGCAGGCCGGGGCGACCGCGGCCTTCTTCGCGTCGCTCACCGACGACCGGGCGGCGTCGGCGGCTGGGGACGCCGGGCTGCTCCTGATGCTGCTCGGGGTGCTGCTCAGCGCGGGCGGCACGGTCTGGGCCTGGCGTGCACGGACCTCCCGGACGGTGCTCGTGGCGACCGCGCTGCCCCTCGTGACCATCGTGGCGGTGTCCGTCGGGGTGGTCGTCGCCGGGTCGGAGACGCCGCGCTACCTCGAGCCGGTCGTCGCGATGCCGCTGCTCGCCGTCGTCGCGGTGTGCGAGCTCACCCGCACCGCGGTCCGCCGTACCCGGGTGCACCGACCGGTGCGCGGCCTGCGGACCGCGCTGGCGGTCGCGGCCGCAGCGGTGCTCGTCCTCGGCGTCGCCGTGACACCGGGCACCGTCCGGGCCGTCGCCGTGGCGCAGTACACACCGGTGACCTGCCTGGACCGCTGGGTCGACGCGCAGCGGAGCGACGGGCGGGACCCGGTCGGCGTCGGCCAGTTCTGGACCGTGCGTCCGCTCGCCGCCTACGCCGAGCAGGACGTCCGGCTGCTGCAGGTCCGCGACTCGTTCGACACGTACCCGTGGCTCGTCGACCTCGGCGCCTACCGGGACGCGCGACCGGACTACGTCGTGATCGGGTCCGGGGACGTCTGGACCACGCCGGTCGAGGACTCGCTCGGCCGCCCGGCGACGATCACGCACTGCACCGGGTACGACGTCTACGACTACGCGGGCACCCGGGGCGCGGAAGTGCTGCGGCAGCGGGTCGTCGGGTCGGCGGAGCAGATCCTGCGCGACCGGGGGTTCTGAGCCCGGCGGCCAGCGGGCTCTGCAGCGGGGTACTCGTCCTCCACAGGCCGACCTGCGTGCCCGAGTCCTCCACAGCGGAGCGTCGCCGCAGGGTTCCACCTGTGTGGATGTATAGGCTCCGTTCCGATGTCTCGCTCCGTGGTCCCCGCTCCCCGTCCCCGCTCCGCCTCGCCGGGCCGCCGACGCCTGCTCGCCACCGCGCTCGCGATCGTCGGCCTGGTCGGCTCGCTGGTCCTCGACGCGCCGGTCGCCCAGGCGGCCTCGTACCCGTCGTGGGACGACGTCGTCGCGGCCCGTGGCAAGGAGTCCGCGAAGCAGTCGCAGATCGTCGAGATCCGCGGCCTCATCGCGGAGTTGTCCGACAGAGCCGACGCTGCGAAGGCCGAGGCCGAGCGGCTGGGGCAGGTGTTCGAGGCCGCGCAGCGCAAGGCCCTCCGTGCGGCAGAGAAGGAGCAGGCCCTCCGCGACGACGCCGAGGAGCACGCCGAGATCGCCGAGGCCAGCGCCGCGCAGGCCGGTCGGTTCGCCGCGCAGATGGCCCGCTCCGGCGGCGCCGACGTCACCACCAGCGTGATCACCGGCGGCGAGGACTCCCGCGACCTGCTCTACGACCTCGGGGCGCTGAGCAAGCTGTCCGAGCAGGCCGAACGCGTCGAGACCGCGGCCACCACCGACGCCTCCGTCGCCCGGTCCCTCACCGCCCAGGCCGACCGCGCAGCGCTGAAGCTCGCCGACCTGGCCCAGGCCGCGCAGGACCGGATGGGCGAGGCGCAGGCCGCCTCCGACCGGGCGCAGGCCGCCACCGACGAGCAAGAGGGCAACAAGTCCCGGCTCGAAGCGCAGCTCACCTCGCTGACCTCGGGTCGCGCCACGACCGAGGCGCAGTACGAGAAGGGCGAGCGGATCCGCAAGGCGGAGGAAGAGCGCAAGCGCAAGGCGCTCGAGGCCGAGATCGCCCGTCAGCTCCGTGCCCAGCAGGCTGCGGCCGCCGCAGCCGCCGCGAACCAGGGCGGCGGCGGCGGTGGCGGTTCGTCCTCCGGTGGTGGCGGTGGCGCCCCCGTCGGCTCGGGCTCCGGGTCGGGCTGGGTCCGTCCCGCCGGCGGCTGGATCACCAGCGGCTACGGGGTCCGTGTGAACCCCTACACCGGCGCGGTCGCCATGCACGACGGCCTCGACCTGGGCAGCGGTTGCTCCACTCCGATCGTCGCCGCGTCCGCCGGCACGGTGGAGTACGTCGGCCGCTACGGCGGGTACGGCAACTACGTCCGCATCGACCACGGTGGCGGCGTCAAGACCGCGTACGGCCACATCGTCGACGGCGGCTTCCGGGTCTCCCCCGGGCAGCAGGTCGGGGCGGGTGCGCTCGTCGCCCTCGTCGGCTCGACCGGCAACTCGACCGGGTGCCACCTGCACTTCGAGACGCACGTCGGCGGCGGCACGGTGAACCCGGTCGGCTTCATGGCCGCACGGGGCGTCGGCTTCTAGACCGCGTCGGCGGCTCGACCCGGCCCGTCACCGCGGCCCGGCCCGTCACCGCGGCCCGGCCCGTCACCGCGGCCCGGCCCGTCACCGCGGCCCGGCCCGTCACCGCGGCCCGGCCCGTCGTCGCGGCCAGTCGTCCGGTCAGGGCCGGGAGGCTCCTGCCGCACCCCGCGGGTCGTCCACGTCGTCGACGTCCAGCTCCCACAGCATCCGGTACCAGGCGGTCCGGTCCCGGTCCTGCGGCACCCCGTACGCCTCGTGGAACAGGTCGTCCCAGCCGGGTCCGTGGTTCCAGCCGAGACTCATCGACGCCACCGCCAGGTCCGCCCACCGGTCCGCGACCCCGAGGTCGCCCAGGTCCACGTGCCCGACCCACCGGCCGTCGTCGCCGACCAGCGTGTTCGGCGTGCAGGCGTCCCCGTGGCAGACGACCAGCTGGTCGGTCTCCGGCGTCGACCCCATCGCGTCGACGTCCCGCCCCGCTGCCCGTGCACGGTCGACCCGTTCGTCGGTCGACCAGAAGAACGGACAGGCGGCCACGGGCAGGGTCTCGTGCAGCGCCCGCAGCCCCTCACCGACCGCGATGACCGCCGTGCGCGGGTCGTCGTGCCACCGCGGGTCGACCGCGCTCCAGCCGACGACGGGCCGGGTGACCATCCAGGCGCCGGACCCGTCCGCTCCGTGCTCGACGACATCCGGCACGGTGAGCCATCGGCCGGCCCACTGCAGGCGCGCGACCTCCGCGGCGACCCACGGCGCGTAGTGCGGCGGGACCCACTTCACGTACCCTTCGGCACGGTCGGGGGACGGTCCGATCCGGAAGGTCTTCCCACCCGCGGTGTTCACCCACACCGGCACGAGGGTCCGGCCGGCGGCGAGTTCGGCGACGGCATCCGGCACGGTCACCGGCGCATCCGGCTGCCCGCCGCGGCCGGCGAGGTCGTCGGTCGGCGCCACGGCTCAGCGCACCCGGTCGGGCCGCGACGATCCGCCGCGGACGATCCGGAGCAGCACCGGCAGTCGCTGCCCGAGCAGTGCGTCCAGGTCGCGGACGACGTCCTCGACCCGGTCGACGACCTCCCGGGGTGGTGCCCCGCGGCGGGTGCGGACGACGATCCGGACGGCGGTGAGGCGGCGGACGCGGCGGACGTCGACCGCCAGGGACGCGACCTGCGGCAGCGGCGTGATCGCGGCCGAGAGGGCGTGCTCGACGGCTGCCGCCTCGATCCGGACCTGCCCGGGCAGCCCGCCGTCGGGCCCGTCGTCCTCGAGCACGGTGCCGGTCCGGCCACCCCCGATCGAACCGAGGACGAGGAGCGCGAGGACGCCCAGGACGACGGCACCGCCGAGCGCCCACCACCACGCCGAGGTGTCGGCCGCACCGGTGCGGAGGCCGCCGAGCGTCCGGTCCGCTGCCGTGCGCCAGACGTCCGCCGCGGCGGGCAGCGTCTGCACCAGCACGGCGGCGGTGCCGAGCGCCAGGAACACCAGCCCGACCAGCACCAGGACGACGCGGCCGAGCGTGCGGTTCGTGCCGTTCATCCGTCGATCCGACCGGTCGAGCGGACGCGCACCCGGGCAGCGAGCGGCGGGACGGCGTCGACGGCAGCCAGTTCGCGTTCGACGGCCTCGGTGGCGGCGACCACGGCGACGTCCACGCCGGAGGCCGGCAACAGGACGACGTCGAGCGTCCGTCGGCCGACCGAGCCGACGGCCGCGTCCGGTGCCAGGCGGGTGGCCGAGCGTGCGGCGCGGGCCGCGGCGGAGGCCAGGACCTCGTCGTCGACGACCACGCCGAGCCGGGCGGAGCGGATCGCGTGCCGGGGTCGACGCGCGGGCAGGACCCCGTGCAGCAGGAACCAGAGGCCGAGCAGGGCGACCACTGCACCGATGGCGACGACCACCGCGTCGAGCAGACCGGCCGGGACACGGACTGCGGCGTCCACGACGGCACGGGGGTCGACGCCGGCGATGCGCTCGTCCAGCAGCGCCACGACCGCGGCGGTCCCGACGGCCGCGGCGACCACCAGGAGCAGGACCATCGCGACGACGACGGTGGGGGTCCGGGGCGCCGAGGTCTCGCGACGGACGATGCGGCGCAGGAAGCGATCCGCGTCTGCCGGTGGGGCCTTCGTGACGGGCCCCGACCCGGGCGCGGCACTGCTCCTGTCACTCGTGCTCGACGGAAGCGTGTCTGCCGGACGCATGTCTGCCGGACTCGTGCCTGCCGGGCTCACCGGACCCTCCGCGGCACGTCCAGCACGGCGGACGAGAACGTCACCGAGACGCGCTCGACCTTCCGTCCGGTGATCGTCCGGAACCGCTCGGCGATCGCGGCGCGGGCCCGGTGCGCCGTCGCGAGGACGGGCTCGTCGGGGACCGCGTGCGAGCCGAGCGCGGGCAGGGTCAGCGGGCTGGTGACCTCGACCGCCAGTGCACCGCGACCGTCGTCGACGACCCGGGCACGGACCTCCCGGAGGGGTGCCCGGAGCGCCTCGGCGGCGACGGCCTGCGCGGTGTGGACGAGGGCAGGCGTCGCGATCCGGTCGGTGCCGGGCAGCGCGGCTGCGCTCACGAGGAACTCCGACGCCCGCGGAGGACGTCGAGGAGACGACGGACGTCGACGTCACCGCTGACGATCCGCCCGATCAATCCACCGAGTGCGATCGCGACGGCGACCACGACGAACGCCCAGAACCCGAGCGTCAGGGCGACGACCGCCAGGACCGCCCCGACGGCCATGCCGACGACGGTGGTGTTCACCGGACGCGCGTCTCGGGCGCGGCGGCGGGAGCGTCGAGTGCGGGGATGTCGACGTCGATGATCGCGATGTTGACCTCGGTCACCTGCAGCCCGACGAGGTCGGTGACGGCGTCGGTCACGGCCTGCCGGACGGCGGAGGCGACCTCCTGCATCGGCATCGGATAGGCGACGACGAGCGTCAGGTCGACCGCGGCCTGGGTCTCGCCGACCTCGACGCGGACGCCCTGCCCGAGGTCGCTCGAGCCGATGGCGTCGCGGATCGCGCCGAAGGCCCGCGCGGTGTTGCCGCCGAGGGCCACCACGCCGGGGACGTCGCGGGCGGCGATGCCGGCGACCTTGGCGACGACCGCGTCTTCGATGACCGTGCGGCCCTTCGCGGTCACCTGGGTCGTGGTGCTGCCGGTGGTGGTGCCGTCCACGCGGTCGGAGTTCGCCGTCGTTGCCATGAGTGCCTCCTGTGGTGCTGGTCGGATGTGCGTCCAGGGAACACCCTGCCACCGGAGCGCGCCCGCGGACAGGGGGCGGGCCTCCCGGGTGGGTGCCCCGCTGCTGTCGGGGCGGGCGGTCGGCCGCTCCCGGTAGGTTCGATCCCATGCGCGTCGCGACCTGGAACGTCAACTCCGTCCGCACCCGAGTCGGCCGGGTCGTCGACTGGTTGGTGCGTGAGGACGTCGACGTCCTCGGCATGCAGGAGATCAAGTGCAAGCCCGAGCAGTTCCCGGTCGAGGCCTTCGAGGCCGCCGGCTACACCGTGGAGGCGCACGGCCTGAACCAGTGGAACGGCGTCGCGTTCGCCAGCCGCCTGCCGATGGCGGACGTCACCCGGGACTTCCCCGGCCAGCCCGGCTTCCTCAAGGGGCAGGAGGGTCCGGACCTGCCGGTCGAGGCCCGTGCCATCGGCGTCACGGTCGAGGGCGTCCGGCTGTGGAGCCTCTACGTCCCGAACGGCCGCGAGCTCGGTGACCCGCACTACACGTACAAGCTCGACTGGCTGGCGCAGTTGGCCGACCGGACGACGGAGTGGTTGCAGGCCGAGCCCGACCTGCCCCTCGCACTGATGGGCGACTGGAACGTGGCTCCCTTCGACGACGACGTCTGGGACGTCCGGGTCTTCGAGGGCTCCACCCACGTCAGCGAGCCCGAGCGCGCGGCGTTCCGGGCGTTCGAGGAGCGCGGGCTGCAGGACGTCGTCCGCCCCCTCGTGCCGACCGGGTACACGTACTGGGACTACAAGCAGCTGCGCTTCCCCCGCAACGAGGGCATGCGCATCGACTTCGTGATGGGTTCGCAGGCGTTCGCGGACGTCACCGTGGCGGCCACGATCCACCGTGACGAGCGCAAGGGCGACGCCCCCAGCGACCACGTGCCGGTGTCGGTCGACCTGGACCTCGACACGGTGCTCGACGACGACCGCCCGATGATCTTCTGATCGGCGTCGATTCCCTCACCGTCGATGTATTTTACATTTGACATGAGACAGTAGTGATCCTGACGACCAGCACCCCAGCTGTTCGGGAAGGACCACAGTGCACAACCGACCCACCCTCGCGGGCGCCACCGCCCTCGTCGCGACCATCGCCTCCGGACTCGTGCTGGCCGGCACCGCCGACGCCGCCCCCGCCGACTCCACCGCGACGAAGGCGACGACGACCACCGCGGCGCACGACTCCCGAGCGCAGCGCGAGATCATCCCCGAGTACCCGGACATCCCGGGTTCCACGACCCTGCTCTACACCGTCAACGGCGAGTGGGAGACCGAGTACGGGCAGGACCTGCCGCTCTGGGTCGTCCCGGACGACGACGACGACATCGACAACGACGTCCCGATCGACATCTCGCTGCGTTCCAGCCACGACGGCACCCTGACGATCGTCGAACACGGTGACCCGTACGACCCGACCGACGACGCCGTCGTCCTCGAGACCCCGGTCGAGGCCGGCACGAGCGACGTCTCGTTCGCGGTGCCGGACAGCAACTGGGACTACTCGATGTACGTCGTCACGGCGGACGGGCAGCGCACCCGACCCGAGCAGTTCACGCTCGCCGTCGGCGGTCAGGACGTCCAGGACCTCGCCGGGACGTACTCGGACGTGGCGGGCAGCTCGGACCAGCGGATCACGGTCACCGGCTCGACCTACGCGAACGAGCGCGTCGAGATCGTGACCGACGACGGCGAGCGGTACTCCACGCGCTCGCGTGAGGACGGCCGCTTCGGCATCAGCTACTTCGGGTCGACCGGCCGCACCCAGGTCATCGTCGAGCACAACCAGCTCACCAACGGCGCCCAGGTCGTCCCGTTCGAACAGGTCGAGCCGGGCGAGGGTGACCCGTCCCTGGTCTGGCCGATCGTGGACCTCGGGGACCTCCGCTCCCTGTTCGGTCTCTTCGTCGGTGGCGAGGAGGGGCGTGAGAGCGCGTACCTCACCACTGCGTCCAGCGCAGGGCTGCAGTGGCGTCTCGGCCCGGAGGACATCGCGGGCAACAACGCCGTGGGGTGGTCGATCCCGAACGTCGACGTGTCCGGACCGATCATCCTCGAAGGCAACACCTGCGTCACCGCCGGAGACGACGGTTCGCTCCGTTCCGCGGCCTGCATCCGTGCCGAGGACGGCGACCCGAGCCAGACCTTCACCGCGGTCCTGCGCGACGGCGACACGCTGCTGCGCCTGGCATCGGACGAGTCCCGCTACCTGACCCTCGGCGCCGACGGCATGATCATCCTCGGTGACGAGGCCGACGCGGCGGTGCTCGCCTACGTCGACCAGTACGAGTCCTCGTGGTCGGTCGACGAGCCCGCCCCGTCCGTGGCGGACCGCTCGGTCCGGCTGTCCGGCACCGCGATCCCCGGTGCCGTCGTCACGGTCGACGGCACCCCCGTCGACAACGGCACCGGCGCCCGGTCGGCGAAGGACGCGCGTGCGATCGCCGCGGGCGGTTCCTGGAGCACGACGCTGCACGACCTGCCGATCGGACAGGCCCGCACGTTCGAGGTCCAGCAGCTCATCGACGGCGTCGTCGTCGCCCAGAGCGAGCAGACCGTCCGCATCGACGCCGGAGACCTCTCGGGCGTGACCAGCGCGTTCCGCGACGACGTCACCCTCCCGGCCCAGATCACCGGCGACGCCGAACCCGGGGCGACGATCCAGCTGCTCGACGGCGGGGTCCCGGTCGAGGGTGCCACGACGACGGCCGCGGCCGACGGTGACGCCGCCGGCTCCTTCGTGCTCGACGTGCCGGCTCCGAACGCAGCCGGTCCGCACGAGTTCGCGGTCGTGCAGGTCCTCGACGGCGCCGCGGTCGGGACGCCGACCACGGTGACGATCGACTACGGCGCCGGTGTCACCGTCGACGCGCCCACCGCGTCCTGACCCCACGGCCGACACCGCTCCCCCTCACCTCGAAAGGCCTTCCGTGAAGTACCGCCCGTTCCTCCTCGGCACCGCCGTGCTGACCGCCGCCCTGTGCGCCGGGACCGCCACGGCGCAGGAGACCGCCACCGCGAACACCACCGGCGCTCAGACCAGCGCCACCATCCCCCAGCTCCCGGTCATCCCGGGCAGCAGCACCACCATCACCGCCGTCGACGGTGCAGCACCCGAAGGCGCCTCCGGCGACCGGCCCCGCTTCGACGTCGACCGCAACGACGTGACCGCCACGGTCGAGTCCAGCGCCGCCGGCACCCTCACCGTCGTCGACCGCAACGACCCGTGGAACGCCGACGACGACGAGGTGGTCGCCACGACCGCCGTCACGGCCGGCACCACCGACGTGGACTTCACCGTCGACGACGGGCGGTGGGACATCGACGCCTTCGTGGTGACGGACGACGACCGCCAGACCAGCCCCGCGCACGCCACCGTCCGCAAGGCCCTCGCCGAACCGGAGGACCTGAAGATCTGGCAGAAGGGCAGCGCGGGCAACCGCCGCCAGACCGTGATCGGAACCACCTACCCGGGTGCACGGATCCGCGTCGTCGACGTGTACGACAAGGAGTACCGCACGACGGCACGTCCGGACGGCCTCTTCGGGGTCTCGTTCGCCGGCGAGTTCTCCATCGCCACGGTGACCATCGCGGTCGGCAACGACGAGATCGTCGTGACGCCGCAGCAGGCGGGCGCGGCCCCGGTCGGGCCGACCGACCCCACGCTGGCCTGGCCGATCATCGAGGACAAGGACCTCCGCGGTGGCCGCGCCCTCTTCGCGAGCGCCACGGCCGGCGAAGCGGTCGCGCTCGAGCCGGTCCGCTCCGGCGAGGGCCTCCTGCAGGAGATCACGTGGGACTCGAAGCCGACTGACGAGGCCACCGCCAAGACGCTCTCGTGGGCGGTCCCGAAGACCGGCACGACCGCGCAGGTCGTCGTGAACGGCAACCGCTGCGTCCAGCCGGCCAGCAGCGCGGCGTTGGACGGACGGGTCATCCTCTCGACCTGCCGCACCAGCGACCGGGTCCAGCAGTTCACCGCCGTCGAGCGGACCGGCGGCACCGTCCTGCAGTCGCGGTCGAACCGCGACTGGTACCTCGCACTCGGCGACGACGGTCGTGTCGTGGTCGGCTCGTCGGACGACGCGGCCCAGCTCGCCGCCGAGGACGACTACTCCGACTCGTGGTCCGTCGAGGACCCCGTGGCGGACGTCGCCGACCGGAGCATCACGCTGTCCGGCACGAAGATCCCCGGAGCGACCGTGACGATCAACGGCGCACCGATCGAGTCCGTCGCCACCCGTGCCGCGGGTGACGACTCGACGTGGACGACCACGCTGCGCCACCTGCCGGTCGGTGTGGAGCAGACGCTCGTCATCGAACAGCTCGTCGGCAGCTCGATCGTCGGCCAGGAGGAGCGCACCGTCCAGCTCGACGCGACGGACCTCGCCGACGTGGCCGACCACTTCGACGACGACGTGACCCGGCCCGCGCAGGTCACCGGCACGGCCGTCCCCGGCGCGACCGTCCAGCTCCTCCGCGACGGTGCCCCGGTCGGGACCCCGGTCATCGCGGGCGACGAGGCAGCGGGTGGCGCGTTCACGGTCGACGTGCCCGCCCCGAACGCCGGGGGCGTGCACACCGTGACGGTCGAGCAGCTCCTCGACGGCATCGCGGTCGGTCCGGACCGGTCCGTCGACCTCGACTACGGCGCCGCCGTCAGCATCGAGGGTGCCGAGCGCGGACGCTGACCGCGACGCGACCGCGGTGCACTGGACTGCACCGACGAGCGACGGGAGGCGCGCACCAGCCGGGTGCACGCCTCCCGTCGCGTCTGCCGGCCGTCTCGACTCCGCCCGGTCGGCGCCGCCCCCTCGGCGCCGCTTCCGGCGCCCCGACACCCCGCTCACCTCCGCCGAGCGGTCACGATCTGTCGCTCCGGCCGGCCGAGACCGACACTTCGTGACCACTCGGCAGTCGCCCGACGGCGCGTCAGACGGCCGGCGGTCGCCCGACGGCACGTCGCCCGACGACGCGTCACCCGACGGCACGTCAGGCGGACGGGAGGCGCGCCCCGGCTCCGCCACGCGCCTCCCGCCGGACGCCCCTACGGGTGCAGCAACGCCGCGATCCCGACCAGGACCGGCACCGACCCGACGGTCGTGAGCAGCACCACGTCCCGCGCCACCGGCACCGCGGCGCCGTACCGCTGGGCGTAGTTGAAGACGTTCTGCGCCGCCGGCAGCCCGCCCAGGACGGTCAGGACGAACACGTGCTCGGCGTCCAACCCGAACGCGTACCGGGCGAGCAGGAACGCGACGGTCGGCATCACCAGGAGCTTCACCCCGCTCGCCAGCAGCACGTCGACCCGGGTGGCCGCGTCCCGCAGCGGAGCGGCGCCGTGCAGGTTCATCCCGAACGAGAGCAGCACGACGGGGACCGCCGCGCCGCCCACCAGGGCGAAGGGTTCGAGGACCGGATCCGGCAGCTGCACGCCGGTGACCGAGCAGAGCAGCCCGAGCAGCGACGCGATGATGAGCGGGTTCGACACCGGCCCGAGCACGCGGCGTCGCCACCCGCCACCGGAGGCCGTGGCCGCGTCGAGGACGGTCAGGGCGATCGGTGCCATCACGACGAGCTGCAGCATGATCACCGGCACCACCGCGGTCGCCTGCCCGAGCACGTAGACGGCGACGGGCAGTCCGATGTTGTTCGCGTTCGAGTACGAGGCGGCGAGCGCTCCGACGGTCGTGGTGGTGAGTGGACGCCGGAGCACGAGTCCGAACACCAGGGCGGTGCCGGCGGCGACCGACAGCGCGGTGATCGCGGAGACGGCGAGCATCGGCGAGAACAGCGTCCGGACGTCGGCCGTGGCGATCGTGTGGAACAGCAGGCACGGCATGAGGACGAAGAACGCCAGCCGGCTCAGCACGAACTGCGCGTGGGGTCCGAGGAGTCCGGCGCGACCGACGCCGTAGCCCGTGACGATGACGGCGGCGATGATCGCGAAGCCGATCAGGACGCCACTCATCCTGCCCATCTTCGCAGGCCCGGACGGAAATAGCCGCGCGCAGGCGGTTGTTCCGGCAACCATGACCACGCAGACGACGCTCTCCCGCTCCACGGACTCCAGCCAGCCCCTCGTCCCCCTGCTCGAGGAACGGTGGAGCCCGCGCTCCTACGACGAGACCGCGACGATGACGGACGCGCAGCTCGACGCCGTCCTCGAGGCCGCCCGCTGGGCCCCGTCCGCGATGAACCTGCAGCCCCGCCGCTTCGTCGCCGCCCGCCGTGGCACGGACGCGTTCCGCAAGGTCACCGAGAACCTGCTCGGCTTCAACGCCGCGTGGGCGTTCCGCGCCAGCGCGCTGGTCGTCGGGATCCTCGAGACCACGAACGAGGACGGCGAGCCGCTGCGCTTCGCCGAGTACGACCTGGGCCAGTCGCTCGCTGCGCTGACCGTCCAGGCGCACGCCGAGGGCCTGCACGTGCACCAGATGGCCGGCATCGACGCCGCGGGCCTGTCCGCCGCGTTCGACCTGCCCGAGCGCTTCGTGCCGTTCACCGTCACCGCGGTGGGCACCGTCGCCGACCCGTCGGTCCTCGACGAGAAGGCCGCCGAGCGTGAGGTCGCCCCGCGCACCCGCATCCCCCTCGACGAGGTCGTGCTCGTCAAGGAGTAGCCGCCTGGCATGATCGAGGGCATGCCTGCACCTCGCCTCGTCGCCTTCGATCTCGACGACACGCTCGCCCCGTCGAAGTCCCCGCTCGATCCGCAGATGCTCGAGACCTTCGCGGCCCTGCTCGAGGTCGTCCCCGTCGCCGTCATCAGCGGCGGGAACTTCCAGCAGTTCGAGCAGCAGCTCGTCACGCCGCTCCGGAAGCGACCGGGGCTGCGCCTCGACGACCTGCACCTCATGCCGACGTGCGGCACCCGGTACTACGCGTGGGAACTGGACTGGACCCTGCAGTACGCCGAGGACCTCACCGAGGACGAGAAGGCCCGTGCCCTCGCCGCGGTCGAGGCGCAGGCGAAGGCCGCCGGCTACTGGGAGTCCGAGACCTGGGGCGCGATCCTCGAGGACCGCGGATCGCAGATCACGTTCTCGGCCCTCGGCCAGTCGGCTCCGGTGGACGTCAAGAAGCGCTGGGACCCGACCGGTGCGAAGAAGGACGACCTGCGCCGCCTGGTGCAGGCCGAGCTGCCCGACCTCGAGGTCCGCTCCGGCGGCTCCACGAGCATCGACATCACCCGCAAGGGCATCGACAAGGCGTACGGCATGCAGCGCCTCGCCGAGCTGACCGGCATCGCCCTGTCGGACATGCTGTTCGTCGGCGACCGGCTCGACCCGGAGGGCAACGACTACCCGGTCAAGGCCCTGGGCGTGCCCACGCACGCGGTCGAGGGCTGGGAGGACACCGACGCGTTCCTCCGTGAGCTCATCCCGACGCTCCGCAAGGCCTGACGAGCGCTCCGCACGGCCTGACGAGTACGGACACGGCCAGGAGGCCCGCCCCGCGTCTCAGAGACCGCCCGCCTCAGGGGATGTTGCGGACCGCCTCGACGAACGCCCGGATCGCGCGGACGTCCTTGACGCCGCGTTCGGACTCGACGCCGCTCGAGACGTCGACGCCGTCGGGGTCGAGTCGCTGCACGAGCCCGGCGACGTTCTCCGGGGTGAGGCCGCCGGCCAGGATCCAGGCCTCGTCGACGGTGCCGGTCAGGGTCGCGGGGTCGACGAGGTGTCCGCTGCCGGGGACGGCCGCGTCGAGCAGCAGCAGGTCGTGGTCGAACGCGGCGCGCTGGTCGGCGGTCTCGGCCAGGTAGTCGGCGGCGGCCAGGGCGCGGATCGTGAAGAAGCCGGCGTCGCGGGCACGGGCGAAGTCGGCGGCGGACTCGCGGCCGTGCAGCTGGACGGTGGTGAGCCCGACGGCGGAGGCGATGCCCACGACCTCGTCGATCGGCTGGTCCCGGAACACCCCGACGGCGTCGATGCCCTCCGGCAGGCGCTCGACGAGCTCCTTCGCGGTGTCGGCCGTGACGGTGCGGGGGCTGCCGGCGGCGAAGACGAACCCGACGGCGTCCGCACCGGCCTCGACGGCGGCGTCGACCGTCTCCGGGGTGGAGAGGCCGCAGATCTTGATCCATCGCTGGTCGCTCATGCACCCATCCTGCCTGATCGGCCGCAGCCGACGAGCCCGACCATGCTCGGTCCGGTCCGGTCCGGTCCGGTCTGGTCCGGTCCGGTCTGGTCCGGGCTGGGTCAGTGCAGCGCGCCGACGATGTAGCAGCCGACGCAGGCCGCGGCGACGGCGAGCGCCGTGGCCGACGCGGCCAGGACGTTCCGTCGGCGCCAACGCCGCACCACGTCGAACGTCCCGCGCCGGGCGTGCCGGTGAGCCGCCCGGTGCATGCGGTGTTCCCGGCGGCGGACCTCCCGTTCGGGCCCCAGCGGCACCGGCCCGGTGACCTGCGTCGACCCGCCCCGGAGAGCACGTGCGACGGCGACGGCCGTCGGCCGGCGTTCCGGGTCGCGGGACGTCATCAGGGTGAGCAGCTCCCGCCACTCGGACGCCACCGAGTCGGGGACCTGCGGGTCGCGGCGGAGCCGGGCGAGGGCCGCCTCGATGACGGTGCCGGAGTACTCCTGGTCGCCGGTCAACGCCTCGAGCAGCACCAGGCCGAGCGAGTAGACGTCGGTGGCGTAGCTGATCGGTTCGCCGGCGACCTGCTCCGGAGACAGGTAGGCGGCGGTGCCGATGATCGTGCCGTCGTTGGTGAGCCGGGAGCCGTCGACGAAGTGCGCGACCCCGAAGTCGGTGAGCTTGACGGTCCGGACGAACCCGGAGGCGCCCTCGTCGCTCAGCAGGATGTTGGCGGGCTTGACGTCGCGGTGCACGATCCCGCGGGAGTGCACGTAGGCCAGGGCGTCGGCGAGCTGTGCGCCGAGGTCGGCGACCTCGTAGTTGTGCAGCGGTCCCTCGGCCAGGCGACGCAGCAGGGTCGCGTCGGCGATGAGCTCCATCACGATGTAGCGGTGCGGGCCGTCCTCGAAGTCGTGCGTGCCGGCATCGTAGAGCGGGATGAGGCCGGGGTGCGAGAGCATGCTGAGCAGGCGGATCTCGCGCTCCTGGCGGATCCGGTCGGCAGTGGTCATCCGCTCGGGGGTCGCGAACATCTTCACGGCGACCGCGCGGTAGGTGTGCTCGTCGCGAGCCTCGTACACGGAGCCCATGCCGCCCGTGCCGATCAGCTTGACGAGGCGGTAGCGTCCTGCCAGGACGGTGTCCGCTCGTGCGCTGCCGATGGCCATGCTCATGGTGTCGTTCGATCCTCTGGGAGTTCGGGGACCGCGTCGGTGATCGCAGTCTGACTCCTCTGCCACGGTACGCGCGGGCCTGCCGATCCGAGGCGGGGTTACGCGAATGTGACCCGTCTTCGCGTCCCCGGTGCGTAACCGGGATGGTGTCGGCGACTGCCGGGGGTGCCCGGGTACCGTCCGGGCTCCGGACAGCCGGTCCGGACGAGGCAGGAGGCCGAGATGCGCAAGGGCGACGAAGTCCACTGGAACACGTCCCAGGGGAAGACGACGGGCAAGCTCGTCGAGAAGAAGACCGCGGACTTCGAGTTCGACGGACAGCACTTCAAGCCGACCGACGACGACCCGTACTGGATCATCGAGTCGGAGAAGTCCGGCAAGAAGGCCGCCCACAAGGAGTCGGCGCTGACGAAGGCGTAGGGCTCCTTACCGCGACGCGGTCGGTCCGCTACTCCGACGCGGTCGACCGCGCTGCGGCCCGGCCTCGTCGGACCCGGCGGACGACGAACGCCACCACGATGACGACGACCGCCGCGGAGACCGCGCGGTCGATCCACTCCGTGTAGGCCTCGATGCGTTCGTACTGGGTGCCGAGGGCCGCTCCGCCGAGCACCAGGACCGAGTTCCACAGCCCGCTGCCGAGCACCGTGAAGAGCGTGAACGTGCCGAGGTGCATCCGGTCGGCGCCGGCGGGCAGCGAGATCAGGCTGCGGACCACGGGAACCAGGCGACCGAAGAACACCGCGCTCTTGCCGTGCCGGTGGAACCAGGACGCGGCCTTCCGGAAGTCGTCCTCGTCGACCAGCGGCAGCTTGCCGAACCAGCGGACGGTCCGGTCGAAGCCGATCACCGCGCCGAGCCAGTAGAGCACCAGCGCCCCGAGGTACGACCCGGCGGTCGCCAGCACCAGCACCAGCGTCAGGTCCATCCGGCCGGCACCTCCGAGGAACCCGGCGAGCGGCAGGATCACCTCGGACGGGATCGGCGGGAACACCGTCTCGATGAAGAGCATCAGGGCGACGCCCCACTCCCCCATCGCGTCGATGACCTGCAGCACCAGGCCGGTCAGCCCACCGATGTCGGGGTCCGGTCCACCGCCGGAGCCGGAGGATGCGGTCAGGACGCCGGTGTGGGCGACGGTCGAGGACACGGCAGTCGTCATCCGCCCACCCTGCCTGAGCGGGCTGACAGACTCCGGTGTGCGAGCGCGCTGCGGGACGCGCCCCACGCCCGCCCGCAACCGTCAGACGACGCCGGTGCGCAGCTCCGCCCCGAGCCCGAGCCGCTCCGCCCGAGCCGTCGCCAGGGACCGCGCCACCGCTCCGCGCGACACCGCGTCCCGCCCGAGGCCCGACGGCACGACCGACACCCCGGCGGCGCCCGGCAGCCCCAGACCCGGCGTCCGCTCGAGTTCACCGGCCAGGGCGGTGCAGAACTCCTCGCCGTCGGGCAGCACCTCGCCGCCGACGACCACGACCTCGGGGTCCACCGCGGCGACGAGCTGCGCGACCCCGGGGGCGACGTCCGCGGCGAGCGCCCGCACGGCGGCACGGCCGTCACCGGCGGCGGACGGGAGGTCCACGCCGGAGCCGGTCCGGGCCTCCAGGGCGCGTGCCGCAGCCGGCCACCCGGTCGCGGCGATCCCGCCGACCTCACCGGCGGCGCCGTGGGCGCCCTGCGCGACCGTGCCGCCGACCACCAGGGCCGCGCCGATCTGTCGCCCCATCACCAGGAGCAGGCCGTCGCGGACGCCGTGCAGGCGCCCCCAGGCGGCCTCGGCGCGGGCGGCGGCCTTCGCGTCGTTCTCGAAGACGGTGACCGCGTCGGGGACCAGCGCGGCGATGCGGTCGGTGATGCCGCCGCTCTGCCACTCGGGCGCGGCGACGGAGTGCACGATGCGGCCGGCGCGGTCGATGATCGCCGGGACGCAGACGGTGACGGCGAGCAGTCGTCCGGGCGGCAGGGTGCCGACCAGGCGGTCGACGACCTCGCGGACGGCGTCCACGGCCTGCTCGACCGGGGCCAGCGTGGGGGCGAACTGCTCGGTGCGGGCGACCGGGTCACCGTGCAGGTCGGCGAGGACGCCGACCACGGCGTGCAGGCCGAGGTCGATGCCGAGCACCAGTCCGGATCGCGCGTCGATGCGGAACCGGCGGGCGCGGCGTCCGGCGCGGTTCGGGGTGGCGACGGCCTTGAGTTCCTCGACCCAGCCCTCGGCGACCAGGTCGGTCAGCGCGGCCTCGACCGTGGGGCGCGTCAGCCCGACGGCGGCGACGAGTTCGGTGACCGTCCGGGAGGCCCGCCCCGGGTCCCCGACGTCGGGTCCGGCCCGGAACAGCTCGACCAGGACCGCGCGGGAGTTCATCCTGCGGAGCAGGGCCGGGGAGCTGCCGATCGTTGACATGCTCGAGTGCGTCGCCATAATCTCCACATTACGAAAGACCATTGAGGAATGGTGGAACCGACATGCTGATCCCCCGACCGCGATCCCGGAACGACTCGTCCGGCACCTTCACCATCGACGAGCGCACGCGCGTCCGCGCCGAGCCCGCCACCGAGTCGACCGCACAGTACCTGCAGCAGGTGCTCCGAGCCTCCACGCGGTTGCCGCTGTTCGGCGCGGGCGACTCCGACGCCCCCGTGATCGCGCTGACGATCGCCACGATGCCGGAGGACCTGCCCGCCGGGCCGGGTGACAGCCGCGAGGAGTCCTTCCGCCTGACCGTCACGCCGGACGGGGTCACCGTCGAGGGCGGCGGCCCGGCCGGGGTGTTCTACGGTGTCCAGGCCCTGCTGCAGCTGCTGCCCGCCGACGTGTACCGCCGCGGGCAGGTGCGCACGGCGGCGTGGACGCTGCCGGCGACGGTCGTCGAGGACGCCCCCGCGTTCGCCTGGCGCGGGGTGATGCTCGACGTGGCCCGGCACTTCCGCACCAAGGCCGAGGTCCTGCGGGTCGTCGACCAACTGGCCGCGCACCGGATCAACCGCCTGCACTTCCACCTCACGGAGGACCAGGGCTGGCGCATCGAGATCACGAAGTACCCGCGCCTGACCGAGGTCGGCTCCTGGCGCCGCGAGTCCCAGGTCGGCGCCCACGTCCCCGACGCCGACGGGGTGCTGCAGGTCGCCGGGTACGACGGCCGCCCGCACGGTGGCTTCTACACGCAGGACGACATCCGCGAGATCGTCGCCTACGCCCAGGACCGCTTCGTGACCGTCGTGCCGGAGATCGAGACGCCCGGGCACGTCCGCGCCGCCCTCGCCGCCTACCCGGAGCTCGGCGTGCACCCGGAGCGTCGGGTCGAGGTCTGGACGGAGTGGGGCATCGCGCACGACGTCCTCAACGCCGACGACAGCACGGTGCAGTTCTTCAAGGACGTGCTCGACGAGGTCATCGCGCTGTTCCCCTCGGCGTACATCGGTCTCGGCGGCGACGAGTGCCCGAAGGACCAGTGGGAGGACGACCCGCGCACGCAGGAGCGGATCCGGCAGCTCGGGCTCGAGGACGAGGAGCAGCTGCAGGCCTGGATCGTCGGCCAGCTCGCCGCCCACATCGAGTCGCACGGCCGCCGGGCGTTCGGATGGGACGAGATCCTCGAGGGCGGCACGCTCTCCCAGTCCGCGACCGTGGTGTCCTGGCGTGGCATGCGCGGAGCAGTCACGGCGGCCCGTCGGGGACACGACGTCATCTCGACCCCGGACGACCAGGTGTACCTCGACTACCGGCAGAGCGACCTGCCGAACGAGCCGATCCCGGTGTCGATCGTGCTCACCGTGGACGACGTCTACGCGTTCGACCCGGTGCCCGAGTCCCTGACCGAGTCCGAGCGGGCGCACGTGGTCGGCGGGCAGGCGAACATGTGGACCGAGCACGTGGACACCGTCCGACGGCTCGACTACCAGCTGTTCCCGCGCGTGGTCGCCCTGTCCGAGGCGCTCTGGTCCGCGGACGTCGCCGGCCCGCGCGACGTCGCGGACTTCCGGGAGCGCCTGACCGAGCACCTGGCGCGGCTCGACGCGCTCGGCATCGAGTACCGCCACGAGTCCGGGCCGCTGCCGTGGGAGGAGCGGCCGGGCGTGCCGGGTCGCCCGAGTTCCCGCGAGGAGCGCGCCGCCTACATCGACGCGGTGACGGCCAACATCGCCGGGTAGTCGCGCCGGGTCGGCCGCCCGCCGCCGGGTCCGCCGCGTGACCCCGACCGGTCACGACACCCCGCTCACCTCCGCCGAGTGGTCACGAACTGTCGGTCCCACGCCTCCAGAACGACGCTTCGTAACCGCTCGGCGTCAGCCCCCGGGCGCGTCCCGACGCCTGACGGGCCGCACCCGGCCCACGACGGACGGGAGGCCCGGTGCCAGCTGGCACCGGGCCTCCCGTCCGTCACGTGGTGCGGCTACACCGCGACCGGCGCGCGCTGCCCGACCGTCTCGCCGGCCGACGCCGCCTGCCCGGCTGCCGCGTCCGTCGCGGCCGGAGCCCGACGCACCCACTTCTTCAGCGCCACGAGGACCAGGGCGGAGACGATCGTCCCGGTGACGATCGCCAGGATGAACATCCCGATGCCGCCGATCGCGAAGAAGACGAAGATCCCACCGTGCGGTGCCCGCGAGGTGACCCCGGCGGCCATCGAGATCGCTCCCGTCACCGCGGCGCCGACCATCGACGCCGGGATGACCCGCAGCGGGTCGGCGGCGGCGAACGGGATCGCACCCTCGGAGATGAACGAGGCGCCGAGCAGCCACGCGGCCTTGCCGTTCTCGCGCTCGGGCTTCGTGAAGCCATTGCGGTACAGGACGGTCGAGGCGAGGGCCAGGGCGAGCGGCGGGACCATGCCGGCGGCCATCACCGCGGCCATGATCTCGAACGGCACGACGTTGGTGGCGCTGCCGGCACCCAGGCCGGCGACGGCGAACGCGTACGCCACCTTGTTGACCGGACCACCGAGGTCGAACGCCATCATCAGGCCGAGGATGATGCCGAGCAGGACGGCCGAGGCCCCGGACAGCGAGTTGAGCCATGCGGTGAGCTCGGTCATGACCCAGGCGATCGGACCGCCGAGCACGAGCAGCATCAGGCCGGAGGCGATGATCGACGCGAACAGCGGGATGATCACGACCGGCATCAGACCGCGCAGCCAGCGCCAGGTCGGGATGCGTCCGATCCAGTAGGCGGCGGCACCGGCGATGAGACCGCCGACCAGGCCACCGAGGAACCCGGCGTTCATGAACACGGCGATCGACCCGGCGACGAAGCCCGGCGCGATGCCCGGCCGGTCGGCGATCGCGTAAGCGATGTACCCGGCGAGGGCGGCGACGAGGAACCCGAGCGACACCGAGCCGATCTGGAACGCGGCGGCGCCGAGGTAGTAGCCGAGCCCCTGCGGCGGCAGGTCGACCAGGGTGTAGTGCTGCAGCGCCCAGACCGCGTTGTTGACGCCGTCGCTGCCGTGCGTGAGCGCGATGCCGTAGCCCGACAGCAGGAAGCCGAGCGCGATGAGCAGCCCACCGCCCGCGACGAACGGGATCATGTAGGAGACGCCGGTCAGCAGCCAGCGCTTGAGGGACTGCCCGAAGTGCTCGTCCTTGGCGGTGCTCGTGCCGGCCTCGGCGGCGGAGCCGGAGACCCGCGCGGCCTTCGGGTCGTCGGCGGCACGGAGGGCCTCGGCGATCATCGCGTCGGGCTCGTCCACGCCACGCTTGACGGGTCCGGAGACGAGGGGCTTGCCGGCGAAGCGGTTGCGATCGCGGACGTCCACGTCGACCGCGAACACGACGGCGTCGGCGCGGGCGATGAGCGCCGGGTCGAGGGGCTCCACCTGCGAGGACCCCTGCGTCTCGACGTGCATCTCGGCACCGGCGCGCTGGGCGGCGGCGACGAGGGCGTCGGCGGCCATGTAGGTGTGCGCGATGCCGGTCGGGCAGGCGGTGACGCCGACGATGACCTTGCGGCGGCCGCCGGCGGCCGAGGTGTCGCTGTCCACGACGTGGGTGTCGGAACCGGCAGTGGTCGTGGTCGACGGGCTGGAGGCTCGTCCCCCGGTCCCGACGCCGGCTGCGGCGACCTCGCCGCTGACCTCGCGGTCGACCAGGTCGACGATCTCCTGCGGGCTCGCGGCGGCGCGGAGGGCTGCGGTGAAGTCGTCGCGGATCAGCGCACGGGCGAGGGTGGAGAGGACGGTGAGGTGGTCCTTGTCGGCCCCGTCCGGCACCGCGATCATGAACACGACGTCGGCGTCGCCGTCCGGGGCGCCGAACGGCACCTTCCGGGCCAGGCGCGTGAACGCGAGCGTCGGCGTGGTGACCGAGGTGGACCGGGCGTGCGGGATGGCGATGCCGCCCGGGACGCCGGTGCCGACGCTCGCCTCGCGCTTGATCGCGTCGGCGGCGAGGGTGTCACCGGAGGCGGCTCGACCGGTCGCGGCGATGCGGTCGGCCAGGACGCGGATGACGTCGGCCGAGGTGGCACCGAGGTCCTCGTCGAGGCCGACGAGGTCGACGCCGATCAGGTCGGCGCCGTTGCCGGCACTGGTGCCGGTGCTGTGCGCTGCGGACATGGGTTGCTCCTTCGCAAGTGGCGCGGGGCGCCGGGGGCGGTGCTGGTGGGGACGGAACGGTCGGACCGGGACGGGTGGCACCGGGACGATCGGGAGGGACGACGGACCGGGTGGTCAGGCGCCGTGCGGGACGGGGACGGTCTCGCCGACCGGCGTCGGTGCGGATGCACCGGGCGGTGTCGGCGGTGGCCCGACCGGGCTGGCCGGTGGACCGAGGCGGTGGACGACGATCGCGTCCGGATCGGTGGCGTCGAGGGCCGGGACGTCGCTGCCGGGCAGTCCGGCGGCGGCGGCTCCGGTGGCGACGGCCTGGGCCAGTCGGCGCTCAGGTGTGGCGCCGGCGACCTCGGCGAGCAGGTACCCGGCGAGCGAGGAGTCCCCCGCACCGACGGTCGAGCGGGCCGTGATCCGCGGTGCGGCTGCGGTCCACGAACCGGTGCCGTCGACCAGGACGGCCCCGGCGCTGCCCAGGGTCAGCAGGACCGTGTCGACGCCACGCTCCCGCAGACGCGCGGCTGCGGCGGCGGCGCGCTCCGGGTCCTGCTCGTACTGCTCGGGGTCGCCGCCGACGACCTCGGCGAGTTCCTCGGCGTTCGGCTTGACCAGGTCGATCCGTTCGCCGGACTGCAGCAGCGCGGTGAAGGGGACGCCGGACGAGTCGACGGCGATCCGGACGTCGTCACCGTGGCGCTGCCGGACGGCCCGGACGAGCACAGCGAGGGCGTCGTCGGGCAGGCCGGGCGGCAGGGACCCGGCGAGGACCACCCAGCGTGCGGCGGGGCCGGTCGGGGTCGGTCCGGCGGTCGTGGCGACCAGGTCGGCGAGGTCGTCCAGGCGTCCGGCGAGCGAGGGGCCCGGCTCGTTGAGCTTCGTGGTGGTGCCGGTCGGCTCGGTCACGGTGACGTTCGACCGCAGTGCGGCACCGATCGGCAGTGCGGCGGTCGGGATGCCCCGGGTGGCCAGGCCGACGAGGACCGGGTCGAGCTCGTCGCCGGGCAGGACCGCGACGGTGTCCCCACCACTGGCGACGACGACCCGGGAGACGTTGACGCCCTTGCCGCCGGGCTCGGCCGTGGAGCGCGTGGCGCGCTGGACGGCGCCGCGCTGCAGCTCGCCGGCGAGCTCGATCGTGCGGTCGAGCGACGGGTTCGGGGTGACGGTGACGATGCGGCCGCCGATCGGGCGCCCGGGCTGCGGGGTGGTCGGGGTGCTCATGCGACGATCACCTCGACGTCGGCGTCGGCGAGTGCTCCGCCGAGGTCGGCCGGCGGCACCTGGTCGGTCACGAGGGTGTCGATCTCGTCGAGGCGGGCGAAGCGCATCAGGGCCTCGACCCCGTGCTTCGCGGCGTCGGCGAGCACCACGCTGCGACGCGCGGCCAGGACGTACGCGGCCTTGACGGCGGCTTCGTACTCGTCCGGGGTGCTCAGCCCGAAGCCGGCGGACAGGCCGTTCGTGCCGATGAAGGCGACGTCGGGGCGGAGGGCGCCGATCTGGTCGACGGTCGCGGTGCCGACAGCGGCGCTCGTGACCCCGCGGACCCGGCCGCCGAGCAGGTGCAGTTCGACGTGCTCGCTGTGCTGCAGGGTGGCTGCGATCGGCACCGAGTTCGTGATGACGGTGATCGTGGCACCCGCGGTGGCCGGTTCCCAGCGGGCGAGCTCGGTGGCGACGGCGCCGCTGGTGGTGCCGGCGTCGATGGCGATCGATCCGGTGAAGGTCGGCGGCACCAGGCGCATGGCGGCCCGGGCGATCGCGGTCTTCTCGGAGCCGTGCTGGCCCTCGCGCTCGGCGACGGTGAGCTCGACCAGGCTGGAGCGCTCGGCGGGGACCGCTCCGCCGTGCACCCGGCGCAGCAGGCCGGCGGTCTCGAGGGCGCCGAGGTCACGACGGATGGTCTCGGTCGTGACGTCGAAGTGGTCGGCCAGGTCGGCGACGGAGACGCGCCCGGCGGACTGCAGGGCGGCGGCGATGGCCTCGTGCCGCTCGGTTGCGTACATGCCCGAACTCCTTCGTTCGCGTGGGTTTCGAGAACTGTACGTCCGAACCCCACACGAACGCAACTGTTCCGCGCTCGAACCAACACGATCCCAGGTGCGCGCCGGCGCGCAAGGGCCGGACGGGAGGCCCGCAGCCGGTCCGGCGGACCGGCTGCGGGCCTCCCGTCCGCGCGTTCACACAGCGGCGAGCGCGCTGGCGTCACACCGCGGCCAGCGCGCTCGCGTCACACCGCGGCCAGCGCGCTCGTCGGGGGGATCTTCGCCGCCCGGCTGGCCGGGTAGAGGCCGGAGACCCCACCGATCACGACGGTGGCGGCGAGGCCACCCGCGACCGCCCAGAGCGGAGTCGCCACCGGCCAGCCCTGGCTGAGCGCGAACGCGACGGTCACGCCCAGGCCGATCACCACCCCGGCGACCCCGCCCAGGAAGGACAGCAGCAGCGACTCGACCAGGAACTGGTTGCGGACGTCGGCCCGCCGCGCACCGAGCGCCCGTCGGACACCGACCTCGGCCCGGCGTTCCAGCACCGTGATGACCATCGTGTTCGCGACGCCGATGCCGCCGACGAGCAAGGCGACCCCGCCGATCCCGACGAGCAGGCCGGTGAACGAGTCGTCCGTGGCGTTCTTGGCGGCCAGGGCGTCCGACGGACGCGTGACGCCGACGTCCTGTGGTGTGCCGGGGCTGATCGCGTCGGCCAGGACCTCGCGGGCGTGTGCCACGTCGTCCGGGTCGACCCGGGTGTAGACGGCGGTCGGGTGCCCGTCGAAGCCGAGCGCTGCCGCGAACCCGCGAGGGACGAACACCTGGTTGTCCAGGTCGGCGGCCAGGCCGAACGGCTCGAGCACCCCGACCACCTGCACCCACCGGTCCCCCGTCCACACCCGGGTGCTCGCGTCGACCCGCTCGATGCCGAGGTTGCGTGCCGCCGCGGACCCGAGCACGACCTGGGCAGGTGCATCTGCTGCCGGGTCGAGCCAGCGGCCGGAGGCGACCGACCCGCCGAGCACCTCGGGCACGTCCCCCCAGGCGGCGAGCATGCCGATGCCCTTCGACTCCGCGGCGGGGATGAACGGGTTGCGGTAGACCCGGCCGTCGGTGACCGCGCCGACCCCGGCCGCGTCGAGCACCGGGTCCTGCCGGAGGACCGAGGCGACCGCCGTCTCCGGCAGGGGTGGGACCTCGGTGAAGCCCTGCGCCTGGGTCGCCGTCAGGACGTTGGTGCCCAGGGTGTCGAGGACCCGGTCGAGGGCGGCCTTGCTCGAGGACGAGATGCCGACGACCGCGATCATCGCCGCGATGCCGATCGCGATGCCGAGGGCCGACAGGACCACGCGGGTCGGCCGGGTGCGGAGGCCGAAGACGCCGAGCCGGAGCAGGTCACCCGGGCCGAGGGTGCGCCGCGCGCTCACCGGCCGACTCCGGTCGGTGCGCCGCCGCCGCCGCGGACGCTGGCACGGTCCGCGCTGTCGCTCTCGAGCTGCCCGTCGCGCATCCGGACCCGCCGCGGCAGGGAGGCCGCGAGGTCCAGGTCGTGCGTGATGACGAGCACCGTCGTCCCGGTGGCGTTGAGTTCGCGGAGCAGGGCGACGATCGCCGCACCGGACGCGGTGTCGAGCGCGCCGGTCGGCTCGTCGGCCAACAGCACGGTCGGCTCCCCGACCAGGGCACGGGCGATGGCGACGCGCTGCTTCTCACCGCCGGAGAGCTGCCCGGGGCGGTGGTCGACCCGGTGCCCCAGCCCGACCCGGCCCAGGGCGGTGACGGCTCGGTCGTGCCGTTCCCGACGCGGGACACCCGAGTAGAGCAGGCCGTCCGCGACGTTCTCCCACGCGGTGGCTCCCGCCTGCAGGTGGAAGTGCTGGAAGACGAACCCGATGTGCTCGGCGCGCAGGGCGGAGAGGTCGTCGTCGCGCATCGTGCCGACGTCCTGGCCGGTGATCGCGATCGTGCCGGAACTCGGGCGGTCGAGGGTGCCGACGATGTTCAGCATCGTGGACTTCCCCGAGCCGGAGGGCCCGACGACGGCGACGAGTTCCCCGCGACGGACCTCGAGCGAGACCCCGCGGAGCGCCTGGACGTCCCCGTAGCTCCGGGACACGTCGTCGAGGGACAGCACCACGTCGCCCACCGGCTGCACCCGGTCGTCCGGGGTGAGGACGGCTGCGACGCTCACGAGGGCACCACGACCTCGTCGCCCTCGTGGACGTCGCCGGTGACCTGGGCGCGACCGTCGGCGACCAGGCCGACCTCGACGCGCACCCGGTGGGGCTCACCGGAGGGCCGGAGCACGTCGACCGCGTACTGCGGGGCGGACCCGGTGTCGCCCCCGTCGACCACGAGCGCGGACACCGGCACCGAGAGCACGTCGTGCGCGGTCTCGCTCCGAGCGGTGACCTGGGCCGAGGCCGCGGACGGCAGCTTCCGGTCCCCGGCGTCGAACGCCACCGTGACGGCCACGTCCTGGGCACCGTCGTCGGACTCGGTCGGCACGGCGTCGACGACCTCGCCCGGCATCGGACCCCCGGCGCCGTTCACGACGACCTGGACCTCGGTGCCGACGGCGACCTGTTCGGCGTCGCGCTGCGGCACGGTGGCGGTGACGACACGTTTCGTGCTCGTCGTCTGCAGCACCTCGGTCTCCCCCTCGGCCGGCTGCCCGAGCTGCCCGGTGACCGCGGCCACCCGGACGTCCCCGTCCACGAAGGCGATCTGGTCCGCCGTGATCCGGCCGGTGACGGGCAGCCCTCGGTCCCGCTGCCACTGCCGGACGGCGGCCAGCGTCCGGCGCCCGAAGACGCCGTCCTGCGCCACGTCGTAGCCGAGCGCGGCCAGGTTCTCGTTGAGCTGCTGGACGTCGGCGCCCGTCGTCCCGACGGCGAGTGGGCGCCAGAGCGGAGTGCTGCCGTGCATCGCCCGGACCGGTCGCTCGTCGACGGCGTACAGCGGGTCGTCACGATGGATGACCTGCCCGGGCTTCGGCAACCAGGTGAGCGTGCCGGAGGCCGCGCCGGGCAGGGCGACCGGGGCCCCGTACCCGAGCGTGCCGGCGATGGTCTTCGACGCCACGAGGTCGCCCTTCGTGACCGTACCGGTCGACGTTCCCGCGTCCGTGCTCGTGTCCGTCTCGGCCGCCTGGCTCGAGGTCGGCGGGTCGAGGAGCGCCCAGGTCGCGGCTCCGGCGCCGAGGACGGCGACCAGGCACGCGGCCGTGACCGTGATCCGGGTGGTGCGGCGCCGGTTCACCGCGGACCCGCCTTCTGGGGCTCCGACTGGTCGCCGTAGGCCGTCGTGACGCACGTGGTCTCGACCTGGGAGAAGGCGGACTCGTCACGCGGGTGGTAGTCACGCCGCGCCTCTGCGCCGTCCGGGTAGTCGTCGAAGCCGTTGTCCCGGATGCACTTCGCGAACGCCAGGTCCTCGGGCCCCGGCGGCACGTCGCCGACGTCGACGCCGCCGGTGTCCGGGTTGCCGCTGCACGTACCGAGGTCCTGGGCGTACTGCTGGGGATCGACACCCTCCGGGGCAGCGAGTGTGAAGTCGCCGCCGGTCAGCGCAGAGTCGTCGAAGTCGTACCCCTTGTCCCGCATGCACGAGCCGACCTCGCCGGCACGCTCGCTGACCGGGGTCGGCGCCGCGCCGGTCGTCGTGGAGTCGTCGGAGCCGGACGAGCAAGCGGTCAGCAGCCCCGGCAGGAGCAGCACCGCCGCGGTGACGGCGATCAGGGTGGGTCGTCTGGTCATCATGTGTTCCTCGTGGTCGTGATGGTCGTGGCGGGCGGCGGTCAGCCGACCGGCTGGGACTTCGTGTCGGGCGAGAACTCCGCCAGGCACTCGTCGGCGCGCTCCTGGAACCCGTCCTCCAGCGCCCGCGGGTAGTCCTCCGGGTTGAACGACAGGCCGCCGGGCTGTTGCTCCGGGTAGTCGGGGTACTCGTCGCGGATGCAGGACGCGACGCGGGCGTACTCCCGTGTCCACCTGTCCTTCTCGGCGGAGTCCACCTGCTCGACGCCGAGGTCAGCGGAGCACGTCGACGCCGCCGTCGCGAAGGCCTCGCGGTCGCCGGTCTCCGGGGCCAGGGCGGTGCCCGACCGGACCTGGTCGTCGCTGGGGTCCTGCACGTCGAAGCCCGCGGCGCGCATGCAGGAGCCCCACTGTGCGCCGATGCCCGGACCGTCCGCTGCGGTTGCCCCGTCACCGTTCGGCGGCGTCCCGCCCGAGCAGGCGGTCAGTCCGGCCAGGAGCACGGCTCCGGAGACGGTCGCGAGGAGCAGCCGGGTCCTCGCGCTGGTTCGTGTGCGTGTCGTGGTGTGCATGCATCCAGGACACCGGACACCGTGTTTCGCCGGGCGTACCGCGCAGGTCACATCGGCGAAACGTTCACCTCGGCGAGACGTCCACCTCGGCGACGAGTCCGCCGCCCGGTCGAGCCGTCAAGGACACCCGCCAGCCGTGGGCCTGCGCGACGGCCTCGACGATGGACAGGCCGAGCCCGCTGTGCCGCCGTCCACCGGCAGCAGCGCTCGCGCGTCGGAACGGCTCGGTCAGGTTCGGGACGAGCGCGTCGTCGAGCTCCGGCCCGGTGTTGCGGACCCGGAGCACCGTGCCGTCGACCTCGACGTCGACGTGACCGCCCGGGACGTTGTACTCGATCGCGTTGTCCACCAGGTTGTGGACGAGTTGCCGGGTGAGCACGGGCTCGCACCGGACCGCACGGGCACCGGCACCGGCACCGGCACCGAATACCTTGCAGTGCAGCCGGACGCCCGCCTCGCGTGCCGCCGCCTGGGCCTCGTCGACGACCGCACCGGCCAGGACGCCGAGGTCGACGTCCGCCGTCCGTCCGTCGAGCCCGCGCTCCGCCTCGGCCAGGACGAGCAACGACTCGACCAGGTGCTCGGTCCGCCGGTTCTGCTCGAGCAGTTCCGCCCGCGCCCGGGCCACGTCCACCGCGTCGGCGTCGTCGTGCAGCCCGATCTGGATCGCCGCACGCTGGACGGCGATCGGGGTGCGCAGTTCGTGCGACGCCTGCGCCACGAAGCGTCGTTGGCTGGCGAAGGCCGTCTCGAGCCGGTCGAGCAGTCCGTCGATGGTCCGCGACAGCCGACGGAGCTCGTCGTCCGGACCGCGCAGGTCGATCCGTTCGTGCAGTGTCGACGCCGAGATCCGTTCGGCCGTTCCGGCGATCCGGTCGAGCGGCGCGAGCATCCGACGGCTGAGCAGCCACCCGGTCAGCCCGGCGACGACCCCGGCGCCGGCGATGCCCAGTGCCGACCACTGCCACTGCAGTGCGGCGACGCGGGAGACGATCGCGATCCCACCGGGTGCGGCGGCACCGTCGGGTGCTGGCCCGGTCGCCCGACGGGGGCCACCCGAGGCATCCGGTGAGATCGCGACACCGCCCGCGGCATCCGCCACCACGACCTCTGCGATCGCGTGCTGGGAGCCCAACGTCACGAACACGATCGCCGCCGCCGTCAGCGCCATCGACGTCACCGCGAAGGCCAGGGCCGTCCGGGTCCGGAGGCTCCAGACTCGGCTCACAGGGCGTACCCCTGCCCGGGCACCGTCCGGATCGGGTCGGGTGCGCCGAGCTTCCGACGGAGCTTCGACATCGTCACCCGGACCGCGGTCGTGAACGGGTCGACGTTCATGTCCCAGACCTTCTCGAGCAGTTCCTCGGCGGAGACCACCCGGCCGTCCGCGCGGAGCAGCACCTCGAGGACCCCGAGTTCCTTCGCGGTCAGGTCGAGCGGCTTGCCGTCCCGGGTCGCCATCCGCCGGTTCGTGTCCACGACCAGACCGTCATGCCCGAGGACCGGAGCGACCGGGGCGACCGCCCGCCGGCCGAGTGCCCGCACCCGGGCGACCAGCTCGGGGTACTCGAAGGGCTTCGTCAGGTAGTCGTCCGCACCGAGTTCGAGTCCGTTCACCCGGTCGGTCAACGAGGTCGCCGCGGTCAGCAGCAGGATGCGGGTCAGGGACCCCCGGGCCGCGAGACGCCGGGCGACCTCGTCCCCGTGCAGTCCGGGCAGGTCCCGGTCGAGCACCACGACGTCGTAGTCGTTGACGCTGAGCAGTTCGTCGGCCGAATCGCCCCGGTACGCGACGTCGACGGCCATCTCCTGCCGTTGGAGCCCTCGGACCACGAGGTCAGCGAGGGCGGGTTCATCGTCCACCACGAGTACGCGCATGCTCCTATTGCATGTGATGTACCGGTGGATCGGCTGAGAGGGTCAGGCGCGGTCGATCACTTGTCGAACGGCACCTCGCCAGCGTCACTGACCCCGGCACGCTGCCGGTACGCCAGGTGTCCGCCGAGGTACCCGCCGACGCTCACGACGCCGAGTCCGGCGAAGGCCAGCAGCTTCCCCGACGCCTGGTTGCCGCGCTTCCGCTGCAGCCAGGACAGCCCGTACAGGCTGATGCCGACCCAGTTCACGGCCTGGTGCACCCACCCGGTCCGGAGCTGTTCGCGGTCCAGCTCCGACCAGTCGACGTACCCGGCGACGCTCGCACTGCCGGCCGAGGCGACACCGACGCCGATCAGGGTCGTCGCGGCCTTCCGGTTGCCCTTCCCGCCGATCAGGTCCAGGACGGCGGCCGAGATCCAGGCACCGAGCGGCACCTGCACCATCAGCGGGTGGATCGGGTGCCCGAACGGCACCCCGTGCAGGAGCTGCCGCACGGCCCGCGGGCGGGCGAACGCGGTGACGACCTTCCGGTCGAAGTCGACGGCTGCATCGAGCACGCTCGCGTGCTCGATGGCTTCGGTCACGCGGCGCAGGGCCTTGATCTCGGGCATGTCGCCGACGCTAGCCGGGAGGCCCGTGGCCGGCCCCCAGGAACCGGCCACGGGCCTCCCGTCCGACGCCCGACCGCGCCTACTCCTCGACGAGCTCGCCTTCGGCCAGCGCGAACGGCTCGACCGTCAACGCCTGCCCGTCACCCGCGACGTCGACGCGCACCGTGTCGCCGTCGCGCACGTCCCCGGCCAGGATGGCCCGGGCGAGCTGGTCGTCGATCTGCCGCTGCATGAGCCGGCGGAGCGGCCTGGCCCCGTACGCCGGGTCGTACCCGCGCTCGGCGAGCCAGGCACGGGCGTCGGGCGTGACCGCGAGGTCGAGCCGGCGCCCGGACAGCCGCCGCGCCAGACGGTCGACGTACAGGGACACGATCTGGCCGAGGTCCTCCGGGCTGAGCGCCTGGAACACGACCATGTCGTCGAGTCGGTTGAGGAACTCCGGCCGGAACGCCTGCTGGACGAGCTCGCGGACACCGCTCTCGCGCTGCTCGGGCGTCAGGGCCGGGTCGGTGAGGAACTGGGAGCCGAGGTTCGAGGTGAGGACCAGGATCGTGTTCCGGAAGTCGACCGTCCGACCCTGACCGTCCGTCAGCCGCCCGTCGTCCAGGACCTGCAGCAGGACGTCGAACACCTCCGGGTGGGCCTTCTCGATCTCGTCGAGCAGGATCACCGAGTACGGCCGACGGCGGACGGACTCGGTGAGCTGCCCGCCGGCCTCGTACCCGACGTAGCCCGGCGGGGCGCCGATCAGCCGCGCGACGGAGTGCTTCTCGCCGTACTCGCTCATGTCGATGCGGACGAGGGCCTTCTCGTCGTCGAACAGGAACTCGGCGAGCGCCTTCGCCAACTCGGTCTTGCCGACGCCGGTGGGTCCGAGGAACAGGAACGAGCCGGTCGGCCGGTCCGGGTCGGAGATGCCGGCGCGGGTGCGTCGGACGGCTTCCGAGACGGCGGCGACGGCGGTGCGCTGCCCGATGATCCGGCGGCCCAGTTCGCTCTCGAGGTGCAGGAGCTTCTCGGTCTCGCCCTGCAGCAGCCGGCCGACGGGGATGCCGGTCCACTGCGCGATCACGGCGGCGATGTCCTCGTCGGTGACACTGTCGTTCACCATGCGGTCGGCGGACCCGGCCTGCTCGGCGGCGGCGAGTTCGGCCTCGATACGGGGCTTCTCGCCGTACTCCAGACGGGACACGGTCTCGTAGTCGGCTTCACGCTGGGCACGCTGCGAGCGCATGTTCAACTCGTCGAGCTGCTGCTTGAGCTCGCCGATCCGGTTCAGGGACGCCCGTTCGGCCTGCCAGCGGGTCTCGAGTTCGCGGAGCCGCTCCTCGCGGGACTGCAGTTCGGCGCGGAGGGTCGACAGCCGGGCCTTCGACGCGTCGTCCTTCTCCTGCTTCAGCGCGAACTCCTCGACGCGCAGCCGGTCGACGCTGCGCTTGAGTTCGTCGATCTCGACCGGGCTGGAGTCGATCTCCATGCGCAGGCGGCTGGCGGCCTCGTCGATGAGGTCGATCGCCTTGTCGGGCAGCTGGCGGCCGGAGATGTAGCGGTCGGACAGGGCCGACGCCGCGACCAGGGCGGAGTCGTTGATCGTCACCTTGTGGTGCGCCTCGTAGCGTTCCTTGAGCCCGCGGAGGATCGCGATGGTGTCCTCGACGCTCGGCTCCCCGACGTAGACCTGCTGGAACCGTCGTTCGAGGGCGGCGTCCTTCTCGATGTACTCGCGGTACTCGTCGAGCGTGGTCGCTCCGATCAGCCGGAGTTCGCCGCGGGCGAGCATCGGCTTGAGCATGTTCGACGCGGCGACGGACCCTTCGCCACCCCCGGCGCCCATCAGGGTGTGCAGCTCGTCGATGAAGGTGATGACCTGGCCGTCGGAGTCGTCGATCTCCTTGAGGACGGCCTTGAGCCGCTCCTCGAACTCGCCGCGGTACTTCGCGCCGGCGATGAGGGCCGACATGTCGAGCGAGACGAGCCGTTTGTCCTTGAGGGAGTCCGCGACGTCGCCGGCGACGATGCGCTGCGCGAGCCCCTCGACGACGGCGGTCTTGCCGACACCGGGCTCGCCGATGAGCACGGGGTTGTTCTTGGTGCGGCGGGTGAGCACCTGTGACACCCGTCGGATCTCGGCGTCGCGGCCGATCACCGGGTCGAGCTTGCCGCTGCGGGCGACCGCGGTGAGGTCGACGCCGTACTGCTCGAGGGCGGTCTTCTGCTTCTCCTGCGAGTCAGGGGCGCCCTGGAGGTTCGCCATGCGGTGTCCTTTCCGTTGCGTCGGTCGTGTGGTCACGAAGTCGTCGGACTCACTTGAGTCCTTCTGGCTCAACTTTACAACGGGCTGGTTTCTTCCGCTTCCGGTGATCGTACGTTCACGATGCCGATGGCACTCACCACGGCACCGGCCAGGAGCAGGACCGCCATCACCACCATCGCCCGGTGGACGCCGCTGACGCTGACCTCGCCGCCGAGGACGACCCCCGCGAGCGCGACCGTCACCAGGCCAGCGATCCGGGCGACCGCGTTGTTCACGGCAGACCCGACCCCGGCCTCCTGCTGCGGCACCGAGCCGAGCACGGCGCTCGTCAGCGGGGAGACCATGAGGGTGATCCCGAGTCCGACGAGCACCAGCCCGGGCAGCACACCCGTCCAGTAGCCGCTCGGGTCCTCGCCGACCGTGAGCATGAGGAGCGCGCCGACCGCCGCCACCGCGGGGCCCGCCGCCATGAACCACCGCGGACCGAACCGCCCGGCCAGTCCCCCGACCGTCGTCGAGAGCAGCAGGAGCACCACGGTCGGCGGCAGGGTCGCGAGGCCGGCCACCCACGCCGGGAAGGCCCAGACCTCCTGCAGGAACAGCGTGACGACGAAGAAGACCATGCCGAGGGCACCGTAGATCGACAGCGTGGCGAGGTTGCCGACCGCGAAGTTCCGGGCCCGGAACAGCGCGAGCGGCACGAGCGGCGACCCGGAGGTCCGCGTCACCCGGCGCTCCCACGGCACGAAGGCGACCAGCGCCAGCGCGCCGACGACCAG
The DNA here is from genome assembly GCF_003234795.2 of Curtobacterium sp. MCLR17_032. NCBI lineage: Bacteria > Bacillati > Actinomycetota > Actinomycetes > Micrococcales > Microbacteriaceae > Curtobacterium > Curtobacterium sp. MCLR17_032. Next base: position 494,065 of record NZ_CP126268.1, on the reverse strand, counting down.
CGCGGCGACGACGACCGGTGCGCCCCACCCCAGGCGTTCCTGCTCGATGAGCCCGAGCACCACCCCGCCGACCCCGACCACTGCGAGCACCGCGCCCACCACGTCCACCCGGGGCCGGTCCCCCGCGACGACGTCACCCGAGATCCGCCGGACCAGCGGGATCGTCACCGCGATCGGCACCGCCGTGACGACGAAGATCCACCGCCAGCCGATGCCGTCCACGATGAGCCCGCCCACGACCGGGCCGAGGATCGACGCCGCGCTCGACCAGGCCGTCCACGTGCCGATCGCCTTCGCCTGCACGGCCCCGCGGAACGCCGCGACGATGAGGGCCAGCGCACTCGGGGTGACGAGCGCCCCACCCACGCCTTGGAACGCACGGGCGACGACGAGCACCTCGCCGGTCGGGGCGATCGCACACACCACCGAGGCGATGCCGAACACGACGAGCCCGGCCGTGATGATGCGCACCCGGCCGAACAGGTCCGACAGTGAGCCGGCGACGAGGATCAGCGACCCGAGCGTCACGAGGTAGGCGTCGACCGTCCACTGCTGCACGACCAGGCCGCCGCCGAGCTCCGTGCGGATGGCGGGCAGGGCCACGTTGACGACGCTCGAGTCGAGGCCGACCACGAACGAGGACAGGATCGCGACCACGAGCACGAGTCGGCGGTCGTCGTGGAGGGGTGCCGTGCCTCCCGGCCGGTCGGCGGCGGGGGCAGACGTCATGGTGCCATCATGCGCCGCTCGGCCAGCCCGTGGTGGCGGTGGGCGGGACGACGACAGCCCCCGTGCGGTCTGCGATGAAGCAGGTGCGCGGGGGCTGTCGGTCCCGGGGCCGGGATGCCGATGGATCGGCGGTCTGGAGGCGCTACTGGGTGCGCGAGTCGTTGTTCGGCTGCACAGTGTTCGGCTGCACCGTGTTCGTCTGCACCGTGGGACCGGGGTTCACGACCGGCTGCTGGACCGGAGCGGCCTGCTGTGCGGTCGCACCGTAGGACGCCGCGTCAGTCGCGTCCGGCGCGGTCGAGGCCTTGCGGTCGTCGGTGCCCATCTCCTTCTTGAAGATGTTGATCGACTGGCCGAGCCCCTTCGCGAGCGCCGGCAGCTTGGTCGCACCGAACAACAGCAGCACGATGCCCAGGATGATCACCAGGTGGATTCCGGTGAGGCCTTGCCACATGATGACTCCTTCGGTACTGGGACTGATCGCGTGGTCCGGTCGTCGTCGACCGGTGCGGCGGTGTCCCGCGGTCCACCCATGCTAACCGCCGGGGCCGGAGAATCACAGGCGGGCGGCGCAACGGACACCGTTCGTTCAGGGTGTACCCGCCTGCACCAGCCCGCCCCCGCGCACTCCCTCAGTAGGCGCCACGCGACCGGAGGACCGACGGCACCGTCCGGGCCAGGATGACGAGGTCGTGCAGGAAGGACCAGTTCTCGACGTAGTGCAGGTCGAGCCGGACCCCCTCGGCCCAGTCCAGGTCCGACCGTCCGCTCACCTGCCAGAGCCCGGTGATCCCCGGGGTCACGAGCAGACGGCGCTCGGCGTGGTCCGCGTAGGCGGCGACCTCGGCCGGGAGCGCCGGTCGCGGGCCCACCAGGCTCATCGACCCGGTCAGGACGTTCCAGAGCTGCGGGAGCTCGTCGAGCGACGTCCGACGGAGGAACGACCCCACGCGCGTCACCCGGGGATCGACCTGCAGCTTGAAGAGCGGCCCGGCGCCCTCGTTGGCCGCGAGCAGCTGCGCCTTCCGGTCCTCGGCGTCGACGGACATGGTCCGGAACTTGAGGATGGAGAACTCCGAGCCACCGCGCCCGACGCGCTGCTGGCGGAAGAACACCGGCCCGCCGTCGTCCAGACGGATCGCGACCGCCACGACGACCGCCACCGGCGTCAGCAGCACCAGCCCGCACAGCGCGCCGACGACGTCGAAGACCCGTTTGCTCGGGCGTCGTGTGTAGTCCGGCGTCTCGACGTGCATCAGCGGGAGACCGTCGACGGCTCGGTGGTGCACCCGCGCGGCCGCGACGTCGACGAGCGGCGAGGACACGACGAGCTCGACGCCGTCGCGCTCCAGTTCCCAGCCCAGCCGCCGCAGACGCTCGTGTCCGCCGGCGACCGCGCCGGCGAAGACGACCGCCCCGACGCCGGACCGCCGCGCGACGTCGAGGACGTCGTCGACACCGCCGAGCACCGGCACCCGGTTCGTCCCGTTGAGGGCCAAGCGCCCGCCCGGACACCCGTCTGCGAGCACACCCCGCACGCGGTACCCGGCCGCGGGCGTCGACTCGATGCGGTCCCCGACGTACTCGACGTCGCCCAGGTCGCCCACGAGCAGGACGTCGACCAGGTGGCGCCCCTCGGCTCGACGGCGGACGAGCGCGGTCCGCCAGGCCTTCCTGCTGACGGCGAGCAGCAGGGACGCGAGCAGGAACGCGACGGCCACGTACCCGCGGCTGATCTGCAGGTCGAGCAGGAACGCGGTCACGGCCAGCGTGCCGCCGGCCGTCAGTGACGCGAAGAGCAGCCGCCGGTACTCGTCCCCGCCGACCCCGACGACACGAGGGTCGCGCGTCCGCATCGTCACGAGCAGGACCGCCCAGAACACGATGGTCGCCAGCCCGGCGAGCCAGTCGACACCGACGGGGGCACGCACCAGCGAGCCGTCCGGGAACCGCACGACGTGCGCGGCGGCGAAGGCGACCACGAGTGCCACCAGGTCCGTCAGGGCCATGACCCAGCGGACCGAGACGAGACGCTCCGGTGCGGGCGCTGGTGCGGGTGCGGCGGCGGCGACGACGGCGACCGCACGGGACCGCGTCGACCGGGGAAGGGTCTGGGACATCGGGCCTCCTGATCTGGGGCGACCCGTCATCCAGCCGCCGCGAACGACGGACGGACCGACGCTCGAGGAGCCAGCATACCTCTTTCAGATATCACATGCCAGAAGCAGCGTCAGTCGGCGAGGACCCGGTCGAGCGTCCAGAGCACCGGCGCTGCCGTGAGTGCCGCCGCGTCCGCCTCGGTCACACCGGCGACGCGGTACTCGACCCGTTCACCGGGCAACAGCGTCATGAAGCCACGGTCGACCGTGCCGGTCGGCGAGACTCGGTCCGGCTGCAGGAGCAGGTCGCGCACGAGCGACTCCGCCTCGACGACCATCCGCACGCCGGAGCGGTCCGGCTCGTCCGACACCGTCACGCGGTAGTGCGCCGGCTGCCAGCGCATGTCCTGGTCGGGAGCCGGCGTCCACACCGCACGGCGCCAGTCCATGTCCGCCACGATCAGCTCACTCCGCGGGTCCGCGACGACACCGACGGAGGCCGGCAGCCGGACCACGGCGACCCCGGGGCCGTCGAGCACCACGGGCAGGTACTCCTCGGCCAGGATCTGCCCGGCGAGGTCGACCCGTCGGACCCGGACCACCGAGTCGATGCCGTTCCGGGCCGATCGGACGGCGACCTCGACCGGGGAGGCGGGGGTGTCGAGGTCCGACGACTGCGGGACCGGCAGCTGCGCGGTCGGCGGGTGCGCGCCTCCCGTCGGGTCCTCGCGCTCCGCGCCCGGCGCGAGCGGCGTGACCGTGGTGACCACGGTCGAGACCGGCCGGATCGCCACCAGGACGTCGTCGTACAGGCGACGGAGCTCGTGCGCGAGCGGCTTCCGGCGTCCGGCCGAGTCGATCGCCGACCACGACGACACCGGCCACAGGTCGTTGAGCTGCCACACGACGACGCCGGTGGTGCGCGGCCAGTGCGTCCGCCAGTGTTCGACCCCGGTCGCGATGGCGCGCGCCTGCTGCAGCTGCGTGAGCCAGTGCCACCGGTCGAGGTCGCCGTCCCAGCCTTCGCCGAACCGGGGCTCGAGACCGCGGGCGAGCTTGCCCATGCCGTCGTCGGCCTTCTGGTGGTGCACGACCCCGGGCGAGGTCGGCGTCATCGGGTCGTCCGTGACGGCCTCGCGGAGCGTCCGCCACGCGGGCGGCGCCTGCCAGCCGAACTCGGAGACGAAGCGCGGCACCGAGTCGCGGTAGTGCTCGTCCGACACCCGGTTCCAGACGTCCCACGAGTGGTGCGTCTCGTGGTCCACGTCGTTCGCGGCGAGCGCCTCCGACCCCGACCACGGCGACGCCACGGTGTAGAAGCGGGACGGGTCGACCGCGTCCACGATCGTCGGCAGCAGGTCGAGGTAGTAGTCGAGGCCCCAACCGCGGTCGCCGAGCTCCTCGCCCCACCCGTCGGCGTCGTGCAGCCAGATGTTCTCGTTGTTGCCGTTCCAGACCACCAGGGAGGGGTGTCGGGCCAGCCGGCCGACGTTGTCCCGCGCCTCGGCGATGACCTCGCTGCGGATCGGCTCGATCTCCGGGTAGGCGGCGCAGGCGAACAGGAAGTCCTGCCAGACCAGCAGCCCGAGTTCGTCGCAGCGCTGGTAGAAGTCGTGCGACTCGTAGACCCCGCCGCCCCACACCCGCACCAGGTTCGTGTTGAGCGCCACGGCAGCGTCGAGCCGTTCGGCGTACCGCTCCTTCGTCACGCGCGAGACGATGACGTCGTCCGGGATCCAGTTCACCCCGCGGACGTCGATCAGGGTGCTGTTCACCCGGATCGCGAACGGCCGTCCGACCGAGTCCTCGGCCGTGTCCACGTGCACCGAGCGGAAGCCGGTGCGGAAGGACGTGCGGTCGAGGACGTCGCCGTCGACCGTCTGCAGGTGCACCTCGACGTCGTACAGCGGCTGCGGGCCGTACCCGCGCGGCCACCACAGTTCGGCCTCGGGGATCCGGACCGTCACGACGGCCTCGTCCTCCTTCGGCGTCACGTTGACCCGGGAGCGCTGCTTCGTGCCGTGGCCCGAGACCGTGACGACGAGCACCAGGTCGTCGTCCTCGCCGTCCTGGTCCAGGTCGTTCATGCCGGAGCGCTCGAACGCGATGTGGGCGTCGAGCACGCCCTCCCCCGCCTCGACGTCGACCAGCGGCCGGACGTCCCGCAGCCGAGCCGTCGACCACCGCTCGATCGCGACCGGACGCCACGGCCCGCTCGTGACCGCCGTCAGGCCCCAGTCCCAGCCGAAGTTCGAGGCCTGCTTCCGCACGTACGGGAACGGCTCGTCGTACGGGCCGGGCATCGTGCCGGCGCGGGCGGCGACCCGTTCGGCCTCGCGGTACGGCGACTCGAACAGGACCTCGAGCTCGCGGTCGGTGTTCGCGTTCGTCCCGTCGGTCATGTCGAGCAGGTCGAAGCGGTAGCGACGGTGCATGTTCTTGGTGGTCCCGACCTGCACGCCGTCGAGCGTCAGGGTGGCGACCGTGTCGAGGCCGTCGCAGACCAGGTCGACGCGTTCGAACCCGCGTGGGTCGACGTCGACGACCCGTCGGTAGACCCAGTCGGTTTGCCCGACCCACGCGGTCGACGACTCGTTGCGGTCGAACGTCGGGTCCGGCAGCAGTCCCTCGCGCTCGAGGTCGGTGTGCACCTGACCGGGCACGGTCGCCGGGAGGACCCGGCCACGCACCGCCTGCGGCAGGTCGTCACGCGCGCCCTCCTCGGCCGCCGAAACGGTCCAGTCGTCGCGGAGTTCCTCGCGTTCGAGGGTCATGCGGGTCCTTCTCTGCTGGCGGATCGGACCGCGTCGAGCGCGGTCCGGGACGTCGTCCGACTCGCCGCCGCCTCGTCGGCCACGGCCGGGAGGCACGGCACCGGTCGCCCGGGCGTCGTCACGTCGCGCACGCGGACCGGCGGGCGGTCGCACGTGGGGATGCTCGGTGATGCTAGTACGGCTGCCCGGCATCCCGGTCCGAGGTGTGGACGCGCGGTCCACGGGGCGCGAGGTGTGGGCTGACGTGCCACGGGCCTCCCGGCCGGGACGGAACCGCGAGTGCCAGGGTGGAGCGCATGATCAGCGTCGAACTCGCCCGCTCCCTGCGTGACGCCGGCCTCCGCTGGCACCCGGACACCGGCGACCGCTTCGTGATCGACAAGCCGGGCATCGACGAGGACGTCTACACGGTGTCCGAGATGACCGTCGAACGTCACGACCACCCGACCGGCACCATCTTGGGCTTCAACGGGACGACGGAGTGGGCGCTCGACTCGGTGACGGCGGAGGAGTCGCTCTGGCTGCCGCGCGAGGACCAGCTCCGCGAACTGCTCGGGCCCGCGTTCGTCGGACTGACCCGGACGACCTCGCCCGCGGCAGGGGTCGTGCACACGGTCACCGCCCGGATCGACGGCGTCGAGCGGTCCTTCGCCGCGGCGGACCCGGCGATCGCGTACGGCGAGGCATTGGCGGCCTACATCGCCGCGGCGCTCGACTGATCCGGGGCCGACGCGACCACCGAGCAGCACTTGAGTCGACTCGGCGCAACTTCCCAGCTGCCCACCTTGACGCCCAGCCAGCCCGGAGTAGAGTTGAGTCCATCGGACGCAAGTCCGAGCAGACTTTGCTCCACTACCGAAAGGGAGTCCCATGGGACGCGCAGTAGGAATCGACCTCGGAACCACCAACTCGGTCGTCAGCGTGCTCGAGGGCGGTGAGCCCACCGTCATCGCGAACGCCGAGGGCCTCCGCACCACGCCGTCGATCGTCGCCTTCACGAAGGACGGCGAGGTCCTGGTCGGCGAGACCGCCAAGCGCCAGGCCGTCACGAACGTCGACCGCACCATCGCCTCGGTCAAGCGCCACATCGGCACCGACTGGACGACCGACATCGACGGCAAGAAGTACACGCCGCAGGAGATCTCGGCTCGCACCCTCGGCAAGCTCAAGCGCGACGCCGAGCAGTACCTCGGTGAAGACGTCACCGACGCGGTCATCACCGTCCCGGCGTACTTCAACGACGCCGAGCGCCAGGCCACGAAGGACGCCGGTGAGATCGCCGGCCTCAACGTCCTCCGCATCATCAACGAGCCGACCGCGGCCGCGCTGGCCTACGGCCTCGACAAGGGCAAGGAAGACGAGCTCATCCTGGTCTTCGACCTCGGTGGCGGCACGTTCGACGTCTCCCTGCTCGAGGTGGGCAAGGACGACGACTTCTCGACCATCCAGGTCCGTGCCACCTCCGGCGACAACCGCCTCGGCGGCGACGACTGGGACCAGCGCATCGTCGACCACCTGGTCAAGAAGTTCAAGGCCGACCACGGCGTCGACCTCTCCACGGACAAGATCGCGAAGCAGCGCCTCAAGGAGGCCGCCGAGCAGGCGAAGAAGGAGCTGTCGAGCCAGCTCAGCGCCAACATCCAGCTGCCCTACCTCACGCTCACCAGCGAGGGCCCGCTGAACCTCGACGAGACCATCTCGCGCGCACAGTTCGAGCAGATGACCTCCGACCTGCTCGACCGCACCAAGAAGCCCTTCAACGACGTCATCAAGGAAGCGGGCGTGTCGGTCAACGACATCGCGCACGTCGTCCTCGTCGGCGGCTCGACCCGTATGCCCGCCGTGGCCGAGGTCGTCAAGTCGCTGACCGGTGGCAAGTCGCCGAACCAGGGCGTCAACCCGGACGAGGTCGTCGCCGTCGGTGCCGCGCTGCAGGCCGGCGTCCTCAAGGGCGAGCGCAAGGACGTCCTGCTCATCGACGTCACCCCGCTCTCGCTCGGCATCGAGACCAAGGGCGGCCTGATGACGAAGCTCATCGACCGCAACACCGCGATCCCGACCAAGCGCAGCGAGACCTTCACCACCGCCGACTCGAACCAGCCGTCGGTCGCGATCCAGGTCTTCCAGGGCGAGCGCGAGTTCACCCGCGACAACAAGCCGCTCGGCACCTTCGAGCTCACCGGCATCGCCCCGGCACCCGCGGGCATCCCGCAGATCGAGGTCACGTTCGACATCGACGCCAACGGCATCGTGCACGTGTCCGCGAAGGACAAGGGCACCGGCAAGGAGCAGTCGATGGTCATCTCCGGCGGCTCGTCGCTGCCGAAGGAGGACATCGAGCGCATGGTCCGCGAAGCCGAGGAGCACGCGGCCGAGGACAAGGCCCGTCGCGAAGCCAGCGAGCGTCGCAACCAGGCCGAGCAGCTCGCCTACTCGATCGAGAAGCTCATCAAGGAGAACGACGAGAAGCTCCCCGCGGACGTCAAGTCCGAGGTGCAGGCCGACGTCGACGCGCTGAAGTCGGCCCTCGCGGGTGACGACGACGACGCGGTGAAGACCGCCTTCGACAAGCTCAACGAGTCCCAGGGCAAGATCGGCCAGGCCATCTACGCGCAGGACCAGTCGGCCGCTGCCGCCGGTCCGGAGTCGGGCGCCGAAGGCCAGGCCGCCGGTGACGACGAGGACATCGTCGACGCCGAGGTCGTGGACGACGAGGACGACAAGGACAAGAAGTAACCGATGGCTGACCCGAACAACGACAACGGCAACGTCGACGACGCCCAGGACCCGCAGGTCGAGGGCGACGCCACCAACGCGACCGAGCCCGAGGACCTCATCGAGGCCGAGGGGCCCGACGTCGAGGTCCCGGTCGACGGCCCCGCGGCCGGTGGCCCAGCCGACGACCTCAGCCCGGAGGACGAAGCCCTCCTCGCCGATGCCGCCTCCGGCATCGCCGAGGACCGGCTCTCGCCGTCCGACCGCGACCTGGTCGCCGAGATGCGGACGGACATGCTCCGTGCGCAGGCCGAGCTGGTGAACTTCCGGAAGCGCGTCGAGCGTGACCGGGACGCCAACCGCGAGGTCGTCATCGCCGAGGTCGTGCGGGCACTGCTCCCCGCCCTCGACGACCTGAACCGTGCCGAGGCGCACGGTGACCTGACCGACGGACCGATGCACGTCATCGCGCAGAAGATCCGCGGCGGTTTCGACCGGTTCAAGCTCGTGCAGATCGGTGAGAAGGGCGAGTCCTTCGACCCGAACGTGCACGAGGCCATCGTCCAGCTGCCCACGCCGGGCGCCACCAGCCAGACCGTGGCGGACGTCGTGGAGCCGGGCTACAAGCTCGGCGACCGCGTCATCCGTGCCGCCAAGGTCGCGGTGGCGGTCCCGGCCTGAGCGCCGGCGACGAAAGAAGGGAGGTGAGCCGTGGCCAGTCAGGACTGGTTCGACAAGGACTTCTACGCCGTGCTCGGAGTGTCGAAGGACGCATCCGAAGCTGAGCTCAAGAAGACGTACCGGAAGCTCGCGCGGCAGTACCACCCGGACTCCAACCCGGGTGATGCGGCCGCCGAGGCGAAGTTCAAGGAACTGAGCGAGGCGTACTCGGTGCTCTCCGACAAGGAGCAGCGCGCAGAGTACGACCAGGTCCGCGCCATGGGCTCCGGCGCCCGCTTCACCGCGGGTGGTCCGGGCGGCCAGGGCGGCTTCGAGGACGTCTTCGGCGGCATGTTCGGCGGCGGCCAGGGCGGTGGCGGACAGCGCGTCCGGTTCGGTCAGGGCGGCGGCGGTGCCGGCGGCTTCGAGGACATCCTCGGCGGAATGTTCGGCGGTGGCGGCTTCGGCCAGAACACCGGCGGCTTCCGCGGCTTCGGTGGCCCGACGAAGGGGCGCGACGTCACAGCGACGACGACCCTCGACTTCGCCACCGCGATCGCCGGCGACACCGTCAAGCTCGCACAGGGGAACGGCCGGCAGGTGAACGTCCGCATCCCCGCGGGTGTGGCCGACGGCCAGAAGATCCGGCTGCGCGGGCGTGGCGAGCCGAGTCCCGACGGCGGTGAGGCGGGTGACCTCGTGGTCGCCGTCACCGTCCGGAAGCACCCGGTGTTCGAGCGCGACGGCCTGAACCTGCGGATCGACGTGCCGGTGACGTTCGTCGAGGCCGCGCTCGGCGCCACGATCGAGGTCCCCACGCTCGGCGGTCCGACCGTCAAGCTGCGGGTCGCCCCGGGCACGCCGTCCGGGCGCGTCCTGCGCGTCAAGGGGCGCGGGGTCACGACCAAGAACGGCACCGGCGACCTGCTCGCCACCGTCCAGGTCGCTGTCCCGTCCCACCTGTCGGACAAGGCACGCGAGGCGCTCGACGCCCTCGCGGCCGCCCTGCCCGACGAGGACCCCCGCGAGGACCTCCTCGCCAAGGCACGCGGCTAGCGTCGCGTCCGACCCGGCCGGGAGGCACGGTGCGGCTCCGTCAGGAACCGGCACCGAGCCTCCCGGCCGGCCCACATCGACACCGACACCTGCGACACCCGACGGAAGGAGCGCCCGATGGCCGACCTGGACGAGCACTCCCCCGTCTTCGCGATCGCGGTCGCGGCGGAGCTCGCGGAGATGCACCCGCAGACGCTGCGGCAGTACGACCGGCTCGGGCTGGTCGTCCCCGGCCGGACCCGCGGCGGCTCCCGGCGGTACTCGATGCGCGACATCACCCAGCTGCGGGAGATCGCGCGACTGGGCTCGGAAGGGGTGTCCCTCGAGGGGATCCGCCGGGTGCTCGAGCTCGAGAACGAGAACACCCTGCTGCGGGCCCGCGTCCGCGACCTCGAACGCGCCCTCGCCGACCAGCTCATCAGCCGGCCGGGTGCCCGTGTGTTCGCGGCGACCGCGACCGGCGCCGCCGTCTCCCTCCGCGCCGGTGCCCGCCCGCAGCGCAACAACGCGGTCGTGCTCTACCGTCCGCAGCGCTGAGCACCCGCCGGTCACGCGCAGACACGTCTCACACACGATCGCACCTGACGTCGTCCCGGTCCGGATCCGGACCGGCGGGGTCCGGCAGCAGGTGCGCTGACCAGGTCGCCCGCTCGGCGAGTCGACCGTCGCGGACGTCGATCGCCACGCGCAGGGCGATGAGGCTGTTCCGGATGTCCGGCCAGGGCAGAGCCGACTGCAGGTCGCGGTGCCGGAGCCGGAACACCAGCCCGTCGAGGGAGCCGCGGAGCGCCGCCGTCACCATCGGGTTCCGGCACTCGTCGATGAACGTGCGGTAGATCGGCGTCGCCGCGTCCGCAGCCGGCTGCCACGACGGCGCCTCGAGGCAGTCGAGCAGCACGCCGAGTCGCCGGAAGACCGCACTGCGACTCCGGTCACCCAGTCGCGGCACGGTGATCCGGACCACACCGCCGAAGAGCAGCCCGAGGGCCTGGAGTGCCGGGACGACGTCCTCCTGCGCGGGGACCGCCACCCTGGTGTAGCGGTTCGGCCGGAGCTCGACGAGCCCGAGGTGTGCCAGGTCGGCCAAGGCCTCGCGCACCGGAGTCCGCGAACACCCGAGGCGCGCGGCGAGCTCCTGGTCGTCGAGCCGCTGCCCGGGGACGACCGCTCCGCTCATGATCTCGGCACGCAGACGCTCACGGGCGAGGTCGCGCAGCAGCGGCCTGGTGTCGTGTCGCGGTGGGAACATCGGCACTCTCGCTGCTCGACCAGGCCCGGACGGTCCGGGAACTCACGAGCGTAGGGTCCAGAACGGTCTGTGTCGCGTGTGACATACCACTGCTCCCCGTGGTGTGGTCCGGATGCCAGTCCGGCCCGGTTACCCTCGGACCGTGCCGTCATTCGACTTCGCGGACCACTTCCGCCGTTCCCCCGCCGACCGCGGTCCGGACCTGATGACCATCGACGGCACGGACCGGTTCCTGCTCGACGAGGCGCCGCACGTGCACGGCGACGCACTCCGGCAGCCCGGCGAGGTCGCGGTCGTCGACGACCGGTACGGCGTCCTGACCCTCGGGCTGCTGTCCCTGCACGGAGCCGACGGCATCCGTGTCGTGCAGGACTCCCTGACGAGCGAGCGAGCCCTCGGCGCCGCCGCCGGCACGTTCGGGCGCCGTGGCTTCACCCACCCCCGGAGCCTCGAGGACGCCTTCCGGAACGTCCGACTCGTGCTGCTCCGCCTGCCGAAGTCGAACGACCGGCTGGACGAGGTCGCCCGGGCCGTCGCGCGGTGGGCCGCCCCCGACGTGGTGCTGCTCTGCGGTGGGGTCAACAAGCACATGACGCTGTCGCAGAACGACGTCCTCCGTCGGTACTTCGGCGACGTCACGGCCTCGCGCGGTCGGGGCAAGAGCCGACTGCTCGTCGCGCAGGACCCCCTCGCCGCCGCTGCTGCCCGCGCTGCCGTCACCGCTCCGTGGCCCCGGCGCGTGCACCTCGACGAACTCGGCATGACGATCGCTGCGCACGGTGGGGTGTTCGCCGGGGCATCACTCGACCTCGGGACGCGGGTGCTGCTCGAGGCGATGGACGACGCGGTGCCCACGGCCCGGACCGCGGTGGACCTCGGCAGCGGGAACGGCGTCATCGCGGTCGAGCTCGCACGTCGCAGGCCGGCCGTCCGGGTCATCGCGACGGACGTCACCTCGACCGCGGTCGCCTCGACCACCGCGACCGCCGAGGCGAACGGCGTCGCCGACCGGGTCCGGGTCCTCCGGAGTGACGCCGGGGACGAGATCGACGCCGGCAGCGCCCAGCTCGTGCTGTGCAACCCACCCTTCCACGAGGGCACCACGGTGAGTACCGACGCAGCCGAGGCGATGTTCCGGAACGCGGCCACGATCCTCCAGGCCGGCGGCGAACTGTGGTGCGTCTGGAACTCGCACCTGCGGTACCGCCCGGTCCTCGAACGCCTGGTCGGCCCGACCCGACAGGTCGTGCGCACCGCGAAGTTCACGGTGACCGCCTCGGTCGCCACCGGCTGACACTGCTCGACACGACGAAGCCCCCACACCGATCGGTGCGGGGGCTTCGTCGTGTCGGATCGGACTACGCCGGGACGTAGTCGAACGTGTCGGGGTCCGGGCCGGTGCGGTGGCCCTTGTCGAGCACCGTGATGTCCGTCATGTCCTCGTCGGAGAGCTCGAAGTCGAAGATCGCGAAGTTCTCCTCGACGCGCGAACGGGTGACCGACTTCGGGAAGACGATGTCGCCGCGCTGGATGTGCCAGCGGAGGACGACCTGTGCCGGGGTCTTACCCGTGGCACCGGAGATGCGGACGATGGTCTCGTCGTCGAGGACGAGGCCCTGTGCGATCGGGGACCAGGCCTCGGTTGCGATGCCGTGCTCGCGGCCGTAGGCGCGAAGCTCCTCCTGCGCGAGGTACGGGTGCACCTCGATCTGGTTGACGGCCGGGGTGACGGTCGTCTCCGCGGCGAGGCGGTTGAGGTGGTGGGCCTGGAAGTTGCTCACACCGATGCTGCGGCTGGTGCCGGCGTGGTAGAGCTCCTCGAGGGCCTTCCACGTCGGGACGAAGTCCGAGACGGTCGGCAGGGGCCAGTGGATGAGGAACAGGTCGGTGTAGCCGCCGAGCAGGTCAGCCGACTTCTTGCCGTTCTCGGCAGCGAGTTCGGGGGCGTGGAAGCCGTTGTTGAGCTTCGACGTGACGAAGATCTCGGAGCGGTCGATGCCGGACTCCGCGATCGCCTCGCCGACCTCCTTCTCGTTGCCGTACATCTCGGCGGTGTCGATGTGGCGGTACCCGACCTCGAGCGCGGCCAGGGTCGCGGCCTTCGTCTCGGCGGGATCGATCTGGTAGACGCCGAAGCCGAGCTGGGGGATCGTGCGTCCGTCGTTGAGCGTGATGTTCGGAACGGTGGTCATGCCGTCCATCCAACTCCTCGCCCCTCAGCGAGCGCTCCGAGAGCTCCCAGCAGGGTGCGCCGACCGGTCCCGCGGGAGCCGGTCGGCGCACCCTGGTGACGGCCTCCGGTCAGGGAGTACCGACGATGGAGAGCGTCGTCGTCGTGGTGTTCGCGCCACGGGAACGAGCCGTAGCCACCAGCAGGTGGTCCTGGTCGTCGAGGGCGGGTGTCCTGATCGCCCACGTGCCGTCATCACGGGCCACCGCCCGACCGAGGACGACGCCCGGCGCGTTCCGGTCGGTCAGGGTGACGATCGCCCCGTCAGCTGCGCGACCGGTCACCAGGACCTCCGGGAAGACCGGCGAGACCATGAAGCCGTCCCCGGGCGAGGTGATCCGCACGGCGGCTCCGTAGTCGATCGACACGTCGGCCCGGTCGGTCACCTGGCCGCCCTGGCGCTGTTCGGCGCGGAGCGTCCGCACACCACCGCGGTCCGGAGCGGGGAGCGAGACCTCCCAGCGTCCGTCACGCACCGGGACGACGGCGACGCTGGTCTGCCCGTCGGACAACTCGACGGTCGACCCGGTGGCACCGGAGCCGCCGACCACGACCGGGACGTCCACGTCGTCATCGAACCGGGCGGTGGCGCTGAAGTCCGGACGCGGGACCGCCACCTGCACGTCCGTCGAGCCGATCGACGTGGTGTTGGCGAACGCCTCGACCCGGACCGTGTTCGCGCCGTACTCGAGCCCGTCGAGCGCGGCCGTCCAGGCTCCCGGGCTCGTCGGCTGGATGCGCCGGGTGGTCTGCTGGCCGTTGCGTGTCCAGGTGATCTCGAGGTCGGTCGTCCGGGCCGGCGTGGTGCCCTCGAGCGTGGCACTGCGCGCGGACTGGTCGACGTCCGTCACCCGCGCGGTGAGGGCCTTGTCGTTCACCGTCGTCCGGACCGTCGCCGTGGTGTCGAACGACCCGGCGGCGATCGACCCGACCAGGCGAGCCGTCATCGAGCTCGAGGTCTGGGTGATGCCCAGTGGTGTCTCGACACCCATGGTGAAGCGGAACCGCTGGCCGTTCGCGACACCCCAGTCACGGTTCGCCAGGGAGTACCGGTAGGTCCGACCGTCCGCGGACCGGACACCGCTCACCAGGGTGTCCCCGCTGAAGTCCGACCACGAGCCGCCCGACAACCGCTGCCCGCGCTGTCGGTCCTGGCCCGTCGCGAAGGTGGTGCCCGCCGGGGCGTGGAACTCGATCGACCCGGACGGCGTCGAGAAGGCCGAGCGCGGGGTGAAGGACGCCGACACAGGGGTCGTCGCGGCCCGCTCGAGGGTGGCGCTGCCGCTGTCCCCCACGATGCGTTCCGGCTGGGTCGGCGCAGCGATCTGGACCGAGACGAGCGCCTGGCCCTTGTAGGTGCCGCGGACGTATTGCTCGAACACGAGGGTGTTCCAGCCGACCGAGAGCCCGGAGACCGTCGCGCTCCAGACCCCCGGGTCGGCCGACGTCGCCGTCGCGATCCGGTTGTCGTTCCGGCGGACCTCGGCGCCGCCGGTCGCGTTGCCGCTGACCGTCACGGTCCGCTGCGCGTCGTCCTGCCGCACGACGCTCGCCGTCAGCTTCTGGTCCGGGAACGGACGGACGACCGGGTTGCCCCGGACGTGCGCAGAGTCCTTGCAGCCGAACAGCGTGCAGCCGTAGGTCCAGAACTCCGGGGTCTTCGCTTCGCCGTAGCGCCAGTTGGCGAACACCGCGGTCGAGGTCCCGCCGTCCCAGTGGTAGTCGCCGCCGACGTTGCCGACGTGGACCTGGCACGGCGACTCGAACAGGCCGCAGCGCGGCGTGCCGGTGACGCGGTACGTCCGGGAGTCGATCGCGGTGAGGCTGACGCCGGTGGGCTGGTTGGCGACGGTGCGGCTCTGGGGGGCGGGTGCCTGTGTTGCGGGCGCGGTCGGGGCCGTCGGGTCTGTCGGCGCTGCTGTCGCTGCCGCCGGTGTCAGCAGCGCAGCGATCGTCAGGCCGACCGCGGCGAGCGCCGCGGTGCGGATCAGGGGTGGACGGTGCATCGATGTCCTCTTCCTCGGGGAACGTGGTCAGGAGGACGCTAGTGCTATTCCGTATTAAGATGTGATATATTTGTCCTCTGCCGCGGAGTCGCGGCCTGATCCGCTCCCGACACTCCGCAGCTGTGGGGTCCGGGATGTCCCGTCACGAACAGAGAGACACCACACAGATGGCCAAGAAGAAGACCGTCGGGAAGCTGGGCGCTGGCGTCCTGGCCGCGACGACCGTCATCAGCGGACTCGGGTTCGGCATCATGCCGGCCGGCGCCGCGACCGAGACCAAGGCGTCGTCGACGCACGAGTACGAGGTCGGCGAGGAGGGAGCGCACTTCCAGCTCATCTCGAAGACCGACACCGGGTACAGCTACCTCGCTGTGGGCGGGACTTATGGGGTGGTGAAGACATCGAGCACCCTGGAAGAAGCGAAGGAGGACGCGATCCCGATCACTGCGTACTTCGCGGAAACGGCCAATGGCGCTGACTACTGGAAGCTCCACGCAGAACAGCCTTCTTGGGGTGACCAGTGCTTGGTCGCGGGCGGAACGTCCCAGAGAACTCCGATCGCCTACCTCTACACGTGCAATTACGGCGAGGGAACCAAGTGGACCGTTGAGGACGGTTCGTTCAAGAGCAAGGTCAACGACTCCAAGGCGGGATGGCTGTGGCTGACCTCTGACGCGGTGCCGCTCAACTCGAACTACGGCAACTTGCTCGCGATGTCCAACGCGCCGACATCGCACTCATTCGTCGGCCTGCCCACCACCCTCGCCGGTTTCGGTGCCGACGTGCAGGACGTCGACCTCGAGGCCGGCACCGCCCTGCTCGACGGCACGGCGCCGGCCGACGCGACCGACGTCGAGGTCTCCTACCTCGACAAGGACAGCAAGAAGAAGACCTACAACGCCGCTGCGAAGGACGGCAAGTGGTCGCAGGCCCTCAGCGCCCTCGCGCTGGGCAACACGTCGGTGCACCTCAAGGCCTACAACGGCGCTGAGCTCATCGCCGAGAGCGACGTCGACGTGGACCTGCCGGTCACGCCGCTGTCGGTCCAGCCGGAGCTCTCCGAAGCGAACGTCGAAGCGGTCGCGAAGCTCACCGGTTCGGCCAGCAAGAACACCACCATCAAGGTCAAGAGCGGCACCAAGCAGGTCGCGACGACCATGACCGGTGAGGACGGCTCCTTCGAGGTCCCCGTCAACGCCCCGAACGCCGCGGGTGACTACGAACTCACCGCGACGCAGGAGATCCGCGACGAGGACGCGACCCCGCAGGACGTCACGATCCCCTACGGCGCCGGTGTCGCCGTCTCGAGCCCGGAGAACGGAGCGGAGCTCGACGCCGGGCAGCCGCTCGTCGTCTCGGGCACTGCCCAGACGAACTCGCTCATCCGCGTCTACGAGAAGGGCAACCCCCGGGTCGTCCTCGGCCAGGCGACCGCGACCAACGGCTACCGCATCGTGCTGAACGACCTCGAGGACCGCGAGTACCAGCTCGTCGTCGCCGGCGTCTCGAAGGGCAACAACGTCACCACCGCCGAGGTGACGGTGAACCCGGGCAAGTCCGACGTGGACCCGCTGGTCATCTCGAGTCCCGCAGACGGCTCGATCACGGTCAACCCGACCAAGACGGTGCAGTTCGCGGGCACGGGTGAGGCCGGCGCCCGCGTCCAGATCCGGACGCAGGGCAGCAATCCGCGAACGGTCATCGACACGACCGTTCGGCCGGACGGCACCTGGGACGCCTCCGGGGACCTGGCGCACGACGTCGCCTACACCCTCGACACGATCTACACCGTGCCGGGCCAGGACCCGGTGACCGGCCTCTACCACGTGAAGAACGTGACGGGGGAGACCGTCGCCGACTCGAACGTCGTGACGCCGGCTGAGAACGCCGTCGTGGTCGCGCCGGAGAAGCAGGTAACCATCTCCGGCACCGCCACCACGGGCACCGAGGTGAAGATCTGGAACTGGGCAGGTAAGGACCGTCAGGTCGCGCAGACGGTGACTGCGAACGGGTCCGGCGAGTGGGACACCGTCGCCACCTTGAACAACGAGAGCACTCAGTACGGTCTGTACATCGAGTACACCAAGGGCGGCGTCACGACGACGCAGACCCGGAACATCACCGTCACCAACAGCGAAACCGTCACCCAGCCCTTCTCCGTGGACACCCCCGCCGAGGGCAGCACGGTCGTCGCTGCCGACAAGCAGGTCCGCATCTCCGGGAAGGGAACCACCGGTACCGAGGTGAAGATCTGGAACTGGGCAGGTAAGGATCGCCAGGTCGCCGCCCCGGTCACCGTCAACGCACTCGGCGAGTGGGAGACCGTCGCGACGCTGAACAACCAGAACACGGCGTACGGCCTGCTCGTGGAGTACACCGTCCCGGGTGGAGCCATGCAGACCGAGACCCGCACCATCACCGTCACCAACAGCGAAACCGTCACCCAGCCCTTCTCCGTGGACACCCCCGCCGAGGGCAGCACGGTCGTCGCTGCCGACAAGCAGGTCCGCATCTCCGGGAAGGGAACCACCGGTACCGAGGTGAAGATCTGGAACTGGGCAGGTAAGGATCGCCAGGTCGCCGCCCCGGTCACCGTCAACGCACTCGGCGAGTGGGAGACCGTCGCGACGCTGAACAACCAGAACACGGCGTACGGCCTGCTCGTGGAGTACACCGTCCCGGGTGGAGCCATGCAGACCGAGACCCGCACGATCACCGTCACCGACAGCGCTCGCTGACGTCGGACGAGGATCACCGGAGGGCCGCGCTCACACGAGCGCGGCCCTTCCGTTTTCCCTGTCATGCGATATACTAGATTGACCCATCACTTGAAGAACGGACAAGCCGACATGCGCTCGCACTCCCTCCTCCTGATCCCCGGTGTCGCCCTCGCGGCCGTCATGACGCTGGCCGGCTGCTCGAACGGCCACGACCGACAGGACGACCCGACCCCCACGGCCACGTCGACGCCGAGTGCCGTCGCCCTCGAGAGCAACCGGTGTGTCGACGACCACCTCACCGTGACCGACGTGCGAGCAGCGAAGAAGGCGATGGCGGCCGGATGCGCCACGATCTCCTTCCTCACCGATGACGCCGACGTCGAGATCGGCCCCGTCGACGTCCTCAACATCGAAGGATCGGACAACACGGTCCACGGATCGACCATGAAGGCGGTCCACGCGATGGGCACCGGCAACGAGGTCACCTACGTCGGAGACGCTCCGAACACGGATGAGCTCGGAGACGGCAACTCCGCCGAGGCAGCGAAGGAATGACGCCGACAGAGCCGGCGGTGTGTGCTCGGGTACGTTCCGCCGGCTCTGTTGCGTACGTCCTCGAATCCCCGACCCCGAACGGAACTCTGTCCGAATGCCTTTCGCGCCACGCGTGATGCAGCCGCGCACACGCCCGACGGACAGCATGCCGGTGTCCGTCCTCCGCATCTTCCCCGAGCTCCGCGCCGTCCACCTCGAGCGACTCCCACGGATGACCGACGCGGTGAACCTGTACTTCGCGACGAAGTACGACATGCTCGGCGTCGACCTGCCAGCCACCGTCCACCGGACGACGCTCGCCTCGGCGATCAAGCGCCTGCTCTCCGCCTCGCACACGGTGCTCGAACTCCCAGAGCCACTGTGGATGCGGTTCCTGCCGCGCTGGATCGCACTCGCAGCCGCCTGGCACCTCGGGGGCCTGGTACACGGGCGGCCTCGGCGGACCGTCGTCTACGCCATGGAACTCACCCCGTTTCCGATCCTGCTCACCGGTGGGCAGAAGACACCGCGGCTGGTCACCGCATTCGGCAAGACGATGATCGGGCTCCTGATCCGCACGGTCGTCGACCGCATCTGCTTCGCTTCCGCAGCGAGCGCTGACCTGTACACGAGCCTGCCGGGCGTGGCGTCCGTTCCCCACCGGACCATCCTCGAACTCCCTGAGCCGGTGGTCAGCCCACAGCCGGCACGACGACCCGCCGTCCTGTACCTCGGAGAACTGTCCGATCGCGGTGGGGTCCACCAGCTCATGCGCGCGTGGGAGCGGGTGGAACGGGACATCCCGGAGGCTCGACTCACGCTGGTCGGTGGGGGACCACTCCTCGACACGGTCGCGCAGTGGGCAGCGGAACGCCCGACGACCCGAGCGACGACCGGACCGTTGCCTCGCTCGACGGCGCTGGACATCGTCGCGCAGACGAGGGTCCTCGTCGCGCCGTCGGTCCCGCACGGGCGCTGGCGCGAGCAGATCGGGCTCCCGATCAAGGAAGGGCTCGCTGCTGGTGCAACCATCGTCACGACACGTCAGACGGGCTTGTCCGACTGGCTCCTGGCGAACGGACACCATGTCGTTCCGGTCGACAGGAACCTGGTCGGCCGTCTCGCGGAGTCTCTGGCCCGTGCCATCGAGCGCCCCTTGGACCCGGAGTCCGTCAGCGCGAGTCTGCCGCTGATCGACGGTCGCATCGCGTCGGACGCCTGGCTCCACGAACCTCGTCAGGAGGATGCGTCGTGACGAGCCGCAAACGGTCGATACCACGACCTTCCCGCCGCCCTTTCATCACGGCAGGACTCATGACCGCGCTCTCGTTCCGGAATCGGGTCAGCCACGAACCGATCACTGCGCCTGGCGGTCCGGTCGTGTCCATGACATCCCACGGACGGCGGGTCAGATTCGCCCACCTCGCGATCGAGAGCATCGGCCTGGGGTCGCTCCGACCGTCTCGCCTGGTGCTGTGGCTCGACCCGGATGATCCGAGAGCGGAAAGACCGACTCCCGCCCTGCGCAGGCTCACGACCCGCGGACTCGAGATCCGGAACGCACCCGACCACATCGGACCCCACACGAAGTACTACCCGCAGGTCGTGCTCGCGGAAGACTCGGAGCTCCCGCTCGTCACCGCGGATGACGACATGATGCACCCTCGGCGTTGGCTCCGGACACTCGTCGATGCAGCGGCGGCGACACCGGGTGCCGTCGTGGCTCACCGCGCACGACGCGTACGCCTCACTGCATCCGGCCGCCTGGCCCCGTACGCGACATGGGAGGCCGCCGCTCCGACCGATGACGACGCACGGACGATCGGCCTCGGGGTCGGCGGGGTCCTGTACCCACCGTCGTTCCTTCCGCACATACGGTCCGCCGGGACACGGTTCATGGCAGTCGCGCCGCGCGCAGACGACATCTGGCTCCACGCACTCGCGGTCCGAGCCGGCTTCATCGTCGTACCGGTCGGCGCCCTCACCGACGGGGATGCCGTGCCGATTCGCTGGCACGGCAGCGGAGGCCTTCACGAGGACAACGTCTTCAACGCCGGCAACGACGAGCAAGCGCTCGCCACCTACGACGAGGAGGTCCTCACGAAGCTCCGCGAAGCACACAAACCAGCTTGACTGGAAAAATATCAGATGCTATACTTTCAAGGTGAGATGTCTTGGGAAGCCTGCTCCTTGCAGCGAAGCGCCCCGAGTGCCCGTTCGGACCGGCCGTCGTCCTCGACCCCGAACCGACGACGGCCGTGTCCCGACCCCCGACGAGAGCCGGGTGTGTGTCGTGAATCCGTTGGGTGGCGCTCTCCGGCACTACACCGACGCACTGGTCGAAGTGGTCACTGCTGCCGGCGCTCGCGTCGTCCGGTACGAGATCACGGAGCCGAGCTCTTCCGGAAGCAGCAGGTACCGGTGGTTGCGCGAGTACATCCGGGTGCTCGGTCGAGCGCGGACCGAACACAGTGTCCTGACGATCGTCACCTGGCCGGTCCTCGGGTACTTCGACCTCGCGCTCCTCCGCCTGTTCCGCAACCGCGCCGGTGACACCGTGCTCGTCATCCACGATCCCGAACCCCTCGTCCCGTCGATCGGGCACGGTGCCGTCGGCCGCGTCGTCGCTCGTCGAGTCGGACCGAAGCCGCGCCTCCTCGTTCATGGCCACGAAGCCCTCTCTGCCCTGAACCGACACGGCCTCGCGGACCGCGCATCGATGCTCCTCCATCCCGTGCAGCGCCGAGGGCACACCGACGACGCACGTCCCGCGCCCGCTCGACCGATCGTGCGCGTCCTGGGCACCTGGAAGGAGGACCGCGACATGGAGGTCCTCCGGGCCCTCGGCGTCCTCATGTCCGAACGGCTCGACCTGGAGGTCCACGGTCGAGGATGGCCGTCCATCCCCGGCTGGACCGTGGCCGACCGGTTCCTCTCCGAGCAGGAGTTCGACGAGCTGGTCGCGACGGCCTCCGTCGTTCTCGTGCCGTACCGTAGAGTCTTCCAGAGCGGCATCGCCGTGCGGGCACTCGAGCTCGGGACCCCTTTCATCGGCCCTCGTGTATCAGCGCACGAAGCCCTCTACACCGACCTCCCCGACCTCCTGATCGACGTGGACCTGGACACGACGGCGCGGGTGTCTGCGTGGGTGACCGCGATCGAGAGCGCAGTCGAGCTCCCTGACGACGTCCTGCGAGCGGCTGCAGCGGCAGCGGTCGACGCTGCAGCCGCGGGCTGGACAGCGCTCATCGAAGGCTCTCGCGCATGATCGGGCTCGGAGCCCTCGTCGTGATGATCACCGTGGCACTGCTCACGATTCGCCACCTCTGGATCGCGGCGGGCGCGATCATCGCCGTGCTCGTCCTCATCCCACAGGTGGCAGCGCCAGTCATCGGGATCCCCGTAGTCGGCAGCCTGAACCTCGGCACGGTCTTCATCGGTGTCGTCGCCTCCGCGCAGTTCGCCACGCGGACACGGACCTACCTGCAGGATGCTCTCGACGCGCTGCCGACCACACTCGCGATCCTGACACTCGGAACTGCGGTGGTCCTCACGTCGTCGGCGACCGGGACCTCGGGTGAGCAGCAGTTCCTGATCGACTCGCTCGCACCCTCGGCAGCGGGATTCGCTCTGGTCCGTCGAGCGATCAGCGATGCCCCACGTGCCGGCACCAGGCTGGCGCAGATCTTCGTGGCAGTGGTCGTCGTCGAGTGCATCGTCGCCCTCCTCATCTGGTCGGGAGCACTCCCGCAGCCGTTCGCCGCAGAGTACGCGGCGCGTTACTACTGGTTCGACATCAACGACCAGAGCAGGGCCCTCGGCACCGCGGACAGCTTCCTCGAGCTGGCAGTGGTGGTGCTCGTCGCGGTCGCCCTCCTGCGATCCATCCGTCGCGCTGCGATCATCGCGCCGTGCGCGATGCTGTTCATCGCCACCCTCTTCGCGACGCAGGCGCGAGCCGCTCTCGCGCTCTCCGTCGTGGCGCTCGTTGCCATGCTCGTCGCGCGACGCGTGCCGTTCGTCCCCGCAGCGACGATCGCGCTGCTCTCCTTCGCCCTCACGATCGCGACCCTGCTGGCCCTGCCCGAGCTCGGGGCAGGACTGTCAGAGAAGCTCAGGGACGACGACGGCTCCTCGAGAGCACGGAGCATCGCGCTCACTGAGGGACTACCGGAACTCACCCGGTATGTCCTGCTCGGCGGCGGACCGGAGAACGCCGTCACCACCGCGGTCCATCTCAGGCTCGGAACCAGCTTCGAGAACCCCGCACTGATGCTCGGGCTCTGCTGGGGTGTCCTGGCGAGTGGGTGCTACTTCGGCGTCCTGACCGGGTCACTCCTCGCTCCCGGTGTCCGACCGAGGGCGGTCGAAGGAGGGCGGCTCGCCGGGGCGCTCGCGCTGGTCGCGGTCATGACGTTCAGTTCCGTCGCCTTCGTGACCGGCCTCGGGACGTTGCTCTGGATGACCGTGGCGATGGGTGCACCCCCGTTCGCGCGGAGGGACCCAGAGGGGGAGCGTCCCGGAGTTCGGCGACAGCATCGAGCTGCGAGCGCTCCGAGCAGGTCTCGGAGCACCGTCCCGTGATGTCGGCGACGGTCCGGCGCGTCGTGATCGGCACCCTCGGCAACAGCATCGCGCCGCTCGCAGCCCTGCTCACCATGCCGATCATGGCCCACGCGCTCGGCGCGTCCGGCCGAGGTACGGTCGCAGCGTCGGTCGCACCACTGCTACTCACGACGACGTTGGCCGCCTTCGGGCTTCCCATCGCCGTCACCTTCTTCGTCGCTCAGAGCCCGGCACTCGCGCACCGCGTCCTCCGACCAGCGACCGTGTACACCTGCCTGTTCGGCGCGCTCGCGTCAGGAACGGTCGTCGCCAGTGCCGGACTCCTGTCTGCGGGATCGCATGAACTCCGCATCCTGCTGTGCTGCTCAGCTCTGGCGATCGTCCCGAGCATGTGCACAGCGCTGCTGTCGGCCGTGGCCGGGGGCCTGCACCAATGGGGGACCGTGGCGACCGAGCGCCTCATCGTGAACGGGTCCAAGCTCGCGGCGATCTCGGTCCTCGCGGGCATGGACCAGCTCACCGTCGGCTCCTGCGTCGCGGTGCTCGCGATCACGCCCGTGGTCGGAGCCATCGTCTACGTCCCCGGCCTCGTGCAGCGAGCCCGGTCGGCCCCTCCGACGCCTGCGGTAGACCACCGCGCGCTCCTGAGCTACGGGGGGCGCGTCTGGCTCGGGACCTTGTCCGGAGTCGTCCTGTCCCGGATCGACCAGGTGCTGATGGCACCGCTCGCTGGCACGACGGAACTCGGGCTCTACGTCGTCGCCGTCAGTCTGAGCGAGATGCCGTTGATCGTGAACAGCGCGATCCGTGAGGTCATGTTCGTGTCCGATTCGGCCGGTACGGACAGCGCGTCGTTGACTCGCGCGGGCCGGATCTCCACGCTCGCCACGGTCGTGAGCGCGATCGCTGTCGCATCGATCGCGTCGTGGGTCGTCCCCACACTGTTCGGCGCGGAGTTCACGTCGAGCCTCCCTGTCTGCTTCATCCTGCTGGCCGGAGTGGTCATCGGGAACCCCGGTTCGATCGCGGGGGTCGGCCTGTCGGCGCGCGGACGTCCTGGGTTCAAGAGCATGTCACTCGCGGTCGCTTGCGTCGTCAACATCGGAGCGCTGCTCGCACTCGTCGGGCCGTTCGGCGCGTTCGGCGCGGCGGTCGCCACCGTGCTCGGCAACGTCGTTTCCGGCGGGCTCAACCTGGCGCTCCTCCAACGCACCGGCTCAGTTCCGGCACGCGACTTCTTCGGAGTCCGTTCCGGCGACCTCCGGTTGCTGCGACGACCGTGACCGCCGTTTGGATAGTCTCTGCTATTAATACTGGTACACTGATATTCCGTACTTCTTCGAGAGAGCAGGGACATGTCGCTCAGAGAACTCCTCCGCGTCGTCTCCAACCGGTGGCTCAGCGTCGTGTCCATGCTCGCCATCGGCGTCGGCGCCGCCATCGCGGTCATCGCCTCGACGACCCCGCTGTTCACGGCGTCGACGACCCTGTACATCGCCGTACAGAGCAGCGCCGGATCGGCAACCGAGTTGGGGCAGGGAAGCTCAGCCGCGCAGGCCAAGACCCGGTCGTACCCGCAGGTCGTGAGCAGCGAAGCCGTACTCGGCCCGGTGATCGAGAAGCTGCACCTGCACGAGACCGCATCCGAACTCGCCCAGCGTGTCTCTGCTTCGGCGGCCCAGAACTCGGTGCTCATCGACATCAGCGTCGTCGACCCGGATCCTCGAGCGGCGGCACGCATCGCCGACGCCATCGGTGCGAGCTTCCGGTCCCTGATCACGAACGGTCTGGAGAAGCCGATCGCCGGTGGGCAGAGCCTCGTCCGCGTCGAGACGATCCAGCCAGCGGTCATACCCGGCACGCCATCCGCCCCGCAACCGTCGGTGGCGATCGCACTCGGCGTGTTCGGCGGCGTCATCGGCGGCATCGCCCTCGCGCTCTCCCGTCAGGCGGTCGACACCCGGGTCCGCGGCAAGACCGACATCGAGGCCGTCACCTCCGCCGCCGTCCTGGGCGAGATCCGTTTCGACGGCGAAGCAGAACTCCGCCCGCTCATCGTGCACGCCGATCCCCGGAGCCCGCTGGCCGAGTCCTACCGTGCGTTGCGGACGAGCCTGCTCTTCGTGGGGCTCGACGGGCACCGGAAGAGCCTGGTTCTCACATCCGCCATGCCGAACGAGGGGAAGACCACCACGGTCGCGAACCTCGCCATCGCTCTGGCTGAGAGCGGAGCATCCGTCGCGCTCGTGGATGCCGACCTGCGCCGGTCACGTCTCGCGTCCACCATGGGCGTCGAGGGTGCCGTCGGGCTCGCGGATCTCCTCATCGGCCAGGCCGAGATCGGCGATGTCGCGCAGCCCTGGGGTGAGGGCAGCCTCGTGTTCATCCCGGCCGGGCAGGTGCCTCCGAACCCGAGTGAGATGTTGGGTTCCGAAGCCATGCGCGCGCTCGTCGCCGACCTCGAACAGAGCTACGACTACGTCCTCTTCGACACACCACCACTGCTCCCCGTGACCGACGCAGCGGTCCTCAGCAAGCTGACCGGCGGAGCCATCGTCGTCAGCGCTCAGGGCCGGACGCGTCAACCGCAGCTCGCACGTGCCATCGCCGACCTCGAGAGCCTCGGCGCGCGCGTGCTCGGCACGGTCCTGACCATGGCGCAGCACAAGGGGCCGGCTCCGTACGGGTACGGTTACGGGCAGCACTACGGCTACGGAGCCGACGGCGACGGCCGCCGATCGAAGCGGTCCCGCCGCGAGGCCAAGGCCATGCGGCGGAGGGCGATCCTCGAACAGGGACGACGGGCCGACGCCTCTGCGCGGAACGGGTCCTGACGGGAACGTCTGGTCCGTCGTCGGCATCGACCACGCACCCGTGCGACCGGAACACCGTGCTGACCACCGGTGGACGCGGGCTCGCAGCGTCGTCCTGCCCGGTATCGTCAGCTCATGCGCTGGAGTCACGTGAACTGGCCGAGCGTCGGGTACGTGTCCCTCGAGGACGTCGACGGCCACCGCGAACACCTCGGTCGACTCGTCCTCGACGCCCCACCGACGGTCGCGGCACTCGCCTCCGTGCAGTGGGACGAGGCCCGCTTCGAGTCGTGGGAGGCGGACGACCAGACCCTCAGCGTCGTGGTCGTCGTCCGGAACGACGAGGTGCTCGACACCCCGGAGGGGCTCTGGCGGCGGTGGAACCACGCCCGCGTCACGCTGCGCTTCCGTGGCGTGACACTCGACCCGTCGGACGCCGGGCCGCTCGATCTGCTCGCCGGTGACGTGCACGTCCTCCGCGGCGAACTCGCGCACGTCGGGCCGGACGGCTGGGAACTCCGCCTGCTGGTCTCCCCCACCGGCGAGCTCGCGATCGTCTTCCAGGACGTCGCCGTCGAGGTCCACAGTGTCGACGAGACCACCTGGACCGACCTGGAGGAGCGGTCCGCTCACGGCTGGCACGGCCCGCTGGCGGACGGCTGGGCCGAGTGGGCCTCCGCCGCGGTGCGGGCCGCCGCACACGGGGACGTCGGCGGCCTGGCGATGGCACTCGACGGCTTCGTCGGGGAGCCGGCCGGACTGGACGAGGTCGACACCCGCTGGGGCTTCGCACCGCTGCACGCCGCCGCGTGGTTCGACCGGCCGGCGACCGCCGAGTTGCTCCTGACCCGCGGTGCCCTGGTGGACCTGCCGGACTCCGAGGGCCGGACGGCGCTGGACCTCGCTCGCGAGCGCGGATCCGCCCGTGTCGCGGCCCTCCTGACTGCGCATGCAGCCCCGGACGTGCCGCGGCGGCGACGAGGACCGGGCCAGGACGAGACACGAGGTCCCGACGAGGCACGGGATCCCGACGAGGCACGGGATCCCGACGAGTCACCGGAACACGACGAGTCACCGGAACACGACACCCCGGCCACGTCGACGACGTGACCGGGGTGTCGGTGGTGGGGCGCGCCTCCCGGCCGGCCCCCGCCGCGACTCAGAGCGCGTTCGCCCGCGCGACCTGCCCGTACCAGTGTGCCGACGGCTTCGGTGTGCGCTCGAACGTCTCGCGGTCCCAGGCGACGAGCCCGAACGTCGGCCGGAAGCCGGAGGCCCACTCGTAGTTGTCGAGGAGTGACCAGTGCTGGTAGCCGAGGACGTCGATGCCGTCCTCGATGCAGCGGTGGATGCCCTCGAGCGCGCCCTGCGTGTAGGCGATCCGGCGGGTGTCGTCGGCGGTGGCGATGCCGTTCTCGGTGACCATGACCGGCACGTGGCCGGACAGCTCCCACGCGCTGCGGATGCCGTCGGCGGCGGCCTCCGGGTAGAACTCCCAGCCGGTCAGCGTCGTCTCGACGTCGTCCGCGACGGGCAGCGGGCCGTCGGTGCCGATGAACGTGCGCGTGTAGGCCTGGACGCCGACGAAGTCGTCGCCGGCGGACTGCTCCAGGTACCAGTCGTCGCGCGGGTACCCGTACTCGCGGAGCATCTCGGTGGACCCGGGCTGGTCGGTCGGCTTGAACGCCTGGGTCGCGATGGTCCACCCGGTCTGGAGGCCCGACACCTGTCCCAGGACCTCGCGCGACCGCTTGTGGCTGGCCAGCAGCGCGTCGGCGACGCCGAGGTCCGGGTTCGGCAGACCGTAGGCGACGAGGTTCGCGGCGTCCTCACCACCGGCGAGCATCGCCGCGATGTTCGGCTCGTTGATCGTGCACACGTACCGGACGCCGTCCTGCACGACGGGGAGCGCGGCCTCGGTGTAGCGGGCGAACAGGTCGGCGGCGTCGGGTGCCCGCCAGAAGCCGTCGCGTTCGAACCAGCGCGGCACGGTGAAGTGCATGAGGGTGACGATCGGTTCGATGCCGAACTCGTGGCAGGCCTCGACCATGCGGCGGTAGTGGTCGACCTCAGCGCGGCTGACGGACCCGCGCTCGGGCTCGATGCGGGACCACTCGATGCTGAACCGGTAGGAGTTCAGCCCGAGGTCGGCGGCGATCCGGATGTCCTCGCGGTACCGGTGGTAGCTGTCGGCCGCGTCGCCGGAAGGTTCGACGATCGTGGTGTCCGGCTCGTGCTCGTGGACCCACCAGTTGCTGTTGACGTTGTTGCCCTCGATCTGGTGGGCGGCCGTGGCGGCGCCCCAGAGGAAGCCGTCGGGGAAGTGCAGCGAAGTGATGATGGTGCCTTTCAGTGCTTGCTGAGGAACGTGTCGAAGACCTCGACGGTTCCGGTGGGGTTCTCGACCTGGGGGCCGTGCCAGCTCTCCGGGATGACGACGTACTCGGCGCCGGTGTCCTCGGCCATGGTCCGCTGCCACGGGATCGGCCAGGCGGTGTCCCACTCCCCGTGCGTGACGAGGACGGGGAGCCCGGTGGCGCGGAGTTCGGCGGAGCTGTCGGTGTGGTCCTCGAGGATGTGCCCGCCGGCGACGACGCTCAGGGGGCTCGTGGCGTCGAAGCGGTCGCGGACCATCCGGACGTCGTCGGGCAGCTCCTCGTCCGGACGGTAGGCCCAGAGCGGGTTCGTCGAGTCGAAGAGCTGGCGGAGGTTGCCGCCGGTGTCGTGCAGGATCGTCAGCTCGGCGACCTTGCGGTAGGGCCAGCCGTACGGCCCGGAGCAGAACTGCACGACGTCGCGGAAGGCGCTCGGGTCCTGGATCGCGGCGGCACGGACGATCACCCCGCCGAGCGAGTGCCCGATGAGGTGCACGGGCGCGCCGTCGTCGAGCAGTCGGGCGACCCGGACCACGTCGGCGGCTTCCTCGTCGAGCGCGAAGTCCGACGGCGAGGTCGGCGCTGCCGAGTCGGCCTGGCCGCGGCGGCTGATCGCCACCGCGGTCCAGCCGACGTCGCGGAGGAGCGGCATGAACGTGCGCCAGTCCTCCTTCGAGCCGGTGTACCCGGGGACGACGAGGACCGTGCCCTTCGACTCCCCCGTCGGGACGACGCGGTAGGCGGTGAGCCGGCCGACGGGCAGGTCGATGCCGACGACGTCGACGCCGTCGGGTGTGGGCAGGTGGCCGAACGGCGGGACGGTGGGGAACGCGTGCAGGTTCATGCCGTCAGTCTGCGCCGCGGGTTCGGCACGGCGTCGAGGAGCGCCACCGTGTAGTCGTCCTGCGGGTGCTGCAGCACGTCGGCCGTCCGTCCCCGCTCGACGACCGCGCCGTCGTGCAGCACCATGATGTCGTCGGTGATCAGTCGGGCGCTGAGCAGGTCGTGCGTGATGTAGAGGAGCGAGACGCCCCACTGCTCGCGCAGGTCCTCGAGGAGCGCGAGCACCCCGGCACGGAGCGTCACGTCGAGCATCGAGACCGGCTCGTCGGCGATGATCACCTGCGGGTCGCTCGCGAGCGCCCGGGCGATCACGACGCGCTGCCGCTGCCCACCGGAGAGCTGGTGCGGGAGCTTCTGCGCGAACTGCTCGACGGGCGTCAGGCCCACCGTCTCGAGGAGCTCGAGCACACGGCGTCGGGCATCGCGACCGCGGAGCCCGGTGTAGTTCACGACCGGACGGGTCAGCGTGTACTCCACCGTGTGCAGTGGGTTGAGCGCCGAGTACGGGTCCTGGAAGACCATCTGCACCTCGGAGCGCAGGTCCCGCATGCCCCGCCGCCCGAGCTTCGCGACGTCGAGGTCACCGAACCGGACGGTGCCGGCCGTCGGCTTCTCGACGCCGGTGAGCACCTTCGCGATGGTCGACTTGCCGGAGCCCGACTGACCGACGAGGGCCAGGGACTGCCCCGGCTCGAGGGTGAACGACACGTCGCGCACCGCCTGCACCGGCTGCTCGCCACGACGGGGCGCCGGGTACGTCTTGACGAGGTGGTCGACGACGATCGGGTTCCGGGCGGCACTGCGCTCCCGTGACCCGACCGTGCTGAACGACGACGTCGCCTGCTGTCGCTTCTCACCGGCCTCGGCTCGGAGCGAGCGGTCCGGGAAGCCCGGCAGGCTCACGACCGCGGCGCGCGGGTCGGCGTAGTGCGAGAGCAGCATCTGCGTGTACTCGTCCTGCGGGTCGCGCAGGATCTCGCGCGATCCGCCGTCCTCGACGATCCGGCCCTCGTGCATCACGAGGACACGCTCGGTCGCCTCGAGGACGATGCCGAGGTCGTGGCTGATGAGCACGGCCGTGAAGCCCTCGGCACGCTGCAGCTCGATGATCGTGTCCATCACCGCGTGCTGCACCAGGACGTCGAGCGCCGTGGTCGGCTCGTCGAACACCATGAGCTGCGGCTCGAGGGACAGCGCCAGGGCGATCGACACGCGCTGCCGCATGCCGCCGGACAGCTCGCCGGGGAACCGCGCCAGCATCGAGTCGGGCAGCTTCACCTTGCCGACGAGCTCCCGCATCCGGCTGTCCCACCGCTCGCGCGGCACGTGGCCGTGGGCCCTGAAGACGTCGATGAAGTGGTTGCGGATCGTCCGCACGGGGTTCAGCGCGTTCATGCCGGACTGCAGCACCATCGCGAAGCCGCCCTGGCGCTGCTGCCGGAGCTCCTCGTCGCCGAGGTCGCGGATGTCGTGGCCGTTGAACACGATGCTGCCGCCGTTGGTCCGCGCGGGCGGCTTCTGCAGCCGTGTCAGCGCGTAGCCGAGCGTCGACTTGCCGGACCCGGACTCGCCGACCAGGCCGACGAACTCGCCCTTCCGCAGCGAGAACGACACGTGGTCGACCGCCTGGACGGCGGTCTGCCCGGACGACTCGTAGACGACCGACAGGTCGCGGACGTCGAGCAGGACGTCGGTGGCGGATCCGGTGGGACCGTCGGACGGGAGGACCGTGGCGGCGCCGGTGCGCGCCTCCAGTCCGTCCTGGGGTGCGGAACGTGAGCCGCTCATGCGGTCGCCTCCTTGCGCTTCGGGCGCGCGCCCTCGCGCAGCCGCGGGTTGGACACGGCGTCGACGCCGAAGTTGATGAGGGTCAGGCTCATCGCCAGGAGGGCGATGCAGAGACCCGGTGCGAACAGCAGGATCCACTGGCCGGTGAGCAGCGCGTTGGAGTTCTGCGCCCAGTAGAGGATCGTGCCCCAGCTGACGATCGAGGAGTCGCCGAGGCCCAGGAACTCGAGGCCGGCCTCCGCCAGGATCGCGCTCGTCGCGGCACCGAAGAAGCTGCCGACGATGAGGCTCGTCATGTTCGGCAGGATCTCGCGGAACACGATGCGGGTCGCGCCCTCGCCGGAGAACTGGGCGGCGGTGACGAAGTCACGACCGCGGAGGGACTGCGTCTGGCTGCGCAGGACGCGCGCGCCCCAGGCCCAGCCGGTGACGACGATCACCGCGATGATGACCGCGATCCCGCCGTTCTGCAGGTAGGCCGCGATGACGATCATGAGCGGCAGGCCCGGGATCACCAGGAACAGGTTCACGACGAAGCCGATGACCTCGGCGATCCACCCACGGACGTAGCCCCAGCTGAGGCCGATCGCGACGGCGACGAGCGTGGACAGGATGCCCGCGACCGCGCCGACCATCACCGAGATGCGGGCGCCGTAGATGAGCTGGGACAGGACGTCCTCGCCGGCGGCGGTGGTGCCCATCCAGTGGTCGGGCGTCGCGTCGGCGGACCGGGCGAAACCGTTCTGGCTGGCGCCGTACGGGGCGAGGAGCGGTGCCAGGATCGCGACGAGGACGAACACGGCCAGGATGACGATGCCGATCCGGGCCTTGGTGTTCGACCAGACGACGCCGAACTGGCGGGCGGCGGACCGGAGCTTGGACGGGGCCTGCTGTTCGGGTTCTTGCGTGCGTACTGCGATCGTGGTCATCGGCGCGTCCTCGGGTCCAGGACGCCGTACAGCACGTCCACGATGAAGTTGGCGATGAGCACCGACACGGTGATCATCAGGAAGAGTGCCTGCATGAGCGGGTAGTCCTGCCCGATGACGGCGTTGAACAGCAGGTAGCCGATGCCCGGGTAGCCGAACACCTGCTCGACGAGCACCGAGCCGCCGACCACCCCGCCGAGGGCGAGGCCGAAGCCGGTGAGGTTCGGCAGGATCGCGTTGCGGGCGGCGTACCGGATCGCGACGGTGCGACCGCGGAGGCCGTTCGCCTCGGCGAAGGTGACGTAGTCGTCACCGAGGGTGTTGATCATCGCGTTGCGCATGCCGATGATCCAGCCACCGAGGCTCGTCACCAGGATCGTGACCGCCGGCAGGACCGCGTGTTGCAGGGCATCACCCACGAAGGCTCCGGAGAGGCCCGGGGTGGTCGTCGCCGAGTACGCGCCGGTGGTCGGGAACCAGTGCAGGACGTAGCCGAGGAAGAACAGCAGGAGCAGCGCCGTCCAGAAGTACGGGAACGTCGACATGAACGAGCCGGACAGGGTGGGGAGCGAGTCGAGCCAGGTGCCGCGCTTCCAGGCGGCGCCGACACCGATCAGGGTGCCGAGGACGAACGCCAGGATCGTCACGACGCCGACCAGGATCAGCGTGTACGGCAGGGCCTTGCCGACGAGGTCGCCGACCGGCTGCGGGTAGAACGTGTAGCTCGTCCCGAAGTCGAGCGTGATGACCTGGTGCAGGTAGCTGACGTACTGGTCCCACAGGTTGCCGGTCGGGACGCCGAGCTGCGCCTCGATGGCCTTGCGGGTGGCGTCGGTGACGGGGCCGTTCTGGCTGAGCTTCGCCAGGGCCGCGTCGCTCGGGCTGCCCGGCATGAGGCGCGGGAGCACGAAGTTCAGCGTGACCGCGGCCCAGAGGGTCAGGACGAAGAGGACGAGTTTCTGCAGGATGTACTTCACTTGGCGTCGTCCTGTTCCTTCAGGATCTCCCGGCCGGCGGCGCTGTCACGCAGTCGCAGCTTCGTGAAGATCAGCAGCGGCGCCGAGTCGTAGTTCTGCGGGGCCATGTAGGGGTCCTCCGCGCTCGGCCACCCGACGAACTTGCCGGTGTTGAACAGGCCCCAGAGTCCGCCGTGGTACATGCCGATCACCGGCAGCTGGTCGTACACGATGGTCTGCAGCTGGTCGAGGATCTGCTGCTGGCGGGCGGTGTCGGTCGTCGCCTTGTACTCGTCGAGCAGGCGCTGGGTGGCCGGGTCCCGGTACCGCTCGTAGTTGTTCACGGTGGGCTTGCCGACGGGCTGGTAGAACTCGGTCGACATCAGCGAGTTGAACGCCTGGTACACGTCGCCGTTGCCCATGCCGCCCATCGCCATGTCGAAGTCGCCGTTGTTGATCGCCTGCTGGTACCCGGCCGGCTGCGGGGCCTTGATGGTGACGGAGACGCCGATGGCGGTGAGGTCGCGGCGGACCTCCTGCGCGGCTCGGAGCCAGTCCGCGTACCCGTTCGCCGTGGTGATCGTGATGGCGAGCTGCTTGCCGTCCTTGACGATCTTGCCGCCCTGCTCGACCCACCCGGACTTCGCGAACGACGCCTTCGCGGCGTCGACGTCCTGCTTCACCATGCCCTTGTCGGGGATGTCCGGGTTGGCGTACCGCTCCTGGTTCGGCAGGATCAGGCCGGTCTGGGCCGCGGCGCTGAGGTTGCCCTCGGTGGCGGTCTCGGCGATGTCGTCGCGGTCGAGCGCGAGCGAGATGCCCCGGCGGACGTTGACGTCGTCGTACGGCGCCTTCGTCAGGTTCGGGATGAGGCCGATCACACCCCCCGGCGGGAACCACCACGTGTTGGTGCGGGACGCGGCGCCCCAGGTGCCCTTGACGTCGGAGATGAACGAGTACGACCAGTCGTAGCCGCGCGTGACGGTGTCGAGCTGCGTGTTCGTCGCCGGCAGGATGAGGTGCTTGATCGCGATCTTGTCCGCCTGCCAGTACCGACGGTTCTTGTCCATCGAGTACTGCTGGTCGGTGTAGTTGCCGAGGACGAACGGGCCGGTGCCGACCGGGTTCGGGTCCCGCCACGTCGTCGGGTCCTTGACCTTCCCCCAGTGCTGCTCGCCGAGGATGTAGGTCTGGCCGATGATCGTCAGGCTCGGGACGTCGTCGGACTTCAGGTGGAAGACGACGTGGTCGCCCTGCTGCTCGATGGTGTCGATGTGCTGCCAGGCGCCCTTGACGTCCATCGCGGGGAACTTCTTCAGTAGGTCGAACGTGAAGACGACGTCCTTCGCCGTGAACGGGTCACCGTTCGACCACTCGACGCCGCTGCGGATCGTCATGTCGATCGTCTTGGCGTCCGGCTGCGCCCAGGAGCTGGCGAGCCACGGGTTCCGCTTGCCGTCGAGGGGGTTCACCTCGATGAGGGGCTCGTACATCCACTTCGAGGCCGTGCGGGCGTTCGTGATGTACGGGTTGAAGTTGCGGTCGAACAGCGGGTTGCCGTGGTCCGCGTTGATGAGCATCGTGTCCTTGCCGATGCTCGGGTCCGGTTGGGACCGGACCTGGATGCTGCAGCCGGACGCCGCGAGGGCCACGACCGCGATGCCGGCGAGGGCAACGGCGAGGCGCGTGCGCCGGGCGTGCCGCGGGGTGCGCCGCGGAGTGCGCCGCGGGGTGCGCTGTGGGGGAAGCGTCATTGCTCGGTCGACCTCCGTGTCGAGTGGGTACGAGGAGCAATGTATGCGCTTACATCGCCGGGCGCAAGTCATCGGTTCCGGCGCGTGGTGCCTCAGATCGACGGCGGGCAGCTCTCGCGCAGGAGCACCTCGACGGGCAGCCGGACGGCCCGCGGCGGACCGTCACGGCGGTCCAGTCGGTCGACGATCGCCCGGACGGCTGCGCGGCCGAGGTCCCCCATCGGCTGGTGCACCGTGGTCAGCCGCGGCACCGAGTACCGCCCGGCATCGATGCCGTCGAACCCCGTCACCACGACGTCGTCCGGCACCCGGAGCCCGCGCGCCAGGACCGCGTCGAGCACGCCGAGCGCCGACTGGTCGTTCGAGCAGACGATCGCCCGCGGCACCCGCTCGTCCAGCAGGGTGCGGGCGAGCTCCCGCGCCCGGACCCGGCCGAAGTCGCCGTGCACGGTCCGGACCGCGGCCGACGCCAGGCCGTGGTCCTCGAGCGCACGCTTGAACCCGGCGGTGCGCTCCTGGTCGTCCGGGGAGTCGACGGGCCCGGCGACGTATGCGATCGACCGGATGCCGAGCCGACCGATGACGTGGGCGGCGAGGGTCCGCATGCCCGCGGCGTTGTCGACGCTGATCGAGTCGAAGCCGCGCGAGCGCCGGTCGTCGGCGAGCACCACCACCGGGATCCGGCGGGCGACGTGTTCGAGCAGCTCGTCCGGCACGGTCTGCGCCAGGACCGCCAACCCGTCGACCCGGCCGGCGACGTCGTTGACGATGACGTCCCGCGACGGACCACGTCCGGCCGCGACCATGAGCGCCAGGCCGCGCTGCCAGGCCTCGGTCTCGGCGCCCCGCAGGACCTCGTCGAAGTACAGGTTCGAGGACGTCGGCTGCGTCACGTGCCGACGGTCGTCGACGATGCGGACGCCGCCGTCGGTGACGACGTCCGGCCGCTCGTCCGGCACGACGTCGAACCCCGGCAGCAGCAGCCCCACCACGCCGGTCCGTCGTCCGGCCAGGGCGCGGGCGTTGCCGGACGGGACGTAGCCGAGGGAGCGGATCGCGGCCTGCACGCGGTCGCGGGTGCCCTCGCGGACGGCGTCGGGCGTACGGAGGACGCGGGAGACGGTCGCGATCGAGACGCCCGCGGCCGAGGCGACGTCGTAGACCGTGGGAGGTGCGGTGCCCTGCGTGGTCACGCCGTGCCTCCCGTCGCGGTCGGAGCCGCGGGCGGCCTGCCCGGCGACGCCGACCATCCTAGGCAGCGTCGGTTCTGCACAGGTCCACGGCGGGGTCTTGCGCACCGGGGCGCGCAGGACGACACTGGCCCGACCAACCGGGACTGGCCGGTCGATCGGTCAGCCGGATCAGCAGGGCCTGCCCTGTCGGCAGGTCCTGCACACCAGCAGTGGGAAGGACGATCAGATGTCACAGTCGACTCCGTCCGGACGCAGGGACGCGTACCGGCTCTCCACCGACGAGGCCGAGGTGCGCGACGCGCTCCTCGACCACGACCACGACTCGCACCTGTCGTGGGTGACCGCCCAGCTCGACGGGACGGAGGAGCGTCCGCTCGTCGAGTAGCGAGCGCACGCCAGCAGCCGGTCAGGCGCCGGCGGCCAGCCCGTCAGGCGCCGGCGGCCAGCCCGTCAGGCGCCGGCGGCCAGCCCGTCAGGCGCCGGCGGCCAGCCCGTCAGGCGCCGGCGGCCAGCCGCTCCGGCGCGCCGACGATCGCCATGCCCGCGCCGCGGAGCCGACGCCGCTCCTGGGCGATGAAGCCCAGCAGCCGGTCGTTCGTCCCCGCGACGTGGGCGGCGACCAGTTCCGCTGCACGGTCGGCGTCGCCCTGCTGGACGGCGTCGAGGATGTCGCTGTGCTCCTGCCACGCGGCGTCGCGGGCCTCGGGCGTGCGGACCTCGATCCACCGCGTGCGCTCGAGTCGGGTCAGGGCGTCGGCCACCGCGTCGGTGACGAACCGGTTGCCGCCGAGGGCTGCCAGGTCCAGGTGGAACGTCGACCCCATCGTGATGCCGGCCTGCTGGTCCGGCGTCGGACGGAGGGCATCGAGGTGCCCACGGACCTCGGCGAGCGCCTCCGGCTGCGCACGGGCCACGGCGAGCCGGGCGGCGGCGGGTTCGAGGACACCGCGGAGTTCGGCGAGCGAGGCGATCTCGTCGAGGTCGATCGGGGTGACCGTCCACGAACGCCCCTCGTGCAGGATGAGCCCCTCGCGTTCCAGGCGCGACAAGGCGGCACGGACGGGGGTGCGCGAGGCGTGGAAACGCGCTTCGAGCCCGCGCTCCGAGATGCGTTCCCCGGGCGCGATGTCGAGCGTCAGGATCGCGGCGCGGAGGTTGTCGTAGAGCTGGGCCGTCTGCGACACGGGTGCTGCGTCGGTCGGTTCGGTCACGGGCATCCAGCGTAGTGCCGTCCGACGCGTGTTGGTATACCGTTCCGGTACACCAGCCGAGTCGAGACGGGGAGCGCGTGGTCCGGACACCTGCACGCGCCTGGGTGGTGCTCGCACTGGGTGTCCTGGCGCAGACCGCCGGGACCCTCGTCGTGACGGCGCCGGCCCTGCTCATCCCGTACCTGCACGCGAACGGCCTGTCGCTCGCGCAGGCCGGACTGCTCGCCTCGGCCCCGACGGCGGGCATGGTCCTGACGCTCATCGCCTGGGGCGCCGTGACCGACCGGATCGGCGAGCGGATCGTGATCGCGGGCGGACTGGTGCTCACCACCCTCGCGGTCGCCGGCGCGTGGCTGGCCGGCGACGACACCGTGCTGCTCGGGGTCGCGTTCCTGGCGGCGGGCATGACCAGCGCCTCGACGAACGCGGCGAGCGGCCGGGTGGTCGTCGGGTGGTTCCCCAAGGAGCGGCGCGGTCTGGCGATGGGGATCCGGCAGATGTCGCAGCCGCTCGGGGTGACCCTGGCGGCCGTCACGGTCCCGCAGCTCGCCGAGGCGTCGGGCATCCGCAGCGCGCTGGTCCTGCCGGTGCTGCTGTGCGCGGTGCTCGCGGTGTCGTGCGCGTTCGGGATCGCCGACCCGCCACGACCGACGCGGAAGCGCTCCACCACCGCCGACACGTCGAACCCGACCAGCGCGACCACGAACCCCTACCGCGCGACCGGCTTCCTCTGGCGGATCCACGCGGTCTCGATCCTGCTCGTGGTGCCGCAGTTCACCCTGTCGACGTACGGGTTGGTCTGGCTGGTCACCCTCGGCTGGTCGACGTCCGCAGCCGGACTGCTGGTCGGAGCCGCCCAGTTCGTCGGTGCGATCGGCCGGATCCTGGTCGGCTCGTGGAGCGACCACGTCGGCTCCCGGGTCGGGCCGCTGCGGGTGGTCGCCGTGTCGGCCGCCGTGGTGATGGCGGTGCTGGCCCTGGTCGACGCCGCGCACCTGCCCGCAGCCGCGGTGGTGCTCGTCGTGGCGACGAGCGTCACGGTCGCCGACAACGGTCTGGCGTACACGTCGGTCGCCGAGGCCGCCGGCCCCGCCTGGTCCGGCCGGGCCCTGGGCGCGCAGAACACCGGGCAGTTCATCGCGGCGAGCATCGTCGGCCCGGGCATCGGCGCCCTGGTCGGGCTGGTCGGGTTCGCCGGGTCGTTCCTGCTCGTCGCGGCGCTGCCGGTGCTCGCGCTGCCGCTCGTGCCGCGGTCGGACCGCTCGCACGACTGAGACGCCCGGCGCGACCCGGAACGGACGGGAGGCCCGTGGCGGCGTCCCCACGGGTCTCCCGTCCGGTCACGAATCCGGCACGAATCCCCACCGTCGTTCGGTTCTGTGGTTGGGTGTCGTGCAACCCCGATCCGACGACGAACCGGAGGTGCACGGCAATGACGCCATCACCAACACCACTGTCCAGACGATCCCTGCTGGGATTCGGCATCGGCACGGCGGCAGCAGGTCTGCTCGCCGGGTGCGCGGTGCCGGGCTCGACCAACGTGAACCGGTCGGCACTGGTGCCGGCCGCCGCACGTGGGGAGACGGTCCAGATCACCTACTGGGCCTGGCTCAAGGACCTGCAGAAGGTGTGCGACGTGTGGAACGCCTCGCACCCGCACATCCAGGTCACCGCGAACTGGATCCCCGGCGGCACCGCCGGCGGGTACCAGAAGATGTACTCCGCGCTCGCGGCCGGCGGCGGCCCCGACATCGGCCAGGTCGAGCTCCGGCAGATCCCCGAGTTCATGCTCGCGAACGGCCTGGTCGACCTGGCCCGGTACGGCGCGAAGGACTTCCAGTCGGAGTACGACGAGGCCGCCTGGGCCCAGGTCGAGTTCGTCGACGGCGTCTACGGCATCCCGCAGGACACCGGCCCGATGGGCTTCTACTACCAGACCGCGATCCTGGAGCAGGCCGGCGGCGAACCCCCGACCACGTGGGACGAGTGGAAGGTGCTGGCCGACAAGGTCCGGAAGACCGGCAAGCGGAACTTCCTCGAGGTGTTCCCGGTCGCCGACGCCTCGCCCTTCGCCGCCTACGCCCAGCAGGCCGGCGCCCGCTGGTTCAAGGTCGACGGTGACGAGTGGGTCGTCGACATGACCGACGACGCCACTATGCGGGTCGCCGACTTCTTCGACGGCTGCATCGACGACGACCTGGTCGACACCAGCGCCGGTGCGTACTCCCCCGGCTGGTACGCGGCCTGCGCCAGCGGTCGGATCGCCGCGGTGACGAGTGCCAGCTGGGGTGACGCGCTGATCGAGTCGATCCAGGGCGGCAAGGGCAAGTGGAAGGTCGCACCGATGCAGAAGTGGGACGCGTCCGGGTTCGGTTCGAGTGCGATCGGCGGGTCCAGCGCCGCGGTCCTGGCGAACGCGAAGCACCCCGCGGAAGCGCTCGAGTTCATCACCTGGATGACCACCTCGAAGGAAGGGGTGGACGCGATGATCAAGTACTGCGGCATCGGCTGGTCCCCCGCGAAGGACTACATCGGCGCCCAGCGCGAGCAGCCGTCGGAGTGGTTCTCCGGCCAGAACTACAACGAAGAGGTCTTCGCCCCCGCCGCGAAGGAGCAGAACATCGACTGGTCGTGGTCGCCGGTGACGCAGTCGGCCTTCACGTCGCTGCAGGACCAGTTCCGCCGCAAGATCACCGGCAAGCTGAAGCTCTCGGACGCCGTCGAGCTCGCCCAGGCCGAGATCGTGCAGTCCTTCAAGGAAAAGGGCCTCAGCGTCAGGACGGCACGATGACCACGCAGCAGACACCCCCCGCCTTCCGCACGAGCACCAAGGCCACCCGCGCGCAGAAGCGTGCCCCGTGGATCCTGCTCGCACCGTTCCTGGCGCTCTTCGCGCTGACGTTCGTCATCCCGATCATCAGCGCGCTGTTCCAGAGCTTCACCACCGTCGACCGGAAGGGCCTGTTCGGCGAGGACGGCGTCACCGGCCGGTTCGCCGGCTTCGACAACTACGTCACGGCGCTGAACGACAACGGCTTCGTCGCCTCGATCGGCCGGATGCTGCTGTTCGGCATCGTCCAGGTGCCGGTGATGATCATCGCCTGCACGATCCTGGCGCTGCTGCTCGAGTCGGCGAGCGCCCGCTGGCCGGGCTTCTTCCGGGCCATCTACTTCATGCCGTACGGGGTCCCCGGCGTCATCGCGACGATCCTCTGGTCGTTCCTGTACGTGCCCGGGCTGTCGCCGATCGTGTCGTTGCTGCAGTCGATGGGGCTGCAGCCGGACTTCCTCGGCGCGAACAGCGTGCTGTGGTCGATCGCGAACATCGTCACGTGGACCTACACCGGCTACAACATGCTCATCATCGTGGCGCAGCTGAAGTCGATCCCCGGCGAGGTGTACGAGGCCGCCAAGATGGACGGCGCCGGACCCTTCCAGGTCGCCTGGCGGATCCAGATCCCGCTCATCGCGCCGGCCCTGGTGCTGACGACGGTGTTCTCGATCATCGGCACACTGCAGCTCTTCGCCGAGCCGCAGATCCTGTCGACGGTCGCCCCCGCCATCGACACCGAGTACACGCCGAACTACGCCGCGTACACGAACGCGTTCGCCTTCAACGAGTACGGCGTCGCGAGCGCGCAGGCCGTGATCATCGCGTTGGCCGCGTTCATCCTGTCGTTCACGTTCCTGGCGCTGACGAACCGGCGGCCGAAGGACGAGCGCGACCAGCGCAAGCGGGCCCGCAAGGGCGGCCTGGAGGCTCGGCGCGCGCTCCAGACGCGCGCTGCGGCGGGCAGCACGGTCACCACACAAGCCGACCGCAGCCTCCCGGCCGGTCGTGTCGCGACGACCGAAGGGACTGAACGATGACCAGCGAAGCCGTCGAAGCGCCAGCCACGGCGAAGACCGCGGTGCCGGTCGACACCACGTCGATCACCGCGCACCAGCGACGGAAGCTCGACCGCTCGCCGCGGTCGCAGATCGTGGTGACCGGGATCCTGGTCGTCGTCGCGCTGTACTTCCTGGTGCCGCTGTACTGGGTCGTGATCGCCGCGACGAAGACGACGGGCGCCCTGTTCGCCACGAACGGGTTCTGGTTCGGCGGTGACTTCGCCCTGTTCAGCAACATCCAGGCGGTCTTCACCTACGACGGCGGCATCTTCGTCCGGTGGATCGCGAACAGCGTCCTGTACTCCGGCGTCGGGGCGGTCCTGGCGACCTACTTCGCCGCGGCCGGCGGGTACGCCCTGGCGAAGTACGAGTTCCGCGGCCGGCAGCTCGTGTTCGGCACGATCCTCGGCGGCGTCCTGGTCCCCGGCACAGCGACCGCACTGCCGCTGTTCCTGCTGTTCTCGACGATGGGCCTGACCGACACGTACTGGAGCGTGCTCATCCCGAGCCTGGTCTCGCCGTTCGGGCTGTTCCTGTGCCGGGTCTACGCCTCGGCGTCGATCGACACGGCGCTGATGGAGTCCGCACGGCTCGACGGGGCGAGTGAACTGCGGATCTTCCACACCATCGCGCTGCGCCAGCTGACACCCGCGCTCGTCACCGTGTTCCTGTTCCAGCTCGTCGGGATCTGGAACAACTTCTTCCTGCCGCTCATCATGCTGGCAGACCAGAAGCTGTACCCGATCACACTGGGACTCAACAACTGGCGAGCCCAGGTGGACCGGTTGCCCGAGTTCTACCAGCTCACCACGGGTGGGGTGCTCGTCTCGGTCATCCCGCTCGTCATCGCCATCATCGTCCTGCAGCGCTTCTGGCGCGGGGGCCTCACGGAAGGATCGGTCAAGGGTTGACCTCTGCCGCACTCGACGACCTGCACTCGACCACACCGGGATCGGCATCGCGCCGGGCACCA
This sequence comes from Curtobacterium sp. MCLR17_032, assembly GCF_003234795.2. Taxonomy (NCBI): domain Bacteria; kingdom Bacillati; phylum Actinomycetota; class Actinomycetes; order Micrococcales; family Microbacteriaceae; genus Curtobacterium; species Curtobacterium sp. MCLR17_032. The sequence continues at coordinate 452,001 of NZ_CP126268.1, read as the reverse complement.
CGTGCCTGGTTGCACACCGACGCTCCGTCACTGTCGCTCAACGGCGACTGGGACTTCCGGTGGTCCCCGGTGGCGGACGCCCCCGGGTTCGAGGACCCGGACGGGTGGGGGTCACTCCCGGTGCCGTCGCACTGGGTCCTGCACGGTCACGGTGCGCCGAGCTACACCAACGTGCAGTACCCGTTCCCGGTCGACCCGCCGCACCCGCCGGACGAGAACCCGACCGGTGACCACCGCCGGACCTTCACGCTGCCGGACTCGTTCGACGGGGCCGCGCGGGTGCTGCTCCGCTTCGACGGGGTGGAGTCGCACTACCGGGTGTGGGTGAACGGGGAGCTCGTCGGGTGGTCGACCGGGTCCCGGCTCGCCACCGAGTTCGACGTGACGTCGATGCTCCGGCCGGGGTCGAACGAGCTCCGGGTCCGCGTGCACCAGTGGTCGGCGGCCTCGTACCTGGAGGACCAGGACCAGTGGTGGCTGCCCGGCATCTTCCGGGACGTCACCCTGCTCGCCCGTCCGGCCGCCCCGATCGACGACGTGTTCGTCCGGGCCGGGTGGACCGCGACGCTCGGGGACGCGGCCTCCGCCGGGACCGCTGCGTCAGGCCGGCCCTCGACCGGGACGGGCACGATCTCGGTGCCGACGCTCGACGCGGTGTTCCCGGTGCGCTTCGCCGTCCCGGAGCTCGGCGTGTCCGTGGTGTGGGACTCCGCGGACGACGTCGCCCCGATCACGGTCGAGGGCGTCGAGCCGTGGAGCGCGGAGCTGCCGCGGCTGTACGACGCGACGCTGACGTCGGGCAGCGGCGCTGCCGGCGGCGGTGCTGCCGGGGAGACCGTGTCGCTCCGCCTGGGGTTCCGGACCGTGCAGATCGTCGGCGACCGGTTCCTGGTCAACGGCGAGCGCGTCGTGTTCCACGGCGTCAACCGGCACGAGACGCACCCCGTGCGCGGCAGGGTGTTCGACGAGGCCCACGCCCGCGCCGACATGGCGCTGATGAAGCGGTCGAACGTCAACGCGATCCGCACCTCGCACTACCCGCCGCATCCCCGCGTGCTCGACCTGGCCGACGAACTCGGCTTCTGGGTGATCCTGGAGTGCGACCTCGAGACACACGGCTTCGAGTTCCAGGGCTGGCAGGGCAACCCCTCCGACGACCCCGCCTGGGAGGACGCGTACCTCGACCGCATCGCCCGCACCGTCGAGCGCGACAAGAACCACCCCTCGATCGTGATGTGGTCGCTCGGCAACGAGTCCGGTACCGGGCGGAACCTCGCGGCGATGTCGCAGTGGGTGCACGCCCGAGACCCCGAGCGTCCGGTGCACTACGAGGGCGACTACACGGGCGAGTACACCGACGTCTACTCGCGGATGTACCCCACGCTGCAGGAGACCGAGTCGATCGGCGGCGGTCCGGCCACTCCCCTGCTCGGCTGCGGCCCCGCCGAAGCGGCACGGCAGCGGTCGAAGCCGTTCCTGCACTGCGAGTACGTGCACGCGATGGGCAACGGCCCCGGGCAGATCGCCGAGTACGAGGCCCTGGTCGACCGCTACCCCCGGCTGCACGGCGGCTTCGTGTGGGAGTGGCGTGACCACGGACTCCTGGCCCACACGCCCGACGGCACCCCGTACCACGCGTACGGCGGCGACTTCCACGAGGTCGTGCACGACGGCAACTTCGTGATGGACGGCCTGGTGCTGCCGGACGACACCCCGACGCCCGGGCTCGCCGAGTTCGCCGCCGTCGTCGCCCCGGTGCGTCTGTCCGTCTCACCCCTCGGCGGCTCGAGCATCGCCGGCGGCGGGACCGTCCTGGTCGAGAACCGGTACCACTCGGCGTCGACCGCGGGACTGCGGTTCTGCTGGACCCTCTGCCGGAACGGCGTCGTCGAGGCGTCCGGACGGTTCGCGCCCGGGATCGTCGCCGCACGGCAGTCCGCCACGGTGCCGGTGCCCGACGAGGTGCTCGCGGCAGCGCGGGCGGATGCGGACGCCCTGGCGCCGGGCGACGAGCTGTGGCTCGACGTCGTCGCGGAGCTCGCCGGGCCCACCGCCTGGGCGGACACCGGGCACGTGGTCGCACGCACCCAGACGCTCGTGGCGAGCCGGGCGGCGGAGGTGGTGCGGGCCTCCCGAGTGGGGTGGCAGGGCGACCGTCTCGGTGACGCGACGTTCACGGCACGCGGTGACCTGGCGACGCTCAAGGGCCACGCGGTGGCCGGGCCCCGCCTCGAGCTGTGGCGGGCGCCGACGGACAACGACCGTGGCGCCTCGCAGGGCGGGTACGAGACCGCCGATCCGGAGCTGACGCTCGGTGTCGGCGACCCGATGGCGCCCTCGTCGGCGTCGAAGTGGGAGGCCCGTGGTCTCGACCGGCTGACCCACCGGCTCGTGTCCGTGGACCGGACCGACGACGGGCTCGTGCAGCGGGTCCGGGTCGGGGCGGCGAACAGCGGGGCCGGGGTCGAGGTCACCCACCGGTGGACCCTGACCGACGCCGGACTGCTGCTGCGGACCGACGCCGTGCCGTTCGGCGGCTGGGACGTCACCTGGCCGCGGGTCGGCGTGCGGATCGACCTGCCCGCCGCGCTGCTGTCCGAGACGGCCTCGTGGTTCGGGACCGGGCCGGACGAGTCCTACGCGGACTCATCGCACGCGGCCCGGGTCGGACGGTTCGAGGCTCCGGTCTCGGCGATGACCACGCGCTACTCGATGCCGCAGGAGACCGGGCACCGGCCCTCGTTGCGGTCGCTGACGGTGGGGCCCTTCACGGTCACGACCGTGCCGGCGCCGGGCTCGGGGCACCGCGCCGGGTTCACCCTGACGCCGTGGACCGCGCAACAGGTCGGGCGTGCCGGGCACCCGCACGAGCTGCCGGAGCCGGACGCGCTGTACCTGTACCTCGACGACGCGCAGCACGGGCTCGGCAGCCGGGCGTGTGGGCTCGACGTCCTGCCGGAGCACCAGCTGTGGCCGAGTGCGCGGAGCTGGAGCGTCCTGCTGGCGTAGGCCGGGGCGCGGGCGGCGGCCGGCCGGCCGCCGCCGCTGGCGCTGGCGCTGGCGCTGGCGCTGGCGCTGGCGCTGGCGCTGGCGCCAGCAGGCGCCGCACAACAGAAGCCCGTCCGAACCGGGGGATCCCCCGGTTCGGACGGGCTTCTGTTGTGCGCATGCGAAGCGCGCCGAAGCGCGGCGCGCCGCAGCCGCGCCGCGCGTCAGCCGCGCGCGATGGCCTCGGCGGCCGACGGGTCCGCGCCGTCGAGGAACTGCGTCAGCCGCTCGGCCTCGCCCGGCTCCTCGATCGCCTCGGCCGCCCGACGCAGGGCGAACAGGGAGCGCAGCACGCCCCGGTTCGGCTCGTGCGACCACGGCACCGGCCCGACACCGCGCCACCCGGCCTTCCGGAGCGCGTCGAGGCCGCGGTGGTACCCGACGCGGGCGTACGCGTAGGACTCGACGGTCGCACCGCGCGCCCACGCCTCGTCGGCGAGCAGCGCCCACGCCAGGCTCGACGCCGGGTACGACACCACCACGGAGGTGACGGGTGCGTCCGCCGCCAGGGCTGCGTCCACCTCGGGCTCGGCGGCCAGCAGCGTCTCGGGGTTGGTCGAGGGGTTCGGGAGCAGGTTGTCCGGCATGCCCGCCACGCTACTTGAGCAGACTGCTCACTTCAGCGGGTCGTGGCCCCAGTTCATCAGCGAGTACCGCCACCGGGTGTCCTCGACGTCACCGGAGGGTCGCTGCGACGAGTGCCGCGCCACGTACCCGACGACCTTCCGCATGTGCGCGTAGTCGTCGTCGGTGTACTCGCCCTGCTTCTTCCGCAGGATCCGCACGATGTGCCGCCCGGACTCGTGCCCGGTCGACTCGGACGCGCCGGACGACTTCTGTCCGACCTCCTTCGACTCGTCGGAGTCCAGCCAGTCCTCCAGCTGCGAGGCGGTCATGTTCACCGCGTCGGCGAAGTCGTCCCGGGTCTGCTTCTCGTCGTCAGCCATGTCCGACATCTTGCGCGGCACGACTGCGCGGTCGTACGGTGGGTCGTACCCCGTCGTCACCGCGTGGCCCCGGTGCGGGACGACCGACCGGCGGCACGGGTGGCGGCCACGGGGCCTCCCGACGGGAACGGATCCGGCATTGCGCGAGACCACCGGCACTGCGCCACAGCAGCCGTTGTCCCTGCGCTGACACCGTGACCTCGCCCGCCGACCGGTGGGACCGCCGCCCTCGCGGCTGACGGTGTCGTGCGCCCGCACGACCACCGGAAGGCACCCGCATGCCCGTCACCCCCTCCGTCGTCCTGCACGACGTCTCCTTCCCCTGGCCCGACGGCACCGTTGCGCTCGACCACCTCAGCACCGCGTTCGGCCGCGGTCGGACCGCGCTCGTCGGGCGGAACGGCGCCGGCAAGTCGACCCTCGTCCGCCTCGTCACCGGCCAGCTCGCGCCGATGAGCGGCACCGTCACGACGACGGGACCGGTGGACCACCTGCCGCAGCGCGTCCAGGGGGCCGTGCCGCGCCTCCCGTCCGTCGCGTCCCCACCTGCCGGCTGGGAGGCACGCCCCACCACCCCGGACACGGTCGCGGACCTGCTCGGGGTCGGCTCCCAGGTCCGGGCGCTCCGCGCGGTCCTCGGCGGGGACGCAACCCCCGCGCAGTTCGAGGCCGTCGGCGACGCCTGGGACGTGGAGGAGCGGGCCGGAGCGGCGCTGGCGGCGCTCGACCTCGGCCCCGGGGCCGAACTCGGCGCCGACGACCTCGACCGGCCGGTGCAGACCCTGTCGGGCGGTCAGGCGGTGCTCGTCGCGGTCACGGGCATCCGGCTCCGCGGCCGGCCGATCGCGTTCCTCGACGAGCCGACCAACAACCTCGACCGTCGCGCCCGGGCGGTGCTGCTCGACCTCGTGGACTCCTGGCGCGGCACCCTCGTCGTGGTGAGCCACGACCGCGAACTGCTCGAGCACGTCGACGAGGTCGTCGAGCTCCGCGACGGCGACGCGACCGTGTTCGGCGGGACGTACTCGGCGTTCGAGGAGCACCTCGCCGTGCAGCAGGCCGCCGTCGCCCGCGAGGTCCGGGTCGCCGAGCAGCGGCACCGCGTCGAGAAGCGGCAGCGGATCGACGCCGAGACGACCATCGCGCGCCGGGCGAGGGCCGGGGCGGCTGCAGCGTCGTCCGTGCCGAAGATCCTGGCGAACGAGCGGCGGAAGCGGGCCGAGGCCACGGCCGGACGGCTGCGCTCCGGTTCGGCGTCGGCCGAGGCGGCTGCGCTGACGAGGGCGCAGGAGGCCGGCCGCCGGCTGCGGTCCGACGACGAGATCAGCGTGGACCTGCCGGACCCGGGCGTCCCGGCCTCCCGGCGCATCGCGACGATCACGGTCCGCGGTCGGGCGACGGTCGTCCAGGGGCCGGAGCGCGTCGCCGTCGCCGGGGACAACGGGGTCGGGAAGTCGACGCTCCTCGACCAGCTCGTCGGGCTGCCGGATGCGCGCCAGCACCCGCTGCCCGGGACGTCCGCCGAGGCGCACACCGATCGGGTCGGCTACCTGCCGCAGCGGAAGGACACCCTCGACGACGATGCCTCGGTGCTCGAGAACGTCCGGCGTGCCGCGCCCGACGTGGCACCGGCAGAACTGCGGAACCGACTCGCCCGGTTCCTGGTCCGCGGGGACGTGGTCGACCGGGCCGTCGGGACGTTGTCCGGAGGGGAGCGGTTCCGCGTGGCGCTGGCCGGGCTGGTGCTCGCGGACCCGCCGCCGCAGCTGCTGGTGCTCGACGAGCCGACGAACGACCTCGACCTGACGAGCGTCGACCAGCTCGTGGCAGCGCTCCGGGCGTACCGGGGTGCCCTCGTGGTGGTCAGTCACGACGAGGGGTTCCTGGACCGGATCGGCCTCGACGTCCGGATCGAGCTCACCTGAGGCTCGGCTGGGCGGACACGACTCGGCTCCGCGTCGCCGCAGGACGTCCGCGGGGCCGAGGCTCGGCGCCGAGCCCCGTCCGTCCCGCCATCAGCGCCGGCGGGACGGACGGATCGAGAGCATCTCGACCGTGCCACGCTCCGGCAGGTCGATCACGGTCCGGACGGCATCGGCGACGTCGGACGGCGCGAGGTAGTAGTCGGTGTCGTAGTCCTCGCCGAGCTTCTCGGTGAGGGCACGCTGCATGTCCGAGTCGGTCCGGCCCGGGTGCACGCTCGACACCCGGACGCCGTTCGCCCGCTCCTCTTCGCGCAGCGCGTCGGTGAACGCCCGGAGCGCGAACTTCGACGCCGCGTACACGCCGCCCCCGGCTCCGGCGGTGAACCCGGACCCGCTGTTGATCGTCACGACGATCCCCCGCGCGGCCCGGAGCCCCGGCAGCGCGACCCGGGTGAGTTCCGCGACCGCGAACACGTTGGTGGCGAAGACGGCCTCCCACGTGTCGCGCGGGGTGTCCGCGACGCGGGTGCCCTGCTCGACGCCGGCGGAGTGCACGAGGACGTCGACCCAGCTCGGCACGGCGGGCATGTCGCCGGCCCCGAGGTCGCCGACGAACGGCTCCGCACTCGGCAGCGCGGCGACGACCGTGGCGACCGCCTCGGCGTCGCGTCCGCCGACGAGCACGTGGTGCGTCCGGCCCAGGTCCTCGGCGATCGCCCGGCCGATCCCCCGGGTCGCGCCGGTGACGAGGGCGACCGGGCGGTCGTTGTCGGGGGTGGGGGCGGAGACGGGAGGCGCGGTGTCGGTCACGCAGGCCAGCCTACGGAACCGGTACCGCGCCTCCCGTCCGGGTGGAGCGTGCGCGCGTCGCGCGGCCGCCGTCGATCAGTCGTCGTCCTTGGTGCGGCCGGCGCTCTCGCGGATGCGGATGCCCTGCAGGACGTCCTCGGCGCGCTTCTCGTCCTGCTTCTCGATCTGGCGGGTGTCGCGCTCGGGGAGCTGGATGTCCTCTTCGGCGTGGATGCCGGCCTGCAGTTCGCGGCCGCGCTCGAGCTCGGCGTCGAACTCGGCGCCGAACAGCAGCGCGTTGTTCGTGATCCAGATCCACAGCAGGAAGATGATCACGCCACCGAGCGAGCCGTACGTGGCGTTGTAGTTCGAGAAGTTGCCGACGTAGAAGCCGAAGCCGACACTGGCGAGGATCCAGATGACGATCGCGACGATCGCACCGCCGCTGACCCACTTGAACTTCGACTGCCGGACGTTCGGCGACCAGTAGTAGAGCACCGCGACGATGACGATCATGATGACGAGCAGGATCGGCCACTGCACGATCGACAGCACCAGGGCGGCGGCGTCGCCGAGGCCGATGAGGTCACCGAAGCTGCGTGCCAGGGGGCCGGAGACCAGGGCGAACAGGCCGACGACCAGCAGGACCACCGTGGTCACGGTGACGCCGAGCATCGTCGGGCGGAGCTTCCAGATCGGGCGCCCCTCGCGGACGTTGTAGATGCGGTTCATCGCCCGGCCGAAGGCACCGACGTAGCCGGACGCCGACCACAGCGCACCGAGCAGACCGACGATGAACGTCACCGGGGCGGCGGGCGAGCGGACCAGGCCGTTGATCGGCTCCTCCAGCAGCTTCGCGACGTCGCCACCGCCGGCGTTCCGGATGACCTGGAGCAGCGTGTTGATCGTGTCGCTCGGGTTCGAGACGAGTCCGAGGATGGACACGATCGCCAGCAGTCCGGGGAAGAGCGCGAGGACCGTGTAGTACGTCAGGCTCGCAGCCAGGTCGGTGCACTGGTCGCTCGTGAACTCACGCAGGGTCTTCTTGAGCGTGTACGTGAACGACGGCTTCGTGAGGTCCGTCGGGCTGTCCGGCTTCCGGGGGTCGTCCGGGGACGGCTTCTGCGATGCCTTCGCCATGGTCAGCCCTTCATCGCCTTCGTCATCTGCTTGATCGACTTCTTCGCCCGCGCGGCGTCCTTCTTGCGACGCTTCGCGGCAGCCTGGCGCTCCTGGAACACCGGGTTGCCGGTCGGGTCCTTCCGCGCGAACACGGGGACACCCTTCGACTGGCCGTCCTTGCCGACCTTCACCGGCTTGAACACCGGGACGGGTGCCGGCTCGCGGAGTGCACCCAACCGACCGGCGGGGTGGTTGCGGATCCGGGTGCCGACGACGATCGCGGCGAGTCCCGCGGCGGCGGTCATCGCGACGGCGACGAGTGGCGTGGGGTCACGGTGCCAGCGCTGACGGGTCTTCGCGAGCGCGAGCCGGGTGCGGGCGGGCACGTCGGACTTCTGCCGGATGCGCGCGACCGTGTCGACGATGCGCTCCCGGGTCCGTACGTTCCGGAGCTCGAGCTCGGGCATGGAGTCGTTGGGCATGGTCCCTGAGTACACGCTCGGCGGTGTGTGCCGCCGCGGGCGCGCGGGTGTGGGACCCGGCTGTCCCGCGTGCGGGACCCGACTGTCCCGCGGACGCACCCGGCGTGTCGGGCAGTTGCGGGACAGCCGTCGCCGGGTGTCGGGCGTCGGGGCCCGGTGTCAGGCCCGCGGCGTCAGGCCAGCCCGACGGTCCGGAGCAGGCGGTCGACCAGTCCGGTGCGCCACGGCACGGAGGACCAGCCGTGGTCGGCGCCGTCGACCTCGACGTACGTCGCTCCCGGCAGCAGTGCCGCGTACCGGCGGCCGTACTCCACGGGGACGATCGTGTCGCCGGTGCCGTGCACGACGACGGCGGGGCCCGGGTAGTCCGAGGCGGGACCCCAGACGTCGAGGCCGGCGCGGACCTCGTCGAGGAACGCCGTGCCGAGGGCCATGCCCCCGAAGTCGAACCAGCCACGCTCGCGGGCCGGGGCGAGTGGCTGGCCCTGGATCTCGTCCTTGCCGACGATGTCGTCCACCACGACGCCGGCGGGCGACCAGAGCGTCAACGAAGCGACGAGGTCCGGCACCCGGGCCGCGGCGAGGACGGACTCGACCCCGCCCAGGCTGTGGGCGACGAGGTGCACCGGCCGCGATCCCGCGTCCGTCGCCAGGGCTCGGACCATCGCGACGACCTGGTCGACCTCGTCGCCGATCGTGATGTCGGCGAAGTCCCCGTCGCTGAACCCGTGGCCGAGCCGGTCGTACGAGCGGACCCCGGCGCCGCGGGCGGCGAGCGCGCGGGCGGCCTGCACGAACAGCTGCTGTGAGCCGGTCGCGTTGCTGCCGAAGCCGTGCACGAACAGCACCAGGGGCGCGTCCGTCCCGCCGTCGACCGCGTTCCACTGCCACCCGCGCAGGGAGGCACCGTGGTGGTCGAGGGCGATCGGCGCGGGGCCCGTCGTGGCCGTCACGTCAGTTGGTCCGGTCGGCGAACCCGGCCGGGAGGTCCGCGGGAGCCGTGTCGACGATCGTCTCGTCGTCCTCGCCCACGTGTTCGAACAGCGTGATGTGGGCGAACTCCGGCACGACGTAGATCGGGTACGTGGGGCCGGCGTCGCGGTGCTCGCGCATCAGGTCGAGGTGGTCGTTCTGGAACAGCACGGTCTTGCTGCCGTCGAGTTCCACCCAGTGCGGGAAGAAGATCGTGCCGTGCAGCACCCGCTCACCGGGGACGACGTTCACGACGACGCTGGTGCCGGTCGGCTCGTTCCAGGACACCTTGTAGACGCCGGCGGTCAGGACGACCAGGTCGACCGTCTGGTCCTTGACCCAGCGGCCGCCGACCATGCCGGTGTGGATGCGGTAGTCGATCGTCGTGGCGTTCTTGACGTACATCTCGTACTGCCAGCCGTTGGCGTACGTGTAGATGAACCGGTGTCCGACGATGCCGGAGAGGTCCTGCTGGGGTTCGGGGTGTTCGACGCTCGTGGTGATGTCCATGTGTCGATCCTGCTCCACAACTACGTTTGTTGCAATCGCTTCTGCTGCGACTACCCTGAGGGTGTGCGCACCCCGGCGAGTGACCCCGCGGCCAGGTCCGCAGACCGCGGGCTCCGCGACGCCGCCCGACGGCTCAGCGCCCTGGTCGGGCCGTTCCGCCGGACGCTCCTCAACGCCTCCCGGTCAGAGGGGGACCTGCCCGCCGTCCCCGACGCCCAGATCGAGGTCCTCCGCCGACTCGACGAAGACGGCTGGGCCAGCCCGACCGCCCTCGGCCGCGCACTCGGCCTCGCCCGCTCCACGGTGAGCAACCTCGTCGCCGCGATGCAGCGGGACGGCCTGGTCGAACGCCGACTCGCGCGTGGCGACGGTCGCAGCACCGAGGTCGGGCTGACCGACCTGGCCCGCGAGCGCCTCCGCGTGTACGACGCGGCGGCCGAGCGGCTGCTGCTCAGCGCCCTGGCCGGGCTGCCGGAGGCCGACCGTGCGGTGCTGGTGGCGGCGGTGCCGGTGTTGACGCGCCTCCAGGCCGCGATCGCGGACGCCGCCGGACAGCCGCGTCCCTGACGCACCGAGCCAGCATCCCGGACGCCCGCCCAGCGGGCCCGGCCTAGCGTCCGACGCATGCTGTTCCGGGACGTCGCCGAGGGCATCCACCGCCTCGAGCTCGCACACACCAACACCTACCTGGTCGAGACCGGGGACCGACTGCTCGTCGTCGACGCCGGGCTGCCCGCCGTCTGGCCGCACCTGCTGCTCGCCGTCCACGACCTCGACTACTCCCCCGACCGGGTCGAGGCACTGCTCCTCACGCACGGGCACTTCGACCACGTCGGCACCGCCGCTCGCATGCACCGCGAGTGGGGCACGCCCGTGTTCGTGCACCCGGGCGACCGGGAGCTGGCGGCGCACCCCTACTCGTACCGGCCGCAGCAGAACCGGTTCGGGTTCGTCCTGGCGCACCCCGGCGGTCTGCGGCCCCTCGGGCGGATGCTGCTGGCGGGTGCGGTGACCGTCGACGGCATCGAGGAGGTCGAGCCCCTGGAATCCCGCGCCGACGTCCCCGGCAACCCGTGGATCATCGAGACGCCCGGGCACACGGACGGGCACGTGGCGCTGCACTTCGCCGACCGAGACGCCGTGATCGCCGGCGACGCGCTGGTCACCTTCGACCCCTACACCGGCGGGATCGGGCCGCGGGTCGTGGCGCCCGCGGCGACGGCCGACATGGCGACCGGGGTGGCGTCGCTCGACCTGCTCGTCGACACCGAGGCCCAGCACGTCCTGCCGGGGCACGGGCCGGCCTGGTCGGGCGGGGTGCGGGCCGCGGTGGCGCAGGCGCGGCGGGCGGCCGGCGCGGCCTGACGCGCGCGGGGCGCCCGGGTGCGCCGGGTGGGTCCGGTGCGCCGGGTGGCCCCGTGCCCCGAGGTCGCACGATCTGCCGGGCCAGAGCCTCCCGTCCGGCACTTCGTGCGACCTCGACGGCGCACCGGCGGCGCTTCGTGCGACCTCGGCGGCGCACCGGCGGCGCGTCGTGCGACCTCGGCGGCGGCGGCCCGAACTCGGCCCCGCTGAAGGAGCTCACCCTCGTCGTCCCCGAGGTCGCACGATCTGCCGGGCCAGAGCCTCCCGTCCGGCACTTCGTGCGACCTCGGCGGCGCACCGGCGGCGCGTCGTGCGACCTCGGCGCTCCGGCCATCGGAGCGGGGCGCGCCGGAACCGCCGGCGCTGAGTGCCCGCCCAGCCCCCGGCAGGGGCGTCAGTGCGTGAAGGCGAAGCCGATCAGTGCCATCGTCACGATGAAGCCCGCCAGGTAGTTGATCCAGAGGAAGCGCTTCCACCCCGCGTTCGCCGCCTCGGCCCCGGCGTCGGTGAGGTTCCACCACGGCAGCACGTTGAGCGCGTACGGCACGACGACGACCGCCGCGATCGGCCCCGGGAACGCCGAGAACAGCAGCGTGACACCGGCGACCAGGTACGCCACGAACGCCAGCCGGACGGTCGCGCGGGCACCGATGACCGTCGCCACGGACCCGATCCCCCCGGCCCGGTCGGCGAGGACGTCCTGCACGGCACCGAACGCGTGCGAGGCGATCCCCCACACGAAGAACGCGATGCAGACGGCGACGAGCTGCCCGGTCCAGTGCCCGCCGGCGAGCGCGAGCCCGTACAGGGCCGGGGACACGAAGTGCGTCGACGAGGTGATCGAGTCGAGGAACGGCTTCTCCTTGAACCGGAGCCCGGGCGCCGAGTACGCGATGACGGCGAACACGCTGACCGCCAGGGCGAGCCACGACCACGGCCCCCCGAGCAGCACGAGCACCAGCAGGAACGGCACGTTGGTGACGACCACGGCCCAGAGGGTCGCGCGGTGCACGCTCTTGTCGAGCAGGGCACCCTCGACGCCGCCCTTGCGCGGGTTGCGCAGGTCGGACTCGTAGTCGAAGACGTCGTTGATGCCGTACATCGCCAGGTTGTAGGGCACGAGGAAGTACACGACCCCGACGAGGAACGCGGCCAACGAGAACCCGCCACCCCCGGCGACGCCGACCCCGCTGCCGAGCAGGTACGCGGCGGCGAACGGGTAGGCCGTGTTCACCCAGCTGATGGGGCGCGAGGACACGAACAGCGCACGGAGGGTCGACGGCCTGGAGGCGCGGCTCACGGTCATGGGGTCTCCTCCGGTCTGCGGGACGGCTCGGTCCGGCGGTCCGACCGTACCGGTCGCGAAGACGGTCGCGGACCCGGACCCGGACGCGGGCCCGGACGCTCCAGCAGCACCCAGCAGCTCGGCAGCAGCAGGACCGCCCCGATCGAGTACGCCAGGTCCTCGACCGGGAACAGCCCGACGCGCGCGCCGAGGACGCGTGCCGGGTCGTAGGCGACGATGCCGAGTCCGACGATCACGTTGTTGAACACGCCGGTCATCACGAGCAGCGCGACGCCGGCGACGACCCCGGCGAGGACGGCGGACCGGGGACCTCGCGCACCGGCACGGGCACCGGGGCGATCGCCTCGTCGTCGCCGCGCCGACACGACGCCGGCCAGGACCGCGACGAGCACGGCGGCCCCGAGGAACGGCACCGCGAGCAGCGCGTACGTGGCGGAGCCGGTCATGCCCGGCCCTCGTGGTGCTCCGGCTCGTTCTGCTCCGGCCCGTCGACAGAACGGGCACGCAGCCGCTCGACCACCGGCCGGACGGCACCGAACAGGTCCATCGTCGTCCAGCAGAGCAACACCAGGAAGAACAGCTCCTCGAGCGGCACGTCCGGCGCCAGAAGCACCCCGGTGAGCAGCCCGTTCGTGCCGATGAAGAAGATGCCGAGGTGCACACCGACGACGTCCCAGACCAGGAAGAACACGAGCCCGATGACCATCACCACGGCGGCCCGCACCGGGGCGCGCCAGAAGAACAGCCGGTACCGGGCGTCGAGCACCGCGATGCCGGCGATCGCGATGAGGAGGCCGACGAGGTACAGCCCCGGCATCAGCCCGTCGTCCGTACCGGCGGCGCGTCGACGGACCGCCGCAGCGGGGTCGGCAGCGGCTCGGTCGAGGTGTCGCCGTGGATCCGCTTGATGAGGACCTCGGCACTGATCAGGCACATCGGCAGCCCGATGCCCGGGATCGTCGAGGCTCCGACGTAGTAGAGCCCGTCGACCTTGGTGGAGGCGTTCTTCTCACGGAAGAACGCACTCTGCGCCAGGGTGTGGGCCGGGCCGAGCATCGAGCCGTTCCAGGCGTTGAGGTCGTCGGCGAAGTCCTGCGGGCCGATCGTGCGACGGACGCGGATCCGGTCACGGAGGTCCGGCACGCCCGACCGCTCGGCGATCACGTCGATGGCGCGGTCGGCGATCGCCTCCACCTGGGCGTCACCCGCTCCGTCGACGCCGCCCTTGCCGATCGAGACGTCGGCGGGCAGCGGCACGAGGACGAACAGGTTGCTCTGCCCCTCGGGTGCGACCGAGTCGTCGGTCAACGAGGGCGCGCAGACGTAGATCGACGCCGGGTCCGGCACGTGCCGGTCCTTGCCGAAGATGGCGCCGAAGTTCTCCTTCCAGTCCTCGGTGAACACCAGCGTGTGGTGCAGCAGTCCGGGGACCGGCCCGTCGACGCCGAGGTACACGAGCACCGCGGAGGGGCCCGGGTCGCGCTTCGCCCAGTGCGAGGCGTCGTGGGTGCGGTGCTCCTGCTCGAGGAGCTCCATCTCGGTGTGTCGCAGGTCGGCGGCGCTCACCACGAGGTCGGCGTCGACGACGTGCTCGTCCCCCGCTTCGTCGCGGTAGGCGACACCGGTGGCGTGCCCGTCCTCGACGACGATCCGGGTGACGGTGGCGCCGGTGCTGATGACGGCGCCCTCGGCCTCGGCGACGCGCTCGACGGCGGCGATCACCTGCGTGATGCCGCCCTTCGGGTACAGCACCCCGTCGGCCAGGTCGAGGTGGCTCATCAGGTGGTACATGCTCGGCGCCTGGTACGGGCTGGTGCCGAGGAAGACCGCCGGGTAGCCGAGGATCTGCCACAACCGGTGGTCCTTCACGGCGTTCGACGCGAACGAGGACAGCGGCTGGAGCAGCAGACGGGCGAGCTTGCCCATCCGCTTGAGGACGTCGGGGGCGGCGAGCTTCGTGAGGTCCTGGAACGTGCCGTACAGGAACCGCCGGACCGCCATGTCGTACGTGTCGGCGGCGGAGTCGAGGTACTTCGCCATCTTCGCACCGGCACCGGGTTCGATCGACTCGAACAGGGCGATGTTCGCCTCACGCGAGGACCGCAGGTCGATCGGCTCGTCACGGCCCTCGGTGTACACGCGGTACCCGGGGTCGAGGACGTCGAGGTCGAGCTGCTCGTCCGCACTGGTGCCGAGCAGCTGGAAGAAGTGGTCGAACACCTCGGGCATCAGGTACCAGCTCGGCCCGGTGTCGAACCGGAAGCCGTCCTGTTCCCAGGTGCCGGCCCGGCCGCCGAGCTGGGTGCGCTGCTCGAGCACGGTGACGGCGAAGCCGTCGCGGGCGAGCAGGGCGGCGGCCGCCAGGCCGCTGATGCCGCCGCCGATGACGACGGCACGGCGGACCGGGACGGCCCGCCCGCTGGTCGGTGCTGCTGCCGCGGCGGCAGTGGTCGGTGCGTCGGTCGGACGGGAGGCGTGGGTCGGGCTCATGACGAGCCTCCAGTCTGTGGGGTGGTGACGGTGCGCGCGGGCAGGGTGCCGCGACGGCTGAGGACACGCGCGGCGAGCCGCGCCTTCACGGGGTTCGGGACCCGGACCCGGGAGGTGACCAGGCGGTCCGCCGGGGTGGCGGCGATCCGGTCGTTGAGCTCCTGGAACAGGGCGTGCGCGAGGGCGACCGCGGGCCGGGCGTCCTTCGGCAGCAGCGGGACGGTGACGGCGGCCCGGTCGAGGTCGGACTGGACGTCGGCGACGAGCCGGTCCTTCGTGGCCTCGTCGAAGCTGCGGACGTCGACGCCCGGGAAGTACGAGCGACCGAGCACCTCGAAGTCGGCGTGCAGGTCGCGCAGGAAGTTGACCTTCTGGAACGCGGCGCCGAGGGCACGGGCACCGTCGACGAGCACCGCGTCGTCGAAGGTGGGGCGGCCGGCGCGGTACACGAACGCGCGCAGGCACATCAGCCCGACGACTTCGGCGGAGCCGTACACGTACGCGTCGAACGAGGCCTGGTCGTGTTCCGTCTGCTCGAGGTCCATCCGCATCGAGGCGAAGAACGGTGCCGTCAGCTCGCTGCCGAACCCGACGGTCCGGGCCGTCCGGGCGAACGCGTGCACGACCGGGTTCACCGAGAAGCCGAACGTCATCGCCCGCTCGGTGTCCTGCTCGAGCTCGTCGAGCACGGTCCGGGCGAGCTCCGGGTCGAGGCCGGCCTCGGTGGCGGGGCCGTCGACGACCTCGTCCGCGACCCGGACCAGGGCGTAGACGTTCCGGATGTGCTCGCGGGTGTCCTTCGTGAGCAGGCGACTGGCGAGCCCGAACGACGTCGAGTAGCGGCTGATGACGACGCTCGAGGCCGCCTCGGCGGTGGCGTCGTAGAGCGGGAGGCGACGACCGGTGGTGCTCGAGGTCACCGGACGCGCTCCACGAGTTCGGTGACGAGGCCCTCGAGCCGGGAGCCGAGCTCGTACGGCAGGCCGGCGAGTTCGGCGCGGGCCAGGGCGGTGTGCTCCCGGATGTGGTCGAGGGCGGCGTCACGCGCACCGCACTCGACGAGCAGGGCGCGGAGGCCCGCAGCACGTTCCTCGGTCAGGTCCGGGTCGCCGAGGTAGGGCGCCAGGTCCGGCCAGCAGTCGGTGGTCGCCGCGTAGGCGATGAGCATGGTGCGCTTGCCCTCGCGGAGGTCGCCGATCGCGGTCTTGCCGGTCGAGCCCTCGTTCCCGAAGACCCCGAGCAGGTCGTCGACGATCTGGTACGCGATGCCGATCTCCCGGCCGAAGGCCCCGAGCGCCGCGACGACGGGCTCCGGCGCACCGGCCAGGACCGCACCGGACTGCAGCGGCGCCTCGAAGCTGTAGACACTCGTCTTCGCCCGTTCCATCTGCAGGACCTCGGCGACGGTGGGCATCACGCCGAGGGCGAGGTCGACGTCGGCCATCTCGCCCGCGGCGCTGGCGAACACGGCGTCGTCGAACAGGTCGAGCAGTCGGGAACGACGGTCCCCGGTGACGCCGCTGGCCTCGATGAAGCGCGGGGCGGCGGCGAGCGCCAGGTCCCCGGCGATCACGGCGGCGCTGGTGCCCCGGTGCTCGGCGGTCGGCAGCGGCAGTCCCCCGGTCGTGGCGTTGTCGCGGAACGCGCCGGCGACGTTCGGGCGGCCGCGGCGGGACCAGTCCCGGTCGATGACGTCGTCGTGCACGACGAGGGCGGTGTGCAGCAGCTCGTAGGCGGCGGCGACCTGTGACGCGGCGTGCACGTCCTGGCCGCCGAGGGCGGTGTACGAGGTGAGGACCATGCGCGGTCGGAAGCGCTTGCCGCCCATGCTCGCCTTGCGCAGCACGCGCCAGAGCTCTTCGGACGGTCGGCCGAAGGCCTGGGCTCGGGCGCTCGACACCGTGAAGAAGCGCTCGAGGCACTCATCCACCAGCGCGAGGTCGATGTGCGCCACGGTGGCCGCTTCCTCGGTCATTGGCCTAATCTATCGAGGCAGATGAGCCTTTTCCCGGAAACCGTTGTCCTGTTGGCCGATGACCGTACCCCGATCGGTACGGCGGACAAGTTCACGGTGCACACAGACCAGACGCCCCTCCACCTCGCCTTCAGCTGCCACGTGCAGAACGCAGCCGGCGACCTCCTCGTGACCCGTCGCGCCCTCGTGAAGAAGACGTGGCCCGGCGTGTGGACGAACTCCTTCTGCGGGCACCCCGGCCCGGACGAGTCCTTCGAGGACGCGATCGCCCGGCGCGCCGAGCGCGAGCTCGGCATGACCCTGCACAGTGTCGACCTGGTGCTGCCGGACTTCCGCTACCGCGCGGTGGACGCCTCGGGCATCGTCGAGAACGAGGTCTGCCCGGTGTTCCGCGCCGTGGCCGATGCCGACCCGAAGCCCGCCGACGACGAGGTGTCCGAGTGGGTGTGGCTGTCGGAGCAGGACCTGCGCCAGGCCGTGACCGCCGCGCCCTTCGCGTTCAGCCCGTGGCTCGGGTGGCAGCTCGCGGAACTGCCGCTCGACGCCCTCGGCGCCGAGCGCGTCCAGCGCTGACCGAGTCCCGACCGAGTCCTGACCGACCCGTCGGACACCAGGCGGGTGCCTGCTGTCCGACGGGTCGTCTGCGTCAGATCCTGATGGAAGCGCTCGGACGTCGCTCCGGGCGTGTCAGTACCACTTCGTGACCGTGCACGACGGGTACGAGGGGAAGCCCGAGGCCCGGATCGTGAACTCCGCCTCGACCGCCTGACTGGTCGGGACCTGCGTCGTGGCACGGAGGTCGATCGCGTGCGAGTTGCGGTCGGTCAGGAGATCCGTTCGCACCACCGGTGTCCCGCCGTTGAGCGTCACGGCGATCGCCCCGGTGCGCGAGCCGACCGCGGAGTCGTTCGGCTGCAGCCCGTACTGGGTGACGTGGGCCGTGAAGGTGGTCCCCGAGCGCTCCCAGGTCCCACGGACGTTGCCGTACTGGCAGCTGGCGAAGAGCTCGCCGGTGGCGGTGGTGGCGGCGTCGGACGCCGGAGCACCCCGGTCGGCGGCGGTGGCGGCGGTGGCGGGGCCGGCGACGGCGGTCACGGCGAGTCCGCCGACGACGAACGCGGTGGCCAGGACCGCAGCGGTCGATCGACGACGGGTGGTGGTCGTTGAGGTGGTCGCGGACATCAGATCTCCTTCGTTCTGGGGTCGATGGCAACTGCCATCCAGAACATCAGATCAGGAACACCAGCCGGGCACAAGGGCTCTGTCGGAGCTGTTCACTCCCGGTCCACCTCGGCGCCACCGGGGTCGCTCGACGCCGTTCACGGACCGGAGTATGGTCACCGTCGGCCCTGCGCAGCGCACGGCCACGGACTGACGAAGGGCAGGTGAGGCGCGATGTCGGGTGACCATCACCACACGGGCCGGCCGTCCCTCGTGGTCGTCGCCGAGCCCGTGTCCTGATCTCCCTGCCGCCGGGGTCCGTCCCGGCCGGCGTCGCGCCCGCTCGCCCTCCCGACCGAGGGAGCAGAGCATGGCACTCATCGACAACGCGGTGTACGTCGACGGCCGACGTGTGGCGTCGCAGCAGAGCCTGGCGCTCGGCACCAGTGGCGACCTGTCGTGGATCGGGCTGCTCCGCCCGGACCCGCACGAGCTGGCGGCCGTCGCGGACGAGTTCGGCCTGCACGAGAACGCCGTCGAGGACGCCCAGAAGGGGCACCAGCGCGCCAAGCTCGAGCGGTACGGCGACACCCTGTTCGTGGTGCTCCGACCGGCCTGGTACCGGCCGGACACCGGCACGGTCGAGTTCGGCGAGGTGCACCTGTTCGTCGGCGCCCGCTTCGTGGTGAGCGTCCGGCACGCCGAACGACCCGACCTGGCGTCGCTCCGGGCCCGGTGCGAAGCCGACCCCGAGTTCCTGGCGAAGGGGTCCGAGGCGGTCACCGCAGCGGTGCTCGACGAGGTCGTCGACGGCTACGCGCCCGTCGTCGAGGTGCTGCAGGACGAGATCGACGAGATCGAGGACCAGCTCTTCGCCGGCCAGGTCGACCCCGGGGTGTCGAAGCGGATCTACCAGCTGCTCAGCGAGGTCCTGGCCTTCCAGCGGGCCACGAAGCCGGTGCCCGCGATGGTGCGCGGGCTCCTCCGCGGTGCCGAGAAGTACGGCGTGGACGACGACGTCCAGCACCGGCTGCGGAACGTGCTCGACCACGCCCTGCGGGTCACCGAGCGGGTCGACTCGTTCCGGGCCCTGCTCGAGAACGCCCTGACGCTGCACGCGACCCTGGTGTCGCAGGAGCAGAACGAGGCAATGCGTCGGATGACGAGCGCGAGCCTGGCGCAGGGCGAGGAGAGCCGGCAGCTGGCACGGGCGGCACACCAGCAGGGCGAAGAGGTGAAGAAGATCTCGTCCTGGGCGGCGATCCTGTTCGCACCCGGGCTGATCGCGGGCGTCTACGGCATGAACTTCGACCACATGCCGGAGCTGCACTGGCGGTACGGGTACCCGGTGGCCCTCCTGGCGATGCTCGCGCTGGCGGGAGTGCTCTGGGTCGTCTTCCGGAAGCGCAACTGGCTGTAGGCGCGAACCGGACAGGGCGGACAGGGCGGTCCACCGTCGGTACGGTCGCTTCCGTGAGGATCACACGACTCCGTACCGCCGCCGCCCTGCTCGCCGGTGTGCTGGCCCTCGGCACGGGAGCCGGCCTGGGCGCCACCCCGGCCACCGCCGCCCCGGCCGCCCCCGGCTGCGACTACGCCGACAGCGGGACGGGCACGTACGCGGACACGCTGTGCTGGCTCGACCTGTCCGGACTCGACCCGGCCGTCGCCGCCACGACCGCCGGGCAGCCGCTCGCCCTCGAGCTCCCCGGCGGCTACCGGCTGCAGGCGACCGTGACCGTCTCGGGAGGCCCGGTCGCCGCCGTCGCACTGCCCACCTACATCGGCTCCTGGCTGGGCAACGGCGGGCACTACACCGGCATCGACCCCGCGGTCCGACCAGCGCTCAACCAGCAGGCGAGCGGCACCACCTCGACCGCGACCCTCAGCGACGTCCGGGTGACCGACGCCTCCGGTGCCCGTGTCACCGGCTGGTCGCTCGTCGGCGCCGATGCCGAGGAGACCGCGAGCGGCGAGAGCATCACCTGGACCTCCAGCTCGCCGTTCACGTCGTTGACCGTGCGTCCGGACGGCACCGACGAGCGCGGGACGGCCTGCGGACGCGGCTTCACCGGCATCGGCACCACCACCGTCACGTGCAGGGGCACGGGCAGCAATCACACCGGCACCGCGATCGTCGCGACCCGCGAGCCCACGACCTTCAGCCAGACCATGGTGAGCCGCGGCGGTCGGGAGGGCGTGGCCTTCGGTGTCCTCGTCTCCCGCGTCTCGATCACCAAGCAGGTCGTCGGTGGCTTCGGCGGTGACGCGTTCACGGTCGGTGTGACCGACGCCGCCGGTCGGACGGTCGCGCGTGCCGACACCGCGGGAGGCACGACCGCCACGACCGGGGACGTCACGATCCTGGTCGCCGCGGACGGCAACCCACTGACGTTCTCCGAGCAGCCCTCGGGCGGTACCGACGCATCCCGCTACGGCGACCCCTCGTGGGCCTGCACCCGGAACGGGGCCGCCGCGACGGACCTGCCGAGCGGGACCGGCGTCGGCACCAGCACCGACATCCCGGTCGGCGTCGGTGACGCGATCGCCTGCACCGTGACGAACACCGCACTGCCCGCGGGGATCACGCTCACCAAGCGCGCGGACGTGACGGACGTCGACGGCGACCGGCTCGTCGACACCGGCGACCGGGTCACCTGGACCTTCGACGCGCGGAACACCGGGCAGGTCCCGCTGTCCGCGGTGGCCGTCGACGACCCCAG
The DNA here is from genome assembly GCF_003234795.2 of Curtobacterium sp. MCLR17_032. Taxonomy (NCBI): domain Bacteria; kingdom Bacillati; phylum Actinomycetota; class Actinomycetes; order Micrococcales; family Microbacteriaceae; genus Curtobacterium; species Curtobacterium sp. MCLR17_032. The sequence continues at coordinate 431,186 of NZ_CP126268.1, read as the reverse complement.
CGGCGGCACGGTGACGTGCGACGCGACCGTCCTCGCTGTCGGTGCGACCACCACCTGCCGCACGGACGCGCCCACCACGGTCACCGCTGCGGACGTCGACGCCGGCTCGCTGACGGACACCGCCACGGCGACCGCCGCGGTGACGGGGACGACGTCGACCGTCCGCTCGGACCCCGCCACGGCGACGGTCGCGACCGAACGTGCCGAGGTCGCCGTCGTCGCCACCCCCGGTGACCCGACCCCGGAGGGCGTCACGCCCGCCGGCCTGGAGGTCGCGGTCGAGGTCTCGAACCCCGGCACCGTCCCGCTCACCGACGTCGAGGTCAGCATCCCGGACTCCGACCCCGTCACCGTGCCGGACGTCGCGCCGGGTACCACCGAGGAGACGACCGTCGTCGTGCCCCTGACGGACGAGCCGGCGACCGTCCCGGTCACGGTGGTCGCCACCCCCGCGGGGAGCCTCGGCGCCGCCGACCCGGTGTCGGAGTCGGTGGACGTGGTGGTCCCGGCCGCAGCGGACCCGGGCCCGACGCCCGCCCCCACACCGACCCCGACCCCGACCCCGACCCCCGATCCCACGCCGTCACCGGACCCGACGGCCGACCCCACCGCTCCCCCGACGTCGACTCCGACGACGAATCCGACGCCGGTCGCCGGAACGGTGCCGGGCACGGGAATCGGCACCCATGCCGGCAGCGGCATGGACGCCGGTCGACCCGGCGGCTCGCTCGCCTTCACCGGCCCGACGGTCGGCCTCGCCGGGCTCGGCGCCGCCGCCGTCGTGGCGCTCCTCGCCGGACTCGTCCTGCTCCGACGCCGCCGGGACACGCGCGTGCAGCGGGGTGACGGCGGGAGCTGAAGCACGGATCCGGGGCCGACGCGCCCGGACGACGGACGGGAGGCCCGCGGCGACACCGCCACGGGCCTCCCGTCCGTCGTTCCCGCGCCGGCGCGCCACCAGCAGGCCAGGGCGCCGGGGGGGGGGCGGCTGCTGTCCGCACCTCGTCCAGGTGGCACCGACCCCGGAGGCGTGCATAATGATCTGGCTCGGGATGTGAACGTGCACATGGGCGTGCCGCGGCCCCGGGCGGGAGAGAGCAACGATGGCGACCACGCGGGCAGAGCAGCCGCGGTCCCCCAGCATCCGTGACGTCGCGCGGGTCGCGGGCGTCTCGCACCAGACCGTCTCCCGAGTCCTCAACAACTCGGACGCGATCCGGGCCGAGACACGTGACCGTGTCCTCGCGGCGATGGAGGAACTGCAGTACCGGCCGAACCGGGCCGCACGTGCACTGGTGACGAGCAAGACCCGGACGATCGGGGTGCTGACGGCGCAGCGGTCCCACTACGGGCCGACCGTGACCCTGCAGGCGATCGAGGACGCCGCGGTCCTCCGCGGGTACTCGGTGACGACGGCGAACATCGCGGTGCCGACGGACGGGGCGGTGCGCGACGGACTCGGGCACCTGCTCGACCAGGACGTCGAGGGCATCATCGTGATCGCCCCGCAGCAGCGCGTGTTCGACATCATCGAGGAGCTCGGCGTCCGGACGCCGTACGTCACGCTGCGCTCGAGCATCAACGAGGATCCGACCGCGCTCTGGGTCGACCAGATGGAGGGCGCCCGGCTGGCGACCGCGCACCTGCTGGACCTGGGCCACGAGTACGTCCGGCACATCGCGGGGCCGCAGGACTGGATCGAGGCGGACGCTCGGATGCAGGGGTTCCTCCGCGAGATGTCGGACCGGGACATGCCGGTGCAGCCGCCGATCCTCGGGGACTGGACGGCCGACTTCGGCTACCACGCCGGACGGGAGCTGCTGCGGTGGCGCGACTGCACGGCGGTGTTCTGCTCGAACGACGCGATGGCACTCGGTGTGATGCACGCGGCGCGGTCGTACGGGCTCGACGTCCCCGGCGACCTGTCGGTGGTCGGCTACGACGACATCCCCGAGGCGAAGCACTTCTGGCCGCCGCTCACGACGGTGCAGGTGGACTTCGCCGAACTCGGACGGCGCAGCGTGGACATCCTGCTGCCGAGCGGCGACGACCTGCTCAGGCCGATCGACATCGTCCCGCAGCTGGTCGTGCGCGGCTCCACGTCGGCTCCACGACGCCGCTGAAGCACCGCAGGCCCGGGTCTGGGCCGGTCCCGGGCGCGTCGGGGCCCTGACCCCAACCCGAGGGACAGCGCTTCCGCCCTGCGCGGAAACTGCCCGCAGCGTCACCGAAACGTGACCGATCCGAATTGACAGCCCTGCTGAGCGTGTGCGTAACATTACCTCCGTTCCTCGATGTGACCGTTCACATCGGCTGTCACACGAGGATCACCCGGACGCGACAACGAAGTCCGCACGCACCCTCGTGCCCTTCGGATGCCGTAGCTGAACCACCGAAGGACTGCCGCATCGCAGCGGCAGAAGGAGATGCACCGTGGCGTCAACCCCACAGGGTCACGACCCGATCGCAAGCGGGCTCGAGACCCGTTCGATCACCGCTCCCGAGACGATCCTCGAGATGCGTTCCATCACCAAGGAGTTCCCTGGTGTGAAGGCGCTCTCGGAAGTCTCGCTGAGTGTCCGCGCCGGCGAGATCCACGCGATCTGCGGCGAGAACGGCGCTGGCAAGTCCACGCTGATGAAGGTGCTGTCGGGCGTCTACCCGTACGGCACCTACGACGGCCAGATCGTCTACGAGGGCGAAGAGGTCCGCTTCTCGAACATCAAGCAGTCCGAACAGGCCGGCATCGTCATCATCCACCAGGAGCTGGCGCTGATCCCGGAACTCTCGATCACCGAGAACCTGTTCCTCGGCAACGAGCCGGGCCGCTTCGGCCGCATCGACTGGACCGCCGCGCAGCTCCGTGCCCAGGACCTGCTGGCCCGCGTCGGCCTGTCCGACGACCCGGACACGCAGATCAAGAACATCGGCGTCGGCAAGCAGCAGCTGGTCGAGATCGCCAAGGCCCTGCACAAGGACGTCAAGCTCCTCATCCTGGACGAGCCGACGGCCGCCCTGAATGAGAACGACTCCCAGCACCTGCTCGACCTCATCGTCGGGCTGAAGGCCAAGGGCATCTCGAGCATCATCATCAGCCACAAGCTGAACGAGATCGAGCAGATCGCAGACGAGATCACGATCATCCGAGACGGCAAGGCCATCGAGACGCTCAACGTCAAGGCGGACGGCGTCAACGAGGACCGCATCATCCGCGGCATGGTCGGCCGTTCGCTCGAGTCCCGCTTCCCGGACCGCACCCCGAAGATCGGCGAGACCTTCTTCGAGGTCCGCAACTGGACCGTGCAGCACCCGATCGACTCGTCGCGTCTGGTCTGCAAGGGCTCGGACTTCCACGTCCGCAAGGGTGAGATCGTCGGCTTCGCCGGTCTGATGGGCGCCGGGCGCACCGAGCTGGCGATGAGCCTGTTCGGTCGCTCCTACGGCACCTGGCTCGACGGGCAGATCATCAAGGACGGCCAGGAGATCAAGGTCACCAACGTCCAGCAGGCGATCAACAACGGTCTCGGCTACGTGTCGGAGGACCGCAAGGCCCTCGGCCTGAACCTGCTCGACACCGTGAAGCGCTCGACCGTCGCGGCGGACCTCAAGAAGATCGCCAAGGGCGGCGTCGTCGACTCCCTCGAGGAGTACTCGGTCGCCGAGAAGTACCGGAAGCTCCTCCGCACCAAGGTGCCGAGCGTCGAGGACAACGTCGGCAAGCTCTCCGGCGGGAACCAGCAGAAGGTCGTCCTGTCGAAGTGGATGTTCACCGACCCCGACCTGCTGATCCTCGACGAGCCCACCCGCGGCATCGACGTCGGCGCGAAGTTCGAGATCTACGGGATCATCCAGCAGCTCGCGGCCGAGGGGAAGGGCATCATCCTCATCTCGTCCGAGCTCCCCGAGCTCCTCGGTCTCTCCGATCGCATCTACACCATCTTCGAGGGGCAGATCACTGCTGACCTCCCGGCCGACCAGGCCGATCCAGAAACGCTCATGCGCAGCATGACGTCCGCGCGGAAGGGCGCCCCCGTCTCATGAACAACCTGAAGCTGCTCTTCGGCAAGGGCAACTCCATCGGCCAGTACGGCATGATCATCGCGCTCATCGTGCTGCTCGCCTTCTTCGCGTGGACCACGCAGGGGCTGGTCCTCGAGCCCACGAACGTGATCAACCTGTTCCTGCAGTACTCGTACATCCTGATCCTGGCGCTCGGGATGGTCATGGTGATCATCGCCGGCCACATCGACCTGTCGGTCGGTTCGGTCGCGGCGGTCGTCGGCATCGTCGTGGCGCAGTCCATGTCGGTCTGGCACTTCCCGGTGTGGGCCGCGATCATCCTGGGCCTCGTCATCGGCGCCCTGATCGGTGCTTGGCAGGGCTTCTGGGTGGCGTTCGTGAAGGTCCCGGCCTTCATCGTGACGCTCGCCGGGCAGCTCATCTTCCGCGGTGCGAACCAGATCATCGGCGCCTCGACGTCGGTCCCCGTCCCGGAGGCCTACACCCCGATCGGTGCCGGCTTCCTCGGTGACTTCGGTCCGGACTTCGGCTTCAGCAACGGCACGCTGATCATCGGTCTCGCGACCGTGCTCGCCCTGATCATCATCGAGGCGCGTGGCCGTGCCCGCCGCAAGAAGATGCAGGCCGAGGTCCCGCCGCTGTGGGTCTCGATCGTCCGCACCGGTGTCCTGGTCGCCGTCACCCTCTTCGCCACGTACCTGTTCGCCGCCGGTCCGGTCGGCACGTCCGTCCCGGTCGTCGCGATCATCCTCGGCGTGCTCGTCATCATCTACGGCTTCGTCACGAAGAACACCATCTTCGGTCGCCAGGTCTACGCCGTCGGTGGCAACGCCAACGCCGCGATCCTGTCGGGCGTCTCCGCGAAGAAGGTCAACTTCTTCGTCATGATGAACATGTCGATCCTCGCCGCGATCGCCGGCATGGTGTTCGTCGCCTACTCGGGTGCCTCGGGCCCCGCGGACGGCACCGGCTGGGAGCTCGACGCGATCGCCGCCGTGTTCGTCGGTGGTGCCGCGGTGGCCGGTGGTGTCGGCACGGTCTCCGGGTCGATCATCGGTGGTCTCGTGATGGCGCTGCTGTCCAACGGTCTGCAGCTGATGGGGCTCGAGTCGAACAAGGTGCAGATCATCCGTGGTCTGGTCCTGCTCGTCGCCGTCGCCTTCGACGTCTACTCGAAGTCGCAGGGCCGTCCGTCGCTGATCGGCGGCATGATGCGGCAGTTCCAGCGGAAGGACACCGAGCAGAACACCGTCGGTGCCCAGCAGCCCCGCTCGATCGACGACCAGCCCGAGAAGCCCACCCTCCCCTAGCTCGGGCGACCGCGGCGGTCGGGTGACCGACCGCCGCTCCACCCGGTACGACCCATCCACACAGCGGGGCCCCGGCCCCAACTCCTCAACGAAGAGAAAGCAATCACATGCGCAAGAAGATCGTCGCCGGCGTCAGCCTGGCGCTCATCGCGGGCCTCGCCCTCAGCGGCTGCTCGGCCCGTGGCGACTCGGGCTCGAGCTCGACAATCAAGAAGGGTGACCTCATCGGTGTCGCCCTCCCCGCCAAGACCTCGCAGAACTGGGTCCTCGCGGGCGCCGCGTTCAAGAAGTCGATCGAGAAGGCCGGCTTCAAGGCCGACATCCAGTACGCCAACGCCGGCAGCCCGGTCCCGGACCAGCAGTCGCAGATCTCGGGCATGGTCACCAAGGGCGCGAAGGCGATCATCGTCGGTGCCGCCGACGGTTCGCAGCTCGGCTCGCAGGTCAAGGCCGCCAAGGCCGCCGGTGCGACCGTCATCGCCTGGGACCGCAACATCCTGAACACCGAGAACGTCGACTACTACGTCGCGTTCAACAACTTCAAGGTCGGCCAGCTCCAGGCGCAGGCGCTCCTCAAGGGCCTCGAGGAGAAGAAGGGCGACAAGCCGTACAACGTCGAGCTCTTCGCCGGTTCGCCGGACGACGCCAACGCCACCGTGTTCTTCAACGGTGCGATGGACGTCCTGCAGCCGAAGATCGACGACGGCACGATCAAGGTCGTCTCCGGTCAGACCTCGTTCCAGAAGGTCGCCACGCAGGGCTGGCTCGCACAGAAGGCCCAGTCGCGCATGACCGACCTCCTGGCGCAGTACTACACGGGTGACACCGAGCTCGACGGCGTCCTCTCGCCGAACGACACGCTCGCCCGTGCGATCCTCACCGCGACCAAGGCCGCCGGCAAGGACAACCCCGTCGTCACCGGTCAGGACTCCGAGACCGCGTCGATCCCGCTCATCATGCAGGGCACGCAGTACTCGACCATCTACAAGAACACCACCGACGAGGCCCAGGCCGCGATCGACCTGGTGTCCGACCTGGCCGACGGCAAGAAGCCGAAGACCGTGAGCGACAAGAACAACGACAACGGCAAGAAGATCGTCCCGACCGTCGAGCTGACCCCGGTCCTCGTCACCAAGGACAACGCCGTCGAGGCGTACTCGAACGACGACACGCTCGAGGCACTCGCCAAGAAGGGCTGAGTCTCCCCGACCCAGCAGGAAGGGCCCCGTCGCGTCAGCGACGGGGCCCTTCCGTCGTTCCGGCAGGGAGCGGAAGGGACCGCGTGGTGACCGGTCTGGAGGCTCGCCCCGCGCCTCCAGACCGGTCCCGTCCGTCGTCCGGCTGCGCCCCGCACGGCCAGCGCTCCCGCTACCGCTCCCCCGCGTACCGCGGGTCCGCCGCCGGGTCGTACCGCGCTCCCGCCGCGCTCGTGAACTCCTGCGCGTCCGGGTGCTCGGCCTGCCACAGTGCGCCGACCTGCCCCAGCTCGACCGCCCCACACCGGGTGTCGGCCTGTGCCGACTCGGCAGCAACCGCGATCGCGAACACGACCGGGTCCTCGTCACCGAGGTCGACCGGGTGCCCGGACGCCCGCATGCACCCCACGTACCGGTCCCACGCCGCGACGTACTCCGGCCTCGTGACGACCCCGTCCTCGACGGCGTCCTGCTGCTCGGGCGACGGACCCGGCACCGGGTCCGGACGTGCCCACGCAGCCCAGACGGTCATCGGGCTCCCGGCGTGGTCCACCCGGACGACCGGCCGCTCCCCCGCACTCGACCCCACGGGCAGGGTGACCGACGTCCCGCAGTCCGCGGTCGTCGGCTCACCATCGCCCTCGTCCGCCCCGACGGTGACGGTCGCGGTCTCGGGCGGCGCGCACTGCAGCCCGACGGCGACGTGGTGCGCGCCGGACGGCCGGTCGGGCAGTGTCAGGCTCGTCGCCCCGTCGCTGACGCGGACGACCGGTGCGCCGAGCAGGGTCACGTCCCCGGCTGCACCGGTCTCGACGAGGGCTGTGGCGTCTTCGGGGGCGAGCGTCTGCTGCAGGAACCCGGTGCCGACGAGCGCTCCGGCGGTGAGGGCGCCGGCGGCGACGAACGCGCCGACGCCGATCGTCGGGACGAGCCAGCGACGCCGCCTGGCGGAACGACCGACGCGGTCGACGAGCAGGGCGCGGAGGGCGTCGTCTCGGGAGGTCGTGTTCATCGTGGTCCTCCGGTGGTGGTCGCGGGTGCTGTGGGGGCCGCCGTCTGCTCGGCGAACTGTCTGCCGAGGCGTTTCCGGGCGCGGGAGAGGCGGGACTTGACGGTCCCGATCGGGATACCGAGGACCTCGGCGGCCTCGGCCTCGCGGTGCCCGGCGATCACGCAGAGGGCCAGGACCTGCTGGTCGGCCGGGGAGAGCCTCCGGAACGCGGCGACGGCAGCGCCGTCGTCGTGTCGGTCGGCCGGGTCCGGAGCGTGGTCGGCGGGCGGGAGCGTGGCGAGCAGGCGCCGGTACCGCATCGTGGTCCGCGTCGCGTTCCGTGCGACGTTCGTCGCGGTGACGAGCAGCCACGGCAGCAGGTCGCCGTCGACGAGCCGGGCGCTCCGTCGTCGCCGCCAGGCTTCGAGGAACACGACCGCCACGACGTCGTCGACGTCCACCTCGGGCGGCACCAGCCGGAGTGCATGACGGTGCACACGGTCACGGTGGCGGTCGAAGACGCGGCCGTAGGCCTCGCCGTCACCGCGGCCCGCGGCCGCCCAGTCCTCGGCGTCGTCGCCGCTTCCGGTTCTCATGTCCTGGAGTGTCCGGCACCGCCCGGATGGTTCCACCTGGTCGTACCCGCGTGTCGGAGCGGTGCCCCTTCTGCGGTCCGGTCAATCCCGGCGCTGCATGGCGGTCAGGCGCTCGTTGTACGCCTTGAGCTCGGCGTCCCCGTCACGCTCGGCCTGGCGGTCCTTGCGCTTGGCGATGCGCTCGTCGGAGCGCACCCAGTTGCGGACGACGAGCAGGGCCACGAACACCATGGGCAGCTCGGACGCCCCCCACGCGATGCCGCCGCCGACGTGCTGGTCGTCGAGCAGGGCGCGGTCGTTCGTCTGCCCGAGCGCGTGGAACCAGTCGATCGCGTACACCGACTGCGACGTCATGACGGCCACCCCGAAGAACGCGTGGAAGGCCAGCGTCGCGAGCAGGGCGATGATGAGGATCGGGTACTGCGGGCGAGCCGGGCCCGGGTCGATGCCGACGAAGACCCAGAAGAACAGGTACCCGCTGAACACGAAGTGCACGACCATGACGACGTGCCACTCGTGCGACTGCATCGCGTACTCGAACGCTGGCGTGAAGTAGAACACCACGAGGGACCCGGCGAAGATGACACCGGCGACCGCGGGCTTGCCGAGGAACTGCATCCACCGCGAGTGCACGAACAGCATCAGCCACTCGCGGGCGCCGCGGGACCCGTCGTTGCGGACCGGCAAGGTGCGGAGCGCCAGCAGCACCGGACCGCCGAGGACCAGCGGCAGCGGGACGAACATCATCAGCAGCATGTGCTGGACCATGTGCGACGAGAAGTGGATCATGCCGTAGACCGCCGGGCCGCCGGAGGTCGTCCAGATGAACACGGCGCAGCCGAGCAGCCACGCGATGGTCCGGCCGACCGGCCACGAGTCACCGCGCTGCCGGAGCTTGCGGACGCTCCACAGGTACCAGCCCGCGCCGACCAGGGCGAGCGCGAGCCACATCCAGTCGATGTGCCACTGCGACAGGTACGTCTGCATGGTCTGCACCGGCGGGTACGCGTAGCCGATGAGCCCTGAGCGCGTGTCCGCCCCGGTCTCCGGCGTCTGCGGGATCGGCGGCTGGCTGCGGGACACCGCGACCGAGACGCCGATCGCGACGGCCATGAAGACGATCTCGGCCAGGGCGAACCGGACGAACAGGCGGCGGTCGGTCGGCGCGCGGAGCAGCCCCGGCACGAGCTTCCGCCGCTGCACGACCCCGGCGATGCCGAGCAGCACCAGGATCGTGGCCTTGGTCGTGATGAGCCACCCGTAGGGCGTCGTGAACAGGTCGAGCGGCCCGGTCAGCCGGAGCTGCGCGTTCACGATGCCGGAGAACGCGACCGCACCGAACGCCCACCCGGCGAGCGTCGAGTAGCGGGCGACGACGCGTCCGGTGGCGCCCTTCATCCGGGTGCGGAGCAGCACGACGGCGACGAGCCCGCCAGCCCACACGCACACCCCGACCAGGTGCACGGCGAGGGAGTTCACGGCGTTGGCGTGCTCGAGCGACCCCGCGGCGTGGCCGGACAGGGCGAGGGGCAGCAGCGCGAAGAGCGCCGCAACGGTCGCGAACGCCAGGGTGGTGGCGCGGGTGGCCAGTGCCGCGAACACCGTCGCGATGAGGATCGCAGCGGCGGAGACGACCAGTGACTGCCCGATCTCGACCTGGAACGCGAAGAGCAGGAAGTTGCGGGCGAAGACGGGGCTGGTCAGCGGGACGCCCAGCGTGTTGGCCCCGGTGAGCACGATGCCCACGACGGCGGCCAGGAACCAGATCGACCCGGCGATCGCCGCCCAGCGTGCGGCCCGGTGCTGCACCGAGGACATCGCACCGTGGTCGGCCTTCTGCGCCGGCAACGCGAACGCCGCGACGATGAGCAGGCCGACGGTCAACGCCGCGACGCCGTCGTGGACCCCGCGCGCGGCGACCAGACCGAACTGCACCAGGTCACCCGCGGACTCCAGCTGCTGGTTCGCGGTGAACGCGCCCGTGATCGTCATGCCGAGGACCGCGCACGCGACCACGAGGGGCAGGGCGATGACCAGGACGGTCGCGACGGTGGACGTGCGGGTGGTGACGGGCGCGTGTTCCGGTGCCGGGCCTCCCGTCCGGGTGGCAGTGTCCGGACGCTGCGTGCTGTCCGGACGGTGGGCGCTGTCGGTCCCGGTGGCGCTGTCCGGTTGGGGCTGAGAAGACGTGACGGCCATACCTGTCTCGGGTCGGTTCCGTCCGCGGTCCGCGGACCCTCCATCGTAGGCGCGCCCCTCTGGGCCCACCATGTGGATCCACCCCCTGGTCCGCACCCGACCAGCCACGTCCGCCCGGGTCGGCCAGTAGGCTTCCCCCGTGCTGCTCTCCGACCGCGACATCACCGCCCAGCTCGACCAGGGCCGGATCGGCCTCGACCCCTACGACGCCGCCCTCGTGCAGCCGTCGAGCATCGACGTCCGGCTGGACAAGTACTTCCGGCTGTTCGACAACCACAAGTACCCGCACATCGACCCCGCGGTGGACCAGCCCGACCTGACGCGCCTGGTCGAGACCGACCCGGACGAGGCCTTCGTGCTGCACCCGGGCGAGTTCGTGCTCGGTTCGACCTTCGAGGTCGTCTCGCTGCCGGACGACATCGCCGCCCGCCTCGAGGGCAAGAGCTCGCTCGGACGGCTCGGGCTGCTGACGCACTCGACCGCCGGCTTCATCGACCCGGGCTTCTCCGGCCACGTGACCCTCGAGCTGTCGAACGTGGCGACGCTGCCGATCAAGCTCTGGCCGGGGATGAAGATCGGACAGCTCTGCTTCTTCCAGCTGTCGAGCCCGGCCGAGAAGCCCTACGGGTCGGCGGACTACCAGTCCCGCTACCAGGGGCAGCGCGGACCGACGGCGTCACGGTCGGCACTGAACTTCCACCGGGCGGACGTGTCCCAGCCGCGCTGAACGGGCCTCCCGGTCGGTTCGCCGAGCCGCCAGCGCAATGCGAAACGAAATACGGAATCCTGTGTATCGTTGCCAACATGCCGCCTGGACACGCCCGTGCGTCGACGACGACGCTCTCCGCCGCCGCGATCATCCGTGACGCCCGGCAGCGCGCCGACCTGACCCAGGTGCAGCTCGCCCGACGGGCGGGCGTCACCCAGAGCGTGATCAGCACCTACGAGAACGGGCGCCGCGAGCCCTCGCTCGCCGCCCTGCAACGTCTGCTGCTCGCCGCGGGCTTCCGCACGTCGATCGACCTGCAGCCCGTCTCCGAACCCCTCCCCCTGCGCGAGCTGGTCCACCGGCACCGTGACGAACTCTGCGCTTCCCTCGCCCAGCACGGGGCCGTCGCCGTCCGCCTGCTCGTCGGCGCCTCCGGACCGCACCGCGAGGACGACTGGCCGGCCGACGTCGAGCTCGTCGTGGACCTGACCCCGCCCACCGGCATGTTCGCGCTGATGCGGATGCAGGACGACGCCGAGGCCCTGCTCGGCGTCCGCGTGGACGTCCTGGCCGCCGACGCCCTGCCGGACGACGTGCTCGAGCGGGCGGTCCCGCTGTGACGGCGCCCGTCCGGCAGTCCCTGGACGACGTCATCGCGTCCTGCGACCGGATCCGCACCTACGTCGCCGACCCGGCCCTGCCCGAGGAGCTGGTGCACGACGCCGTCCGGATGCGCCTGGTCGACATCGCCGCGGCGGTGCAGCGCCTCCCGCCGACGATGACCGAGCAGGAACCGGCTGTGCCGTGGTCGCAGGTGTCCGCGCTCGCGGAACGGCTGACACGGCGGGCGATCGAGACTCCGGCGTCCGTGCTGATCGGCACGGCGCGGACCGACGTGCCGGTCCTCTGTGCCGCGGCTCGCCGGATGCGCGCTCGCTGCGTCTGAGGCGCGGTAGTAGCAGCAGGGGCAGCGGCAGCGTCGGGCAGGGCCGCCCGCGCCGAGCGGCGACCGCTCGTCAGTCCCCGTGCACGATGCAGATGGCGTCGAGGTCGAGCGACGCCTCCAGCGCCGCCGTCACCCCGCGCTCGCCGTCCTCGTCGAACGGCGTCACCGTGTCGACCCACCACAGCGGCACCGGGAGCGCCGGGGCGTCGGGCAGCAGCCGGGCGACCTCGTCGACCTCGTCGACCCGACGCACGCCGAGCACCGTGATGACCGGGTGCGTGGCGTCGCGGCAGACCTGCAGCATCGGCCCGTCGTCGAGCGCCCGGACGCCCCACGCGTCGTCGTGGAGCAGCAGCGCCTCGGCCACGTCACGGACCTGCACCTCGCCGCGGCAGAGGAGGGTCACGTCACGCGGCACCCGGGGACCCCTGACCGCCGTGCTGCATCGCGTGCGGCCCGAGTGCGCCGTCGTCGTGGGCGGCGTCGAGGGGCGCACCGCCGACGAGCTGCAGGAAGCGGTCCTCGTCGATGCGGTCGAGGAACGACTCGAGCGCGGTCCAGCCGTCCTCGAACCGGACGACCAGGCCTTCACCGACCTCGCCCGCGAAGGTGTCGGTGGTCGTGCGGACCGGCGGCCATTCGCCGCGGCGGTCCAGGAAGCGGGTGGCCTCGGGGCCGACGATGACCGCGAGCGGCTCGGGTTCGCCGTAGCCGACCGCGCGGACCAGGTGGTCGGCGTCCCCGCGGCGCTGCATGACGACGCCGAAGACCGGCTCGACGTCGCTGGCGACCCGGTGCACGGCGTCGAGCAGGCGGGAGGCGAGCTGCGGGTCGGAGCCGCCCTCGGGGACGGTGAGGACGGCGGACATCGTCTCGACGACGACCCCGCCGGTCAGGTGCGCGGTCATCGTCGCGGCGAATCCGTCGCCGATCGCGTAGGAGGTGCTGATGCCGGGCGACTCGTGCATCGCGTACTGCGTGACGACCCAGCGGTCCCAGGTCGACGTCAGCGGTTCCGAGGTGCCCCACCGCGTCGGGCAGGTGCCGACCGTCTCGCACAGCGCCTCGATCGCGGAGCCGATGTCGACCGTCCGCTCGTCGTGGTGGCGGAGGGTCAGGTCGATGCTGATCTGCCGGACCGAGCCGACCGCGTCACGGTGCTCGGGCGAGGGGTCGCCGAGCAGTTCCGGACCGTGCGTGACGAAGTCGCCGAGGCTCGCGGCCGGCACACCCGTGCGGCCGTCGCGGAGCGCTCCGTCGGGTCCGCGGACTGCCCACGCGGCGCCGTGCGCACCCAGCGCGTGCCGCAGGGCGGGGGTGAGTGCAGCCTCCTGGCCGGTCCGCAGGACGACCGTGCGACCGGCCGCTTCGGCACGACGCAACAGGGAGTCGAGGGAGTCGGTGAGCCACACCACGGGGGCGCTGGAGTCCACCACGATGGCCGGGCCGACCACGTCGTCGATGAGGGGGTGTCGGACCATTCCGGTTCCTCCTCGGGTCGGTCGTGCGAGCTCGGTGATCCCCTCGGACGGTACACACGGCCCCCTGGCGATGTCCGTCGGAGAGCGCGGCTCACAGCGGAGAGACAGGGGCGGTCGGGAGGCCCGGCGTGCGTCCGCCACGGGCGTCCGGCTGGCATCCAGCGGAAGTTCCGCTAGGCTGGTGCGGTCCCGTTCGACGGGATGCGCGAGTGTAGTTCAATGGTAGAACTCCAGCTTCCCAAGCTGGTAGCGCGGGTTCGATTCCCGTCACTCGCTCCGATTCCCCTCCTCCTGCTGGCGAGCTGGCCGCTGGTTCGCTGGCCGACGGTGTGCTGGCCAGGACGCTCACCGGCTTCATCCCGCCGTGCGCCCCCAGGCACGGATCGGACGTACGCGGACGGTGGAGGTGCGACGGTGACAGGACGACGGGTAGGCGTCGCGACTCTGATCGCGCTGCTGTCGGTCGCGTTGACCGGGTGCGTCGTCCCGGCACAGCCGGAGCCCCAGGACTACACCGGCACCTGGCGACTCCAGGGAGAGAGCGGCGACCGCGCCGCCGAGTTCACCGTGTCCGCCGACCGGACCTACACGGCGCGCAACATCCCCATCAACCTCGCATGCCGGACCGGGAACGCCGCGACGAGCCCTCCGGGTTGCGCGGACGGCGTGTACCCGACGAACTTCTCCGGGCACTGGAAGGTGGCAGAGGGGAGCTCGCCCGGGATCCGCTTCTACTATGCCGATCGGTTCGTGCGCCAGGGCTACGTGGACAGCGGCGGACTCGCCTTCTACGTCGGGACACTCGATGCTCCCCGCCCGGATTACCTCTTCGTGCGTGCGTCCTCGAAGTGACTCGAGCGGGCTCGTCGAGCCGACGCTCCTGAAGGGCCCGGCTCCCGGAGCTTGCAGCCCTCTCATGGCCCTCAGGCGCTGCCGGCCCTAGCCTCGATTCGCCAGACGATCGTCTGGCGAATCGAGTTCTGGGAAGGAACCCGTCCATGCGTCATGCTCCTCGCCCCCGCTGGTCCACGGCGTTGTTGGTCACCGGTGGAGTCCTCACGGCCGCGTCGCTCGCTGTCGGAGCCGCCGGGCCGCTCCCCGCAGCACACGCCGACACCGGCACGTCGGTCGGCTCCGCCGTGGCCGCGTCCTCGTCGTCCCGTGGTGGCCTGCACTACGTGGCGCTCGGGGACTCGTACGCCTCCGGGTTCGGCGTGGCGCCCTACAGTTCGGGTCCGGCGGCCGGCTGCGCGCAGTCCACGACCGACTACCCGCACCAGGTCGCATCGTCCCTGGGCCTCCGACTCGACGATCGGAGCTGCGCCGGCGCGACGACCGCCAACGTCACGCGGGTGCCGCAGCCGACCGGTGCGGGGAAGGTCACCGCCGCCCCGCAGGTCGCTGCACTGTCCGCGAGCACCGACGTCGTCACGATCTCGATCGGCGGCAACGACCTCGGCTTCACCGACGTGGTCACGAACTGCATCGCGCTCGGCCAGGACGGTCCGCTGTTCTCCGACATCAACGGCGTGAGCTACGACCACTGCAAGGACCACTACTCCCCGGTCGTGCACGGTGTCGAGCGTGACCGTCTCGCCGCACGCATCAAGAACACGGTCGCGCCGCGGCTCGCACAGACGTTCCGGACGATCGCGCAGCGCGCACCTCGGGCGAAGGTGTTCGTCGTCGGGTACCCGATGATCGCGCCGGACGCGGCCCAGTCCCCGAAGGGCTGCTTCTCGAGCATCATCGGTGACTCCGGGCTCGAGCCGCCGTTCCCGCAGAACTCGTTCCCGTTCACCAGCACCGACACCGCGTACTTCCACAAGACCGAGGCGGAGCTCGACGGCGCCATCCAGTCAGCGGCGCAGGCTCATGGGTTCACCTACGTCTCGACCTTCGACGGGTCCGCGGCCCACACCGCGTGCGCCTCGGCCGGCTCGGCCTGGATCTCCGGGCTCACCCTGACGGACCACCCGGACCCGGCGAACAGCACGCAGCTCGGTGACACGGGCTACGGCCTGCTCTTCGGGTCGCTGCACCCGAACGCTGCCGGTGTCGCGTACCTGCGCGACCAGACCATCGCCGCGATCACCCGGACGCACGGTCACACGCGCGGCTGATCGACCGAACGGGTGAGGCCGGGTCCACCGACGCGCTCTGCGTCGGCGGACCCGGTCTTTCTCGACCACGGCGTGACGGTGTTCAGCCGCGCTCAGCACGGACCGGGTGCGGCTCGCCGAGCAGTCGCCGGGTCCAGTCGGCCAAGGCCGAGACCGCCCGCCGCGACACCGTGGCGTCGGGCACCATGCTCGTGAAGCCGTGGAAGGCCCCGGGCCACACGTGCAGCTCGGCGTCGACGCCCGCCGCCCAGAGCGCGCTGGCGTAGGAGACGGTCTCGTCGCGGAACACCTCGGCGCTGCCGCAGTCGATGTACGTCGGCGGCAGGTCGACCAGGGAGGTCGCGCGTGCCGGGGCGGCGTACTCGGACACGTCGTCGGTACCCCGGCGCTCGCCGAGGTAGGCGTCCCAGCCGAACCGGGTCATCTGACGGTCGGCGACCCCGACACCGTCGATCTGCTGCGTCGACACGGTGCGGTCGCGGTCGTCGAGCATCGGCGACACCAGGATCTGGCCGAGGACGGCCGGGCCGCCCCGGTCGCGCATCAGGAGCGCGGTCCCGGCTGCGAGTCCCGCGCCGGCGCTCTGCCCCGCGATGACGATGCGGTCCGGGTCGATGCCGAGTTCGTCGGCGTGCTCGGCGACCCACACCAGGCCGGCGGCGCAGTCCTCGACCGGGTAGGGGTCCGGGTGTTCCGGGGCGAGGCGGTAGTCGACGCTGACGAGGACGACGTCGTGGTCGAGCAGCCAGTCGTCGTAGGAGTCCAGGTTGCCCAGGTGGTGGCCGAACATCATGCCGCCGCCGTGGATCGTGTAGACCCCGGTCGTCGGACCGGTGCGGCCGATGCGCTGGATGACCGCCAGTTCGATCGGGTCGCCGAGGTACCCGGGCACCGTGATGCTCCGACGCTCGAGACCGCGCGCACGCAGTCCGTCGTCGAGCGTCTCGAGGGGGACGTCGAGCTGGCGCATCCGGGGCAGCATCTCGGGCGTGAGGCGGAACGGTCCGCGGGCGGCGAGCGCGTCGAGGAACGGCGCGAACTCGGGGTCGAACGGCGGGCGGGTGATGACGTCAGACATCGGATTCCTCCTGAGCGGTGGTGGTTGCGGGGGTGTTCGCGAGGGTGGTGCGGGCGCGGAGCACGCCGACGACGACCAGGACGGCGGCGACGATCGTGACGGCGACGCCTGCGACCGAGACGGCACCGTCGAACGCCGCGGTCCGGTCCGGTGTCCAGGGCGTCGCACCGAGGCTGCCCGGCACGAGGGCGGCGAGGATCGTGCCGGTCGCAGCGATGCCGACGGCGGTGGCGACCTCGCTCGCGGTGTCGACGAGCGCGGCACCGATCGACGTCCGGTCGGCGGGCAGCCCCTGCAGGACGTTGTTGCCGGCCACGGCGCCGACGACGCGCATGCCGGCCGCGACGAGCACGAGGGCGACCAGGACACCGGGGTAGCCGAGTCGTGCGGTCAGGGCGAACACGGCGAGGCCGACGACGACCGCGGCGGCACTGAGGCGTGCGGCCCGGTCGAGCCCGACGCGTCGGACGAACGGCCCGACGAAGCGGCCACTGGCCAGCAGGACGACCACCTGGGGCAGCGTCCCGACCGCGGCGAGCGCCGGGGGCCAGCCCCAGGCGAACTGCAGCTGCAGGGTGACCAGGTACGACAGGGCGGCCATCGCGAGCCCTGCGGCGGCCTTGTAGGCGAGCCCGCTCGAGACCAGCGGTCGGGCGATCAGCTGCAGGTCGAGCAGCGGGTGGCGTGCGGTGCGCTCCCGCACGACGAAGCCGGCGGCCACGAGGACGGTCGCCGTTCCGGCACCCCACCCGGCCCAGCCGGCAGCGCCGCTGACGACGAGCGTCGGGGTGACGAGGACGCCGACGATGCTCGCGGTGCCCAGCACCGCTCCGATGACGTCGACCGGGTCGCGGTGCAGGTCCGCCGGGCGGTCGGCGGCGATGCCGGCGCGGATGCCGACGACGGCGACGAGCGCGATCGGCACGTTCGCGACGAGCAGCACCTGCCACGGTGCCACGGCCAGGACGAACCCGCCGATGGTGGGTCCGACGGCGAGGCCGACCAACCCGGCGGTGGAGATCACCGTCAACGCCCGGACGCGCAGGTCCTCGGTGCCGAACAGCCGGAACGCCAGCGCCATCGAGCCGGGGGTCGTCATCGCGGCGGCGACGCCCATCAGCGCCCGGACGACGATGAGCTGCTCCACCGAGGTGACGAACACGGTCGCCAGGCTCGCCACGGCCAGGAGCACCAGGCCGACGAGCATCGTGCGACGACGGCCGACGCGGTCGGCGACCGAACCGAAGAGCAGCATCAGCCCGCCGAAGGCCACCGAGTAGGCACCGGACACCCATTGCAGCGCGGTCGTCGAGGCGGCCAGGTCGCGGGCGATGGTGGGGAGCGCGACGTTGAGGACCGAGTTGTCGAGCATCTCGAACAGGAACACCGCGGACAGGCCGGCGAGTGGCAGCCAGGCGTCGCGGAGCCCAACGGGTGGCGAGCCCGTCGTGGGCGCCGGAGAGGTCGGCGCTGATGAGGTCGGTGCTGATGAGGTTCGTACTGACGAGGTTCGTTCGTGCACGGGCGCACTCCTTCGATGAAGAAGTGGCGACTCCCGTGAGACGCGTACGCGGTTCCGTCTGCCGGAGCAGAGCGGGTTTTTCCCTCTGCGTCGAACCCTAACCCATACGGTGTCGTCATGGCCACCGCACCCTCGACCGACGGACCGACCACGCACGCGTTCGACCACGTGGTCATCGGCGGCGGGATCCTCGGCGCGGCCACCGCGCGGTCGTTGGCCGCCCGCGGCGAGCGCGTCCTGCTGCTCGAACAGCACGACCGCGGACACGTGCACGGTTCTTCGCACGGAGGCAGTCGGATCTTCCGCATGGGCTACCCCGACGCGGACTACGTCGAGCTGACGCTGCACGCCTGGGACGCGTGGGCCGCGCTCGAGTCCGCGTCCGGCCGGACCCTGCTCGACCACACCGGTGCCGTCGACCACGGACGTCCCGAGGTCGTCGACGCGATCGCCGCCGCTCTCGACGCGGCGGGCATCGCCGCCGAGCGCCTGACCCCGGCCGAGGCCGCTGCCCGGTGGCCCGGCATCGCCTTCGAGGGGCACGTCCTGACGCACGCGACCGCGGGCCGGATCCGTGCCGCGGACGCCCTGGAGGCCCTGCTCGACCTGGCAGCATCGGCCGGCGCCGACCTGCGCTTCGGGATGCGGGTGACCGAGGTGCAGGACGCCGGCGACACGGTGACGCTGACCCTCGGGGACGGCACCACGGTCCGCACCGGCAGTGTCGTCGCGGCCGTCGGTGCCTGGGCGCCCACGCTGGTGGGTGCGCTGCTCGCCGGGCGGGGGGCGAGCCTCCCGGCCATCCGCGTCACCCAGGAGCAGCCCGCCCACTTCCCCAGCCACCTGCCGGACGAGGCGTGGCCGTCGTTCGTGCACCACCCGGCCGACGGCGGCGGGGTCTACGGGCTGCTGACGCCGGGCGAGGGCGTCAAGGTCGGGTTCCACGGCACCGGGCCGGTCGTCGACCCGGACGACCGCGACCGGACGCCCGATGCGGCCGAGGTGGCGCGGCTGCAGGCGTACGTCGAACGGTTCGTGCCGGGGGTGGACGCGACGCGGCCGACGCTGATCAGCTGCCTGTACGACAACTCCCCGGACGAGGACTTCGTGCTCGACCGGCGCGGGCCGGTGACCGTCGCGACCGGGTCGTCGGGGCACGGGTTCAAGTTCGCGCCGCTCGTCGGGGAGATGCTGGCGGACCTCGCGATGGGCGGCGAGCCGCACCCGCGCTTCGCCCTCTGACGCGGGCGCGCCCGGCGCACCGCAGCCGCGCCCGTCCCCCGTCTCAGTCCTGCTCGGTCGCCGCGCGCTCGGGATCGTCCTCGGCGTCGTCGCGGCGGTCCTGGACGAGCTCCTTCGTGCGGAGCAGCCGCAGCGCCGTCACCAGCACCAGACCGCCGAGCACGTTGAACAGCAGCGTGTACCCGAACCACCCGAGCCACTGGCCGTAGGTGATCGGCGCGCCCGACTGGATCGCGCCGAAGACCAGCAGCGAGTCGAGGATCGAGTGGAACAGCTGCAGGCCCGCCAGCAGGAACCCGCCCGCGACGGCGGCGACGAGCTTCGCCGGGTCCGAGTCGGTGCCCTGCTGCATCCGGGTCATCAGCGTGATGGTGCTGCCGCCGAGCACGGCGAGCACGATGCTCTGCAGCCCGAACGGCGCGTCGATGTAGTGCGACGCGGACTCGGCGAGGGTGGCGTGCCACTGCGGGAACGCCTGCACCACCAGCCACATGAAGACCCACCCGCCGGCGAGGTTCGCGAGCAGGGTGCCGCCCCAGAGCTTCACGAGCTGCAGGACCGTCCCCTCGCGGGCGACGACCGCGGCGACGGGCATGAGGAAGTTCTCGGTGAACAGCTCGCTGTGCGCCAGGTGCAGGGCGATGAAGCCGATGCCGAACGCGAGACCGGCGAGCAGGTGGCTGTCGGTCTCGGTGAGCACGGCGAGGTAGGCCATCACGCCGAGGCCCACCTCGAGGCCGCCGAAGAACCCGGTGATGACGATCGCCCGGGTCGTGCGGTGCAGGCGTTCGGCGCCCTCCTCGATGGTGGCGTCGAAGGACTCGGCGAGCTCGTCCTCCACGGGGGCGTCGGTGGAACCCAGTTCGCGTCGGCGGTCGTCGGTCATCGTCCGGACGGTACTCAGCCCCGCCCGGGCCCCCCGGGGTGGGTCCGCGAAACGCAACGGGGGCGTCATCGCGCAGCGGTACTCCGTGGTGTGACGCCGCCGGGGTTGCGTTCCGGGGAAGCCAGTAGCGTGTGCGGATGCGCGTCGTCATCGCACCGGACTCGTTCAAGGGCACCGCGTCGGCAGCCGAGATCGCGGACGCCGTCGCCGTCGGTTGGCGGAGCGAACGACCGGACGACGACCTCGTCCTGCTGCCGATGGCGGACGGCGGCGAGGGCACCCTCGACGCCGTCGCCGCCGCGGTACCGGGCAGCGAACGCGTCCCGGTGACCGTGACCGGACCGGACGACCGGCCCGTCGAGACGGCCTGGCTCCGACTGCCGGACGGCCGCGCCCTGGTCGAGCTGGCGGCGACGAGCGGGCTGACGCTCCTCGACGACCTCCGCCCCGACACCGCCCACACCACCGGGTTCGGGCAGGCGATCGCCGCAGCCCTCGACGCCGGAGCGACCGGGCTGCTCCTCGGCATCGGCGGCAGCGCCTCGACCGACGGCGGCGTCGGTGCGCTGCAGGCGCTGGGCCTCGCGCTCGGGACGGCGGTGCCGGCGGGCGTGACCGGCGGGGCGGTGCTCGACCACGTGCCTCCCGTCGACACCGGCACGCTCCGGTCCCTGCCGCCGCTGGGGGCCGTGGTGCTGACCGACGTGACCTCGCCGCTCCTCGGACCCGACGGTGCCGCCACCGTGTTCGGACCGCAGAAGGGCGTGACGCCGGACCGTCTCGCCGTGCACGAGGCGCGGCTCAGCCGCTGGGCCGCGTGCTTCCCGGACGTCGACCTCACCACCCCGGGCGCAGGCGCCGCGGGCGGGACGGGCTTCGGCCTCCTGGCCTGGGGCGCCGTCCTCGCGCGCGGCGCCGCGACCGTCGCGGACGCCATCGGACTGTCCGACGCCGTCACCGGGGCCGACCTCGTGGTCACCGGCGAGGGCTGCTTCGACGCCCAGAGCGCCGCCGGCAAGGCACCGACGGTGGTCCGGGCGCTCGCCGAGGCACGCGGGATCCCCACGGCGCTGGTCGCGGGAGTGGTCGAGACGTCGGTCGACGGGTTCGCGCTGGCCGCCTCGCTCACGGTCATCGCGACGCAGACGGCGGGCGAGCCCGACGACGCCCTCCGGGACCCGGTGCGGTTCGCCCGGATCGCCGGCGCGCGGTTCGCACGGGCGCAGGACGCCTGACGCCGCTCGCGGCCAGCACGCCGGATGCCCGCCGGCAAGCAGCACGCCCGACGCCGCCGGCAAGCAGCACGCCCGATGCCGCCGGCAAGCAGCACGCCCGCTGCCGCTGGCAAGCAGCACGCCACGCGCCTCCGGGCAACCCGAAGGGTGTTCCAGCCGTACCTGTCACGTGTCGCGCAACCGGAGCAGGATCGTGGGCGGGCCGCACCCGGCCCGACATCCCCACCCCACGAGGAGACCCTTGCGCACCGTCAACGCGTACGCGGCACCGTCCGCGACCGAACCGCTCGTCAAGACCACCATCGAGCGCCGCGACCTCCTGCCCGGCGACGTCATGATCGACATCGCCTACGCCGGCATCTGCCACTCCGACATCCACACCGTCCGCGGCGAGTGGGGCCCCATCCAGTACCCGCAGGTCGTCGGCCACGAGATCGTCGGCCACGTCACCGAGGTCGGCGCGGACGTCACGAAGTACGCCGTCGGCGACCTGGTCGGCGTCGGCTGCATGGTCAACTCCTGTGGCGAGTGCGAGCAGTGCCTCGCCGGCCAGGAGCAGTACTGCCTGAAGGGCAACATCGGCACCTACGCCAGCGTCGACCCCGCCGACGGCACGATCACGCAGGGCGGCTACTCGCAGGCCGTCGTCGTGGACCAGGACTTCGTCCTCCGCGTCCCCGAGTCGCTCGACATCGAGAAGGTCGCCCCGCTGCTCTGCGCCGGCATCACGCTGTACTCGCCGCTGCACCACTGGAAGGCCGGCCCCGGCATGCAGGTCGCGATCGTCGGCCTCGGCGGCCTCGGTCACATGGGCGTCAAGATCGCCGCGGCGCTCGGCGCCGAGGTCACCGTCCTGTCGCAGACCACCTCGAAGCAGGAGGACTCGCTCCGCTTCGGCGCGAAGGCCCACTACGCAACCAAGGACGCCGAGACGTTCGAGAAGCTCGCGAACTCGTTCGACCTCATCATCAACACGGTGTCGGCCAAGGTCGACATGGGTGCCTACCTCAACCTGCTCAAGGTCGACGGCACGATGGTCAACGTCGGTGCGCCGTCCGAGCCCCTCGAGGTCCCGGCCTTCGCCCTGATCCCGGGCCGCCGCAGCTGGGCGGGTTCCGCGATCGGCGGCATCCAGGAGACCCAGGAGATGCTCGACTTCTGCGCCGAGCACGGCATCCTGCCGGAGACCGAGCTCATCAGCGCCGACCAGGTGAACGAGGCCTACGAGCGGGTCCTCGCCTCGGACGTCCGCTACCGCTTCGTCATCGACGCGGCGACGCTCGCGTAACGACCTGCGCACGACGTCACGCACGTCGTCCCGCCGGTCCACACCGCGAACGGGAGGCCCGTCACCAGCTGGTGACGGGCCTCCCGTCGTGTGGTCCCCCCGTCCACACCCGCTGTCCCCCGATCCGGGCGTGAACCTGGCCGGGACCTCAACGTCTCCCAGACAAGGTCCGCGGAACGCCGTCCCGGGACGGCACCGCACGCAGCGACTCGCGTCACGATCCCGAGCGAGGGAAGGTGGAGTCATGACGAATCCGGAGAACTCGGCACCGAACGGCGCGATCGTCGCCGTGTCGGGCACCGACACCGGTGGCGCCGTCAAGGACCTCGCGGGCATGTACGCGGGCCGGACCTGGTACTCCTCCCCCGTCGACCACGACTACTGGTACAAGTACGTCGGCGTCGGCGACGACCGCATGAGCATCCGCCGGTCGCAGATGCACGGGTACCTGCGCGGCGACGTCGCCGTCGAGAACGAGGTCGTCGTCCAGTGGCTCGACGCCGGCCGCGCCCGGGTCGACGTCGGGCGCGACGAGGTCCGCATGGAGCCCGGCGTCCCGACGCTGTTCCCGATCGAGCGACGCTTCGAGATGGAGTACGAGAACTGGGATCAGCGGCTCGTGCACCTGGACCGCGACCTGGTCCTCGACGTGGCCCGCGAGCAGTACATCGTCGACGGCACGCTCGGCTTCGACCGCTCGACCCCGCCGACCGCCGCCGCCGTGCAGGTGTGGCGCGGTTCCGTCGCCGGGGCCGTCCAGTCCCTCCGCACCGCGGGCCGGCAGTCGCTCGCGTGGCACGAGGCGCAGCGCGACGTCGTCCGTTCGCTCTTCGGGCTGTACCGGCTGCAGGCCGAGGTCCAGCCCGAGGGCTACGGCGAGCGCCGCAACACCCGCGTCCGCAAGGCCGTCGAGTTCCTGCACGAGCACGCCGGCGAACCGTTGACCGTGACGGACATCGCCCAGGCGGCGGACCTCAGCGTCCGGGCGCTGCAGGAGTCGTTCCAGCGGACGCTCGACCGCACGCCGATGAACTACCTGCGCGAGGTCCGGCTGCGCCAGGTGCGTGCCGACCTGCTCGCGGCGGAGCCGGGGACCGCGTCGGTGGCGGAGATCGCCTCGCGCTGGGGCTTCTCGCACATGGGGCGGTTCTCGGGCGAGTACCTGCGGCGCTTCGGCGAGTACCCGCGGCGGACCCTCCGCCAGTAGCCGCGCCGGCCCGGCGACGACGGGCCGGCGGCGGCTCGGCGGCGCCGGGCCCGCTCAGCCGACCTCGTCGCCCGTCGGCAGCGCCGTGCACCAGTCGATCGCCGTGCCGGCCAGGGACGCTTCGAGCGCCCCCGACGTGGCATCGACCACCGTGACGAGCGCGCCGTCCGCCGAGCGGGTCGCCAGGGCGACGAACTGCCCGTTCGGCGAGGGGCAGACCGCGGTCACGCTCGCGTCGTCGGGGATGGTCACCGCCAGCCGGGAGGCCCGTGCCCCGTCCACCCGCACGATGCGGGCCGCCAGGGTGCCGTCCGTCCGGGTCGACCCGACCAGCCGCAGGTAACGCCCCTCGGCGAGCGGGGCGATGCGACCGAGGTACGGCTGGTCGGTGCTCGCCGCCGGTGTGGGCAGCGCGGTGCGTCGGCCGTTCGTCAGGTCCAGCTGCACGATGCCCGTGCCCGTCTCGACGACGGCGGTCGTGCCGGAGCCGACGAAGCCGTGCAGGTAGGTGGCGGACCCGAGCCGCACGGGGGCGTTCCGGCCGCCCATGTCGACGAGCACCAGGTCGTCGGTGCCGGTCCGGACCAGGGCGCTCTCGGTGCGTGGCACGTACGCCCACTGGGCGACCGACAGCGGGGTCGCGCCGATCGCGGGCTTGCCGTCCGCCCCGACCGGTTCGGGCTGGTGCGTCCCCGTCAGGTCGACGTCGTACAGGCCGACGTCCTCCGACCGGCCGGACGAGGTGTCGGCGTAGACGAACCCGAACGAAGCCCCGTCGTCGGCCGCGTGCAGGGCCTTCGCGGTGCCGACCGGGCTCGGCATCGACAGCCGTTCGACCGGGACCGACGGGTCCTGCACCCCGCCGGCGAGCGGCACGATGTCGATCGCCGAGTGCCCGGACGAGTCGTTGCGGAGCACGACCAGGGAGCGGGCGAGGACCGCGTACTCGGCGATGCCCGCCGCCCGGTAGACGGTGCGGATGCCGGCGGCGCCGAGGTCCCGGCGGACGATCCGGTCGGCTCCGCCGTTCCGCCCCGGCACCACGGCGAGGACGTCGGTGCTGCCGGTCCGGATCGTGGTGCGCAGCTGCGACGCCGCCGCTTGCCCGGGAGCGCGGACGCCGCGGATGCTCAGCGTGTAGTCGCGGTCGTAGTCGAGCGGGCCGGCGAACTCGACGGCGACGGTGTTGCCGCTCGAGGTGACCGAGAACGCCGCCGCGGGGCTGACCCGGACCGCCGACGCCGGGACGCGCTGGACGGCCTGGTTCGCGGTGAGGATCACGCGCTGCGCGGGCCGGGTCACCAGGTCGCTGGCGTCGTACGACACCGACCGCAGCCGGGGCCCCTGCTGCGACCCGGCGACGGCGGCGAGCGCGGCGACCACGGCCAGCACGACCACGACGGCCGTGAACCGGCGGCGGAAGCGGTGGGTGACCGGACGTCGGGGACGGACGGCGTCGATGTCGGTGTCGGTGTCGGTGTCAGTACTCATACGGGTCCGAGGGCTGGCTGACCCGGGTGACGGTCGCCGCGCGGATCACGAGCCGCGCGTCCGAGGCGGTGTCCGGGTTCGCGGCGAGGGCTCCCTCGACCCGGACCCACTGGTTCTCCGTCGGCAGCGTGCCGTCGGTCGTCACGCCGATGCCGACCGGCTGGGCGTCGACCGCGCAGCAGCTGACGACGAAGCGGGTCAGGGTGAACGAGCCGTCCGACGCGGGCACCACGAACCCGGTGAGGGTGAGCTTGCGGCCGACGAGCGCGGTCGTGTCGGTGCTCTGCCGGATGAGCGCTGCCCAGTCCTTCACGCCGTAGCCGGACGTGTCGACCGACTCGCTGCCGAGGAGCGACACCGGTGCCCCGGCGCCCGTCGCGTCGGACAGCGAGGCGGACCCGACACTCCGCTGCTGCGCGGTCCGGGCAGACAGGGTCGTCGGGGGCAGGACGAGCATCGCGACGACGGTGCCGATCGTGACGAGCGCTGCGACCGAGCCGAGGACGACGTGCAGGAGGCGACCACCGCCTCCCGGCCGGGGTTCCGGGTCCCCGTCGTGGGCGTGGCTGCCGTGGCGGGCGACCACGACGAGTCCGGCGACCGAGGCGGGCACCGCGACGGCGGCGAGCACCAGCGTGAAGACGGCGTACCGGGGGTTGATGTAGAGGTCGAGGTGGTCGGCGAGGCCCAGCCAGAGGGTGCCGAGGGCGACGGCCAGGACGGACCCGAGCCCGAGCAGGGCGCGGCGCACCGCGGTGCGGTCGGCCCGGCTGACGGCTCTCGCCGACCCGTGCTCGTGCTCGTGCTCGACCGGGTGCTGCTCAGACGAAGACATTCATCACCAATCCGACGGTCGCGGCGAACAGGACGCAGACGACCGCGAGCAGCACCAGGAAGCGGGCGCGGAACGTCGTGCGGAGCAGGGCGATCATCTTGACGTCGATGATCGGCCCGATGATGAGGAACGCGGTGATCGACCCGGGCAGGAACGTCGACGCGAAGGACAGCGCGAAGAAGGCGTCCACGTTCGAGCAGAGCGACACCGTCATCGCCAGCAGCATCATCGCGACGACCGACAGCACCGGGTTCGACCCCACCGCGACCAGGGCACTCCGCGGCACAGCGACCTGGATCGCGGCGGCCAGCCCGGCGCCGACGAACAGGGCCGGCATCATCGTCGCGGTCTCGCCGCCGAAGTGCGACGCGCTCTCGCGCCACTTGTCACGCACCGGCGGGGCGCCGACGGCTGCGCGGCAGCGGGCCTCGAACGCGGGGAGGAGCAGGTCCGCCGGACGGCGGTGGGCGTCGACGATCCAGCCGACCAGGTTCGCGACGACGAAGCCGCCGACGATCCGGGCGGGCAGGATCCAGCCGGACCAGCCGAAGGCCTGCGCGGTGCTGATGATGACGAGCGGGTTGAGGATCGGTGCGGCGACGAGGAACGTGACCGCCTCGGCCGGGGTGAACCCGCGGAGCATCAAGCCGCGGGCGAGCGGGACGTTGCCGCACTCGCAGACCGGGAACAGCATGCCGATGAGCGAGATGACCGCGCGCCGGGGCAGCGGCCGGGTCGGCAGGATGCGCTCGAGGACCCCGTGCGGCACCCAGACCTCGACGACGATCGACAGCACGATGCCCAGGACCACGAAGGGCAGCGACTCGACGACGACGCTGATCGCGAGCGTCAGGAAGTCCTGCACCACGTCGGGCAGGCCGGCGGTCCCGACGGCCGGCGAGAGCACGCGGACGGCGAGGAGCGCCACGACGGCGGCGAGGACCAGACCGGGGCCGGTCAGGCTGCGCGGGCGCGTCGTGACGGGGCGGGCGGGGGTGCTCGTCACCGGGACAGGATAGAGGCCGTCCGGGGCGTCGACCTGGAGGCTCGTCCCACGCCCGGTAGACCGTGGCGGCTCCGGCTCTGGCCGGCACCGGTCGGCACCGGTCGGCACGGGTCGGCGCGGGTCGGGTCGGCGCGGGTCGGCACAGGCCGGCACAGGCCGGCACAGGCCGGCGCTGGCCGGCACAGGCCGGCTCTGGTCGGCACCGGCCGGCTCGCCGTGTGTCAGGCCCGGGCGACCCCGTCGACGTGTCGCTCGAGGACGTCGATCGCCCAGTCCCCCGATTCCCCGGGGGCCAGCCGGGCGACGTGCATCGCGAGGCCGTCGAGGAGGGCGTGCAGCCGGCAGGCCTCGTACTCCAGGTCAGCGCTCGGGACCCCGAGTACCTCGAGGACCCGCTCACACCACCGGCGCATCTCGACGACGACCCGGTCGAGCGTCGGGCGGAGCTCGGCGTCCGTCAGTGCGGCGTTGCCCAGGGCCAGGTAGACGTCGAGCTCGACCACGCGCTCGTCGTCGAGGGGCAGCAGTTCGACCAGCACCGCCCGCGCCCACTGCCGTGTCGGCAGGTCTGCGGGGATCGCCTCGATGCGCTCGCGGGTCCGGTCGAACACCGATGCGATGGCGTGCTCCCGGACGCTCGCCTGGGTCGGGAAGGCGTACCGGACAGTGCTCGGGGGCAGCCCTGCCTCGGCGGCGACGTTCCGCACGGACAGGGCACCGAGGCCGTCGCGGGCGAGGACCTGACAGGCCGCCGCGGACACGGTACGGCGGCGTTCCTCGAGGTCGATGCTGCGCGCCATCCGGCAATTGTCGCACGGTCGTACGAGTTCGTGCTAGAACTGGTCTCGTGAAGTCGCACAGTCGTACGACTTCGGATCGGAGGAACACCATGGCATGGGTCATCCTGGTGCTGTCGGGCGTGCTCGAAGCCGTCTGGGCCACCGCACTCGGGGCGTCGAACGGGTTCAAGCGGGTGGTGCCGACGATCGTCTTCGTCGCCGGCATGGCCTTGAGCATGGTCGGGCTCGCGTTCGCGATGAAGGAGATCCCGGTCGGCACCGCCTACGCCGTCTGGGTCGGGATCGGTGCCTCGTTGACCGTCGTCGTCGCGGTCCTGCGGCGGCAGGAGGCCGCGTCCCTCGCCCGCCTCGGCCTGGTCCTCGGGCTGGTCGCGTGCGTCGTCGGCCTCAAGGTGGTCAGCTGATGGCCTGGGTCGTGCTGTTCGTCAGCGCCGCGTTCGAGACCGTCTGGGCCACCGCCCTCGGGGCCAGCGACGGGTTCACCCGTCCGGGGCCGACACTCGTCTTCGCCGTCACCATCGTGCTGAGCCTCGGCGCGTTCGGGTACGTGCTCAAGCACATCCCGATCAGCACCGCCTACGCCGTCTGGACCGGCACCGGAGCGGCGCTCACCGTGCTCTGGGGCATGGGGACGGGGGCGGAGCCGGTCACGCTCCTCCGCCTGCTGTTCATCGCGGGCATCGTCGGCTGCGTCGTCGGCCTGAAGCTGGTGCCCGCGCGCCCGGCGGCGCAGCGCGCCCCGCGCGCCGCTGGCCGAGGCTCGGCAGAGCGGACACATTCGCCCGACCGTGAGACGGATCCCGTCCGCTGAGCCGAGCCTCGCGACGCGCGCCGTGGCTCGGGACGCACGCCGAGTCCCGGGACAGGCGCCGAGTCCCGGGACGCGCGCCGAGACGGACGGGAGGCCCGGTGCCAGCTGACACCGGGCCTCCCGTCCGTCAGGGGGTCACGCGACCGGTCAGACCGACGCGCCGGTCCACTCGTCGACCGCGGCCACGTGGTCGACACCGGCCGTGCCGGCCGCGTGTGCGGCGGCGACGCGCTCCAGGTGCGTCGGCGGGTTCGACGGCACGTGCGCGGGCCGGTCGGACTCGTTGATGCGGCGGAGCTCCGGCACGATGTCCTCGGCCAGGATGTCGATCTGCTCGAGCACCGTCTTGAGCGGCAGCCCCGCGTGGTCGATGAGGAACAGCTGGCGCTGGTAGTGGCCGACGTGGTCCTTCATCGCGGCGTACCGGTCGATGACCTGCTGCGGCGACCCGACGGTGAGCGGGGTCTGGGTGGTGAAGTCCTCCATGGAGGGGCCGTGGCCGTAGACCGGGGCGTTGTCGAAGTACGGGCGGAACTCGTCGACCGCGTCCTGCGAGTTCTTCCGTGCGAAGAACTGCCCGCCCAGGCCGACGATCGCCTGGTCGCCACGTCCGTGGCCGTGGTGCTCGTAGCGCTGGCGGTAGAGGCCGACCATCTGCTCGGTGTGCTGGATCGGCCAGAAGATGTTGTTGTGGAAGAAGCCGTCGCCGTAGTAGGCGGCCTGCTCGGCGATCTCGGGCGTGCGGATCGAGCCGTGCCAGACGAAGGGCGCGACGCCGTCGAGCGGACGCGGGGTCGAGGTGAACCCCTGCAGCGGCGTGCGGAACTGCCCCTGCCAGTTGACGACCTCGTTCTCCCAGAGCTGGCGGATCAGCGCGTAGTTCTCGACCGCCAGGTTCAGGCCCTGCCGGATGTCCTTGCCGAACCAGGGGTAGACCGGGCCGGTGTTGCCGCGGCCCATCATGAGGTCCATGCGGCCGTCGGAGATGACCTGGAGCATCGCGTACTCCTCGGCGATCCGCACCGGGTCGTTCGTGGTGACCAGGGTCGTCGACGTCGAGAGGGTGATGTCCTTCGTGACGCCCGCCAGGTAGCCGAGCATCGTGGTCGGGCTCGAGGCGACGAACGGCGGGTTGTGGTGCTCGCCGGTGGCGAAGACGTCGAGGCCGGCCTGGTCGGCGTGCTGCGCGATCGTCAGGATGTCCCGGACGCGCTGGGTGTCGTCCGGCGTGGTCCCGGTGGTGGGGTCGGTCGTGACGTCACTGACCGTGAAGATCCCGAACTGCATGATGTGCCGCCTCGTCTGTCGCTGGCTCGTTCCGGTTCCATGCGTTTGCATCGAACTGACGAGTACAACGTAGCGCAGGCCGGGGCATTCCCGCCACCGGCGGTGCGTTGCTGGGCTGCTGCGGTCGTCGTCGCGGCTGCTGGCGTTGCCGCGGCGGTCGTCGCGGCTGCTGGCGTTGCCGCGGCGGTCGTCGCGGCTGCTGGCGTTGCCGCGGCGGTCGTCGCGGCTGCTGGTGCCGTCAGATGCGGACGGGAGGCGCGTCCGCGCTGGTCGTCGGCGGCGCGTGGTGCATGCCGTCGGCCAGCCAGACCGCGGTGATCACGCCGAGGACGCTGGCGGACGACGCCAGCCGACCCGCCAGGAGCATCGCGCCGTGGTCGCCGTCCCCGAGGGTGCCGACCAGGAGCGCGACGACACCGACGAGCAGCGCCGCGCCCACGGCGACGAGCAGCAGCACCGTCACCAGCCGCCGCGGTCCCCGGCGTCCGTCACGGTCGCCTCGGACCCCGCGGTCCACCTGCGGCCCCAGCGCCCGGACCAAGCCGAGCCAGAACAGTGCGACCGCGCAGGCGCCGATGATGTCGCTCACCCGGTGCCAGCCGTAGACGACGGTCTGGTTGGCGACGAACACCGCGTAGACAGCGCCCACGAGCAGCACCAGGGGGCGGAACCGACGGGGTGTGACCATCAGCACGGCGAACAGTGCCGCGAGGGCGATCGTCGCGTGTCCGGACGGGAACGAGTTCGGCGTCGTCGACTGGGCGATCTCCGGGCGCTCGGCGATACGCTTGAGCAACGTCGAGGTGGCCGCGGACGCCAGCACCACGAAACCCGCTCCGAGCCCCACGGCGAGCCGCCTGCGTGCGAACGCGACGGCGGCGATCACGACGACCAACAGCAGGATCACCGGCACCGAGATGACGTTGAGGGCGGTGTCCGACCCGAACAGGTCGGACTCGCGGACACCGCCGAGCGCGGCGTCCTCCACCCGCTGCCCCAACGGCGTCAACACGGCGACCGCGTAGACGGAAGGCACGATCACGAACCCCAGAGCCGCGAGCAGAGCCCACCGGAGCCTCCGGGAGACGCTCGGTCCACGCCCCTCGTCGAAGGACTCGGGAGCGGTGCGCGCCGGTGTCCGTGTCACGGGCATCGTCCTCCTCGGGGTCATGGTGGTCGGCCTCGTCATCCGTCTGCTGAGCGGGAAGCGATTCGGTCGCTCGGGGTCCGACACGATACCGTTGGGCGACTCGTCGGGAGCTGGGAACGCGGGCCTCCGCAGCAAGGCCACGGCCGTCCTGCAGCAGGTCTCCGGACAGCGTGACACAGGTCGGTCGAGCACCGGGACGCGTGCCGCCGGTGGTGTGCGTGACCAGCGCGACGGCGGGCAGTCGTACAGCGCGATCGTCGCGCAGGAAGAGGAGACCCAAGTGGCCGTCAAGGAACCGAGCATCACCGCCTCGCCGAACCGCGCACTGGCGATGACCGCCGGCACGCTCTTCGCGATCTGGGGCATCCTGGGCTTCTTCTTCGCCCAGGACGGCGGCGGCGCGTTCTTCAGCCGCTCCGGTGGGTTCCTCTGGAACTCGTTCGGGCTGAACCCGGCGCTCTGCGGGCTGTGGACCATCCTCGCCGCGGCGTTCTTCATCGTGGGACTCGGCAACACGATCGGGTCCCGCGCGGTGAACCTGGTGATCGGTGTCGTCCTGCTCGTGCTCGCCGTCTACGGGTTCGTGTTCTCGAACACCTCGGCGAACGTCTTCGCGCTGAACACCACCGACAACGTCTTCCACGCCATCGTCGCCGTCGTCCTGCTGCTCACCGCGCTGGGCGCCGACAAGGAGAACCTCCGCGCACTGCGGGCAGCGGGCGCGCGCGCCTGACCTGCTCCCCCTCGACGCCCGTCTGCCGCTCCGGCAGGCGGGCGTCGTCGTGCGTGGGGTGCATGCGGTGGGGTGCATTGCCGCCCTCTGCCCGCCGTTCGCCCGCCCCGCCGAGGTCGCACAACCTGCCGCCGGCCCGACGCCGAGGTCGCACGAACGGCCGCCGGCGGCCCGCCCACGCGGCACATCGTGCGACCTCGACGGACCCGAGCGGCGCGTCGCGTGTCCGGGCGACGCGAGCGGCAGCTGCCCCGCCCGCCTGCCGTCGTCGCACGAACCGCCGCCGACCGCCCGCCCCCGCGGCACATCGTGCGACCTCGGCGGACCCGAGCGGCGCGTCGCGCGACCGGGCGACGCGAGCGGCAGCTGCCCCGTCCGCCTGCCGACGTCGCACAACCCGCCGCCGGGCCACCGCCGAGGTCGCACGAACGGCCGCCGGCCGCCCGCCCAGCCGGCACATCGTGCGACCTCGACGGACACGAGCGGCACGTCGTGCGACCTCGGCAGGAGCAGGAGGGGTCGGTCGAGCGACGGCCGTCCGCGTCGGCGTCAGGCCTCGGGATCGTCCGGGGCGTCGGCCGCGGGCTTCGGGGCCTCGAGCTGGGTCGCGACGACCCGGGGTGACTCGGACATGAAGCGGCGCACGTCGAGGTCCACGATGATGTCCGCCGGCCGCAGCGGACGCGTCAGGTACAGCCCGTCGAGGGACGTCAGCCGCGACAGCGCCACGTAGGTCTGCCCTGCGCTGAACACCCGGTTGCCGAGGTCGACGACAGCCCGGTCGTAGGTGCTGCCCTGCGACTTGTGGATCGTGACCGCCCAGGCCAGGCGCAGGGGGAACTGCTGGAACTCCCCCACGGTGTCCTTCTTGAGTTCCTTCTTGTCCGGGTCGTAGGAGTACTTGAACTTCTCCCACACCGACGGCTGGACCTCGAAGTCCTCACCGTCGACGCTGACCCACACGGTGTCGCGGATGCTCCGGACGATGCCGAGCGTGCCGTTCACCCAGCGCTGGTCCGGGTCGTTGCGCAGGAACATCACGTGTGCGCCGGGCTTCAGCTCGAGGGCCTCGTCCGCCGGGTAGTTCCGCCCGCCGAAGTCGCCGTTGACGTCGGCCTTGGCGGTCTTGAGCTTGCCCGGCAACCGTTCGAGCGCGGCCTTGTTGATGCGCGAGACGGTGTCGTTCCGGGTGGCGAGGGTGATCGCGTCGTCGGGAGCAGGTCGGGCGCCGGCCTCGTTGAGCTGCTGCGCCACGTCGGCGGTGACCCGGCCGTGACGGACCGCCGTGAGCATGGCGGCGAACGCGTCGTCCCGCTGCCGGTGCACGGTCGCGAGCTCGATGATGTGCAGCTGGGCCTCGAGCCACACCTTGGCGTCGAAGAACCACATGGACCGGTAGTGGTCGGTGAAGTACGCCCGCTCGTCACCGTCGCCCGGCACCGGGGGCAGCTGGTACGGGTCGCCGAACATGACGACCTGCACGCCACCGAACGGTTCGAACTGCCGCCCGCGGGCCTTGCGCAGCGAACGGTCCATCGCGTCGAGCAGGTCGGCGTTGACCATCGAGACCTCGTCGATGACCAGGGTGTCGATGGTGTTGAGGAGCTTCCGGGTGTCCGGACCCTGCCGCAGTTCGGCGTCCGCGATGAGGCCGATCGGCAGCCGGAACAGCGAGTGGATCGTCTGCCCACCCACGTTCAGCGCGGCGACGCCGGTCGGGGCGCAGATGACGACCTGCTTCTCGGTGTTCCAGGACAGGTGGTTGAGCAGCGTCGACTTGCCGGTGCCGGCGCGTCCGGTGATGAAGACGTGGTCGCGCGTCGACTCGATGTACTCGAAGACCGCCCGCTGTTCCGCGGAGAGTTCGACGCTCACCGGGCGCTCGATCCGCCGCTGACACCGCTCGCGATGCCGTCGTCGGCGACCGCCGCCCCGTCGCCGACCGCCGCCCCGTCGCCGACCGCCGCCCCGTCGCCGACAGTCGCCCTGTCGCCGACAGTCGCCCCGCTGCCAGCCGGGAGGCCCGTGGCCGCGCTCCGCAGCCGCACGAGACCGACGGCGACGACCGCGACGACGACGAGCACGCCCGCGACGATCAGCACCGTGCCCGCACGGGCCTGGTCGACCAGGGGATCCGGACCCCACGTGCGGCCCATCGCTCCGAACCAGGACGCCTGCAGCAACCCGAGCGGCCCCTGCATCGCGATCCCGAGCGAGACGGTGCCCGCGGCCACGACGACCGCACCCACGGCACGCACCAGGAACGCCGCGGTCGACGGACGGCGGGCGCCGAGGGCGATCGGGGTGAACAGTGTCGGCAGCGCCAGCAGTCCGACGAGCAGGAAGACGAGGTCGACCACCGTACGACCCATCGCGTCGCTGACGGACCAGCGCAGCACGTCGGTGGCGTACAGCCCCCACGAGAGCCCTGCGAGCAGCAGGAACGCGGGGAACGGCTGGACCAGGTACCGCACGACGGCGTTGTCGACGAACACGGTGGTCCACTCGGCGACTCCGGCACTGTCGTCCGTGCGCCGGTGGACCGCGGCCCGGATGAGCTGCACGGGCGCCGCAGCCCACACCAGCGCCGGGACGACGAGCCCCAGCACCACGTGTGCGCCGACGTTCGCGGACACCAGGTACCGGTCGTAGGTGTGCAACGAGCCCGAGGTCGCGACGACGAGCGCCACGATCCCGACGCCGGCGGCCACCGAGCGACGGACCGGCCAGGACCGTCCCTGTCGGCGGAGGCGCATGACCCCGGCGGCGTAGGCGGCGACCAGCAGCACGGCGGCCATCAGCCAGAAGAGGTCGATGTTCCAGTTCGTCAGCCAGCCCCAGGAACCCGGGGCGGCCGGCAGCGAGTCGTCGGTCAGGACCTCGGCCGACGTCGGGTCACTGGTCTTGCTCAGCGCCAGCTGTCCGGCGGGGGTCGCGGTGCGGCCGAGTGCGGCGGCGAAGCCCGAGGCGACGCCCATCACGGCGAGCTCCACGACGATGAGCGTCCAGAACGGACGGGCCTTCGCGGGCGCCGCGGTCAGGGCGGAGATGACGCGCTTCCGGTGCGCGGCGCCGATGACGCCCATCGCGACGATCGCCCCGACCTTGACGAGCACGAGGACGCCGTAGGGGCTGCCGAGTTCCGCCCACGCTCCGATGCGGATCTGCGCCGACACCACCCCGGAGACACTGACGAGCACGAAGCAGCCCAGCGCGATGCTCGAGTACCGACCGACGACGGCGGCCAGGCGCGCCCCGGGGACGACGTCGCGGATGAGGACGAGCATCACCAGTCCGCCGACCCAGAGCGCGGCGCCGACCAGGTGCAGCCCGAGCGCGGTGACGGCGGCGTCGTGGCTGGCGGTGCCGGCCGCGTGGCCCTGCTGCGTCAACGGCACGAGGCCGATCAGCGCGACGCCGGTCGTCAGCGCGACCATGCCACGGGAGCGCACCGCGAAGCAGAGGACCGTGACCGCCGCGGCGACGAGCACGGTGGTGAGCCAGGCGAGCCCGAGGTCCGTGCCGGTGAGGAAGACGCCCATCGACTGCCCGAACTTGGCGTCCAGGCTGACCGCCCCGCCGGCGACGCTGAGGTACGTGAAGAAGGTCGTGACCGCCGAGGTCACCGTCCAGACACCGGCTGCGGCCGCGGCGACGTCGATCGCACGGTCCCACTCCGGCGCGGTGCGGGAGAGCCCGATCGTCGCGAGGGCGAGCCCACCGATGGCGGCTGCGGCGGACAGGTCGACGAGCATCCGCGCGATGGGGAGCCCGAAGCGGACGACGGCACCGGGGTCCGCGATCAGCGCGGCGTCGGCACCACCGCCGACGACGAGCGCCACGAGCAGGGACACGAACGCCGCGAGCAGCAGGACGCCGGGGCCGGCGATGCGCGCGATGCGGTTCACCCGTCAAGCCTAGGCGCTGGCAAGCGCGCCACCGCAACCGCGCGGGCCGACCTGTGGACAGAGCACGGGCCTCCCGGGAACGACGGAAGGGACGGCGCGAACGCCGTCCCTTCCGTGGAGCTGAGTGGTCTTACTTGACCGACGCCTTGAGCTTGCTGCCGGCGCTGACCTTGACCGAGTCGCTCGCGGCGATCTCGATGGCCTCACCCGTCTGCGGGTTGCGACCGGTGCGCGCGGCACGGTGGGTCTTCTCGAAGGCGATCCAGCCCGGGATCGTGACCTTGGTGTCGTCCGCGACGGACTTACCGACGACGGCGAAGAGCGCGTCGACGACGCCGTTGACGGTGGCCTGGCTCTGGCCGGACTCGGCGGCGACGGCAGCGACGAGCTCGGTGCGGTTCAGTGACTTGTCAGCCATTGGATGTCCTCCTCGGACTTCTTGCGTATGGGTCGGACACGGAACGTCCGGATGCTGCGGGACGGTTGCCCCGAGCGGTGGGCCCGACCGGACCGAGGGCCCGGGGAACCGCTGATGAACCTACCAGCCGGTTCCGGGGTTTCCGGTCGACTCGCCCGGTTTTCCGGGCCTCCCGAGGGACAGGAGTGGCTGATGTGACGGATGTGACGACCGTGGTGCTGCCCGGAGTCGGCGGATGACGCCCCCCGGACAACGACGACGCCCCCACGACCTCGAGAGGTCGCGGGGGCGTCGGTGGGACTGGTGCTTACCAGGAGCTCTTCGTGATGCCGGGGAGCTCGCCACGGTGGGCCATGTCGCGGAAGCGGACACGGCTGATGCCGAACTCACCGAGGTGGCCACGAGGGCGACCGTCGATGGCGTCACGGTTGCGGTAGCGGACCGGCGACGCGTCGCGGGGCAGCTTCTGCAGGCCGACGCGGGCCGCTTCGCGGGACTCGTCGGTGCCGTTCGGGTCGACGAGGGCCTTCTTCAGCTCGAGGCGACGCTCGGCGTAGCGCTCGATGATGACGGCGCGCTGGTTGTTCTTCGCGATCTTGCTCTTCTTCGCCATGGCCTAGCGCTCCTCACGGAAGTCGACGTGCTTGCGGACCACCGGGTCGTACTTCTTCAGCACGAGACGGTCGGGGTTGTTCCGGCGGTTCTTCTTGGTCACGTACGTGAACCCAGTGCCCGCAGTGGAACGGAGCTTGATGATCGGACGGATGTCCTGACCGCGCTTCGCCATCAGATCTTCTCCCCACGGGCGAGGATGCCCGCCACGACGGACTCGATACCGCGAGCATCGATCACCTTGATGCCCTTGGCGCTGACGTTGAGCGTCACGTTACGACGCAGCGACGGCACGTAGTAGGTCTTCTTCTGCACGTTCGGGTCGAAGCGACGCTTCGTCCGACGGTGCGAGTGCGAGATGTTGTGACCGAAGCCGGGAACGGCGCCGGTCACCTGGCACACTGCAGCCATGGTTTCCTCCTGATGAATACCGTGCAGCCGATCGGCTGCACCCAAGGTCACTTGCCTGGTGCACACGCGCTGGACAGTCGGCACCAGACGGATCGTCTGGGCGAGGAGCCCGGCGAGGGGGTGTGCGCACCGCCCAGACCGGCGGCGGTCCGGATCGACGAGGTCGACCTGGGTCAGCACATCCGGGCCAGGAGGCTCGGATCCGGTACCACGCGACCGCGGCGTTCGCGACGATCGGAGGGCAGAACAACGGGCACTCCGCGCAGGCGCGGAGAACCAGCGGCCCACGTTACGCGACGGCCGGGCGCGTCGCAAGCCGGGCCTCCCGACCGGGCGGGGCGTCAGAGGACGCGAGCCGGGAGCCGGGAGCGATGCCGGCGCTTCAGACCCCGTCGGGCGGGCGGGGCGCCAGCGCCTGCACGATCAGCGCGCCGAGCTCCTGCGGCGCCGTGAACATCGGCCAGTGCCCGGTGTGCAGCCCGACGATCTCGAGCTCCTCGGTCGCCACGAGCTCGGCCGCCCACACCTGGTGGTCCGCGACCATGCCGGCCAGTTCGTCCGGGGCGATCTCGCACGTGATGACGGTCGCCGGGATCCGGTGCCGCGCGGGGTCGGCGTAGTGGAACCGGTCCGAGGTGACCCGCGCGGGTTCGGGGACCGCCCGCCGCTCGACGTCGGCGCGGATCTCCGGGGTCATGCCGCGGAGGGTCGCCGCCTCCCAGATGTCCCACGGCGGTAGCGGCACCTGTCCGTCGACCACCGGCAGTTCGTCGTTGACGCAGCCACCGTCCGGTCCGGGGAAGGTGTCGGCGTAGACCAGGTGCCGGACCCGGTCCGGCCGCTGGTCGGCGGCCATGTACGCGATCGGACCAGCGCCGGAGTGGCCGACGAGCACGACGGGTTCCGGGGCGGTGTCGACCCGGGCGACCAGGTCCGCGACCTGCTCGTCGAGCGTCGACCCCCGGCGGGTGACGGCGTCGACGGTGTGCCCCGCCGCTCGGAGGACCGGGACGACGTCGTCCCACGCGCTCGCGTCGAGCCAGAACCCGGGGACCAGGATCACGTGCATGTCGCGGAGACTACGCGCCACCTCGGACAGCGGCACGGGCGGTGCACTCGGCGCATTCGCCGAACACGTCGACGACGTGACTGGCGTTCGAGAAACCGTTCGCGGCGGCGGTCGCACGCGCCCACTCCTCGACCGGGTCGGCCTGGATCTCGACGGTCCGACCGCAGACGCGGCAGATCAGGTGGTGGTGGTGCTTGTCGGTGGTGCAGGCCCGGTAGAGGGACTCGCCGTCCTGCTGCAGCGAGTCGGCGTCGCCCTCGGTCGCCAGGTCGGAGAGCGCCCGGTAGACAGTCGCCAGGCCGATGGTGGAGCCACCGTCCCGCAGGTGCGCGTGCAGCGACTGCGCGCTGACGAACCCCTCGGTCTCGGTCAGGGCCCCGCGCACCGCTTCGCGCTGCCAGGTGTTGCGTCGTGGCTTCTGGACGGCGTTCATGCTGCGACTCCTTGCTTCGGTGCGGTCGGGAGGCTCGTCCCGCCGTCGACGTGCTGCTCCCGCGCCGACACGCGGTCGCGTCCACGGCGCTCCTTCCGGGCGCCGAGCACCCGGCAGACGACCCAGATGAGGAACGAGATGGTGGTGACGTACGGGCTGATGGGCAGGCCGCCGCCGAGGGCCAGGAGGATCCCGCCGACGACCGAGGTCACCGCGAAGACGACGGAGAGCACCGGCACGAGGACCGGGTTCACGGTCACCCGCAGTGCGGCGGCGGCCGGCGTCACGAGCAGCGAGAGCACCAGCAGCGCTCCGACGATCTGCACCGACACCGCGGTGGCCAGTCCGAGCGCGAGCATGAACACCAGCCCGAGCGTCCGGACCGGGATGCCGGCGGCCGCGGCGACGTCGGGGTCCACCGAGGCGAACATCAGCGGACGCCAGATGACCACGAGGATGAGGACCACGACGGCGGCGATCGCGACGAGCATGCCGAGCTGCGGGTTGTCGACCGAGACGATCTGCCCGGTCAGCAGTCCGAACTTGTTCGCCGCCCGGCCCTTGTAGAGCGCCAGGCAGAGGATGCCGAGGCCGAGCCCGAACGGCATGAGCACGGCGATGATCGAGTTCCGGTCGCGGGCCCGGCTGCCGAGCAGGCCGATGAGCAGCGCCGCGACGAGGGACCCGACGACCGACCCGCTGACGACGTTGACGCCGAGGAGCAGCGACGCACTGGCCCCGGCGAACGACAGCTCGCTGATGCCGTGCACGGCGAACGGCATGTTCCGGGCGACGACGAAGGGCCCGATCAGCCCGCCGACGACGCCGAGCACCGCGCCCGCGATGATCGAGTTGCGCACCAGGACGAGCAGCTCGCCGTAGTCCTGGAACGAGAAGACGGTCGACCAGATGTCCATCAGATCCGTCCTTCGTCCGGGGTGGTGGCGTGCGGACCGGGCTCGCAGTGGTGGTGCCCGTCGCCCGCGGTGTCGTGGGCGTCGCTCGCACCGACGATGACGATGCGACCCATGGTCCGGACGACGTCGACGGGCGTGCCGTACAGGTCGCTGAGGACGTCGGCGCGCAGGACCTCGTCGGGGGCGCCGATCCGGAAGCGTCCGCCGGCGATGTAGAGGACCCGGTCGACGACGTCGAGGATCGGGTTCACGTCGTGGGTGACGAAGAGCACCGCGGCGCCCTGCTGTCGACGCTGCCGGTCGATCAGTTCGGTCACGCCGCGCTGGTGCCGGAGGTCGAGCGAGATGAGGGGTTCGTCGCAGAGCAGCAGGGCCGGGTCGGCGGCGATGGCCTGTCCGACGCGGGTGCGCTGCTGCTCGCCGCCGGAGAGCTCGGCGACCGGGGCGTCGGCGAACGCGGTCGCGCCGACCTCGTCGACGATCCGGTCGATGCGCTCGCGTTCGGCACGGCGTTCGGGTCGGATGCCCCAGCGGTGTCCGGTGACGCCCTGCGCGATCATGTCGCGGGCGCGCAACGGGGTGCCCGAGTCCATCAGCCGCTGCTGCGGGATGTAGCCGATCCTCCGGTGGCCGCGACGGACCGGACGGCCGAGGAACGACATCGACCCGCTCGTCAGGCGCTGCTGGCCGAGGACGGTGCGGAGCAGCGAGGTCTTGCCGGCGCCGTTCGGTCCGAGGACGGCGACGAACTCGCCGGGCTGGACGTCGAGGTCGAGCCCGTCCCAGAGCCGACGGCTGCCGTAGGCGAGCCCGGCGTCCCGGAGCGCGAGCACGGCGGAGCCGCCACTGCGCTCGGCAGTGGCGGCTCGGTCCGGATCCTGGAGGGTCGTCGTCACTGCTTCAGTGCCGCCGTCACCGCGTCGATGTTCGCCTGCTGCCACGAGACGTAATCCTCCCCCTTCGGGAGCGTCTCCGTGACACCGACCACCGGGATGCCCGCCTTCTCGGCGGCCTTCTGGACCTGCTCGGTCTCGGCGCTCGAGGTCTGCTCGTTGACGGCCAGCAGCTTCGCCTCGCCGCTCGTGAAGAGCTTGAGGGTGTCGTTGAGTGCGGCCGGCGGGACGTCGTCGCCCTCTTCGATAGCCTCGGAGAAGGCCTCCGGCGTCACGTTGTCGAGGCCCATGGCGTCGAAGAGGTACCCGGGCACGGGCTCGGTGTACGCCACCTTCTCGCCGTCGACGGTCTTCTCGACCGAGGCGACCTGGGACTCGAGCTCCTGGAGCTTGCCGGTGAGGGTCTTCGCGTTCGCCTGGAAGGTGCTGGCGTCCGCGCTGTCGAGCTTGCCGAGACGCTCGGCGACGTCCGCGACGAGCTTCACCATCGTCGGGTAGCTGTAGAACACGTGCTCGTTGAACTCGGTGTCGCCGGACTTCTGCAGGCCGGAGAGCTGCACGACGTTGATCGTCGGCGCCTTCGTGTCGGCGGCCTTGGACAGCGTCGTCATGAAGTCGTCGTAGCCGCCACCGTTCTCGATGAGCAGGTCGGCCTTCGACACCGCGAGCTGCGTCTTCGCGCTCGACTCGAACGAGTGCGGGTCCTGCGACGGGTCCTCGAGGATGCTCGTGACGTCGACGTGGTCGCCGCCGATGCGCTCGACGATCGAACCGTAGACGTTGGTCGATGCCACGACGCGGACCTTGCCGTCTCCGGAGTCCGACGAGGCGGGTGAGGTCGCGCACCCGGTGAGGGCGAGCGCGGCGGCGCCGACGACGAGCGGCAGGGCGAGGAGGCGGGTGTGCATGGTGACGACGCTAGCGCCACATGAGAACGATTGTCAAAACCGTTACCGACGGAACGACGGGAGGCCCGGTGCCAGCTGGCACCGGGCCTCCCGTCGTGCGTCCGGTCGCGTCGCGACGTGACTACGCCTTGGTGAGGTCGTCGACCGAGGCCGAGGCGATCTCGTCCTCCGGCTCGCGACCCGGGGTCCGGAGGTTCCACTTCTTGATGACGAAACTGAAGAGGAAGTAGTAGACCGCCGCGTACGCCAGGCCGATCGGGATGAGCCAGATCGCCCC
The DNA here is from genome assembly GCF_003234795.2 of Curtobacterium sp. MCLR17_032. Classification (NCBI taxonomy): domain Bacteria; kingdom Bacillati; phylum Actinomycetota; class Actinomycetes; order Micrococcales; family Microbacteriaceae; genus Curtobacterium; species Curtobacterium sp. MCLR17_032. The sequence goes on along the minus strand of NZ_CP126268.1, from coordinate 389,198 downwards.
CTTCGCCTTGCCGAAGTTCAGCACGTAGTCGATCGCGCCGGCCGAGAACGAGAAGCCGTCGTGGATGCCGAGGGCGTTCACCAGGGCCAGCGAGGTGCCGGTGAGCACGGCGTGGATCACGTAGAGCGGCCAGGCCACGAACATGAACGAGTACTCGAGCGGCTCGGTGATGCCGGTGACGAAGGACGTCAGCGCGGCGGAGAGCATGATGCCGCCGACGAGCTTGCGCTGCGAGGGGCGGGCGTTGCGCCAGATCGCCAGGGCACCGGCGGGCAGGGCGAACATCATGATCGGGAAGAAGCCGGTCTGGAAGATGCCGGCCGTCGGGTCGCCGTTGAGGAAGCGAGCGATGTCACCGTGCCAGATGGTTCCGTTGGCGTTGAAGCTGCCGAGCTGGAACCACGGGAAGAAGTTGAGCAGCTGGTGCAGGCCGACCGGGATGAGCATGCGGTTCGCGAACCCGAAGATCCCGCCGCCGATGACCGGCTGCGACGTGACCTGCTCGCCGACCCAGGTCAGGCCGATGTCGAAGTACCGGTAGACGAAGGACATCAGCACGGCGATGACCAGGCCGGCCGCCGCGGTGAGGATCGGCACCAGGCGGCGACCCGAGAAGAACCCGAGGAAGTCGGGCATCTTCGTGCGGTGGAACTTCGTCCACAGCCCGGCGGCCACGAGACCCATCACGATGCCACCGAGAACGCCGAAGTTGATCGTCGCCTGCTCGCCGTTCGCGTCCTTCACGCCCGCCAGGACGATCGGCGACATCACCGCGAAGACTTGGTACATCACCATGTACCCGACGACGGCGGCCAATGCTGTCGTGCCGTCCGACTTCTTCGCCCAACCGATTGCGATGCCCACCGCGAACAGAAGTGGCAGCCACGTGAAGATGGCCTGACCGGCAGCAGAGATGACGCCAGCACCGGTCTCGAAGCCGGGGATCGCACCGAGCAGGTCGGGCTGCCCGATCCGGTTGAGGATGCCCGCGGCCGGCATGACCGCGATCGGGAGCAGCAGGCTCCGGCCCAGCCGTTGGGCGTTCGCGAAGAAGCGGGACTGCTTCTTCGGCGTCTTCTTCTCCGGCACGTCCGTGGTGGCAGCGGTGCTCATCGGAGTTCCTCTCGTCATCGGGTGGAGCTGTTCGGGGTGAGTTGAGTCGCGTGGACGGCGCAGGTACCCTCGGCAGTGTCGCCAGGTCCGGTCCTGTCCGGTCATGACCAGTTCGTAGTGTCGATGACCGTGGACTGCATGTCAACCTGTGAGCGAACCCGTAACGAGGAGGAAACAGATGGCTGACATCAAGGCTGCCGACATCATCGCCGCACTCGGCGGAACCGACAACATCGACGAGGTCGAGGGCTGCATCACGCGCCTCCGCGTCGAGGTCGAGGACGGCGACCTCGTCGACAAGGACGCCCTCAAGGCCGCCGGCGCCCAGGCCGTCGTCGGTGGCGGCACCGGCTGGCAGGTCATCGTCGGACCCGTAGCCGACAACCTGGCGCAGGACATCCAGGACGAACTGTGACGGTCGTCCGCACGCCGTTCGCCGGGCCGGTCGTCGGGCTCTCCGACGTGCCGGACCCGGTGTTCGCCGAGCAGCTCGTCGGCGCGGGCGTCGCCGTCGACCCGACCGGCACCACCGGTGAGGTCACCGCGGTCGCCCCGGTCGACGGCACCATCGTCAAGCTGCACCCGCACGCCTTCGCCCTGCAGGGGGCCGCGGGCGCCGACGTCCTCGTGCACGTCGGCATCGACACCGTGAAGCTCAAGGGCGAGGGGTTCACGCTCCTGGCGAAGGAGGGCGACACCGTCGCCGCGGGTGACCCGGTCGTGCGCTTCACCCCGGCGGCCATCACCGCGGCGGGGTACTCCCCCGTCGTCCCCGTCGTCGTGCTCGGCTCGACGCCGGACTCGGTCCCCCAGGACACCGTCGGCACCACCGTCGCCGAGGGTGACGCGCTCTTCGAGGTCTGAACGACCGAACTGAACGGCGAGCAACGGCACACGAGAGCACAGGGCTCTTCGCCGGCCGTCTACACATCACGGTAGTTCGGGGGAACGCCATCGCGTAGCACCGCGAAGGCGTGAAACTTTGCCTGGTCCACCCAAGGCTGACTGCTGAGCCGGCCGGAACTCTGGCCTGAGCTCGGAATCAACGCAGAAGGGATCGGTGAACGGCCGGCTTTCAGCTCGGTACGCGTTCGCCTCGCCCCTCCGCCCCTCGCTCTCGAGGCCGACGGATATCCCTGCATCGAGCCACGGTTGCTCCCGTCCCAGTGCGATTGATCGTCTCCTGCACTCGAAGGCTTCTTCAAGGAGATCCGCAACCCCTGAACCGGAAATGACGCTCGCAACGAGCCGAAGGTACAGAATCTCGGACAGTAAATCGTCATCTCCGCGAACCCGTAAGCGTCGCAATGCTGGTTCCACCATTGCCGCTCCGCCCTTGCACACGAGGTTCCAGGCGCCATGCCACGCCGTCATCCGAGTGTAATCTGCCGGAGTGATACCACCGATCACGTCGAAATAAGGGCACAACGCAGCAAAAGCACGAATAGCCCGCGTGAGTTCGAGAGGCGGAAGTACCGATCCTGCATCTCTGACAAGGAACGCCCACCATCGCGGATTCTCACTATCGGTGACGACTTGCAGTTCGAGCAGTCGCTTGTTGCGCTCTGTTCGGCTCCAAGAATCGTACCCGTCGTGCTCGATGAGCGCTTCGCAGGGACGATACACCAGGCATCCGCCATCCCGGTCGGTCAGGTACTCGTGGACGAGCCCGACGAATTTGGTCGCAGTACGAAGGGAATGAAGGCGTCCGACGCCCTGCACTTCGAGGCGTGCATCGCGGATGCTGGGACAGAAAACAGCTGAGCCGGCTTCGCCGATGCGAAGGCTTCGCAACAAGCGATCATCTGGCCGCTTCACGAGACGTTCGTCCGTGTCAAGCCAGAGCACAGAACTCGCATCCCCCGTTGCGCGGAGGACGTCGAGAGCGCGATTCCGAGCATCCGCGAAGGAATCGAGCCACGCCAACGGAGTGACCGTCACACCCGCTTGCGTGAGACGCGCGTGCCGCTGATCCTCCGTCGTATCGAACACTTCGACTCTGATCCCGAATCGAACCAACGAACCGACGCACCTGTCAGCGTCGCCACGCTCTCCTGCGAGGACAGCGCCGACGAGGTGCGTCGCTTCGCTGGTAGACATGACCTCAGATGGCCTTACATGCTTGGGCGCTGTACTGGACCGGGGTCGAGCACGGGTTCCAGGCCGTCGCAAGGAAGTAGTAGCAGCGCTTCTTCCCCACAACGCGGTTCGACTTGTATCCGTAGTGAATCTGGGAGTACCCGCACCGCTTGGTGTGGTTGGCCGCTCGGGCATCAGGTGCCAGTGAGCACACCTTCGCCAGCGATGCCGATGCTGTGACGTTCGGAGCAGCAGAGGCGCTAGCAGTCGGCCCGATGAAGACCCCACCTGCAATGAGCGCTGCACTCGCCCCGACGAATGCCGCATTCCTGCTCATCGTCGAATTCATGATGATCTCGCGCACACCCATGTGCGCCCCCTTTCAATCAGCACGGCGTGTCCGTGGCATTGCCAAGATCATGGCGACTTAGATCCCGCTCTGTCAACTGGTCAAATCGGTGTGTCTTCAATGGCAACCTCGATGCTGAATCAACGTCGAGAAAGACCAGATATGGGCCAGCCACCACGTCCGGCTGGTTACTCAGTGAGCGGAATGCGAGGGGAGGTTTGCGCGTGGCGTGCGTCCCGCACCCGTTGGGGAGGCCGTGACCTCCATCTGCACCCGGTAGCGGTCCGAGCGGTACCAGCTACGGGCGTGCTCGACCGCGCGCGTCCCCGAGTACGACACCCGGTCGAACTCGAGCAGCGGCGCCCCGGTCTTCGTGCCGAGCAGCGTCGCGACGTCGTCGGTGGCCGGGTTGGCGGCCACGGTCTGCTGCGCCCGGTCGATCGGGTGCCCGTAGACCTGGTCGGCGATCGAGTACATCGAGCCGGACAGGTCGTGGTCGAGCATGCCGGGGAACACGTCTGCGGCGAGCCAGGCGTCGTCGACGGACACCGGGGCACCGTCAGCCATCCGCAGGCGCTTGAGGTGCAGTGCGGTCTCGCCGTCCCCGAGGTGCAGGGCGGCGACCGTCGCGGCGGGCGGGACGCGTTCCTCCCGGACGAGCACGACCGTCGTCGGCACGTGCCCCATCGCGCGCATCTCCTCGGTGAACGAGGCCAGGTGCAGGGTCGACTGCATCGGACGGTTCGCGACGAAGGTGCCCTTGCCGCGGACGCGCTCGAGGTGACCCTCGTTCACGAGCTGGCCCAGGGCCTCCCGCACGGTGATGCGCGAGACGCCGTACTCGGCGATGAGCTGCCGCTCCGAGGGGATCGCGGCCCCCGGCGCCAGCCGGGTGGTGATCTGGTCGAGCAGGATCCGCCGCAGCTGCTGGTGCTTCGGTTCAGCACCCTCGGTGATGCGGCTCGGCAAGCGGACTCCTCGTGTGGATCAGGTGGTCCTGTGCGGACATGACCAGTTCACCCACAGTACCGGCCGGGCACGCGCGTGCAACCGCCCGGCGGGAGACCTGCAGGGACGCCGGGTGGCCCCTCGCCCAGGTCGCACGACAGGCCGCTCGCGTCCGTCGAGGTCGCGCGAAGTGCCGGCTCGTCGGACGGCACCCGGCCGTTCGTGCGACCTCGACAGGCGGCCGACGGCCGTTCGTGCGACCTCGGCGGGCGGGCGGCGGCCACCCGACAGCTGGCGGGTCAGGCGTTGGCGACGAGCCAGTCCAGCTGCGCCGGGGTCAGCGTCCGGTCGCTCCACGCCTGGCACTCGACACCCTCGGGCGCCGTGGTCCGGGTCGGTCCCTGCCAGACCTGGGTGAGGCCCACCCGGGCGAGCACGCGCGCCGAGGCCGGGTTGTTCGTCAGCACCCGCGCGGTGACCGGCACGTCCGGCAGCAGGGCGTGGGCGGCGTCCACCGCGGCCCGGGCGACCTCGGTCGCGTAGCCGTGCCCGTGGTGCTCCGGCGCCAGGCGGTACCCGAGGTTCCAGACGCCGTCGGCGGTGCGGTCGACGCCACCGATGCCGAGGAAGACGCCGGAGTCCGCCGCTCGGATCGTCCACGAGCCGAGTCCGTGGCGCACGCGGCCGCCGATCTTGCGCTGCACCAGGTCCTGCGTCTCGGCGCGCGAGGTGTGGCGTCCGGTCGGCAGGTGCGTCCAGGTCCGGGCGTCCGAGAAGAGCTCGTGGACCGCGTCGATGTCTGCGGGCGTCACGGGCGCGAGCACCAGGCGACCCGTCCGGATCTCCTGCTGCGGGACGAGCAGCTGGTGGACCATGACTCGATCATCCTCCGCTCCGCCGACATCGACGTGAACGGCACACCAAGACCGCGCGACCCGGACCCTGGCGGACCCGGACCCGGACCCGGGACCGGTCGCCGCGAACCGCGAACCGCTCAGTCGAGCAGGAGCGCCGGCTCCTCGATGACCGAGGCGACGTCGTGCACGAAGCGCGAGGCGACGTCGCCGTCGACGACCCGGTGGTCGAACGAGGCGCCGATGGTGGTCACCATGCGCGAGCGCACGTCGCCGTCGACGACCCACGGCTTCGGCTTGATCGTGCCCATGGCGACGATGGCGACCTGGCCGGGGTTGAGGATCGGCGTGCCGGTGTCCATGCCGAAGACACCGATGTTCGTGACGGTGATGGTGCCGTCGGCCATCTGCGCGGGGCTCGTCTTGCCGTCGCGGGCGGTGATGGTCATCTCCTCGAGGGCCTTCGCCAGCTCGAGCAGCGACATGTCCTGTGCGTCCTTGATGTTCGGCACGATCAGACCGCGCGGGGTCGCCGCCGCGATGCCCAGGTTCACGAAGTGGTGGACGATGATCTCGCGGTCGGTCCACGACGAGTTCACCGAGCGGTTCCGGCGAACGGCCCAGATCACGGCCTTCGCCATGATGAGGAGCGGGCTGACCTTGACCCCGGCGAACGTCGGCGACTCCTTGAGGCGCTTGACGAACTCCATCGTGCGCGTCGCGTCGACGTCCACGAAGAGCGACACGTGCGGCGCGGTGAACGCCGACGTGGTCATGGCGGTCGCGATGGCCTTGCGGACGCCCTTGACCGGGATGGTCTCCTGGCGGACGTCGCCCCACTCCGGGGTCTCGATGTTGCGGAAGACGCTGGCCTGCTGGGCGTGCCGGATGACGTCGTCACGCGTGACCTCGCCGGCCAGGCCGGTCGGCACGACGGTGGTCAGGTCGACGTCCAGGTCCTTCGCGAGCTTCCGGATCGGCGGCTTGGCCATCACCTGCAGCGCCGAGGCACTCGGCATCGACGGGCGCGCCGGACGACGTCCCTGCGCGGCGACGGCGTCGGCGGTGGTCGCCTCGCCCTCGTCGGTCTCGAAGGACAGGTCGACCTCACGACTGGAGGCGCGGCTCGCCTCGGCAGCGGCGGCGGCGGCCCGGCGGGCGCCCGGCTTCCGGCGGGAGGGCGCGGAGGTGGCGGAGCCGTAGCCGACGAGCACGGCACCGGAGCCCTCGTCGGCGCCGACGACACCGGCGTCCACCGCGACCTGGGCCGGGGCGGGTGCCGCGGCGGCGGGTGCCGGAGCAGCCGGTGCCGGAGCGGCGACCGGTGCCGGGGCGGCGGCAGCCGGCGCGGGTGCCTGCGCTGCCGGGGCCGACGCTGCGGGAGTCGGGGCCGGCGCTGCCGGGGCCTGGACGGCCGGAGCCGGGGCCTGCGCGACGGGAGCGGCGTCGGCGACGGGAGCCGTGCCTCCCGACTGGCCCGCGGCGGCCGAGTCGGACTCGACGCGGATGATCGGGCTGCCGACCTCGACGGTGTCCCCCTCGGCCACGAGCAGACCGGTGACGGTGCCGGCGAACGGCGACGGCAGCTCGACGAGCGACTTCGCGGTCTCGATCTCGACGAGCACCTGGTCCACGGCGATCTCGTCACCGGGGGCGACGCGCCACTGGACGATCTCGGCCTCGGTCAGGCCCTCCCCCACGTCGGGCAGGGGGAATTCGGCGACGGCCACGTCGGCTCCTTCAGCAGGGTTCGGTCGTACGGGAGTGGTGCGGGTCAGTAGGCGAGGGCGCGGTCGACGGCCTCGAGGACGCGGTCGGCGTCGGGCAGGTGGAAGTGCTCGAGCTTCGACTGCGGGAACGGGATGTCGAACCCGGAGACCCGCAGCGGCGGCGCCTGCAGCGTGTAGAACGCCCGCTCGGCGACGGTCGCGGCGATCTCACTGCCGACGCTGATGAAGCCCGAGTCCTCCTGCGCGATGACCAGGCGGCCGGTCTTGCGCACCGAGGCGAGCAGCGGCTCCCAGTCGATCGGCGAGATCGAGCGGAGGTCGACGACCTCGCAGCTCGTGCCCTCGGCCTCGGCGATGTCGGTCGCCTGCATGAGCGTCGCGACCATCGCACCGTGACCGACGAGGGTGACCTCGGTGCCGGTGCGGGCGACACGGGTGGTGTGCATCGGGACGTGCCCGTCGACCAGGTCGACCTGGCCCTTCGGCCAGTAGCGCGACTTCGGCTCGAAGAAGACGACAGGGTCCTTCGACGCGATCGCCTCCTGGATCATCCAGTAGGCGTCGTTGGGCGTGCTCGGGCTGACCACGCGGAGACCGGGGGTGTGCGCGAAGTACGTCTCCGGGCTCTCCTGGTGGTGCTCGATCGCGCCGATGTGCCCGCCGTAGGGGATGCGGATGACGATCGGCAGCGACATGTGCCTCGGCAGCCGGTTCGCCATCTTCGCCAGCTGCGAGGTGATCTGGTTGAACGCGGGCCAGACGAAGCCGTCGAACTGGATCTCGATGACCGGTCGGTAGCCCCGGAGCGCCAGGCCGATCGCGGTGCCGACGATGCCGGACTCGGCGAGCGGGGTGTCCCGGACGCGGTCGGCGCCGAAGCGGTCCTGCAGGCCCTCGGTGATGCGGAAGACGCCGCCGAGACGGCCGATGTCCTCGCCCATCAGCAGGACCTTGTCGTCGGACTCCATCGCCTTCGCCAGGCCGGCGTTCAGCGCCTTCGCCATCGGGAGGGTCGGGGTCGGGTCCTCGGGGACCTCGCCCGCACCGGGGTGCGAACGCAGCGTGTAGTCGAAGAGCTGCTCGGTGGTGCTCATGCGTGGGCTCCTGCGTCCTGGCCGGCCTCGTAGTCCCGGAGCCATGCGCGCTGCTCGTCGATGCGCGGGTGCGGCTCGCGGTACACGTTGTCGAACATCGCCTCCATCGGCGGGTCCTGGAGGGCGCTCGTGCGTGTGCGGATGTCGGCGGCGATCTGCTCGCCCTCGGCGTCGAACTCGGCGAACTGGGCGTCGGTGACGCCCTTGCTGCGGAGGTACGTCTCGGACCGGGTGATCGGGTCGCGGGCGACCCAGCCGGCGAGCTCGTCGTCGCCGCGGTAGCGGGTCGGGTCGTCCGAGCTGGTGTGCGCGCCGATGCGGTAGGTCTCGGCCTCGACGAACGCCGGGCCCTGACCGCTGCGGGCGTGGTCGGTCGCGACGAGGCTCGCCGCGTACGAGGCCAGCACGTCGTTGCCGTCGACCTTGATGCTCGGGATGCCGAAGCCGCGCGGGCGGTCGACGAGCGGGGTCGGGGACTGCACCGACACCGGCACCGAGATCGCCCAGTGGTTGTTCTGCAGGAAGAAGACGACCGGGGCCGAGTGCGACGCGGCGAACACGTACGCCTCGTTCACGTCGCCCTGGCTGGTGGCACCGTCACCGAAGTAGACGATCGAGCACGCGTCGACGTCCGGGTCGCCGGTGCCGACGACGCCGTCGAGCGCCTGGCCCATCGCGTAGCCGGTGGCGTGCAGGGTCTGGGCGCCGATGACGAGCGTGTAGATGTGCGTGTTGCCGCGGGCGTCCGGGTCCCAGTTGCCGTGGGCCTGACCGCGGAAGAGCGAGATGATCTCCATCGGCTCCACCCCGCGCTGCATCACGACGGCGTGCTCGCGGTACGACGGGAAGAGGTGGTCCTGGGGGCGGAGCGCGAAGGCGGAACCGACCTGCGCCGCCTCTTGCCCGTGGCTCGGCGCCCAGAGCCCGAGCTGACCGGTGCGCTGCAGGTTGCCGGCAGCGTGGTCGAAGCGTCGGGTGAGCACCATCTGGCGGTGCATGGCGAGCAGGGTCTCATCAGGGAGGGCCCGGGCGACGGCGGCGAGTTCGGCGTTCTCGTCGGTCTCCACGAACCGGCCCTCGGGATCGAGGAGCTGGACGGGGGTCGTCGCAGGAGCCGCGGCGCGGAACAACATGTTCGTCAGCGTACCGGCCGCTCAGGAGCCGTCGTTGTGACACGTTCCACAACGGCACCTGCGGTTTCGAGGAGCTTTGCGACAGCCTCGTGCTCGCCGATCGAGATCCGGATGCCCTCCGGGGCGAACGCCCGCACGATCAGCCCGGCGTGTTCGAAGGCCTCGGCGGCGAACGCGGTGTGCTCCCCCGTCGGCAGCCAGACGAAGTTGCCCTGCGCCTCCGGCACGTCCCACCCCTGTTCGAGCAGTCCGGCGCGGATCCGGTCCCGGCGCTCGGCCAGTTCGGCGACCCGTCCGAGCAGCTCGTCCTCGCGCTCGAGGCTGGCCAGTGCGGCCGCCTGCCCCTGCGCCGTGACGGACAGCGGGATGGCGCACGCACGGACGGCGTCGAGGACGTATGCCGGTCCGAGCGCGTACCCGACGCGGAGGCCCGCCAGACCGTAGGCCTTCGAGAACGTCCGGAGCACCACCAGGTTCGGGTACCGCTCGAGCAGCGCCGGCCCCCGGACCGCGTCGACGTCGGTGACGAACTCGGCGTACGCCTCGTCCAGGACGACGAGCACCGAGGACGGCACGCGCTCCATGAAGGCCGCGAACTCGGCCCCGGTGACGATCGGCCCGGTCGGGTTGTTCGGCGTGCAGACCAGCACAATCCGGGTGCGCTCGGAGACCGCGTCGGCCATCGCGTCGAGGTCGTGCCCACCGTCGGCACGGTTCGGCACCTGCACGCTCGTGGCGCCGGCGACCGTGACGACGCCCGGGTAGGCCTCGAAGGACCGCCAGGCGTAGACGACCTCGTCACCCGGGGCGCAGGTCGCCTTCGCCAGCTCGTGCAGGATCGCGACGCTGCCCGGGGCGACGTGCACCTCGTCGACGGTGGTGCCGAACCGGCTCGCGAGCACCGCACGGACCGCGAGCGCGGTGGCGTCCGGGTAGCGGTTGAACGCCGTCTGGGCCTGCACCGCCTCGACGACACCGGGCAGCGGCGGGAAGGGGTTCTCGTTGCTCGAGAGCTTGAGGGCGTCCGGAGCGGCCTGGCGTCCCTGCTTGTACGGCGGCAGGACGGCTATCTCGGGACGGATGTGCACGGTCTGCGCGGGCTGGTCGGTCACCGGATCAGCGTACCGGCGGCCCGTTCGCGGGGAGGGCATGCATCATGGTGGCCATGCGGTTCCTCGTCCGGCTCATCGTCAACGCCGTCGCCCTCTGGCTCACCACGCTCATCGTGACCGGTGTCACCGTCGACTCCTTCGGGGACGGTGGTCCGGTCGAGACCGTCCTGACCTACCTGCTCGTGGCGCTGGTCTTCGGCATCGTGAACGCCGTGATCGGCACGCTGATCCGGATCGTGGCCTTCCCCGTCTACATCCTGACGCTCGGGCTGATCTCGTTCGTGGTGAACGCGGTCCTGCTGCTCATCGTCGCCGGGATCTCGACCGGACTGGGCTTCGGCCTGTCGGTGGAGTCCTTCGGCTGGGGCATCGTCGGGGCCTTCGTGCTGGCGGTCTTCGCCTGGCTCGTCGGCCTGGTCGCCCGCCCGGTCCTGGGTAGCCGCGGTCGCGCCTGAGCGCCGGGCATCGCGTCCGGCCCCCGGCTGCGCCATGATGTCCCCATGACCATGGACGCCGGCGCCCCGTCGACCTTCCGTGTCTCCTTCGTCTGCAGCGGCAACATCTGCCGCTCCCCGATGGCCGAGATCGTCTTCGCGCAGATCGCCGCCGACGCCGGCATGGCCGACCGGTTCGTGGTCGAGTCCGCCGGCACCGGGGACTGGCACGTCGGGGAACCCGCCGACGAGCGCACGATCGCAGCGCTGGCGGCACGCGGATACGATGGCAGCAGGCATCGCGCCCGTCAGTTCGACCCGGACCGGTTCCCGGACCTCGACCTGGTGGTCGCACTCGACCGCTCCCACGAACGCATCCTGCGCTCGTGGGCCCCGACCATGGACGACGCCGCGAAGGTGACGCTCCTGTTGCGGTACGACGACGCCTGGCCTCAGCAGGCCGACGTGCCGGACCCGTACTACGCGGACCGACACGAGTTCGACCGGGTGCTCAGCACGGTCGAACGGGCCTGCCGGGCGCTCTTCCACCAGCTCGAGCCGGCAGTCCGCCAGGGAGCCCCATGACCCCCCTTCCCCCGCAGCCGATCAGCCCGCTCGACGGGCGCTACTACCCGATCGTGCACACGGTGGGCGAGCACCTGTCCGAGGCCGGGCTCAACCGTGCCCGGATCCGGGTCGAGGTCGAGTGGCTCGTGTTCCTCACCGACCACGCGATGTTCACCACCTCCCCGCTGTCCGTCGACGACAAGGCCGCGCTGCGTGCCCTGGTCGACGACTTCGGCCAGGACCAGATCGCGGAGCTCGCCGAGATCGAGGCGACCACCCGCCACGACGTCAAGGCGGTCGAGTACTTCGTCCGCCGCCGGCTCAGCGACCTGGGCCTCGACGCCGTCGCCGAGCTCACGCACTTCGCCGCCACCAGCGAGGACGTCAACAACCTCTCGTACGCGCTGACCGTCCGCGACGCCGTCGAGCACGTCTGGCTGCCGTCCGCACGCGCGGTCGTGGAGCGCCTGCGGGAGATGGCCACGAGCCTCCGCGCCGTGCCGATGCTCTCGCACACCCACGGCCAGCCCGCGACGCCGACCACCCTCGGCAAGGAGATCGCGGTCGTCGTCTACCGGCTCGAGCGGATCCTGTCGCAGGTCGAGCGCGGCGAGTACCTCGGCAAGTTCTCCGGCGCGACCGGCACCTTCTCGGCGCACCTGGCGGCGGACCCGGAGGCCGACTGGCCCGCGCTGTCGAAGGAGTTCGTCGAGGGCCTCGGCCTGACGTGGAACCCGCTGACGACGCAGATCGAGTCGCACGACTGGCAGGCCGAGCTCTACGACCGGGTCCGGCACGCGAACCGCGTCCTGCACAACCTGGCGACCGACGTGTGGACCTACATCTCGATGGGGTACTTCACGCAGATCCCGATCGCCGGCGCGACCGGGTCCTCGACGATGCCGCACAAGATCAACCCGATCCGGTTCGAGAACGCTGAGGCGAACCTCGAGATCTCGTCCGCACTGTTCTCGACGCTGTCCGAGACCCTCGTCACGAGCCGGCTGCAGCGCGACCTGACCGACTCCACCACGCAGCGCAACATCGGCGTCGCGTTCGGGCACTCACTGCTCGCGCTCGACAACCTCCGCCGCGGCCTGGGCGAGATCGCGGTGAACGAGCCCCGTCTGGCCGAGGACCTCGACCGCAACTGGGAGGTCCTGGCCGAGGCGATCCAGACCGTCATCCGCGCCGAGGTCACCGCCGGGCAGTCGGACATCGAGGACCCCTACGCGATGCTCAAGGAGCTCACCCGGGGCAAGCGCATCGGGCGACAGGAGCTCGTGGCGTTCGTGAACGGGCTCGACGTCTCCGACGCCGCGAAGGCCCGGCTGACGAACCTCACCCCGGCGACCTACACGGGCCTGGCGGACGAGCTGGTCGACCACCTCGAGGTCTGAGCCGCGACGCGGCCGGACCACCAGGTGGTCCGGCTGGTCGGGCTGGTCAGGTGGTCCGGCTGATCAGGTCAGTCCGGCCGACCAGGCCGGTCCGCTCAGGCGAGCCAGGCGGTGATCTTCCGCACCCAGCGGTGCCGGAAGGCCCGGGCGAGGGTCGTCTCGCCGCGGCAGAAGCGGATGAAGTAGCCGCGGCCGAACGGCGTCTTCGAGATCAGGAAGTGGAAGCCGGCCGGGAACCGCGTGAACACCCGGAGCAGCTGCGCACCGGCGTCGATCTCGGGCACCAACTCGGCGCGCACCTGCGACTCGTACCGGTCGAGCGCCGCGCGGTCGCCGGCGGTGTACGCGGCGGCCGCCGTGCCGGCCCACTCCCCCGACCGCAGTGCGAACGAGATCCCCTCGCGCGTCCACGGCTCGAGGAGGCCCGCGGTCTCCCCCGCGAGCACGACCGTCCCGCGGCGGAGCGGGGAGTCGCTCGTGCGCCACTGCGTCAGGTGGCCGCTGCTGCGGTCCTGGTCGGTCGGGTGCAGGCCGAGTCGTTCGATCCAGTCGTCGAGGTAGCGACGGGTCTGGTCGGCGTGCCCCTTCTGCTCGATGACGCCGACGGTCAGGGTCTCGGTCTTCGGGAAGACCCACGCGTACGTGCCCGGGTGCGGGCCCCAGTCGAGGAGCACGCCGGTGGCGGCGTCCTCCGGGCGGCGGGGGACCTCCACCTCGAGACCGAGGTCCGTGACGGCCATCACGGCACCGACGTGGCGGCCGACCCGGCCACCCGAGCCGTCGGCGCCGATCACGACGCGGGCGACGAGTTCGTCCCCGTCGGCCAGCGTCAGGCGGGTGTGACCGTCCTCGTCGCTGAGCGCGCGGACGTTGGCGCCGTCGCGGAAGACGACCCCGGCCTCCTTCGCGGCGTCGACGTTCGCCTGGTCGAACCGCTCACGGTCGACCATGGCGACGAAGGGGGCCTCGGTGCGCACCCGGGTCACCCGGCCCATGCGGTGCGAGAAACCGACCTCGGGCAGGTCCGCCTCGATCGTCGCCAGGGCACGGTCGTTGAGCCGCCGCCGGGACTGACCGATGATGCCGCCGCCGCAGGTCTTGTACCGCGGGAAGGTGGCCTTGTCGAGGAGCAGGACGCGGGCACCGCCGAGCGCCGCGTGTCGGGCGGCGGTGGCACCGGCGGGGCCGGCACCGACGACCACGACGTCCCAGGGCTGTTCGGCGTTCGTGTCCTGCATGGGGACCGAGCTTACCGGCGCAGCCCCTGCCGACGACGGGAACGATTACGCTGACTGCGTCGGGAGTGCAGGCTGCCCCGCCGGGGCCAGGAGTGGGGAGCGGGATCCGTGTCCAGGGACGTGAACCGCGACACCGCCGTGCAGATCGTCGACGACCACGGGCTGCCGGGCGCGGTGTCGATGACCGCGATCCGCCGGCTGGTGCGCGAGGTGACCGGGCGTGAGGTCACCTACCGTCTGGTCCGCGGGCTGGCGCACCAGGACGTGCACGGGCTCTGGGCCGGGTACGACGACGGCACCGCGGTCGTCTCCTACCCACCGGCGCCCTCCGGCACCCAGCTCGTGGTGATCAACCACGAACATGGTCACATGCTCATCAGCCCGGACGGACCGTTGGAGTCCCGCGGCATCGACCCTCGGTTCGCGCGGTTCGTCGAGGACAAGGTCGACGGGTTCGTGCCGAGCGGTCGGCTCGTCCGCTCCGGCGAGACCCTGGAGCAGGAGTACACGCCCGACCTCGAGTTCCTCTACGGCCACACGGACTTCTCCGAGGACGAGGAACGCCTGGCGGAGCTCGTCGGTGTGGAGCTCAGCGTCCGGGTGATGCGGTACGCACGCGGCCGCGGCCGGGACGTCAAGTTCGGGCGGGTGTTCGGCGGATGAACGTGCTGGACGACTGGGTCTTCGTGGCCGGTGTGGTGACGGTGGTGTCCGTCGGGCTCGCCGCACTGTCGATGCTCTCCCCCAACGTGCGCCAGCCGCTGCCGGCGCACCCGGACGCCGCGGACCAGACCGGTCCCCGCTCCATGCTCGTCCCCGGGGTGCTCGTCTGGGCGCTCGGCTGCACGCTGCAGGCCCCGTTCGTCTACCTGTGGGTGGACGGTCTGCTCGGCGGGCACAACGTCACGAACCTGCTCTACCGTTCCGCGGTCGTCGTCGCGCTCGGCTGCCTGCAGGTGATGGTCATCCGCGCCGAGCACGGCGAACGCCGCCCGGTCCGCGAGCGTCTGACCTGGGGTCTGGTCCTGGTGGCCGTCGCCCTGCAGGTCGTCCTCTTCGCGATGAGCGACTGGGCCGTCTCGGACCCGTTCCTCGGTCGGTACACGGGTGAGCCCACGCGCGAGCTGTTCGCCGCGGTGCTGCCGGTCTGCGTCGGGCTGTACGGCGTGCAGGTCGCCGCGGTGGCGTTCCGGGGGCTGCCGCTGTACGGCGAGTGGACGACCCGCTGGGGCGTCTGGCTGATCGGCCTCGCCGCGCTCGTCGACCTCGCCTGGATCACCGAGAGCCTGGCCGCCGGAGCGGTGCGGCTGTTCGTCGACCGGGACTTCGCGATGTCGGGCATCGTCGACCCGCTGTGGGAGGTGGCCGTCGTGTCGATGGCCAGCCTGACCGCGGCCGGGGTCGTGTTCGCGGCCGCCCGCCCGGTCGTCGTGCCGGTCTGGCGTCGCCTGCTCCTGCTGGTGAGCCTGCCGATCACCGACCGCGCGATGGAGGCGCACCCCGAGTTCAGCGTGTACCCGCGGAGCGTCCGACGGCGGCATGCGTTCCGCAGCCGGGGCGAAGAGGCCGAGGTCGCGCTCTACCAGCGGTGGGCAGAGCTGGAGGACAACATCCGGTTGCGTCAGTTCCGGCCACGCGGGTACGAACGTGTGGTCATCCGCATGATGGGCGTCGCCGCGACGACCGGCGTCACGGACTCGCTGATCGAGGACCTCAGCAGACCCGACGATCTCGGCCGGCCAGACGACCTCAACCGGCCCGACGACGAGCACCCCGCACGAGACCCGGAACGGATCGAGTCCACCCCATGAGTCACGAGAAGCTCACCGCCGCGCAGCAGACCCAGCGCGCGGAGCTCGCCCGCAAGCTGCACCTGCTCTGCAGCACCGTCACCGCGCCCGACGGCGGCCCGGTGACGTACCCGAAGATCCGCGACTGGTTGGCGGACCGGGACGTGAAGCTCAGCCGCTCTCGGTGGGAGTACATGCGTCTGGGCAACCGGTACGTGGTCGACGACGAGCGACTGCTGCGGGCCGTCGCGGAGTACTTCGAGATCGACCCGTCGTACCTGACCGGGCCGGAGAGCCAGCTCACGGAGACGATCGACGCCGCACTGCGGTTCACGCTGGCGGAGCGGACCAGCCCGGTCAGCCTCTACGCGGCGCGGACGCTCAACCAGGACGTGACGGCGGAGCACCTGGACCGCCTGACGGCGCTCCTGCGGGAGATCGAGGAGGCGCGCGGCCGGCCCTGAGACGCCGGTCGGCCCGTCCTGGGCACTGCCCCGGCGGTCGCGCACGGTCGAGTGGGCACGGTCGAGCGCGCGCGGACGAACGGCCACGGTCGAGCCGGAAGGGCGGGGCGGGCCGGTCGTCGCGTCGTTCGCGCGATCGGGCTGACGATGCAGCCCGATCACCCGACCCCCTCAACCACGCTCCGGACGACCGGTCGCCCCGTAACACCCCCCGTGCTACGCCTGAAGCGTAGCGGCTCCTGGCGAACACGGCAATACGCATCGTGCGTAGCGACGGGGTGCGGGCCGGGGGCGCCTCAGGAGGTGACGGACGTGGCCTCGGCGACCAGGGCCTCCAGGACGACCCGGACCGCGGGACGGACGGCCCGGTCGGGGCGGACGAGGGCCTCGATCCGCCGACCGGCGCGCACGTCGGCCAGGGTCGCCAGTCGGAACCGGCCGGGCGCACGCGTCCGCGAGGTGTACCGCGGCACGAGTGCGATGCCGTGCCCGGCCGCCACCAGGTTCTCGATCACGGGCAGGTGGATGGTGCGGAAGGCGACCTCGGGTGGCGCGTCCGTCGCGGCGGCCATCGCGGTGAGCACCCGGTCGATCGGGTAGTCCTCCGGCACGCCGATCCACGTCGCGCCGACCACGTCCTCGATCCCCACGCGCTGCCGACCGGCCAGCGGGTGGTCGAGCGGCAGGGCGACGTCGAGCGGTTCCCGGAGCAGCGGGACGGTCTCGACGCTCCGGCGGTCCGCGCCGCGGGCACCGTCCGGGCGGTGACCGATGACGACGTCGTGGTCCGCGGTGAGCGGGGCGAACTCCCCCTCGCTGACGTCGACGTCGGAGAGCTGCAGGGCGATGCCGGGGTGTGCGCGCATCCGCGTGAGCAGGCCGGGCAGCAGCAGTTCGGCGGCCGAGGGGAACACCGCCAGGTCGACCGTGCCGGTGGCCCCGGCCAGGTGCTCGCTCCACGCGGACTCGACGGTCGCCAGGGCGGTGGCGACGCCGGTGGCGAGGCCGGCCAGGACCCGACCGTGCTCGGTGAGCCGGACGCCGCGGCCGACGCGCTCGACCAGCGGGACGCCGGCCTGGCGCTGCAGGGTGCGGAGCTGCTGGGACACGGCGCTCGGCGTCCGGTGCGTGGCCGTCGCCACCGCGGTGACGCTGCCCCGCTCGGCGAGTTCGCGGAGGACGGGGAGCAGGGCGATGTCGAAGCCGACCATGCAGGGACCCTACAACGACGCTGTCGGAACGTTCGCTGGTGCTACCGCGTGGGGGTGCGGGACGATCGTCCGGTGCTGCTCCGCGACCGCATCCTGGCCCTCGTCGTCGCCGTCGCCTGGGGACTGAACTTCCCCGCGACGGCGATCGCCCTCGAGCACTACCCGCCGTTCCTGCTCGCCGCGCTCCGGTTCACGCTGCTCGCCATCCCGACGCTGCTGTTCGTCCCGCGGCCGCCGATCCCGTTCCGGTGGATCGTCCTGGTCGGCGCGACCCTCGGAGTGCTGCAGTTCGCGTTCCTCTACCTGGGCATGGCGGCCGGCATGCCCTCGGGGTTGGCCTCGCTCGTGGTGCAGGCGTCGGCGCCGTTCACCGTGCTGCTCGCCGGTGTCCTGCTCCGCGAACGCCTCAGCGCGCGGCAGGTGGTCGGCGTCTCGGTCGCGGTGGCGGCCCTCGCCGTGATCGCCCTGCACCGGGCCCAGACCGCCGCGCTGTTGCCCGTCGTGCTCGTGCTCTGCGGTGCCCTCGGCTGGGCGATCGGCAACGTCGCGACCCGCAAGGCCGGACCGGTGAACCCGCTGCACCTCACCCTGTGGTGGGCCGTGGTGCCGCCGATCCCGATGGCGGTCCTGTCGTTCCTGGTCGAGGGACCGGACCGGATCGGGCAGGCGCTCGGCACCGCGTTCACCGCTGACGCGCTGCCCGCCGACCTGGCCGTGCTCTACATCGTGCTGGCGGCGAGCGTCGTCGGCTACGGCATCTGGTCGCGGCTGATGGGCCGGTACCCGTCGAGCACCGTCGCACCGTTCTCGATGCTCGTGCCGGTCGTCGGGGTGCTGGCGTCCTGGGCGGCGTTCGGTGAGGTCCCGGACCTGGTCGAGGTGCTCGCGGGGGCGGTCGTCGTGGGCGCGGTGCTGTGGTCGTCGCGGCCGAGCCGTCGGATGAGGCGGAGCACGGGTCGCTCCACCAACCACCACGACAGCGTTCCGGCGGCGAGTGTCATCGCGACGGCGAGCAAGACGCCGACCCTTCCCGACGCCCCGGACGAGAGGAACACGGCGATGACGACCCCGTGCCAGACGTACACGCCGTAACTCAGGTCCCCGATCCGCGAGGTCGCCCCCTCGACGAACCCGGCTCGCGACCCGACGAACACGACGACGTACCCGAGCAGCACCGCTTCGATCAACGACACGAGCGGCGCCGTCAGGTCTGTGGCCACGATCGACAACAGTTCGAGGTCGCGCGCGAACCGCACGGCGACGTAGCCGATCAGCGCAGAGGAAGCCGACAGCCATGACCCGCGCACCCGCGAAACCGCGAACCACATCCCGACCCCGAAGAACGCACCCCGCTCGACGAACAGGTGATGCGTGACACTCGGAACCGGGGAGCCGATCCACCGCCCAGCGATCTCACCGAGGTTGCAGGTGATGATGAAGACCGCGATCACGCGCTTGGTTCCGAAGCGTGCGGTGAGGATCGCCAGGAGTGGGAGCACCGCGTAGAAGCTCATCTCGACCGGGATCGTCCAGAGCTGCCCGTTGACCCGCGCGTCGCCGAAGAAACCAGGCTCGGCGAGCGGAACCCCTACGAACGGACCGACGAACCACCAGACGGTCTCGCCGACGGTCGACCTCGTCGGTTGGGAACTGGAGATGACGGCGATCACTGGCGCGAGGAGTACGAACGGGACGAGCGCCGGCACCACGCGGAAGTACCGACTCCGGGCATAGGAGCCCCACTTCCGGCCGCGCAGCGCGCGCTGGGCGGATCGGAACACGAACATCCCGCTGATCACGAAGAACACGCCGACTCCGTCGAGGAGGCTGACTGCACGTCCGAGCCCCTCGTCGCCGAACGGCTGCGCGCTGTGCTGCAGCACGACGAGCACCGCAGCCATCAGGCGGAGGGCATCGAAGGCGTTCCCGTGACGTTCAACCGTCACGCTCGCGCACGGCCCTCTGACAGGCGCGCGAACGCGGCGAGGACCGACGTCGCGTTCGTTTCCGGAGCGTGACGTGCTCGCCAGTGTTCCCTGAAGAATGTGGCCCCGCGCGACCGCCCCTCCTGCGCCGCTCGGATCAGTGCCGGGAGGATCGGCTCGGTGTCGTCGAGCTCTCGAACCGCCTGCCCATCGACGTACCCGTCCATCGCTCGTGAGCGGGTCGTCATGACGGGGACGCCGCACTCGAGCGCGGCGACGGTCACCATGTGCCCCGCGGCTCGTGTACCGGCACGCAACGGCAGGAAGACCACGTCACTGTCGCGGATGAGGTCCACGAAGGTGCCCTGATCGACCCAGCCGGGGTAGTGCACGCCGGACGCGAGCACATGAGCGGGTCCGGACTCGCCGGTGGCCACCACCAACTCGACGTCTCGCGCCTCCGCGACGTCGTGAATGAGCCTGTCGATGACGGCGCCGTCCCGGTCGGACGTGCCACCGACGAACACCCGGATCGGGCCCGACCGCTCGATGCGGAGGCGACCTCCGAACGACGCGCCGTACCGGACGAACTCCGATCGACCGCCGTCCACGTTCCATTCCTCGACCTCGACCTGAGCGGTGGCCACCACGGGGCGGTCACCCAGTACGCGTCTGAGCACGCGCCATGAACGGCTTCCCGCCTCCGCGTAGATCCCCGTCGTCCAGACATCACGACCGAGCAACACGAGTGGAACCGCGATCCACGGGTTGTTGGCGATGAACTGTCCCCGAGGATGTCGTCGGAGCGCTTTGAGCGCGGCCAGGCAGCCGTCGAGCCCGATGCCCAGAACCCGCGACCCGAGACGACGGCCGCTGCTGACGGCCTGTCCGTGGCGGACGATGTGGCTGATACCGGGTTGGGCGAGCCAGACGGTTCTGGCCTCCGGTGAGATCGGACCGGCTCCGACGAGGACACGGTCAGTGCGCGAGTTCTGCATACTTCAAGGCTGCTGTACGCAACAGTATCTCGTACAGCACACCGTATTTCGCTCAGTGTCGTCGCGAGCTCAACCCCGGTGCTGACGCCGTTCCGCGATGATCCCGGCGAGCGCCCCACGCAGGTGCGGGTACCGGAACTCGTAGCCCGCCTCGGTCAGCCGCGTCGGCACCACCCACCGGCTCTTCAGCACCAGTTCGGTCTCGGTGCGGATCGCGAACGACCCGAGTTCGAGCATCCACCGCCAGGTCGGCAGGCCGAAGCGGCGTCCGACGGCGTCCCGCAGGGTCGCCATCACCGTGCGGTTGTCGGAGGGCTCCGGGCTCGTGACGTTCACCGGGCCGTCGAGGTCCTCGTGGTCGCGGATGAACCGGATCGCCCCGAGGACGTCGTCGATGTGCACCCAGCTGAACCGCTGCCGTCCTCGGGTGTGCCGGTCGTGGTGGTACGTGCCGGCGGCCAGACGCGCCCGGGTCGGGAACCACGGCCCGTCGTACTGCGGGCCGCCGAGTCCGGCCTGTGCCAACCGTAGGAGCGGGAGCAGTGCGCTGCCGTCGCCGAACACGATCGCCATCCGCAGCGCCACACGCCGGGTGCCGGGCAGATCGGCACTGAAGAGGGCGTCCTCCCACGCGCGGGCGACCCCGACCGAGAAGCCCTCGCCGAGCTCGCCGGTCACCTCGTCCTGCGGGCGGTCGTCGGCGTGCCGGTAGATGGTCGCGGTCGACGCGTTGAACCACAGCGGCGGCGGGTGCTCGGCGGTCCGGATCGCCTCGGCGAGCTCGAGCGTGGTGTCGACACGGGAGCGCAGGATCTCGGCCCGGTTCCGCCGTCCGTACCGGCAGTTCACGCTCTTGCCGGCCATGTTCACGACCAGGTCGGCGCCGTCGACGAGTTCGCGGATCCGCAGGGTGTTGCCCCACACCGCGTCGCCGGTGCGGCCGACCGTGACGACCTGGTACCCCTCGGCGCGGAAGGCGTCCTGCAGGTACCGGCCGACGAAGCCGCTCGCTCCCGCCACCACCACGCGCCGCTGCTGCTGTTCGTCCATGCTGTCCTCTCGGCTCCGGTCACACGTCGTCGGGCACGACGCTGTACCGGAACGCCCCCTCGTACCGGTACAGCGTGCCGAGCCCGACCGCGGACAGCGTCAGGGACACGCGCTGCACGTCGGCATCGTCATCGAATCGTTCCGTCAGCACCACACGGGGCGACAGGGCGGCCGGGAGGCGCCACTCCCGTCCCAGGGCGTGCACCGACACCCGCGTGGAGACCAGGCGGAGCGCCCCGGCGTCGGGTCCGGTCGCCGGGACCGTCACCGCGAGGAGCGCGCTGACGCGGCCGTGCCGGCCGAGGTGGTCGACGAGGCCCTCGGGCTCTGCGGTGATCGCGTCGACCATGGTGCGGTCGCCGCTCGCGAAGTGGAAGGTGCGGTGCGCGCGGACCGCGGGGCGGGCCTCCTGGTCGGTGCTCCCGCCGGACCGGCCGGACCTGCCGGACCGGCCTCGCCGGACGTGGACCGGCCAGTTCTCGACCGTGAACGGGACGTCGTGCTCCCACACCGGGAACACCACCGCATCCCGTGCGAGGACGCCGAGGACGGGCCAGAGCCAGCGCCGCGGGGTCCCGACGACGGCGAACACGCCGGAGCCCCGGCCGACGTGCCCGGGCGGGACGGCACCGAAGTAGGCGCGGAGCCTCGGGTGCAGGGCCGCCAGGACGTCGTCGGACGCGCTCAGCTCGTACGGCGACCGGGTCACGCTCCCGATCCTGGCACGGCGTCGGACGCGGCTCCTACGATGGACGACATGGGACACGACCACGGCCACTCGCACGGACACGCGTCCGAGCGGGCGCTGCTGATCGCGTTCTGCATCTCGGCGGGGATCCTGCTGGCCGAGGTGGTCGGTGCGGTCGTCACCGGGTCCCTCGCGCTGCTCGTCGACGCCGGGCACATGGTCGTCGACACCGGCGGACTCGGGATCGGCCTGGTCGCCACCCGACTGGCCCGCCGCACCCCGACAGCCCGACGGACCTGGGGGTACCAGCGCGCCGAGGTCCTGGGTGCCACCGCACAGGCCGCGATCCTGCTGGCGGTCGGCGTCTACGTGGTGATCTCCGCCGTGCAGCGCCTGTTCGTGCCGGAGGAGATCGAGGCCGGCCCCCTCCTGGTCTTCGGCTTCGTCGGGCTGATCGGCAACCTCGTCGCGTTCGCGGTGCTCGTGCGGGCCTCGGGCGAGGGCTTCACCTCGCGGGCGGCCCGGCTCGAGGTGCTCAACGACACCCTCGGCTCGGTCGCCGTCATCGCCGCGGCCGTCGTGCTGTTCCTGACCGGGTGGCAGCGCGCCGACTCGGTCGCGGCACTGCTGATCGGCCTGCTCATCATGCCCCGCGCCGTCAAGCTCCTCCGCGAGACCGCCGACGTCCTGCTCGAGGCGACACCGCGCGGCCTCGACCTGGACGCCGTCCGTGGCCACATCCTGCAGCTCGACCACGTCATCGCCGTGCACGACCTGCACGCGACGCTGGTGTCGACCGGGGTCCCGAACCTGACCGCGCACGTCGTGGTGGACGACCACTGCTTCACGACCGCGCACGCGCCGGCGATCCTCGACGAGCTGCAGCAGTGCGTGGCCGAGCACTTCGACGTGCCGGTCGAGCACTCCACGTTCCAGCTCGAACCCGCGTCGCACCAGCGGCACGAGCACGAGGTGCACGTCTGACCGGTGCCGGTCCGGGTCGTGCTGGTGCTGGTGCTGGTGCTGGTGCTGCTCAGCAGTCGGAGTCGCGCGTCGGGTAGGCCGTGATCACGCGTTCGGTGGTCGCCGACACGATGACCTTGACGAACCCGTCCGGGCTCGGCGCGCTGCCGTCGTCGAACCGGACGGGTGCGGCATAGCAGACCTTGCCGTCCCCGGCGTCGACGGGCAGCCCCTTCTGCGGGTTCGTCAGCGCCGTCCGGACCGCCGTGAGCATGGCGTCGTCCCAGTCCCGCTGCGTCGTGTGACCAGAGAGGACGTCCTGCCAGTCGCGGGTGTGCCGGACGCGGATGTGCTCGTAGCCCTGCGCCGAGGTGCCGCACTGCAGCACGACGTCGCCGAGCGCCGCGGTGTCGTACCGCGCGACCGCGGCACGGCCGTCCGAGTTGCACCGGTCGAGGACCGCGGAGCCGGGTAGATCCGGGCCGGACCGGGCGATCACCGCGACGGTGCTCTCGGTGCTGCCGGTGTGATCGGTGCTGCCGGTGCCGCCGGTGCCGGTGCCCTGCTCGCTCGGGTCGGTCGCCGTGGCCGAGGGGGCCGCGGACCGGACGGTGTCGTCGCCCTCCCGGGCGTTCGTCAGCGCGAAGCCGCCGATCACCACGACGGCGGCGACCGCCGCGGCGATGCCGGTCAGGGTGGAGCGGGAGCGCTTGGCGGGCATGCGGCCAGTATGCCGGAGGGGGGCGGGCCTCCCGGTCGGGGGCGTGACGGTCGGGTGCGTGACGGGCGGGTGCCGCGTGGTGTGCCGCCGGCCTGGAGGGGTCGGCGGAGTCCCGACGCCGTGTGGGTACGACGACGCCGGGTACGCGAGACGCCGCCGAACTCCGGGGCGTCTCGCGTGGAATGCGGCGTCTCGCGCAGACGTGCCCGCTTCGCGTAGACGGGCCCGTGCGCGCCGGCGGCGGCACCGTTCGGGTACGACGCCGCCGGCTGCCCGAGACGCCGCCGAACACCGCGGCGTCGCGCGCAGAAGGCGGCGTCCCACGCGGACGGGCCCGTCTCACGCGGACGGGCCCGTCCCGCGCAGACGGGCCCGCCTCGGACGGGAGGCGCGTGCCGGTCAGGCGCGTGCGGCCAGGCGCGCTCCGGCGAAGACCGCGAGCGCGGCGACCAGCACGACGTACCCGATGAGGACCGGCAGGGTGGGCAGCACGAGCAACGCCGCACCCACGGCGACGACCGGGACGGTGAGCCCGGCGTACGCGATGAGGAAGGTGGCGGCGAGGACCCCACCACGTTCCTCCGGTCCGACGAGCGCACCGGCGCTGCCGATCGAGGCGCGGAAGAGGAGCCCGACGCCGGCACCCGCGACCACACCGCCGCCGATGAAGCCGGCGACCTGGAGGACCACCGCGGACACCGCCAGGACCGCGAGGCCACCGACGAGCAGGACGACACCCAGGCGGATCTGAGTGCGCTGCGGCAGCTTCGCGAACACGACCTGGGACAGCGCACTCGCGGCGAAGACACCGAACGTCGTCGCGCCGGCGGCCAGCCGGTCGGTCACGTGGAAGGTGGTGCCGAGGAACGTCGGCGCGACCGAGGTGAAGAGCCCCTGCACGGCGAGAGCGGCGAAGGCTCCGGTGCCGGCGGCCCAGAACGCGGCGCTCTGACCCTCCGGGGCCCGCAGCCGCTGCGGGTGGTACGGCACCGGTTCGGTCGGGCGGTCGACGGTCTCGGGGACGGCGAGGACGACCACGAACGCGATCACGAGGGCGACGACGAACACCACGTACGGCACCATCAGCGGCTGCCCGACGAACTCGGCCAGCGCACCGCCGATCAGGGCTCCGAGCGACAGCCCGCCGAGGTTGACGACCCCCGCGGCGACGCTCGCACCCTTGGCGGAGGACTCGTCACCGGTCGCCCGGACCTTGAGCTCCCCGAGGTGTGCGGTCGCCGTGGCGGTCAGGGTACCGACGCCGAGCCCGGTGACGAGCCGCGCGACGATCAGACCGCTGACGTCGTTCCAGACGAGGAACAGCACGGCGGCCACGAGCTCGATGGCGATCGAGACGAGGATCAGCGGCCGGCGACCGTGCACGTCGCTGAGGTGTCCGGCGAGCCAGAGGGACCCGACGACGCCGAGGCCGTAGGCGGCGAAGACGATCGTCGTCGTGAAGGTGGGGAAGCCGTCGCGCGCCTGGTAGATGACGTAGAGCGGCGCAGGGACGGTCGCGAAGGCCATCACCGCGGTGAACGCGAAGGCGACGGCCCAGAAGCCGAAGCCGTGGCGCCGACGGGTGTGCGCACGACGGCCGCGAGGGGCCGGAGCGGTGGCCGTCGAGCCGGTCGCCGGGGATTCGATGACGGATGACATGCTCCGATGCTCCCGCGCAGCACCCATCGGGTCAAACGGATCGTCTTGATGCCCACCATCGATCGGATCGATGATGGGCCGTATGGAGACCCGGCTGCTCGAACAGTTCGTCACCGTCGCCGCCGAGGGCAGCGTGACCCGCGCGGCAGAGCGGCTCTGGGCCGCGCAGTCCACCGTGTCGGCCGGGATCGCGAGCCTGGAGCGGACCCTCGGCGTGCGGCTCTTCGAGCGCGGCGGACGTCGGCTCGTCCTGACCGCCACCGGCGAGGACCTGCTCCCCCACGCCCGCGCCGTCCTCGAGTCCCTCGACCGGATGCGCGACCTGGCCGCGGTGTCCGACGCCGAACTGCGCGGACGCGTGCGTCTGGGGATCTTCACCAGCATGGACGTCGTCGACCTGACCGGCGTCCTGCGCGGGTTCCGGCAGCGCCACCCGCTGGTCGCCGTCGAGCTGATGACCTCGCCGAGCGGCACCACGGGACTGGTGCAGGACCTCGTCGCGGGACGGCTCGACCTGGCGTACACGGGGCTGCCGGTGAGCCCGTCCGGCGTCGTCGTCGAGCCCCTCCGCGAGATGCCGTTCCGGGTGTTCGTGGCCGCCGACCACCCGCTCGCCGGTCGGACGTCGGTGTCGCTCGCCGAACTCGCCGACGAGTCCTTCGTCGACACCGCGCACGGGTTCGGCAACCGGATGATCCTGGACGGCGTGCTCGACCGACTCGGGATCCGGCGTCGGGTGGTCGCGGAGATGAACGACATGCCCGCCGTGGTGCGGTTCGCGTCGGCGGGCATCGGCGTGGGGGTCGTGCCGGACTCCGGCGTCCGCCACGACGGCGCCGTCCTGGAGCTCGAGGACGCGGTCGAACCGCTGCGGATCGGGCTGGCGATGCGGAGCGACCCGGAGCCGAACCGGGCGACGCAGGCGCTGGCCCGGGCGATCGTGGCCGCGCGGCGCTGAGGTGACGCGCGGCGCCGAGGTGCGGCGCGGCGGTCAGCCGCGCAGCAGCGGGGCGATGCTCTCGACGGACCGTCGGGCGGCGGCCGTGGTGGACAGGAAGCCGACCAGGACGATCGCCGCCCCGATGCCGACGACGATCCACCACATCGGGTGCGTGGCGACCGCGAACCCGGAGCCCACGGTGGCCACCGCGCTCGCTCCGGTGACGGTGCCGGCCAGGGCGACGCCGAGCGACACCCCGGTCTGCCGGCTGGTCGAGGCGACGGCGGCCGCGGACCCGGACTGCGCGCGGGGCATCCCCGACACGGCGGTGTTCGTGATCGGCGCGTTCACCATGCCGAACCCGAAGCCGAACAGCACGAACGCGGCGACGAGCACCCACATCGGAGTCGACGCCTGCACGGTCGTGAGGACCGCCCCGGCTCCGGCGATCCCGATGCCGGCGAGGACGAGCGGCACCCGGGTGCCCACGGTGCCGATCAGCCGGCCGGAGATCGGCGACACGAGCATCGTCATCACCGCGGACGGCAGGGTCCAGAGGCCGGCCTGGAACGGGGTCATCCCCCGGACCTCCTGCAGGTAGAGCGCGATGAGGAAGAGGAACGCCCCGTTCGCGCCGAACGCCACGAGTGCGGTGCCCACGGCGGACGAGAACGGGATGCTCCGGAAGAACCGCAGGTCGATGAGGGGCTCGGCGGTGCGCCCCTCGACGACCACGAGGGCCACGAGCGCGGCCGCAGCCAGGACGAACAGTGCGAGGGCACCCGGCGACACCCACCCCAGACGTGGTCCCTCGATGAGACCGCCGACCAGGCTCGCCAGCAACACGATCACGATGCCCTGTCCGAGCGGGTCGAGCTTCCGCGGCTTCGGCGAGCGGGACTCCGGCACGAACAGGAACGTCAGGACCACCGCGGCGATGCCGATCGGCACGTTGATGAGGAAGATCGCCCGCCATCCGACGGTGTCCGTCAGCGCACCGCCGACGAGCGGCCCGACGCCCAGCGAGACACCGACGACGGCACCCCAGACGCCGACCGCCCGGGCCCGCTCCCGGGCGTCGTCGAAGGTCGCCGTGATGATGCTCATCGCGACTGGGTTCATCATCGAGCCGCCGACGGCCTGGACCATGCGGAAGACGACGAGCCAGCCGACGCTCGGAGCGAGGGAGCACAGCAGCGAACCCGCCGTGAACAGCGCCAGTCCGACCTGGAAGGTGGTGCGTCGACCGATGCGGTCCGCCGTGGAACCGGACAGCAGCAGGAGGCTGGCGAGGACGAGCGTGTAGGCGTCGATGGTCCACTGCAGGCCGGAGATGGTGCTGTGGAGCTCACGGCCGATCGACGGCAGTGCGACGTTCACCACGGTGGAGTCCATCGAGACGATGAACAGGCTCATGCAGCAGACCGCGAGGATCACGTACCGGTGCCGGTAGCGAGCCGGGAGGCCCGGGTCACCCTGCTCGGGTCGGTGCGGCCCCGACGTGGCTCGTCGGGTCGCGGGCTCAGTGGAAGCCGTCGTCGTCTCCTCGTCCGGGGGTCTCGTGGCCACCGAGCATGTCGTTGTCGTCCTGGTCGGTGGTCGAGGTCAGCTGGAGCATGGCCATCACCACGACGACGACCACGAAGCTCACCCCGAGGAAGACCAGCGAGAGCGTGAGTTCACGCGTCGACATCAGCACGACGAGCCCGACGACGACCGCGATCACCGCGGAGATCCCGAGGAGCTCGGCCGGACGCATACGGTCGCGGCGGGTGGAGGTGCTCATGCGTGTGGTGCTCCGTCCGGGGTGGCCGCCGGGGCAGCCGTTCCCCACTTGTGCGAGAGGCCGGCGATCAGGTGGAAGACCGCCGCGATGGCGAGGTAGGCGCCGAGGAGCCCGACCAGGACGATCGGCGCGTCGAGGGTGCCGGTCACCTTCTCCACCCCGCCGAGCTGCTGCGAGTAGTCCGGCGGTGTCAGGAGGAACGCGATCGCGAGCAACAGCGTGAGGCCGCCGATCGTCGTCCAGTCACGGGCGAACGGCGAGCGCCGACGGGCCCGCACACCCTGTGACAGTTCGAGTGCGCCGGTCAGGAGGGCGAACGCCACGACGAGGGTGATGAACGCCGGCAGTCCGAGTCCGGTGCAGGCGAGCGCGGCGATGCCGGCGACGATCGAGAGTGCCGCCTGCACCAGGCCGGAGCGCCGCGAACGGTCGTCACCGGGGAGCCGTGCGGCACTGCCCCAGGCGAGGACCGCGCCGTCGACGAGGGCGAAGACCCCGAACAGCACCAGGCCGAAGCCGGCGGAGTGGTTCGGGGAGAACGTGATCACCATCGCGATCACGGCGGCGGGGACGGCCCGGAGGACCGGGACCGGCCAGTACCGTGCTCGCTGCTCGGCGTCGTCCACGGAGTGGGACACGGGACCTCTCTCGGGCTGTCGGTTCGTACGGTCGATCCTACCGCCGTCGATGTGGGCACCCGTCCGGGAGGGTGCCCGTGGGCGGGGTGGGCACCGCGCCCACCCCGCCCGTCCGGCTACCGCTGTCCGGTCGGTCCGGCCAGGTCAGCGAACAGGCCCGCTCCGACCGAGGAGTCCGCCGTGGCACTCTCGGCCGTCACTGGCCCCCGACTCTGCGGCGCCGGGTCCGTTCCGGCGCGAGACCGACGACGGTGCAGCCACACGGTCGTCCCGACACCTGCGAGCAGGAGGGCGACGAGCCCCGTGAGTGCGAGGCCCTGCGCACCGGTGTAGGCGAGCGCCCCCGTGCGCGGTGGCGTCGCGTCCCCGGGGCCGCCGTTCCCGGACCCGGCTCCCCCGGCGTCCGCGCCGCCGGCACCGCCCGCATCGCCCGCGCCGCCGGGCACAGCGCTGGCGCTCGGTGTCGCCGTCGGACTCGGTGTCGCCGTCGCGCCCGGCCCGTCCGGATCGCCCGGGTCACCAGGGTCACCAGGGTCACCAGGGTCACCAGGGTCACCAGGGTCACCAGGGTCACCAGGGTCGATCGTCTTGATCGGGACCTCCGGCGACTGCTCACCGCCGTCCGGATCGGTGGGCGAGGTGGCCGTCGCGACGTTCACCACGTCCGACCCGTCGCCCGCGTACCCCGGGTCGAGCCGTGCCCGGAACCGGAACGCGTGCTCCTGCCCGGGCTCCAGGTCCCCGCCGCCACTGCAGGTCACCCGCTGCCCCGCCGCCGAGCAGGCACCGCCCGAGCCGCCCGGTCCGCCCGAGTCGACGAAGGCCAGCTGTGCCGGCAGGTCGTCGACCGCCCCGACGTCACGGGCCGTGGACGGGCCGGCGTTCCGCGCGGTGACGGTGTACTCGACCTCGTCGCCCGGCGAGACCCGCTCCGGGCTGACGCTCTTGCCCGTCGTCACCTGGGCGATCGCGGTCACGGGCGCCGCAGCCCGCGAGGTGTTGTCCGCCGGGTTCGTGTCGGACAGCCCCGGGGCGGCGGCGATCCGCGCGGCGCTCTCGATCTGACCGGAGGCGCCGGGGTCGAGCAGCCCCTCGATCGTGAACGTGGCGGCCGCTCCGCGCTCGAGGGCGACCGCGGTGGCGACGTCCCCGGTGCCGGAGGCTTCGCGACAGGACGACGGACCCGGCACACTGCAGGTCCACCGGACGTCCCGCAGCTGGTCGGGGACGTCGACGGTGACGGCGCTGGGATCGGACGCGTTGCCGCCGACGTTCGACGCGGTCACCGTGTAGCGGACGCGGTCCCCGGCGACGACGGGTGGCATGTCGTGCTCGATGCGGAGGTCCGCGGGTGCCGCCACCCGGAGGGCGTCGACCTCGTGCACACTCCGGAACGAGCCGGTGCCCCCGGTGAAGCCCAGGCGGAGCGTCGCCGGCAGCGGTGCCTGTCCCGGGCCCGCCAGCTGCACGTGGTCGAGCACGGTCCGGAGCTCGCCGCCGGCAGCGGACAGCTGGACGGTGACGGTCAGGCCGTCGTCCTCGGGCTGCAGGACCACGTGGACCTTCCGCGTGGTCCGGGTGCCGGTCGCGACGCCGCCGGCGATCTCGGCGTGCTGGACGAACCGGTACCCGGTCAGCCCGTTGCCGGAGCCGCGGACGGTGACGGTCTCCGGGGTCCGACCGGGGCCGCTGTCGTTGAACGGCAACGAGAAGTTGCCGTACTGGTCGAGCGCGATGGCGGCGAAGGCCCCGGGCAGGCCGGGCAGCGTGCAGGTGGACTGCCCCTGCGACACCTCGTCGCGGCACGAGTAACCGAGGGCCGAGCCGAAGGCCCCGACGCCGGGCGGCACCGAACCGTCCGCCAGGGACAGCAGCAGGCCGTCGGCCCCCTGCTCGTCCGGCGTGTACATCGCGTAGTCGAACTCGATGTCGAGCCCCCGGTCCGACGGGAACGAGTCGTCCATCGCCCAGGCGCCCGCGGCCCGGAAGACGGCGTCCGTCAGGCGGAGGCGTCCGTCGACGATGCGGGCGTCACCGCTGAGGGTCCCGCCGGCGGCGGTCGCGAACCCGGTCGAGAACGGGAAGGCGAGGTCGTCCGCGGCCGCCGGTGCCTCGGCGCCGAGCGGGGTCGCCGCGGCCAGGGCGACGAGGACCGCGGTGGCGGCACCCCATCGCGGGAGCCGCCGCCGTCGGCCGGGAGGGGCACCCCGGGTGGCGACGGCGGGTGGTCGGAGGCGCTTCGTGTCGTGTGTCATGCCACGATCGTCGCGATCGAGGCGCCCGCACGAGCGGACCGGAGGCCGACCTGTGGAGCGATGCCCCGGGCCTCCCGACTGTGCAGGGAAGCCCGGGGCACCGACGGCCCGACCGGCGGAACCGGGGCAGGGCTGGATCGGCTACGCCACCCAGACCGTCGTGTACCCGGGCAGCTCGCCGTCCGTCAGCGGGGCCGACGTCACGACGACCGCACCCTCGGGCATCGGCACCGGCGCAGAACCGAAGTTCGTGTACGACCGCCACCCGTCGTGCCGCGCGAACGCGACGACCTCAGGCGACGCCGTCTCGATCCACTCGAGCTCCTCGCCCTGCTGCAGACGGCTGCGGGCGGACAGCGCCTCGCGGTAGAACGACAGCGTCGAGCCGGGCACGCGGTCCTCGGCCTCGACGCTCGACGAACCGAAGTCCGACGGCTGCGGCAGGTGCGGTGCGGCATCGCCGAAGCCGAACGACGGCCCGTCCTCGGTCCACGGGATCGGCACACGGCAGCCGTCCCGGCCCTTGACCGTGTGCCCGGTGCGGAGCCACTTCGGGTCCTGCAGCTGGTAGTGCGGGATGGCGGGCGCCTCGTGCAGGCCGAGTTCCTCGCCCTGGTAGACGTACGACGAGCCCGGCAGTGCGAGGACGAGCAGGGTCGCCGCCCGCGCGCGTCGGAGTCCGCCCTCCCGGTCGAGCGGCGGGGTCTCGCCGTCGGACATCAGCCACTCGTCGGTGTCGGTGCCGTCGGGCAGTCCGTACCGGGTGGCGTGCCGGACGACGTCGTGGTTGGACAGCACCCAGGTGCTCGAGCCGCCGGACGTCGCGGCACCCTCGAGGTTCTGCGCGATGAGCGTGCGGAACTCGGTCGCGTCGAACGGGGCCTCGAGCAGGTCGAAGTTGAAGGCCTGTCCGAGCTCGGTCGGCCGGGCGTACAGCACCCGGCGGGGCGCGGGCGCCCAGGCCTCGGCGATCGCGGCGCGGGGCGGAGTGTAGCCGTTGAGCACCTTCCGCCAGGCGGCGAAGATCTCGTGCACCTCGTCGCGGTCGTACAGCGGGTCCGAGCCGT
The DNA here is from genome assembly GCF_003234795.2 of Curtobacterium sp. MCLR17_032. Lineage (NCBI taxonomy): Bacteria > Bacillati > Actinomycetota > Actinomycetes > Micrococcales > Microbacteriaceae > Curtobacterium > Curtobacterium sp. MCLR17_032. The sequence continues at coordinate 356,992 of NZ_CP126268.1, read as the reverse complement.
CGAGCGGCAGGTCCTGCTCGTTCGACGGGCGGTACGGCTCCGACAGGTCCTTCGCGAGCCCGTGTGCGACGTCCACCCGGAACCCGTCGACGCCGCGGTCGGACCAGAAGCGCAGGGTGTGCTCGAAGTCCTGGTGGACCTCCGGGTTCGTCCAGTCCAGGTCGGGCTGCTCCGGCGCGAACAGGTGCAGGTACCACTGGCCGTCCGGCACCCGGGTCCAGGCGCTGCCGCCGAAGTTGGAGACCCAGTCGCTCGGCGGCTGCTCGCCGTCCGGTCCGGCGCCCTCGCGGAACACGTAGCGGGCCCGTTCCGGGGAACCGGGAGCGGCGGCGAGCGCGGCGCGGAACCACTCGTGCTGGTCCGAGGTGTGGTTCGGCACCAGGTCGACGACGACCCGCAAGTCGTGCTCGTGGGCCGCGTGGATGAGTTCGTCGATCCGGTCGAGCGAGCCGAGCTTGGGGTCGACGTCGCGGTAGTCGGCGACGTCGTACCCGCCGTCGGCGAGGGGCGAGGGGTAGAACGGCGACAGCCAGATCGCGTCGACGCCGAGCTCGGACAGGTACGGCACCCGGCTGGTGACACCGGCGATGTCGCCGATGCCGTCCGCGTCGGAGTCCGCGAAGCTGCGCGGGTAGACCTGGTAGACGACGGCCTGCCGCCACCAGTTCGGGTCGGGGGTGCGGGGCGTGTCGCTCGGCGTGCGTCTCGGGGTCACGTCGCCGACACTACCGACGGCGGCTCCGCACGGCGGGAGGCCCGTGACACGCCCGCCTCGTCGGCGGGGGAATCCGACGCCCGAACCATTGGTTGTCGCTGAAACCATCACTGTCAGGAAGGAACGCCATGACCCAGATCGTCGCGCTCGTGGGAAGCCTCCGCGCCGGATCCATCAACCGCCAGCTCACCGAGGCAGCCGCCCAGCACGCTCCGGAGGGCATCGAGCTCTCGGTCTTCGACGGCATCGTCGACCTGCCCTTCTACAACGAGGACATCGACGGCGACACCCCGCCCGAGGCCGCGGTCGCGTTCCGCCGGGCCATCGCCGACGCCGACGGCGTCCTGCTCGTCACGCCCGAGTACAACGGCACGATGCCGGCCGTGCTGAAGAACGCGCTCGACTGGGCCTCGCGTCCGTTCGGTGCCTCGCCGATCTCCGGCAAGCCGCTCGCCGTCATCGGTTCGGCCTTCGGGCAGTACGGCGGCGTCTGGGCACACGACGACGCCCGCAAGGCCGCCGGCATCGCGGGCGCGAAGGTCCTGGAGGACGTCAAGGTCGCGATCCCGCAGTCCGTCGTCCGCTTCGCCGAGACGCACCCGCGTGAGGACGAAGAGGTCGTCGGCCTCGTCCGCGGCGCCCTGACCGCGCTGGCCGACGCAGCCGCCGAGCCGGTCGCCGCGTAACGACGCCCGCCGTCGCGGAGCGCCTCGGAATCGCGTCGCACCCCCGGAATCGCGTCGGGCCCGAACCGACACGACCCGGCCGATGACGGACGGGAGGCTCCCCACCAGCGGGTGGGGAGCCTCCCGTCCGTCGCGTCCCCGGGACCGCACTCCGTCCGGACCACTCGACAGCCTGGTCACCTGACGGCTTATCATCATCCGATGACGACGCAGGAGATCACGGAGCCGTCCGGCTACTGGTTCCCGGACGACGACGCCACCCAGCGCGGTGTCGCCGTGTTGAACGCCCTGCGTCGCTACCGGGCCTCCGAGACGGCGATGCGCCGTCGCACCCGCGACTCGATGGGCATGGGCGAGACCGACCTGCTCGCCGTCCGTCACCTGCTGCAGGCCCAGCGCGCGGGCCGTTCGGTCAGCCCGAAGGACCTGTCCGCGTACCTCAGGATCTCGTCCGCGTCGACGACGATCCTGGTCGACCGCCTGGTGAAGAGCGGGCACGTCCGACGTGAGCCGCACCCCACCGACCGACGCGGGCTCATCATCGTGCCGACCGTCGAGACCGACGCCGAGGTCCGGGCCACGCTCGGCATCATGCACCGCCGCATGATGCAGATCGCCGAGGGCCTGTCCGCGACCGACGCCCGGGTGGTCGCGATGTTCCTCGAGGAGATGCGCGTCGCCGTCGACCAGGTCGACCCGCCCGTCGTCGGGCACTGACGACGGACCAGATCGACGCCCGACCGCTGCCGGGGGACGGTTCCTCGACACCCACTGGGAAGACCCCGCCGCGGAGCGCGTAGACCGGAGTGGTCAGTCCAGCGAAGGGTCGGGCCCGTGACGGGCCGGTCCCGCGAAGAAGGAGTCGTCACATGCACGCATCGGACAAGCTCGCCGCCAACATGCAGAAGGTCCTCGTCGACCTCATCGACCTGCACCTGCAGGGCAAGCAGGCCCACTGGAACATCCTCGGCACCAACTTCCGTGACCTCCACCTGCAGCTCGACGAGATCGTCGACGCCGCCCGTGAGTTCGCCGACGACACCGCGGAGCGCATGCGCGCGCTGTACGCCGTGCCGGACGGCCGCTCGGCCACGGTCTCCGCGACCAGCCACCTCGACGCGTTCCCCGAGGGCGAGGTCGCCACGCATGACGCGATCGACCTGGTGACCCTCCGCCTGTACCAGGCCACCGGCACCATGCGTGACGTGCACGACGAGGTCGACGAGGAAGACCCGACGACCGCCGACCTGCTGCACGGCTTCATCGAGCGCCTCGAGCAGCTCGCCTGGATGGTCTCCGCCGAGAACCGCACGCCGCGCACGCCGCTCGCCGCCGCGACCAGCCCGGCGACCGCCGAAGCGTCCGCGCACTCCTGAGCCGCGGGTCGCACGTGGACCTCGGGATCCAGGGCAAGACCGCACTCGTCTTCGGTGGTGACTCCGGCATCGGCTGGAACACGGCACGCATCCTCCTGGCCGAGGGCGCGACCGTGGTCGTCACCGACCTCGACCAGAGTCGGCTCGACACCAGCGCCGACCAGCTCGAAGCGCCGGTCGGCAGACTGCACGCGTTCGCCGCGGACGTCCGCAGCGCCGAGAGCCTCGCGGCGCTGCACGAGAAGGTGCGGGACGCCGTCGGCGAGATCGACATCCTGGTGCAGTCCTCCGGTGTCACCGGCGCCCAGGGCATGTTCCACGAGATCGACGAGGCCGGCTGGCAGGAGACGCTCGACGTCGACCTGATGGGCCCGGTCCGGATCACCCGCGAGTTCATCGCGGACCTCCGGAACGGCGGCTGGGGTCGGATCGTCTACCTGGTGTCCGAGGACGCCTCGCAGCCGTACGACGACGAGCTGCCCTACTGCGCCGCCAAGGCCGGGGTGCTCTCGTTCGCCAAGGGCCTGTCGCGCTCGTACGCGAAGGAGGGGCTGCTCGTGAACACGGTCTCCCCCGCGTTCATCCACACCCCGATGACCGATGCCATGATGGACAAGCGGTCGAAGCAGCTCGGCACCTCGTTCGACGAGGCGATCTCGAGCTTCCTCGACGAGCAGCGTCCGTACATGGAACTCAAGCGTCGCGGGGAGCCGGAAGAGGTCGCGAACGTCGTCGCGTTCCTGTGCTCCGAGCTCGCCAGCTTCGTGAACGGCTCGAACTACCGCGTCGACTCCGGCTCGGTCGCCACCATCTGACGGAGGAACCATGACCGACCACCGCTACCTCATCGTCGGCGGCGGGATGGTCGCCGACTCCGCTGCCCGCGGCATCCGCGAGCTCGACCCCGACGGCTCGATCGGGATCATCAGCGAGGACGTCGGCCGCCCCTACGCCCGTCCGGCACTGTCCAAGAAGCTCTGGACCGACCCGGACTTCAGCTGGGACGACAAGGTCGACCTGCACACCGAGGAGACCGGGGCGACCTTCGTCCTGGGCACCCGGGTCGCGTCGATCGACCGGGACGCGAAGACCGTCACGACAGACGACGGCACCGTCGTCGGCTACGAGCGGCTGCTCCTGGCGACCGGCGGCCACCCGCGTGACCTGCCCGGGCTCGCGCCGTCCGACCGCGTGCTCAGCTACCGCAGCGCCGCCGACTACCGCACGCTCCGCCGGCACGCCGACGCGAACGCCCACGTGGTCGTCGTCGGCGGCAGTTACATCGGCACCGAGGTCGCGGCCGGGCTCGTCCAGAACGGCGCCCGCGTCACGCTCGTCACCCCCGACGACGTGCTCGGTGGCCACATGTTCCCGGCCGGCCTCGCCGCCGCCTTCCAGCAGCGCTTCGTCGACGCCGGCGTGGAGGTCCGCACCGGCCGCCGCGTCGAGTCCGGCGAGGCGACCGCGGACGGCGTCACGCTCACGCTCGACGACGGTTCCACGATCACGGCGGACGCCGCCGTGGCGGGCCTCGGCATCGAGCCCGCGACGCAGCTCGCCGAGGACGCCGGCCTGGCGGTCGACGACGGCATCACGGTGTCGTCGACGCTCGTCACCGACGACCCCGCGGTCTTCGCCGCCGGGGACGTCGCGTCCTACCCGGACCGTCTGCTCGGCACCCGCCGCGTCGAGCACGTCGACAACGCCCAGCAGCAGGGCCGGCAGGCGGGTCGCAACCTGGCCGGCGCCGGCGAGACGTACGACCACACGCCGATGTTCTACTCGAACGTCTTCGACCTCGGGTACGAGGCCGTCGGCGTCGTGTCCTCGTCGCTCCGCACCGTCGAGGACTGGGCCGAGCCGAACGTCACCGGCGTCGTCTACCACCTGGGTGACGACGACCTGGTCGCCGGTGTGCTGCTCTGGAACGTCTCCGGCAAGACCGACGAGGCCCGGAAGGTCCTGGCGGAGGCGCACGCGCTGACGCCGGACGCGCTGCCCGGTCTCATCAGCGCGGACTGAACGCCCCCAGCCCGTCGACCAGGCTGGGTCGTTCGGGCAGGGTCGACCGCCTGATCCGGCGGTGACCGACGGGAGGCCCGTGCCCGGTTCTGCGGAACCGGTCACGGGCCTCCAGTCCGTCCGCCCGACGGTCGTGGTCAGAAGGGGCGTCGGTCCCCGCCGCGCTCCGGCGCGACCGTGTCGACGACCTCGTCGCGCTCGTCAGGGTCGACCGGGATGCCGTCGTGGTCGGCCATCGCGACCGCGTGCGCGGACTTGGCGGCCTCGAGCTGCTCGTCGTCGCCCTTCGCCATGCCGAACACCTCCATGAACCGCGACTTCACGACCAGCCAGCGGTCGGTCGCGCCGAGGCGGTCCAGGTCCGTCGCGGTGGAGTCGTCCCGGACCCGCTGCAACGACGAGACGCCACGGTCGGGCAGCCGACCGTCGACGTGGGCGACGGCGAGCTGCGCCACCGCGTCGGCCTGGGCGTGCATGACCGAGTGTGCGCCGTCGACGACCTCGCGGAGGACGCCGTAGGGCAGCGCGCGGGCGAGCTGCCGGACCCACGAGCGCGGCACGAGTGCGTCGTGCTCGCCGCGGACGACCAGGGTGTGCGCCCGGACGTCGGCGACGCGGTCCTCGATCGGGTAGGCGATCATCTTCGGCAGGACCTTGCGGAACCAGTGCCACCCGCAGAGCGCGTACGCGGTGACCGCGTGCCAGCGGACCGCGGCGGGTTCGTGCACGGCGGACCGGAGGAAGCGGAGCGCGGCCTTCGGGATCGACCGCGCGGCCGGGTCGAGGACCGGGCTGATGAGCACCAGGTCGGAGATGTCCGGGCGGCGGGCTGCGACCTCGACGACGACCTGCGTCCCCATCGAGTGGCCGATGAGCACCGGGTCGTGCAGGCGGAGGTCGTCGATGACCTTCTCGACGGCGTCGGCGTACCGCTCGATGGACACGCCGCCGCGGAACCGCGGGACCCCCGCGAAACCGGGCAGGTCGAGCGCGTGCACCGGGCCGTTCTCGTTGAGGTGCGGGGCGAGCCGCTCGTAGTACGTCGACGCGATGCCGAGCCCCGCGACCAGGACGAAGGCGCGCTCACCGGGCTCGCCGATCGAGCTGACGCGCACGTAGGTGTGGTCGACGGCGATGCGGTCGACGCGGACCTCGACGTCGGCGTCCTCGGCCTGGGCGAGTTCGCCGGCCGGGTCGGGGGCGCCGGTCGGGACGGGGTGACCCGGGTGGTGCTCGTCGTTCATGGGCGCTCCTCGCGGTGGCTGGCGGTCGCCCAGGCTACCGCGGGCGTCCTCCGCTCCGGCCGCGGCGCGCGTCGCCAGCCCGGCAGGACCCTCAGCCGGCGAAGGGGAACGCCGGGCGTCCGTGCACGCGGGTCGGCACCGCGAACACCGAGCCGGAGTGCGGGGAGCGTGCCAGTTGGTCCTCGGTCAGGTCCTCCCGCGCGGTCCCGACGAGCAGCAGGGACATGTCCGTCCCGCCGAACGCCACCGAGGTCACGTTCGGCGCCGGGATCTCCACCGTCTCGAGGTGCGCTCCGTCCGGGCCGTACCGTTCGACCTTGCTCTCGCCGTAGATCGCGCCCCAGAAGCAGCCCTCGTCGTCGCGGACGAGTCCGTCGTGTGCGGCACCGTCGATGAACGGCTCGAGGTCGCCGAGCAGACCGTCGGGTCCGTAGGAGGCCCGGTAGACCGTGTTCGTGTCGGTGTCCGTCACGTACATCTCGGAGCCGTCGTCGTTCCACTCCATGCCGTTGGTCGTGCCGAACCCGCTCCGCAGCACCGCGACCGACCCGTCCGCCGAGAAGGCGTAGAGCGCGCCGGCCGGCGGCCCGTCGGTCGGGTCCATGCTGCCGACCAGGAACCGGCCGAACGGGTCGCACTTGCCCTCGTTGAAGCGCATCTCGTCGTTGGCGTGCGTGACACCGGCCAGCTCGCGTTCGACGTGTCCGTCGGCATCGGTCAGCACGACGGTGTCGTCCTGGGCGGCGATGAAGCCTCCCCCGGCACGCGGCTGGAACGACGGCAGGGGCGGGTCGAGCTGCGTGGTCTGCAGCACCCGACCGTCGGCGTCCGCGGTGGTCAGCGTGCCGTTCGGGATGTCCACCCAGCGGCCGACCCCCTGCGCCCGGTCCCAGACGATGCTCTCCGCCAGGGTCGCCCGGACGTCGCTGAACACCCGGGCGGGGCCGGAGGTCGCGCTCGCCGTCACGGTCTCAGGCCCCCTGCTCGACGTTCCGGCGGAGCACCAGGAACCGCGAACCGTACGCGTCGATGCGGAGCGGGAAGCTGCACAGGTCGTCGACGGTGCCGAGCTCGCTGTGGTCCGTGGCGTCGACCACCGTCGCCCCGTGCGGCAGCGACTCGGACCGGATGGTGCCGTCCAACGGGGTGTCGGTCATGTTGAGCACGGTGATCTGCACGACCGGCTCGCCCGTCTCGTCGGTGGACTCGAGTTCGTGCACCATCACGAGCATCCCGCGGTGCGCGACCTCGGGGACGTCGACCTGTCGGGCCGAGGCGATGCCGTACTCGGTCCGCACCCGCAGCAGTTCGCCCAGGCGGGACGCGAACGAGTCGGGCGACTCGAGCTGTTCCGGCAGCGGACCGTAGAGCGACCGGGCCCGGGGCATGCCCGAGGCCGAACGCTCGGTGTCCGGTGCGACGCCGAGCAGGTCGTGCGCGCCGCGCTCGATCCACCGGGTGTCGCCCTCGGCGATGAGGTCCGCCACGGTCTCCTGCGGCACCGTCAACGACCCGAGCAGGTCCCAGCCGGACATCGCGAAGACGCCGGGCTGCCAGGCGTTGAACGCGGCGAGCAGCAGGTGGGCGTCGCGGATCTGCGGCACGTGCTCGTCGGTGACGGCGTCGAGGGTGGTGTGCCCCTGCGTCGCGGCGATGAGCGAGGCCGTCGTGCAGGCGATGCCGTTCGTCGTGAAGACCAGGTTGTAGTCCGCCGCGTCGCCGGTCAGCGCCGCGGTGAGGTCGGCGCGGATGCGTTCGGCGAGCGCCCCGCCGCGGGTCTCCTCGCCGTGGAACGTGTAGAGGTCGTCCTGGTGCAGGGTCGCCCAGTGCACGAGCTCGTAGGTGAGCTCGTCGTGGTTCTGCATGCCGTGCACCAGGCTGACCGGCTCGACCCCGAGCTCCAGCGAAGTGCGGAGCGTCAGGCGGAGGAACTCGGTGTCCCCGGTGGCCAGGGCGTGGTGGTACGCGGGTCGGTTGATGAAGTCGTACGACAGGTCGGCACCGACGGCCCCGGTGTCGCGGATGTCCTCGATCGTCAGGTTCAGCTCCTGGAAGGTGAAGCCGCCGACCTTCCGGACCATCCCGGCGATGACGTGGTTCGCCGCGTGTGAGAGCGGGTGGCCCTCCGACCAACCGGGTGCGCCCTCTGCGCTCTTCTCGACGCCGAGGAACCCGTTCGCGTCGAGTCGGAGCGCGCTCGTGCCGAGGTCGCCGAGCGAGTGCAGGGCGTCGCCGATCACCAGGCGCATGCCGGCGAAGGTCGGGTCGAGCCAGTTGACCGACGGCTGCCCTTCCTTGAAGTAGTGCAGGTACACCCAGCGCCGGGTGGTGCCGTCGACGCCGACGACCGGCGCGGTGACGCTCCAGTTCGTCTCCTTGACGCCGGGCTGGTGGAAGATCACGCGCTGCAGCTCGCCGATGATGTAGCCGCGTTCGGCCAGGGCGGACTCGGTCGCCGGGTCGAGGTTCACCGAGTCGCGGTGCTCGGGCACGGTGGGGAGCAGGTACCACTCCTCCGGCGGGATCTCGACCATGTGGTAGATCCCGGGGTAGTCCTTGAAGGCCATCTCGGCCAGCCGGAAGTCGGCACCCTTGCCGGTGTGGCCCGGCACGATGTCGTCGATGATGCTGCCGCCGTGTTCCTCGGCGACGTCGGTCATCCGCTGGAAGGTCTCCTCGTCACCGAAGGTCGGGTCGATCTGGGTCCCGATCCGGTCGAAGTGGCCGTCGACGCTCGGGGTCTCCTGCCACCCGCGGATGCCGCCGGCACGCTTGACCGGGCCGGTGTGCACGCCGTTGATGCCGATGCGCTCGAACGCGGACCACAGCTGCGGGTCGGCGAGCGCGGTGAGGAAGGACTCGCCCTCACGGGTGATGAGCGAGATCGGGTACGCGGTGAACCACACGTCGGAGGTCGACACGGCACGGCGGGCGTCGGGCCGGGCGTAGGGGTTCCGCCACATGGCCGGCGTGCCGGAGAGCTGGCGGCTGAGGACGTCGGCGTCCTTGAGCATCGACTGCCGGACGAGCCACTCGATGTACGCCGGGTTCTCGCCGTTGGCGGCACGCGGGTCCGAGAACCGGCGCTGCAGGCTGCCGCCGCGCAGGTTCACCCGCGGCCGCAGGCGACGCGGGCGGGCCGGGTAGAGCTGCTCGTCGTAGGTGATGTCAGGGGCGACCGGGGTCACCTCGTCCTCGTCCACGGCGGCGTCGCCGTGGTCGTCGCCCTGCTCCGGGACACCGCCGACGGGCAGCCGCTCGCCGGTCAGGTACTCGTCAGCGATCCGCTCGTCGGTCCGGGGTGCGTCGTCGTCCATGTCCACGCCCCACACGCTAGTCACGCGTCCCCGGGGAGGGTGCCGGGTGCGGGACTCAGACGGCGTGTTCGGATCCGGCAGCGGCACCGCCGTCGGTCACCGGAGCCGCGTGGGCGCCCTGCCCGGTGCGGAGGATCGGCACCGAGTCGCTCGTGGTGCGCAGGGACTCCTGGCGGAGTTCGAGCTGGGTGACGGCGAGTGCGGCGAGGTCGCGCAGGTTCGCCATGTCGGCCTCGTCGGCCGTCCGGGGCCGGGAGTCGAGCACGGCGAGCGTGCCGACGGTGACGCCGTCGTGGCGGACCAGCGGGACACTGACGTAGAACCGGATGCCGAGCGGTCCGGTGACGAGCGGGCTGTTCCGCATCTCCGGGTGCGTGGACCCGTCCGGGATCACGACCGGCACCGGCACCGGCGCGAAGCCGTTCCGGAAGCTGATGCTCCGCGCGGACTTGTCGACACCGTCGGCGACGTACGACTGGGACCACTCGCGGTCCTCGTCCAGCACCTCGATGAGGGCGATCGGGGCGTCGAACAAGCGCGCGGCCATCTTGGTGGTCCGCTGCAGCGCCTCCTCGGGCAGCACGTCCAGGGTCGCTGGGCGCGACGCGTCGGTCCGGGACTCGTCCGGCGTCGTCCTGGAGGCGCCCCCACCGGTGACGGGACCGGCTGCGGTCGACGACGTGGCTGAGCCGACGGTGTCGGGCCCGGGCCCGTGCGCGACGCCGGCCGACGTCGGGTCGGCGGGAGGAGCCTCCGCGGTGTCGGTGATCACGACGTGGCGGAGGAGCGCGACCAGGTCGGCACCCACCGGGCGCTCGCGCGGGTCCTGCGCCGTCATCGCGGCGAGGGCGTGCTTCCAGTGCTCCGGCAGCGGCTCGGGGACGACCGGGTCGCGGGACAGCCGGGCGAGGGCGGACTCGACGAGCGACCCGGGGAACTCACGCCGCCGGGTGAAGCACTGCAGCAGCACCAGGCCGAGCGAGTAGACGTCGCTCGCCGGACCGACCTCCGCGCCGCGGGCCTGCTCGGGGCTGAGGTAGGCGGCCGTGCCGGTCGTGACGCCGTCCGCGGTGAGCCGTTCGACGCCGGCGGCCAGCGCGATGCCGAAGTCGGTGAGCCGTGCGCGTGCCCGGTCGGAGCCGTTGCCGTAGTCGACCAGCAGGATGTTCGACGGCTTGATGTCCCGGTGCACGACGCCCTGCGCGTGGATGTAGTCGAGCGCCTCGGCCATGTCGTAGCCGATCTCGGCGATGTGCCGCGACGCGAGGGGCCCGAGCGCCAGCCGCTCCTCGAGGTCCTGGCCGTGCACGAGCGCCATCACGATGAAGCGCTGCAGCGACCCGTGCTGGTCCTCGACCACCCCGGCGTCGAGCAGGCTGACGAGGTTGTGGTGGTCGAGCGCTGCCAGGACGCCCTGCTCGGCCTCCTGGCGGGCGATGTCGACGATGCCCGGGTGGAAGAGCTTCACGGCGACGGGGCGATCCAGGCTCTCGTCCCAGGCGTGGTGCACGACGGACATGCCGCCCCGACCGATGACCTGCTCGAGCCGGTACCGGCCGGCCAGCAGTCCGGCGTGCTCCCGGGGTGCGTCCGTCGGGGCCATGCTTCCTCGTCTTCGGTGGGGGCGTCGCGCGTGGCGTGACGACTCATCGGGCGTGTCGCCGACGCGACGATGCATCTTCGCATCGCCGGGGCGTCGCGGGCCGCCACCATCCCCTCTGCGCGATCGGGACCGCGCGTCGCGACCGGATGCCGTTCGTTCAGATGCGCGCGTACCGGGCCCGGACGAAGCTGTAGAGCCCGAAGGCCGCGAAGCCCAGTCCGACCACGACGAGCACGACGGAACCGCCCGGCATCGACCGGAGGGCGTCGAACGCCCCGTCGAGCCCGGTCGCCTGGTCCGGGTCGCTGCGGATGCCGGCGACGGCGATGAGGACGCCGACGATGACCACGGCGATCCCCTTCGCGACGTAGCCGAGCGTGGCGAGCACGGCCACGGTGCGGCGCACGGACTCCGGCTGCGGCCGGAGGTGCTTCTTCCACGAGCCGCGCACGCCGATCACGACGAGGCCGACCCCGATGGCGACCGCCACCGCGCCGACGAGCACCAGCAGGACGACGCCGCCGGGCGTGGCCAGGGCGGTCGCCGCAGCGCTGCGGCTCGAACCGGTGGAGCTCTTGCCGGCACCGAGCGCGTAGCTGGCCGACGAGTACGCGATGGCGCCGTAGACGACCGCCTTGCCGGCGTTCTTCGCCCGGGCGAGCCAGGCGCGGGCATCGTCGGTCCGTCCGCCGACGACGGCCTCGACGACCAGGCGGACGGTCAGTGCGGCGGTGCCGATCGCGACGACCCAGAGCAGGAACACGCCGCCGGGGACGGACGCGATCTGCGCGAGCGCACCGGACTGGTCGGTGTCGCCGGACTGCGATCCCTGCGCACCGCTGCCGGCGGTGGCGTTGCCGATGCCGAGCAGGACGGCGAGGTAGCCGATGAGCAGGTGCACGACGCCCGTCCCGACGAAGCCCGCGCGGGCCGTGGTCTCGAACCAGCGGCTGTCGGCGACACGGCGCGCCTGTCGTCCGGTCTCTCGGGCTGCGTCCTGGGCTGCGTCGGTCACGGCTCCGAGCTTGCCCGGTCCGGACCCTCCTGTCCGAGCAGCTGTCGTTATATCACATGCGGAATGTATTCAGAGGGATGGCGGACGCTTACGGGACCGCAGCGACACCGGCCGGTGTCGACCACCCTCTCTCTCAGGAGCATCATGCAGAAGCGCACCACCCTGGCGGCCGCCGCCGGTCTCGTCCTCGCCCTCGGCGCCCCGCTCGTCGCCTCGATCCCGGCGAACGCCGCGACCGTGTCCGCCCCGTCGTCCGTGTCCGCGGCGCAGACCCAGACCCTCTTCACCCCCTTCGTCCGGACCGTCGACGGCGCCTGGGCCGAGTCCACCAACGACGAAGAGGGCGCTGACGCCGACCTCTTCACCGTCGACGGGCACGGAGCCTCGCACACCGCCGAGGTCCTCGTCCCCGGCGCCGGTGGCCTCGTGCACGCCGAGCAGCGCATCGACGGCGAGTGGCGCGAGGTGGCCACGTTCAGCGTCGCCGGACAGGGTGCTCGCGGCCAGCTGCAGGTGACCGTCCCGCAGGACGACGGGTACGGCGAGTACCGCCTCTTCGCCACGGACGACCAGGGCAACCGCTCGGGGTCCCGCACGTTCTACGTCGTCGAGTACTGAGCCCCGATTCCCCCCCCCCCCCCCCCCCCCCCCCCCCGTCCCCCAGCAACAGGAAGCACCACACATGAAGAAGTCCTCCACCCTCGTCGCCGCCGCCGGCCTCGCCCTCGCGCTCGGCGCTCCGCTCGTCGCCTCGACCGCGGCGAACGCCGCCGTCCAGCCGGCGCCGACCACGTCGAGCAGCGCGGTCACCACCGGCATCGGCGCACACAAGTTCTCCGGCGGCAAGCTGGAGATCACCTCGAGCACCATCCACGACGGGGTCATCACCGTCACCGGCAAGTCGGCGTTCGCGAACAAGGACATCGAGATCGCCGCCGGTGCCGGGTACCGGGCGGTCGGCAAGACCGACGCCACGGGCGCCTTCCACGTGACCGTCACGGCGGCGAACGTGGGCGACTACAGCCTCCAGATCGGCAAGCGCGTCACCGCGAACATCTTCGCGAAGAGCTACCAGGCAGCCTGGGGTGCCGTCCCGGTGTCCTGACCCACCAGGAACCGGGGCCACCCGGTGACGGACGGGAGGTGCGGGCGCAGTCGGCCCGGGCCTCCCGTCCGTCGTCCCGCCGGGTCAGTCCCCCTTGACGTTCACGATCTGCCGCAGCGTGTGCCGCACCGTCACCAGGTCGGCGGCGTCCGCCATCACCTGGTCGATCGGCTTGTAGGCCGCCGGGATCTCGTCGAGGAACGCATCGGTGTCCCGGTACTCGATGCCCGCCATCGCCTCGCGCAGCTGCTCGTGCGTGAAGGTCCGACGTGCCGCCGACCGCGAGTACGAGCGGCCGGCCCCGTGTGGAGACGACTCGAGCGACGGCTTGTTCCCCCGCCCCTCGACCACGTACGACGCCGTGCCCATCGACCCCGGGATCAGCCCCGGCTGCCCGGCCTTCGCCTGGATCGCCCCCTTCCGGGACACCCACACCGACTTGCCCCAGTGCGTCTCCCGCTGCGTGAAGTTGTGGTGGCAGTTGATGCGTTCGAGCTCCTGCACCTCGGTGTCCACGACCTCGGCGAGCTGCCGGACGACGCGGTCCATCATCTCCTCGCGGTTGAGCAGGGCGAAGTGCTGCGCCCACCCCAGTTCGGCGATGTACCGGTCGAACTCGGGGGTGCCCTCGACGAGGTAGGCCAGGTCGGGGTCCGGCAGCGCGATCCACCACCGCTCCATCGCCTGCTTCGCCACCGCGATGTGTCGCTGCGCGATCCTGTTGCCGACCCCGCGGGACCCGGAGTGCAGGAACAGCCAGACGCGGTCCTCCTCGTCGAGGGAGACCTCGATGAAGTGGTTGCCGGAACCGAGCGTGCCGAGCTGGTTCCGCCAACCGCCGAGCACCTCCGCGGGGTCGAAGCCGGCATCGACGGCCAGCGCCTCGAGTTCCGCGATCCGCGGTGCCGCGGTCGCGACGACGGTCTGGTTCGTCGCCCCGGCGGACAGCGGGATCGCCCGTTCGATCGCCTCGCGGAGCGGCCGCAGGTCCTCGGGCAGGTCGGCGCGCGAGAACTGGGTGCGGACGGCGATCATCCCGCAGCCGATGTCGACCCCGACGGCCGCGGGCATGACCGCGCCGAGGGTGGGGATGACGGATCCGACGGTGGCGCCGAGCCCGAGGTGGGCGTCGGGCATCAGCGCGAGGTGCGGGAACACGAAGGGCATCCGGGAGGTCGTGCGCGCCTGCTGTTCGGTCTGCTCCTCGAGCATCGATGCCCAGGAGAGGAGTCGGTTGGTGATCTTCTGCATGGTGGGTCCCTGTCGGACGACGTCGTGGTGACGGTCCGCCCGTCCGGGCAGAACCGAGCACCGTAGCGCGGTCGCGGCACCCGACGCAAGCCGGCACGGCCTGGCCTGGCCTGGCCCAGCCCGGCCTGGCCCAGCCCGGCCAGGCACGGCCCGGCCCCGCCGCGGACGGCCGGGGTACGTGCCGTGCGCGGCACGTCGAGCCGGTGCGGGCACGATGGAGCCATGACCGAACGGACACGGGACACCCCCGACGCCACCGAGAACGAGGAGCGCACCGACGGGTCCGTCCCGCTCCGCTCCTACGGCGCGATCGGCGACGGTCGGACCGTGGCGCTCATCGCCCGCGACGGCCGCATCGACTGGCTGCCGATCCCCGGCATGGACTCACCCCCGGTGTTCGCGAGCATCGTCGACGCCGAGCACGGCGGACACATCGCCCTGCGCCCGGCCGACGGCGGCGCCGAGGTCGAGCGGCAGTACCTGCCGGGGACGAACGTCCTGGTCACGACCTGGACCACGCCGTCCGGCCAGGTCACCGTCACGGACGCCATGGTGACCGGTGTCGCCGGACGCCTGCCCTGGGCCGAGATCGGCCGCTGCGTGCAGGGCGTGCGTGGTTCGGTCGAGATGGAGTGGGCGGTCGTGCCCGGCACGCTGCTCAACACCGCCGAGCCGAAGCGCCTGGACACCGCCAACGGCACCGTGATCGGCATCGACGGGGTCACCATCGCCATCGTCGAGCAGGGGTTCGACCCGGTGCACGACGACGGTCCCCGGTTCTCCGGCCGCTTCGACACCACCGAGGGCTCGAAGCACATCCTGACGATCGTCGGCACGCACGACGAACCGATCTTCATGCCCGAACCGGAGCGCACGATGGCGGGCATCGACCGCACCATCGAGAACTGGTCGCAGTGGTCGTCGGAGTTCTCGTACGACGGGCCCTGGGCCGAGGCGGTTCAGCGGAGCGCCCTGGCACTGAAGCTGCTCATCTACTCGCCGACCGGCGCCATCGCGGCGGCCCCGACCACGAGCCTCCCGGAGGACCGGACCGGCGGCAAGAACTGGGACTACCGCTTCGCCTGGGTGCGCGACCTGTCCTACACGGTGCACGCGCTGACCCGCTTCGGCCTGCGCGAGGAGACCCACGCGGCCGTCTCGTGGGTGATGCGGACCATCGCCGACCACGACGAGACGATGCCGATCTTCTACCGGCTCGACGGCTCGAAGACCGACGAGGTCGAGGAGCGCGACGTCCCCGGGTGGCAGGGCATCGGCCCGGTCACGGTCGGCAACCGGGCGGGCAACCAGTTGCAGCTCGGTGTCTGGGGCGACGTCTTCGAGATCATGCGTCAGTACGTCCGTGCCGGCAACGTCCTGGACCGGAAGACCGCGAAGGTGCTGCAGCAGCTCGCCGACGACGCCTGCCACCGCTGGGAGGAAGCGGACTCCGGCATGTGGGAGCTCGAGGACACCCAGCACTACGTGTCGAGCAAGATCGGCTGCTGGCAGGCACTCGACGCCGCGGCGGAACTGCACGACGCCGGCATGATCGACGGCCCCCGCGACAAGTGGATCGAGAACCGCGAGCTGATCGAGCAGTGGGTCAGCGACAACGGCTGGGACGAGGAACGCGGGTACTACGTCATGTACCCGGGCTCCGACGCCCTGGACACCTCGATCCTGCTGCACGCCATGTCGGCCTTCGACCGGGGACCCCGGATGGAGTCGACGATCCGGGCCATCGAGGAGCGGCTGCAGCGCGGCCCGCTCGTCTACCGCTACTCGGGCATCGAGGACGAGGAGTCCCCGTTCGTGGCGTGCTCGTTCTGGCTGGCCGCGGCGATGGCCTGCGTCGGCCGCCACGACGACGCACGCCACCTGATGGACGAGATGGTCGACCAGGCGAACGAGGTCGGCCTGTTCAGCGAGATGATCAGCGAGGGCGGCGAGTTCATGGGCAACATCCCGCAGGGGCTGTCGCACCTGGCGCTCATCCAGGCGGCGCTGACGATCGAAGAGGTCACCGCTGAGGACGGTGCCGACGAGGACTGACCCTCAGGCCAGGGAGATCGCGACCAGACCCGCGACGCCGACCAGGTACATGACGACGACGACGAACGAGTCGACGCCCATCCCGATGATGCGACGCTGCGGCCGGAACACGAGTCCCACCGCGTAGACCAGGGTCAGCAGCGCGGCGAGGGCGGTCAGGTACACGTCGCTGGCGTTCGCCTGCGGCAGCACCGCCTTGCCGGACAGCACGGTGGCGACGAGGAACAGCACGGGCAGGAAGGCGTTGCCACCGAAGATGTCGGAGACCGCCAGGTTGTCGTCACCCTGCTTGACGGCCTGGAGGCCCGTGGAGATCTCCGGCAGGCTCGTCGCGAGGGCCAGGACGGTCGCCCCGAAGAGCACGCCCGACAGCCCGATCTGATTCGAAGCCGCGTCCCCGGCGCGTTCGAGCACGACACCGGCGACGAGGGTCGCGAGGGCGGACACCGCGAAGACGACCACCGCCTTCCGGGTGCTCATCGGCGTGGTGTCCTGCTTGCGGGTCCGGTGCCCGGAGGCGTGCGGGCTGGCGTCCGGGGCGTGACCGCTCTCGTGCCACGGCAGGCCCTTGCTCGCGCGCTGCACCAGGAACAGCCCGATCACCCAGATCACCGCGATCAGCACGACGTCGGGCGTCAGTCGGGCGACGACCAGGTCCGGCGGCAGCTGACTGCCGGCGATCACGACGGCGAGCACGGCGACGACGACGACCGCTTCGAGCACCAGGGTCAGCGACGCCGCGCGGTAGGTGATCGGCTTGACGCCCTTCCCGCGCTTGCCGAACGCGTCGAGCACGGCGATCACGACGGTCTGCAGGGCGATGCCGCCGAGGATGTTGCCCGCCGCGACCTCGATCGACCCGGACAGCCCGGCGCTGACGGTGATCGCGATCTCGGGCAGGTTCGTCGCGACGGCCAGCACGATGAGCCCGCCGAGCGCACTGCCGAGGTGCAGGCGGGAGTCGAGGACGTCGGTCGTCTTGGACAGTTGGATGCCGGCGATCCAGATCACGGCGGCACCCGCGACGAAGACCAGGACGAGCAACCAGAGGGGCAGGGATTCCACGAGGGTGACGATGGACCCCGGCGGCTGGGTCCGTCTCCGGTCCGGGGCCGCTGGGTGCCCCTGTCGGGCGCCAGGGGCATCATGGACGGACGATGAACGACGTCGACGCCCGGATGGACCGCCTGCGGAAGGCCGCGCGGTACCGGTACCAGCAGCTCGTGGACAGCGAGGTCGAGCGGGGTTCGCTCGACCCGGACGAGGTCCGTGCGGAGCGCGAGGAACAGCAGCTGCTCAAGGCCGCCGACGTCGCCGCGCACGCCCGGGCACGGATCGCCGAAGCCGAGCGCCGCGGGGTGTTCGAGGGCAATCCGTACCACGGCAAGCCGCTGCCGGGCATCGACGGGCAGCACGACCCGGACTGGTGGATCAAGTCGAAGATCGAGCGTGAGGACATCCGCGGGATCGCGCCGCCGGCCCTCGCCCTGCGCACCGAGGACGCCGAGCTCGACGACCACCTGGACGCACTCTCAGTGGAGTCCGACGTCCGCGACGTCCTGGTGGACTTCAACGCCCGTGTGAAGGAGGCCCGCCGGCAGCTGCTCGGCGGACCGCCGGTGGTCACGCCGATGCGGGACGTCGAGGTCGAGGTCGCCCGCTGGCGGGACCGCCGGGAGGCCCGTGCTGCGGCCGCCGCGTCGGCTGCGGCCGCGCAGGCGGCCGGGACGCGAGCGCACCGGTGGTGGCGCCGACGCGGGTGAGGTGACCCGGGCCTCCCGTCCGTGTGGCGGCTTGGTCCGGGAACGCGAGAACGCCGCTCCGGTGTGTGCCGGGGCGGCGTTCTCGTGGTGCTGGTGCGTCTGGTGACGCGCCGGGTGTTACTTGATCTGGGCGGTGATGGTGGCGGTGCCGACGAGCAGGCCGCCCTTGACGGCGTCGGTCTTGAAGGTGCTGTTGAGCAGCTTCGCGGCGTCGTCGGAGATGTGGACGGTGGTGCCGGTGAGGATCGCGTTGTCGCCCTCGAGCTGGAGCGGCTTCAGCGTCCCGCCGTGGAGGGAGAAGAGGTAGGCGTTGGCGACGGCGACCTTGCCGTTGACGAGGACGTCACCGGAGAGCTTCGAGGAGCCGGGGTTCACGACGAAGTTCTCGAGGGTGACGGTGGTGTCGCCGGCCTTGAGGGTCAGGCCGGAGTCGTCGTGGTTCAGCAGGCCCTGCACGTAGGGGCGGTACTTGCCGTCCGGGCTCCAGTAGGTGACCGAGCCGGAGGTGATCGGGAACGACACGGCGCCGTCGGCGAGCTTGGCGTTGCCGGAGACACCCGGGGTCAGCTTCAGCGAGGTGAGGGCGTCGGTGAAGCCCTTGTCGAGGGCGACGGAGGTGTTGCCGCCGAGGACCTCGGGGACCGAGGCGACCGGTGCGGGGATCTTCGACGCGGAGCTGGAGGAGACGGTGTGCACGGTCGGGGTGGAGGCGTTGGCGGCGGTGATGCCGAAGCCGGCACCGCCCAGGACGATCGCGCCGGCGGTGGCGAGGGTGATCGTGTTCTTCAGGGACTTGCGCATGTCTTCATTCCTTTGCTTGAACGCGCTCGGCGCGGTTGGTGACAGCGCGCCGAACACACCCCGGCGGTGGGGGTGGAGAACCAGCGGTGAGCTGCTGGTGAGCGCTTGCGGGTGTTTCCCGGCTTGTGACAGTGATTCGGGGCCGTCCACGGATCGGATTGGAGAGATTTCTGGATTCCCCGGATCGGCGTCCTCGTAGCCTGTGGAGCATGTCCTCGACGCACTCCTCCACCGACCGCATCCGCGCGATCGACGCCTGGTGGCGCGCCGCGAACTACCTCACCGTCGGGCAGATCTACCTGCTCGACGACCCGCTGCTCGAGCGGCCGCTCGAGCCCTCGGACATCAAGCCGCGGCTGCTCGGGCACTGGGGCACCTCGCCCGCGCTGAACCTCGTGTACGCGCACCTCAACGCCGTGATCAGCGAGACCGGCCGCGACGTCCTGTACATCTGCGGCCCCGGGCACGGCGGTCCCGCGATGAACGCGAACGCCTGGCTCGAGGGCACCTGGAACGAGCTCTACCCGGAGATCACGCGGGACACGGCCGGACTGCAGCGCTTCTTCCGACAGTTCTCGTTCCCCGGTGGCATCCCCTCGCACGCTGCCCCGCAGACCCCCGGGTCGATCAACGAGGGCGGCGAGCTCGGCTACTCCCTCGCACACGCGTACGGCGCGGCCCTCGACAACCCGGACCTCGTCGTCGCGTGCGTCGTCGGGGACGGCGAGGCCGAGACCGGACCGCTCTCCGCCTCGTGGCAGGCGCACACGTTCCTCGACCCGGTGTCGGACGGGGCGGTGCTGCCGATCCTCAACCTCAACGGGTGGAAGATCGCGAACCCGACGGTCCTCGCGCGCATCCCGGACGAGGACCTCCAGGCCTACTTCCGCGGCCTGGGGTACGAGCCGATCGTCGTCGACTCCGGTCGCGTCGACCACGACCCCTTCGCCGTGCACGCCCTGTTCGACGGTGCGCTCCGTCGGGCCCTGGCGACCATCGACGACATCCAGGCCGCCGCCCGCGCGCAGGCAGCCCGCGCCGCCGCCGGCGAGATGGCCGGTGCCGCCGACCTCCGCCCGCGCTGGCCGATGATCGTGCTCCGGACCCCGAAGGGCTGGACCGGGCCGAAGGTCGTCGACGGCCAGCAGGTCGAGGGCACCTTCCGCGCCCACCAGGTCCCGCTGCCGAACGTCCGCGAGGACGAGGGCCACCGCCGGCAGCTCGAGGAGTGGATGCGCTCCTACCGTCCGGAGGAGCTGTTCGACGAGGACGCCCGTCCGATCGGCATCCTCGACACCATCCGGCCGACCGGGGACACCCGGATGAGCGCCACCCCGCACGCGAACGGCGGCCGGATCCGCACCGCCCTCGACCGGCCCGGACTCGAGCGGTTCGGGGTGCCCGTGGGCGAGCCGGCCTCAGCCACCGGCACGCTCGGCCCCTGGATGGCCGAACTCATCCAGCGGAACCCGCAGGACTTCCGGCTGTTCGGCCCGGACGAGACGATCTCGAACAAGCTCGACGCGGTCTTCGACGTCACGAACCGCGTCTGGCGTGCCCGACGAGCCGAGGGCGACGAGCACCTGTCCGCCCGCGGTCGTGTCATCGAGGTGCTCTCCGAACACCTGCTCGAGGGCATGCTCGAGGGCTACGTGCTGAGCGGCCGCCACGGCGTCCTCAACACGTACGAGGCCTTCGCTCACATCATCGACTCGATGGTCGGCCAGTACGCCAAGTGGCTCGAGTCCGCGACCGACATCGACTGGCGAGCGCCGGTGTCGAACCTGACGATCCTGCTGTCGTCGCACGTGTGGCGCCAGGACCACAACGGGTTCTCACACCAGGACCCCGGGTTCCTCGACGTCGTCGCGTCGAAGCAGCAGGACCTCGTCCGCATCAAGCTGCCCGCGGACGCCAACACGCTCCTCGCCGTCGCCGCGCACGCGTTGGAGACCACGGACCGCATCGAGGTGATCGTCGCCGGCAAGCACCCCGAACCGGTGTTCCTGTCCCTCGAGGACGCCGTCGCCCATGCCGACGCCGGCGTCGGGACCTGGGACTGGGCCGGCACCGAGCAGGAGGTCGGCCACGTCGACGTCGTGCTCGTCAGCGCCGGTGACGTCCCCACCGTCGAGACCGTCGCCGCCGCGGACATCATCCGGAAGCACGCCCCCGACGTCGGCGTCCGCGTCGTCAACGTGGTCGACCTGCTCGCCATCGGGGACCCGCGGAAGCACGAGCACCCGATCAGCGACGACCGCTACGACGAGCTGTTCCTGCCCGGCACCCCCGCGGTGTTCGCCTTCCACGGGTACCCGACGCTCGTGCACCAGCTCACCTACCGCCGGCACGGGCACGACGACCTGCACGTGCACGGCTTCCTCGAGCAGGGCACCACGACGTCGCCGTTCGACATGCTCATCCGCAACGAGATGGACCGGTACGCCCTGGCCCACGACGCGCTCACCCGCGTCGCGGACGGATCCGACCGGTTCGCCGACCTGCTCACCGCCCTCACCGACGCCCGCACCGCGGCACGTGCCTTCGCGTACACGAACGGCGAGGACCACCAGGCGGTCTCCGGGTGGGAGTTCACCGGCTGGCCCCAGGACGAGCCGTCCGACGGCGGGACGGGCGGCGACCCGGGACGCGGGGAGACCGAGGGTGCGGCACCCGGCAACTGAGCGTCCGGCGGCTGGGTTCCCGGCGACTGGACGTCCGGCTGAACGGACTGCCGGTCCGGAAGGCGTGCCGGTCAGCGGACGTCCGGCGACGCCGGTCTAGGGTTGGCCGGTGCAGTCGTTCTCCGTCCGGTCGCTCGTCGAACACCCGGCGCTCCGGTTCCTGGTCGTGGGTGGTCTCGGCTTCGTCATCACGATGGGCATCAACTACGGGTTGAAGTTCTTCGTCATGCCGCAGCACCCGGTGACCGCGCTGTCGATCGGCATCATCGTCGCGACGGTGTTCTCCTACTTCCTCAACAAGAAGTGGTCGTTCGGCGACCGCGGTGAACTCCGCACCGGACACGAACTGCTGCTGTTCCTCGTCGTCAGCGTGATCGGGGTCGCGCTGAACTCTGCCCCGCTCTGGATCTCCCGGTACGTCTTCGGCCTCGAGGTCCCCAACGTGTCGCTCGCCGGCCAGGAACTCGCCGACTTCATCAGCGGGCCCGTGATCGGCACGCTCATCGCGATGGGCTTCCGCTACTGGGCGATGAACCGCTTCGTGTTCCCGGCCCGGGCTGCCACCCTGGACGCGTGACCGACCTCGTCGTCCCGGCCCCGGGCCTCCCGACCGTCCCCACCGCCACCGGCGGTCGGTTCCCGGTCCGACGCATCCATTGCGTCGGCCGCAACTACGCGGCCCACGCGCGCGAGATGGGCCACGACCCCGACCGCGAGCCGCCCTTCTTCTTCGGCAAGCCGGCCGACGCGATCGTCACCGACGGTCGCGACACCGGGTACCCGACCTTGACCGAGCAGCTCGAGTACGAGGTCGAACTCGTCGTCGCGCTCGGAGCCGGCGGCCAGGACGTCGCGGTGGCCGACGCGCTCGACCTGGTCTGGGGCTACGCGGTGGGCATCGACCTCACCCGGCGCGACCTGCAGGCCGAGGCGAAGCGGCTCGGCCGGCCGTGGGACCTGGCCAAGGGGTTCGACCACTCGGCGCCGATCGGCACGGTCGTCCCGGCGGGCTCCGTCGATCCGACCACCGGTGGCATCACGCTGCACGTCGACGGGGAACTGCGCCAGTCCGGCGACCTGGCCGACCAGATCTGGTCCGTCGCCGAGACCATCGCCGCGCTCTCCCGTGCCGTCCGCCTGGAGGCCGGCGACCTGCTCTTCACCGGGACCCCGGACGGCGTCGGACCGGTGTCCCGCGGCTCGGTGCTGCGCGGGACGATCGACGGCGTCGGCACGGTCGAGACGCGCATCGTCTGACCCGGCGGGCTGGGAGTCCTCGGAGCCAGCGGGCGTAGAACCGTGCCTGACGCTGTGGGGCGCACGGGGAACGGGGCCCGGCTCGACGGTGTCGGCAGCCAGGGTGTGCGGCAACTGCAACGACGCAGTCGAGCACGTCCGGATCATGGAGGTGATCCGGTGGAGGAACACGACCTGCTCGCCACGTCGTGGACGTGGTCCGGCGACGAGCCCGTCGGTGAACGCATCCGCGCCGTCGGGCGAGCCGGGTTCGCCGGGCTCGGCCTCTCGGTCGACGACCTGCACGAGGTCCGCGCCACCACCGGGTTCGCCCAGCTCCGACGGATGCTCGACGACGCCGGCGTGGTCTGGGTCCAGGTCGGCACGCTCGGCAACTGGTGGGCCGCCGGCGCCGAACACGACGCCGACCGCGGGGTGGTGCTCGAGGCCGCCGCCAGCCTCAGCGCGTGGCAGGTCGTCGTCCGCGCCGACCACTCCGTACCGGCCGTACCGCTCGGCGCGATGGCGGCAGCATGGGACCAGCTCGCCGAGCAGGCCGAGGGCGTCGGGGCGCGGCTCGTCCTGGAACCCGAACCGTGGACGAACCTGGCGACCGTGGAACGTGCCTCGCGGTTCGTCGCCGCCGGACACCCGAACGGCGGGCTGCTCCTCGACGCGATGCACGCGCTCCGCGGCGGCTCCACCCTGGCCTCGATCGGGCAGGGGGTCGTCCCGCCCACCCTCGCCGCTGTCGAGCTCAGCGACGGACTGCTGCACGTCGCGAACGGCATGACGCTGGCGGACGAGTCCCGGAACGGGCGTTACCTGCCCGGCACCGGAGCGTGGGACCTGCCCGGGTTCGTCCGCACCGTCCGCGGCCTGGGCTTCGCCGAGCCCTGGGGTGTGGAGGTGCGCACCCCGGCGCTCCGGGCGATGCCGCTCCCGGACGCGCTCCGGGTGGCGGCTGCGGCGACCCGGGCGGTGCTCGACGCTGCCGATGCGCACGACGAACCGCCGGCGCCGGCGATGCCGACCTCGGCCGCGCCGACCTCGGCCGTGGACTACGACGGGCCGGGGGCCGCCGACGGGTCGGGAGCCCGTCGAGCCGATCCAGCGACGTCCGCGTAGCGTGGCGGCCATGACTGATCAGGCACACCCCGGCAACGACGACGCACTGCAGGCTTCGCAGGAGGCCATCGACGAGGCGAAGGCGGCTGCCGCTGACGCCGGGCACGCGGACGAGCGCGCTGCGGCCGAGGAGGAACTGCCCCTGGAGTCCGGCGGGGCGCCCGCGGACGGTCCGGCACCCGCGGCCTGAGCGTCTCGATCAGGCCGCCGGGCTCGACGAGGCCTGCTCAGACCGCTGGGCTCGTTGCGTCTTGCTCAGGCCGCCGGGCTCGCCGGGCGATGGGTCAGTCGTCGTCGACCTGGTCGCCGAGGAAGTCGGCGTAGGTCGCTTCGTGCTCGGCGCCCGCACCCACCATCTGGCGATCGCCCGTCCGTCCACTGCCGGTCCGGCCGTCCGGGCCTGATCCCGTCGAGCCGTCCTGGTCGTCCCGCTGGTCTGCGGTCGCGTCCCCACGCTGCCCCTGAGCGAACGGCGGGAGGTACTTGCTCGCGTCCATGTCGCGTCCTTCCGTCCCGAGGAACGTAACAGCCAGCCCTTGCGCGACGACGGTCACGACCGGATTCGTCCCCCGCCCGGGCCGACAACGGGGGACGGAAGTTCGCCCCGGGCGGACCTCATGCTCACGCATGCGGATTCCGGAGCCCGCATCACGCTGACGCCGGACGCATCATCCTCGGACGACCTGGTCGGGCTCCTTGTCGATGCGCCACCCCCGCCACGAGGGCTGCCGCAGTCGTCCGTCGCCCGTCCACTCGGCGAACTGCACCTCGCCCACGCGTTCCGGACGGACCCAGTGCGCGTCGCGGGCGTCCGGCCGTGGCACGTCGACGAACGGGGAGCCGTCCTGCTCGAGATCGCCGAGCAGCGCTCCGATCTCGTCGAGGTCCCGGTCACGGAACCCGGTGCCGACCTTGCCGACGTACTCCAGCCCGTCGTCCCCCGGGATCCCGAGCAGCAGCGATCCGATCCCGCCCTCGCGTCGACCGGCACCGGGCTTCCAGCCGCCGACGACGACCTCTTGTGTGGCGTGGTGCTTGAGCTTGAGCCAGGACTCCGAGCGACGGCCCTCGGCGTACCGGGAGGACCGCTTCTTCGCGACGATCCCCTCGAGCCCGCGCTTCCGGGACTCCGTCATCGCGGCGGCGAGGTCACCGTCGAACTCCGGTGGGACGTCGATCGGACCGCCGGGTTCGACGACCGTCAGCAGGGCTTCGCGCCGTGCGGTGTACCCGAGCCGGGTGAGTTCGTGCCCGTCGGCTTCGAGCACGTCGAACAGCAGCAGGTGCACGGGGGTGGTGGCCTGGGCAGCGCTGACCTCGCGCGGCTTCGTCAGCCCCATCCGGTTCTGCAGCAGCTGGAACGACGGCCGGCCGTGTTCGTCGAGCGCGACGACCTCGCCGTCGAAGACCCCGTCCACGCCGGCGTGCTCGGCGAGCGCCTGCAGCTCGGGGTACTGGTCGGTCAGGTCGTTGCCGTTCCGGCTGCGGAGTCGGACAGTGCCGTCGTGGACGGTGGCGAGGGCGCGGACGCCGTCCCACTTCATCTCGAACGCCCACTGCTCCGGGTCCAGCGCGGGTTCGCCCTCTCGCAGGGACGCCTGCATGGTGTGGCGCTGGTCCGGCGCGGTGTCCGACTCGGCGGCGTGCTCGATCCGCACGGCGGTGTGCGCACGGCCGCCGCCGTGCCCGTCACGCTGGCCGGCGCGGGAACCGGCAGCGGCGGCGCTCCCGGCACCGCTGCCGTCGCCGCTGGCATCGGGCTGGTCCTTCGTCCGGTGGATGAGCCAGCTCTTCTCGTCCCCGGATCGGCCACGGCCGCGGCCCCGGGTGTGCAGGAGTGCGAGCCGTCGGACGCCGTTGGTCCGACCGTGCAGGGTGACGATGACCTCTTCGTCCTCGCGCCACTTCTCGAGCTCGTAGGTGCCGTCGTCCCAGATCGTCACGGTGCCGCCGCCGTACTCGCCCGCGGGGATGATCCCCTCGAAGCCGCCGTACTCCAGCGGGTGGTCCTCGGTGTGGACGGCCAGGTGGTTCGCCCCGGGGTCGGTCGGTTCGCCCTTCGGCAGCGCCCAGCTCACCAGGACCCCATCGTGCTCGAGACGGAAGTCGTAGTGGTTGCGGGTGGCGTGGTGTTCTTGGATGACGAACGTCGGTGTGCCGTCCGTCCGCACCGTCGGGGAGCCCTGCGGGACGGGTTCCGGGGTCTTCGACGCGTCCCGCTTGGCGCGGTAGGTCGTCAGGCGGTCCTGCAGCTCCTGTCGTTCCTGGCGTTCGCGCTCGTTCACCGCTTCGGTCCGCGCCCCGTCCCAGTGCCCGGCGTCCGCACGCCCGACACCGAGCGACGCCGCGGCGACGGAGTGCAGCAGGTCGCCGAGGTCCGGCATCCGCTCGAGCACCTGGTCGAGGGTCAGGTGGGTCAACCCGGGCTCGGTCAGCTCCTTCCACGTCCGGGGTGCCGCGACCGTCGGGTGCGACCGGCCACGCAACGAGTACGGCGCGATCGTGGTCTTGTTGCCGTTGTTCTGCGACCAGTCGACGAACACCTTGCCGGCTCGCTCGGCACGGCTCATCGACGAGAGCACCAGGCCCGGCATGTCCTGTTCGAGCGCCTTCGCCAGCTCGTGGGCGACGTCGGACACCTGCTGCGCCGTCGCGGTGCCGTCGAGGGCCGCGTACAGGTGGATGCCCTTCGACCCGGAGGTCACCGGGTACGGCTCGAGTCCCATCCCCTGCAGCACCGAGCGGGCCGCCACCGCCACCTCGACGCACTCGGGCAGCCCGACGCCGTCGCCCGGGTCCAGGTCGAGCACGAGCCGGTCCGGGTTCTGGTGTCCCCCGCGCGGCCCGAAGCGCCATTGCGGCACGTGCAGCTCGAGCGACGCTTGCTGCGCCATCCACACCAGGGTCGGCAAGTCGTCGACGACCGGGTACTCGACGTCGTGGTGCTCGTGGTGGATGGTGTGGTGCCGGATCCACTCGGGGGCGGAGTCGGGCAGGTTCTTCTCGAAGAAGACCTTGCCGTCGACGCCGTTCGCCCAGCGCTTCCGGGTCATCGGGCGGCCGGTGACGTGCGGGATCATCCACGGGGCGATCCGCTCGTAGTAGGCGACCACCTGCCCCTTCGTCGTGCCGGTCTCCGGGTAGAGCACCTTGTCGAGGTTCGTCAGCGCCAGCCGCCGGTCCCCCACCTGCACGGTGGTCTTCTTCGCGACCGGGCTCACAACGCGACCCCCGTGGCACCGCCGACCGTGAGGGTGGTGCCCGACGTGTAGGACGACTCGGGTCCGGCCAGGTGCACGTAGGCGCTGGCGAGTTCGACGGGCTGCGCAGGCCGGCCGAACGGGGTGTCCTGGCCGTACGCCGCGATCTCGTCACCCGGGTAGCTGATCGGCTGCAGCGGGGTCCACACCGGACCGGGGACCACGGTGTTCGCCCGGATGCCCTTCGGCGCGAGCTGCCGTGCGAGTCCGTTCGTGTAGGTGATGATGGCGGCCTTCGTGGCGGCGTAGTCGATCATCCGGTCCTGTGGCTCGTACGCCGACACCGAGCTCGTGGTGACGATCGCGCTGCCCGGGGCCAGGTGCGGGACCGCAGCGCGGGTGAGCCAGAACAGCGAGTACAGGTTGACCTTCATGGTGCGGTCGAAGTCCTCGGTGCTCTGCTCGGTGATGTCGGCGTGCACCTGCTGGTGGCCTGCGACCAGGACCAGGGCGTCGAGTCCGCCGAGCAGGTCGACGGCGGTGCGCACGAGTTCGGTGCAGAACGACTCGTCCGTCAGGTCCCCCGGCAGCATGACCGCCTTCCGCCCCACGTCGGCGATGACGTCGCGGACCTCGGTGAGGTCGTCGAGCTCTTCCGGCAGGGCGTTCAGGGCGACATCGGCCCCTTCCTTGGCCATCGCGATCGCGGCCGCCCGACCGATGCCGGAATCCGCCCCGGTGACCAGGACGCGGTAGCCGCGCATCCGGCCGGTCCCCTGGTAGGTCGTCTCGCCGTGGTCGGCCGGCGGGTCGAGGTCCGCCGCCCGTCCGGACCCCTGCTGCGTCTGCGCGGGGAACGGCGGCCGCGCGTACTGGTCCCGCGGGTCCTGCTTGTCGAGCTGGCTCATGGCCCCATCGTGCTCGCGGTACCGGACCGGCGACACAGGAGCGGTGAGGTCCGTGGAGAACGCGGGGCGGGCCTCCCGGCTGTGCAGGAGAGGACCGGCCGACGTCAGACGGACGCGACCACGCGCGCCGGTGCGTCGAGCAGCCGTCGCGCCGACGGGCGCACCTTGCGCACCTGCACGAACTGGACCGCCGCCAGGACCGCCCACACCGCGGCGAACGCCCAGTCGCGTGTCTCTCCAGAGATCGCGAGGGCGGCCCACAGGCACGCGACCACCGCGGCGGCCCACGCGCCGAACAGCTGCCGTGAGGAGTCGCCGAGCAGCTGGCGGACCCGCGGACGCCACACGGTGTCAGGGACCTCGTCCGGCACGCGGCCGGACCGGACCCAGGCTCGCGTCTCGACGAGAGTGTTCCGGCCGCCACGAGCCCACCACGCCCGCAACAGGGCCACGGGGAACACCACGCCCAGCGCCACCCCGAGCACGACGACCGTCACCCACGGGAACGGGCCGTGAGCCGACAGGCCCACCCCGACACCCGTCGCCAGCCCGGCCGCCGCTCCGAACGCGAGCTGCGCCCACCCGGCTGCGTCCAGTCGATCCCCCGTCGTGGCCGACGTCTGCGCTGTCGCCTGCTCCGTCACACTGCGTTCCCCCGTCATGAGGCGGGACGATACGCCCGTCTGCTCCCCACCGCACCTGCCGATCCGCTCAGAACTGGGGGTCGCCTCGCGCGCCTGCGAGCATCATGAGCGCATGAGGTCGATCTGGAAGGGCTCCATCGCGTTCGGGCTCGTCAACGTGCCCATCAAGGTCTACGCGGCGACCGAGACGCACGACGTCTCCCTGCACCAGATCCACGACGAGGACAAAGCCCGCATCCGCTACAAGCGGGTCTGCGAGCTCGGGCACGAGGTCGAGTACGGCGACATCCAGCGCGCCTACGACGACGGTGAGAAGACCGTCGTCCTGACGCCCGACGACTTCAAGCAGCTGCCGCAGGAGCAGTCGCACGAGATCGAGGTCCTGGAGTTCGTCCCCGTCGACCAGGTCGACCCGATGATGTTCGAGAAGACGTACTACCTGGAGCCGGACTCCCGCTCCCCGAAGGCGTACGTGCTGCTCCGGAAGACGCTCGAGCAGACCGACCGGCTGGCGATCGTGCAGTTCACCCTCCGCCAGAAGACACGGCTCGGTGTGCTGCGGGTACACGACGACGTGCTGCTGCTGCAGGGGCTGCTCTGGGGCGACGAGGTCCGCGCCGCCGATTTCTCGGCACTCGACACCTCGGTGAAGGTCAGCGCGAACGAGCTGAAGATGTCGTCCTCGCTCGTCGAGAGCATGTCCACCGACTTCGACCCGGACCGCTACACGGACGAGTACCAGGAGGAACTGCAGCAGCTCATCGACGCCAAGCTCGAGGCGGGCGACGACGTCGACACCGCCGAGACGTTCGGCGAGCAGGCCTCGTCGGACGACGACGACGCGGGCGGTGACGTCATCGACCTGATGGCCGCCCTGCGCGCGTCGGTGGACAAGAACCGTGGCGGTGGGTCCCGGTCGGGAGGCTCTGGGTCGCGTTCCTCGGGCGGCTCGCGATCGCGCGCGGCCGGCTCCCACGAGGACGCGGACAGCTCGGGCGACGACGCGAACGGCTCCGGCGACCGGAAGCCGGCGGCGAAGCGGGCTGCGGCAGCGAAGGCACCCGCGAAGAAGGAACCGGCGAAGAAGGAACCCGCGGCGAAGGAACCGGCGGCGAAGCGGGCTCCCGCCAAGAAGAAGGCGAGCTGAGGGCCTCCCGTCACGGTTGCCGTTGCGCTCACCGTCCGGCCGTCATGCGCGTGTAACACGTGGAGCGCGACACTTGTCGGATGACTCCACAAGAGCCTGGCAGCCTGTCCCCATCGGCACGGCCTGACCGCCGCTGGCGCGTCGGTCAGGAACCGGCGACGGGGGCCCCATCATCACCCGAGATCGCTGGCCCACCCGTCACCGTGTCCATCACCCGCCTGGTCGAACCCGAACGGATCCCCGAGGTCACCCGCTGGGTGCAGTCCGGCGTGAACCTCGCCAACCGCTACCCCGGGTTCCTCGGATCCGGGTGGGTCCGCTCCACCGCCCGGTCCCGTGAGTGGCACATGCTCTACCGCTTCGCCGACCACGACTCGCTGTCCACGTGGGAGAACTCCGACGACCGGCTGCGTTGGCTCGACCTGGGGCGGGACCTCGTCGTGGAGTCCCGCGTCGAGAAGCGGACCGGCATCGAGGGGTGGTTCGACGTCCCGCAGGACGCTCCGGCCTCGAGCGCCCCGCCACGCTGGAAGCAGGCGGTGAGCATCTGGCTCGGGTTCTTCCCCGTCAACCTGGTCTTCACGGTCCTGGTCGGCTGGCTGCTGCCGTCCTTCGCGCACCTGGCAGCGCTGCCCCGGGTGCTCATCACGACGCTGGTGCTGACGCCGATCATGACGTTCTGGGTGCTGCCGTTCGTGACGAAGCTGATCCGCCCCTGGTTGCTGGCCCCGCCCCGCCGCCCCTGATCGCAAAACGCAACGTCGGCGGCTGCCCGCAACGAGATACCGATGCGAGGAGTCACCGACGTTTCGTTTCGGGGGCGCCGAGCCAGCGCGCCGGGTCAGCGCGCCGTGCCGGAGGCGGCAGCCCGGGCAGCGAGCCCGGCGAACGTGTCGTCGTGGGTCTGCCGCAGGGCAGTCCAGCCCGCGGTCACGTCGATCGGTTCCTGGCCCTCGACCGGTGCGGCGAACCCGTGCTGTGCTCGGGGGACGGCGTCCCCGGGCAGCCGGAGCTCCTGCGTGAACGCACCGGTGTCCGCGGCGAAGGTCAGCGTGTGCGCGGCGACGTTGCTGTCCCAGTCCGCGGACGGCCACGACATGAAGGCGACGTGGCGCGGCGGGGTGCCCGCGTCGATGGCGGTGGCCGAGACGTAGCAGCCGTGGTGGTCCTCTCCTGGGGAGAGGATCGTGTACGTCCCGTTGTCGCGGTAGACCAGCAGCGCTTCGGCGAACGGCTTCGGGCCGTACATGGCGGTGTAGCGCAGGGCGTGCACGAACACGGGCAGTCCGAGGGCGACGGTGACGTGCGAGCCGCGCACCGGGCCGACGGCGGCCGGCGGATCGGCCGGCGTCGCGATCTCGGTCCCGGGCAGGCGGTGTGCGACGTACAGGAGCTCGGTGTCGTCCGTCCCGGTGGCCCGGCCCTCGTGCACGATGCGCGGCTCCTCGACGAGCGCGTGACCCGGGCCGACGGCATGCGTCGCTTCCGGGCTGGCGTGCGTCAGCTCGCCCCGGACCACGAGACCCGTCTGGCGGGCGTCGTGCCGGTGCCACCCGGTCGTGGACCCCGGCGGGAACACCGCGTGCCGGACCTCGTAGGTGCTGCCGTCCGGTCCGTCGACGGTGGCGAGCAGGGTGGTCGTGGGGGCGAGTCCGGTCATCGTGGTCCTCTCGGTGGCTGGGCTGTCGCTCGATCGTGGTGCACCGGTCTGGGACGGCGGTAGACGCCCGACGAGGACTTGCTCAGCGAGCGCGCCGTCAGGACCGGGCTGCCTGGCCGTTGCGTCGCCGCCGTGAGCCACGGCCGGCCAACGTGATGATCGCGGTGATGCAGACCACTACGCCCGCCATCAACCAGTCGCGGACCGCGCCCAGACCGCCGACCGCCGCGACGACGATGACGGCCGTCAGGACCGCAACGGGGAAGCAGGCGGCAACGGCCTTCGGCAGGTACCGGCCGGCCGACCAGGCGGCTCCGAAGAACGCGGCGACACAGAGTGCGATGAGGAGATCGATCATCGGGGATCCCTTCCGGCCACGGGGGCCTCGACACCCGCGGTTCGGCTGCCCTCGGAAGACACCGTAGCGGTCGATGAGACGCTCGTATTGCTCATACCTGGCAGCAGAATCCAGCATGACACTGGGCGGATGTCGCTGCCGATCGCGACTGCGCGGCGAGATTCCCCGAGGACCGACAGCTGGTCCGGCCGTTCGAGGATCACGCCTCCGCAAGACGCAACGTCGCCGACGACCCGCAACGCAGTACCGTGCCGCAGGAACGCCGAGGTTGCGTTTTGCGAGGGGTCAGCCGAGGACCGACAGCTGGTCCAGCCGCTCGAGGATCACACCCTCGCGGAGCGCCCACGGGCAGATCTCCAGCGCCGGCAGATCGAAGATGTCCAGGCACGCCTCGGCGACGAGCGCCCCCGGCACGACCTGGTGCGCCCGGCTCGGCGAGACCCCGGGCAGCGTGCCGAGCTCGTCGACCGACATGGTCAGGAGCGCCGGCAGCCGGTCCCGGAGCGCCGCCCCGTCGAGCACGCGCGGCACGAGCGGCCCCGCGGCCGAGGGCGCTGCGCCGCAGATCCGGGCGATGGAGCGGAACGTCTTCGAGGTGGCCACGGCACGGTCCGGCGCTCCGGACCGCAGCAGCCGGCCGGCTTCGCGGGCGATCTCGACGCGGACCTCGTGCCGGACCCGGCGCAGCTCGTCCGGGCTGGGGGTGCCGGCAGCGAAGTACGTGCGGGCCAGCCGTGCGGCTCCGATCGGCATCGACCAGGCGACGTCGGGCGCCTCGTCCGCGCCGCCGGCGATCTCGAGCGAGCCGCCGCCGATGTCGAACACCGCGAGTCGTCCGGCGGACCAGCCGAACCAGCGGCGCACAGCCAGGAAGGTCAGCCGGGCCTCGTCCGACCCGGAGAGCACGGCGAGCTCCACCCCGGTCTGCTCCTGCACGTGGGCGAGGACGGCTTCGGAGTTCACGGCGTCGCGGACGGCGGACGTCGCGAACCCGAGCATGTCCTCGCAGCCGCGGTCCTCGGCGACGCGGACGGACTCCGCCACGAAGTCGGTCAGTGCGTCGATGCCGACCGGCGTCACCGCGCCCTGGTCGTCCAGGTGTTCAGCGAGCCGCAGCGGGCGCTTGAACGACGACGCGGGCAGCGGGGCAGCACCCCCGTGAGCGTCGACGACGAGCAGGTGACCGGTGTTCGAACCGATGTCGAGGACTCCGACGCGCATGCGCCCACGGTAGCGGTCGGGCGGGAGGCCCGGATCACGTCCCGAGGAACGCCTCCAGCTGTGCGGTGGTCGGGTAGGACGCCTGTGCGCCGGCACCGGTCGCCGCGTAGGCGCCGACCCCGGCGGCGAACCGCGCAGCCTCGACCAACGTGTCCCCCGCCGCGAGCCGCAGTGCGACCGCTCCCATGAAGGCGTCCCCGCACCCAGTGGTGTCGACCGCCTCGACGGGCACGGCGGGGACCTCGACCGGCCGGGCGTCCCCGTCGTGCACGACCGAGCCGTCCCCGCCCCGGGTGACGATCGAGCGTCGGACGCCGTGGTCCCCGAGCGCGGCGGCCTCGTGCTCGTTGACGAGCAGGACGTCGGTCAGTTCGAGGAGCTCCGGCGGGACGGCGCCGAACGGGGACAGGTTCGTCAGCACGGTCACCCCCGCGGCGTGTGCGGCCCGGGCGGCGGCGAGCACCGCGTCCATCGGGACCTCGAGGCAGAGTCCGAGCACGGCGGCGTCGTGGAAGACGTCGGCGGGCAGGTCCGCGGGTGCGAGCGTGGCGTTGGCACCGCCGGAGATCACGATGGTGTTCTCGCCGCGGCCGTCGACGGTGATGACGGCGGTGCCGGTGGCGGTGCCGGGCCGGACCACGACGTGCGTGGTGTCCGCCCCGGAGGCCGCGACGGAGTCGCGGAGCAGCGTGCCGTTGCCGTCGTCACCGACCGCGCCGACCATGCGGACGGTGCCCCCGAGCCGCCCGGCCGCGACGGCCTGGTTGGCGGACTTGCCGCCGGGCAGGGTCGCCAGGTCGGAGCCGTGCAGGGTCTCCCCCGGCTGCGGGAAGCGCTCGGTGCGGACGACGAGGTCCGCGTTGAGCGACCCGACGATCACGATCGTGTCGGTCATCGGACGGACTCCTTCTGCGGGACGGCGGTACCGGTCTCGGCGGCCTCTGGTCGGGGGATGAGGAACGAGGTCGCCAGGGCAGCGGTGGTGATCACGGCACCGAGCAGCATCCCACCGGAGTACCCGGCGGTGCCCGAGGAACCGCCGACCCCGAGCGCGATCTGCAGTGCCGGCAGCACGGCGAAGCTGACGCCCGCGCCGAGGTTGAACGCGCCGGCGTTGAGTCCGGGCAGGAAGCCGGGGTTCGAGTCCGGGGACAGCACGATGCCCAGGCCGTTGAGGATGATGTTCGCGATGCCGGCGTAGGTGATGCCGATCAGCACCGTGGCGGTGACGAGCACCGGCAGCGAGTGCACCCCGACGAGCGCCATCAGGACGGTGGCGACGATGCTGCCGACCAGGCCGACGCGCAGGACGGCGCGGTAGCCGAGGGTCGGCGCGAGCCGGCCGGCGAACGGTCCGACGACCCAGCCGACCAGTGCGTACGGCGTGAGGAACACGAGGGAGGCGAGGTCGGCCTCCATCCCGAAGCCCGCGTCGCCGTTCTGGGCGAGCGAGGTGACGAGCCCGTTGACGACGGCGAACACCCCGGTCATCGTGAGGAACGTGGTGGCGAGCAGTGCCCAGGTGGCCCGGCGCTTGAGGAACCGGGTCTCGACGAGCGGTTCGCGGACACGCGACTCGACGGCCCAGAACACGGCGAAGGCGGCGAGTGCGACGACCACGCCACCGACCACGAGCACGGGGTCCGCGTCGCCGAGCTTGCCGGCCTCGTTGAAGGCGGTGAGCAGGGCACCGACCGAGACGACGAGCGGCACGACGCCGACCCAGTCCATCCGGGTGCCGGCGGACGGGCGGGACTCGACGCCCCACTTCGCGACGAGTGCGAGGGCGATGACCGTGACGACGGCGATCACCCAGAAGATCCCGCGGAAGCCGAAGTGGGTCGCGATCCACCCACCGGCGAGGGCGTCGATACCGGCGATGCCGCCGTTCACCGCGGTGAGCAGCCCGAGGGCGGCGCCGTAGCGCTTCGGGTCGCTGATCTCGTTGCGCAGGACGAGCAGGCTGATCGGGACGACCGGGCCGGTGACGCCCTGGATGATGCGACCGGTGAACAGCATCGGGACGTTCACCGCGAGGGCGGCGACGACGCTGCCGACGAACATCACGGCGAGCATGGCGACGAGCACCCGCTTGCGGCCGACGATGTCCGACAGTCGGGGCAGGAACAGCGAGAACAGCGCGGCGAGCGTGAAGTACAGCGTCTGGGACAGGCCGATCGTGGCGTCGTCCGTATCGAGTTCGCGCGCCATCGTGACGAGGGCGGGGCTGAGCATGCTGGCGTTGAGCTGGAACGCGATGCACGCGGCCAGCAGCGCCGCGGTGAGCGCACCGATCGACTTCACGGCGCTCACGCCTCCGTCGCGGCGGTCGGCTGCGTGGTCAGGCCGGCGTCGATGCCGTCGGCGGCGGCGCGGGGCGTCCAGCCGGTGTCGGGCGTCTCGCCGATGCGCTCGAGGGCGTCGACGACCAGGTCCCAGAACCGGCCGTGGTCGAGTTCCAAGGCGGCGCTCGTCCGGCAGTCCGCGGGCGCCGGGGAGCGGAAGTCGGCGACGGTCATGCCGAGGGTCAGGGTCCCCTGGGTCTCGACGCGGATCGGCACCTTCACGGCCCGGACGATCGTCGGGTCGATGACGTACGCCACGGCGCAGGGGTCGTGCACCGGCGGGGCGTCGAACCCCTGTACGTCCTGGTACGCCTTGCCGAAGAAGTCGAGGAGCTCCCCGACGAAGGCGGCGGGCCCGGTGCCGACGGCGGCGATGCGGGCGGCGACCTCGGGGGTGGCGAGCGCCTGGTGGGTGAGGTCGAGTCCGACCATGACGACGTCCCAGCCGGCGTCGAACACGATCGACGCGGCTTCGGGGTCGATGACGATGTTGAACTCGGCGACCGGGCTCCAGTTGCCGACGTGGACGCCGCCGCCCATCAGCACGACCTGCTTGACGCGCTCGACGATGCGCGGCTCCTTGCGGACGGCGAGCGCGATGTTGGTCAGGCCGGCGGTCGGCACGATGGTGACGGTGCCGGGCTCGTGGGCCATCACGGTGTCGATGATCAGGTCGACCGCGTGCCGCTCGTCGAGCTCGAACGACGGCTCCGGTAGGACGGGTCCGTCGAGGCCGCTCTCGCCGTGGATCTCGGGGGCGACCTCGACCTGGCGGAGCAGCGGTCGGGCGGCACCGGCGGCGAAGGGCACGCCGGTGATCCCCGCGATGCGGGCGACGGCGAGCGCGTTCCGGGTGACCTTCGGGAGGGTCTGGTTGCCGACGACGGTGGTGACGGCGAGGAGCTCGATGTCCGGGTTGCCGTGGGCGAGCAGCATCGCGACGGCGTCGTCGTGGCCGGGGTCGCAGTCGAGGATGATCTTCGCGGGGGTGCGCGGGGCGTCGGACACGGGGTGCTCCACTTCGTCGGGGAGCCGGGTGCCCGGGGTGCGGGCGGCCGGCAGGAGGTCAGGGCCTGACGCGCCATGCACGCCGCGTCAAGCGTTTGACATCACACAGCATCAAGCGCTTGACGTCAAGTCGCCGGGATTCTGCATGCACGGCCGTCGCTAGCATCGACCTGTGCCCACGAGCCCGCGCAGTCGCCCCGCTCCGTCCGGTCGCGTGACCGCCGCGATGGTCGCCGAACGCGCCGGCACGAGCATCGCCACGGTCTCCCTCGTCGTGAACGGCAAGGACCGCGGACGCGTCTCGACGCCCATCGCCGACCGGGTCCGCGACGCCGTCGAGCAGCTCGGCTACGTCGTCGACCACGCGGCGAGCTCACTGGCGCGGGGCAGCGGCGACCTCGTCGTGCTCATCGCCCCCGACCTGTCGAACCCGTTCTTCGCCGAGGTCATCCGCGGCGTCCGCGACACCATCGGCGACCGTTTCCAGCTCGTGCTGTCCGTCACCGAGCGCGGCGAGCAGCCGGTGGACGCCGACGTCCGCCGCTTCGAGCGACTCCGTCCGGCCGGCATCCTGGTGGACGCCCCGGCCGAGCACGCGTCGATGGCCGCGAGCGTCCCCGTCGTCCTGCTCGACGCCCCCGGCGGTCCGGGAGCGGTCAACTACGACCTGACCGCCGGCGTGGAGGCGCTGGTCGCCCACCTCGCCGCCGCCGGACACCGTCGGGTCGCCTACCTCGACGGGACGTCACGTGCGACGACGTTCGCGGTCCGCCGCACGCTGTTCGGGCAGGCGTGCACCGCGGCCGGCATCACGGTGTCACCCGTCCAGGCACAGGCCGACCTGACGATCGACGCCGCCGCGAGCGCCGTCGGGCAGGTCGTCGACGCCTGGCTCGCGGACCGGGTCACCGCCGTCGTCGCGGCCGCCGACACCCTGGCCTACGGGGTACTCCGGGTCGCTGCCGAGCGGGGCATCGCGGTGCCGACGTCCCTGGCCGTCGCCGGTTTCGACGACCTGCCGTCGTCCTCGGTCACGGCGCCGAGCCTGACGAGCGTCGCCCTCCCCGGCGCCGACCTCGGACGCGCAGCGGCACTCCGGCTCCTCGCGACGCTCGACGGCGTCGACGCGCCGGACCCGGCCCTGCCCACCCGCCTGGTCCCCCGCGCGAGCACGGGCGCCTGACCCGACCCACACGACGGACGGGAGGCGCGGCACCCGCTGGCACCGCGCCTCCCGTCCGTCACCTGGTCGCGACTACTCGTCGTGCCGGGTGGTCGACACCGACCCCGTCGGCGAGCCCACCGGCTCGGGTGCGTCCGCCGACGCGGCGGCCGGCGCAGTCCCGTCCCGTCGTGCCCGCTCGAGCGCGTCGGCCTCGTCGCCACCGACCGCTTCACCACGGGCGACCATGCCGGCGACGTCCGCCAGCTGCATCTGCGGGATGAAGAGCGCGAGCACGAGCGCGGCGGCGATGAACGGCAGCAG
Organism: Curtobacterium sp. MCLR17_032; assembly: GCF_003234795.2. Classification (NCBI taxonomy): domain Bacteria; kingdom Bacillati; phylum Actinomycetota; class Actinomycetes; order Micrococcales; family Microbacteriaceae; genus Curtobacterium; species Curtobacterium sp. MCLR17_032. The sequence continues at coordinate 319,014 of NZ_CP126268.1, read as the reverse complement.
GTACCAGAACACCGGCGACAGGGAGTCGGCGTACGCGTTCACGATGCCGTCCTGCACCGCCTGCGGCAGCTTCGACAGCGAGGTCGGGTCGATGCTCGAGCTGGCACTGGCCGCGTCGGTCGCGCTGCCCCCGGCACCGCGGAAGACGTCGGTCAGCGCATCGGTCAGGCGTGAGGTGAAGAGCGCTCCGAAGACGGCGACGCCGAGGGAGGCGCCGACCTCGCGGAAGTAGTTGTTCGTCGAGGTGGCGGTACCGACCTGCTCGGGCGGCACGGCGTTCTGCGCGACCAGGACCACGACCTGCATGATCAGGCCGAGGCCGGCGCCGAAGACGAACAGGTAGACGCAGATCAGCCAGATCGGGGTGCTCGCGGCCAGCGAGGTCATGCCGAGCATCGCGATGCCGACCACGATCGTGCCGATGATCGGGAACGCGCGGTAGCGGCCGGTCTTCGTGATGAGCGTGCCGGACAGGATCGAGGTGCCGATCAGGCCGACCATCATCGGCAGCATCAGCAGCCCGGAGACCGCGGCGGACGTGCCCGAGGCCATCTGCAGGAACGTCGGGACGAAGCCGATCGCGGCGAACATGCCGAGGCCCAGCACGAAGCCGATCGCCGTCGCGATGACGAACGTGCGGTTGCGGAAGAACGACAGCGGGATGATCGGGTCCTGCGCCCGCGACTCGACGAGCACGAACGACGCGGCCGCGACGAGGAAGCCGGCACCCCACGCCCACGTCTCCGGCGCACCCCAGCCGTGCTGGCGGTTGCCGCCGAACTCGGTGAAGAACACCAGGCACGCGGTGGTGGCGGACAGCAGGGCGACACCGAGCACGTCGATCCGCTTCGTCGCCTTCTTGCTCGGCAGCGTCAGGGCGAACCACGCGACGGCGAAGGCCGCGATACCGACCGGGATGTTGATCCAGAACGCCCAGTTCCAGGTCATGTGGTCGACGAAGAACCCACCGAGCAGCGGGCCACCGACGGCGGAGAGGCCGAAGATCGCACCGAGCGGGCCGAGGTACTTGCCGCGCTGCGAGGCCGGGACGATGTCGGCGATGATCGCCTGCGACAGGATCATGAGCCCGCCGCCGCCCAGGCCCTGCAGCGCGCGGAACACCACGAACTGCCAGAAGTCGGTCGACAGTGCACAGCCGAGGGACGCCAGCGTGAACAGGGCGATGGCGACGAGGAACAGGTTGCGGCGACCGATGACGTCACCGAACTTGCCGTAGATCGGCATCACGATCGTCGACGCGAGCAGGTACCCGGTCGTGATCCACGCCTGGTGTGCGACGCCGCCGAGCTCGCCGACGATCGTGGGCATGGCGGTCGAGACGATGGTCTGGTCGAGGCTGGACAGCAGCATCCCGGCGATGAGCGCCGAGAAGATGATCCAGATGCGGCGCTGGGTCAGGAGCAGCGGCCCGTCGGCCTGCTGGCGACCCCGGCGGGTGGTGCTCGGCGCGGATGCGCTCATGAGGTGCCTTCCTGGGCGGGGATGGTGATGGCTTCCGTCATGAGACGGAGGTTGGTGTCGAGGAGCTCGTCGAACCGGGGTCCGGACGCCTCGTCGAAGTCGTCGGCGAAGTAGGTGCCGGCGCTGACCCGGATGACGCCGACGGCGGCTTCGGCCACCAGGCGGGCGCGCGGGTCGGCCGGGTCGTGCCAGGCGAAGCGCTGGCGGACGGCGTCGGCGACCTTCTGGATCTGCGTGTCCGTGGCGGACAGGAACCGGGCGGTCAGCGCCGGCTCGCGCTCGAAGACGTGGCGCACCAGGGCTTCGTCAGCGCGGTCGATGCCGGCGACGTGCAGCTGCTCGATGATGAGCGCGATGACGGACGGCAGCGGAGCCAGGGCCGTCGGGACGACGGTGCCCTCGGCGTACGCGGCGAGCAGTGCGGTGTCGGCGTTGAGCTCGATGCCGAGGACCACGTCCTCCTTCGACGCGAAGTGGTTGAAGAAGGTGCGGCGGGAGACGCCGACGCGCTCGCAGAGCTGCTCGATGGTGAAGCCCTGCAGCCCGCCGTCGACGACCGCGCGGCGCGCTTCGGACACCATGCTGCGCCGGAGGGCACGGGTGCGTTCAGCGGTGGTCACCGGGTGATACTTGCACTCCTTCTGCAAGAGTGCAATTCACCGGTGGTGAACTCCCAGTGACGTCTGGGTCAGATCCCCTTCGCGAAGCAGTACGACCACGGCATCGTCTCGGCGTACGGCTCGTACACGTCGATGCGGTCCCACCCGGTCTTCTCGTACAGCGCCACGGCCTCGGGCTGCTTGTCACCGGTCTGCAGGATCAGACGGCTGGCACCCTGCTCGCGGCCGACCCGGGCGCACTCGTCCAGGAGCGCGGTGGCGGCGCCCTTGCCCCGGGCGGCGGCCAGGACGATGAGGCGCTTCAGCTCGATCTCGTCCCCGAGCCGTCGGACGGCGATGTGGCCGAGGACCGTCCCGTCCTCGTCGACGGCGAGCAGGGACGTCACGACGGTGCTCGGGTCGACGGACAGCACGCGGCTGCGCTCGGCCGAGACCTCGGGGGCTTCACCGGGGTTCCCGTCGCCGTAGCGCTCGTGCATCTCCTCGTCCATGGTCGCGCGGAGTGCGACTCCGCGCGGGTCTTCCCAGGGCACGCGCTCGATGGTGATCACGGTCGTCCATCCTGACACGGACCGACGACGGCGCCCACACGCCGGTGCGCGCTCCGGCCGACGCGGCGCCGTGGGACGGGCAGCGTCAGCCGAGCGGACCGATCGGGCTGCCGTCGAGGTCCTCGAGCAGCGCCGCCGCGTCGTCGTACACGGCCGCGGCACCGGCACCGCGCAGCTCGTCGCCGCCGATCCCGCCGGTCATCACACCGATGCACGTCACGCCGACGCGCTCCGCCGACTCGACGTCCCACATCGCGTCGCCGACCATGACGGCGTGGTCAGCATCGACCCCGGCCTTCTGCAGCGCGACCTCGATGATCCCGGGGTCCGGCTTCGCCTGCTCGACGTCCTCGCTGCTCGTGACGGCGGCGATCCACTGCTCGGCGTCGAGGAGTTCGAGCAGCCGGCCGAGCTCGTTCTGCGGGGCACTGGTCGCGAGCACCACGGCGTGCCCGCGACCGGCGACCGCCTCGAGCAGGTCCCGCGCACCGGGCAGCAGGCGCAGCTGCGGCATGTGCTCGGAGTAGAAGGCGGTGTGGAACTGCTTCGCGGTGTCCCGGGTCTCCTCGGAGGCGTCCGGCAGCAGCGACTCGAGCAGCTTCGACGAGTCCATGCCGATCGCCCGGTGGATGCGCCAGGCGTCGACGGACTCCCCCGCCGCGCGGAAGGCCCGCCACCAGGCGTCGATGTGGGCGTAGTTCGAGTCGGCCAGGGTGCCGTCGATGTCGAACAGGACGGCGGTGGTGGGGGTGTCGGACATGGCTCCACCCTGCTCCGTGGGCGACGACCGGCACCTCAGGTGCGCCGGAGGGCGCGGTGGACGGTGCACGAGACGGACGGGAGGCCCGGGACCAGCTGGTCTCGGGCCTCCCGTCCGTCAGGTGCTGACGTCAGTGCCGACGCGTTCAGGCGTTGCGGACGTCGTCCGCGGACGACTGCGCGTTGTCCTGCACGTCGGACGCGGCGCCCTGCACCTCGTCCTTGACCGTCTGGGCCGCGTCCCGCACGGTGCCCGTGAGGTCCTGCGCGTGCTCCTTGGCGGCGTCGAGGAGCGGGGCGCCGGCGTCCTTCGCCTGCTCCTTCGCCTTGTCGACGAGCGGAGCGGCCTTGTCCTTCAGCTCACCGGCGAGCTCCTCCTCCTTCGTGGAGGAGGGCAGGAGCGACGACGCGAGCCAGCCGACACCGAAGGCGATGAGGCCGACGGCGAGCGGGTTGCCCTTCGCCTTCTCGACGCCGCGCGACGCGGTGTCCTCCACGGAGCCCGCGGCGCTCGATCTCGAGCCCGAGACACTCGAGCGTGCCGAGTCGGCGGCGCCCATCACGGAGTCGCGGGCGCTGCCGGCGGCACCCATGACGGACTCGCGGACGTCCTGGAAGCGGCCCTTGACCTTCTCGGTCTGGCGGTGGGCGATGGCGGACGGGTTCACCTTGTCGGCGAGGGCGTCGACGTCCGAACCGAGTTCTCCACGGGTGCGCTCGATGTCGGCGCGGATCTCGTCTGGGGTGCTCATCAGTTCCTCCCGGTGTTGGGCTTGAGTGTCTCGGGGACTTCCTTGACGGTCGCGACCGTCTGGGGGGCGCCGTCGATCTGCTTGATCTCCTTGCGTCCGCGCATCGCGAGGATCGCGGCGACGACGGCGTAGACCACGGCGATGACCACGGCGGACCACGCGTTGCCGATGAGGTACCCGAGCCCCCACCAGGCGGCGATCGACAGGAACAGCAGGGCGAAGAGCCCCGCGACGCCTGCGCCGCCGAACATGCCCGCGCCCTTGCCCGCCTTCTTCGCGGAGTCGGTCAGCTCGGCCTTGGCGAGCGCGACCTCCTGCCGGAACAGCGTGGAGAGGTCACGGGACACCTCGGAGAGGAGCTCACCGAGGGGCGTCGACGCCGCGCGCTCCTCGGCGCTCGGCCGCCCGGGCACCGTCCGACCGGTCGCACCGGGGAACGGATCGGTCATACGAGCGGCCCCGTCCCGGTGGTGCCGGTCGTGCCGGTGCCGGTCGCCTCGGCTTCCTTCTCGTGCTTGATCTCCGTCGTCAGCGCCTTCGCGAGACGACCGGCGAGGATGCCCGCGCCGGCGGCGATCGCGATGAAGGTGCCTGGACGACGTGCGGCGAACGACTTCACCTCGTCGACGAGGGAGCCCGGGTCGCGGCCCTCGAGGTACCCGGCGACGGACCCGGCACGGTTCGACAGGTCGCGGACGACCTTCGCCGCCAGGCCCTGCTCGTCGTCGTTGTCGGCCATCTTGCCGAGGTGGTCGCCGATCGTGCGGAGACCACTGGCGGCCTTCTGCTGCTGGTCGGCGGCCTGGTCCTTGAGGGTGCCGGACGCCTGGCCGAAGAGCTGGCGGGCGTGGTCCGACACCTCGGAGGCGACGTTCGCAGCCTGCTCCTTGGCGGTGCCGGCGACGTTCGCGGCATGCTCCTTGGCGTCCCCGGCGACGTCCGACGCGGCGCTCTTGGCAGCGTCGGCCTTGGCCGTGCCGCCGCCCGAGCTGCCCGAGTCGGAGCTACCCGAGCCGGAGCTGCCCGAGTCGAAGCTGCCCGAGTCGGAGCTGCCGGTGCCGCTGCCGGTCGCGGTCAGGCTGCCGGCGGGGACGGTGCCGGCGGGCAGCTGCTCGTCGGCGGGGATGGCGTCCAGCGGTTCGAGGTCGTCGAAACCGGTGGGGCGCTCGACGGGCGTACCGCTCGCGTAGGACGGGACCGTGACGCCGGGGTGGGTCTCGTGACCCTCGGCGGCAGCCGTGGCGTCGTGGATGGGCGTCCCGGAGTCGTTCCCGGGTGGGTTCGTGGTCATGGTCGGCCTTCCGGTCTTCTCGTCGCGGCGGGCGGTGCACCCGCTGCGTTGGACCTGAACCTGCGCGGGGACCTCTGGGACGGGTTCCAGGAACGCCGATCTGCGCGGATCCCGTGCGCACCCTCCCCGGAACGCCAGAGCAGGAGCGAAACGGACACCCCTCACAGCGGCGCTCCGGTTGGCTCGAGCCATGCCGTCCGTGTCCGTCGTGGTCCCCGTGTTGGACGACGCCGCGCACCTCCGCCGCTGCTTGACCGCCCTGGAGGCGCAGACCCGGCCCGCCGACGAGGTGGTCGTCGTCGACAACGGCAGCTCCGACGACAGCGCGGCCGTGGCCCGGGCAGCCGGCGCCGTCGTCTGCACCGAACCGGTCCGCGGGATCGCCCGGGCCTCGTCCCGGGGCTACGACACCGCCGAGGGTGACGTCATCGTCCGACTCGACGCGGACTCCGTCCCGCCACCGCACTGGATCGCCACCGCCCTCGACCTGCTCGAGGACCCGGACGTCGTCGCGGTCACCGGGCCCGGCCGTCCGTCCGACGCCGGCGCACTCGTGCGGGTCGTCTGGCCGGTCCTCTACATGCGGCCGTACTTCGTGCTCATGCGCGGCGCGCTCTCCCGCCCGCCGCTGTTCGGGTCCGCGATGGCCCTCCGCCGGTCGACGTGGCTCGCGGTCCGCGACCGGGTGCACCGCGATGACCCCGAGGTGCACGACGACATCGACCTGAGCATGCAGTTCGACCCGGAGTGGCGGGTGATCGCCGACCCCGCGCTCACGGTGCGGGTGTCCGCGCGACCGTTCGCGAGCCTCCCATCCGCCGTCCGACGTGCCCGGCGTGCGTTCCACACGTTCCGGGTGAACGGCCGGCGGGGGTCGCCGCCGCGGCGGTGGGCGCGACGGCTGCGGACGGACTGGCGGAACCGCGACCAGGCCCACGCGTGGTGGAGCGGCCGCTGACGAGTTCCGACCGACGAGCTGTCGGCGGGACCACCGGTCGACGGCGTGATCCGTTCGGCGCAGGCTGTACACAGTCCGGACGGACGGCGTAGCGTCACCCCAGTCGCCCTGCCGCAAGGCGCCCGAGGGACCCTGACCTCGTGGAGCGACGACACGCGCCTGCCACTCCCGGAGGCACGCGCAGGCCGTGGACGCCCGCCCCTGACCCGAACGGCGGCGGGCGTCCGCGATCCCTCTCGGCCGCCCGCCGGCCTGCAGGCTCGCCTTCAGCAGCCGACAGCCTGTCGGTATTCCAATTTCATGTTCCTCATTGCAAGACGACCGAGAGTCTCCTACGGTCGAGTCATTGCGACGCGCAACCACTCACCCAGGAGGAACGATGGAATCGGGCCCGAGCACGACGATCTCCGCGGGGCACCTGGACCTCCATCTGACCGTGCCCGGTCGGGACCGACGACTCGGAGCAGGAAAGGACAAGAACGGCGTCTTCGTCGACTTCAACTCGTTCGATCAGCAGGTCATCATCGGCGGAGGCGGAGTCATCGCGGCCGAAGGGCTGTGCGCGCTCGGTCCGGCGGTGTGTGTCATCGCGAACGTCGTCGTCCTGCTTGCATTCACTGCCATCAGCAACAACGGTGGTGTCAAGTGCGGGAAGAGAGTCCTGCGGGTCCACGCTTCCGGCAAGCCGGCACCGTTCTGCGCGTGATCGGGCTCAACCGTGTGGTCACCGCCGTGGTCGGAGTCGTCTCGAGCATCGGGTTCGCAGCGTTCCTCGCGCTGTGCACGCTCCTCGCCGGCACTGCGCTGTCAGTCGGACTCCGGGAGGACGGACATCCTGTGCTGAGCATGGTCGCGAGTGCCGCCGGCCTGGCGCTCGGGGGCGGCAACCTCGGTTGGGCAGTTCGACGTCGGCAGCGGCGAGCGCAGGGGACGCACACCGACCAGTGAGGACTCATGCCACCGATCGAAGGTCGGCGGCGCCGCTCAGCCCGCCGTGGGGTCGGCCAGCACCGATGCGAACGCCAGCTCGGCCGCACCGCGGAACAGCACGCTGCCGACGAGTTCCGCCGGCACGATCCGCAGGTCCTCGCCCATCGCCGTCATCGTCTGCGCGCGGACCGCGTCCTCGAGCCGGGTCCCGACGTGCCGGAGGAGCGTGCCGAGGAACCCGCCCAGGACGACGACGTCCGGGTTCACGGTGTGCACGACGTTGCGGATGGCGACGGCGAGCGCGGTGACCTGCCGGTCGACGACCGCGGCGAGGGCCGGTGCGGGCCCGTCGGCCAGGACGTCGCCGAGCCGGTCGGCCTCGTCGATCCCGAGCCCCGCCGCGTCGAGCAGTGCGGCCTGTGAGGCTTCGGTCTCCAGGCACCCGACGGCACCGCAGTGGCAGCGGATGCCGTTCGCGGCGACGAAGGTGTGGCCGAGCTCCCCCGCGTACCCGGCAGCTCCGGCGAGGGGCCGCCCGCCCGTGATGATGCCGCCACCGATGCCGCTCGCGCCGCCGTTGACGTAGACGACGTCGGTGGCGCCGCGGCCGGCGCCGTAGAGGAACTCGGCCGTGACGCCGAGGTTCGCGTCGTTCGCGGCGCGGACCGGCAGGCCGGTGCGGTCGGCGAGCGGTGCGGCGAAGGCCTCGTCGCGCCAGGCCAGGTGCGGGGCGTACCGGACGACGCCGTCGCCGACGCGGACGATCCCGGGGACGGACACCGCGATGCCGACGACCCGACGGCCCGCGTCCCGCTGCTGATCGGTGGCCGCGGCGACGAGGTCGGTGGCGATGGCGAGGGCCTCGCCGGGCGTCGAGACCGAGGTGGTGCGGACGGTCCGGCGTTCGTGTTCGGTGCCGTCGAGGCCGATGACCGCCAGGGTCACGGCGTCGATCTCGGGCACGATGCCGAGTGCGACGACCTGGGCGGACGCGGACACGGTGGCGCTCGGACGGCCGACGCCGGTCGCGGGTGGGGCGTCCCCCTCGACGACGAGGCCGAGGTCGACGAGCTCCCCCACCAGAGCGGCGACCGTCGAGCGGTTCAGGCCGGTCTCACGGGTGAGCGCCGAGCGGGGCATCGGCCCGCGCTCGTGGACGAGGCGCAGGACCCGGGCCAGGTTGCGGCGGCGGACGACGTCCGTGGTGCGCACCGGACGGGAGGCAGTGCTCGCCTCCGACATGTCCGCTCCGATCGTCCGTCCCGCCAGCGTAGTGCGGCCCGCGCTGGCGGGTGGCGCGGCCCGTCCGCGAGGTTCGCGCTGAGCGACAGCGCTCGTGGTCCAGGCCGCGAGGACTGTCGCTCAGCGCGAACGGGCGAACGGGGTTCAGGCGGGGGTGACCGTGCCGTCCGCCGCGAACGACACCGGGTACGTGACCGCGCGGCCGTCCGGGGACGTCACGACGACCTCCCGCGAGCCCGCTCCCCCCGCACCCGGGAACGCCCGGAACTCGAGCGCCTCGTGGTAGTCGTGGTCCGGCCGGTCGGTGCGGGTGGACAACGGCAGGACCGCACCCTCGCGGACCCACAGCGGCAGGGTGTCGAACCCGTGCCGCTCGCGCCGCCAGACCCCGCCGGTGACGACCTCGCCGGTGAACCAGTTCGTCCACGAGCCCGCCGGCAGCCAGTACTCGACGTCGCCGGACTCGCTGAACACCGGCGCGACGAGCAGGTCCGGTCCGAGCAGGTACTGCCGGTCGCAGTACGCGGCGGTCGGGTCGTCGGGGAACGCCAGCGGCATCGGGCGCATCACCGGCAGGCCCCGCGCCGATGCCTCGAGCCCGGCCGCGTACAGGTACGGCATGAGTCGGAGCTTCAGTTCGGTGAACGCCCGGGTGATGTCGACCGCTTCTTCGTCGAACGCCCACGGGACCCGGTAGGAGCTGCTGCCGTGGAACCGGCTGTGCGACGACAGCAGACCGAACTGCACCCAGCGCTTGAACACCGCGGGGTCCGGGGTGCCCTCGAAGCCGCCGATGTCGTGCGACCAGAAGCCGAAGCCGGACAGTGCGAGAGACAGGCCGCCGCGCAGGGTCTCCGCCATCGACGGGAACGACGAGGTGTTGTCCCCGCCCCAGTGCACCGGCATCTGCTGACCGCCGGCGGTCGCCGAGCGCGCGAAGACGACGGCGTCGCCCGGGCCCTTGGTCCCCTGCAGCACCTCGAACACGGCCTGGTTGTACAGCTGGGTGTACCAGTTGTGCATCCGCTCGGGGTCGCTGCCGTCGGCGTAGACGACGTCGAGGGGGATCCGCTCACCGAAGTCGGTCTTGAAGCAGTCCACGCCCTGGTCGACGAGCGCGCGGAGCTTCGACTGGTACCAGGCGGTCGCATCCGGGTTGGTGAAGTCCACGAGCCCCATGCCGGCCTGCCAGAGGTCCCACTGCCAGACGGTGCCGTCGGGGTTCCGGACCAGGTACCCGGCCTCCGCCGCCTCGTCGAACAGCTTCGACGCCTGCCCGATGTACGGGTTGATCCAGACGCAGACCCGCAGGTCCTTGTCGTGCAGCCGTCCGAGCATGCCGGCGGGGTCCGGGAACACCCGGGGGTCCCACTCGAAGTCGCACCAGGTGAACTCGCGCATCCAGAAGCAGTCGAAGTGGAAGACCGAGACCGGCAGCTGGCGGGCGGCCATCTCGTCGACGAACGACGTCACGGTGGCTTCGTCGTAGTCCGTGGTGAACGAGGTCGACAACCACAGGCCGTACGACCACGCCGGCACCTGCGCCGGACGGCCGGTCAGGGCGGTGTACCGCTCGAGGACCGCCGCCGGGCTGCCGCCGCCGATCACGTGGAACACCAGGGACTCCCCCGGCACCGAGAACTGCACCCGCTCGACGGTCTCGGACCCGACCTCGAACGAGACGTGTCCGGGGTGGTCGACGAGCACGCCGTAGCCGCGGTTCGTCAGGTAGAACGGCACGTTCTTGTACGCCTGCTCGCTCGACGTGCCACCGTCGGCGTTCCAGATGTCGACGGTCTGCCCGTTCTTCACGAGCGGCCCGAACCGTTCGCCGAGCCCGTAGACGAGCTCCCCGACGCCCAGGTCGAGCTGCGCGTGCACGAACCGGTCGGACGTCGGAGCATCCGCGCCCTGGACGCGGGCGTTGCCGACGACGCCTCGGGACACCTCGGCGCCGGGGTCGAGGGTGACGTACCCGAGCGACTTGTGGCCGGAGCCGGTGAGCACGCGCTCGGTGCCGCCCACGTCGGTCGTCACGAACCGCAGGTCCCACGGCGCCCCGGGCGTGACGACGGCCGACAGGTCGCCGGAGGTGAGGGTCCCGACACCGTCCGCGACCGTGGCGGACCCGTGCCCCGCCTCCTTCCCGACCAGGTCGAACGACAGCTCCGGACGGGGTGCCCGGAAGTGCTCGACGCGGACCGTCACCACGCCCTCCATCGGGCTCGACAGCGAGACGGTGAGCGTCGGACGGTTGAGGGTGTCACCCCGCGACGCGATGACCTTCGTCGGAGCGGTGACGACCAGACGGTCACCCTCCGGCGAGGTCCGCGCGTCGATGGCGTACGCCTCCGCGGCGTACACGGGGTGGACTCCGGGCCTGAGTTGCCAGAACCCGTCGGTGAACTTCATTACTTGACCGCTCCTGCCGTGATGCCGCGCGCGAGGGTGCGCTGGAAGATGAGGAAGAACACGAGCGTCGGGATGAGGCCGAGCAGGGCCGACGCGCTCGTGGTGGTGACGTCCATCAGCCGGTCGCCCTGCAGCAGGGAGATCGCGACGGGGACCGTCTGGTTGTCGTTGCTGACCAGGAAGGTCAGCGGGATGAGGAACTCGTTCCACGTCCAGATGAAGAAGAAGATGAGCAGGACCGACAGGGTCGGCCGGCTGATCGGGACGATGACCCGCCAGAGCACGCGCCAGCGTCCGGCGCCGTCGAGGGCGGCGGCCTCCAGGATCTCCTTCGGGAAGGTGCCGTAGACGCTCGACAGCAAGTAGGTGCCGAACGCGGACTGGATCACCGTGAAGACGATGATCACGCTCCACACGTTGTCGTACAGCCCGATGCCCTTGAACATCATGTAGAGCGGGTAGAGCAGGACCTCCTGCGGCAGCATGTTCGCGAGCATGAACAGCACCACGATCCAGGTGCGGTAGCGGACCCGGCCGATGCCGATCGCGAAGGCGTTGAGGATCGAGATGAGCACCGCGAGCAGCGCCACCATCCCGCTGATGAACACGCTGTTCCAGAGCTTCAGCGGGAAGTCGACCCGGTTCCAGAACGTGGTGATGCCGTCGAACGACAGCTGCGTCGGCCAGGCGAGCGGGCCGCCGGCCGCGTAGTCCGCGGGCGTCTTGAACGAGTTGAGCAGGATGAGCAGGAACGGCGCGGCGATGAGCACCGCGATGACGATCCCGCCGGCGAGCACGACCCAGTCGGACGGCCGCTTGCGCCCTCCCTCGCCGGGGCGCTTGCGCGGCTTCGCCGTCGGACGGGAGGCCCGCCCCGCGTCCGCCGTGACGGTCGCCCTGGTGTCGGGTGCGGACACGGTCATCGTGCCTCCTCCTTGCGTTCGGCCCGGGTCTGGGCGGCGATGAAGCCGATGGCGACGATGACGATCACGACGGTCAGCGCGGTGGCGATGGTCGCGCCGTACCCGACCTGCTGCGCCTGGAAGAACTGGCTGTACGAGTAGTAGCTCGGCACGATGGTCGCGTTGCCGGGGCCGCCGCCGGTGAGGGCGTACACGGGGCCGAACACCTTGAGCGCGGCGATCGTGCACGTGAGCACGACGACGAAGATCTCGGGTCGGATGATGTGCACCGTGATGGAACGGAAGCGCTGGAACCAGTTCGCGCCGTCGAGCTCGGCCGCTTCGTACAGCTCCGGGTCGACGCGCTGCAGGGCCGCCATGAACACCACGACCGGGTAGCCGATCTGCACCCAGACGAGCACGACCGCGACGGAGAGCAGGGCGGTGTCCGGGCTGCCGAGCCAGTTGTGCTGCAGACCGTCGAGCCCGACCGCGCCGAGCACCGCGTTGAGCGCACCGTTCTCCGGGCGGAGGATCCACCCGATCACGATCGCGGCGATCACCGCGGGCAGGATCTGCGGCAGGTAGTACGTGGCGCGGAGGAAGCTGGCGAGCTTGCCGCCGAACTTCTTGCCGATCACGTCGAACAGCGCGGCGGCCAGGACGAGGCCCAGGCTGGTCGGCACGATCACCATCGCCAGGATCATCACGATGCTGTTCCGGAACGAGATCCAGAACTGCCCGTCCGCCATCAGCCGGCGCCAGTTGTCCAGCCCGGTGAACTGCGGTGGCAGGATCCCGCGGTAGTTCGTGAACGACAGGTACACGTTCCAGCCGAGCGGCACGAGGATGATCGCGGCCAGCAGGACGAAGCCGGGGAGCAGGTAGAACCAGTAGCTGCCGCGGCCGGAGGCGGGCATGATCGCGCCGTCGTCGCGGCGGCGGGGGCGGGGGACGCGGCCGCGGAGCGGCGCGATCGGAGGACTGGACGCCATCGTCGGGCTTCCCTTCCGGGGAGTGGGGTGGAGCGGGTGAGGGGGCCGGGAGGCGCGGTGCGGGTCGGACGCGCACCGTCCTCCCTCGCAGGCTCGGTCGGCGCGCCCCGCATGACGCTTCGCGTCATTGCTGAGCGGGGCGCGCCCGGGATGGCCGGGTCTGCTGCGTCGACCGGGTCGACCGCGTCGGCGACCGGGGCCGGTGAGCCGGGGTCAGCCGGTGACGGCCTTGACGCCGTCGGCGTACTGCTGGCCGAGTTCCTCGTTGACCTGCTTGGGCGAGCTGCTGCCGTTGAGGACGCTCTGCAGACCGGCGTTCAGCTGGTCGTAGAACGTCGACGTGGGCCAGTCGGGGTAGTACCCGAGACCGTCACGCTCGGTCAGGGTGTTGAAGTTCGCGATGAGCTCCTTGCTCTTCGCGTCCGTGATGTCGGATTCCTTCGCCGCGACCGGCACGCCACCGTTGTTGCCGATGATCGCCTGCATGTCGGGACGGAGGGTGATGTCGATGAACTTCTCGGCCAGGGTCTTGTTCTTCGCCTTGGTCGGGACGACCCAGAGGTTGCCCGAGGACCCCGGCGACATCTCGGCGCCCGGGTACAGGAAGGTTCCCCAGTCCTGCTTCATCTCGGTGGTGAAGCGGCCGTACCACCACGAGCCGGAGAAGAACATCGGGTACTTGCCGCTGATGAAGGCAGTGCCCGCGTCCTCGGCCTTCATGCCGGTGGCGTCGGACGAGATGTAGCCCTTGTCCGTCCAGTCCTTGATCGTCTTCGTGGCGTACGAGATCTCCTCGTCGGAGAAGTCGACCGGGTTCTTGTACAGCTGGTAGTCGTCCACCCAGTCGCGGTCCGCCTTCGACAGGGCGAGTTGGTACCAGAGCTGCCCGAGCGGGTACTCCGCGGCGGACTCGGCGAGCGGGGTGACGCCCTTCGACTCGAACGTGGCCATGGCCTGCTCGAGGTCGGCCTGCGTCTTCGGGACCGCGACGCCATACTTCTGGAACAGCTCCTTGTTGTAGTAGAACTCGACGTACTCGCCGTAGTCGGGCACGCCGTACCAGGAGCCGGAGCCCATCACGCCCTTGTCGTCGTAGCGGGCAGTCGTCTGCAGGGACTTGGCGAGCTTGTCGTCCCATCCGTACTTCTTGACGGCGTCGTCGAGCGGGCTGAGGAGGCCCTGGCTGGCGAGCAGGCCGGCGGTCGCGTTGCCCTTGTTGTACTCGATGAGGTCCGGGGCCTGGTCGGAGTTGAGCGACTGGCTGGCCGTCTTCCGGATCTGCTCGAAGCTCTTCTCCTGGAACTCGACCTTCGCGCCGGTCTCCTTCTCGAAGACCTTGATGGACTCCTTCCAGGCCTTGCCCATGGCGGAGTCCTCGGACTCGAAGTGCCAGAGCTTCAGGGTCTTGCCGTCCTCGTTGCTGCGGTCGTCGGCGCTCCCGCCGGCCGAGCAGCCGGTGAGGACGACGGCGGTCGCGGCGAGCCCGGCGAGTGCGCCGAGCAGGCGTGACTTCTTCATGTCGCTACTTCCTTGTAGGGGGGATGGCTTGTCGGGGGTGATGGCTTGTCGGGGGTGATGGCTTGTCGGGGTGATGGGGGTGGGTCAGGATGATCGAAGCGCTTCGACAATGCAGCGACGAAAGCGTCGGGCCGATGTGTCCATCGACCGTTCGAAGCCGGTCAGTGCACCGGTCGGATGGACCCGCGGTCGATGAACCGCGGTCGGAGGAGGGTGACGCCCGGTTCGCGGGCACCGTCGACCTGACGGACGGCGTCCTCCACGGCGCCGCGACACATCTCCTCGAGCGGGAGGGGGATGGTGGACAGGGGGACCTCGAGCCGGTCGGTGTCGTAGCTCGCGCAGGCGGCCACGACCGACACGTCCTCGGGGACACGGACACCCCGCGCCACCAGGTGCGCGAGGACGGCCTCGACGACGGGCTCGTTGCAGTGGAACACGAGCGCGGTCATGTCCGGCAGCCCGGCGAGCAGCTCGTCCGCCGCCGCACGCTGGTCGGCGCGGTCGAGGGACGGGTACAGCGCCAGGGTGGCGATGCCGGCTGCCCGGCACTCGTCCTCGAACGCGTCGGCGAAACGGCGGATGAAGCCGGTGTGCCGCTCGACGTAGGTGGCGGGGTGGCCGATCACGCCGATGCTGCGGTGCCCGGCGGCGGCGAGTGCACGGACCGAGGCGCGACCGGCCTCGGCGAAGTCCAGGTCGATGCAGCTCAGGCCCGTGGTGTCACCCGGCACGCCGACGAACGCGGCCGCGGCACCCGAGCGACGCACGACCTCGGCGCGCTCGTCGTCCGTCGAGACCCCGAGCACGACCACCCCGTCGACCAGCGAGCTGTCCACCACGCGGCGGATGCCGGTGACCTCGTCGTCGCGGGCCAGGAGCAGGACGTCGTCGTCGTGGGCCCGTGCCGCCTCGACCACCGCGGTGACGAAGCGCATGTGCGTCGGCAGGTGTGCGTCCTGCCGGATCGGGGCGGACAGGGCGAGGATGTTCGTACGGGCGCCGGCGAGCATGCGTGCACCGGCGTTCGGCCGGTAGTCGAGCTCCGCGACGGCCTGGTCGATGCGCGCGCGGGTCGTGGCGGAGATGCTGCGCTTGCCGGAGAGGGCGTACGAGACGGTCGAGATCGAGACGCCGGCGGCCTTCGCCACCTCGTGGATCGTCACCATGTGTGCACCTCCTCGTGCTCGTCTCCGTCGTGTCTTCCGTGCCGACCCTCGGCGCCTGTGAAGCGCTTCGATCGGCTCGCGACGGCGACGCTAACAGCGTCGAAGCGCTTCGCGCAACCATTTGTCTGCGATGCCAACAAATGGAGCGCGCCACGGGCCTCCCGGCTGTCCGGCCCCCGCGGCCGCCTGCCCGCCCGCCCGCCCGCCGGCCCGCCGGCCCGCCCGCCCGCCGATTTCGCGCCCAGCGACAGAACGCGCCCTCGCCGGCCCGAGCCGTGTCGCTGAGCGCGGACCGCGCCGCGGCCGGCGGCGAGGACGACCTGTCGGATGATGGACCGGTGAACCGGACCGACCGCCTGTACGGCCTCGTCGAGGAGTTGCGTGCGGTCTCGCCGCGTCCGCGGAGCGCTCGACGTCTCGCGGAACGGTTCGAGGTGTCGGTCCGGACCATCGAGCGGGACCTCGCCGCGTTGCAGCAGTCGGGCCTGCCGATCTGGGCGGAACCCGGCCGCACCGGCGGGTACGTCATCGACGCTTCGGCAACGCTCGGCCCAGCGGGGTTCACGCTGGACGAGGCGCTCGCGGTGCTGATCGGACTGGGCGGGCTCCAGCACAGCCCGTTCCGGCAGTCGGCCCGCACGGCTGCCCGGAAGGTGCTCGCGGTCATGCCCGACGGCGATGCTGCACGGGCCAGTGCGCTCGCGTCCCGGGTGCACTTCCTCGAGAGCGACGACGCCGTCGTCGTCCCGACCGCGTTCGCGGCGGCCCTCCGGTCGGACCGGGTCGTCCGGTTGCGCTACCAGGACGCCAGCGGGGCGGAGTCCGTCCGGGACGTCGAGCCGCTGGGGTCCATCGAGAAGGACGGACAGTGGTACCTGGTCGCCTGGTGTCGGCTGCGTGACGGAGTGCGGGCGTTCCGGGGAGACCGGATGCGCTCCGTCGAGGTCACCGACGAACGACCCTCGAAGCGCTCCCTCCGCCCAGAGGAGCTCGCGATCCCGTACGGACGGCTCCGGTCCGTCATGGACGACTGATCCGTCACGGACGACTGGTCCGTCATCGGGTACGTTCCGGGAAACACCGACAGGACGCTGTCGCGACTCCCCGTGAAGCTGATGCTCCCACTGCACCAGCACCACCGGAGGAACCACATGTCGTTCGCATCCATCCGCATCGTCACCGACGACCTCGACGGCCTCGTCGCCTTCTACGAGCGGGTCACCGGACAGCAGGCCGAGCGCCCCGCGCCGGTCTTCGCCCAGTTCAGCGGGCCGGGCGCGCACCTCGCCATCGCCAGCACCGCGACCGTCGCGATGCTGGGCGGCGCCCTGGTGCCGGCGACCAACCGATCGGTGTTCATCGAGTTCGAGGTCGCCGACGTCGACCGTGACTTCGCCGACCTGCAGCTCGGGAGCCAGGACGTCGTCCTCGAGCCGACCACGATGCCGTGGGGCAACCGCTCCGCACTGGTGCGCGACCCCGACGGCAACGTCGTGAACCTGTTCAGCAGGCCCGCCGCCGATCGGGCCCAGGACGACCGGACGAGCGGGCCGCCCCAGCTCGCCCACTGACCCGGGGCCTCCCGACCGGACCGAGGCGCCGTTCAACCGCCGTCGCCGTTCCGCCGACGGCGCCGTTCCCGGAGTGGGAACACAGACGTAACGCGGGCGAAACGGGCCCACGCTGGGGTGGAGGCATGGACCTCACCACACCGGAACGTGCCCCCGCTCGCTGGTACCGCTCGCTCTTCGTGCAGATCGCGATCGGGGTGGTCCTCGGCGTCGTCGTCGGGGTGACCGTGCCGTCTGCGGCTCCGGTGTTGAACGTCGTCGGTCAGGGGTTCATCCGGCTGATCGAGATGGTGATCGCACCGCTGGTCTTCATCGTCGTGGTCACCGGCATCGTCCACGTCGGTGACCTGCGGTCCGTGGGACGCATCGCGGGCAAGGCGATGACGTACTTCGTCGTCGCCTCGACGTGCGCGCTCGTGTTCGGGCTGCTGGTCGGGAACCTGGTCCGGCCGGGCGCGGGCCTCCGGATCGACCCGTCGTCGTTGGACGCCTCCGCGGTCACGGCGAAGACCGCCGGTGGGGAGATCCCGGACGCCGGCACGTTCATCCTCGACCTCATCCCGTCCAGCGTCGTCAACGCGTTCGCGACGAACGACATCCTGCAGGTGCTCGTCTTCGCGGTGTTCGTCGGCGCCGCGATCGCGGCGATCGGACCGGAGCGGACGCGCCCGTTGGTGCGCGGACTCGACCTGTGTCTCGAGGTCGTCTACCGGATCCTGGGCTGGGTGATGCGGCTGTCCCCGCTCGGCGCCTTCGGTGCGATGGCGTTCGTGGTCGGGCAGTACGGCGTCGCGACGCTCGGCTCGTACGGGCTGCTGATCGCTGCCTGCTACGCCGCTGCGGCGGTGTTCATCGTGCTGCTCCTCGTGGTCGGGCAGCTCCTGTCCGGCGTCCCCGTCTGGCGGTTCGTCTGGCACACGCGTGCCGAGTTCGGGCTCGCGCTCGGGACCGCGTCGACCGAGGCCGTGCTGCCGCGGATGATCACGCGCCTCACCGACGTCGGCGTCTCCCGCAGCGTCGCCGGGCTCGTGGTCCCGACCGGCTACTCGTTCAACCTCGACGGGGCGGCGATCTACCTGTCGATCGCGCTGCTCTTCCTGACCCAGGCGTTCGGGGTGCCGCTCACCCTCGAGCAGCAGGTCGCGGCCCTCGGGGTGCTCCTGCTGACCTCGAAGGGCATGGCGGGCGTGCCGGGGTCGTCCTTCCTGGCCCTGTCGGCCACCGCGACGAGCCTCGGGCTCTTCCCGGTCGCCGGCGTCGCGTTGCTGCTCGGCGCGGACCGGATCATGGACTCGATGCGCGTGAGTGTGAACCTGCTCGGCAACTGCGTCGCCGCACTCGTCGTGGCCCGCTGGCAGGGTGCCCTCGATCGTGAGCAGGTCGACGCCGTGCTCCGCCCGCAGCACGGCGCGCCGGCGAGGACGCTCCTGCCCGAGACGACGTCGCTCTCCTGACCCGCGCCGCGGTCGAGGCGCGACCGGCGCGACGGGTCAACGCCCGACGGGTCAGCGCCCGACGGGTCAATGCCCGACGGTTTTCGCGTGCAGCGACAGGACGCGCCCCTGCAGGGCCGAGCCGTGTCGCTGGACGCGAGCCTCGCGGAGCCGCCACCGCGCGCCGACTACCCCAGCGGGACCGCCGCCGGCCGGGAGGCCCGACTCGCCACCTCGACGACGGTTCGCTCCCGCCCCGCGGTCGCGATCGACTCCATGACGTCGAGCACGTGGAACGCCAGCTCGCCCGAGGCCCGGTGCGGCTGCCCCGAGGCGATCGCCCGCGCCATGTCAGCCAGGCCCACCCCGCGCCCGGCGTCGCGGTGACCGGCGAGGACGGGGAGCTCCTGGAAGGTCCGGTCCTCGGCGGTGGCGATGCGGGTCGGGTCCGAGAACCGGTTCGGGTCGGCGACCGACAGCGATCCGGCGGTGCCGTGCACCTCGAACAGCGGGGACTCGGTCGCCCACACCTCGAACGACAGCGTGATCGTGGAGACGACGCCGTCCTCGTGTTCCAGGACCGCGACGACGTGCGTGTCCACGTCGACCGGCAGGACCTGCCCGGCGTTCGGCCCGGTGGCGACGGTCCGCTGCCGCGTCGACCGGGTCGTGCTGCCGCTGACCCGCACCACGGAGCCGAAGAACGTGACGAGGCTCGTCAGGTAGTACGGGCCCATGTCGAGCAGCGGGCCGCCGCCCGGCTGGTAGTAGAAGCCCGGTGCGGGGTGCCAGAGTTCGTGGCCCGGAGCACTCCAGGACACCGCGGCGGCGACCGGGGTGCCGATGCGGCCGGCGTCGATCGCAGCGCGGGCGGTCTGGATCCCGGTGCCGAGCACGGTGTCCGGGGCGCTGCCGACCCGCAGACCCGCGGCGTGGGCGGCGGCGAGGACCGGCTCGGCCTCGGCGGTGGTCAGGGCCAGCGGCTTCTCGCCGTAGACGTGCTTGCCCGCGGCGAGTGCCCGGGTGGCGACGTCGGCGTGGGCGGCGGGGATCGTCAGGTTGAGGACGACGTCGACGTCCGGGGACGCCAGCAGCTCGTCGACGCCGAGCGCCTGGACACCCTGTTCGTCGGCGACGGCTGCTGCCCGGGCGGTGTCAAGGTCGGCGACCGCGGTGAGCCGCAGGTCCGGCAACGACGGGAACTGCTCGAGGTACTGCTTGCTGATGTTCCCGACCCCGACCATCCCGACCCGCAGCGGTGCGGTGGCACGAGGTCCGGCACCACCTTCGACCCCGGCGCTCATCGGGCTGCCCACAGCAGGCCACGCTCGATGATGGTGCGGACCGGCTGCGACTCGACGATCTCGATCCGGTGCCCGGGCGCCGAGACGAAGATGCGCCCCTGGCCCCACTGCCGGGTCCAGATCGCGGGCGAGGTCACGGGACGGTTCCACGCGTCCCAGGCACGGGCCTCCTGGGTGGTGGTGGCGAGGACGTCGTCGTACTCGTCGCTGAGCACCCAGTACTGCTCGCTGACCAGGTCGAAGTCGTCGATGCCCTGCATGATCGGGTGCTCGCGGCCGAGGTCGGTGACGTGCACCGTGTAGGGGATGTAGTTGTCGGACTGCTCGCCCACCCGCTCGTCCGGGTGTTTGCCCGCGTGGTGGGCGAACTGGCCGCCGATCATGTGGAGGTAGTCGGCGTTGTCCCGGTACGAGTCGGCGATGCCGCCGTGCCAGCCGGCCATCCCGGTGCCGGCGAGGACGGCGCGCTGCAGGCCGTCGAACTCCTCCTTCGCGATGGTCGACATGGTGTTCACCTGCACGACGAGGTCGATCGTGTCCATCACGGACTGGTCGGCGTAGACGGCGGTGCCCTCCTCGACGCGGACGTCGAACCCGTGCTCGCGGAGGAAGGGGATGAACAGCTCGGTGGTCTCGACGGGCATGTGCCCGTCCCAACCGCCGCGGACGACGAGTGCCTGGCGTTGCACGGGAGGTGCTCCTTGCGGATCGGGGGAAGGGAAGGTCATCGGGTGGGGATCGGGGTCCAGGCGCTGCCGTCGGCCGCGCTCCGCTGTACGGCGTCCAGGACGTCCTGCACGTGCAACCCCACGGCGAAGGACGGCTCGGGCTGCTGCCCGCCGGTGATCGCGGTGACGAAGTCGACGACCTCGTGCACGAACGTGTGCTCGTAGCCGATCGGGTGCCCGGTCGGCCACCAGTTCGCCATGTACGGGTGCTCCGGCTCGGTGACGAGGACCCGGCGGAACCCCTGCTCCCCCGCCGGCGCGGTCGTGTCGTACACGCGGAGTTCGTTCATCGCCTCGAGGTCGAAGGCGATCGCCCCGGTGGACCCGCTGATCTCGATGGTCAGACCGTTCTTCCGCCCGGTCGCGTACCGGGTGGCCTCGAACGTGGCGACGGTCCCGCCCGGCCGAGCCGCGCCTCCCGTCAGTCGACCCGTGAACCAGGCGGCGTCGTCCACGGTGACCTGTCCGCGCTGGTCCGAGGCGGTGCCGGACAGGCCGACGCCGTCGGCGAGCAGCGGGCGCTCGTGCACGAACGTCTCGAGCGTGCCGCTGACGGAGGCGAGCGTGGCGCCGGTGATGTGTTCGACCAGGTCCACGGCGTGCGCGCCGATGTCACCGAGTGAGCCGGACCCGGCGAGCGAGGCGTCCAACCGCCACGTCATCGGACCGTCGGCGTCGGTGAGCCAGTCCTGCAGGTAGAGCGCGCGGGCGTGGCGGACCTCGCCGATCCGGCCGGCCTGCACGAGCTGGCGGGCGAACGCCAGGGCCGGAACGCGCCGGTAGCTGAAGCCGACCATCGAGCGGATCCCGCGCGCGGCGGCCGACTCGGCGGCGGCGACCATGGCCTCCGCCTCGGCGACGGTGTTGGCGAGCGGCTTCTCGCAGAGGACGTGTTTGCCGGCCTCCAGGGCCGCGATCGCGACCTCGACGTGCGAGGAGCCGGGCGAGCAGACGTCGACGACGTCGATGTCCGGGTCCTCGACGACGCGGCGCCAGTCGGTCTCGGCACGCTGCCACCCGAAGCGGGCGCGGGCGGCCTCGGTGCGCTCGGGGTCGCGTCCGACGACGACGGTCATCTCGGGTTCGCGGTCGAGCGGGAAGAACCGCGGCGCGACCCGCCAGGCCTGTGAGTGGGCGGCTCCCATGAAGCCGTGGCCCACCATCGCGACCCGCAACCGGTCATCCGTCATCGCATGCTCCCTCGCATCGTGCGTCCGCCGTCGACGCTACGGACGGGCGGGTGGCCTGGACAAGCCGGACGGGAGGATCGGAAAACTTTCGTGGGACGGGTCGCGCCCGCGGGTGGCCTGCTGAGGGCGGTCCTGCCGGCAGCTCAGTCGCGGGTGGCGACGATGGTGAAGGTGGTCGGGATGCGGTCTCGGTCCGCAGCGGGCCAGACCCAGTCGCCGTCCGCCGCCTGCTCCATCCGCGGGCTGAACCGCCACGGCAGCGTGCGGCCCTCGTCGAGTCGGCGGAGGCGCAGGCCGGCACCGAGCAGGGCGTTCACGATCTCGGACAGCGGGTGCGGCCACTCGTAGGTCCGGGTCCGCGCGACCGTGCCCTCGCCCGCGTAGGTGCTGGCGTCGTCCCACTGCTGGGCGGTGCCGTCCGGGAAGTACCGGTGCCGGGTGACCAGCTCGTCGGCGTTCTCGTCGAGCGCGAACAGGGCCGGGTGGCCGTCGCGGATGAAGAAGACGCCGCCGGGTCGGAGCAGTCCGGCGACCTGCGCCGCCCACCGGTCGAGGTCCGCCAGCCAACAGATCGTGCCGATGCTCGTGTAGACGACGTCGAAGTCCCCGGCGACCGCGGCCCGGGCGTCGAGGACGTCGGTCTCCACCCAGGTGACGTCGACGCCGGCTCGCTCGGCCAGGGCGGCGGCGGACACCAGCGCCGGATGGGAGAAGTCGACGCCGGTGACGCGGGCACCCTCCCGGGCGAGCGAGACGGTGTCGGTACCGATGTGGCACTGCAGGTGGCACAGGTCGAGTCCGGCGAGCGAACCACCCGGCAGCCACGGGGTGAGCACCGGGAGGTCCTGCCGGACGACGTCGGAACGGTGTGCCGGGTCGGCGTAGGCGTCGAGCCCGTAGGCACCCTCGTGGATCGGCACGCGGTCGTCCCAGTTGGCGCGGTTCGTGTCGCGGGCGTGCTCCCAGTCGACGTCGACGTGGTCGGTGCTCATGCGCCCGACCCTAGCGAGCCGTGCGTCCCGGCCGCGACCGTGCCCTCGGTGGGTCCGTCGTCAGACCAGGTCGGCCGCGACGTCGTCCGCCGTGATCCCGACGGTGTCCTCGACGAGCCGCACGACGACCGTGATGGTGTCCGGTCGGGGGCCGGGCTCGGCGTCCACGACGGAACGGATGCGTTCGCCGACCTCGCGGACGGTCTCCGTCGCCGGGCGGGCGCCGTCGACCGCGACCTCGGCGGTGATCCGCACCGCACCGCTGCCGCGGTGCACGTCCACCATCGTGCCCGGGTCGCGGATCTCCAGCTGGGCGGCGACGGCGTCGGCCGCGACCTGCACGAGCGACTGCGCCGGGAACACGTGGCTGACGCCGTCGGTCGCACGGGCGAGGTCGGTCAGGCGGCGGGACAGCTCGCGGTCGTCGGACACGGGTGCTCCTAGGGGACGTAGACGTCGTCGAAGGTGACGTCGATCTGCTCGATGACGAGTTCGGTGTGCCGGGCGAGCACGTCCGCGACCCGTCGGCGGAGTCGCTCGGCCGTCTGGTCGGCGACCTGCCCGTACGCGATCGCCGCGGTCAGTTCGACCGTGACCGGCGAACCCGGGGTCGAGACGTCACCGGTCAGGGTGCAGCGTCCCATCACGATGCCGCCGGTGGTGTCGCCGGCGCGACGGACCAGGTTGCGGACGGCCGCCTCGGTGAGGGTGAGCCGCAGCCGGGGGTCCGGGTGGCTGACGGGGACGTCGCGGCCGGAGGTGATCTCGGCCCGGATGGTGGCGAGCAGGCCGTCGATCCAGCGGTTCTCACGGTCGGGGTCGGGGTCCGTGTCGCCGCGTCGCTGCATGGCGCCGATCGACAGCTCGCGGAGGCGCTGCATGTTGGACAGCGCCAGACGGCAGGCGGCCGAGGACTCGATGTCGGGGTCACGCGGGGTCCGACCGCGGTCCAGGTAGTCGGCGAGCTCGTCGAAGGTGTGGCCGTCGAGGTCGGCGTCGGCGGGCATGGCGTCAGCGGGCAGGGTCTGGTCGTCGTCGCTCATCGCCACGCCTCCATCTCCCGGAGCAGGAACTGCCGCGCCCGAGCGAGGAGCCCTCGGACCGTCGAGACCGGCAGCTCGAGCGCTTCGCTGATCTCCTGGTAGCTGTACCCGGCTGTCTCCCGCAACAGCCAGCAGCGACGCTGGTCGGCAGGGAGCCGGTCCAGCGCAGCCCACATCGCGTCGAGCTGCAGCCGCGCCTCGACGATACGCTCCGGGCTCTGTGCTGGGTCGGCGGACTGCTGCAGGTCGTCGACGTCGTCGTGGTGCCGACGTCGGCGGAGGCGGTCGATGGCCTTGCGGGTGACGATCTGCATCATCCACGGCCGGAAGTGGGCGGGTGTGTCGAGGTCGGACAGTCGACGCCACCCGGTGAGGAACGACTCCTGCACGACGTCGTCGGACTCGACGTTCGACCCGAGCATCTGCTCGGCGTAGACGCGCATCAGCGGCCCGTGTCGGCGGGCGAGGACCGCGAACGCGGGCACGTCGCCGTCGGCGGCACGGACGACGAGCGTCGAGTCGTCGGCGCGGCCGAGCGGGTCGTCGTCGGTCATCCTCACCTTCCGGTCTCCGGGACCATCCGAGGTCCTCAAGGCCGCGTCCGTTGCGGGTCGACGGCCGCATCCGAGCATGCACCGTCATCCCCCGACGCGCCTGCGTGCACCGGGTTCGTGACGGAACGCCCGCTCGACTCGTCCTACTGGAGGACCGCACGACAGGAAGCAGACGATGCACGACCGTTCGACCGCCGATCCCCGGCTCGAGACACCCCGCGACGCGCCCGACGAAGCACCCGACGCCACGAACCACGAACCGCCCCTCGGAGGCCCGGCACCGCATGACGACGAGCGCTGCCCGAGCCGCTTCGACCGCTGGCACTGCGGGCTGCAGCAGGGGCACGGCGGACTCCACGTGGCCGAGGAGCAGAAGGGACGCACCACCTGGAACGACGCCCTGGACGGCCACGACCTCAGCGCGCTCTGACCCCACTCGGTCGCGTCGGTCGGCGAAGAGCGGGAGCCGCTTCCCGAATGTCCGTACGGCTCGATCCGGGCACCGGGGGACAAGGAGCCAGCCGGTTGACGCACTTCCTGGAACGCTGCTGGAAGTCGTGACACGGCCGTGACGATCGTCCTCTCCAGCCCGTCTCATCCGTGAACAGCACCCGCTGGGAACGCCCGGCGGGCCACTCGGAAGGAGACAGCAATGGCCGACACCACGACCACCCCCAACACCCTCGCCACCAGCAAGTCCGGGGCGAACACCGGCAGCCACGCCGCGACGGGCAAGACCGTCATCGACGACACCGTCGTCTCGAAGGTCGCCGGCATCGCCGCCCGCGAGGTCAACGGCGTGCACTCGCTCGGTGGCGGCGCAGCCCGTGCCATCGGCGCGATCCGCGACGCCATCGGCCAGCGCGACCTGGGTCAGGGCGTCAAGGTCGAGGTCGGCGAGAAGCAGGTCGCCGCCGACATCACCATCGTCGCCGAGTACCCGGTGAAGCTGCAGCAGGTCGCCGAGGGCGTCCGCTCGTCGGTCTCCCGTGCACTGGAGCAGATCGTCGGCATGGAGGTCGCCGAGGTCAACGTCACGATCCAGGACGTCCACATCCCGGGTGACGACGACAACGACGACGACAAGAAGGAATCGCGGGTCGAGTAGCCGCGCACGCGGGGCGGCACCACGACGGTGCCGCCCCGACCCCCACCGCGGTCGAGCGACCGGGTGACGCGGGACCGGCCGACCGGCCGTGCTCGGAGCACCACCGACAAGGAGTACCCCCATGCGCAACCGCCTCATCGTCACCGGTGTGATCACCCTCATCGGCTTCTTCCTGGGCTCCCGGTCCAACCGACCGGTCGTCAAGAACGGCGGGTCGTCGAAGCGCGAGACCGCCCGCCGGATCTGGAACGACCCCCGCGCCCGCAAGGGACGCAAGAAGCTCGGCAAGAAGCTCGTGAAGGCCGCCCGCAACCGCCGCTGACCGCCCCCAGAAGAACACCACACCGCACAGCACCGAGAGACCAGCGAGAGGAACGCCCGTGGCCCGCGATCGTGAACCCGTCAGCACGTCGACCTCCGAGCAGCGCCGAGAAGACGCTGCCGCCTGGTCCCCCGGTGCCCGGTACCTGGCCGAGTTCTTCGGCACCTTCCTGCTCGTCCTGGGCGGTGTCGGTACGGCGCTGTTCACCGCGGGGTTCCCGAGCACGACGGACAACCAGACCGGTGTCGGGTTCCTCGGTGTCGCGCTGGCGTTCGGCCTCGCCGTGATGGCCGGCATCGCCGCCGTCGGGCACATCTCGGGTGGCCACTTCAACCCCGCGGTGACCCTCGGCCTGCTCGCGGCCGGACGCACCGACGGCCGCCACGTCCCCGGGTACCTGGTGTCCCAGGTCCTGGGCGGGCTCGCGGCCACGAGCGTCATCGCCGCCGTCCTGTCCGGCAAGCAGGGCGCGTTCAGCGCGGCGGTCGACTCCGGCTTCGCGTCGAACGGCTTCGGCGCCTCGAGCCCCGGCGGCTTCGGGCTCGGGTCCGTGCTGCTCGCCGAGGCCGTGCTCACCGGTGTCTTCGTCGCCGTCATCCTGTCCGTCACGGCGAAGCAGGAGTACCAGGCGCTCGCCCCGATCGGCATCGGGCTGACGCTCACCCTGATCCACCTGGTCAGCATCCCGATCAGCAACACCTCGGTGAACCCGGCACGGTCGATCGCGACCGCGGTCTACGGCGGTGCGGTGCCGCTCGGGCAGCTGTGGGCGTTCATCGTGGCGCCGATCGTCGGCGGCGTCGTCGCGGGCATCGTCGTCCGCCTCGTGCGTCGGCGCGACCGGCACTGACGGCTCGGTCCGCATGCGGATGACGGGAGGCGGTCACCGGTCCGGTGGGCCGCCTCCCGTCGTCAGCGACCTGCGTCGGGACACCCGCACGAGCGTCGGAGGACGAGCTCGCCGGGGAACAGTTCGTGCGCGTGGTCACGGTCGGTCGCCAGCAGCCGCGTGACCGCACTCCGCGCCATCTCGTCGACCGGCTGCCGGAAGGTGGTCAGGCCCGGCCAGGCGTACTCCGCTTCCGAGGAACCGTCGAAGGACGCGATCGCGATGTCCTCCGGCACCCGGACGCCGCGCTCGTGGAAGGCCCGCAGCACACCCACCGCGGTCCGGTCGGACGCGACGAAGAACGCCCGGGGCGCCCGACCCGGGTGCGCTGACCGGTCGTCGACGATCCGGTGCCCGGCGTCCCGACCGCCCGGGCGGGTGACCTCGGCCGCGACGAACGGCCCGGCCGGTACCCCGGCAGCGGCGCAGGCCTGCAGCCACCCTATGTACCGCGGCTCGCTCGGGTCGTCCTGACCGACGAACCCGACGGATCCGTGGCCGTGCTCGAGCAGGTGCGTCGTCGTTGCGACCGCCCCCGCGCGGAGGTCGGTGCCGAGGCTGGCGACCCCGCGTTCCCGGGTGGCGACGTTGAGGGCGATCCACGGCAGGCCGACACGGTCGAGGGCCGTGCTGTCGAGCGGCTTGTCCCCTGCCAGCACGAGCACGCCGTCGATCTGGCGCGCGGCGAACTCGCGGAACCGGGCGAGCACCTCGTCGGGGTGGAAGGACGTGGCCGTCGTGTACAGGGCGTACCCGCGGTCGCGAGCAGCAGCCTCCAGGGTGCTCGCGTACTCACCGAAGAACGGGTTGGTGAAGACGGGGTCGCTGCTGCTCGGCACCAGGAAGGCGAGCGTGTCGGCCGAGCCGGAGCGCAGGGCGCGTGCGGCCTGGTTCGGCCGGTAGCCGAGCTGTTCGACGGCGGCCAGGACCCGTTCCGCCGTCGCGGCGGCGACCG
This sequence comes from Curtobacterium sp. MCLR17_032, assembly GCF_003234795.2. NCBI lineage: Bacteria > Bacillati > Actinomycetota > Actinomycetes > Micrococcales > Microbacteriaceae > Curtobacterium > Curtobacterium sp. MCLR17_032. The sequence goes on along the minus strand of NZ_CP126268.1, from coordinate 291,344 downwards.
GCGCCGTGCCGTTCAAGGTGTAGCTGACGACCGCGTCGCTCACTCCGGCGAGCCGGGCGACGTCCCGTCGGGTCGCCTTCCGTGGCGCCGGCGTCCGGTCGGTCATGCCCTGCTGCTCCGCACGGAGGCCAGCCTAGGGCGGCGCGCACGCGGTCGCGCCGCCTGGCCGGTCACGCTCCGGACGATGCGCTCCGGACCGGCAGCGGCGACCCGACGGGCACCGGGGCGTCCCCGAAGTCGGGGATCGGCAGCCGTGCGCCGTCCTGCAGGGCGGACTGGAACGCGATCAGGCCGGGGAGCGTGTACCGCGCTGCGACCCAGGCGTTGACGGTGGGCAGCGTGCCGCCGGCGACCGCGCGGACGAAGTCGTCGACCAGGAACCGGTGGCTGCCCTCGTGTCCGTCCGGGGCGACGTCGAACTCGGACGGTAGGCGCTCGGCCTCCGCCTGGTGCACCTTCGCGTGCCCGGAGCTGAAGGCTTCGCGGAGGGACGGCGCGATGTCCGCCAACAACGGGTCGTCCAGACCGATCGCGGGCTCCGAGGCGAGCAGGTCGGAGACGTCCTGCACGCCGTCCTTGTCCTGCCAGACCGAGGTCTCCGCGAGCTGTTCGAAGCTGCCCTCGGTGCCGAACCAGCGGAAGCGGCTCTCACGGATCGGGGACGGGTAGCCGACGCGGCGGAACTCGTTGATGCGCATGGACCCGCCGCCGTCGAGCTCGAACAGGGCGGTCATGTTCGAGAAGTCGTTGTCGAACATGCTGACCTGCTTGTCGAACACCCCGTCGTCGCGGTCGTCGCGCACACCGATGCAGCTGACGCTCGTCGCGTGCCGGGGCATGGCACCCAGGACGCCGCCGATCGCGTGCGTCGGGTACCACATCGGCGGGTAGCTGGCAGTGGCCTTCCAGTCGTCGCCGCCGCTGTACTTGTACGCGTCGTAGAACCCGAGGTCCATGTCGTGCAGGTAGTCGCCCTCGGCGTAGAACACCCGGCCGAACGCACCCTGCTCGGCCTTCTGGCGTGCGAAGACCGTCGCCGGGTTGTACTGGCTGGTCTCACCCATCATGTAGGTCAGCCCGGTGGCGGACACCAGGTCGATGACCTCGGCGATCTCCTGCTGCGTCACGGCCATCGGCACCGCGGAGTACACGTGCTTGCCGGCCTGCAGCGCCCGGGCGACGATCGGCCCGTGCGTCCACCGCTGGGTGAAGACGGCGACGGCGTCGATCGCGGGGTCGGCGAGCATCGCGTCCAGGTCGGCGTACGTGCCGGCGAGGCCGAGGTCGTCGACCAGGCGCTGCGCACGGCCCTCGACGACATCGGTGGCGTACACGGCCGAGATGCCCGGGTGCAGCTGGAACAGTGCGGCGAAGTGGGACGAGAACTGGCCGGCACCGACCATGCCGAGGGTGAACGTCATGTGCTGTCCTCCTGTGCGTCGTTGCACACCGCCGGGTCCGACGGAGCGTGCAGTCAGTGTGACGGCGTGGGTTTACTCGTGTCAACCCATGGTTCGCTTGCCCTGCCGAATCAGCAGGAACCTGGCGTTACCCGGGTAACGCAGCCGCTGCCCGTGCACGCCCCATCACGGCACGGATCACGTCGGTCTTCGCGTCCGCGTAGTCGTTCATGTCGTCCCATGTCCCGCCGAGCAGCGCCCGCTTCGTCTGCTCGTACAGCGCCCGGTCGTCCGGGTCGCTCCGCAACCGGTCACGCAGCAGCAGGTAGTCCTCGACCGCGGTCGCGCCACGTTCGTAGACGTGCACGTGGACGTCCCGCGCCGGCGTCCGCACCAGCCGGTGGCCGGGTTCCCGGACCCGCAGCTCGTACCCGGCGCCCAGCAGCGGTTCGAGGTACGCGGACTCGTCCGTGACGTCCGGCACGACGACGACCAGGTCGACGATCGGCTTGGCGGCGAGCCCCGGCACCGAGGTCGACCCGATGTGCTCGACCCGCACGTCGAGCGCGCCGACCGCGCGGAGGATCCGATCCCGGTGCTCCGTGAACGTCACCGCCCAGGCCCGGTCGTACTCGTGCAGGCCGACACACAGCGCCTCGGGCCCGCCGATGATCTCGACGGTGGTCACGTCACGGCGCTCGTCGGCCAGCACGTGGTCACGGACGGGAGGCTCGTCCCCCGTCCCGACAGCGGGTGCGGCCGTCGAGTCGCGGACCACGAGCGTCGTGGCGAGCTCGACCCGGACCGGCTCGCCCGGCGCGTCACCCGCGTGCTCGTCCGCACCCACGCCGGCGTGCTGGCGCAGCGCCATCCGGGTCGCCCGCTCCGCCATCTCCTGCAGGGGCTGCCGGATCGTCGTCAGTGCGGGCCGTGCCCACCGTGCGGGAGCGACGTCGTCGAAGCCGACGACGGACAGGTCCTCCGGCACCCGGAGCCCGAGCGACCGTGCGGCATCGAGCACGCCGAGGGCCTGCAGGTCGTTGCCGGTGACGATCGCCGTCGGCCGAGGGTCGGCGGCCAGCAGCTCGCGGGCCGCGCGTTCGCCGTCCTCCCGGCTGAACCGCGCGACGACGACGGACGGATCGGGCGCACCGGACGGGACGGGCGCATCGGAGGGGACGGGCGTGGCGGCGGCGTGGCGGGCCTCCAGTCCGGCCGCGGCGAGCGCCGCACGGTGCCCGGCCAGCCGGTCGACCGCGCAGGCCATGTCGAGCGGCCCGGCGATCGCCGCGATGCGGGTGTGGCCGAGGTCCAGCAGGTGCTGGGTCGCGGCCGCTCCCCCGGCGGTGTTCGTCGCGCCCACGACGGGGACGTCGGCGGGCGGGTCGCCGACCGGGTCGACGACCGTGAACGGGATGCCGCGGGCACGGAGCTGGTCGCGACGGCCCGCGGTGAGCGCGGAGAACTGCAGCACGATCGCCGCGGGTCGGCGGTGCAGGACGCCGGTGATCCAGTCCTCGCCGACGGCGTGGTCCGGGCCGAGGGCGGAGAGCGACAGGGCGTACCCGTGCTCGCGGGCGACGGACTCGACCCCGCGGACGATCTCGATCGACCATTCGCTGGACAGGTCCTCGACGACGAGTTCGACGAGCGAGCCGGGGCCGGGCGGGGTGTCGCGCTGGGCGTAACCGGAGGCGGCGAGCAGGTGTTCGACGCGCTCCCGGGTGGGTCCGGAGACGCCGGGGCGGCCGTTCAGGACCTTCGACACGGTGGCCGGGGACACCGACGCACGGCGCGCGATGGCCTCGAGCGTGGGGCGCGAGCCGGACCGTTCCGCGGGGTCGATGGACATGTGCCGAGTATCCCAGGGCGGGTCGGGGTGCCGGCGGCTGCGCAGCGGATCTGTGGATGAGTGCCGGTGCTGGCAGGACGATCTCAGAAGTCGTTCTCGAGCACCATCTTGTCGAAGTCGCCGTCGGCGCACTCCGACACCCCGGTCAGGCTGTACCCGTCCTCGCGGGTGAGCAGCTGGATGGACGTGGTCGGCCCGCCGTGGCCGATGACGCTCGTGATCGGGTGCTCGCCCCTGCTCTCGTACCGCCGGGTGGTCATGCCCTCGGCCTCCCACGACTTCTGCACCTCCGCGAGGTCGGCCTCGCGGTCCCCGGCTCCGTCGCGGTCGAGGATGAGCTTGTACGTGACGCCGCGGCCGTCAGCAGAGCCCGGACACATGCTCAACGCCGGACCACTCCGCACCGTCCAGTTGCCGCCGACGGCGGCAGTCGTGCGGTCGACGACGGTGCGTATGGCGGTCTTCGCTTCGCTCGGTTCCATGGAAGGTCCTTGGTGACAGCTCGTGAGCAGGAGTGCAGCTCCAGCAAGTGCTGCAACGAGGGCAGATCGACGGATCGTTCGACGCCCCGTCACGGCAACACCGCATGCAGCGCGAGAGGGTCTGCAGCAGAAGCGCGTCGGCGATCGAATTGAACTGACGTCATCAGCGTCCCCTCGCCCTCGCCCTCGCCCCCACGACGAGTGGATCCGACTGCCGAACCCCCTGCCCAGCCTGGCTGAACACACGAGTCGGAGCAAGTCAGCAGCGGAACATCAACTGGACGAGGTTCCGCGACTACGACCTTCGCTGGCCGTCACACCCCCCTGCCAAGTCTCTGATGAGCCCGGCCCGAGCGCCTTCGCGTCAGAAGTGGCTCACTCATCCGATGGGCGTGCCCTGATCCCTGATGGCCACCACCCCGCGCCGGGTCACTCCACCCGCCCCGCGAACCGGTACCGGAACCCGGTGCCGTCGTCGGCCGTCACCACGACGTCGTAGTAGCCCCACGCGTCGAGGGGCCACCGCACCGCGTCCGAGTGCCGTCCGGCGAGCACGACGGTCTCGTGGTGCTCCACGAAGTCGTTCGCGGTGAGGGTGAACCGCACCGGCTTCCGCCCGCCGTTGCCGAGTCGCAGGAGCAGTCCGGCGTCGCGACCGGTGCGTGGCGTCGCCGTGACCTCCGGCAGTGCCAGGTCCCGGTCGGAGCCGGCGACGACCTTCCCGGCGAACCGGCGGAGGAAGCGGTCCGGGCCGTAGACGCTGAAGTCGTAGGCGCCGTCGTGCGCTGCGGTGTCCCACTCGTAGGCAGCGGTCGAACGGGCGGCGACGGTGTGCGGGCTGGACACGAACGGCAGCCCCGTGTTCGGGAAGACCTGGTGCGAGACACCCTGCCGTCCGTCGTTCCGCATCGTCAGGGTCACCACGCCACGGGTCCGGTCGACGGAGACGTCCGCGGACTGCCGGTAGGGCAGGGAACGGTGCCGCGTCGAGGTGCCGGGCTCCTGCGTCGGCCGACGCTGGGCTCCGACGGCGGGCTCGGTGACCTTCGGCTTGCCACGGTCGGCGTCGGCCGCGGCGACGAGCTTCTGCGTCTCGCTGAGCGGCGGGACCTCGGCCGGGGTGGGGATCGAGAAGTCCGGGTTCGCGAAGTCGAAGCACGAGGTCAGGTCGCCGGAGATGGTCCGGCGCCAGGCGGAGATGTTCGGCTCGTGGACGCCGGTCCAGGTCTCGAGGAAGCGGATGACCGAGGTGTGGTCGAACACCTGCGAGTCGACCCATCCGCCGCGGGACCACGGCGAGACGACGGTGAGCGGGACGCGGGTGCCGTAGCCGACCGGCAGCCCCGCGACGTACTCGTCGGGGGTCCCGGGTTCGGCGAGCGGCGGCAGCACGTGGTCGAAGTAGCCGTCGTTCTCGTCGTAGTTGATGAGCAGGACGGTGCTGGCCCAGGTGTCCGGGTTGCTCATCAGCGCCTGGATCACCGCGTTCGTGTAGTGGGCGCCGTAGTCGGGGCTCGCGGCGGGGTGTTCGCTCCAGCCGTAGGGCGCGACGACGAACGAGACGGCGGGCAGCGTGTTCGCGGCGGCGTCCCGACCGAAGTCGCTGAGCAGGTGCTGCACGTCCAGGCCCTTGCCTGAGTCCGGCAGCCACCCGTCGTGCAGCCCACCGCGGTCGGCCAGGTCGTGCACCGCGGGGTCCTTCGAGGCCAGGGCGTCGTGGTACTGCTGGAACAGCCAGAGCGGGTTGTCGCCGTAGTCGCCGACGTAGGGGTGGGTGCCGTCGTCGCCGACCTCGGCGTTCGCGTAGGTCTTCCACGTCACCCCGGCCTGCTGCAGCCGCTCCGGGTAGGTCGTCCAGTGGTAGACGGGCAGGTAGTCGTCGGGGTTGTCGGTCGCCGGGCCGCCGAGTCCGCCCTGCGGGTTGATCGTGCCGGACCACTGGAACAGCCGGTTCGGGGTCGTCGGTCCGATGAGCGACGCGTGGTAGTGGTCGGCGACGGTGAACGCCGAGGCCAGCGCGTGGTGGAACGGCAGGTCCTCGCCGGTGAAGTAGCCCATCGTCTGCCCGCTCTTCGCGGTGACCCAGCGGTTCCACGCGCCGCCGTTCCACGCGGTGTGTCCGCCGCCCCACGAGTGGTCGAGGCCGCCGGCGTTCTGGGCGTCGTGGTTCGCGGAGTCGAGCGGGAACGGCAGCAGGACGCCGCCGTCGGTGCGGGTGGGGTCGGGCTGGGCGAAGACGTCGGTGCCGCCGGGCAGTTCGACGGCCTGCTTGTCGCCGAAGCCGCGGACGCCGGGGAAGGTGCCGTAGTAGTGGTCGAACGATCGGTTCTCCTGCATGAGCACGACGACGTGCTGGACGTCCTTGATCGACCGGTGCCGACCGTGTCGCGGAGCCGCGGCCTGCGCGGTGTCGGAGGACGGGCCTCCCGTCAGTGACCCGGCGGCGACACCCGCGGCGATGGCGGCCGCACCGCCGAGCAGCACCGTCCGGCGGCTGACGCCGTGTCGGACGGCGGCGGGGTGCGTGGCGCCGGGAGCGAGCGGCGGTGCCGCGCCCAGGGTGACGTCGGGTGCGTGCTGCTCGGGCTTCGGCCGGCTCATCGGGGCTCCTTCGTCATGGCGGATGCGGTCCCGGCGTCGTGGCGGACGCGGTACCGGCAGGAGCCTCCGCGCGCGGGGTGAACGGACCGCCCCGCGCGCTCGTCCGGTTCGCGGCGTCGGGTCGAACAGCGGGTGGCCATCCGATGACCGTCCTCACAGCGTCGGAGGCGCGGACGGGGGTTGCGGACGCCGGATGGACGGGATATGTTCTCGCTGACAACAAATCCGCTCGACGACGATCGGCAGACCCCCATGGCAGTGCAGCCCACCCGCGACGACAAGTTCTCCTTCGGTCTCTGGACCATCGGTTACAACGGCTCGGACCCCTTCGGCGGCCCGACGCGCCCCCAGCTCGACGTGGTCGAGGCGGTCGAGAAGCTCGACGAGCTCGGCGCCTACGGCCTCACCTTCCACGACGACGACCTCTTCGCGTTCGGCTCGACCGACGCCGAGCGGCAGACCCAGATCGACCGCCTCAAGGGCGCGCTCGAGTCGACCGGCGTCGTCGTCCCGATGGTGACCACGAACCTCTTCTCCGCCCCGGTCTTCAAGGACGGCGGCTTCACCTCGAACGACCGCGACGTCCGCCGCTTCGCCCTCCGCAAGGTGCTCCGCAACGTCGACCTCGCCGCCGAGCTCGGCGCCGAGACGTTCGTCATGTGGGGTGGCCGTGAAGGCGCCGAGTACGACGCCGCCAAGGACGTCCAGGCTGCGCTCGAGCGCTACCGCGAGGCCGTGAACCTGCTCGCCCAGTACGTCACCGACAAGGGCTACGGCATCAAGTTCGCCATCGAGCCCAAGCCGAACGAGCCCCGCGGCGACATCCTGCTTCCGACGCTCGGCCACGCGATCGCGTTCATCGACACCCTCGAGCGCCCCGAGCTCTTCGGTGTGAACCCCGAGGTCGGCCACGAGCAGATGGCAGGTCTGAACTTCACGGCCGGCATCGCCCAGGCGCTGTACTCGGGCAAGCTCTTCCACATCGACCTCAACGGTCAGCGCGGCATCAAGTACGACCAGGACCTCGTCTTCGGTCACGGCGACCTGCAGAACGCGTTCTCGCTCGTCGACCTGCTCGAGCACGGTGCCCCGCAGGGTGGCCGCGCCTACGACGGCCCCCGTCACTTCGACTACAAGCCGTCCCGCACCGAGGACATCACGGGCGTCTGGGACTCGGCCGCCGCGAACATGCGCATGTACCTGCTCCTCAAGGAGCGCGCGCAGGCCTTCCGCGCCGACCCCGAGGTCCAGGCAGCGCTCGAGGCAGCCAAGGTCTCCGAGCTCGCCAAGCCGACGCTGAACCCGGGCGAGAGCTACGACGCGCTCCTCGCCGACACCTCGGCGTACGAGGGCTTCGACACCGACGCCTACTTCGGCGGCAAGGGCTTCGGCTTCGTCCGACTGCAGCAGCTCGCCGTCGAGCACCTCATGGGCGCTCGTGGCTGATCTCGCCTCCAGCGCGACCGACCCCGGTGACGAGGACCTCCTCGTCGCCGGGGTCGACTCGTCCACGCAGTCCTGCAAGGTCGTCGTCCGCCGCGCCTCGACCGGCGAGGTCGTCCGCTCCGGCCGTGCCACGCACCCCGACGGCACCGAAGTCGACCCCGCCGCCTGGTGGGACGCCCTCGGCACCGCGGTCGCCGACGCCGGCGGCCTGGACGACGTCGCCGCGATCGGCATCGGCGGGCAGCAGCACGGCATGGTCGTGCTCGACGCCGGCGGTCGCGTGATCCGCCCGGCCCTGCTCTGGAACGACGTCCGCAGTGCGGCCGCCGCTGCCGAGATGGTCGAGGAACTCGGCCGGGAGGCATGGGTCGCCCGCACGGGTCTGGTCCCGGTGGCCTCGTTCACCGCCACGAAGCTGCGCTGGCTCCGCGACGCCGAGCCCTCGCACGCGGCCCGCGCGGCCGCCGTCGCGCTGCCGCACGACTGGCTGTCCTGGCGCCTCCGCGGCTACGGCCCGGCGGACGAGAGCCCGCTCGGCCCGGACCTGGACGCGCTCGCGACCGACGGCTCCGACGCCAGCGGCACCGCCTACTGGGACCCGGCACGCCGCGAGTACGACGCGGAGCTGTTCGAGCTCGCGCTCGGCCGCCCGCTCCGGGTCGCCGAGACCGGCGACGACGGGGACGCGGTCGTCGTGCCGCGCGTGGTGGAGCCGGCCGAGGCGATGGGGACCCTCGAGCAGGACGTCGACCTGCCGGGCGGTGCACGGGCCTCCCGTGGGCTCGTCGTCACGGCGGGCGCCGGGGACAACGCCGGCGCCGCGCTCGGACTCGGCCTGGCCGCCGGCGACGTCGCGGTGTCCCTCGGCACGAGCGGCACCGTGTTCGGCGTGACCGACACCGCGATCGCGGACCCGTCCGGCACCGTCGCTGGGTTCGCCGACGCCACGGGCTCCCGCCTGCCGATCGTCACCACGCTGAACGCGGCGCGGGTGCTCGAGGTGATCGGCGGCCTGCTCGGTGTCGACCACGCCGAACTCGGTCGGCTGGCGCTGCACGCTCCGGCCGGCGCCGACGGGCTCGTCCTGGTGCCGTACTTCGTCGGTGAGCGCACCCCGAACCGGCCGGACGCCACCGCATCACTGCTCGGCATGACGCCCGGCACGACGGACCGGGCACACCTGGCCCGTGCCGCGGTGGAGGGCATGCTCTGCGCCCTCGCCGACGGACTGGCCGCGGTGGAGCGCACCGGTGTCATCGTGGAGCGACTGCTGCTCATCGGTGGGGCCGCGCAGAACGAGGCCGTCCGCGTCGTCGCGGCGCAGGTCTTCGGCCGCGAGGTCCTGGTGCCCGAACCCGGCGAGTACGTCGCCGCGGGTGCTGCACGACAGGCGGCGTGGGTCGTCACCGGGGAGCTCCCCGGCTGGTCGATCCCCACGACGTCGATCCCGGCGGACCCGCACCCCGAGGTGCTCGAGCGGTACCGCGCGGCCGTCGCCTGACCGCAAGACGCAACGTCGGCGGCGAGACGCAACGCGATCGCGTTGTGGTTCGTCGCCGATGTTGCGTTCTGCGGGCGCCGTTCAGGCTGGCTTCGACCGCACGTGCGCCCGCTCCCCCTGCGGCCCGTACAGGCAGAGCACCTCGGTCACCTGGTCCGAGACGTTGCCGACCCAGTGCGGGGTGTGGGTGTCGAACTCGGCGACCTCACCCGGGCCGAGGTCGAACACCTCGTCGCCGAGCGCCAGTCGGAGCCGACCCGAGAGCACGTAGAGCCACTCGTAGCCCTCGTGCGTCTTCAGCGTCGTGTCCGAGCCGTGGTCGTTCGGTTCGATGAGCTGCTTGAACGACCGCACTCCCCCGGTCCGCTTCGTCAGCGGGATCACCACGCGGCGGCCGTGTCGCTCCGGCTTGAGGTGCACCCGCGGGTCCCCGGTCGCCGGCGCCCCGACCAGATCGTCGAGCGGCACCTGGTACGCGCGTGCCAGCGGCAGCAGCAGTTCCAGGGTGGGCTTCCGCTGCCCCGACTCCAGGCGCGACAGGGTGCTGATCGAGATCCCGGTCCGCTCCGCGAGTGCCGCAAGGGTGACGTCGCGTCGGGTGCGGAGCGCCCGCAGGCGCGGGCCGACCGCGTCGACGACGTCGGCCGTCGTCGGTTCGGTGGGGCGTGCCTCCCGGCCGGATGTCATGTGGCCGATCTTGCCACACCGGCAACAGCACTTGCCACGTCGGTCACGGGCGACCGAGGATCACCGCATGTCTCAACACTTCGACGTCATCGTCGTCGGCGGCGGTCCCGCCGGCCTGTCCGCCGCCCTCATCCTCGGGCGCTCGCGCCGCTCCGTCCTGGTCGTCGACGCGGGTGAGCCCCGCAACGCACCCGCCGAGGGCGTCCACAACCTGCTGGGCCAGGAGGGCACCGCACCCCGCGAGCTGGTCCGGATCGGGCGCCAGGAGGTCGCCCGCTACGGGGTCACCGTGACGGACGGGAGGATCGTGGCCGCGTCCGCCACACCCGCGACCGCCGACGACCCGGTCGGCTTCCGACTGACCCTGTCATCCGGCGAGGTCGTCGCTGCCCGCCGTGTGGTCGTGGCCGGCGGGGCGGTCGACGTCCTGCCCGACGTCCCGGGGCTGGCGGAGCAGTGGGGCCGCGGGGTCGTGCACTGCCCGTTCTGCCACGGGTGGGAGGTCCGCGACCGCCGGATCGGGGTCCTCGTCACGATGGCGGCGGCCGCGCACCAGGTACAGCTGTTCCGCGCGCTGAGCGACGACGTCACGGCGTTCGTGGCGGATCCCGACCTGCTCGACGACACCGTGCTGGCCGGTTTCGCAGCCCGCGACATCCGGGTGGTCCGGACCCCGATCGTCCGTGTGCGCTCCGACGGCGACGCGCTGTCCGGAGTGGAGCTCGCCGACGGGACGATCGTCGGACTCGATGCCCTGGCGGCTGCGAGCCGGGTCGAGGCCCGGGTCGAGTGGGCCGCCGGACTCGGGCTGACACCGGTTGACCAGGAGGTCAACGGCACGGTGATCGGCCGGGTGCTGGCGGTCGACGCGGTCGGACGGACCGACGTGCCCGGCGTGTACGCGGCGGGCAACGCGGCGAACGCGATGCACACCGTGGTCGTCGCGGCAGCGGCGGGGTCGCAGACCGGGGCGGCCGTGCACGGCGACCTGCTGCAGGCGGACGTCGCGGCCGCGGTCCTGGGGTGCGCAGCGGAGGCAGTCGATGCGCCCCTCCCGGTCAGGTGAGGGTGCCGAGCGCGACACCCGCGGCAGCAGCGGCCACCGACACCACGAGCATCCCGAGCCCGTTGACCGCGGCGGCCGTGGTGCGGCCGCTGCGGGCCAGGCGGACGGTCTCGAAGCTGGCGGTGCTGAACGTCGTGTAGCCGCCCAGGAGCCCGGTGCCGAGGACCGCGACCGGCACGACACCGAGGTGCCCGGCGGCGCCGGTCACGATGCCCAGGAGGAACGAACCGGTGACGTTGATCGTCAGCGTCCCGACCGGGATCCGGAACTCCCGCCCACGGTTGACCGCCCCGTCCAGGAAGAAGCGCAGCGCCGCACCGAGGCCGCCGGCAGCCGCGACGCCGAGGAAGACCACCGCGCTCATGCCCGCGCTCCGTTCGACCGGATCCGGCCGGCGACGGCGATGCCGACACCGGTCGCGACGGCACCGGAGAGCACGGTCAGCAGCGCGTACCCGGTCCCGTCGAGGCCGCGGCCGTCGCGGAACAGGACCGCTGTGCTCGTCGCGAGGGTGCTGTACGTGGTGAAGCCGCCGAGGACTCCGGTACCGAGCAGGAGCCGCACCGTACGGCGATGGCCCGCATCAGCGCCCCGACGGGCGAGGTGCTCGAGCAGCAGCCCCAGCAGGAGTGCACCGGAGACGTTGATCCAGAAGACCGCCCACGACACCCCCTGCTGCGCCGGGAACGCCGTGCTGATCGCTTCGCGCGCGGCGGTGCCGATCGTACCGCCGACCGCCACGAGGCCGAGGTACCGCCAGCGCAGGTGCACCGGCCGCGGTGTCGCGGACGTGGCCGGCGACAGCGACGCGTCGTCGATGTCGGGGTCGACCCCCACGGGTTCGGACATGGCTCTCCCTACCTCAGGCGCGTCAGAACGCGACCAGCTGAGATAGGGACTGTTGTCGACGGACGTCGAGGTTGGGTCCGGCAAGCCCCACTGCCGGGTCGGATGACGAGACCAGTATGCACCTCCGAGCGGGCACCGCGCGATCGCGTCCCGACCGGCCGTCACCCCGTCGGCGTGAGCGTGCTCGCGAGGAGCAGGTCCTTCGCCGGGCCCCGTGCGTGCCAGCGGACGGTCCACCGCTCGGGTGTCCCGGCGAGCAGACCGGTGTAGTCGTCGGGGGCGCAGGCGTGCTCGACCTGCATGCCCCACACCCAGTCGTGGAACGGACGGCCGTCGGCGAAGCAGACCCGCCACCGGTCGGCCGGGTCATCCGGGCCGTCACCGGCAAGAGCGCGTCGGACCGTCAGTGTCCGCCACACCGGGGTCGTGCGCTCGCCGAGGACCATCGTGCCGGCCTCGTGCCAGCGCACGGTGTCGTCGTCGACCGTCGTGAGCTCGGTCGTGCCGGTGACGGTGCCGCGCAGGTCGGCCAGCCGGTCGTGCACGGTCCGCTCGAGCACCCACTGCCCGAGCAGGTCGGTGGGCGCGAGTGCGTCGGTCACTCGACCCGGTAGCCAGCCTGGGCGGCCAGCAGCGGGGCGAGCGTGAACAGCTGCTCGCCGCCGATCGTCGCACCGCGCAGACCGTCCAGCCGCTCGAGTCGGTCGAGGTCGGCGCCCCGCAGGTCGACGTCCTCGATGCGGGTGTTCGTGCCCGCGAACTCCCGGACGGTGCTGCCCGGGAACGACACCCGCAGCAGTCGGGCGTCCGCGATGTCGATCTCGTCGATGACGCAGTCGCGGAACACGACGTCGGTGAGCGTCGAGGCGCGGAGGTTGACGAACCCGAGCTTCAGGCCGACGAACTCGACGCTGGCGAGCGAGCTGTCGTGCAGTTCGGCCGAGCCGACCCGGCCACCGGCGATCCGGACCTCCCGCCAGGCACCGCTGACGGCGCGGAGCACAGGGGCATCGAGGACCTCCACCACGCTGTCGCGGATCCGGAAGCCACGGAGTTCGGCGTCGCCGGCGCGGAGGGTCTCGATGACGCACTCCTCGACCTCCAGGTCGGGCAGGCGCTCACCGGACAGGTCGAGGAAGCCGATGCGCTTGCCCTCGATGCGGTCGCCGGTCAGGACGTCGCCGGGGCCGGGCGTCCAGTCCTCCAGGTCCGTCGGTTCGGTCAGCGTGATGCGGGGCGCCGTGACGCCGGTCTTCCGTGCCATGCCCCCAGTCTGGCGCGCGGCACCGACGAGGTGCCGATCTGGTGATGGGATCCGCTCGGTCGCCGGCGTGTGGAACGCCTATCCGTCGAGCACCGAGGCGCTCTGGCCGACCTTCCGCAGGAACGCGGTTTCGAGGCGCTTCGCGCGCCCTGATGCCTCCGGGTAGCCGCGGCCCCGGAGGGTCGCGATCGACGACCGGACGAGTTCCTCATCCGGTCGCTCACTCGCGACGACCTCGCAGGCTGCCGCGTAGAACACACGTTGCACAGGACCGCCCGGATGGCCCCAAGGAACGGTGAAGTCGTCGTCGTCGTGCGCCAGCAGGACGTCCCGCACTGCTTCCAGCGAGTCGAAGCGTGCCATGAGGTCATCGGCGCTTGAGAGCGCGTTCCCGATGCCGTTCGACAGCTCCGCGAGGTCCATCTCGCCGAGTTCGTCGCCGAGGATCGCTGAGAGGATCCGGCCCGGACCCGCACCGCTGTCCCGCAGGACTCCGCTCATGAACGACCACGCGACACTGCTGCCGTACCCCGGTTCCCAGATGATCGACGACACTTGCTCGTTGACCAGTCCCCATTGGATGTACTCGTTGAACCCGCTCCGCGTCCACCCCAGGGTGCGCGTGATCGACCCGACCGGCTTCCCCCATCCCTGCCCGCCGATCCGGCGGTACCCCCGGAGCTTGATCGACCGCACGAACGCGGCGTTCTTCACTTCTGCGCGCAACGACACCACGGATCTCCCCTCGGCACCCGGCCTCGTACCGGACGCCACAGCGATCTTCGCCCGGACCAGGCAGGTCACCATGGACATGCCAGCCGATCTACGGAGAACCGCCACGGCCTGGCGGAAGACCGCGGCCCGCCTCAGCGCCCGGCGTTGTAGTGGTTCGCGACCTGTGTCGCGGAGAGCACCGAGCTGTACACGGCGGCGAACCGCATCGAGCCGGCGTAGTAGTAGTTGCCCGCGCCCGGCCACCCGGTGATCGTGTCGTAGCCGACGCGGAAGTACCCGGTCGCGTTCTCCGGGGTGGTGAAGGCGGTGTTCGACGCGACCAAGGCCCCGTCGGCGTAGAGCCGCATGCCCGTCGAGGGGGACATCGTCGCGACGACGTGGTGCCAGGCTCCGTCGCTGTACGCCTTGGGCGACGTGACGACCTGCGTGGTGTTGTTGTACGTGCCGAAGACGAGCTGCCCGCTGGTGTTGAGGTACACCTGGCGGTCGTGCTGCCCCGAGACGGAGACCTGGTTGCTGCCGAACCCGATGAGCAGGCCGCCGGCGACCGTGGTCCGGAACCAGACCTCCTCGCTGAAGGTGGTCGGGTTGCGGTACATCGTCGGCGTGGAGACGAAGCTCGACGACCCGTCCAGCACGTACGCACCGCCGGTGTCCCGCGGGCAGGCCTTGGGGGTGGTCGTCGCCGTGGTCATCGACCCCTGGTACGTGCCGTTCGCGGCCTTGCCGGAGTCGTCGACGGCGGTCTTCGCGTTGCTGGCCTCGGTGAGCTGGTAGGTGAACAGTGCGTTGGCGTTGTCCACGTCGACGGCGCTCGCGCAGGTGAAGTAGCTGGCGGTGCCGGCGCTGTTCGAGCCGTTGGTCACCTTCGCGCTGAACGCGGACCGGGTCGGCGCGAACTGGTTGAGCACGATGACGACGGCGAGTGCGACGACGAGCAGGACGGCGACCACCTTGCCGTCACGGAGTCGGTGCAGGTTCACGCGGCACGCACCGCCTCGACGCGGCCGATCGCCATGCAGAACAGCAGCGGCAGCAGGCAGGCGGCGATGAGCGCGGCCCAGCCCATCGGGTCCAGGTCGATGTTCGACATCAGCTGGTACTGCCCGTGGTGGGAGAGTTCGTGGATGGTGACCCGACCGACCTCGCCGTCGACCAGGTGCACGGTGTTGCCACCGACCGCGTCGATGCGGACGGGGAACATGCCGGAGGAGACCACGGTCGCCTCGACGGTGCCCTTCGCGGACGTGTTCGAGATCGTGGTGACGTTGACGAACGGCTTGAGCAGGAACGCGGCGTACGCCACGGTGAGCGCGCTGCCCGCGATGCGCAGGCTGCCACGGGTGATCCGGTCGGTGAAGGCGCTGGTCAGTGCCCAGATCAGGAGCGTGCCGATCAGGAGGATCGGAGCCGCCCGGAAGAGCCAGCCCAGGTGCGGGACGAGCAGGACCGGGGCGCCGACCAGGTTCTCCTGGGTGAGCGTCCACGGGTCCTCGGCACCGTTCACGTCACCGCGGGCGTGGATGCCGCCGTCGGGGTCGATCGCGACGATGCGGTGCGTGTAGGTGACGTCGGGGTTCGCGGGCGTCTGGTAGGACACGATGTCGCCGATCCGGAGGGACGACGCCTGCACCGGCATGTCGAGCACGAGTGTGCCGACGGGTGCGGCTTCGCCCATCGACGGGGTCTCGACGACGAACCAGCGGCCGCCGTTGGTGAGGAAGAGGACGGCGGCGGTGAGGAGCAGTGCCGCGATCGTGGCGACCGACCAGGCGAGGACGGTCTCGGAGCGGCTGATCGCACGGCCGCCGAGGAGCGGCCGCGGGAGGGTACCGCTGAGCGGGATGGCCGAGGTGAGGCTCATGTGCTGCTCCGTCCTGGTCGGTCGTGGTCACGGGGATTGGCGACGCTCGACCGTAGGGGGGTCGGTCGAGCGTCGCCGGTCTGGGGTGCTGCGGATCAGGCGGTGAAGGTCCAGGTCATCGGCACCGAGGCGGCGAGGCCCTGGTAGGTGTTGCCGGCCGAGGAGTCGAGGGTGACCGCGAAGTTGAAGGGGACGCTCGCACCGGCGGCGGGAGCGGTCGGCAGGGTGATCGCGGCGCCGCCCTTGAAGCTGGCGAGGGTGCCGGAGAAGACGGTGGTGGAGCCCGAGGTGACGACGAGGTTCATCTTCGCGCACAGGTCGGTCGCGGTGCCGTTCGACGTGCCGTTCGCGCTCTGCGTGCAGGCGGCGCCCGGGGTCAGGGTGAAGGTGCTGGCGGCTGCGGTGCCGGTGTTCTTGATGGTGATCGGGGTGTTGACCGTGTTGCCCGGGGTCATCGTCGTGCTGCCACCGAACTTGTTGATGGTGGAGCAGGTCGCGGCGTTGGTGGAGACCGAGCCGCCGTCGGTGCTGAGGCAGGTGACCGACGCGTTGGCGTTCTGCTCCTGCATGATCAGCGTGCCGCTGGCAGCGGTGTTGCTGCTGTTGGTGATGCTCGCGGCGAACCCGGAGAGGGTGCCGGTGAGCGAGAGGGAGAGGAGCACGGCGGCGAAGATGCCCGCGAGGAGCGCCACGGGTGCGAAACGGATGCGCTTCAGCGGGGAGGTGCGGAGCTGGTTGGACACGGGGTACCTCGATGTTCGTGGGGGTCTGGTTCGCAATCTCCGTCTGGCCGATTGCTCAATGATTAAGATAGTCACCGGTTCAACAAGATGGAACCGCCGTGTGGCCCCCAGAGCGGGGGACACGACGGACTGGAGGCGCATCCACGTCCGGCAGGCACGCCTCGGACCGGTAACCTCCCGCAACGAGAGAGATCTGGAGAACGACTGGTGAGCACGCGAGACGAGAAGGACGCGACGGACCTGATGGCCGCGTTCGACGCCGTCGTGCGCGCCAACGCGAGCCTGGTGGGGCAGCTCAGCGCCCGCGCCGGCGTGCACGAGAGCGGCCTCCGCGCGCTCGTGCTCATCAGCGACACCGGCTACTCCACCCCCACCGAGGTCGCCGGGTTCCTCGGCCTGACCTCCGGCGCGGTGACGAACATGGTCGACCGACTCTCGACGGCGGGACTCCTCGAGCGCACACCGAACCCGTCCGACCGACGAGGGTCGCTCCTGCGCCTTAGTTCGGCGGGCGAGGCCGTGGTCGCGGACTACCGGGAGCGCTACGCCGCCATGCTCCGCGCCGTCGACTCCGGCCACCGCGGGGACCTGCACGCGGTCCTCAACGACCTGGCGACCGGCCTGTTCGAGCAGGCCGCGACGGCCGGCCCTGCACCGGCGGACGCCCCGGACTGACCCCGCCGCCGGACAGCAGCGGCGTCGGGGTACCGTTCCTGGGGAGCGC
Organism: Curtobacterium sp. MCLR17_032; assembly: GCF_003234795.2. Lineage (NCBI taxonomy): Bacteria > Bacillati > Actinomycetota > Actinomycetes > Micrococcales > Microbacteriaceae > Curtobacterium > Curtobacterium sp. MCLR17_032. The sequence goes on along the minus strand of NZ_CP126268.1, from coordinate 274,130 downwards.
ACACCGACACGCTCACCGAGAGGACACGTTGACTGCCGCATTCACCGGCGTGGGTTTCGAACCGATCCCCACGGCGATCGTCGCAGTGTTGGCTGCTGTGATCGTCGCCGTGACCATCATCAGGAGCCGCCGCAGATGACCGGGAGACGAGCGTCGAGCCGGTGACGATGGTCCGGGTCGCGATCGAGCAGTCCATCCGGCTCACGCCGGCCCTGCGCACGCGACGCCGAGCTGCGTCGGACCTCCTGGGTGGACACATCGACGCCGTGAACCCGCGTTCCCGCTCGGTGTCGTTCCCAGGAGGTCCGGCAGAGGATCAGATGCCCGCCGTGCTCCGGATCCACGAGGACGCCTGCGCGAGCAGCGCGTAGTTCGACCCGGCACGGGTGTTCGCCCCCGGGTCGGCGCTGTCACCGGTGGAGCACACGCCGACGACCTTGCCGTTGACGATGAGCGGCCCGCCGGAGTCGCCGTGGTTCGAGGCTCCCGAGACACCGGTCACGTGCTGCGCCCGACCGCCGAACGCGTCCGTGCTCGCCCCGGTCAGGGACACGGACGCCTGGTACAGCCCGTCGGACTGCACGGCGTTCGCGCGGAGGCCGTAGCCCTGGATGGTGCCGGTGCCGCTCGACTTCGCGGTCGCGGCCAGGTCCAGCGGCGTGTACGAGGACAGCGCGTACGCGGTGCGCAGGTGCACCAGGGCGACGTCACCGGTGGGGGCGGCGCTGATCCGGTCGACGGCGACCGGGGTGCCGCGGTTCACCGTCGAGTTCGAGTGGTAGACGTTCATCGCCCCGATGCCGTCGATGCAGTGCCGGGCGGTGAGGACCCAGGACGCGGAGATCTGCTCGCCGGTGCACGAGCTGGCGTAGCCGGCGGGGATCGTGCCGCCCGTCGCCTGGAGCTGGACGATCGACGCCGTCGCCGGGGCCTTCTCGCCGCCGACCACGCGGGTCGACGCGGTGAGCGCCGAAGCGGGGGCGGCGGCGAACAGGCCGGCGGCGATGACGGTGGCCACGGCGGCGGCCGCGATGGACTTCTGCATGTCGACTCCTCTGTCGGTGAAGCACAAGACAGTTGCGTACTGCAACTGACTCGTATCCTCACCCGCCGCAGAGGGCCACGCCAGTCCGCTCTTCAGCGGACCCGGCCGCCCGACCTCAGCCGCGCAGCGGCGGCGACGCCGGCACGCCGTGCTCGTCGGCGAACCCGGCCACGAGGTCACGCATGGCGTCCTCGGCACTGTGTCGGGCCTCCCACCCGAGGACCTCGCGCGCCCGGTCGGTGCGCATGATCGGCACCCCGGCGGCGATGTCCACCCAGCCGGCGTCGGTCGGCTGCAGGCGCAGCCGCCAGGTCAGCGTGACGAGGCCGCGCACCAGGCCGAGCGGCACGCGGACCGCGCCGAGCATCCCGAAGACCCGCGCCATCCGCGGTGGCGTGAGCACGGGGGCAGCGGCGATGTTGAACGCTCCCGCGGCCTTCCGGTCGATCGCCCGCCAGTAGGCGTCGGCCAGGTCGTCGGCGTGCACGGCCTGGAACACGAACGGGTACGGCAGCGGCAGGACGGCCCAGCGGATCCAGCGCACGATCCGCATCGGCACCAGGTGTCCGAGGAACAGCCCGCGGATCTCGGCGGCGGCGTCCCGCTGGAAGACCAGCCCGGGGCGCAGCCGGGTCACGACGACGTCCGGGTGCTCGCGCTCGAAGACGTCCATCGCCCGCTCGTTCTCGGCCTTGTGGATCGAGTAGGTGGCGGTCGGGATGCCGTCGGTCGGCCAGGACTCGTCCACCGGGGTGCGCTTGCCGTCGGCGTCGACCCCGCGGTAGGTGCCGACCGAGGACGCGACGACGACCTGCGGCACGCCCGCGGCGGCGACGGCGGCCAGGACGTTCGCGGTGCCCCGGACGTCGGTGCGGTGCTGCGCCGGGATGTCGTGCGTCGGCTGCAGCGCCCACGCCAGGTGCACGACGGCGTCGGCTCCGCGGAACACGGCGGTCAGCCGGTCGATGGCGTCCGGGGCACCGACGTCGACCGTGTGCCAGAGCGCACTGTCGTACGGCTGGGCGCGCAGGTCGGGCTGGCGGCGGGCGACACCGACCACGTCGGCGCCGGCGTCCCGGAAGCGGCGGAGCAGCGCGGTCCCGACGTTCCCGGTGGCGCCGACGACGACGATGCGGGTCATGCTGCGGAGGAGGCGGCGAGTGCCGGGTCGAGGACGACCTTGATGCAGTCGTCCTCCTTCTTCTGGAAGACCTCGTACATGTGCGGGGCGTCCTCGAGCGACACCCGGTGGGTCGTCAGGTCGAGGGTGCCGAGCGGGTCGGACGGGTCCTCGACGAGCGGCATGATGTCGTCGATCCAGCGCTTCACGTTGCACTGGCCCTCGCGGATGGTGATCTGCTTGTCGAACATCGTCATCATCGGCATCGGGTCGGCCATGCCGCCGTAGACACCGCTCAGCGAGACGGTGCCACCGCGGCGGACCAGGTCGATCGCGGTGTGCACGGCGTCGAGCCGGTCGACACCGGCCGTCTCGATGGCCTTCTGCGCGAGCTTGTCGGGCAGCAGACCGGCGGCACGCTGGGCGAACCCGGCGACGGGGTTGCCGTGCGCCTCCATGCCGACCCCGTCGACGACGGCGTCGGGGCCACGGCCGTCGGTCAGGTCGACGAGCTCCGCGACGAGGTCCTTCGACAGGTCGAACGTCTCGATGTCGTACTTCGCCGCGAGGTCACGACGGACCTGCTCCGGCTCGACGGCGAGCACGCGGTAGCCGAGGTGCTTGCCGATGCGGGCGGCGAACTGCCCGACCGGGCCGAGGCCGAGGACCGCGAGCGTCCCGCCCTCGGGCACGTCCGCGTACTGCACGGCCTGCCACGCGGTCGGCAGGATGTCGCTCATGAACAGCCACTGGTCGTCGGCGCCGGTGTCGGGCACCTTGATGGGGCCGTAGTCGGCGTGCGGCACGCGGAGGTACTCGGCCTGGCCGCCGGGGACCTGGCCGTACATCTTCGTGTAGCCGAACAGTGCGGCGCCGCTGCCGTACGCGGTCACCTGGGTGGTCTCGCACTGGGACTGCAGCCCGCGCTTGCACATGTAGCAGTGGCCGCAGGAGATGTTGAAGGGGACGACGACGCGGTCGCCGACCTTGAGGTTCGTGACGGCCGAGCCGACCTCCTCGACGATGCCCATCGGCTCGTGGCCCAGGACGTCGCCCTTGTCGATGTACGGGCCGAGGACGCGGTACAGGTGCAGGTCGGAGCCGCAGATCGCCGTGGAGGTGATCCGGACGATCGCGTCCGTGGGCTCCTGGATGGTCGGGTCGGGAACGGTCTCGACGGACACCTTCTCGGTGCCCTGCCAGGTCAGTGCGCGCATGCGTGCGCTCCTCTCGTCGCGGTCGCGGCCGGACGGGAGGCCCGGCACGCGTCGTCCCATCGGTACGCCTCCGCCTCGTGCGGACTTCCCAGCGTGGGTCGCTCAGCGCTGCGAGAGGGCAGCGAACGCGCCGGACACGCCGCCGCAGGGGAACGGACACGCCGACGGAGCGGACGCCTCGGGGTGCGCTCAGCTCGCCGCGTCGGAAGTGACGGGTGCTGCGGGCGCGGGGCGGGCCTCCCGGACGTCAGCGGCCACCTGCTCGTCGTGTGCGGTCCGCTCGTCGCGCGCCCGTTCGCCGGCGATGACGACGCCGAGCGCGACCGCGTACAGGACCGCGCCGATCCACAGGGCGGCCGAGGCCGACGGCACCTGGTCGGCGGGGATCCCGGGCACACCGGAGGCGCCCATCAGCGCGGCCTCGACGCAGAGGACCGCGGTCGACAGCACGACGACGGTCACGCGCAGCCAGCGCGGGGTGCGGCGGATGCCGGCCGAGACGCCGACCACGCCCGCGGTCAGCAGCAGGCCGGCGAGCAGGAACCCGATCATCACGACCGAGTGCAGCGCCGGGTCGCGGGTCGAGTCGGCCGCGGTGGTGCCGGTGTAGAGCAGCCAGGAGCCGCCGACGGCGAGGACGGCGGCGACCACCGGGAACGCGAGCGCCCGGGTGAGCGGGTTGCCGGCCAGCCGACCGAGGCGCTGCAGCGGGACGGGCTCGAGCGTGCGGCGGGCGAGCGTCACCGGCGAGCCGAGCACCAGCAGCACCGGGGCGACCATGCCGATGACGACGTGCCCGAGGACGTGCGTGGTGAGGTCGTGGCCTCCGGCGTGGCCGAGCGGACCGACCAGGACCGCGGCGACGGCGAGCAGTCCGGCGATCCAGGAGACCGTGCGGGCCAGGGGCCAGGCGGCGTGACCGCGTCGCCGCTGTCCGGCCGCGCCGACGATGTACACCGCGCCCGCCACGGTGAGGGCGATGAGGGCGAAGGTCCCGAGCATGCCGCCGTGAGAGTGCACCGATGAGCTCCTGTCGTGTTCCGACCATCCTGTCGGAGACCGGTGCGCTGTGTTCGGCGCGACCGGGATCAACGACTGGTCAGCCGCGCAATCGGTCCCGTTCGGCCGGCGGCAGGTGCTCGGTCGCGGTCTCCAGCGCCGCACGACTGAGGAACCGGCCCTGGCGTTCCAGGAACCCGATCAGCTCGGCCTCGGACGCCCGCTTGCCGGTCTCGCGCAGCACCCAGCCGAGGGCGGACTGCACGAGGTCGCCGCGCTCCCGGACCAGTCGACCGACGACGGCGAGCGGGACCTCGGCGTCGCCCTGCTTCGCGAACGCCAGGGTCGCCACCACCGCGGCCCGACGGACGAGCGCCACGTCGGACTTCGCGAGCGCGAACAGCGGCCCGGTCGAGCCGCCGAGCAGCGGGGCGCCGACCAGGTCCTCGGCGGCCAGGTCGACCAGCGCCGGGTCGTCGATCCGCTCGGCCCGGAGTGCGGACAGGTACTCGTCGGTCAGGTCGGGATCCGGAGTCCGGCGTGCGGCCTGCCGTTCGCGGGCCGCCTGCAGGAGCAGCACGACGGCGACGAGCCGGCCACCGGGGTCCTCGCTCCAGAGCAGTGCCGATCGCTCCCCCGGGTCCAGGTCCGCGAAGCGGCGGGCGACGCGGCGTGCGGCACCGACGTCCGCGGGCGTCCGGGCGAACGCGACGAGGACGTCCTCGGCGGTGGGGCGTGACATCCCCACCACCCTACGGCCGGGGCTCGGCGGGCCGGCGTCAGCGGAACGCGAGGATCGTCAGCGGGTCCTTGAGTGTCCCGTTCACGCGCGTCTCGACGTGGACGTGCGGGCCGGTCGACTGCCCGGTGTTGCCGGACTTGCCGAGCTGCGTGCCCAGCGAGACGACCTGGTCCTTGGTCACGGCGATCGAGCTCATGTGCGCCGTCAGCACCGTGGTCAGGCCGTAGGTCACGATGACGTAGTTGCCGTAGCTGGCGTTGTTGCGCACCACCGTCGTCACGCGACCGGCACCGGAGGCGTAGACCGGCGTGCCGACCTTCACCGGCGAGTCCGTGCCCTGGTGGTAGCGCGGCACGTGTCCCGCGCCGCGGTCGTCGCCGTAGCGCCCGGTGATCGTGGTGCCGGCGACCGGCCACTGCAGTCCGGTGACCTTCTTCGTCGACCAGGACCGGGTGTCCGCCTTGCCGTAGAGGACGACGTTGCCGTCGAGCTGCACCAGCAGTGCTCCGCCGCCCTTGCGGGACGTGTTCGACGCCCAGAGCGCCTTGCCGCCGCCCTTCGGGTAGACCACCAGGTTGCCGTCGGCCTGCACCGCGGCGGTCGCGCCGGGGTGCCGGAAGGTCTTGGACGACCACGCGGCAGCGGTCCCGACGTACTGCACGAGGTTGCCGTCGGCCTGCATCGTGAACGTCTGCTGCCGGCCGGAACCGGATCGCAGGACGGTGCCGGGCAGGATCGTCGTGCCGGCGGGGACCCGGTTCTGGAACGTGTCGAGCTTCCACGTGGTCTTGCCGGCGGTGTCGAGCAGGCGCAGGCTGCCGTCACCGCTGACGGTCAGGGCCTTCGTCGGGGAGCTCTTCGGGCCCCACTGCGCCACCAGCTTGCCGTCCTTGATGATCGACAGCGGCCCCTCCTTCTGGACGACCGTGGCGGCCCCGTACTGGTTCGGGGTGTTCGACGCCCAGAGCACCACGTTGCCGATGCCGTACTCGACGAGGTTGCCGTCGCCCTGCATCACCAGGCGGAACTGCCCGTTCGGGGAGGTCACCTGGTCGCCGGCGCGCAGCCAGGTGCCCGCCGGTGCGGAGCCGGTGTAGGTGGTCGCTGCGTGTGCCGGTGCGGCGACCGCGACGAGTCCCGCGGCCGCGATCGCGACGGCGGTGACGGCCGCGGCGAAGCGTGCTCGTGCCCTGATCATGTGGTGGTCGTCCCTGCTCGTGGTGAGGCCCACCGCGGGCGGCCGAGCGCCAGCGCGGTGCGTGTCCTGTGTCGAGCGGTCCCTGTACAGCTCGACGGTCAAGGGTCGCAGGCCGGGCGCGCCTGGGGTATCCCCCGGTCCGGGGGCGTTGCGCGACGCGGGTCCGTGTGCTCCCGGCGTTCCGGAGACACGACGCGCGCATGCGCGCTCAGTCGGGACCGCGTTCGAGGTGGCCGTATCGGGGGCGATGGTTTTACACGATCGAAACAGATTGTGCACAAACGGGGGCCCTCATCCGTGATTGTATGCAATCAACCCCGCTCCTGAGCGCGATCCCACGAGGAACGCCACGCCACACACCGCATCAGGAACCCCATGTCCCCGATCAGTCCCCGTCGCCGCCGCACGCTCCTCGCCCTGCCCGCGGTCGTCATCGCCGCCACGCTCGCCCTGACCGCGTGCGTGCCCGTCCAACGCTCGAAGGCCGGTGGCACGACCGCCGGCACCGTCACCACCGCACCGATCGGCGACCGCCAGGTCCGCGAGGGCGGCGACCTCGTGATGGCCCTCTCCGCGGAGCCGGACCGTCTCGACCCCACGACCTCGTCGTCGCTGTACACCCGGTACGTCATGGAGACGATGTGCCAGAAGCTGTACGACATCGACGACGAGGGCGCGATCGTGCCGATGCTCGCGACGGCGCTGCCGACGGTGTCCGACGGCGGGAAGACGGTCACGTTCCCCGTCAAGACCGGCGTCCGGTTCGCCGACGGCACCCCGTTCGACGCGGCGGCCGTGGTCACGACGCTCGAGCGGAACCTCACCAAAGCCGACTCAAGCCGGAAGAGCGAGATGGGGCCGGTGTCGGACGTCACCGCGGTGGACGACCACACCGTCCGGCTGCACTACGACACCCCGTTCGCACCGATCACGGCGGCGCTCGCCGACCGCGCGGGCATGGTGATGTCACCGACCGCGCTCCAGGAGGAAGGCGACGGGTTCGGGGACGCCCCGGTGTGCGTCGGCCCGTACAAGTTCGTCAAGCGGGTGCCGCAGACCTCGATCCAGGTCGAGCGCGACCCGGAGTACTACGACACGGCGAGCGCCCACTTCGACACGATCACCTACCGGATCATCACCGACGCCAGCATCCGTGCGGCGAACCTGAAGTCCGGGGACGTGCAGGTGGCGGACACGATCTCCACCCAGGACGTCGACGACCTGCGGAAGCGGAAGGACCTGACCGTCCTGCGCACCGGGTCGCTCGGGTACCAGGGCATCACGGTGAACATCGGCAACCAGGACGGCGTCGGCACCGACCCGCGGCAGATCGACACCCCGCTGGCGAAGCGTGCGGACGTGCGACGAGCGCTGTCGATGTCGATCAACCGCGCCGAGCTCGTGCAGAGCGTGTTCCACGGCTGGGCGGACGTCGCCTGCTCCCCGGTGCCGGACACGAGCATCTTCGCGAGCGACGCCAGCAAGGCGTGCCCCGCGTACGACCCGGACGCCGCGAAGGAGATCCTGCGGAAGGCCGGCGTGCAGCAGCCGTTCCCGATCGACATGGAGGTGACGAACACCCCCGACACGGTCCGGTTCGCCCAGGCCCTGCAGGCGCAGGCCCGTGCCGGTGGCTTCGCGATCACGATCACCCCGGTGGAGTACACGACGCTGCTCGACGACCAGACCCGTGGCGACTTCCAGGCGCTGCAGCTCGGTTGGTCGGGCCGCGTGGACCCGCACGGCAACATCGGCGGGTTCCTGGCGACCGGCGGCGGCAACAACTACGCCGGGTACAGCAACCCCGAGGTCGACGACCTGATCGACCGCGCCGCGCAGGCGACCGACGAGCAGGAGCGTGCCGACCTGTACGGGCAGATGACCGAGCTGGTGCAGCGCGACGACCCGATCATCTACCTCTACCGGACCCGGAGCATCACCGGTCTCCGGAACGACGTCGCGGGCGTCTCGACGTACGCGGACGGCGTGGTCCGGCTCAGCCAGGCCGCGTTCGTGGAAGGGACCGACAAGTGATCCGCTACGTGACGACCCGCCTGTGGCAGGCGGCGCTCACCCTCGTGCTCGCGTCGATCGTGGTGTTCGTCGGCGTCCGGCAGCTGCCGGGCGACCCGGCGCTCGCCCTGGCCGGTGAGGAAGCGAGCCCCGCCCGCCTCGCCGCGGTCCGCGCCTCGCTCGGCCTCGACGACTCGATCGTCGTGCAGTACTGGCGGTTCGTCGTCAACGCGCTGCAGGGCGACCTCGGCCGCTCGACCCGCACCGGCACCCCCGTCACCGAGCTCCTCGGCGCGACGCTCCCGGTCACGCTGTGGCTGGCGCTGTACGCGATCGTCGTCGCGGTGCTGGTCGGCGTCGCCCTCGGCACCCTGGCCGAGCGGTACCGCGGCCGCTGGCCCGAGTGGATGGCGAACGCCGCGGCGCTCGTCGGGCTCTCGGTGCCGAACTTCTGGCTCGGGATCCTGGCGATCGTGTGGCTCGCGGCCGGCCTCGGGTGGTTCCCCGCCTCGGGCTACGTCCCGATGACGACGAACCCGCTGAGCGCGCTGTACCACCTGACGCTCCCGGCCGTGATCCTCGGCACGTCCCTGGCAGCCGTGATCATGCGGCAGACCCGGGCGTCGATGATCGAGACGATGAAGACCGACTTCGTCCGGACCGCCCGGGCCAAGGGGCTCTCCCGCGGTCGGGTGCTGTTCCGGTACGGCCTGCGGAACTCGATGATCGTGGTCGTCACCATCGTCGGGCTGCAGCTCGGCGGGCTCATCTCGGGCGCCGTCGTCACCGAGCGCATCTTCGCGCTGCCCGGCTTCGGCAAGCTCACGCTCGACTCGGTGTTCACCCGGGACTACCCGGTGATCCAGGCCGTCGTCCTCGTCATCACGCTCGGCTACGTGCTCATCAACTTCGCCGTCGACGTGCTCTACTCCGTCATCAACCCGAAGATCCGCGTGGGAGGGACCAAGTGACCACGCTCACCCCGACCGAAGCCGCCGCGTTCGACCTCGGCTCCAGCCGCGGCCGTGTCTGGCGGCAGGTCCGATCGAACCGCCTCGGCATGACCGGGGGCATCATGCTCGCGGTCGTCGTCCTCGCGGCGCTCACCGCACCGCTCGTCGCCCCGCACGACCCCACCGAGACGCACTTCGACCTGCCGTTCCAGGTGCCGTTCACGGTCGGGTTCGGCCTCGGCACCGACGACCTGGGGCGCGACATCCTGTCCCGCACGCTCTACGGCGTGCAGGTCTCGCTGATCGTCGGCGCGCTGTCCGTCCTGGTGTCCGTCGTCATCGGCACGCCGCTCGGCCTGCTCGCCGGGTACTGGAAGTGGCTCGACGCGGTCATCTCCCGCCTGACCGACGTGGCCCTCGCGTTCCCGTTCCTCATCATCGCGGTCGGCCTCGCCGCCATCAGCGGCCCGAGCCTGTCGAACGCGGTCATCGCGATCGGCGTCTCGCACGTCCCGGCGATGATCCGCATCGTCCGCGGTGAGACGCTCCGCATCACGAGTGCCGACTTCGTCACGAGCGCGAAGACCCTCGACGCCGGTGGCGCCCGCATCATCGCCCAGCACGTGCTGCCGAACTGCGTGTCGGCGATCATCGTGCAGGCGACGGTGATCATGCCGGTCGCCGTGATCGGCGAGGCGCTGCTGTCCTTCCTCGGGCTCGGCATCCAGCCGCCCACGCCGAGCCTCGGCATCATGCTCTCGGACGCCCAGCAGTACCTCGGCCAGGCGCCGTGGGCCGCGGTCGTCCCCGGCATCGCCATCGCCGTCATCTGCCTCGGCTTCAACCTGTTCGGGGACGCCCTGCGCGACGCCCTCGACCCCACCGCCTCCGACCGGAAGTGACACCGTGAGCACCAACCCCGCCTTCGTCGAACCGAGTGCCGAGACCACCCGGCCGGACCTGCTGGGCACGTTCGGCATGGCCGCGTCCACGCACTGGATCGCGACCGCCACCGCGCAGTCCGTCCTGGAGCGCGGCGGCAACGCCTTCGACGCCGCCGTCGCCGGCGCGTTCGTCCTGCACGTCGTGGAACCGCACCTGAACGGCCCCGGTGGCGACATGACCGGGATCTTCGCCACCGCGGACGACCCGACGCCCCGGGTCCTCATGGGGCAGGGTCCGGCTCCGGCCGGCGCGACGCCGGAGCACTTCCGCGCCGAGGGCCTCGACCTGGTCCCCGGCGCCGGGGCACTCGCCGCGGCCGTCCCGGGCGCCGTCGACGCCTGGCTCCTGCTGCTCCGCGACCACGGCACGTGGGAACTCGCCGACGTCCTCGCGCCGGCCGTCGGCTACGCCCGTGACGGGCACCCGATCGCGCCGCGCGTGGCCGCGACGATCGCGACGGTGGAGAGCCTGTTCCGCGACCACTGGCCGTCCTCCGCCGCTCTGTGGCTGACGGGAGGTGGGCCCACGCGGGCCGGTTCCGACGCGTCGCGGAGCTTGCGGAGCGACGTGGCGGCCGAGCCCGTGGGGACGGTGCCGGTCGCCGGGGACGTCGTCCGGAACGAGACGTGGGCTTCCGTGCTCGAGCGGCTCGTCGACGCCGGCTCCGGTCACGACGGGGCCGCAGCGGAGGGCCGCGTCGCCCGGATCGACGCCGCCCGGGAGGCGTGGGCGACCGGGTTCGTCGCCGAGGCGATCGACCGCTTCGTGCGGGCCCCGCACCGTCACGCCTCGGGCACCGACCACGCCGGGGTCATCCGCGCCGACGACCTCGCCGCGTTCCGGGCGTCGTACGAACCGGCGACGACGGCCGAGTTCCGCGGCTGCACGATCGCGAAGACCGGGCCGTGGGGACAGGGGCCGGCGCTGCTCCAGACGCTGCGACTGCTCGACCCGCTCGACGACGCCCTGCTCGACCCGTCCACCGTCGCCGGTGCGCACACGATCGTCGAGGCGCAGAAGCTCGCCCTCGCCGACCGCGAGGCGTACTACGGCGACGGCGACGTCCCGATGGCCGAGCTGCTCTCCGACGCGTACTCGGACGAGCGCCGCACCCTCATCGGCGAGCATGCCTCGCACGAGCTCCGTCCGGGGTCGGTGTCCGTCGCCGCCGGGGCGCTCCCGCCACTCCGCGAGACGTACACACCGAGGGGCGAACCCGTCGCCGGTGTCGGCGAACCGACCGTGCCCGGTGCCCGTGGGAACGCGGTCGCGGCCCCCGCCGAGGACGACGCCCTGACCGAGGACCGCGGCGAGCCGATCGTGATGGCGACCGGCGAGACCCGGGGCGACACGGTCCACATCGACGTCGTCGACCGCTGGGGCAACATCGTCAGCGCGACTCCGTCCGGCGGCTGGCTGCAGTCCTCGCCGACGATCCCGGAGCTCGGGTTCTGCCTCGGCACCCGCCTGCAGATGGTCTGGCTCGAGGACGGCACCGCGTCGACGCTGCGCCCCGGCCAGCGCCCGCGGACGACCCTCACGCCGACCCTGGTGCTCCGCGACGGCGCGCCGGTCACGGCGCTCGGCTCCCCCGGCGGTGACCAGCAGGACCAGTGGCAGCTGCTGTTCCTGCTCCGGACGATCGTCGGCGGGTACACCCCCCAGCAGGCCATCGACGCTCCCGCGCTGCACACCACGTCCTTCCCGGGCTCGTTCTGGCCCCGGACCTGGACGCCCGGTGGCCTGGTGGTCGAGGACCGCCTCGGCGACGACGTCATCGCCGGCCTCGAGGCCCTCGGGCACGTCGTCACCCGCGCCGGCGACTGGTCGCTCGGCCGTCTGTCCTGCGTGACGCGGGACCCCGCCACCGGCGTCCTCGGCGCCGCCGCCAACCCGAGAGGAGCCCAGGGACATGCCACAGGACGCTGACGCACCCATGACCGACCGGACGACGACCGACGGACGCGAGCCGAGCCTCCCGTCCGACCCCGGCGAGCCCCTGCTCTCCGTGCGTGACCTGCGGGTCGCGTTCGGCAGTACCGAGGTGCTGCACGGAGTCGACCTCGACGTCCGCCGCGGCGAGCGCGTCGCGATCGTCGGCCAGTCCGGTTCCGGCAAGTCGACGCTCATCGCGGCGGTGCTGCGGCTGCTTCCGGGTGCCGGACACGTCACGGGCGGGTCGATCCGACTCGGCGACCTCGACGTGACCGGGGCCGACGAGTCCGCGATGCGGCGCGTCCGCGGTGGCCGGATCGGGCTCGTCCCGCAGGACCCGTCGACGAACCTGAACCCCTCGATGCGGGTCGGGGCGCAGATCGCGGACACGCTGCGCGCCGGGGGGATGCGCGGGCGGGCCACGATCCGCCAGCGGGTGGTCGCCCTGATGACCGAGGCCGGGATCCCGGAGGCGAGCCGGCGCGCGGACCAGTTCCCGCACGAGTTCTCCGGCGGCATGCGGCAGCGCATCCTCATCGCGATCGCGCTGGCCCGCCAGCCGGAGCTGCTCATCGCGGACGAGCCGACGAGCGCACTCGACGTGACCGTGCAGCGGCAGATCCTCGACCACCTGCAGACGCTCGTGGACCAGCACGGCACGACGCTGCTGTTCGTCACGCACGACCTCGGGGTCGCGGCCGACCGGACCGACCGGGTGGTCGTCATGCTCGACGGCGAGGTCGTCGAGCAGGGCGCGCCCGGCGAGATCCTGCGGAACCCGCAGCACGAGTACACGAAGCGGCTCATCGCGGCCGCACCGGCACTGTCCGGGCTGCCGCCCGAGCCGACCGTCACCGGTGAGCCGATCCTCGTCGTGTCGGACCTGGTCAAGGAGTACCGGATCCGTGGTCGTGGTGCCGGCACGCTCCGGGCGGCGGACGGGGTGTCGTTCGCGGTCCGCCGCGGGACCACCACCGCCGTCGTCGGGGAGTCCGGCTCGGGGAAGACGACCGTCGCGCGCATCGTGCTCGGGCTCGAGGCGCCGACGTCCGGCAGCGCCCTGGTCGACGGGCTCTCGATCGGCAGTGCCCGCGGGGCGGAACGGCGGGGCGTCCGGCGACGGGTGCAGCCGGTGTTCCAGGACCCGTACGGGTCGCTCGACCCGACGTCCACCATCGAGCGGGTGATCGACGAACCGCTCCGGGTGTTCGGCATCGGCGACCGGGCCGCGCGCACCGAGCGGGTGGCGACCCTGCTCGACCAGGTCGCCCTGCCCCGGGCCGTCGCCCAGCTGCGGCCGAACGAACTCTCCGGCGGACAGCGGCAGCGTGTCGCGATCGCCCGGGCGCTCGCGCTCGAGCCGGACCTGCTCATCCTCGACGAGGCGGTCTCCGCGCTCGACGTGCTCGTGCAGGAGCAGATCCTCGCCCTGCTCGACGACCTGCAGGACCGACTCGGGTTGAGCTACCTGTTCATCACGCACGACCTCGGGGTGGTCCGGCGGATCGCGGACGACGTCGTGGTGATGCGGCGCGGTGCGGTCGTCGAGCGGGGCTCGGTCGCCCGGGTGTTCGACGACCCGCAGGAGCAGTACACGAAGGACCTGCTCGACGCGATCCCGGGCCGGTCCCTCGCGGAGAGCGCGGTGTGACGAGCGTCCCGGCCGGTTGTGGGACGCTTGGCCCCGTGCTGAACGGAGCCGGTGTCCTCGACGCGATCCGCCGCGACATCGTCGCGGGCGACCTGCTGCCCGGCACCCGGGTGACCGAGGCGTTCCTCGCGGAGCGCTACGGCGTCTCCCGGGTGCCCGTGCGCGAGGCGCTCCGCGGGCTCGAGGGCGAGGGCTTCGTCGTGTCGCAGCCGAACGTCGGCTCGCGCATCGCCGCGATCCCCTTCGACGAGGCCGACGACCTGTTCGCGGTGCGCGAGTCGCTCGAGGTCGCCACCGCCAGGCGTGCCGCGACCCGTGCCAGGACACTGTTCGACGGCGACACCCCACCGGCGGACTGGTGGCGGGTGCGCCGGGAGCTCGGCGAGGTCCTCGACGCCGGGGACCGAGCCGTGGAGCGCGACGACCTCGGGCAGCTCGTCGACCTCAACGACCGCTTCCACTTCCTGGTCGCCGAGCTCTCCGGCAGCACCACGCTCGCCACGCTGCTCCGCCAGCTCTCGCGGAAGATCGAGTGGCTGTACGCGATGGACACCTTCTCGCGCGGCAAGCGGCTCTGGCCCGAGCACCGACAGATCCTGTCGGCGATCGACGCGGGAGACGTCGAGACGGCGGTCGCGCGCATGGCAGCGCACGTCCAGCAGAGCCGCGTCGGGTACGCGGCACGGACCCCGGACCGCGCCCGGTGACCGTGCCGTCGACCTCCTGCACCAGGGTGCCGTCCGCCTGCGGTCGAGCGCGCCGGCTGACGACCGGAGGCGCGGGCCGTCAGGCGGTGGCGGCGACGGGCTTCATCCAGAACGGCGACCAGTGGTACCCGTCCGGGTCGTCGAACTGGCGCTGGTACATGAACGGGTAGTCGTCGGTGTCGCCGATCCTGCCGCCCGCAGCGGCCGCGCGTTCGACGAGCTCGTCCACGGCCTCCTGGCTGGGGAGGTCGAACGACACCGTCGTCTTCGAGGGGGTGTCCGGGCCGCCGATGAGGTCCTCGGTGCCGCCGACGCTGGCGTACATCTCCCGACTGGCGAGCATGACGTACTGCTCGGGGGCGATCGCGAAGCAGGACACCGCGTCGCCGGACATCTCGGCGTTCTGCGTCCAGCCGAGCGCTTCGTAGAAGGCGGTCGCACGCTCGACGCTCGCGACCGGACAGCTGATGAAGAGGGTCATGCGCGCAACACTCCTGCTGCCGAGGTCCCCCGTCAAGGCATCACCGCACCTGCGATGCAACGATTGCATTGACTAATGAACACAAATGTTGCCCATACGTGCGCTGCGATCCCTCAGATCGTCGGCATGCCCGGGTAGCCGGTCGGCGTGACCCACACCAGCGACGACACCACCTCGCGACCACTCGCCAGGGCGTTCCGGAGCGACCGGGTGTTGCCGGGGTGGATGTGCCCGCGGAGCACGTCCGAGGGGCCGGCCGGCAGCGCACGAGCGAGCTGGCGCAGGACGAGCGGCCCGTACCCGTGCCCGCGGTGCTCGGCGTCCAGGACGATCTCCTCGACCGTGAACCCGGTGAAGCCGTCCACGTCGTCCCGCGCCGCAGCGACGACCCCGGCGGTGCGTCCGGCGATCACCACGTCGAACAGCAGCCCTTCCTCGTCCGCGTCGGCGAGCGAGTCCTGGTCGGCGGCGGTCGCCCACTGGTCCAGGTCCGGCTCCGAGCGCCGTAGCCCGTCGTAAGCATCGGCGACTCGGACCGCGGCGCCGGCCGGCTCGGCCCGGACGAGTTCGACGTCCACACCGGTGCTCGCGGCGCCGGCGGCCACTCGCGCGACCGGGGCCGCCACCACGAGCAGGTCCGGCACGGCGGTGAACCCGTCCGACGCCGGCGCCGACCGCTGGTCGCCGGGCAGGTGCACACGGAGGCACAGCGGAGCGAACTCCCGGTGGGCGGTGAGCACCTCGGCGAGTTCTGCGATGCCGGCGGTGTCCGGGGTCACGTCCGTGGCGATCACGTCGACGAAGGGCTTCGCGATGTCCCGTCCGCGGAACCGGATGCCCGTGATCGCCCAGTGCCCGGACGACAGGTCGAGGCGTCGGTTGGCCCACAACAGTGGATCGGCGACGGGGAGCTGCACGGCATCGCGGACGGCTGCACCCCACGAGGCGTCACCGACCAGGGTGAGCGCCGGGGCCGCCGACGCCGCCAGGTCCTGTCGCCAGGACGGGTTCCAGTCCCGCAGCTGTGCCGGGGACCAGGACTCGAGTGCCGAGTGGACTGCGGTGTCGGTCATCGGACCCGACCCTAGGGCCCGATGACCGGCGCACGCTAGAGCGTCGGGACGACCACCGCGCGGCCACTGAGCTCGCCGGCCTCGAGCTTCCGGTAGGCCTCGAGCGCGTCGGCCAGGGCGAACCGCTCGATGTCCGGCTCGATCTGCCTCGCGCGGTACATCGCGACGACGTCGTGCAGGTCCTCGATCGTGCCCCAGTAGGTGTTCGTGATGGTCGACTCGTACGGCGTCGAGAAGAAGTTCCACTCGGTGGTCCCGCCGGCGATCCCGACGACGGTGAAGCGGCCGCCGACGGCCATCGACGCCTGCGCGAGCTTGACGGTCGGGGTCGCACCGACGAAGTCGAACGCCGCGTCGACACCCTTGCCGCCGGTGATCTCGCGGATCCGGTCGGCCTGGTCGGGGCCCCCGGGGACGGTGATCGCGCCGCGCTCGGCAGCGCGCGCCATCGCGTCCTCCTTCATGTCCGTCGCGATGACGGTCGCTCCGGTGAGGGCGGTGAGGATCTGGACGGCGATCTGCCCGAGGCCACCCAGTCCGACGACGAGCGCGTACTTGCCGCCGCCGGCCAGGTTCGGCAGGGAGTTCTTGATCGCGTGGTACGGCGTCAGGGCGGCGTCGCTGAGGGGTGCGGCCGCGATCGGGTCGGCGTCACCGAGCGGGACGAGGTTGCGGGCCGGGACGGTCACGTACTCCGCCATGCCGCCGTCGCGCCCGAGGCCGATGCCCATGTACGGGTTGGTGGCGGCGTTCTCGCAGTAGGTGTCCTGCCCCTTCGAGCAGTACCGGCAGTGCCCGCAGCCGACCGGGCCGTAGACCAGGTAGGCGTCCCCCTCGGTGAACCCGGTGACGCCGTCCCCAACGGACTCGACCCAGCCGGAGTTCTCGTGGCCGAGGACGAACGCGGGCTGCTGTGCGCCGGGCTGGCCCTCTCGGAACTCGCGGTAGACGGCGACGTCGGAGTGGCAGGCACCGGCACCGGCCACCTTGAGGAGCACCTCGCCCGGACCGGGCGCGGGCTTCTCGACGTCGGTCAGGGACGGGGAGGTCTGGTACTGCTCGAAGACGACTGCACGCATGGCCCAAAACTACACCTGTTGCCGAAATCGCCGTCGGACCGGAGGGCGCGCGACAGTCCGCCTTGCGCACCACCTGAACCCCGGGAGCCGTCAGCCTGCGTCTTCCCCGGGAACCGGTTGCGAGAACGAGCGTTCTCCGATTGACTCGGCACCGAGGGTCGCACCCGGCCCGCACCCCGAACGAAAGGAGCGGCCATGCCCACGCGCACCGCACGCACCGCCTGGAACGGCGGCCTCAACGACGGTTCCGGCCAGGTCGAACTCTCCAGCTCGAAGGTCGGCACCTACGACGTGTCCTTCCCGAAGCGCGCCGCTGACGAGGCCGGCGGCACCACCAGCCCCGAAGAGCTCATCGCCGCAGCGCACTCGGCCTGCTACGCCATGCAGTTCTCCGCCGTCCTCGGCGAGGCCGGCGGCACCGTCGAGTCCCTCGACGTCAAGGCCGACGTCTCGCTCGGCCCGGACACGGCCGGCTTCAAGCTCACCGGCATCGTCCTCACCGTGCACGGCGAGGTCACCGGCATCGACGAGGCGACCTTCCTCAAGGCCGCCGACGAGGCCAAGGCGACCTGCCCGGTCAGCAAGGCCCTCACCGGCGTCGACATCGAACTGCACGCCACGTTCGAGCAGTAAGCAGCGCGCACCGTACTGACGGGAGGCTCCGCACCGGACCGGTGGGGAGCCTCCCGTCCGTCGTCCCACCCGGCACCAGGCGGCGCACGAGGACGGCAGGCACAATGGTCCGATGGCCGAACCGCTCCCTCCCGGCCCCCGGCCGGGCCGTCCACCCCGTCCGCGCCCGAAGGCCCGGAGCGTCGCCCAGCACGACATGCGGGACGTCCGCGCGCGACTGCGCGGCACGATCTACGAGCACGTCACGCCGGACACGCGCTCGCTGCGGGAGCAGTACTCGGCCCGGCAGATCGTCGACTTCTGTCTCGACCTGACCGAGGTGATGCTCGCCTCCGGTGCCGACACCCGGAGCGTCGAGACCGCCGTGATCGCGGTGGCGACGAAGTGGAACCTCGCACCGCTCGACCTGGACTTCTCGGGCAGCTCGGTGACGATCCAGTACTCGCCGACCGAGGGCCCGCCGCTCGTCAAGATGCGCAGCACGCGCTCCGACGGGGCCGACCTCGGACGGCTGACGTGGGCGAACCAGATCGTCGACGACGTCATCCACGACGACCGGGACATGACCAGCGCGGTGAGCGCCCTCGTGGCGGTGCTCCGGATGCCGCCGCGGTGGCCGATGTGGCTCGCCGACGTCGGGTTGTCGGTGCTCGGGACCTCGATCGCGCTGCAGGCCGGTGGTGGTTGGCGGGCCGGCGTCGGGGCGTTCATCCTGATGCTCGGCATCATCGTCTCCGGCCGGTGGCTGACCGGCCGCGGGTACCCGCAGTTCTTCGTCTCCGGCGCGCAGGGGGCGGTGGCGTCGGTGATCGGCACGCTCGCGATCTGGGCGGGTGTGCTCACCCCGACCGGCGCGGCGACGATGGTCGCGGCCCTCGTGGTGCTCCTGCTGCCGCACGTGCAACTCGTGACGTGGGCGCAGGACGCGATCTCGGGGTTCCGCGCGATGGCGGTCGCCCGGGCGTTCACGATCGGCATGCTCATCGCGGCGATCGTCGTCGGGGTGCCGGCGGGCATCGCCGTGACGCACTGGCTCCGGCTCGAGGTCGAGCCGTCCGGCATCGTCACCCAGGCCCTGCCGCTCTGGGCGTCGCTGTCCCTGACCGTGGCGTCGGCCGGGGCGAACTGCTTCGTGCAGCAGGCCAGCGCACGGGTGATCCCGGTCGCGGTGGTGTTCTCGGTCGCGGCGGGGGCGGCGCTCTGGCAGCTCAAGGAGTTCGGCCTGCCGCTGCTCGGTGCGACGTTCCTGGCGGCGGTGCTGCTCGGCGTGCTCTCGACCTACGCGGCCGTCCGGATGCGCACGGCCGTCTCGGCTATCGCGGTGCCGGCGTTCTGCGGGGCGCTGCTGCCCGGTGTCGCGGTGTCGAACGCGCTGCTCAACGTGATGAGCGGGTCGTCGAGCTCGGTGCTGGACTTCGGGTCGGCGGTGACCGTGGCGCTCGCGATCGGGGCCGGACTGGTGCTCGGCGGGCTCTTCGCGACCCCCGGGGCACGGCGTGCGCTGCGTCGCGGGCGCCGGATCGAGGTGCACTCGGTGCACAGCGACACCACCGCGTTGCCGGTCATCCGCGACTCCGGCTACGACCCGGGCAACGGCAGCGTCCCGCGCTGGTGAGCCGGTCGCGGCGCCCGGGTTCGCGCTGAGCGACACGACGCGGGCACGGGGCCGCGTGCCGTGTCGCCCAGCGCGAACCGCGGCAGGCCGCAGCAGGCCGCAGCCGCAGCCGCAGCCGCTAGCTCGCGTCCGAGACGGCCTTCGACACGTCGGTGGGGCCGTCGTACTCGCCGTCCGGGATCGCACGGAGCGCCTCGAGCACGTCGTCGGGGGCGTTCTCCTTCTCGGCGGTCGACACGACGTCGTCCTTCGAGGCCGGGTAGTCGATGCCGCTCAGGTACTTCTGGATCTGGATGGGGTTCGGTGCTGCCACGATCGTTCCTTCCGATGGGCTTCCCGGCGTACCCGGGCTCCCCTCGGCGACGTCCCAGCGGGTGCGGTCGGCGGCCAGCACGGACGGGCCCTCCCTGCCCGGCCGGGGCCGACCCGGCAGGAGCCGGCCCGGCAGGGACAGTCCCGGCGGAGGCCGCTCCGTCAGACCGACCAGGTCTCGTCGTCGGACCAGGACACGTCGCCCCAGGTCGACAGCCGGCGCTGCGCGGTCGCCTCGTACCGTTCCATCCAGCCGCGCTCCAGGCGGGCGACAGCCCGGTCGAAGGCCGCGACCAGGTCGAGGTCGCTGCGGAGGAGCGCCTGCAGCTGCAGCCCCTCGTACAGGGCGATGAGCTGCTCGGCTCCACGGCGGGGGTCCATCGTGTGCGGGGCTCGTCCGACCGCGATGTCGTGCTCCAGACCGCGCCTCACCTGGGCGAAGAACAGCTGGTACCGCGACCGCAGGTAGTTCGACATGGCGTGCTGCGGGTTGCCGGCGACACTGAGCAGTGCGACGAGCAGACGCATCAGTGCCGGGTCGTCGGCGTTCGAGGCGACGATCGCGCGGAGGAGCTCGACGGTGCTGCCGTTGCCGACCTCGCGGGTGACCTCGTCCATCCGGGCGCCGTTCCACCGGTCCACCGCTGCCAGGACGAGCCCGTCCCACGACGGGAAGTGCTGCTGCAGCTCGTGCGTCGAGATGTCCAGCCGCTCGGCGACGTGTTCGGCGCGTGCCTCGTGGAAGGGCACGTCACGGAGCAGGTCGACGGTGGCACCCACGATCCTGATCCGCAGGTGCAGGGTCGCCGCAGCCGCAGCGGCAGCCATCGTGTCGGCGCTGGTGTCCTCGAGCATCGTGCCCTCCGTGTCCGGGACGCACGGTCAGGTCGTGGCCGTCGCGTCCAGGCGGTGCGGACGTCCTGTCCGCATGTCGATCTTGGCGGAGATCGGGGGTCCGGCGCATCCCCGGTCCGGGGGTCGGCAACATGGGGGACAAGCGGAGGCGTCCGACGGCCACTGCCTGGGCGTGTCCGCGGCGGGGTGTGTGACGATGCCGGGATGTCCCCGAACGACTCCACCGCACAGGGCTTGGCGACCATGGCGTCCGCCGGGTTCGAGTTCGCGAGCACCCCGGAGCAGGTGGCGCACGACGTCCGCACGATGTGGGAGCACCTCGGCCGCCCGGAGGGTGCGTTCGAGGCCGCCGCCGCCGCGATCGCCGTCCTGCCGCAGCGGCCCGAGGTACCGGTCGCGCTGCAGGCCCGGCGTCGGCAGTTCGAGCAGGCCGTCGGCATCAACCCCGTCGAGGTCGAGCTGGCCGCGGCCCTCGCAGCGCGCGAGCTGCTCGAGTCGATGGCGCGGACCTGCGGCACGCACTGACGGTCCGCCGGCACGCGGCTGGTCCGACCGCATGACGGGAGGCCCGTGGCTGAGCAGCCACGGGCCTCCCGTCGTGCGCGGCGTCGCCGCCGGTTGACCGACTACGGCGTCGGCATGCCGCCGTCGACGTGCAGCGTCTCGCCGACCACGTAGGACGACTCACCGCTGGCGAGGAACACGAACGCCGGCGCGAGCTCGGCGGGCTGGCCCCAGCGGCCGAGGTAGGTCTGCTCGCCCGCGGACGGCAGCGCGTCGGACGGCTGGCCGCCGGCCGGCTGCAGCGGGGTCCAGATCGGGCCCGGTGCGACGGCGTTGACGCGGATGCCCTTCGGCGCGAGCTGCGCGGCCAGGCCCTTCGCCAGGTTGTTCACGGTCGCCTTCGTGGCGGCGTAGTGCACCAGGTGCGGGGACGGTGCGTACGCCTGGATCGACGTGGTGTTGATGATCGTCGAACCCGGCTTGAGGTGCGGCACGGCGGCCTTCGTGATGCGGAACGTCGCGTACGCGTTCGTCTTGAAGGTCTCGTCGAACTCGTCGTCGGAGATCTTCGTGATGTCGTCGACGTTCTGCTGCTTGCCGGCGTTGTTGACCAGGATGTCCAGGCCGCCGAGCTCCTGCACGGCCGTCTCGACGAGCTGCTCGCAGAACGCCAGGTCCTTGATGTCCCCGGGCAGGGCGACGGCCTTGCGACCGGCGGCCTCGATGAGGGCGACGATGCGGTCGGCGTCCTCCTGCTCCTCGGGCAGGTAGCCGATCGCGACGTCCGCGCCTTCACGGGCGTAGGCGATCGCGACGGCCGCGCCGATGCCGGAGTCGCCGCCGGTGATGAGCGCCTTGCGACCCTCGAGACGGCCGGAGCCGCGGTAGGTGTCCTCGCCGTGGTCGGCCGGGACGTTCTCCGCCATCTCGGCGTCGGTGCCGGCGCCCTCGAGGTACTGCTCGTCCGGCTTCTTGTCGGCGTAGAGCTTCGTCGGGTCCTGCATGGTGTACTGGTCGATCCGCTGGTCCGTCATGGCTGCGACGGTACGCACGGCCGCTCCGGTCCCCGTTCAGGAGGCTGTCCCCCGCCGCGCAGACCGGCTGCTGCCGCGTGGACCCGCAGTGGGCCGCCCTCAGACCGGGCGGTACACCGCGATCGGCGGGGCGTCGTCACCCTGGTCCTCGGCGTCGCCGGTGCGCGCCCACGTCCGGCCGTCGTGGTCGATGGTCGCCGGCAGGTCACCGTGCACGATCATCCGCACCGCCGGTTCGTCGCCGTCGATCAGGTCGACGCCGTGCGCCGCGTTGTCTCCCGTGCTGTCCACCACGTACTCCGCCATGGGTCCGACGGTACGCGGCGCGACCCCGTCCGGCCTGCGTCCTGGGAATGTCACGGTCCGGTGACGGTGCGGACCCGTTTCGGTAACACCCGTCGCCCAGCCCGGGAGGGGCCGCTACGGTCGAGCGAGTGACTCCCAGGACTGTGATGACGATCGGCGCCGTGGCGCTCGCCCTCGTGGTGGGCAACGGCCAGGCGGTCGTGCACTGGTCCGGCCAGGACGCCGACCGCGCTGCTGCCGCTGAGCCGACCGCGTCCGCGACCCGCACCGCCGATCCCGTGCCGACCTGGCGTCCGGTGTCGTCCGGCGCGCTGAAGTCCGTCGACGCCGTCGAGCTCCGCGCCGAGTCGATCGTGTTCCGCTCCGACGACCACACCGTCACGACCGTGTCGATGCGCGACGCCAAGCACACCGTCTCGGTCCTCAACCGCATCCTCGGCACCCCCGCACGCACGCAGACCGCCGTCGGCGACGCCGGTCGCTGCGTGCCGGCCAGCACGACCTCGACGTGGGGCGGTGCGATCCGCGTCGCCGCGTTGGCGGAGCCCGGCACCGCCGGCAACCGGGTCGAGGTCCGCGTGCTCCGCGACCACGTCCGCTCCCGTCTCGGCGCGGTCATCGAGCTCTCCGGGCCGGACGGGGTCCAGGTCGGCGACGACGTCTCTGACCAGATCGACGACGCACCGGCGAGCGACCGCGAGTCCCTCGGGTCGGACGACGCCCAGGCGTGGCAGCTCCTGCTGCAGCGCGGGTGGACCGACGACAGTGACCACGATGGCGACCGCGGGACCGGCGGCCACCACGGCACCGAGGGCGACGGTGCAAACGGCGACGGTGCCAACGGCGTCTCGGTCCTGACCGACGACTCCACCGTCACCGTGATCGGGTCGCCGATGCCGATCCGCCCCGCCCGCGGCTGCTGAGGCCCCGCGGCTTCTGAGGTTCAGACCCGGATCGTCGCGATCACCGGGAAGTGGTCGCTCGCGAACCAGGTCTCCGGCCCGTCGTGGTCGATCCGCACCCGGTCGACCGCGGTGACGTCACGCGTGAAGACCCAGTCGATGCGCTCCCCGGTCGCCACCGGCGGCTGCCAGTCGTTGTAGGACGCCGTGTGGTCGTCCGGGTCCCCCGCCACGCTCCAGGCGTCGGTGTAGCCGGCGTCCGCGAACACCTGCGAGGCCGCACCCGCCCCGGCCGGCTCGTTGCAGTCCCCCGCGAAGAGCACCGGGCCGTCGACGACCGACAGCCGCTGCACGACGAGCGCGGCACTGCGGGCGCGGACCTCGTCGCCGTGCGGGCCCTGCTCGTGGTCCATGTGCGTCGTCAGCAGCGTGAACGCCGGACCCTCGGCATCGAGGAACCGCGCGTGGTTCGCGATCCGCGGGTACAGGCTGTCCCAGGTGTTCGAGACGGGCTCGTCCGGGGTGTCCGACAACCAGAACGATCCGGAGTCGACGGGGCGGAACCGGTCGCGCCGGTAGAACACCGCGGCGTGCTCGCCCGCCGTACCGCCCTCTCGTCCCTGGCCGACGGCGTCGTGGTCCGGCAGGCCTTGGCGGAGGGCGTCCATCTGGTGGTCGAAGGCCTCCTGCACGCAGAGCAGGTCGGGGTCGTGGCGGCGGATGACGTCGAGGACGACGGGCAGTCGGGCGGGCCAGTCGTGCACCGGGTCCGGGTTCTTGATGTTGTAGGTCATGAGGGTGATCGGGCGTGCGGTGCTGGTCACCCCTCGAACCTACCCAGGCGGCGCCCGGAGCCCTCGCTGCCTTCGCCTGCCGGACCGACCAGGGTCCGCCGGAGCGTCAGCACGCCGTCCCGCGCGCGCGACTTCGCCGTGCCGGTGGGGACCCCGAGCGCCCGCCCGAGCTCCGGGCCGGACAGGTCGGCCAGGTAGCGCAGGACCACCGCGTGCCGCTGTCGCTCCGGCAGCGTGCCCAGTGCCCGGCGGAGCGCCTGTCGGTCGAGCACGGCCTCGGCGCGGTCCAGTGAGCTGTGGTCGAGTGCCTCGTGGTCGCGGATGCCCAGACGCCGGTCCCGCTCGCGGTCCGCCTGGGCCTTCCGGACCCGGTCGATCGCCCGCCGGGTCGCGATGGTCCGGATCCAGGCGATCACCGGGTGTGACGGGTCGTAGCGGGGAGCGAGCCGCCAGACCTCGAGCATCACGTCCTGCGTGACGTCCTCAGCGAGCCAGGCGTCGTGCAGCTGGCGCCGGGCGACCTGCAGGACGAGCGGCCGGAACCGTTCGTCGATCCGGCGGAAGGCCTCCCGGTCCCCCGCGGCGACCCGCAGCAGCAGGGCGCGCTCCTCGTCCCGTCGTCGGCGCAGCTCGTCATCCACGTCCCGTAATGTGACATGCCAGTCTGGATGACAGCGGCGAGACGTGGCCGACCGGCCGGCGTCAGTTGATGCAGACGCCCTCCTGGCCGTACTCGTGGACGGCGGTGGACGACGGGCTCGGCTCGGCGGGCGCCGTCGTCGGCTTCGGCGCTGCGGCCTCCTTCGACGGCTCCGCCGGGGCGGGCGTCGACGTGCCCGGCTGGGCGGCGGCCTGCGGCGTCTTGCCGTCGGTGCCGAGCACCAGGGTGACCCCCTGCACGGCGGTGCTCTGGACCGGCACCGCGCCGGGCACGACGGCGACCAGGGCCTTGGCCTGCGCCTCCATGCCGACCGGGTACTGCACCATCGTCGTCGCCGTGGTGTCCGAGGAACCCGGGGCGCCGACCTGGAAGCCACGACCCGCGAGCACCGCGGAAGCGGCGGCCGCGGCACCCGTGACGCCGCTGCCGTTCGAGACCGTCACCGAGACCGACCCGGCCGCAGCCGCGGTCGCCTGCGTGTACGCCGGCGGCTCGCCGACCAGGCTCTGCACGAACGCGGGCATGCCGGCGGTGTCGACCTCGACGATCGACAGTGCCGACCCGTTCGGGTAGATCGTCGGGGTGCCGAGGATCGGGATCGTCGCCGACTTGATGTTCGACGGCCGCAGGTTGCTCATCTGCCGCGCCAGGGTCAGCATGTCGAGCCCCTGGTCGGTCTCCACCGAGCTGCCGATCGCGTCGATGATGTTCGTCGTCTTCACCGGGTTGAGCAGGGTGCCGGCGGACAGGATCTTCCGGGCCTCCTGCGACAGGAAGTACTGCTGGCGGACCTGGCGGTCGAGGTCACCGTTCGGCAGACCGTGCCGCTGCCGGACGAACGACAGGGCCTGCGCCGCGTTGAGCTCCGAGACGCCGGCCGGCAGGTCGACACCCGAGAAGTCGTCCTGGGCAGCCTGGTTCAGGCAGACGTTCACCGGACCGAGCTGCTTGACGATCTCGTAGAACCCGAGCAGCGAGACGCGCACGTAGTGGTCGATCGTCAGCCCGCTGAGGCCCTGGATCGTCGCGATGAGCTTCTTCGCACCGCCGGTGTCCCCACCGCCGTTCATCGTGCCGTACGAGAACGCGCTGTTGAGCTTGCCCTTGCCGACGCCCGGGATGTCCACGTACGAGTCGCGCGGGAACGAGATCATCGTCGCGCTCCGGCCGTCCGCGGCGATGTGCAGCACGATCATCGTGTCCGTGTTGGTCGCGCCGCCGTCGGACTGGGTGTTGAGCTCCGCCATCTGCTCCGGCGTCGCGTTGTCCGGACGGTGGTCGTCGCCGACGAGCAGGATGTTCATCGCGCGGCCGTCGACGTCGTCCTTCGCGGGCGGCGCACTGCCGATCGCGTCCACCTTCGTGACGCTGCTGGCCAGGCGGTTGTACGCGTACGCCGCGTACCCGCCGCTCAGCAGCACAGCCATCGTGAGGACGCCGGCGAGCGCAGGGAAGACGACTCCCCAGTGGCGCTTGCGGCGTCCGTGGCGGGGCGGCACGGCGCGATCGGCCCGGCGTGGCCTGGTCTCCTCGGGTGCGTTCGTCACGGGGAGAACCATAACCGTGGAGCGCGCAGATGACATGGATTCCGCCTGGACGTCCTGTACGCACCGTTCCGGGAGGCCCGGTGCCGGACGTGCGCAACGCCTCCCGTCCACCCATGCTCGCCCCGTACTGTCGGTCGCGTGTTCCTGACCGTCGTCGCCGTCTGCTGCGCCGCCGTGGCGGTCCCCCTGCTGGTGAACGGGGCCCGTGCGTTCCGGCGCGGCGCACGGAGCCTGACCCGGTTGCTGGCGCTCGTCGCCGGGCTGGCCGTCCTGGCGCTCGGCGTCCTGGTCGCGGTCCTCGCAGCCGTCGGGACCACGGTGAGCACGGCGCTGCTCGTGCTGGTCCTGGCACTGGCGGGGTACCTGGCGCTGGTGTTCGCCGTGTTCCTCGGCGCCGCGGTCGCGTACGGCCACGTCCGGGTCACGGAGGAGGCCGAGTCACTGGTCGTCCTCGGCTGCGGGCTCGTGCACGGTGCGGTCTCGCCGATGCTGCGGTCCCGCCTGGACCGCACGCTCGAGGTGTTCCACCGCTCCGTCGCCGCCGGCCGCACGCCGGTCGTGGTGCCCTCCGGCGGCCAGGGCGAGGACGAGGACCGCACCGAGGCCGACGCGATGGCGGAGTACCTGGTCGCGCACGGAGTGCCCGCCGGACTGGTGCACCGGGAGGGCCGGTCGACGAACACCCGCGAGAACCTCCGGTACTCCGCCGACGTGCTGCGCGACGCCGGCTTGCACGGCCGGACGCTCGTCGTCACGAACGACTACCACGTGATGCGCACCGCGATGACGGCGCGACGGACGGGCCTCGACGCCCGGGTGCTCGGGGCGCCGACGGCCAGGCAGTCGGTGCCGAGCGCGTTCCTCCGCGAGTTCGCGGCCGTGCTCGTGATGCACGGGTGGTGGCACCTCGGGGCACTCGCGGCGATCGTGGTGCTGTGGGGCGTGGGGCTCGCGACCGGGCTGCTCCCGGCCTGAGCGACCGCCCGCCGCTCAGCTCCGCTCGGTGCCCGCCGCTCAGCTCCGCTCGGTGCTCACGTCTCAGCTCCGCTCGGGCAGCAGGTGCACGGCCTCCATGGCCAGCTCGGCGGCGATCGGGTCCTTCGCACGCACCGCGTCACGGAGGTCCGCGATCCGGGGTGTGACGACGTCCACGGGCACGACCTCGGCGATCTCGGGCACGCGGAGCTTGAACGACAGCCCGTCGGTCGTCGCCTTGCAGAGCTGCGCGAGCGAGGCGTTGCCGCACGCGTCCGCCCACATCGCGTAGACGTCGGCGCCGTCGTGCGCCAGGGCTGCCTGCTCGCCCTTGCCGAGTTGTGTGAGCACCTGGTCGAGCGTCGCCACGACCCGGCGGCGCTCGGCGTCGGTGAAGCGCGGGACCGCCAGCCGGACGACACCGCCGTAGATCACGCCGAGGGTCTGGTACGCGTCGAGCAGCTCGGTCTTGGTGGGGGCGGCGACCCGGGTGTACCGGTTCGGCGCCATCTCGACCAGTCCGGCGCGGGCCAGTTCGGCGAGCGCTTCGCGGATCGGGGTGCGGGAGACACCGAGCCAGGCGATCAGGTCGTCGTCGTTGAGGCGTTCGCCGGGCTCCAGGGTGCCGTCCATGATCGCGTCGCGGATCTTGTCCTGGACGGTGTCACGGAGGAGCTTGCGCTCGGCGGCCGGCTGCGTGGAGGGTACGGGCATGCGCTCAGCGTGTCACATGTCACGCGGTCGGCGCGAGAGGCGCGACGGCCACCAGGCCCGACGACCGAGGTCGAGCACGAGCGCCGGGACGAGCAGGGACCGGACCACCACGGTGTCGAGCAGCACCCCGAACGCGACGACGAAGGCGATCTGCACGAGGAACAGGATCGGGATCACCCCGAGGGCCGCGAAGGTGGCGGCGAGCACGACCCCCGCAGAGGTGATCACCCCACCGGTGGCCCCGAGCCCGCGCAGGACGCCCTCGCGCGGACCGTGGCGGAGCGTCTCTTCCCGCACCCGGGTCATGAGGAAGATGTTGTAGTCCACGCCGAGCGCCACCAGGAACACGAACGAGAACAGCGGCACCGACGGGTCGGCTCCGGGGAAGTGGAACAGGTGGTCGAAGACGAGCGCGCCGACGCCGAGTGCGGCCGCGAAGGACACGATGACGCTGCCGATGAGGACGAGCGGTGTCACGATGCTCCGGAGCAGCAGCATCAGGATGAGCAGGATCACGCCCAGGACGACGGGGATGATCAGGGTGCGGTCGCGGATGCCGGTGTCGTTCGTGTCGATCGCGGTCGCGGTGACGCCACCCACGCGGGCACCGGGGTCGACCCGTTCGACCGCGGTGCGGAGCTGCCGGACGGTCCGCTCGGCCGCGGCGGAGTCGGCCGGGTCGGCGAGGGTCGCCTCGAGGAGCACCTGGCCGCGTGACACGGTCGGGTCGGCAGCCGGGGCGCCGGTGGCAGTGCCGGTCGTCGTGCCGGCGGCGTCCGCGCCGACCGGAGTGGTGCCGGAGGGTGCGTCCTTCGCGGCCGCGGTGACGCCGTCGACCCCGTCCACCCCGGTGACCGCGTCGGCGAGACGGTCGATCCGGTCCGCGTCGCCGAGCACGAGCGCCGGGCTGCCGGAGCCGCCGGGGAAGTGGTCCGCCAGCACGGTCTGGCCGTCGCGGGCCTGCGACTGCCCGATCACCAGGTCGCTCTGCGGCACCCCGTCAGCGCGCAGCCCGAGCAGGCCCGTGCTCATCGCCAGGAGCCCGACCGTGCAGACGATCCAGACCAACCGGGAGCGCCGCCCGACGAGCCGGCCCACCCGGGCCCAGAGTCCCCGGGCGTCCGGGCCGGTGAGCACCGGGTGGGCGCTGCCGAACGCGGGACGCAGCGGCCAGAACGCGGCACGCCGGAAGCAGAGGAGGAGCGCGGGCAGCAGGGTGAGGGCGGCGAGCACGCTGAAGGCGATGCCGATCGCCGCGACCGGGCCGAGCGCCTTGTTCGAGTTGAGGTCCGACAGCAGCAGGCACAGCACGCCGACGATGACCGTGCCGCCCGAGGCGATGATCGGCTCGAGGCTGCCGCGGAGTGCTGCCTTGGTGGCGTCCCACCCGGTGCGGTGGTCGCGGAGGGCCTCGCGGTACCGGGACGTGTAGAGGAGCGCGTAGTCGGTCGCGGCCCCGATCACCAGGATCGAGAGGATGCCCTGCACCTGCCCGTTCACGGTGACGACGCCGGCCTTCGCCAGTGCCCAGACGACCAGGATCGACGCGGTCAGGGCGAACACTGCGGTGGCGAGCACCAGGAACGGCAGCAGCGGCGAGCGGTAGACCACGATGAGGATGACGAGCACCGCGAGGAGCGCAACCCCGAGCAGCAGGCCGTCGATGCCCGCGAATGCCTCGGTGAGGTCGGCGGTGAAGCCCGCCGGACCCGTGACGTACCCGCGCAGCCCGTCCGGCAGGGCGTCGTCCACGTCCGCCCGGATCGCTGCGACCGCGTCCCCGGTCTCGGCCGAGGCGGTCAGCGTGGCGACGACCTCGACCGCGTCCCCGTCCCGGCTCGGGATCACCGGGCTGACCTGGTCGACGTCGTCCCGGTCCCCGAGCGCCTCGGCGATCCGGTCAGCGGCGGCGGTGTCGGCGGACGTCAGCCCGCCGTCCCGCTCGAGCACGACGATGGCCGGCGCCCCGCTGGCGTCCCGGAAGGCACTGCTGCGGTCCTGTACCGCGGTGGCGTCGGCGGAGGCCGGCAGGAACGAGGTCTGGTCGTTCGTCGAGACCTCGGAGATCCGCCCGAAGAAGGGGCCGCCGACCGAGGCGACGACCAGCCAGACGAGGATGACGAGGGCGGGGATCGCGATGCGGAGGGAGCGGGGCACGACGGCGAGCGTACACCGATCGTCAGCATGCTGAACACTTTGCGGCACACCGCGGTCGGGTGGACTGCTCCACCGTAGACTCGGGGCATGGAGGACCAGTCCGCGCAGTGGCCGATCGGACGCCTGCTCGCCGCTGCGTCCCGCGCCGTCGAACGCGAGTGGGACGAGCGTCTCCGGGCCATCGGGCTGCAGCACGCCGCCCTCATCGCGCTCGACATCGCCCTCCGCACCGGACCGACCAGCGCCGACGTCATCGCCCGCACCGCCCGCGTCCAGCCCCAGACGATGTCGCGCACCCTCGAGCGCCTGGAGCGCGACGGGATGATCGAGCGCAGTCCCCACCCAGAGGACGGCCGTCGGCGACTCGTCACCGTGACCGAGCACGGGCGCCGGATGTGGGACACCGCGCGGCACATCGAGCGCGAGGTCCTGCCGGACGACCCGGAGCTCCGCGCCCGGCTCGGCGCGATCGTGGCCGGCGTGCGGCGGTCCGATCCCGACGAGGTACTTGCACCTGATATGTGAGATGTGTCACCCTGGGTGAGTCGGTGACCAGGCCGGCCTGCCCCCAGGGAGTCCCATGTCCGGCCGTCGTGCCCTCGCCCGGAGCCACCGCCGGCGCCCCGTCCGTCGCGCGCTGCTGATCGCCGTCGGGCTGCTCACGCTCGTGACGATCGTCCTCGCCGTGGTCGTCAGCGCGTTCATCGGTGGCCTGGCACACCGCTACGACGCAGGGCGGACCGTCATCGACTCCCCGTTCCCGACGGGTGCGCGCCCGAGCGCCACCGGAGGCGCTGTGAACGTCCTGCTCATCGGCTCGGACTCCCGTGCCCGACTCGACCCGGACCACGACGGCGCAGCAGGCGGCCGTGCGGACGTGCTGATGCTCGCGCACCTGTCAGCGGATCGCCGGCAGGTCTCCCTGATCTCGATCCTCCGCGACTCCTGGGTCGACGTCCCCGGCCACGGCACCGCGAAGATCAACGCCGCGTACTCCTGGGGCGGTGTCGCCCTCACGGTGCAGACCGTCGAACAGCTCCTCGACGTCCGGGTCGACCACGTGGCCGAGATGGACTTCGCGGGCCTCGCCGACATGACCGACGCGCTGGGAGGCGTCACCGTCGACTCGTCGACCGCGTTCGACGCCCGGGGGCACCACTTCACGGTCGGCCCCAACCGCATGGACGGCGACACAGCCCTCGCCTTCGTGCGCGAACGGTACGCCTTCGCCGACGCCGACCACACCCGGGTGCGGAACCAGCAGGCGTTCATGCGCGCGGTCGTCCAACGGGTCGTCTCCCAGGACACCCTGACGAGCCCGGAGACGATCCAGCGGTTCGTGTCCTCGAGCAGCGAGTACCTCGCCGTGGACCCGGGCCTGGACTTCTCGGCACTCGTCCGGCTGGGGTGGTCCCTCCGCGACTTCCGGGCCGCCGGACTGTCCACCACGACGCTGCCGTCGGCCGGTGGCGGCACGAGCGACGACGGGCAGTCCTACGTCCGGATCGACCGGTCGGCCGTCTCCAGCCTGACGATCGCGCTCCGCTCCGACGACGTGTCCGGCTGGCTCGCGACCCACGCCGCCGGATGACGAAGCGCCCCACGACCGAGGTCGTGGGGCGCTTCCGATCGGCGCGAGACGCGGTCGTCAGGCCGGGAGCTGCAGGGTCTGTCCTGCGTAGATGAGGTTCGCGTCGTCGACGGTCGACGTGTTCGCCGCCCACAGCTGCTTCCAGCCGCCCTCGACGCCGAGCTTCGTCGCGATGGTGTCGAGCGTGTCGCCCGAGGCCACCTTGTAGGTCTTGCCGCTGGTCGGGACGGCGGCCGGCTTGGTCGCGGTCGCCGACGGGGCCGGCGTGCTCGCGACGGCCTTCGGGGCCGTGGCCTGCGGTGCCGGAGCCGCCTGACGGGTCGGTGCCGCCGGGGCCGCCGCCTGCGGAGCCGGTGCCGGTGCCGCCGGCTGGGCGACGGGTGCCGGGGCCGCGCCGCTCGTGCCGCTCAGGCCGAGCTTCGCGGAGCAGGCGGGCCAGGCGCCCCAGCCCTGCGAGGCGAGGACGTTCTCGGCCACGGCGATCTGCGTCGAACGGCTCGCGCCGGCCGGGCTGCCCGTGCCGCCGTTGGCGGTCCAGGTGCTCTGCGTGAACTGCAGTCCGCCGTAGTAGCCGTTGCCGGTGTTCGCGGCCCAGTTGCCGCTGGACTCGCAGGCCGCCAGGGCGTCCCAGGTCGAGCCGTCGGCCGCGCTGGCCGGTGCAGCCGCGAGACCGACGCCCGTTGCGGCGATGCCAGCGAAGGCGAGTCCGCCGACGAGGGCGCGAGTTCGGGTGTGGTTCTTCATGTCGTTGCTCCACCGGGGTCGCGTCGTCGTTCCCGACGTCGGCTGCCCACCCCGACCGATCGCGGTCAGTCTGATGGTGTCGCCGGGGGCAGCCTCCGCGCCGGCGTCACGGTGGGCCACCATAGGAAACTCACGCTCGTTATCAAACTGAGACCAACGGTTCTACCCAGTAGTGCTATGTACCCCAGACCGACCCTGTACGTCGCGATGCCCATGGGCGCGGCGATCGCACGTACCCGGGTACACGACCTTCCGAGTTCCCTGGCAATCGTGGATCCGGCGACCCGACGACGGACGGGAGGCGCGGGGCGGGCCCGCACCGCGCCTCCCGTCCGTCAGGCCCGCGACAGCAGCGTGACGGCCTCGAGGTGCCCCGTCTGCGGGAACATGTCGAGCACGCGGACGCGCCGCAGCCGGAACGAGGGCATCACCGCGAGGTCGCGGGCGAGCGTCACCGGGTTGCAGCTGGAGTAGACGACGTGCCGGACCTCGGACCTCTCGAACCAGCCCGCGAGCTCGGCGCCGATGCCGCGCCGCGGCGGGTTGACGACGACGAGTTCCGGGGCGGTACCGGGGCGGGCACGCAGCGCGTGGGCGGTGGCGTCGTCGGCGGCGAAGCGGACGTCGGTCAGGCCGGCCTCGCGGGCGGACTGCTTCGCGGACACGATCGCCTCGCGGCTGGTCTCGATGCCGGTCACCGATCGACCCGGACGTGCGGCGTGCAGCGCGAACCCGCCGACGCCGCAGTACAGGTCCCACATCGAGGCCGGGCCGACCTCGTCGATCCACGCCGACGCCTGCGCGTACAGCTGCGTCGCGACGGACGTGTTCGTCTGGAAGAAGCTCTGCGGGCGCAGGTGCATCGTCACCGGCCCCAGGCGCATCGGCAGGGTCTGCTGCTCCGTGAGCACGACCTCCCGGTCCCCCTCGGTCACGGCCTTGTGCTCGGGCAGCAGGTTCGCGGTGACCACGACGGCCTGCGGCAGGACCCGGCGGAGCTCGCCGAGCCGGTCACGCAGGCGCGGCAACTGCCCCTCGCTGCGGAGCACGAACCGCACCATCAGCTCGCCGTCGGGCGACTCGGTGACGAGCACGTACTTCAGCTCACCACGACGCTGCCGGACGTCGTACGGCATCAGCCCGGCGGACGCGATGAAGTCGGCCAGGACCGGCAGCGCGTGCTGGATGCCCGGCGTGCAGATGCCGCAGTGCCGCAGGTCGACCCCGCGCTGCCGCTCGTCGAGGATCCCGACGGTCGGCTGCTGCACCGTGCCGCCGACGACCATCTTCGCCTTGTTGCGGTAGCCGGACTCCGGGCTGGTCACCGCCGGCAGCCACTCCACCGCCCCCGGGCCGCCGGCCGCGTCGACGGCGTCGTGCAGGAGTTCGCGGGTGCGGAGCTCCTTGTCGAGGACCTGGTCTCCGTAGGGCTGACCCATCAGGGTGCACGACCGGCAGACCCCGCGGTCGAAGTAGTCGCACTGCATGGCCGAGTCAGGATACGTCAGCGGCGGGCGGCGTCCCGGGTGGTGGTCCGGATGCGGTGCACCGAGGTGGTCGCGGTGATGAACAGGTCGCGGCCGTCGTCGCCGCCGAAGCAGAGGTTCGCGACGGTCTCGGGCACCGGGACCACGCCGATCCGGGTGCCGTCCGGCTCGTACACGAACACCCCGACGGCGGCCGAGGTCCAGATCCGCCCGGCCTCGTCGACGCGGAGGCCGTCGGGCACGCCCTCGCCCGGGGCGAAGCGCACCAGGTCACGGCCGTTCTTCACCCGCACCCCGCGGACGCCGGGCGCAGCCGGAGCGTCCGTGACGACGTCGTAGGCGCGGATCACCGGGCGGTCGCCGTCCGAGCTCGCCACGTACAGGACCCGCTCGTCGGGCGAGAACGCCAGACCGTTCGGCTCGTCGGCGTCGAGGACGACCGGGCGCAGGTCCTCGCCGTTGGGGCCGCAGCGGAACACCCAGTGGTCGCCGTACTCCCGCTCGCCCGGGTGCCCCTCGCGCGGCTGGGTGATGCCGTAGGCCGGGTCGGTGAACCAGACGCTGCCGTCCCGGGCGACGACGACGTCGTTCGGGGAGTTGTAGGCCACCGCGCCCCACCGGGTCGTGATGGGGGTGACCACGCCGTCCCGGTCGCGCTCCACCCGTCGGCGCCCGTGCGAGCACTGCACCACCGAACCGTCGTGGTCGAGGGTCCGGCCGTTGGTGAACTCGACGCCCTGGGCGTACACCGACACCGAACCGTCGGCCGCCGACCACTGCAGGACGCGGTCCCCCGGGATGTCCGACCACCGCAGTGTCCGGGTCGTGGGGACCCAGCACGGCCCCTCGGCCCAGGTGCTGCCGGTGTGCAGGGTCTCGAGCGCGGTGGGGTCGGGGACGAGGTCGGTGAGGCTCGGCACGGGTGCTCCTTCGGACGGTGCGACCACGCTAGTGCGCGGGCACCGGCCGGAGCCCAGGCCACTCGACGGACCAGGCCATCGCCGGATCAGACCGCCGCGGCCGCCGCCTCGCTGCGTCGCCGCACGGCCTTCTCGATCGCCGAGATCCCCAGGCCGAGCAGGACCGACGCCACGACCGCGAGCACGGTCACGAGGAACGGCTGCTCCCGGCTCCAGTGTCCGGTCGCTGCGGCGATCCCGACGCAGTACGCGGCCCACACGACGTCGGCGAGCGCGCAGCTGAGCAGGAACCGACGGACGTCGAGCCCGCTGTCGGCGCCGACCAGGTTCGTCGTCAGCCGACCCATCGGGATGAAGCGCCCGAGGACCGCGATGCGACCCGGGGCCGCGCGGTACCGCTCGTCGATCGACTCCCGGGCCTTCCGGACCTTCGGCCGGGCGAACCAGGAGTTCGAGCCGAGGTCGACCGACCGGGCCAACCGGTAGAGCGCCAGGTCGCCGAGCACCATGCCGATCGTGGCCGCGACGACCAGGAGCAGCACCGGCAGCAGCCCACCGTCACCGCCGACCAGGAGCGTGCCGATCGCGACGACCATGGCCTGGCTGGGCAGGAAGACCGCGATGCTGCCGACGGCGAGCACGAGGCCGACGACCAGGAACGCCCACGGGGTGCCGACGAGCTGCAGCACCACCTGTTCTGCTGCGTCCACTGCTCACCCTCCGCGGCACGAGCCTGACGTGCCGCTGTCGATCATCTCAGGTCGACGAGCAGGCCGCGCGCCGGTGCGGGCCCCGGCCCGGTCGTCAGTGCTGCGACACCGGTGACAGCACGAGTTCGTCGATCCGCACGTGTGCCGGAGCGCAGAGCACGAAGCCGATCGCTCGACCGACGTCCTCGGGCGTGAGCATGACCGCCCGGGCCGCGGCGTCCGGCACGCTCGGGCGCTGCTCGAGGAAGTCCGTCGCGACGTCGCCCGGGCACAGGTGCGTGGCGCGGACGCCGTGCTGCGCCTCCTGCTGGTTGAGCGTGCGGACGACGGGACCGAGCGCGGTCTTGCTCGCCGAGTACGCCACCCCGGCTCCCGGCTGCGACGACCACCCGGCGTACGAGGACACCACGACGACGACCCCGCCGGAGCGTCGGAGCGCGGGGAGGGCCGCGTCGACGACCTGCACCACCGCGGTCAGGTTGGTGTCGATCACGGCGCGGAGGTCCGTCATGCTCTGGTCGTCCCAGCGCCGCCGCGGCGAGTTCAGCCCGGCGGACAGCACGAGTCCGTCGATCCGCCCGTGGCGTTCGAGGAGGGTGTCCCGGGCCGCGGTCACGGCCTCGGGGTCGGTGGCGTCGAGGGGCAGGACGTCCGCGGTGCCGCCCTCGGCGCGGATGCCGGCGGCGACCGCCTCGAGACGCTCGGTGCGACGGCCGCTGAGGACGAGCCTCCAGCCCGACCGGGCCGCCGCCTGCGCGGCCGCAGCCCCCATGCCGCTGCCACCGCCGGTGACCCAGAGGACGCGGTCGTCCGTCGTGCTCCGGTCTGCTGTGCGCTCGTCCGTCATGGGTGGGACAGTAGACGCGTCGGCGTCGACGGACGCCCCGAAGGAGCGACGATGCACCTCGACCTCAGCGACCGGGTGGTGGTCGTCACCGGCGGCGCCCGCGGGATCGGCCGGACCATCGCGGAGCGGTTCCGACGGGAGGGCGCGCACGTGGTCGCGCTCGACCTGGCCGCGGCGCTCGACGACCGCGCGGCGGACGAGCAGCCGGGAGGCCCGCCCACCGTCCCCGACGGCGCACACGCTGTCGGGGCCCACGCGCTCGAGGTGCTCGCCTGCGACGTCACCGACCCGGCGTCGGTGCGCGCCGCCGTCGACGCGGTCGTCGCCCGGCACGGCACGGTCGACGTCCTCGTCAACAACGCCGGCATCAACGTCGAGGGTCGGGTGGCGGACCTGGAGTGGGACGCGTGGCGCCGGTGCATGGACGTGAACCTCGGCGGCACCTTCCTCATGAGCCAGGCGGTGGCGCCCGTGATGCAGCGGGCGGGACGCGGCCGGATCATCAACGCGGCGTCCTTCGCGGCGATCGTGCCGAGCGTCGGCAGTGCGGCGTACGCGGCGTCGAAGGCGGCCGTCGTGCAGTTCACCCGGGTCCTGGCGTCCGAGCTCGGGCCGTGGGGCATCACCGTGAACGCGTACGCGCCGGGAATGGTGCCGACCGCGATGAACGGCTTCGCGACCATGCCGACCGCCGACCAGGACCGGCTGCTCGACACCCTGTCGATCCGGCGGTGGGAGACCCCGGACGACGTCGCGGACGTGCTGCTGTTCCTGGCGAGCGACCTGGCGGGGTACGTGACGGGGACGCTGCTCGACGTGTCCGGCGGCAAGCTCGCCACCCAGATCCCGTCGCGCGCGTACGAGGAATGAACCGGGCCGGGCAGTCCTGCCGGCGAGCGGGCAGAGTCGGAGGCAGTCTGGTCCATCGCGACGGACCCTGTCCGCTCGCACAGGATCTGCCCATGCGGCTCTCCGTAGGCTGTGAGGTGCCAAGAGAGCCGGACTGCAGCCCGACCCCCGAGGAGGTGCCCCTGTGTTCACCGTCCTCATCGCGTTCGGCGTCATCGCACTCGTCGTCCCCGCACTCACTCCCCTGCTGGGGCGTCGCGTCTTCTTCGTCGCCGCCCTCGCACCCGCCGCCGCCGCGGTCCTCACGCTGACCCAGACCGCTCCGGCGCTCGGTGACGGCGTCACGGAACGCGTCCGCTGGATCCCGCAGCTCGCCCTCGACCTGGCGTTCCGGGTGGACGCCCTGTCCTGGGTGCTCGCCCTCGTGGTCACCGTGGTGGGTGCGCTCGTGCTGGTCTACTGCGCCTCGTACTTCGCCGACGACGAGCCGGGTCTCGGTCGGTTCGCCAGCGTCCTGACCGCGTTCGCCGGGTCGATGTACGGCCTGGTGATCGCCGACGACGTCATCGTGCTCTTCGTCCTGTGGGAAGCCACGACGGTCTTCTCCTACCTGCTCATCGGGCACGACGCCGTGAAGCGTGCGAGCCGGGCCGCGGCCATGCAGGCGCTCGTCGTCACCACGGCCGGCGGACTCGCGATGCTCGCCGGGCTCGTCGTCATCTCGGTCGCGGCCGGCACGACCTCGCTCTCCGGCATCATCGCCGCGCCCCCGACCGGCACGGCGGTCACGGTCTCGGTGGTCCTCGTCCTGGTCGGCGCGCTGACCAAGTCGGCGATCGTGCCGTTCCACTTCTGGCTGCCCGCCGCGATGGCCGCGCCGACCCCGGTGAGCGCGTACCTGCACGCCGCCGCGATGGTGAAGGCCGGCATCTACCTGGTCGCCCGCCTGGCCCCGGCGTTCGCGCTGCTCGACGGGTGGCGCGAGACCATCACGGTGCTCGGCGTGCTCGGCATGCTCGTCGGCGGGTACCGGGCGCTCCGGCAGACCGACCTCAAGCTGCTGCTGGCGTACGGCACGGTCGCCCAGCTCGGGTTCCTCGTGCTCGCCGCGGGCTGGGGCGTGCCGGAGATCGCCCTCGGCGGGGTCGTCCTGCTCGTCGCCCACGCCACGTTCAAGTCCACGCTGTTCCTGGTCGTCGGCACGGTCGACCACGTCAGCGGCACCCGGGACCTCTGGAAGCTCAGCGGGGTCGGTCGACGACTGCCCGGGCTGGCGGTCGTCGCGGTGCTCGCCCTCGCGTCGATGGCCGGGATCCCGCCGCTCATCGGCTTCGTCGCGAAGGAAGCGGTGCTCGGCGGCTTCCTCGAGGAACTGCACGGCACCGACGCCGGCTGGGCCTGGGTCGCACTCGTCGGCGTGACCGTCGGGTCGGTCCTGACCGTGGCGTACTCGTGCCGGTTCTTCTGGGGCACCTTCGCCCGGAAGTCCGGGGTCGCCCAGACCGAGCCCCACGCGCTGCACGGGCTCTGGGTCGTCCCCACCGTCCTCGGCGTCGCGGGGCTCGTGCTCGGCCTCGCCACCCCGTTCGTCGCGCACGGGTTCGAGTCCGCCGCCACGGCCGCACGGCACGGCAGCGCCGAGGTCCCGCACCTGGCGCTCTGGCACGGGTTCGAGCCGGCGCTCGGCATCTCCGCCCTGACCCTGGTCGGCGGTGGCGTCCTGTTCCTGCTCCGTACCCGGGTCGAGGCCGTCCAGCACCGCCTGGCCGGGTCGCCGTCCGCCTCCGCCAACTACCGACGGCTGATGCGCGGCCTCGACCGTTTCGCGACCTGGCTGACCGCCAGCCTGCAGCGCGGTTCGCTGCCCTACTACCTGACCGTGATCCTGTCGGTGTTCGTCGCCGGTGCCCTGGCGAACCTCGTCGTCGGCGGTCCCTGGGCGTTCCACATCCGCTTCGCCGACACCTGGGGCCAGCTGCCCGTCGTCGTCGTGATGGCGATGGCCGCGATCGCCGTCCTCGCCGCGAAGACCCGGTTCGCCGCCGCCGTCCTGGTCGGGGTCACCGGGTACGGCACCGCGATCCTGTTCCTGCTGCACGGCGCCGTCGACCTCGCGCTCACCCAGCTCGTGGTCGAGACCGTCACGCTCATCGCGTTCGTCCTGGTGCTGCGCCGGCTGCCCCCGCGGATCGGCACCGCGAACCCGTCGCGCTTCCGGGTGCTCCGCGCACTGTTCGCCGCGCTCGCGGGGCTGACCCTGGCGATCGTGGTCGTCGTCGCCGCGTCCGCGCGCACCGCCGAGCCGCTCTGGCCGGACCTGCCGGCGCTGACCAGCTCGTTCGGGCACGGCCTCAACGTCGTCAACGTCGCCCTGGTCGACCTCCGCGGTTGGGACACCCTCGGCGAGCTGACCGTCGTCGTCGCTGCGGCGACCGGCGTCGCGAGCCTGATCTTCGTCCGCTCCCGCGAGGACACCCTGCCCCGGCTCCGGGACATGCCGTCCTCGGTCGCGAGCGGAGACGACCGGGCCGACGGTGAGCCGCGCGCCTGGCTGCCGACCAGCGCGGCGATCCCGACCGGACGCTCGGCACTGCTCGACATCGTCGTCCGTCTGCTGTTCCACGGCCTCGTCGTGCTGTCGGTGTACCTGCTCTTCGCCGGTCACAACTCGGCCGGTGGTGGCTTCGCCGGTGGCCTGGTCGCCGGCATCGCCCTCGCTGCCCGCTACCTGGCCGGCGGCCCGGCGGAGCTCGGGGCCGCGGCACCGATCCGTGCCGGTCGACTGCTCGGGCTCGGCGTCGCCACCGCCGGCATCACCGCGATCACGCCGATGTTCTTCGGCAAGGACGCGCTCTACTCCGAGTTCTTCGAGGCCACCGTCCCCGTCCTCGGCCACGTCGAGTTCGTCACCGCCACGTTCTTCGACATCGGCGTGTACCTGGTCGTCGTCGGACTCGTGCTCGACGTGCTCCGCTCGCTCGGGGCCGAGGTCGACCGCCAGCGCCTCGAGGACCGCCGCGTCCCCACCGCCGACACCCTGGAGGGACCCGCATGACCGTCACCCTCGTCCTCGTCATCGCGATGGCCGTGCTGTTCTCGTGCGGCGTCTACCTGCTCCTCGAACGCTCCCTGACCCGGATGCTGCTCGGCTTCCTGCTGCTCGGCAACGCCCTGAACCTGCTGCTCCTGACGATGTCCGGCGCCGCGGGCAACCCGCCGATCGGCAAGACGGCGGACGGCATCACCGACCCGCTGCCCCAGGCGTTCGCCCTCACCGCGATCGTCATCACCTTCGCGGTCAGTGCGTTCCTGCTGGCCCTGATCCACCGCTCGTGGCGGCTGTCCCGCGCCGACGAGGTCCAGGTGGACGAGGCCGACGTCGCGATCCGCACCGACCGCCAGGACCCCGCCGACGACGACCCCGAGCTCGCCGAGGACGACAGCCCGAGGCGGCACGACCCGAAGTCCCCCGAGGACGCCGACGACCCGCACGAGACGACACCGCACGACACCGCACCGCACACCGCCCCGCACGAGACCGAGAGCAGGCCCCGCACGTGACCTTCCTCGTCCCGCTCCTGGTCCTCGTCCCGCTGCTCGGTGCCGCCGTCGCCCTCGGGCTCCTCCGCCACCAGCAGCTGCAGCGCGCCATCACGGTCGCGGTGCTCGTCATCGCCGTCGCGGTCGCGGTCACGCTGATGGTCCTGGTCGACCGGCACGGCACGATCGTCGTGCAGGTCGGCGGCTGGCAGGCGCCGTACGGCATCTCGCTCGTGGTCGACCGGTTGAGCGCCCTGCTCCTGACGGTGTCGAGCTCGGTGCTGCTCGTCGTCCTGCTGTTCTCGATCGGTCAGGGCCTGGCCGACGACGACGAGGACGCCCCGGTCACGATCTTCTACCCGACGTACCTGGTGCTGGCGGCGGGCGTGCTCGACTCGTTCATCGCCGGTGACCTGTTCAACCTCTACGTCGCGTTCGAGATGCTGCTCGTGGCGAGCTACGTGCTCATCACCGTCGGCGGCAGCGTGCAGCGGGTCCGCGCCGGCACGACGTACATCGTCACGAGCCTCATCGCGTCGTCGATCTTCCTCGCCGCGATCGGCCTGGTCTACGGTGCGACCGGCACCGTGAACATCGCGCAGATCAGCCAGCGGGTGGCCGAGCTGCCGGACCACGTCCAGCTGCTGCTGCACACCATGCTGCTCATCGGGTTCGGCATCAAGGCCGCCGTGTTCCCGCTGGCGTTCTGGCTGCCCGACTCGTACCCGACCGCCCCGGCCCCGGTCACCGCGGTGTTCGCGGGTCTGCTCACGAAGGTCGGCATCTACGCGATCATCCGGCTCGAGACGATCATCTTCCCCGGCCCACAGCTCAACGGGGTCCTGCTCGTCGTCGCCGTCCTGACGATGGTGGTCGGGGTGCTCGGCGCGGTGTCGCAGACCGACGTGAAACGGCTGC
Source organism: Curtobacterium sp. MCLR17_032 (assembly GCF_003234795.2). Lineage (NCBI taxonomy): Bacteria > Bacillati > Actinomycetota > Actinomycetes > Micrococcales > Microbacteriaceae > Curtobacterium > Curtobacterium sp. MCLR17_032. Next base: position 232,357 of record NZ_CP126268.1, on the reverse strand, counting down.
TGTCCTTCACGCTCATCAGCCACATCGGGTTCATGGTGATGGGCATCGGGCTCGGGTCGGTGGTCGGCACCGCGGCCGCGGTGTTCTACACGGTGCACCACATCGTCGTGCAGACCACCCTGTTCCTGGTCTCCGGGCTGATGGAACGGGTCGGCGGCACCACGTCCACGCGCTCGCTCGGCGGCCTGCTCAAGGCGGCTCCCCTGCTCGCGGCGCTCTACCTGATCCCGGCGTTCAACCTCGGTGGCATCCCGCCGTTCTCCGGCTTCATCGGCAAGCTCGGGCTGTTCCGCGCCGCAGCCGAGGACGGCTCCCCACTCGCCTACGTGACGATCGGTGCCGGAGTCGTGACGAGCCTCCTGACCCTGTACGCCCTGATGCGCGTCTGGGACGCGGCCTTCTGGCGGCCCAAGCCGGCCGCCGAGGCCGCCGCCCCGCACGCCAGCGTCGCCGAGCCGCACGAGCACCTGCGCGCGCCGGAACCCGCGCCCGTCACGGTCCCCGAGACGGAGGCCGACGGTCGGACAGGAGGCTCGTCCGACTCCGGTACGCCGGCTGCGGTCGTCCGCGCCCCGGCTGGCGACGGCTCGGTCGCGACGCTCGACGACCCGACACGGTCGGACGCCCACCGCCACGGCAACGCACCGACCAACGACGAGGCACGGGCGAAGCTGCCGCCGATGCTCGTCGCGGTGACCACGATCGCCGTGCTCGGTTCGGTGGCCCTGACGGTCCTGGCCGGCCCCCTCTACGGCTACGCGACGCGGGCGGCCGAGTCGCTCGAGTCCCCCGACCGGTACGTGCAGGCCGTCCTGGGCGGTGCGACCCGATGAGCGACGTCAAGCGGTTCACGAACGCCCGTCGGATGGCGCTGGCGTGGCGGTACGACGTGCCGCTCGTGCTCGGGCTCACCGTCCTGTGGGCGCTGCTCTGGGGCAGCTGGACCCCGCTGACGCTGCTGTGCGGGGTCGTCGTCGCCCTGCTCGTCACCCAGTCGCTGCCGCTGCCGCCGGTGCCGCTGTCCGCCCGGTTCTCGGTCGTGCACGTCCTCTGGTTCCTGCTCGTCTGGGCCGGGTACGTCGTGGTCGCCTCCTTCCGGGTCGCCTGGGTCGCGATCCGGCCGCGCGGGGTCCGGAAGAGCTCGATCGTCCTGGTCCAGTTGCACACCACGTCGGAGATGACCTTCACCCTGTCCACCATCGCGATCTCGCTCGTCCCCGGCTCCTACGTCATCGACGAGGACCTGCGCCGCCGACGCCTGCTGCTGCACGTGCTCGACACCGAACGGGTCGAGCAGGTCGACGACGCCCGCCGGGAGGCCATGCGCATCGAGGCCCTCGTGATCCGGGCGATCGGCTCCGCGCAGGACGTCTCCGAGCTGTCCGAGCCGCTGCCCGAGGTCGTCCGGTGAGCGCCGCCGTGATCGTCCTGGCCGTCGGGATCGCCCTGGTCCTGGCCTTGCTCGGTGCCACCCTCGTGCTGGCGGTCGGGAGGATCGTCCGCGGGCCGACGATCCTCGACCGGATGATCGGGTCGGACATGGTGCTCACCACCGTCCTGCTCGTCATCGCCGCCGCGATCGTCGTACGGCAGGACCCGAGCGCCGTGCCGGTCCTGGTCGTGATCGCCGCCACGAGCGTCTTCGCGACCGTCGCCGTCGCCCGCGCCGTCACCCCGTCGACCGACCCCGAGGACGAGGGCATGGACGCCACCACCCCCGAGCACGCCGCCGAGGCCGCCGACGAGGCCACGGTCGCCGGGCAGGCGGACGACGCACACGCCACCGACGAGGGCCACACCGCAGGAGGCCAGCGATGACCGAGATGACCGACATGCTGCAGGCGTTCCTCGACGACGCCGGCATCCGGGCGTGGATCGCGCTCGGCCTGCTGCTCGTCGGCGCCGGGCTGTCACTCGGTGCGGCGATCGGCATCGTCCGCTTCCCCGACCCGCTGGTCCGACTGCACGCGATGTCGAAGCCGCAGGTGCTCGGGCTGGCCTGCTGCCTGGCGGCCGTCGTCGTCGCGGTGTGGACCTGGTCCGTGCTGTGGATGGTGATCCCGGCGATGGTGTTCCAGCTCGCACTCGTGCCGGTGTCCACGCACATGATCGCCCGCGCAGGCCTGCGCTCGGGCGACTACCGGCATGAGGACCTGCTGGTCGACGACACCGAGTGACGCCGGTTTTGGCAGTTGTGATTGTTTTATGAGCCATAGATAAAGCGCTCTAAAGTCACTAACCTGGGTCGCGATGGACAGCATCAGGAACCCGTACACGCCGAACGCGGGAGCGACACCCGAGATCATCGCGGGACGAGCAGAGCAGACGAGGTCCTTCACCGTCCTCCTCGAGCGCCTCGCGCGCGGACGGACGGAACAGTCGATGATCATGACCGGCCTCCGAGGGGTCGGCAAGACAGTCCTGTTGAACGAGTTCGCAGACCTCGCCCGTCAGGCTCGTTGGGAAGTCGTGGAGATCGAAGCGAGCAAGCGGGGTGACGATCGCTTCCGTCAGATGATCGCGTCCTCCCTGCGGTCGGCGCTTCTCCAGATCTCGCCGCGCAAGAGGTGGGGGGAACGAGCGCAGCGGGCAGCCGAGGTACTCACCGCGTTCTCCGTCAACGTCACGAACGAGGGGTCCTGGGCTCTGACGTGGGACGTCGAGGCTGCTGAGGGTCTCGGCGACCACGGGGACCTCGCACTCGACCTCACCGACGTGCTCGTCGCAGTCGGAGAAGCGGCCAGGGAGAAGGAACGAGGGGTCGCGATCCTCATCGACGAGGTCCAGTTCCTCAACCAGGCGCAGCTCGAGGCGCTCATCCAGGCCATGCACAAGACCGTGCAGCGCAAGCTCCCGGTGACGTTCGTCGGTGCAGGGCTCCCACAGATCGCCGAACTCGCAGGCGATGCGAAGTCCTACGCGGAACGGTTGTTCCGGTTCCCCATGATCGATTCCCTCGGCGACGACGACGCACGCGAGGCACTGATCGCCCCAGCCGAACGTGAAGGCGTGGCATTCGAACCGGCCGCTGTCGCCGAGGCGCTCGCCATCACGAAGGGCTACCCCTACTTCATCCAGGAGCTCGGATACCAGGCGTGGGAGATCGCGGAAGGCGGGAGCATCACCGCAGATGACGTCTCAACCGCCAAGGAGGCGTACCTGGCGAAGCTCGACTCGTCGTTCTTCCGCGTCCGCCTCGACCGAGCGACGCCACTGCAGACCGCTTACATGCGCGCAATGGCGGAGCTGGGTCCGGAGGCCCAGAAAGCATCTGAAGTCGCGCGCGTCATGCTCCGCGAGTCGACACAGTTGGGCCCCACCCGGGCCGAACTGATCGACATGGGCCTGCTGTTCACACCGGAGCACGGGTACGCGGCCTTCACCGTCCCGGATTTCGACCAGTTCATGCTCCGCGCCATCCCGGATCTGATCGTTCCTGAGGTCCGTCGCCGCCCTCGGCCGAGCTGAACGAACCTCCCGTCAGCGCAGCGCGTCGCGACGGGACAGCACCAGGTTGACCGCACCCGCCAGCACGACGACGGCGGCCGAGAACGCCGGGAACGCCATCGCGGCCGGGGTGCCGGCGCGTTCGGCGACCTCGCCGACGACCGCACTGGCGATCGACTGTCCGACGATGACCGCCGAACCGAGGATGGTCATCGTGGTCGCCGAGCGGCCCACCGGCGACCGGTCGGACCCCAGGCTGTACTGGGTGACCAGGGTGGGGCCGATGCCGATCCCCATCACGGCGAGGACGATCCCGACCGCCAGCACGGAGCTCGCGCTGGCGAAGACGATCGCCGACCCGAGCAGCACGACACCGAAGAGCAGCCACCGCCAGCCGAGCCGGAAGGCCCGGGGGAACGCCGCCGAACCGAGCGCGAGACCGGCCGAGCCGATGCCCATCAGGCCGTAGAGCAGCCCGGCTCGCGAGGACCCGCCGTGGTCGGCCATGAACGCCGTCAGCGCGGTCAGCGTCGAGCCGAAGAAGAACCCGATGCCGAGGATGCCGACGACCACCACCACGAGTCGGGGCCGCAGCAGCTGGCGCGCCGGAGCCGGACGCGGGTCGGACGCGTGCCCGAGGGTCAGCCGACCGGTCGGGTGCAGGGCGAACGCCGTGACGAAGACGAACGTCAGGACCGAGGCGCCGGCGACGGCGACCCACGGCGCGATGGCGCTCGCCAGGACGCCGACCAGGAACGGTCCGACGATGAAGACGGTCTCGTCGGCGGCGGACTCGTACGCCATCGTTCCGCTGAGCACACGCTCGTGCCGCTTCGGTTCCATCCGGTTCCGGATGATGGCGACGAGCCGGGTGCGGGACATCGGCGCGACCTGCGGCGCACTCGCCCCGATGAGGAACGACATCGCCAGGACGGCCAGGTCGGGGGCGCTGCTCTGCACGACGAACGGCAGCGCACCGAGCAGCACCGCGTTGGCCAGGCCGACGGGCACGAGCACGGCGCGCTGCCCGTACTTGTCGGCTGCGGCACCGACGAGCGGCCCGAACAGCGCGGAGCCGATGCCGACCGAGGCCGAGTTGATGCCACCGAGGGCGACCGAGTCACGTGCGGCGACGACGAGCGTCAGCACGCCGACGACCATCATCGCGAAGGGCAGTCGCGCCACGAAGGCGATGGGGAAGTAGGACCGCCCGGCGAGGGCGATCAGGGAAGCGCCGGAGGAACGCGCCTGGAGCATGGTGGGGGTGTGCCTTCTCGGCCCACTCGTGTGGAGCGGACCCATCGGGTGCCGCCGCTGTCCGCCGGGGTGCCGGCGTCCGGTAGATACACGGTTGTTGCTGGATTGCGTTTCCAGGGTACCCGCCGGACGCACGGCGCATCCAGGGACCGGCGCCGGGCCTCCCGTCAGGAGACCTCGCCGGAGCGGGCACCCGCCCAGAGGTCGACGTCGGTGATCCCGATGCTGTGCTCGTCGATGGTGCGGAGCTCGTCGTCCGAGAACGACGTGTTCGCGAGCGCGGCGACGTTGTCCTCGAGCTGCTCCACCCGGGAGGCGCCGATCACCAGGGACGTGACGCGCTCGTCCCGCAGGGCCCACGCCAGGGCGAGCTGCGCCATCGTCTGTCCGCGGGACTCGGCCACGGCGTTGAGTGCGCGCAGGTGCTCGACGACCTCGGGGGTGATCGAGGACGGGTCGAGCGACTTCCCGGCCGCGGCGCGGGAGCCCTCGGGCACGCCGTCCAGGTACTTGCCGGTGAGCAGGCCCTGCGCCAGGGCGGTGAACCCGATCACGCCGAAGCCCAGTTCGCCCGCCGCGTCGAGCAGCCCCTCGGTCTCGATCCAGCGGTTCAGCATCGAGTAGGACGGCTGGTGGATGAGGAGCGGTGTGCCGAGGTCGCGGAGGATCGCGGCGGCCTGGCGGGTGCGCTCGGCGTCGTAGGACGAGATCCCGACGTACAGCGCCTTGCCCTGCTGGACGGCGGTGTGCAGGGCGCCCATCGTCTCCTCGAGCGGGGTGGAGGAGTCGAGCCGGTGCGAGTAGAACACGTCGACGTAGTCCAGGCCGGTGCGGCGCAGCGACTGGTCGAGCGAGGCGAGGACGTACTTGCGGGAGCCGCCGCCCTGGCCGTAGGGGCCGGGCCACATGTCCCAGCCGGCCTTCGTCGAGACGACCATCTCGTCGCGGTAGGGCGCGAAGTCCTCGCGCATGAGCTTGCCGAAGTTCAGCTCGGCGGCACCGTAGGGCGGGCCGTAGTTGTTCGCCAGGTCGTGGTGGGTGATGCCGAGGTCGAATGCGCGGCGGCTCACCGCACGCTGGGTCTCGAACGGGACGTCGTCGCCGAAGTTGTGCCAGTAGCCGAGGGAGAGCAGCGGCAGGTCCAGGCCCGAGTGCCCGGTCCGCCGGTAGGTCATCGAGTCGTAGCGGTCGTCGGCCGCGGTGTAGGTCATGGACCCGAGCCTGCCACGGCGCTACCGTGGGTCGCACCGACGAGGGAGCCCACCATGGCAGCACGCGACGACGCGTCCGAGACCACGTTCACCGCCGAGGAGCGCGCCGCGATGCGCGAGCACGCGGCCGAGGTGAAGGCGAGCCGGAAGCGTGGGACGACGAAGGCCGAGAAGGCCGCGCTCGACGCCCAGGCCGTGGTCGACAAGATCGCCGCGATGCCCGAACCCGACCGGGGCCTGGCGGAGCGCATCCACCGCATCGCGCTCGAGGCCGCACCCGACCTGGCACCGAAGCTCTGGTACGGCATGCCCGCGTACACGAAGGACGGCGCGGTCGTGTTCTTCTTCCAGGACGCCGCCAAGTTCAAGGCGCGCTACTCCACGCTCGGGTTCCAGGACCCGGCGACGCTGGACGACGGGTCGTTCTGGCCGACCTCGTTCGCGGTGACGCCGGAGTTCTCGGACACCGACGAGCAGACGGTCGCCGAGCTCATCCGTCGCGCGACGGCCTGAGCCCCTCCTCCAGCCGCTCGAGCAGGCCGACGGCGGACACCACGCCCGCAGCGTCGATGCCCTGCGCGTCGAGGGCGGTCCGGAGCGTCTCCGCCCACCGGGCCCGCAGCAGAGCGATGCTCTCGGCCGCGAGCGCCGTCGGGTACAGCTGTGCGGTCCGGGCGTCGTCCGGGTGCGCCCGTCGTTCGACCATGCCCTTCGCGACGAGCGATCCGAGCGCGACGCTGAGGTTGCTCCGCCGGAGTGCGGTCGCGTCCGCCGTGGCGCTCGGTGTCGTCCCCGGGTTCGTGTCGACCCAGCGCATCACCAGGACCTCGGTGCCGGTGAGGGGAACCACGTCGACGGCCCGCGGTCCGGTCGAGTCGAGCTCCCGCGCGACGCTGAGGACGGCGTCCGCCAGTCGGGCCAGCGCGTCGTCGGAGGTCGGAGAGGTCATCCCCGCACCGTAACCCCCGCTGGCGGGCAGCCCGCTCGGCCGGGCCGGGTCAGTGCTGCACCGTCAGTGCCGTGCGGTGCGCCGTGCGGTCAGTGCCGGGCGGCGCAGGACGGGGATGCGCGGCATCGCCCAGTCCACCCAGACCAGCCGGGCGGCCGGGGCGACGGCGAGCGCCCACACCACGGACGCGACGGTGTCGGTCGGGTAGTGCACGGCGTCGATGGTGAGCGAGAGCACGACCACCACCACGACCACGGTGCCGAGCGTCACCGCGAGGGTGTGCCACCGGGTGTCGCGGAGCACCCACGTCAGCGCGATGACGATGGCGACGATGAACACGGTGTGTCCGCTCGGGTACGACGGGTCGGGCTGTGTCGCGAACGGGTGCGGCAGCAGCGAGGTGTCCGGCCGGGGGCGGTGGACGAGTTCCTTGACGAGGTCCGAGGGCACCCAGGTGATCGCGACCGTCCCGGCGAACGCGGCGGCCGGGCGGATGTCGCGTTGCACGGCCCAGAGCACACCGGTGACGATGACCGTGATGCCGATCGCCGGCGCCGGACTGATGACGTGGTAGACCGCCGTGGTGACCGCGCCGAGCGCCCCGATGTGCAGGGAGTTCAGCGCGTGTGCGAGACCGAAGTCGACGTCGCCGAGGACGAACCCGACGATCGTGATGACGATCACGGTGCCGAGGGCGATCGCGATGGTCGCGAGCGGGTAGGGCGTCCGGACGAGGATGCCGGTCGGCGTGCGCTCCCGGCGGGCAGGCGACTCCCGGCGGGCAGGCGTCGGGGCGGGCGCGTCGGTCATCCGATGATCCTCTCAGGCTGTGTGCTGCTGGCGTGCCGGGAGTCCTGCCCGGCAGATCAGAGAGCGTTCAGCAGCGCGGGGCTCACACCGGGACGACGAGCCGCCGCACCTGCGCCGCCGCGCCGAGCGCCACGGCGTCCGGCCCGAGCGTGGAGGGTTCGACACGGATCGCCGCTCCGCTGACCGGCGGCTCGTCCGCGAGCGCCGACGCGATGGCCGGCGCGAGCAGGTCCCACGACCGGGCGACCCCGCCGCCGATGACGACCGTCGTCACGTCGAGGATCCCCGTGGTGAGCAGGACGGCCCGGGCGACGCCCCACCCGGCGGTCGTGAACACGGCCTGGGCGTCGGGGTCGCCGGCGCGTGCGGCCTCGGCGACCTGGTGGGTGCCGAGGCGTCGGCCGGTGCGCGCGGCGTAGCGGTCGGCCATCCCGCGGGCGCCGGCGACGGTCTCGAGGTGGCCGCGTTGCCCGCAGGTGCAGGGGGTGTCGCCGAACCCGGGGACGTGGCCGATCTCGCCGGCGGCGCCGTGCGGGCCGCCGAACAGGGTGCCGCCGAGGACGAGCGCCCCGCCGACGCCGGTGCCGAGGGTCATCCCGAGCACGTCGGACTCCCCCGCGACGGCGCCGGCTGCGACCTCGCCGAGGAGGAACGCGTTGACGTCGTTGTCGAGCGTCGCCGGCACCCCGAGCCGGGCGGTGACGGCGTCGGTGACGCCGTAGCCGGCCCAGCCGGTGAACGAGTTCGCGGTGACGAGCACCGTGCCCGTGGTCGGGTCGACGACACCGGCAGCGCCCACCCCGACACCCGCCAGGGAGGCCCGGTGCCGGTCGAGCAGGGACCGCACCGCCGCCTCGGCCGCGTCGAGGATCGCGTCACCGCCGTCGTGTGCCGGTGTGGGCAGGTCGATCCGGTCGAGGACCTCGAGGTCGGTGGTGGCGACGAGGACCTTCGTGTTCGTGCCCCCGACGTCGATGCCGGCGAGGACCTCCGCACTCACGGGGTCACCGCGGCGGGGGAGGCCAGGCGTTCCGTCCGACGCTGCCGTTGCACCACCGGGTCGGGCACGGGGACGGCGGCGAGCAGGCGTCGGGTGTAGTCGGTCGTCGGGTGCAGCAGGGTCTCGCCGGTCGGACCCTGCTCCTCGACCGCACCGGCGCGCATCACGACGACCCGTTCGGCGAACTGCTGCACGACGGCGAGGTCGTGCGAGACGAACAGGCACGCGAAGCCCAGGTCGGCCTGCAGGTCGGTGAGGACCTCGAGGACGGCTTCCTGCACGCTGACGTCGAGGGCACTGGTCGGTTCGTCGGCGACGAGCAGCCGCGGGTCGAGCACGAGCGCCCGGGCCAGGCTGACGCGCTGCCGCTGCCCGCCGGAGAGCTCCCGCGGGGCACGGGTGGCCAGGGCGCGGGGCAGGCGGACGGCGTCCAGGACCTCGTCCACCCGGCGACGACGGTCGGCGGCCGAGGTCCGTCGACGGTGGATGCCGAGCGGTTCGGCGATGCACTCACCGACGGACATCCGTGGGTCGAGCGAGGCCACCGGGTCCTGCAGCACGACGCCGATGCCGGAGCGGAGGGCCAGGCGGTCCCGTCCCCGGGTGCGGCGGAGGTCGGAGCCGAACAGTCGGACGCTGCCGGCGGTGGGGCGGACCAGGCCGAGGGCGACGCGGGCGGCGGTGGACTTGCCGGAGCCGGACTCGCCGACCAGGCCGACGGTCTCCCCGGCGTGCACGACGACGTCGATGCCGCGCAGGGCGTGCACCGCGCGGGCGCCACGGCCGAAGGTGACCGACACGTCACGCAGGTCGACCACCGGGGTGGAGGCGGGCCTCCCGTCCGGTTCGTCGGCGGACGTCGGTCGGTCCGTCACCACGGGCCGCTCCGCCGACGAGGCGGCGGTCTGGAGGCGCGGCACCGCGGCCAGCAGCCGCTCGGTGTACTCGTGCTGCGGCCGGAGCAGGACGTCCTCGACACCGCCGGTCTCGACGATCGAGCCCTGCAGCATCACCGCGACCCGGTCGGCGAAGTCCGCGACGACGCCCATGTTGTGGGTGACGAGCAGCACGCCGGTGCCGGTGTCGGCGGCGAGCGCCCGGAGCAGCTCGAGGATCTCGGCCTGCACCGTGACGTCGAGCGCGGTGGTCGGCTCGTCGGCGATGAGGAGCGCCGGCTCGTTGGCGATCGCCATCGCGATGACGACGCGCTGCCGCTGCCCGCCGGACAGCTGGAACGGGAAGGCCTTCGCGCGGTCCTCGGGCGACGGGATGCCGACGCGGCGGAGGAGTTCGACGGCCTCGGCTGCGGCTGCGGCGGCGGACACCTGCCGGTGGTTCCGGATGACCTCGGCGATCTGCTTGCCGACCCGGGTGAGCGGGTCGAGGGCGGTGGCGGGTTCCTGGAACACCATCGAGACGGTCCGGCCACGGAGGGCACGGAGGGACGGTTCGGCGGCACCGACGACCTGGTGTCCGTCGACGACGGCGCTGCCGGTGACGGTGGCGTTGCCGGAGAGCAGCCCCATCGCGGCGAGCGCGACGGTGGACTTGCCGGAGCCGGACTCACCGACGAGCGCGAGGGTCTCGCCCGGTGCGACGGTCAGCGAGACGCCCTGGACGGCGTGCACGTCGCCGGACTCGGTGCTGAAGTGCACGCCGAGGTCGTCGACGGCGAGGATCGGTTCGGTGGCGGTCATCCGCGGCCCTTCACGTCGAATGCGTCCCGGAGTCCGTCGCCGACGGCGTTGAGCGCGCAGACGACGAGGATCACGGCGAGTCCCGGTGGCACGATCAGCCACCAGCGACCGGAGTAGGCGGCGGTGAGGCCCGCCGAGAGCATGCCGCCCCAGTCCGTCGCCGGCGGCTGCACGCCGAGGCCCAGGTAGGAGACGTAGGCGACCAGGAGGATCGCGTCGGCCACCTGGAACGTCGCGGCGACGACGATGGTCGACACCGAGTTCGGCAGCAGGTGCCGGCCGATGGCGCGGGCGTGCGAGCCACCGATGGCGCGGAGGGTGAGCACGAAGTCGCGGTTCTTCAGCGTCAGGGTCTCGGCGCGGATGAGTCGGGAGGGCACCAGCCACGAGACGAACCCGAGGATCACGATGAGCCCCCAGACGCCCGGGGTGGTGATCGCCGAGATGACGAGCAGGATGAACAGCGCCGGGATCGCGATGCCGGCGTCGACGATGCGCATCATCACGGCGTCGACCCAGCCGCCGACGTACCCGGCGACCGAGCCCCAGAGCGTGCCGACGACGGTCGCCAGGATCCCGGCGGCGATGCCGACCATGAGCGACACCTTGCCGCCGTACATCAGCCGGCCGAGGACGTCGTGGCCGACGGCGTCGGTGCCGAGCAGGTGGGCGCCGCCGGGGCTCTGGTTCGCCTGCTGGAGCATGGTGTGCGTCTGGTCGGTCGGGTACAGGAACGGACCGACGAAGCAGAACAGCACGATGACGACGAGCACGACCAGGCCGATGACGGCGAGGGTGTTGTGCCGGAAGCGGCGGGCGGCCAGCCGGAAGCCGGTGGCGGCGACCGTGACCGGTGCGCCGGGCGTCTCGGGGGCGAGTTGGACGGTGGTCATGCGCGGCCTGCCTTCACGGTGCTCGTCCGGTACGTGTCGATGAGGGACTGGACGGTGGTCATGCGCGGCCTGCCTTCACTCGCGGGTCGATCAGGGACTGTGCCACGTCGGCGAGCAGGGTGCCGACGACGGTGGCGACGGAGATGACGAGCACGCAGCCGAGGAGCGTCGGGTAGTCCGACGTCTGCGCCGCGTTCCAGAAGAGCAGCCCCATGCCGGGGTAGTTGAACAGCTGCTCGGTGACGAGCGCACCGCCGAACAGCACCGGCAGGTAGTAGCCGAGCATCGCGACGACGGGCGTCAGCGAGTTCCGGAACACGTGCCGGCGGAGGATCGTCGCCGTCGACGAGCCCCCGGCGCGGGCGGTGCGGACGTAGTCCTCCTGCAGGTTCTCCAGCGTCGCCGCGCGCATGTACCGGCTGAAGACGGCGATCATCGCGAGGGCGCCGGTGAGCACCGGCAGGACGAGGCCGGCCGGCTGCTGGAACACCTCGGCGAGGGTGGTGCCGCTCGGTGCCTGCGACGGCAGCCACGGCAGCTGCTGGCTGAAGACGATGATGAGCACGAGGCCGAGGAAGAACGCGGGCGTCGAGTAGAAGACGAACGCCAGGGCGGTGGCGGTGTAGTCGATCGCGCCGTTGCGTCGCGCTGCCTGCCACATGCCGACCGGGATCGCGATGACGATCCCGAGCACGGCGGAGAGTCCGGTGAGGACGAGGGTCTTCGGGATGCGCTCCTGGATGAGCTGCGAGACCGGTTCGTTGAGCGTGTACGAGGTGCCGAGGTCGCCGGTGAGCAGCCGTCCGAGGAACCGGAGGTACTGCACGGGCAGCGCCTGGTCGAGGCCCTGCGCCTGGTTGAACGCGGCGATCTGGGCGGGGGTCGCGGAGACGCCGAGCACGCCGCGGGCGGGTCCGCCGGGCAGCGCGTGCAGCAGGCAGAACACGACGATCGTGACGATGAGGATCACCGCGAGCGCCTGCAGGACGCGGCGGGTGAGGTAGAGGGCAGTGGTCATGCTGCTTCCGATGGTCGGGTCCGGGACGTGGGGCGGACGGGAGGCGCGGTGCGCGTCGGACGCGCGCCGCGCCTGCCGTCCGTGGTCACGGTGCTACTTGCTCCACTTCCACTGCGCGGGGTGGAAGTTCGCGAGCGAGTCCTGGTCGAACCCGCTCAGGCCGCTCTTCTTGACGGAGATCTGGTAGTCCGGGCTGGGCAGCCAGATCACCGGCAGGTCCTTCGCGACCGCGGCGCTGTAGTCCTGCACGGCACTCGCGTCGGTGGAGGTGGTCGTCGCGTCGATGAGCGAGTCGACCTGCTTGTTCGAGTAGCTGCCGAAGTTCGCCGAGCCGCCGGTGGAGAACAGCGACTCACCGGTCGGGTAGGCCGGGAAGTACCAGCTGCCGGCGGTGCCGAAGAAGGACAGGTCCCAGTCGCAGCTGGACTCGTCGGCGGTGCAGGTCGGCGTCTGCGACAGGACGCTCGACACCGGGGCCGTCTTGATCGAGAAGCCGATGCCGGTCTTCTCGAGCGACGACTGGATGGCGCTCATCATGTTGTCGGTGACGGTCGAGCCGGACTGCGAGAGCACCTTCATGGCGAACTTCGTGCCCGCCGCGACGCCCTCGCCGCACTGGCTGGACGAGGTGCCCGGGTCGGTGCAGACCATGGTGCCGCCCTGCTTCGTCCAACCGTGGCTCGTCAGCAGTGCCGCGGCCTTCTCCGTGCTGAACGGGTACGGGTTGTCCTTCTGCACGTCGGAGACGTAGTCGGACTCCTGCGCCTGCGGGATCGGACCGTAGGTGGAGGTGGCGGTGCCGTTGAAGACGACCTTCGACAGCGACTTCTGGTCGATCGACATCTGCACGGCCTGGCGGGCGTACAGCTGCTTGAAGACGGCGCCCATGTCCGGGTTGTTGAAGTTGTACGGCATGTACGTGATCGCCCAGCCGGTCCAGGGGTCGACCTCGTAGCCCTTCGACGTGAAGGAGTCCTTCTGGTCGAGGTCGGTGGCGTTGATGTAGCCGTAGTCGACCGCACCGGAGCGCAGGGCGTTCGTCTCGGCGTCCGCGGTGGTGAAGGGCAGCAGGTTGACGGTCTTGATCGACGCCTTCTCACCGCCGTCGTACTTCGGGTTCGCGGTCAGCTGGACCTTGCCGGCGGTCGTGAACGACGACAGGCCGTAGGGGCCGGAGATCGTCTTCCACAGGTCGTCCGAGTCGTAGTCGGCGATCTTGCCCGCGGCGGTGTTGAGGTACTTCCAGACCTGCTTCGCCCCGGTCGTGGTGCGGTCGGCGTCGCTCACCTGGCCGGAGGCGCTGGTCTTGTCCCAGGCGTGCTGCGGCAGCGGGATGATGTAGCTCAGCTGGTTCGCGAGCATCCAGTCCTTGTTGTACGCCTTGTCGAACGTGATCGTGAAGTGCGTGTCGTCGACGGTCTTGAAGGACGTCCAGTTGTCCGGCGCCTTGCCCGCCGAGTACGAGCCCCAGTCCTTCGCGTTCGCCTTGATCAGGTTGAACCAGAACTCGACGTCGCGGCTGGTGATCGGCTTGCCGTCGGACCAGTGCCGGTCGCCGAGCGTGATCGTGACGCTCTTGCTGTCCGACGCGAAGTCGGCGGCGGTGGCGACGGAGCCGGGCTTGTCCCACCCGATCTTGCCGGTCGAGCCGTCGTAGGCGATGAGGCGCTCGTACAGCGACTGCGCGATCGAGCCGTTGTTGGTGTTGAGGTGCGCGGCGGTGCCGATCGGCAGGATCCAGTTCGGCGTGAAGTTCGCCGGCAGCGCGTAGTTGATCTCGTCGGACGACGAGCCGGTGGTGGCGGAACCGCCCCCGGAACAGCCGGCGAGCAGGGCGCTCACCGCGAGCGCGGCTCCGGTGAGGAGGGCCCAGCGACGGGGCTTGGTCATGCGTGACTCCTTGCGCGAGGACGCCATCGTCGGCGTGGTGGAGGGACGGGAGTGTGACCAGGACCAGGCCCCGGTGGCACGTGCACAGTCAATGGCCGAAGTCGTTGGAAAAACAAACGTTCTCGTGTAAATAGTCTGTTTCTGCGGAACGGCGGAAAGCGCGGACCGGTCCTTCTGCCCCGTAGGATCGGTGACATCGGGCGGCCATCGCGCCCGGTGACGCCGATTGGAGAAAGTCGTGCCGGACCTCAGTGCGCGCGTGCTCGAACTCATCGCCAGTGGCCAGGCCTCGAGCCGGACCGAGATCGCCCAGCTCCTCGGTGCCGCGCCGTCGACGGTGTCGCACGTCGTCGGACAGCTCCTCGGCCACGGCATCCTGGCCGAGGAGGGCACCGACGTCTCCACCGGCGGCCGGCCCCGCAAGGTCCTGCGGATCGGCGGCTCGGACGAGTACGCGGTCGCCGCGGACGTCGGTGGCGGTCACGTCCGGATCGGCATCGTCCTGCCGGGAGGCGCGCTCGAGTCCGTCTCGACCGTCCCGTTCGCGCTCGCCGACGGTCCGACGGCCGGCCTCGCCGCCCTGGCGGAGCTCCTCGACGCCCTGGTGACCGAACGCGGACGCGACGGTCTGCGCGGGGTCGGGTTGAGCCTCCCGGGTCCCGTCGACGTCGAGGCGGGCGTCGTCGACCTGCCGAGCCGGATGCCCGGCTGGAACGGGTTCCCGGTCGCCGCGTGGCTCACCGAGCACTTCGGGGTGCCGGCCGCGATCGACAACGACGCGAACTGCATGGCCGCGGGCGAGCAGACCGTGCAGCCGTCCACCCGACGCCAGGCGATCACGGTGAAGGCCGGATCGGCGATCGGTGCGGGCATCATCATCGACGGTCACCTGTACCGCGGGTCGACCGGAGCCGCCGGGGACATCACGCACGTGCGCATCGACGCGGCCGGCGACACCCCGTGCTCGTGCGGCAACACCGGCTGCCTCGAGACCGTGGCGTCCGGGGCGGCGCTCGTCCGGATCCTCCGCGAGGCCGGCGTCGACGTCAGCACCACCCAGGACGTGGTCCGGCTGGCGCTCGAGGCGCACCCGGAGACCACCCGTGCGGTCCGCCTGGCCGGGCGGTACCTGGGCGAGGTCCTGGCCGCCAACGTGAACTTCTTCAACCCGGACGCCGTCTCCCTCGGCGGCATCCTGTCCACCCTCGAGCCGTTCGTCGCCGCCGTGCGGAGCCAGCTCTACGAGAGCTGCCACCCGCTCGTGACGCAGCACCTCGTCATCGAGCGGGCCTCGCTCGGCGCCGACGCCGGACTGGTCGGAGCCGGCCAGTTCGCCCTGCAGCGCGGCCTGGCGGCATCGCTCGAGGAGCTGTCCACCCCCGTCCCGCTGCGCACCACCAGGAACAGGAGCACCCGTGTCTGACACCGGAACCACCGCCGAGGCCCGCCGCCCGGTCATCGCCATCGCCGGCCTGGCCATCGAGACGTCGACGTTCACGCCGACCCGCACTCCGGCCGCCGCCTTCCACCCGGACCGTGGCGACGAGGTCGTCGCCCGGTACGACTTCCTCGCACCGCTCGCCGAGCGCGCCGACTTCCGGGGTGCCCTGATCGGCCACGCACTGCCCGGCGGGGTCGTCCTGCGGGAGGCCTTCGAGGAGCTCAGCGCCGAGATCACCGACCGGCTGTCCGCGATCGCCGCCGACACCACGATCGACGGGCTGTGGTTCGACATCCACGGCGCGATGGTGGTCGAGGGACTCGACGACGCCGAGACCACGCTGCTCGAACGCATCCGCGCGGTGATCGGCCCGGACGTCGTCGTCTCGGCGTCGATGGACCTGCACGGCAACGTCTCGCGCGGCCTCGCCCACCAGTGCGACCTCATCACCTGCTACCGGCTGGCCCCGCACGAGGACGCCCTCGAGACGAAGGAGCGCGCCGTCCGCAACCTGGTCGATGTGCTCACCACCCGACCGGTCGGGGCACAGCGCCCGGTGATGGCCTGGATCCCGGTGCCGGTCCTGCTGCCCGGCGAGAAGACCTCGACCCGCATCGAGCCGGCCGCGTCCGTGTACGGGCAGGTCGCCGAGGTCGAGTCGACCGACGGCGTGCTCGACGCCGCGATCTGGGTCGGCTACGCCTGGGCCGACCAGCCGCGGAACCGCGCCGTCACGGTCGTCACCGGCTGGGACGAGGATGCGGTCCGTGCCGGTGCCGAACGCCTGGCCCGGTCGTTCTGGGACGCCCGCGAGGACTTCGCCTTCGTCGCCCCGGCCGGCTCGTTCGACGAGTGCCTGGCCGCCGCCCTCGCCCCGGGTGCCGCACGCCCCTACTTCGTCTCGGACTCGGGCGACAACCCGACCGCCGGCGGCTCGGGCGACATGACCTGGGGACTGACGCAGCTGCTCGCGCGCGACGAGTTCCGGAGCGCCGACGGCCCGGTCGTCCTCTACGCCAGCGTCCCCGGCCCCGCCGCGGTCGCCGCGTGCGTCGCAGCCGGCGTCGGCGCGACCGTCACCGTGACCGCCGGTGCCGAGGTCGACGACCTGCACGCCGGACCGCTCACCATGACCGGACGTGTGCACGCGGTGAAGACCGGCGACCGGGACGCCCGGACCGAGGTCGTGCTGCAGGTCGGCAGCGTCTTCGCGATCCTCACCGAGCTGCGGAAGCCGTACCACCACGAGCACGACTTCACCGACCTGGACCTCGACCCGCGGAGCGCCGACCTGGTCGTCGTGAAGATCGGGTACCTCGAACCGGAGCTCTACGACATGGCCGCCGACTGGATGCTCGCGCTGACCCCGGGCGGTGTCGACCAGGACCTCGAACGCCTCGGCCACCACCGGATCGAACGGCCGGTGTACCCCTTCGACCGGACCTTCCCGGAGCCCGACCTGACCGCCCGGGTCATCCCGGCGTCCGACCGACCCCTCGGAGCCCACGCATGACCGGACGCAGCACCTCCCCGTCGCTCGAGATCGCCGTCACCTCGGCGACGGGAGCCGCGACCGCCCTGGCCGGGGGCGCCGACCGCGTGGAACTCTGCAGCGCGCTCGAGCTCGGCGGCCTCACCCCGTCGCAGGGGCTCGTCGAGGCCGCCGTCGCCACCGGGCTGCCCGTGCACGTCCTGGTCCGCTGCCGTCCGGGCGGCTTCGTGCACGACCGGGACGAACTCGACCTGATGGAACGCGAACTCGTCGCCGTGCTGCGCTCCGGGGCGACCGGTGTCGTGGTCGGAGCCCTCCGCCCCGACCGCACGCTCGACACCGACGCCCTCGCCCGCTTCGTGGCCGCCGCCCGCACCGAGCGGTCCGACGCCGAGGTCACCCTGCACCGGGCGATCGACCACGCCGCCGACCCCGTCGCCGCCGCCGCCACGCTCGCCGAGCTCGGGTTCACCCGCGTCCTGACCTCCGGCGGGGCCCCGACCGCCCTCGCCGGCGCCGACACCATCGCACGGATGGTCGCGGCCTCGGGGTCCGTCCAGGTGATGGCCGGCGCCGGCGTCACGCCCGCGGACGTGCCCGTGCTGCTCGGGACCGGGGCCGCCGCCGTGCACCTCTCGGCGAAGCGGCTGGCGGACACCGCGCACGGGGGCGTGCCGATGGGCGCCGGGGACTCCGGGGGCGGGCACTTCGAGACCGACGCCGAGGTGGTGCGGGCAGCGCGGGCTGCGGTGGACGCGCACCGCGACTGACGGAGGCGGCGGGGCGGGGGTGATCCGGGCCTCCCGGCCGCGCCCTGTCGCGCCCGGCCGCGCCCGGCCGCGCAGCGAGCTCGCGGTCAGTCCGCGTGCACGCCGCTCCGCAGCGTCGCACTCGGCAGCTCGCCGAACCGTGCCCGGTACGCGCCGGAGAACCGACCGAGGTGGGCGAAGCCCCACTCCCGGGCGACCTCGGCCACCGCGGCGGTCGACGGATCGGCCGACCGGAGTGCCTCGTGCACGGCGTCGAGCCGGACGTTCCGCAGGTGCGCCAGCGGCGACACCCCGACCGACCGGTTGAACGACTGCTGCAGCCCGCGCGGGCTCATCCCGGCGGCGGCGGCGATGTCCGCGAGCGTGACCTCGCCCTGCGCGTGCTCCTGGATGTACGTCAGCGCGACGCGGAGTCGCTCGCTGCTCGTGGTCGCGGGGGCGTCCACCGGGAACGTGGCGACCACGGTCCGGGCGACGCGGGCGTTCAGTTCGGCGCGCTCGCGGCCGACGACCGACTCGTCCGTGATCGCGGCACCGAGCTCCTGCAGGACCGACCGCAGTGCGGCGAGGTCGGCGTCGGACTCGGTCCGGCGGAACCGCAGGGGGCCGGCGACCTGGATGCCCTCGGCGGCGAGCGCCGACCGCAGGAGCCGGTCCGACAGGTGCAGCATCGACACACGGCCGGTGGCGGCCTCGAAGTCGTAGCGGAACGCGGCGGCGATGAGGAACGGCTGGCCGGGGCGGACCGTGGTGCGGACACCGTCCTGGTCGGTGATGACCGCGCTGCCGTCCCCGATCCAGAAGACGATGTGGTCGGCGCGGGGCTCCATCGTGCCGGTCCGGCGGCCCTCGACCGCGGATCCGCGGAGCGACAGGTCGGCGTCACCAGCGCCGGTGTACCGGAACGCCGAGCGCTCGTCGCCGATGCCACCGCCGGTACCGTACGTGTCGCTGAGACTCGCGGGTCGGGTCGCACTCGTCCCCGCCAACCGGACGGCACGGAAGCCGTCGGGGGTCCCCGAGCTCGGGCGCAGATGGGTCACGCCCTGATGTTCCCATGTCTGTCCGTCGTGCGCGAGCACCCGGTGCGTCGCGTCGGGCGGCACCGGGGGCGACGCCGGGGTACGCCGATCGGTGCCGGGCACAGTCGCCGACCGGTAGAAGGAGTCATGACCTCCTCCACGCGGAACCCCCTCGGCGTCACCCTCGTCGACGGCGGCGCCAACGTCGCCGTCTTCTCCAGCACCGCCGAGCGCATCGAGTTCTGCCGGTTCGACGACGACGGCACCGAGCACCGGACCGAGCTGACGAACCGCACCGGCTACACCTTCCACGACGTCGTGCCGGACGTCATCGTCGGCACCCGCTACGGCTTCCGCGTGCACGGCGCCTGGGACCCGGCGAACGGCCTGCGCCACAACCCGGCGAAGCTCCTGCTCGACCCCTACGCCACCGCGATCGACGGCGGGTACCAGTGGGGCCAGGAACTGTTCGGCCACGACATGGACGAGCCGGAGCAGATGGACGAGTCCGACTCGGCCGCCGCCATGCCCCGCTCGGTCGTCGCCGACCGCTCGTTCGACTGGGACGGCGACACCCGCCTCGAGACCCCGCTGGCCGACACCGTCGTCTACGAGGTCCACGTGAAGGGCTTCACCAAGCAGCACCCCGACGTGCCCGAGGAGATCCGCGGCACCTACGCGGGCCTGGCGCACCCGGCCGCGATCAAGCACCTCACCGACCTCGGCATCACCGCGGTCGAGCTGCTGCCGATCCACCAGTTCGTGCAGGACTCCACGCTCGAGGACAAGGGCCTCCGCAACTACTGGGGCTACAACAGCATCGGCTTCTTCGCCCCGCACAACGAGTACGCCGCCTCGGGCACCGCCGGCCAGCAGGTCGCGGAGTTCAAGGAGATGGTCAAGGCGCTGCACGCCGCGGGCCTCGAGGTCATCCTGGACGTCGTCTACAACCACACCGCCGAGGGCAACCACATGGGCCCGACGCTGTCCTTCAAGGGCCTCGACAACCAGTCGTACTACCGGCTGGTCGAGGGCGACGAGGCGAACTACTTCGACACCACCGGCACGGGCAACAGCCTCAACGTGTCGCACCCGACGGCGCTCGGCCTCATCACGGACTCGCTCCGCTACTGGGTCGAGGAGATGCACGTCGACGGCTTCCGCTTCGACCTCGCCACGACCCTGACCCGTCAGGACGGCGAGGCCGAGAAGCACTCCGCGTTCCTCGACATCATCCACCAGGACCCGGTGCTCCGCGACGTCAAGATGATCGCCGAGCCCTGGGACACCGCCGGCTACCAGGTCGGTGGCTTCCCGGCCGACTGGTCCGAGTGGAACGGCAAGTACCGCGACGACCTCCGCTCGTTCTGGCGCGGCGACGAGGGCACCCTCGGTGACGCCGTGCAGCGTGTCCTCGGCTCCCCCGACGTCTACGAGGGCTCCCGCCGCTCGCCGCTCTGCTCGGTCGACTTCGTCACCGCGCACGACGGCTTCACGCTGGCCGACCTCACCATGTACGCCGAGAAGCACAACGAGGCGAACGGCGAGGACAACAACGACGGCGAGAGCAACAACACCTCGTTCAACGGCGGCATCGAGGGCCCGACCGACGACGGCGCGGTGAACGACTACCGCGACCGCCAGCGCCGGAACTTCCTCGGCACGCTGCTGCTCTCGGCCGGTGTGCCGATGATCCTGGGTGGTGACGAGATCGCCCGCTCGCAGGGCGGCAACAACAACGCCTACTGCCAGGACGACGAGATCTCGTGGTTCGACTGGGCCGCGGCGGACCAGGACCTGCTCGCGTTCACGACCGCGGCGATCGCGTTCCGCCAGCAGCACGTCGCGCTGCGCCCGGAGTGGTACCGCACCGCTCCCGGTGACTCGCCATCGACCGTGTCGGTGCTCCGCGCCGACGCCAACGGCTTCGAGGACGGCGACTGGACCGACGGCGGCAACCGCGCCGTGATCCTGGTGCTCGCGCAGGGCGACGACAGCATCGCGCTGCTCCTCAACGCCTCCGAGACGACCGTCGAGTTCACGCTGCCGGAGCGTCCGGGCGGCGGCACCTGGTCCCTCGGCCTGTCGAGCGACCAGGACCAGGCCGTGGACGGCGACGCGACGACGCTGCTCGTCCGCGACGCCTCCTTCACGGCCCTGCAGTAGCCCGAGAGGCCTCCAGTCACCCCGAGAGGACAGTGAGAGCATGAGCCAGTACGAGAAGCACGATCCGACCACGCTGTACCCGGTCCCGCCGTTCCCGAAGCAGGAGCAGTCGCTGCCCGGGGCCGCCTGGAAGATGGACCCGAAGCCGGACCACGGCGAGGAGAGCTACGTCGGCCACGGCCGGCTGGCGGGCTTCCGCGGCATCGTCACGGGCGCCGACTCCGGCATCGGCCGTGCCGCCGCCATCGGTCTCGCCCGGGAGGGTGCCGACCTGGTGCTGTCCTACCTGCCCGACGAGCAGCAGGACGCGGAGGAGGTCCGCGACCTGCTCGCGGGCGAGGGCCGGAAGATCGTGCTGTTCCCCGGTGACATCTCGGACGAGCAGTACTGCATCGACCTGGTGCAGACGGGCGTCGACGAGCTCGGCGGCCTGGACACCCTGGTGATGGTCGCCGGTCGGATGGACAGCAACGACGACATCCTGACCCTCGACACGTCGATGTTCGACTCCACCTTCAAGACGAACATCTACTCGCTGTTCTGGCTGACGAAGGCCGCGGTCCCGCACCTGGAGCCCGGCTCGACGATCGTCACGACGGGCTCGATCCAGGCGTCCACCCCGTCGCCGGACAAGATCGACTACGCCGTCTCGAAGGGTGCGATCAAGCTCTTCACCGAGGCGGTCGCCCAGCAGCTCGCGCCGAAGGGCATCCGCGTCAACTCGGTCGCCCCGGGTCCGGTGTGGACGCCGCTGCAGCCGGGTTCGGACGACGCCGAGACGGTGTCGACCTTCGGACAGCAGGCACCGTACGGCCGTCCGGGTCAGCCGGCCGAGCTGGCCGCGGCGTACGTCCACCTGGTCAGTCCAGAATCGAGCTACCAGTCCGGTTCCACGATCACGGTCGCCGGCGGCACGCCCGCCTTCTGAGCCCGATCCGAGTCCGGTCAGCACTTGCGAAGGAGCACACGATGAGCAACGACACCACGGCGCACGACCCCGAGGGCACGCCGAAGCCGGACGGACTCGGCGACGACGGGACCGTCCCCAACGAGCCCGGCGGTGTGGCGGCCGGGTTCACCGGTGACGACTCGCACTTCAACCCGGAAGAGGACGCCGCCGACGGCGACTCCGACGCCTGACCGGACGGCACACACGCGCTGACCGCATGACGGGAGGCCCGGTACCAGCTGGTACCGGGCCTCCCGTCATGTCATCGGTGCGGTGGTGCGCTCAGTGGTGCGCGTGCACCTTCGCGTGGCCGAGCCCGCGGCGCATCAGCGCCCGGTTGACCGGCGTCGTGACGACGAAGGCCAGGGCGAGGGACAGCGCGAGCGAGCCCCAGAACAACCACTGGTCGAGCTGCGCGTCGAGGGCGCCCGGGATCGCGACCACGACCGTGTTGTCGATGACCTCCATCACCGCGATCGACACCGTGTCGGCGGCGAGCGCGACCCGCAGTGCGGCGCCGAGCGACAGGCCGGAGCGGAGCACCCCGCGCATGGTCAGGGCGTAGCCGAAGACGAACGCCAGCACGATCGACAGCACCACGGTGCCGACGTTGTGGAGCCCGGTCGCGGTGCCGATCACCATGCCGAGGACCTCGCCGATCGCGCACCCGGTCAGGCAGTGCAGGGTGGCCTGGGCTGCCATCGACCACGTGGTGGTGCCGTGGCCGCTCATGTCGTCGCTGTGCCCGCTCACCGGGTGCTCGCGTCGACGGATCGGAACCGGCGGAGCCGCAGGCTGTTGGTCAGCACGAAGACCGACGACAGCGCCATGGCTGCCCCGGCGATGACGGGGTTCATCAGCCCGGCCATCGCGAGCGGGATCGCGGCGACGTTGTAGGCGAAGGCCCAGAACAGGTTCGTCCGGATGGTGCGGAGGGTCCGGCGCGACAGCCGGACGGCGTCCACCGCGGCCCTCAGGTCGGCACGCACCAGGGTGATGTCGGCGGCCTCGACGGCGGCGTCCGTGCCGGTGCCCATCGCGATGCCGAGGTCCGCGGCGGCGAGTGCGGCGGCGTCGTTCACGCCGTCGCCCACCATCGCGACGGTCCGGCCGGCCGCCTGCAGCTCGGTGACGATCCGGTACTTGTCCTCCGGTCGGACGCCGGCGGTGACCCGGTCGATGCCGACCTCGGCAGCGACGCGCTCCGCGACCCCGGCGGCGTCCCCGGTGAGGAGCATGGTGTCGAGGCCGAGCTCGTGCAGCCGACGGACGGCTTCGGCGGCTCCGGGCGCGACGGTGTCCTCGACGACGACGAGCCCGCGGACCCGGCCGTCCCAGGCGACGGCGACGGTGGTCCGTCCGGCGGTCTCGGCCTCGGTCGCCGCGGTGGACAGGGACCCGGGCATGGTGACCGACCAGGCGTCGCGGAGCCAGGACGGGCGGCCGACCAGGACCAGCATGCCGTCCACGAGTGCCTGGACACCGAGTCCGGCGGTGGACGCGAACGACTCGGGACGGGTCTCGGAGCCGGCGCGGTCGGCGCCTGCGGTGACGACCGCGCGGGCGATCGGGTGCTCGGACCCGGACTCGGCGGCGGCCGCGGCACGGAGGACGGCGTCGGCGTCCTCGCCCGCGGCGGGCAGGACCTCGGTCACGCGCATGGTGCCGGTGGTGACCGTGCCGGTCTTGTCGAGCAGGACGGTGTCGATGCGGCGGGTGGCCTCGAGGACCTGCGGCCCGCGGATCAGGATACCGAGCTGCGACCCACGACCGGTGCCGACCAGCAGCGCGGTCGGCGTCGCGAGCCCGAGCGCGCAGGGGCAGGCGATGACGAGGGTCGCGACCGCGGCGGTCAGGGCGGCCTCGACGTCGCCCGTGAGCACGAGCCACCCGACCAGGGTCAGGGCGGCGAGTCCGAGCACGACGGGGACGAAGACGCCGGAGACCCGGTCGGCCAGGCGCTGGACGTCGGCCTTGCCGGTCTGCGCCTGGGTCACGAGCGTGCCGATCCGGGCGAGCTCGGTGTCCGCGCCGACCCGGACGGCCTCGACGGTGAGCAGGCCGCCGACGTTGACGGTCGCACCGGTCACCGCGGTGCCCGGACCGACCTCGACGGGGACGCTCTCCCCGGTCATGACGCTGGTGTCGACCGCGCTCGTGCCGTCGACGACGGTGCCGTCGGTGGCGATGCGTTCACCGGGGCGGACGACGAACCGCTCGCCGACGCGGAGGGACGCGGCCGGGACCTCGACCTCGCGGCCGTCACGGAGCACCCGGGCCGTGCTGGCACCGAGGGCGAGCAGGGCGCGGAGGGCGGCGCTCGACCGGGTCTTCGCTCGGCCCTCGGCGTACCGGCCGGCGAGCAGGAACACCGTCACGGCGGCCGCGACCTCGAGGTACGGCTCCGGGGCGGCACCGCGGGGGGCGGTGAACGCGAAGGTCATGTGCATGTCGGGTCCGCCGGCACCGCCGAACACCAGCGCCCAGAGGGACCAGAGCCCGGCGGCAACGATGCCCAGGCTGACGAGGGTGTCCATCGTCGCGGATCCGTGGCGGGCGTTCAGGGCTGCGGCGCGGTGGAACGGCCAGGCCCCCCAGGTCGCCACCGGGGCGGCGAGCACGAGTGCGACCCACTGCCACCACGGGAACTGGAACGCCGGCACCATCGACAGCGCGACGACCGGGACCGCCAGGACCGTGGAGACCACCAGGCGTCGGCGGAGCGGCGCCAGGGCGTCCACGTCGGGCTGCGCGGGCTCGGGGCGGCGGGCGCCGTAGCCGGCCTGCTCGACGGTGGCGATGGCGTCGTCGACCGCGGTGCCGTCGGGCAGCGAGACCGTCGCGGTCTCGGTGGCGTAGTTCACGGTCGCGGAGACGCCCGGCATCCGGTTGAGCTTGCGCTCGATGCGGTTCGCGCACGAGGCGCACGTCATGCCCTCGATCGCGAGCTCGACCGGAGCCGGGGTCGTCGTCGCCACCGGGCTCAGCGCTCCGCCAGGGTGTAGCCAGCCTCGTCCACCGCGGCGTCCACGGCGGTGTCGTCCAGCGGCTCGGTGCTCGTCACGGTCGCGGTGGAACGGCCGCCGGCGACCAGGTCGACCCGCACGTCGGTGACGCCCGGCAGCTCCCGGAAGGCTTCGTCGATGCTCATGACGCAGTGCTCGCACGTCATGCCGTCGATGCCGTAGGTCGCGGTCTGCTGGTCGGTCATCCGGTCCTCCTCGTGTCACCCGTCGGACGGGTACGCTGCTCGCATACCCTCAGGGGGTACCCCTACCGTAACGCCGACGACGAGGATCTGTTCCCGATGAGCGAAGAGACAGCGGAGACCGCGCACCACGAGCCCACGCACCACCACGGCTACATCTCCGCGAAGGACGACTACCGCAAGCGCCTGCGCCGGATCGAGGGCCAGGCCCGCGGGCTGCAGCGCATGGTGGAGGACGAGGAGTACTGCATCGACATCCTCACCCAGGTGTCCGCGATGACGAAGGCACTGCAGGCGGTGTCGATGGGGCTGCTCGAGGACCACCTGCGCCACTGCGTCACCGACGCGGTCGCCCGGGGTGGCGACGAGGCCGAAGCGAAGATCCAGGAAGCCACACTGGCCATCAAGCGCCTGGTCCGGTCCTGACACCCCCTTCTCGTGTACTGCTGGGTTCTCCCACCAAACCGACTGCTGGTCCACTCCGAATGTCCTGCGAGGCGCATGGCAACCGACCGCGTCGACTCCTGACGAAGGGTTTCCCTGATGACCACCAACGCATCCGCACGCTCCGGCTACGGCACCACGCTCACCCAGAAGGGCGCGCTGCTCTTCGGTGTCGTCTTCATCATCGTCGGCATCGCCGGCTTCATCCCCGGCCTGACGATGGACATGGGCACCATGTCGGTCGGCGGCAACGACTCGATGGCCAAGCTGCTCGGCATCTTCCAGGTGTCCGTCCTGCACAACATCGTCCACCTGCTGTTCGGCATCGTCGGCCTGCTCGCCGCCCGCTCGCACGGCTTCGCCCGCCAGTACCTGCTCATCGGCGGCATCGTCTACGCCGTGCTCTTCATCTACGGCCTGTTCACGGCCGGCATGGCCAGCGCCGCGAACTTCGTGCCGCTGAACGTCGCCGACAACGTGCTGCACCTGGTCCTCGCCGTCGCGATGATCCTGCTCGGCATCGTCCTGCCGCGCGCCGGGGCCCGCACCGCCCGCTGAGTGCGGTGACGGTCCGCGCACCGCGCTGACCGCATGACGGGAGGCCCGTGACCAGCTGGTCACGGGCCTCCCGTCATGCGGTCCGACCGTGCGACGTCGCACGGCCGGTCCGTCGTCAGCCCTGCGGCGGCGAGTACAGCTGCAGGTCGTTGCCCTCGCTGTCCTTGAAGGGGATGATCTTGCCCCACGGGTGCTCGCTGATCTCGCCCTGGATGTCCGCACCGCGCTCCTTGAGCGAGGCCACCTCGTCCTCGATGCTGCCGTCCGGCTGGAACGAGACGACCGCGCCGCCGTCGCTCGACTGGCTGGCAGACTCGCGTCCGTTGAGGCCGATCATCAGCCCACCGGCGTCGATCTCGCTCCAGTCGTCGGACTGGTCCGTGACCGTGAGACCGAGCGTGTCGCGGTAGAACGCGACGGCGCGCTCCATGTCGCTGACCGGGACCCAGACTGCTGCGACTCCACTTGCCATGGTGTTTCCTCTCGTCGTGGTGTGCCCTGGACGCTAGGCCGCCGGGTGCCCGCGACGACCCAGCCCCGCACCGGTTCGGGGTACGCCCAGCACGGCGGCGGAGGCTCGGGGTGATCGCCGCCGACGGTGCGCGACCCCGACGAGAGGACGACCATGACCGAGATCGTGCACGTGGTGCTCGTGGACTGGGACGGCGAGGACGGCACCGCGCCGGAACGCGCGAGCGCCCTGGTCGCCGAACACCTGCCGACCATCGACGGCGTCGTGTCCGTCACCTCCGGGCCGAGTGTCAGCCCCGAGGGGCTCGAGGGCGGCTTCGACTGGGCGCTCGTCGTCCGGTTCCGCGACGCCGCCGCCCGGGACGCCTACCTGCCCCACCCGGCGCACCAGCCGGTGGCGGACCACATCGGGGCGCGGAGTGCGCGGGTGGTCGTCTTCGACGTCGCGGGCTGACCAGGCGGACGGACGGGAGGCCCGTGGGGCGGTGTCGCCACGGGCCTCCCGTCTGACTGCCCGGCTTCTCAGTGCGGCTGGTCCCGCTTCGCCATACGATCGTCTTGCCGGAACGTCCGCGTCACGCATCGAGCAGGTCGTGTGCAGGCCGCAGCGAGACGACGCGATCACGGCTGATCGACTGGTCCCTCACCGACACGAACGGGTTCACCGCATGCAAGCAGTCATCGTCGGGGGCGGGATCGCCGGCTTCGCCGCCGCCGTCGCCCTGCATCGAGCCGGGGCCGACCCGATCGTCCTGGAGCGCACCGCCGGGTTCGCGGACGATGTCGGATCGTGGTTGCAGGTCGCCAGCAACGGAGTCGCAGCGTTGCGCGAACTCGGTCTCGGAGCGGCCGTGTCGGCGATCGGGGTCCCGACGCCGCGACTGCAGACGTTCGACCCGCGCGGACGTCTGACCGCGGACCTCCCGCTCGGGCTGCAGGACGACGGAGCGACGACGCGTTCGCTGGACCGAGCCGATCTCTACCGGCTACTCCGCACGGAGGTGCAACGGCGAGGCATCACGATCGTCACCGGAGCACGTGTGCTCAGCGCCGTCGACGAGGGGAACCGGGCGAGCGTGCTCACCGAGACGTCCGAGCGCTTCACGGCGGACGTCGTCATCGGTGCGGACGGTGTCGGCTCTGCCGTCCGACGCACCTTCGGAGGCCACGGACCCGGGCCGGACGCCGCGACGTCGCGGGAGGTCCTGGCCCCGGTCGTCAGCATCGGCGGCACGTACTCCGGCAGCGGACTCACCGACGCCGAGGCCGGGACCACCGGAACGCTGCAGTTCCGGTTCGGCAGGGACTGCTTCGTCAGCACGATGCGGGTCGACGCGTCGACCGTCATGTGGTTCGCGAACCCACGCCTCAGCACGGTGGCCGGAGGCGTGGACGTCGCCGTGGGCATGAGCGGCCCGGAGTGGGTCGCGGAGCTCCCGCGGCTCGTCGGGCGGGACGTCCTCCCGCTCGCGGCGCTGTCGGCGGGTTCGCGGAGCGTCGACGTGTGGGCGTCCCGGACCACCCCGCGTCCGGTGCGGTGGGGGCGCGGTCGGGTGGTCCTGATCGGGGACGCGGCGCACGCGATCCCGCCGACCGCGGGGCAAGGCGCTTCCCTGGCGCTCGAGGACGCCGTCGTCCTCGGTTCACTGGTCGCCGGTGGAGCCCCGGCGACGACCCTCGCGATACGGATGCAGGAGCTGCGGAGCCGCCGTGTCGATGCCATCACACGGCAGGGGGAGCTGCTGGACAAGAGCAAGACACTCGGCGTGGTGGGGTCGGCGCTCCGCGATCGGCTGGTCCTGCCCGGCGCTGCGTTGGCGGCACGCCGAGCGCGCGTGGGACCGGCGGCGTGGATGTACCGGTTCGATCCGTCGACCTGACCCGGCATGATGACGAGGGACGGGAGGCCCGTGGCGGTGTCGCCACGGGCCTCCCGTCCCTCCGTGGCCGGGTCAGCCGGCGGTGCGGAACCGGTCCGGTCGCGCCTGGAACCACCGGATCAGCTCACGGAGTGCCGGTGAGGCGTTCGAGGGTACTGCGTCCGGGGCGGGGGTCTCGGCGGAGATCGACTCGACGTCGTCGAACGTGGAGCGGTAGCCGGGCACGTCCTGCAGGTCGGTCTCGGAGGTCGGCGCGAACGCCATCGTCCGCTGCGGGAACTGCCGCTCCTCGATGACGTCCTCGAGCAGCATCGTCACCTTCGTGTGCCGCGGGTCGGTCTTGATCGTGGCCATCTTGGCGCGCACGGCGGCGTCCGGGCCCTCGAGCAGCTGCAGGAAGTACCCGTTCCGGAACAGCAGCATCCCGGTCACGTCGTTCTGCTCGTTGGCGGTGCGGCTCTGCGAGAGCAGGCCGGCAAGGTCGGCGTCGTCGAACGAGTCCGTCGCGACGCTCGAGTAGATCAGCGACAGCATCAGAGGGCACCGCTTCCGGTCGGGGAGGCCCGACACACCCGCGGAGGACGGGTGAGGAACCGGATGCCAGCGAACTCCGGCGCGGCTGGGAGCCGGGCGTCGCTGTCCGCTGAGCGGCGGTGGGTCAGCTCTGTTCGGGCTCCGCCGGCTCGCCGCCGGAGTCCACGTCGCTGTCCTGCTGGGGGTCCTCGGTGGCGTTGCCCGAGGCGGACCCGTCGGGGAGCTCCTCCGTGCGTCGTGCGTCTTCTTCGCTCACGCCGTCCGGGCCGGTTCCACTCAGTGCATCACTCATGACGGGGACGCTACGCCGACCCGGTGGACGCCCGGTCAGTCCTCGCGTCGGCCGGTGCGCAGGCCGTCGAACTGGTCGTCGCGCCACTCCCCCGCGACCGGCGGACCACCGGCGGCCTCCTGCTCGCGGGCGCGGAGCTCGACCCGGCGGATCTTCCCCGACACCGTCTTCGGCAGCGCGCCGAACTC
The DNA here is from genome assembly GCF_003234795.2 of Curtobacterium sp. MCLR17_032. Taxonomy (NCBI): domain Bacteria; kingdom Bacillati; phylum Actinomycetota; class Actinomycetes; order Micrococcales; family Microbacteriaceae; genus Curtobacterium; species Curtobacterium sp. MCLR17_032. Next base: position 202,770 of record NZ_CP126268.1, on the reverse strand, counting down.
CAGCCGGCGGACGCGCTGCCAGGCGGGCATCGCGGTGCGGGCATGGGCCAGGATGCTCCGCGCGGTCTCGGCCGTCGGTTCCCACCCGGCCGCGAGCGTGACGTACGCCTTGACGACGTTGAGCCGGGACTCGTGCGGAGCCGGGACGACCGCGGACTCGGCGACCGCGGGGTGCTGGAGCAGAGCGCTCTCCACCTCGAACGGCGACACCTTGTAGTCGGAGGACTTGAAGACGTCGTCGGTCCGGCCGACGAAGGTCAGCGAGCCGTCCTCGTGCCGGGTCGCGACGTCACCGGTGTGGAAGTACCCACCCCGCAGGGCGTCGTCGGTCCGCTCCGGGGCGCCGAGGTACCCGGCCATCAGGTTGACGGGGCGGGTCGTCAGGTCGAGGCAGACCTCGCCCTCGGTGACGCCGGCCTCGCCCGTGACCGGGTCGAGGAGCTCGATCGCGATGCCGGGCAGGCCGTGGCCCATCGCCCCCGGACGGACGGTGTCGCCCGGGGCGTTGCCCACGATCGCGGTGGTCTCGGTCTGCCCGTAGCCGTCACGGATGGTCCGACCCCAGGCCTCCTCGACCAGGCGGATCACCTCGGGGTTCAGGGGCTCGCCGGCGGAGACGACCTCACGGAGCGCACGCGGACGGGCGCCGAGGTCGGCCTGGATGAGCAGGCGCCACACGGTCGGCGGGGCACAGAACGAGGTGACCTCGGCCCGCTCCAGCTGGTGCAGCAGGGCGGCCGGGTCGAAGCGCTCCTGGTTGTGCACGAAGACGGTGGCCTCGGCGATCCACGGGGCGAAGAAGCAGCTCCAGGCGTGCTTGCCCCAGCCGGGCGAACTGATCGCCAGGTGCACGTCGCCGGGCCGCAGACCGATCCAGTACATCGTCGTCAGGTGCCCGACCGGGTACGAGGTCTGCGTGTGCACGACCATCTTCGGCTTGTCGGTCGTCCCCGACGTGAAGTACACCAGGCAGGGGTCGTCGGACGCGGTGACGACCTCCGGACGCCATTCGTCAGCCGGTGCCGGTTCGCCGAGGTCGTCCGGGTAGGTCGTCCAGCCGTCCGCGCTGCCGCCGACGACGATGCGCGTGAAGTCGCCCGTGACGCCGGCGTACTTCGGGGTCTCGCGGAGCGTGGTCACCACGTGGGCCACCTGACCGCGGTCGACGCGGTCCTGCAGGTCCGCGGCGCCGAGCATGGTCGAGGTCGGCAGGATCACGGCGCCGACCTTCATCACGGCGAGCATCGACTCCCAGAGCTCGAGCTGGTTGTCGAGCATGAGCAGGACGTGGTCGCCCTTGCCGACGCCCAGGTCGTGCAACCGAGCCGCCAGCCGGTCCGATCGGGCAGACATCTCGGCGTAGGTGGTGTGCGACTCGCGGCCGTCCTCCTCGACGATCGCGAGCGCTTCACGGTCGTTGCCCTGCGCGATGACGTCGAACCAGTCGATCGCCCAGTTGAACGTCTCGCCGACGTCGGGCCAGCGGAAGTCACGCCGCGCGGCCGCACTGTCGGAGCGGGCGTGCAGCAGGACGTCTCGGGCGGCGCGGAAGGCGGAGGCGGGTTCGGTGCGCATCCTCTGACCTTTCCCCATCCCGCTCGTGATGCACAGCAGGACACCTCGAATAGCGCATCGGGATGTCGTGAGTCAACCCCTCGCGGACAGACCGTCGCCATCCGTACGGTCTCCGATGGCGTGCTCCGTCTGCACGCCCGGACGGAGAGGAAGCGGATGACCACGATCGACGACACCGCGCCCGACCGTGCGGCGGACGACGACCGCAGCACCGTCCGGCTCGAGGCCGCCGGCGGGTCCCCGGCCGCGGCCGTCGTGGACCTCAGCGGCTTGTACGCCGGGCGACACTGGGCAGCGCGCAGCACCGGCCGGCCCTTCTCGTACCGCTACACCGCCGTCGGCGACGCGGACGTCACGTTGCGGCGGTCGCAGATCTCCGGCTCGATCCGCGGCCTGATCCCGGTGTCCGACGACTACGTCGTGCAGTGGCTGACGGCCGGCAACGGGATCCCCGACGTCGTCCGCGACCGCGTGCCGATGGTCGACGACGTCCCGATGCTCTTCCCGACCGCCCGCGAGTTCGTGTTCGCGTACGAGGACTACGACCAGCGTCTGGTGCACATGTCCCGCCGCCTGGTGCACGAGGTCGCCGACGAGCTCTTCCACACCGGTCCGGTCCCCGACCTCGGCATCGACCACCTGCGCACCCTCGACCCCGCCGCCGTGACGCAGTGGCGGAACAGTCTGTCGCTGCTCTCGCGTGAGCTGCGTGCCGGCGGTGTGGAGAGCCTCCTGTGGCACACGCTCACCCGTGAGACCGCCGCGGCGTTCCTCCGGATGTACCCGCCGACCGTGACCGCCCTGCCGCCGGCCGTGCTCCTGCCGAGGCGGGCGCGCCTCCGGGCCGCCGTCGAGCACGTGCACGCGCACGCGGCCGAACCCCTCACCGTCGCCGACGTCGCCGGGGCCGCGGGGCTCAGCGTCCGCGCCACCCAGGAGGCGTTCCAGCGCCACATCGGGATGACCCCGCTCCGCTACCTGCAGCACGTCCGTCTCGAGCGGGTCCGCCAGGAGCTGCTGCAGGCCGACCCGACCACCGTGTCCGTGCAGGCGATCGCACGGGCGTGGGGGTTCGCGCACCTCGGTCGGTTCTCGGCGGCCTACCGGAACGCGTACGGCGAGTACCCGCGGAACACCCTGCGCCGCTGACGACCCGTCTCAGTCGAAGTCGTCGAGCCCCTCGGCCTGCAGGTCCGGGTCCTCGTGCACCGGCCGGACGGGTCCGGCCAGCACCGCCAGACGCCGTACCTGCGCGATGAAGCCCGCGTCGTCGACTCCCGCGTCGCGGTCGTCGTCGGTCGCCGGCCCGACGGTGATCAGGCTGGCCGGACCGAGCAGCAGCGTCTCGACGACGGGCCGGCCCTCGTCGTCGAAGGTCGGCACGTCGATGGTGTCGGTCTTCCCGTTCCCGCCGAGCACGGCGGCGTACCGGATGACGGCGTCGGCAGCGCCGTCGGTGGTCCGGATCGCCCGGCCGGCGTAGTGGATGTCCTTCACCGGCCCAGTGAACGCAGCACCGGATGCGGTCGGTCCCAGACTCGGGCCGACCCGTCGTGGAACACGCAGGGGTTCCTCGGTGTTGCACCCGGTACTGTCGCAGCCAGCGTCACGAACCACGGAGGTACCGATGACCACCACCGAGACCGCGATCCTCGCCGGCGGATGTTTCTGGGGAGCACAGCAGCTGCTCCGCCGACGCCCGGGCGTCATCAGCACACGCGTCGGCTACTCCGGCGGTGACGTCCCCAACGCCACCTACCGCAACCACGGCACGCACGCCGAGGCCGTCGAGATCGTCTTCGACCCGTCGGTGATCTCGTACCGCGAGCTCCTGGAGTTCTTCTTCCAGATCCACGACCCGTCCACCAAGGACCGGCAGGGCAACGACGTGGGCGTCAGCTACCGTTCGGCGATCTTCTTCGCCTCGGACGAGCAGCGTGACGTCGCCCTCGACACCATCGCCGACGTCGACGCCTCGGGCATCTGGCCCGGCAAGGTCGTCACCGAGGTCGCTCCGGTCGGCCCGTTCTGGGAGGCCGAGGAAGAGCACCAGGACTACCTCGAGAAGGACCCCTACGGGTACACGTGCCACTTCGTGCGCCCGAACTGGGTGCTCCCGAAGCGCAGCGAGACGGCCGCCACGGCCTGACGCCCAGCGCGAGCACGGACGAGACGGGAGGCCCGGTACCAGGTGGTACCGGGCCTCCCGTCCGTCGTCCCGCCCAGGGTGAAGCTGGCAGAGTGCCTGGCTGGCGGATGCAGTCCGCACAGAGGCGATTCCCATGTCATACTCAGCGAAGCAGCCCGATCGGCCGTCCGGCCGACCACTGCTCGCAGGGATTCGTCTCCTGCACTTGCCGCTCCCAGCAGGTCGAGCACCACGTCCACCGGTCGATGCGCCGGTCCCGCAACCACGGGACCAGGCTGCCGTCAGCTCCTCGAGCTGTCAGACCCGGACGCGGTCGACGCAGATCGACGTTCGACGTCGTAGAGGGCACACCATGAAGAAGATCATCACCGCCACCGTCATCGGCGCCGCCGGCGTCGCACTCCTCCTGGGCGGCGCGGGCACCTTCGCGCTCTGGAACTCCAGCGCCGAGACCGCCGGGGGCAAGATCGTCGCCGGTGCCCTCGCCATCAAGCCCACCACCCAGGCGGCGTCGTGGACCGTGAACGGCGGCTCCCCGCTGTCGACGCTCGACGGGTACCCGATCGTCCCCGGCGACGTCGTCACCTACTCGCAGGACATGATCGTGTCAGCGAACGGCAAGGGGCTGACCGCGAAGCTCGCCGTCGACCCGGCCTCGGTCGAGGCGACCTCCACGAGCGCACCCGCCGACGTCGCCCTGGCGAAGTACCTGTCGACGAACGCCGTCCTCACGGCGACCGGTGACGGCGTCTCCGGGACGTCGGCGCCCTACACGGTGACCGGACAGACCGGCCACGAGCAGGACGTCCGCGTCGGTGTCACCATCACCTTCCCGAAGAGCGACACCGCCGGGGTCGAGGACGGCACGCAGAACGGTTCCGTCGACCTCGACGCCATCGCCGTCACCCTGACCCAGGCGTGAAGCGCGGGCGCCGAGGTGCCGCGATGACCAGCTGGCCGGCGGCGACACTGCTCGCCGCCGGCGTGGTCGGCGTCGCGGCCCTGGTCGCGGTCGCCACCGACGGTGGGACCTTCGCACTCCTCAGCGCCCAGGCCTCGACCGATCCGGTGACCATCACCGCCGGGTCGGCCGACCTGTCCCTGAGCGGCATCGCGCTGCCGAGCACGGCGCTCTGGCCCGGCGACACCGAGTTCGGGGTGCTGACCGCGCGCAACACCGGGGACGTGCCGCTCGACCTGAGCATCGCGACCGCTCGCGGGACCGCGCCGGCGAGCGCGACCGGCACGACCAGCGCCGCCGGCACCGGCACGACCGCTGCGGCCGACCTGCGGGTCGCGATCGGGACGTCCGCCTCGGCGGCCGCCTGCCGCTCCGGCGTCATGCACACCACGTGGACCGGCACCCTCGACTCGAACACCGCGACGACGGCTGGCATCTCCGTCCGCCCGGGCGTCGCCGTGGTCCTCTGCATCGGGCTCACCATGCCGTCGAGTGCTCCCGCATCCCAGCAGGGCCTCAGCACCGACTTCACCGCGACGATCACCGGGACGCAGGCGAGCGCATGACCGGACGCAGACACCGTGCCCCCACCGATCGTCGACGCCTGGTGCTCCTCGGCTCGACCGCCGTCGCGCTCCTCGCCCTCGGGATCGGCACCGCCGGCACCGCCCGGGCGACGTGGACCGCGCCCGCCCAGACCGTGGGTGCACACGCGTCGACCGGCTCGGTCGCCGTCACGATCACCGGCGTCCAGGACCTCACGAGCACCTACACGTCGAGTGCCCTGGCCCACGCCGCGACGGTCACGATCGTCAACTCCGGGACGGTCCCCGCCGACGTCCGGCTCGCCCTGACCGCTTCCGTCGGCGCGTCCCTGTCCACCGCACAGCGCGTCGACGTGTGGCAGACGACGGCCGGCAACCCCTGCACGGGCGCCCCGTCCAGCACCGCCCGCTCGGGCTCCGGCTCGTCGATCCCCGACGTCACCGCGAGCCTGGCCGCCGGCGCGAGCACGACCTCCTGCGTGCGGACGTCCGTCACCCAGGGGCAGCGCTTCGACCTGTCGGGAGGCGCGACCACCCTCGACGCGCTCGTCACCGCTCGCCAGGGATCCTGGACCGGCACCGCGCACGCCCAGGCGACCCAGGCCGTCGCCGCCACCGTGACACCGGGCATGCCCACGAAGACCAGCGAGACCGACAGCAGCATCGCGCTCACGTGGAACGCCCCCGCGGACACCAGCGGCATCGGCTCCTACGTGGTCACCCGCGACGGCGTCACGATCGCCACGCTGCCGGCGTCGACCCGCTCGTTCACCGACACCGGCCTGCAGGTCTCCACCTACTACGCGTACGCCGTCCGGGCCGTGCCCACCGGCCCCGCCGGACACTCCTCCCCCGTCTCGCCGACCGTCCAGCACGCCACCGGCTGGTTCACCACCACCGGCCGCTACGCGCTGCGGAACCCCGCCACCGGGACATGTGTGACGGCGGGCGGCACGACCTCCGGCAGCCCGATCGCCGCCGCCGGGTGCACCACGAGCACCGCGCAGACCTGGCAGTTCAGCGTCGACGGCGACTGGTTGCGCATCGCGTCGCCGTCGGCCCCGCAGCTGTACTGGGACGCGCCGAGCGACCGCTCCGCGGTGCTGCGGACGCTCAACGACATCAGCGCGCAGAAGTGGTCCGTCGAGGCGGTCGGTGCCGGCTCCGGCCTGTTCCGACTGCACAACAAGAACGACCTGTGCCTGACGGCGGCAGCGTCGTCGTCCGCGTCCGCGAGCGCCGCGATGACCGTGGCCGACTGCGGCTCGTCCACGCTGCAGCTGTTCACCCTGCGGGCGACCTCGTGACGAACACGGCCCCAGCCCACACGCGTGTCTCGGCGGTCGCCCGCCTGCTGGGGCAGACCGCCGCCGTCCTGGTGCTGCTCGCCGTGATCGCCGTCGCCGCCCTGGCGATCGTCGTGCCGAGGCTCACCGCTTCCGTCCCGCTGACCGTGCTCACCAGCTCGATGGAGCCCGGCATGCCGCCCGGCACCCTGGCAGTGGTCCGCCCGGTCGACCCGGACGACATCGGCGTCGGTGACATCGTCACCTACCAGATCCGCGTCGACCGGCCGGGCGTCATCTCGCACCGCGTCATCGCGATCGCGGTCGGCGCCGACGGCCGACGCCTCTTCACCTTCAAGGGCGACAACAACACGGACGCCGACCCGGACCGTGTGGTCGCGGCCCAGGTCATGGGGCGCGTCTGGTACTCGATCCCCGGGCTCGGCTTCGTCAACACCTTCGTCGCCGGGCACGCGAAGGCCTGGCTCGTGCCGACGCTGGGCATCGCCATGATCGGGTACGCCCTGGTCCTCGTGGTCCGTGCGCTGATCGGCGCGCGACGTGCGCGCGCGACGGACGGGAGGCACGGCACCAGCCGGCACCGCGCCTCCCGTCCGTCACCGGTCGCGTCTACCGCGCCCGCGTCGCCCCGATCGCCCACACACGTGGCGGCTGCGCGCCGTTGACGGCGTGGTCCCCGACGATCCGCGCCTTGAACACCCACGGGTTGTGACTGCCCGCGGTCCGGGCGTTCCGCCAGTGCCGGTCCAGGTTCTTCGTCGTGCTGACGCCGGAGGCGGCGAGCGCGTCGAACAGGTGCGAGGTCGCCTGCGTCGCCAGTGAGGTCAGCGCGACCTGCGCCTGCGCGGTCGCGAGTTCGGCGCGGTCGTTGCGGCGTTCGTCCTCGGCCTCGTCGAGGGCGGCCCCCTCGTACGCGGCCTGCAGCGCCTCCGCTGCCCGGTCGACGATCGCGGTGGCGGCGAAGCCGGCGGACGAGACCTCGCCGACGACCTGCAGGATCTGCGGATCGGCGGCGAAGGTGTCGGCGTTGCCGTGCGAGAAGACGCGGTTGCGCGTGCGGACGGCGAGCGCGACCTCCCGTTCTGCGGCCAGGACCGAGCCGGCCAGGACCGCCAGCAGCACCCCCTGGTAGAACGCGGTCTGGTACTTGAACCGGTCGTCGAACCGGGTCACCGCGTCCGCCTCGACGCGCGCGTCGACGAAGGTGCTCGTGCCGGAGCCGGTGGTCTGCTGGCCGAAGCCGTCCCAGTCGTCACCGTGCGTGACGCCGTCCTGGTGGGCGTCGACGATCGCGATCACCCGCTCGCCGGTGTCGGTGCGCTCGGCGTAGGTGTCGATCCAGTCCGCGAAGATGCTGCCCGTGGAGTAGTACTTCTGCCCGCTGATCCGGAACGTGCCGTCAGGTTGCGGGGTGACCTTCGTGATGACGTCACCGATCTGCACGGCGCCGACCTCGGTCCACGAGTTGCCGGCGATCTCGCCGCGGCCGAAGCGGTCGAGCCAGCGCGTCCGCTCCCCGGACCGGCCGACCAGGCGGTCCTCGACCAGGGCGAAGTGGCCGCGGAGGGCCTGCGGGATGTTGCTGTCGGCGGCGGCGAGCTCGGTCAGCAGCCGGAACAGCTGCGGCAGGGTCGCGCCGGCACCGCCGTGCTCGACCGGCACCCGCAGGGCCCCGAAGCCGGCGTCGGCGAGTTCGCGGATCTCGGCGGCGGGGAGGGTGTGGGTGCGCTCACGTTCGGAGGCGCCGGCGGCGATCCGGTCGAAGAGCGGGCGGAAGCGGGCGGCGAGGGTCTCGTAGTCCGGTGCGGAGTGCGTGGCGGTGTTCGTCGTCATGGTGCGTCCGTTCTCGTGTGGCGGGCGGTCGGTCAGGAGGCTGTGGTCGCGGCGGGCGCGGGAGCGGCGGTGGGCGAGGTGGCTGCGGCGGGCGCGGGAGCGGCCGCGGGCGAGGTGGCCGCGGCGGGCGCGGGAGCGGCCGCGGGCGAGGTGGCTGCGTTCCGGGGGCTGCGGCGGGTCAGGGCGGCTGCGCCGCCGAACACGACCACCTCGCCCAGGGCCGCGATACCGGCCCCGGCCTGTCCGGTCGGCCAGTGGCCGGTGAGGGCGAGCAGCGCCGGCACGAGGGCGGTCAGCGGACTCGCCAGCACGAGCGCCCAGCCGGTGTACGTGGCGATCGAGGTCCGACCGAGGGCCAGGAGGACGAAGAACAGCGACCAGAGCACCGCCCACCCGACCCACAGCACCGCGAGCACCGGGTCGTCCGCGACGTGCACCCCGGCGAACACCACCGCGGCGACGGCGACCAGGCCGCAGAACCAGCCGAGCCCCGCCGATCCCAGGCCGGCGAGCGCATCTACCCCGACGTAGAGGTACGTCAGGCCGAACAGGAACGTCCCGGTGATCGCGAACAGCGCCGGGAGGGACCCGTCGGCCGAGATCGCGACGGCGGTGCAGAGCAGCAGTTGCAGCCCGCCGATGAGGACGTTGGAGACCCCGCTGTCACGTCCGGGGACGCGTCCGAGCAGGGTGAGGCCGTTGAGGAGCAGCGCGGCCGCGGACAGGATCAAGCAGATGGAGGCCATGCCGAGAAGGTGCCACGCAGCGTCGACGTGGTGGGGAACATGACCGTCCCTTACGGAATGCTGCGCTCCGTGACGGTCGAGGGGGCGCAGGATCGTGCACGCTGCTGTGCGAAGATCGTCCGGTGGATGCCCCTCGACGACCCGTAGCCGTCGTCATCGCCGCCATGAGCGAAGAGGTCGCGGCGTTCACCGACCTGCTCGGCGGCGAGCCGGTCCTCGACGGGCCGACCGGCGGCCACGACGAGCACCACCTGCTCGACGTCGGCGGTTCCACGGTCGCCGTCCGCCGGAGCGGCATCGGCTTCACGAACGCCACCGCTGCCGTCGCCCACGCCTTCCACGACTTCGGCTCCGGCATCCCCGTCATCAGCGTCGGGACCGCGGGCGGACTCGCCCGGCACGTCCAGCTCGGCGACGTCGTCATCGGCGACTGGTACGTCAACCTCAACGCCGACGCCACCGCCTTCGGGTACGCGCTCGGCCAGGTGCCGGGCATGCCCGCCGGGTTCACCGGTGACGTCGACCTGGTCCGCCGCGCGCAGGCGGTCCCGACCCCCGACGTCGTCCGGCTCGAGCCGATCGGCTCGAGTGAGGTCTTCGTGACCGAGGGCCGTGCCCGCGACTTCCGTCAGGCCTTCCCGACCGTCGCGGCGGTCGACATGGAGTCGGCGGCGGTCGCCCAGTTCGCACACGTGCACGCGATGCCGTTCGTGTCGGTCCGGGGCATCAGCGACCTGTGCGCGCCGGACGGGGACGAGTTCCGGCAGCACCTCGACGACGCGGCCGCACGTGCTGCCCGGGTCGTGCACGGGCTCGTCGTGGGGTTGGCGACGGGGGCTGGTTCGCTGCCCGCTGCGTGAGCGGCTACTGCCGCTGCATCCGGGCACGGGTGCGGCGTCAGGACGGGTGGGCGGACCCGTTCACGTCCGTGCTGGTGTCTCGGCAAGCGGAACGCGGTTCGGCGAGCAGCACGTGACCGACCGCTCGTGCCTCAGGCGCCGTGGCCCCGGTGGTGCCCACGTCCCGTCGCGTCGGCGTTGACCAGGTGCAGTTCGTTGCCGTGGCGCTGGAGCACGGGCTTGTACCCGGCGGGCAGGCCGTCGACACGGACGGTGCGGAAGTCCGTCCCCTTGGCGATGCGGTCGGCCTTGATCAGGACGACGTCGTTCGCCAGCGCCGTGCCCTCGGCGACGTGCAGCTGCAGCGTCCCGCCGAGCGACGCGGTGCCGTCGACGCGCAGGGCTGGTTGCCGCCCGTCGACGCTCAGCGACAACGTGGCGTGCGAGCGCTGCGTCAGGTCGCCGCCGATGCGGACCGTCCTCGTGCTCGCGTCGGCGAGTGTGCCGGAGACGGTCGTCACCGACCCCTTGCCGAGTGCGGCAGCGGAGTCAGCCGTCAGCGTTCCCTCGCGCACGGTGGTGCCACCGGTGAAGCGGTTCGTGCCGGCGAGCGCGAGGACGCCGGTGCCGCGCTTGGTCAGCGACCCGGTGCCGCCGATGTCGTTGCGCCAGGTGTCGGCGGCGTCCAGGCCCTTGTCAGCGGCATCCATCGAGACCGTCACCGGGCCGTCGAACGCTCCGTAGCCGGAAGCTGCCGAGAAGAGGTCGAGTCGCCCCCACCCTTCCGCGTCGTCCAGGAGCGGGTAGCCCGACGGCAGTGCGGTCGTCCGGAGCACCTCCCGGATCTGGTCGTCGCTGAGGTAAGGCAGGCGGGTACGGAGGAGCGCTTCGGCACCCTTCGGCACGGTGGCGGGGATCGCCTTCCCGCCGGACCGCGTGAACCCGTACGTCAACCGCTTGCGGTACTCGGCCTTGTCCGCCGCGTAGTCGTCGTCATCGACCGCGGTCGGGGTGGCGGCGGCGGCGGCGAGCACCTTCTCGGCCTGCTGGTGGGCCTGCTGCTCGAGCTGCGTGTTGGCCGGGTCGTTCAGGACCGCTGCCGCCAGCGCGGTCGCGAGGACCCGCCCTCCCATGACGTCGAGGGGCGAGTGCATCCCCGCGACGATCCGGCTGTTGCCGATCTCCGAGCCCTCGGTGAGGAGCTCGGTGTACTTCTGCGGGTACGCGTACGCGAAGGCCAGGGACGAGAGGTAGCCGGCGTTGGTGTGCCCGCTGGGGAATCCGCCGTCGGTCGCGGGGGTCGGCGACTCTTCCGGGACGAGCTGCGGGAGGACCTGCACATCGCGGCTCTGCCGGTACGGCCGCGCGTACTGGTAGTACTTCTTCGCGTTGCTCGCCGAGGAGTAGTCGCCGCGCAGCGTGTTCACCAGCTGCACGACGTCGCCGAGGTCCGAATCGGTGTCCGCCCACGCGCCGTTCGCGTTGCCCTGGTCGACGTACTGCTTCGTCGTGGCGTCCGCCGGGATCTCATCGGGGATCGTGGTGCCGGCGTTCGTCGCGGCCTTCACCCTGTCGGACAGGTCACCGAAACCCGCGATGGCCGAGTAGTTCTGGTTCCGTCGGTCGATCAGGTACGCCTCGTGCCCCTGCGCCTCCGTGCGGGTCCGCGTGGTCTTCGCTGCCTGCGCGATGTTCGAGTCCAGGATCCGCTGGGCTGCGGCATCGACGGCGACCCCGTTGTCCCACGACGATCCAGGGCGCCACAGGTTGCCGAACTGCGACAGCACCCCGATCGCGGCGTTCCCCTCCGGCGTGGTGGCAGCCGGGGTGTTCGTCTTGTAGGTGTCGACGAAGTACCCGTAGGCGCCGGGGTGCGGCGCGGTCCGCGATGGTGCCGCCGACGCTCCCGCGGGAGCGATCAACGACACGGCGCAGGCCACGGCCAGGACGCTCAGCACCGTGCGGGCTCGACGTCTCGGGACAGCGATCAGGAACGGGCGCATGGGTACCTCTCCGCTCGGAGCGTGGTCACACGGACCGGTGACACAGAGAGGAAGGGTTGCGGAGGCTCGTGAACCCGAGGTGGCACGGACGTGAACCGCTGCCGTACGCCCTACTGCGGGTCTCTCAGCCGAGAGCGACGGGAAGCAGAAGAGGCCTAATCATCAGAGCTCTCCCGCGGCTCCCGGGAACTCCAACACAGCTCGTCTCAGGAGTTCCCATATGAGAGGCACCGGCACGGAAACCCCATCCGGCATCGCGAACATGCACACGCCGCTTTCAGCGTCCTCAAACACCTCTGCAACGACCTCGTCATCGCTGCCGTGCAGTTCCACTGCCATACCGTCTCGCTCTCCGACGAAGCTCGCGAGGAAGAATGAGTAGTCAGTCATCTTCTTCATTCCTTTGGCTCAGAGAAGCCCGGGTTGATCGGGGCGTCGTGTTCATCGACAAGCTCCGGTTGGGCGAGTCACGCGAAGCGCGCTCGCGCGGCCTCCGCAACGAGGTCATCCTCGCCGAAGAGGAAGTGCTCGCGCCGCAGATTGCACCACCGGTGCGTCGCGCGGAGGTTGTCGAGTTCGTCGCCCCCACCGTCGGTCACGCGAACGATGTGGTCGACCGCCGGCGCGCGATCGTCGAACGGCGGCGCTTGGCGGTCGAGCGGGATCTCGCAGATCTGGCACACCCAGCCGTCCCGCTCAAGAACAGGTCTCGCGGTGTGTACGTCATCGCCGGTCGCTTTCTGAGCCGCGCCCGAACAGCCGCCGAAGCCAGCCGGAGCGCGTCGCGGTCGCGGTACCTGCCTGGGATGAGGTCTCCCCCGATCCCGGAACGGACCGAGGCGCGGGCGCCGGCGCCGGCAAGCCCGGCGAGCTGCAGACGATTTTCAACGCGGAGCTGCGCCTGTTCCCCATCTTCGAGGAAGGTGGGTACGAGGCTTCGTGGTTCTCCGCAGCGCAGGGTGCCAAGGACGCCCAGCGTGCCTACGATGCTGCGAACGGGTTCGGCATCCCCGCCGGCACAATCATCTACTTCGCGGTCGACGTCGATGTCACGGACGACCAGACCAACGCGACTGTCATCCCGTACTTCCGGGGCATCGCGCAGCGGATGGCCCAGCTTGGTGGGAAGTACGCGGTTGGCATCTACGGTGCGTGCCACGTGTGCTCCCTGATTAGTGCTGCCGGCCTGGCCCGCGCTAGCTTCATCGCCGGTCTCTCAACAGGCTTCGCTGGGAACCTCGGCTTCGCGCTGCCGTCGAACTGGGCGTTCAACCAGATCCAGACACTCACCGTCGGCTCTGGGAGCGGGGCCGTCGAGGTCGACAAGAACGTCGCCTCGGGGCGGGACGTCGGTGTCAGCTCGGCTCCACAGCCAAGCGGGCCGTTGGCACCCTTTTTTGCGTGGCTCGATGCCATTCAAGCCCTCGCAGAAGAGTGGGTGGCGTCCGGCCAGGGCAGCCTGGATTTGCCCACAGGTCAGCTGGTGCTGCAGTACATGCGATTCCCGAGCTACGGAGCCGGAGACTCCGTCGGCGGCAACGACGGTGGCGTGGTGAAAGCGCTTGAATGGGATTTGGTTGCTGGAGTCAGCGATGTGCAGTGGATCGAATTCGCCTCGAACCAGGGCGTGGGAAGAATCGACTCCTTCATTGAGCCAAGTCATTTTGGTGCGAAGCTGGATCCGCAGCACCTCGCCGCATCGACCGACTCAGCGCGCAAGTTTGGCATTGAAGAGCACCTGACGCCGAATATCGGCGACGGCGGAGGGTGGGCTGGCGACCTCTACTCCATCGTCGGCCAGTGGCAGAAGGAGACCGGCTCTGTGGGGGACCCCTACGACTGGGCAGTGTCCCAAATTGGAACGCCCGACTCTCGGAACTTCAAGACCGATGACTTTTTTGAGGACATCGATGCCCTTGTTCTCGGAGCACGAATTCGATCTGCACCGGCGTCGCGCACGAGTGACTTGTTCCGCGACTATTACTCGAGCGACGCATCACATCGATTCGTGGCTGCTTACCAGCTGCGCTTCGGGGGTACCCCGACGGTACTGCAGCAGGTGGCTGAATCCGCGATGCTCGACACGTCCAACGCAGTTCTGGTTGGGTTCCGCGAACTGCTTATTGCAAAGTTCCTGGGCAGCTATTCGAAGCTTACGCAGGCGCAGGCTCAGCGTTTTGCGAAAGCCTTCGCTGATGTTTTCTCATCGTTTCTCTCGAAGGAGTAAAACTCAGCCCTTAGATCGATGACGGGACGGCATCAAGCGAGGAGACTCGGGTGATGCCGTTCCGTCATCACGTGAGCGCACGCTGGCAGTCTGTCTTGCCGGGCGTGCTCGTGGCAGCCCTTCTTGCTGTCCTCATCCTCCTCTTCGCTCTCGGCGTCCGCCGATTGGGCGAGACCGTCGCTGACGGTGCACACGCCATCGCGAGCCCGAGTAGTCAACAGTTCGGGCAGTGCGGATACCACCTGCCATGGCCGTGCAAGGACGTTCCCTCGGCAACGATCGCGCAGCACTTCGGGCGGAGCATCCCGCCCGGCGTTGACCTCCTTGCGGCCGAGGCGAACCCGTCCACTCAAATCGGCGCTCACGCGGCTGTGCAAGCGGTGCTCGACTTCCCGCCGGGATCGTCTCCGTCCGACTGGCTTTCACTCGCGGGGGCGGACGCAGCCCGTCCAGCGTCGGACTCCGAGGCATCCGAGTTGACGAACCGGGGAGCAACGCGCATCGACGGCGGCACGGCCGGCAATCGGTCTGTCTTCGCGGGAACGAGAGGCGGTCACGTGCTGGTTTGGGTCTACGAACGCTTATGAGATTCGGGTGCTGGCGACCACTCCTCAACGGCGAACGGCCCTCCCGCAGTCCTGCGGAAGGGCCGTTGTCGGTCCTCGCATCACATCAACTCGACGTTCCCTGCCGGCATGACGGGAACGTTCGCCAGTGGCTCGCCCTTGCTATCCGCGAGATGGCCAGCTGAGTTGCAGGCATGGGACGCAAGAAAACCCCCGCGTAAACGGGGGTTTTCTGTGGCGGTACCGGTGGGATTTGAACCCACGGTGGAGTTGCCCCCACACATGTTTTCGAGACATGATCCTTCGGCCGCTCGGACACGGTACCGGGAAAGAGTTTACACGATCCGGGAGGCCCCCGGCGACACCCAGCACACCTCCCCCTCCACAGGTGGGCACGTCCGGCGCTCCGTCCACAGAACGCCACGCGGGTGACCTCGATCCGAGGGTCCGCGCGTACCGTCTCCGGCATGAGAACGCGCACCCTCGTCGCCCTGCTGTCCTCCCTCGCCGGCGCCGCCGTCGTCAGCGGAGCAGCGGGCTTCGGTGCGCGGGCAGGGATCCGGGGTCAGCGGGCCGCGTCGCAACGGGTGGTCGACATGCTCCCGGTGCACGCCGACTGGTGGCGCGAGCGGCTGCACCACGAGGGCCAGCTCACGTACGTGGCGATCGGCGACTCGGCCGCGCAGGGCGTCGGCGCGACCGCTCCCGGGCGCGGGTACGTGGGGCTGCTCGCTCGTCGGATCCGACACCGCTCGCGGATGACCGTGCGGGTCGTGAACCTCAGCGTCTCCGGATCGACGACGTGGGGTGCGAAGAAGGACCAGCTGCCGAAGCTCCAGCACTTCACGCCGGACATCTGCACGGTGTCGATCGGGGCGAACGACATCGCCGACTTCCACCCGGACAAGTTCGAGCGGAACATCCGGGCGATCTACGGCGCGGTGCCCTCCCACGCGGTCGTCGCCGAGCTGCCGTGCATGTTCGTGCCGGACCGTGAGCGCAAGGTCGCCGTCGCCAACGAGATCGTGCACCGGGTCGCCGGCGAACTCGGACTGACCGTGGCACCGCTGCACGAGATCACGAAGCGCGTCGGGATCCGTCGCACCTTCTTCAACACGTACGGCGACCTCTTCCACCCGAACGACCGTGGGTACGAGATCTGGGCGAGCGCGTTCGAGCCGGCGGTCGACAACCGCGTCGACACCGTCGCGGCGATCCGGCGGTACCTGTCCGCGCGGGAAGCCGAGGACCTCGGACGCCAGGCCGGTGACGTCGCCCACGCCCGGGCCGAGCAGGACACCGACGGCGCTGAGACGATCGACACCGCGAACCGCCCGAGCTCGCTCGACCGCCTGCGCCAGCGCGTCACCGGGTCCCTCCCGCTGCCCGGCCGGACCGACGACGGCGAGCCGACCGATGTCGGCGGAGCGGCCTAGCCTCGTCCCATGGCCCGCCCCCAGTCGTCCTACCGCTGCTCCGAGTGCGGCTGGACCAGCATCAAGTGGGTCGGCCGCTGCGGTGAGTGCCAGTCGTGGGGAACGGTGGAGGACGCCTCCGCCGCGACGGCGAGCACCCGTGGCACCGCGTCGATCGCCGTCACCGGCAACCGCGTCGCCCGGCCGATCACCGAAGCCCGCAGCGGTTCGTTCCAGCGCTGGCAGACCGGCATCGGCGAGTTCGACCGCGTCCTCGGCGGCGGCATCGTGCCCGGCGCGGCCGTGCTGCTGAGCGGTGAGCCCGGGGTCGGCAAGTCCACCCTGTTGCTCGAGGTGGCCTCGCGGGCAGCCGCGATGGGCAAGCGGGTCCTCTACGTCAGCGCCGAAGAGTCGGTCGACCAGGTCCGGCTCCGCGCCGAGCGCACCGGGGCGATGCACGACGACCTGTACCTGGCGAGCGAGGTCGACCTCGGCGTCATCCTCGGCCAGATCGAGCAGGTGCAGCCGGACCTGCTCATCGCCGACTCGGTGCAGACCATCTCCTCCGCCTCGGTCGACGGCATCGCGGGCGGCACGTCACAGGTGCGCGAGGTCGCCTCGACGCTGATCCGGGTCGCCAAGCAGGCGGCACTGCCGGTCCTCATCGTCGGACACGTCACGAAGGACGGCACCATCGCCGGCCCACGCCTGCTCGAGCACCTGGTCGACGTCGTCTGTCACTTCGAGGGCGACCGGCAGACCGCCCTCCGCTTCGTCCGCGCCCTGAAGAACCGGTTCGGTCCCACCGATGAAGTCGGCTGCTTCGACATGGCCGGCGACGGCATCCACGAGGTCCCCGACCCCAGCGGCCTGTTCATGTCCCGCAACGGCGCCCCGGTGTCGGGCACCTGCATCACCGTTGCGATGGAAGGCCGCCGAGCCCTACCGGTGGAGATCCAGGCTCTCGTCGTCCCGAGCTCGGCACCGCAGCCGCGCCGGGTCGTCAACGGGGTCGACGCGTCGCGGGTGGCGATGCTCCTCGCGGTGCTGGAACGCCGTGCCGGCATCAAGCTGTCCGACGCCGACGTCTACGTGTCGACGGTCGGCGGCATGAAGCTGACCGAACCGGGCGCCGACCTGGCGATCGTGCTCGCCCTCGCCAGTGCCGCACGAGACCGGCCGTACCCGCACACCCTCGCCGCGATCGGGGAGATCAGTCTGGCCGGGGAGATCCGTGCGGCGACCGGGGCGAAGCAGCGGGCCAACGAAGCCGGACGCCTGGGGTTCACGACCGTCCTCGGCGCCGACGCCGAGCACCTGCGCGAAGCGCTGCGGGTCGCGTTCTCGATGACGAGGTCACCACGAGAGCGCGAGCTCGACGCCGCCTTCTGACGGAGGCACCGACACCCCGGAGAACCGGACACAGCCTCCAGGCCGGTCGGTGCCGGTCAGCACCAGACAGCACAGGTCAGCGCCGGTCAGGCGCGCAGCGCCGCCAGCAGGTCCGCCGGCTCCGACTGCATGGTGTGCGGACCGGCGATGTCGAAGAACACACCCTCGAGCGAGTCCAGGTGCGCAGCCAGGAACTCCTCCAGCCGCGCGGCGTCGTAGACCATCACCTGCCGGAGCTTCTCGCCCGGCACCATCGCCGTGTACGCGTCCGCCGACGAGAACAGCAGCAGGATGCGCTTGTCCGAGCCCTCACGGCCGAACACCCGGACCTGCATGTCCTTCTTCCCGGTGACGAGCCGCGGGACGATCACGATGTCGTTGCGCAGCGCGTAGGCCACTGCAGCGACGTCCTGCTTCGCGAGGGCTTCCTCGAGCTGTTCGCTCCGGAAGCGCTGTTCCTTGTCTGCCATCGCCCCTAGTCAAGCAGCACGCGCGTGCGTGCGGCTCCGGTCGGGCGCCGAGACGGGAGGCACGGTGCCGGTCAGTGGACCCGGCCGGCCTGGACGGCGTGGGTGCGGATGCGCAGGTCGGCGGCGAACTGGGTGGTCTCCGGACCGAGCTCGTCGTCCGGAGCGGATTGCACGAGGACGCCGATCGCGGGGGCGAGGATGAAGCTCGACGTCGCGGCCATGCCGTAGTCGTCGACCGAAGGGACGTCCACGCGGTCAGCGAGTCCGGACTGTGCCAGTGCCGTCGCGTAGTCGAGCACGGCGTACGCCGCTTCGTCGCTCGTCATGACCGAGGCGACCCCGTAGATGAGGTACTTCATGGCCCAGCCTTCCGTCGATGTCCGTGACGCTACGCCGCGGTCGCCGTGCCGGAGTCGCATGTCGTCCTGTAGACGCACTCAGCGGGCGCACCTCTGAGCGATGTCCCAGACAACGTCACCAGGGGTGACCGCGTGTGCGATCCGGTCGGTGCCGAGGGCCTCCGCGGGCTGCTCCACCGTCGCCGCCATGCCTCTGGGGCCGCGGTTCTGCCTTCCGCCCGGGCCGGACGGTGGCCGCGCGGGGCCCGTCCGGAGGCTCATCCACACCCGCCGAAGCGGGGATTCCGAGCGTCATCGAGGGGGTCGAGACGGATTCGCCCTCGCGTCAGGGCCGATCTTCGCGTAGCATCGCTGGTGGCGTGTGGGTGGACCACCTGCTGGGCGGTCTCGACCACCAGGCAGATCTCCACCTGTTCCCGAGCATGGCGTGGCCAATCCTGCGTTGTGCGAAGGCCCTCGTGTGTGAGCATTGCGAACAACACGGGGTCCCGTACACGAAGACTCCAATCTTCCGCACCGACGGGATCGTCGCCTGGTTTCACAGCCGGGTCGATCTCGTAGCCTGCGACCCGTTCACCTGCCCGATGGTGAGTGCACTTCCGATTGCACTGAACCTCTGATCTCCGTCGCCCCGCTCGATGCCGGGTGCCGCACAAAGCTCGATGGCCATGCCGTCGAAACCCGCGGTGGTGGAATTCTCTCGCCGCGCACGTAAGAAAGTAAGGAACGCCGAAATGGCAACTGGGACTGTCAAGTGGTTCAACAACGAAAAGGGCTTCGGCTTCATTGCGCCGGACGACGGCAGCGCTGACGTCTTCGCCCACTTCTCCGCGATCGGTGGCAACGGCTACAAGTCGCTCGAGGAGAACCAGAAGGTCGAATTCGAGATCACCGAGGGCCGCAAGGGCCCGCAGGCGGAGAACATCACCGTCATCGGCTAACACCGGTCTTCGCGAGCGCCGGGTCTGAGGAGCAATCCTCGGCCCCGGCGCTTCGTCGTTCCCGGGGTCGGACAGCCACCACCGACGGATGCGCACCTGACGGCAGCGCACCCTCAGCTCAGGACGAACTGCACCGACTCCGCCGACGTGATCTCCCCCACCGCGACCTGCAGGTGGTAGCTCGCGCCCCCAGCCGTCACCGAGGCGCGTGCGGCGTCGCACGTCGTCGCCGAGGACCGGGTGCGATCCCAGGCGATGGCGGGCGTGGTGAGCTGCTGGCCGGCCTTCAGCGTGACGTCCTGGTCGGTGCCGCCGGTCTGGCAGTCCTTCGACGACCAGTACTGCTCCTTGCCGGACGTGATGGTCAGCACCTGCTGGGCGGACCCGAGGTCCATGTGGCAGGAGTTCGATCCGGTGTTCTTGATCGACATCGCGATCTTCGGGTCCTCGCCGGCGGCGTAGACGCGCTTGTCGAGGACCGGGGTGAGTGCGATCTGGTCGGTGGCGCAGGCCGCGCCGTCCTTGCGTGCGGCGGCCGACGGTGTGGGTGAGCTCGACGGCGCGCCCGAGGCAGACCCCGACGCGCCGGAGCTCGCAGACCCCGAGCCCGAACCAGCACCGGCATCAGCAGCTGCCGATGACGCCCCACCACCGGGAGTCGGACCGGCCGCAGGGGCGCCGTTGCCCCGTCCGACGACGATGAGCACGACGACGACCACGACGAGCAGGACCACCCCGAGCACCAGGGCTCGGCGGCGCCAGTAGGTCCCCGGACGCTCGGGGCCGACGGGATGGCGGAACGACGACATGCGCACAGGGTAGACACCCGTGCGGGACCGGCCGAGGTCCCTCGCCGGGCGGCCGGGCAACCCGTCAGAGGATCTTCAGCATGCGGGTGTTGCCGAGGGTGTTCGGCTTGACCCGGGCGAGGTCCAGGAACTCCGCGACCCCTTCGTCCGACGACCGCACCAGTTCGGCGTACACCTCGGGCGGGACGACGGTCTCCCCGATCTCGAGGTACCCGTGCTTGGCGAAGAAGTCGACCTCGAACGTCAGGCAGAAGATGCGGGCGACGCCGAGCTCGCGGGCGTCGTGCTCGAGGGCTTCGAGCATCCGGTGCCCGACGCGCTTGTGGATCCAGTCCTGGTCGAGTGCCAGGGTCCGGACCTCGGCGATGTCGTCCCAGAACACGGCGAGGGCGCCACAGCCGATCGGCGTCCCGTCCGGTCCTTCGGCGATCCGGAACTGCTGGATCGACCCGTACAGGACGACGTTCTCCTTGCCGAGCAGGATCCGCCGGTCGACGTACGGCGCGATGAGCCGCTGGATGTGCGGCACATCGGACGCCAGCGCCGGGCGCACCAGGATCCCGTGGTCGTCCCGTTCCGAGAAGGCGTGCCGTCCGTGCTCAGTCATCCGACCCAGCCTACGTCGCCACCGTCACACGGCGTCACGGGGGACATCAGCCAGGACACTGCACAGGCGCACCGGCCTACCGTCCGAGACACACCAGCACGACGAGCAGGAGGAGCAACCATGCCCCAGATCATCGAGACCGTCGACGTCAGCGTCCCCGTCCGCGCCGCCTACGACCAGTGGACCCGCTTCGAGGAGTTCCCCACGTTCCTCGACGAGGTCGAGAAGATCGTCCAGGTCGACGACACCACGACCGACTGGACCGTGAAGGTCGCCGGCCAGGAGCGTTCGTTCCGTGCCCTCATCACCGAGCAGCACCCGGACGAGCGCGTCGCGTGGACCGTCAAGGACGGCGACACCGAGCACGCCGGCGTGGTCACCTTCCACAAGCTCGCCGACGCGGAGACCCGTGTCACCGTGCAGATCGACTGGGAGCCCTCCGGCTTCCTCGAGAAGCTCGGGTCCGCGGTGGGCGTCGGCGGCCACGCCGTCAAGAAGGACCTGCAGAACTACAAGGAGCGCGTCGAGGCGGCCCCCACGGCCGACGGCTGGCGCGGCGACGTCCAGGCCTGATCCGCCGGACCGCACACAGACGGGAGGCCCGGTACCAGCTGGTACCGGGCCTCCCGTCTGTGGTGTGGCTGGCTGATTAGCCCTCGATCTCGCCGGTGGGCGCCTCGGGCGCCTTCTCGAGCGAGGGAGCGCCGGTGAGGACCTCTTCGCGGCCCGGCTGACGCCCGGTCTCGAAGGTGAACGCACCGTCCACGAAGTCGACCTTCACGTGGTCGCCCGCGGTGAGCTCACCCTGCAGGATGTGCTCGGACAGCTGGTCCTCGACCTCGTGCTGCATCGCGCGGCGCAGCGGTCGAGCACCGAGGGACGGGTCGAACCCGACCTTGATGAGCTGCTCCTTGGCCGGCAGCGACAGCTCGACGGTCATGTCGCGGTCGAGCAGACGGTCGGCCAGACGCTTCACGAACAGGTCCACGATCTGCAGCAGCTCGGGCTGCGACAGCTGCGGGAACACGATCGTGTCGTCGACGCGGTTCAGGAACTCGGGCTTGAAGTGCTTCTTCAGCTCCTCGTTCACCTTGCCGCGCATGCGGTCGTAGCCGACGGCCGAGTTGCCCTCGACCTGGAAGCCCACCGGGCCACCCGCGATGCCCTGCGAACCGAGGTTCGTGGTCATGATGATGACGGTGTTCTTGAAGTCGACCACGCGGCCCTGACCATCGGTCAGACGACCCTCTTCGAGGACCTGCAGCAGCGAGTTGAAGATGTCCGGGTGGGCCTTCTCGATCTCGTCGAACAGGACCACGGAGAACGGCTTGCGGCGCACCTTCTCGGTGAGCTGGCCGCCCTCTTCGAACCCGACGAACCCGGGAGGGGCACCGAACAGACGCGAGACGGTGTGCTTCTCGCCGAACTCCGACATGTCGAGGGAGATCAGTGCACCCTCGTCGTCGAACAGGAACTCGGCCAGGGCCTTGGCGAGCTCGGTCTTCCCGACGCCCGTGGGGCCGGCGAAGATGAACGAGCCGGAGGGACGGTTCGGGTCCTTCAGGCCGGCACGGGTGCGTCGGATGGTCTTGGAGAGGGCCGAGATGGCCTCTTCCTGACCGATGACGCGCTGGTGCAGTGCCTTCTCCATGAAGACGAGGCGCGAGGTCTCCTCTTCGGTGAGCTTGAACACCGGGATGCCCGTGGCCTGGGCCAGGACCTCGGCGATGATGCCCTCGTCGACGGTGCCGGACGCGGCGACGTCACCGGCACGCCACTGCTTCTCGAGTCGGAGACGCTCGCCGAGGAGCTTCTTCTCCTCGTCGCGCAGGCTGGCGGCCTTCTCGAAATCCTGCTCCTCGATGGCGGCTTCCTTCGACCCGCGAACGGTCGAGATCTTCTCGTCGAACTCGCGGAGCTCGGGCGGCGCCGACAGGATCGACAGACGCAGGCGGGCGCCGGCCTCGTCGATCAGGTCGATGGCCTTGTCGGGCAGGAAGCGGTCCTGCACGTAGCGGTCCGCCAGGTTCGCCGCGGAGACGATCGCCCCGTCGGTGATGGACACCTTGTGGAACGCCTCGTACTTGTCGCGGAGGCCCTTGAGGATGTTGATCGTGTGCGGCAGCGACGGCTCGTTGACCTGCACCGACTGGAAGCGACGCTCGAGGGCTGCGTCCTTCTCGAAGTGCTTGCGGTACTCGTCGAGCGTGGTGGCACCGATGGTCTGGAGCTCACCGCGGGCGAGGAGCGGCTTGAGGATCGAGGCCGCGTCGATCGCGCCCTCGGCAGCGCCGGCACCGACGAGCGTGTGGATCTCGTCGATGAAGACGATGATGTCGCCGCGGGTACGGATCTCCTTCGTGACCTTCTTGAGGCGCTCCTCGAAGTCACCGCGGTAGCGGGACCCGGCGATGAGCGACCCGAGGTCGAGGGAGTAGAGCTGCTTGTCCTTCAGCGTCTCGGGCACGTCGCCCTTGACGATCGCCTGGGCGAGGCCCTCGACGACGGCGGTCTTGCCGACGCCGGGCTCACCGATCAGGACGGGGTTGTTCTTGGAGCGACGGGAGAGGATCTGCATGACCCGCTCCATCTCCTTCTCGCGCCCGATGACCGGGTCGAGCTTGCCGTCGCGCGCTGCCTGGGTGAGGTTCCGACCGAACTGGTCGAGGACCTGCGAACCCTGCTGCGCGTTCTGCTGCTGCTCGCCGCCGACGGCGACCGCTTCCTTGCCCTGGTAGCCGGACAGGAGCTGGATGACCTGCTGGCGGACCCGGTTGAGGTCGGCGCCGAGCTTCACGAGGACCTGGGCTGCGACACCCTCGCCCTCGCGGATGAGGCCGAGCAGGATGTGCTCGGTCCCGATGTAGTTGTGGCCGAGCTGCAGCGCTTCGCGCAGGGACAGCTCGAGGACCTTCTTGGCGCGCGGCGTGAACGGGATGTGCCCGGTCGGCTGCTGCTGGCCCTGCCCGATGATGTCCTGCACCTGCTCGCGGACGGCATCGAGGGAGATACCGAGCGACTCCAGCGCCTTGGCGGCGACGCCCTCGCCCTCGTGGATGAGGCCGAGGAGGATGTGCTCCGTACCGATGTAGTTGTGGTTGAGCATCTTCGCTTCTTCTTGAGCGAGGACGACAACACGACGGGCCCGGTCGGTGAATCTCTCGAACATGTGCTCTCCCTTGGCCCCGAACGAACCGGGGCCGACAGCCGGACTCGTGTGAGTCCGGTCACGTACATCGAGACTAACCAGCGCTTCCCGTCAGGGCTGCCCCTGTTCGCCGTGGGCGTGACCTCGGGTCGTCCGGCGCACTGCGCGGATCGTCACGCCCGTCGCCCGGCCCGGCGGAGGGCTCGGCGGAGGCGGCGCGGGTCGGCTCCGACCGCTTCGAGCACCTCGTGGGCACCACCGAGCAGCGGGTCGTCGACACCGTCCAGGACGGCGAGCAGGACGTGGTGCGGTCGGACCCGTTCGTGGGGTCCGGCGATCTGGGCGGCGTGCGCGAGGATCCGGGCGACGGCGGGCGTGCAGCTGATCCGGTCCTCGTGACGGTCGCCCGGCGGCGGCCCGACGATCGCGCGTGCGGCACAGCGCACCGCGTCGACGGACAGCCCGTGGTCGGCCAGCACCGCGCCGAACCGCGGCATGCCGGCACACAGGGCGACGGCGGCGAGGAGCAGGTGCTCGGCGTCGACGAAGCCGTACCCGATGGCGCGGGCTTCGTGCTCGGCCAGCAGGGCGATCTCCCGCCCGCGTCGGACTTCGGGCACGGCGACGGAGAGCACGGCAGTCTGCATCCATGCAGAATACGAGATATGAGTACGAAACGGAAGGGCGGTGGGGACATCCGCCGACGCCGAGGGGCCACCGGTACGATCCGGTGCATGGAGCAGCCCGTCGTCGGCCTCGTCGTCCACCCGTCGAAGAACGTGCAGGAGTCCGTCGAGGTCCTGGACCGTTGGAACGCGTCCGGTGCCGGCCGTCTGGTCGCCCGGCGGATCGACGCAGCACGCCTGGGCAGCGCGATCGACGCCGTCGACGACGACGAGTTCACCGACACCGTCGACCTGGTCGTGGCGCTCGGCGGCGACGGCACGATGCTCGGCGCCATGCGACTCGTGGCCCGCCGCCCGGTGCCGGTGCTCGGCGTGAACTACGGCAACGTCGGCTTCCTGGTCGAGATCGAACCGCCCGAGCTCGAGTCCGCGCTCGAACGGCTCTCGGCCGGCGAGTACCAGCTCGAACCGCACCACGCACTGGAGGCCCGGCTCTCGTGGGGTGGATCCCGCACGGACTACCTGGCCTTCAACGACATCACGATCGTCCGACGCCCGGGCGCCGGCCAGGTCTCCGCCGACCTCAGCGTCGGCGGGCTCGGGTACGGCTACTACCGCGCGGACGCCATCGTCGCCTCGACCCCGGCGGGCTCCACCGCGTACAACTACGCCGCCGGCGGCCCGGTGCTCTCCCCCGCACTCTCCGGCTCGGTCGTGACCCCGGTCGCGCCGATGGCCGGGATCGACCGCTCCGTGGTCCTCGCCGCCCGGGAGCGCTACCGCTTCGACATCGCCGAGGGCACCCGCAGCGCCGCACTCGAGGTCGACGGACTCGTCGTCGGCGAGGTCGCCACCGGCGCGCAGCTCGAGGTCCGGCTCCGGAAGGACGCCGGCAGCGTGGTCCGTCTCGACGCCGAACGCCACGGCCGGACCGGCCGCCTCAAGCTCGGCCTCCTGGACCTGCCGCTCCGTCCGGACCAGCTCATCGAGCTGATCCCGCACGACCTGCGGCAGAAGCTGCACCGCGAGACCGAGGACTGACGCGATCCGCGCCTCCCATCCGACGCGTCGCGCGCACCGCCGGACGGGAGGCCCGTGGAACGACGGAAGGCCCGCCCGGTTCACACCGGACGGGCCTTCGCATGTGACCTACTCGGTCAGGTACAGCTGCATGTCCTGCGAGACGGCCTTCGCGAACAGGCGGAGCTTCGCACGCGACTCGACGCGGCTGACGGCCTGACGCGTGGTGTGCACGATCTTCGAGATCTCGTCGAGCGTCATCGGCTTGTCGTCGTCCAGGCCGTAGCGCATGCGGATCACGTTGGCTTCGTCGCTCGGCAGCTCGGCGACGATGGAGCGGATGTCGCGGTGCAGCAGCGTCGTCTCGGTGAGCTCGTTGGGGCTCGCGGCGTCCTCGTCCTCGATGAAGTCACCGAGTTCGCTGTCGTCCGAGTCGCCCACGACCGTGTGGATCGAGACCGGCTCGTGCGAGCGGCCCTTGAGGTCGACGAGTTCCTCGACGCTCATGCTCAGCTCGGCGGCCACTTCCTCCGGCATCGGCGCACGGCCGAGGTCGACGGTGAGGTCGCGCTCGGTGCGCGAGATCTTGTTGATCAGCTCGACCGTGTGCACCGGGATGCGGATCGTGCGTGCCTTGTCGGCGAGACCACGCGAGATCGCCTGGCGGATCCACCAGGTGGCGTAGGTCGAGAACTTGTAGCCCTGGGTGAAGTCGAACTTCTCGACCGCACGGACCAGGCCGAGGTTGCCCTCCTGGATGACGTCCATGAACGGCAGGCCGCGCTGGGAGTAGCGCTTGGCGATGCTCACGACCAGGCGGAGGTTCGAGGTGATCATGCGCTCCTTGGCACGCTCACCGTCGCGGACGAGCCAGCGGAGTTCGCGCTCGAGCGACTTCTCGAGGCCGGTCTCGGTGTGGAGCTTCTCCTCGGCGAACAGCCCGACCTCGATGCGGCGGGCGATGTCGGCCTCTTCCTCAGCCGTGAGGAGGGCGAGTCGGCCGATGTGACGGAGGTAGTCGCCGACCTGGTCGACGGACGCACCGCGGACACCGGCGAGCTGCTCGTCGGCCTCGACCTCGGCGACGGCGTCGAGCGTGGTGGCCTCGGCGGAGGTGGTCTTGGTCGCTGCCTTCTTGGTGCGGCGCGAGGTGGTGCTGGGTGCGGCCGTTGCGATCGCCATGGTGACTCTCCCTGCCTGTGACGGTGTTGTCCTTCGTGGGCTGAGACCGAGTTTGGCGGGCCGGGGGTGTACCCCACAAACCACCACGATCGATTCTCAGGCTTCTCCGTGCTTCGTCATCGGGGGACATCGGTGCGGGGTACAGCTCGCCCCGGCTGCTCTCGCGCTCGATCCGCACTGTGCTGCCGATCGGCGAGGAATCACAACGGTGTGACTCCTGCTCCGCGCCGAGGGGGACACGTGTACCCCGGGGTGCAACGCGTTCCGGACAACGAAAAAGGGGTACGTCGCACCGGATCCGATGATCCAGCTGACGTACCCCGAAGGAGTACCCGTGCGGGGGTCATGACCCCGCTGTCACCACGACGGCTCGAGCCATCCGTCGCGGTTCTTCGAGACCTCGAGGTCCGGGTCGCGGTCGAACTCGTCGTACTCGCTCTCGATGTCACCGACGAGGCTGCGGGACGCGGTGGGATGCAGGATGGACATGCCGACGATGGTCACACCGTCGGGCGTCGGCGGGGTGAACACGGGCTGTCGGCTCGGTGTCGCCCCCACCCGGGACCTCGTCAGGCCGGCGGGTGCAGCACCGCGAACGACGGGGTGCGGTCGCGCTCGATGTGCGAGTAGGCCAGCGCCTCGGCCATCCGCTCGTCGCCCCGGGCGATCGCGGCGGCGAGCTCGACGTGGTCGTGGAAGGCGTCGTGCACGTCGAGGGCACTGGTCAGGTAGAAGAGCCACTGCACGCGGCCGGAGACCGAGCGCATCGAGGCCTGCAGCAGGCTGTTGCCGGTCATCGCCACGATCGCCTCGTGGAACCGGGTGCTCGCCTCGGCGATGCGGTACGGGTCCCCGTCCTCGACGACGCTCTGCGACCAGGCGAGCGATGCCTCCAGTTCGTCCGTCGAGACCCCACGACCGACCGCACGGGCGGCGTGCCCGGCGGCCCCGACCTCGAGCACCTCACGCAGGTCGAACAGCTCGTGGATGAGCCGGGAGGTCCAGGTCGACACCACGGCCCCACGTCGCGGTGTGCTGGTGACGAACCCCTCGACCTCGAGCATCGGCACGGCCTCGCGCAGGGGGACACGGGACACCGCGAGCTCCTCGGCGATCCGCGTCTCGGCGAGCTTGTGCCCCTGGGGGTACTCGCCGCGGATGATCGCTTCGCGGAGGCGCGCGTGGATCTGCCGCGGGAGCGACAGTGCGGGCTCGGTGGTGGTCATCGGGTCAACCTTCGCAGACTCGGGCGGCGGTCCACCGGGGTTCGCGGGGACCGGACGGGGCACCGGGGCTGCTCCCCGGTGCCCCGCGTGTCACTTCTGGAGTCCGAGCTTGCTGAAGTCGAGCTCGTTGGCGCCGATGTTGTGCGCTGCCGCGATGCCGGTCAGCCACTTCTGCGAGACGACCCAGTCCTTGTTGTAGGACAGGTTGTAGTAGCAGCCGGTCGCGGCGTACTGCTGCGCGGCCTTGCCGTAGAGCGACTCGTCGCCGGTCTGCAGCGCCTGGTCCAGGGTCTTGTCGACCGCGGGCACGTCGCACCCGAAGTAGTTGATGCCGCCGGACTTGTCCCAGAACACGTGACCCCACATGTACGGGGAGCCGCCGTCCGGGCCGTTGTTGCCGTCGAAGAACGCGTCCGGTCCGCTCGTCGGGTCGTTGATCCACCCGAAGACCTGCGAGGTCGGGTACGACTTCGCGGTGGCCTTGATGCCGAGACCCTGCAGTGCCGCCGCCTGGATGTTCGCCATCTGCTGCGCGTTCGTGTTGCCGCTGGCGTAGCCGATCGTCATCGTGGTGCCGGCGGGCAGCCCCTTGGCGTAGGCCTTCATCGCCCCGGGCTCGTAGGTGGTCTGCTGCTTGTCCGAGCCGTCGGAGAGCATGCCCTTGGCGTACAGGGTGGTCGCCGGCTCGGAGCGGCTGCCGAGGACCTGCTGCACCATCTTCTTCTGGTCGATGCTCTGCAGGAAGGCGATCCGGGCCTCCTTCGCGGCGAAGAACGACTTCGTCGGGTTCACCGTGACCAGCGCGGACTGCAGCGTCGGCAGCATCGCGCTCGAGAACTGCTTGCTGTCCTGGTACTTCGACAGGCTCGACGACGGCAGCGCCGCGACGATCGTCGACACGTCGCCGCGGTCGAACGCGAGCTGCAGCGCGGACACGTCCGAGTAGATCGGCAGCTTGATGGTGGTGAACGGCGACTTGCTGCCCCAGTAGCCGTCGTACCGCTTCATCCTCCACGAGCTGCCGGGGTCGGCGGCGCTGATCTCGTAGGGGCCGGTGCCGGCGTCGTGGGTCTGCAGCCAGGTCTGGGCGTCGTCGGAGCCGGCGTGTGCACGGAGCGCGGTCGGCGACTCCATCTTCGGGCCGAACGGTGACGCCAGGTAGTCCAGGAAGGCCGAGTTCGGGCTCTTCAGGGTGACGACCGCGGTCTGCGCGTCCGGGGTCGCGACGCTCTTGACGCCCTCGACCATGTAGGCCGCGCCGCCCTTGACGGCGATCCGGCGGTCGAACGCCGTCTGCACGGCCGCCGAGGTGAACGGGGTGCCGTCGTGGAAGGTGACGCCCTTCCGCAGGTGGAACGTGTACTCGGTGTTGTCGTCGCTGACCTGCCACGAGGTCGCGAGCCGCGGTGCGATCTGCACCTTGTCCGTGTCGTTCGCGTACTGCACGAGTCCCTCGTACGCGTTGAGCACGATGGCCAGGCCGTTGTTCGCGTAGTAGATGTCGGGGTCCGGCGGCTGACCGATGTCGCCGAGCAGGCCGACGGTCAGGGTGCCGTCGGTCGGGGCGGCGTTCGGGGCCGCGGCACCGGCACCGGAGCAGGCGGTGAGGACGAGCAACGGCACGGCGGCCGCGGCGACCAGGGCGGCGCGGGTGCGGCGCCGGAGGGTGGTGAGCTGCACGGGGGATCTCCTTCAGGGCGGTGGGGCACAGGTGGAGCAGGTGAGGGTGCGGGGTGGGGGGGGAAGTCAGGCGAGGCGCGGGTCGGCGGCGGTCTGCAGGAGGTCCGCGACGGTGTTCACGACGACGTAGACCGCGCCGAGCACGAGGGTCACCGCGGCGATCGCCGGGTAGTCCGATGTCGGGATGCTGTTCGCCAGGTAGCTGCCCATGCCGGGCCAGCTGAAGACCTGCTCGACGACGACGTCGCCGGCGAACATGAACCCGAGCTGCAGGCCGGACATCGCCAGGGCCGGGCCGACGGCGTTCCGGACGACGTGGCGCGCCAGGATCGTCTCCTCGCCCAGCCCCTTCGACCGGGCGGTCCGGACGTGGTCGGCGACCAGGGTGGTCTCGAGCCCGGAGCGCAGGATCCGCCCGATCGCCAGGGCCGGTGCGGTCGCCAGCACGGTGGCGGGCAGGACCAGGTGCGACAGCTCCGACCCGACTCCGCCGTCGCCCTGCCCCGAGGCCGGCAGCCACCCGAGCTGCGCGTAGAACAGGATGATCCCGCCGAGGGCGAGCAGGAACGGCGGCGCGGTCGCCCCGACGAGCAGCACACCGCGGTACACGCCGGAGAACGGCCAGCGCAGGGCCCCCGACGCGGCGAACAGCCCGGCGAGCACGAGGGCGATCGCGAACGCCGCCAGCACGAGCTGCACGGTGGCGGGCACCGCGGACGCCAGGTCGGTGGCGACCGGGCGGTGCGTCCGGAACGAGGTGCCGAAGTCCCCGTGCAGGGCGCCTCCGACGAACCGCAGGAACTGCACGGGCAGCGGGTCGTCGAGCCCGAGCCGCTGCCGTTCGGCGTCGACCGCGGACCGGGAGGCGTTGGCACCGAGCGCTGCACGGGCCGGGTCCCCGGGTGAGACCTGCTGGAGCAGGAACACCACGACGCTGAGGACGAGCAGCACGACGGCGAGCGAGCCGATGCGGCGGAGGGCGTACGTGACCACGGCGCTACCTCCGAGCGATCAGGGTGCGGACGCCGTCGCCGGCGAGGTTGGACACGAGGCTCAGGAGGAGCACGGCGGCACCCGGCACGACCGGGACCCACCAGGCGCTGAGCAGCAGTTGCGTGTTGGCGGCCGTGTCCGCGCCGAGCTCCGCCGCGGGTGCGGGCTGCCCGAGGCCCAGGAACGACAGCCCGGCGAGCAGCAGCACGACGTTGCCGATGTCCAGGCTCGCCGTCACGATCGCGGTCGGGACCGCGCCGGGCAACACGTGCCGGAGGACGAGTCGGGCACGACCGACACCGGCGAGCCGGGCGGCCTCGACGTGCGGGCGGGTGACGGTGGCGCGGACCTCGGACCGGATGATCCGGGCGTAGTACGGCCACCAGACGACCGAGATGCCGACGAGGGTGTTCGTCAGGCCCGGGCCGAGGGCCGCGACGATCGCGATCGCCACGAGGGTCGACGGCAGTGCGAGGAACAGGTCGGTGACCCGCATGAGCACGCTGTCCACCCAGCCGCCGGCGACACCCGCGGTGGCGCCGACGACCCCGCCGACGACGAGTCCGACGGCCACCACGGCGAGCGCCGACAGCCACGACGTCTGCAGGCCGAACAACGTGCGGGAGAGCACGTCCCGCCCGATCGAGTCGGTGCCGAACAGGTGCCCCGGGGTGCCGATCGGCAGCTGGGCCATCGCGACGGGCTGGATCGGGTCGTCGGGTGCGATCAGCCGGGCGACGAGCGCCAGGACGGTGAGCGCGACCAGGAGCCCGACGAGCGCCTGGGCCGTGCGCCGACCGGCGTGCACGCCCGCGGTCGGCCGGAGCGTCCAGCGCGGGGCGACGACGGCGGCGCTCATGCGGGCACCGCGATCTCGGGCACGGACGCGACGAGCGTCCGGGTGTACTGCTCCTGCGGGTCGTGGATCACCGCGTCGGCGGGTCCGGTCTCGATGACCCGGCCGCGTTCGACGACGGCGATGTGGTCGCCCATCAGCCGGGCGACGGCCAGGTCGTGGGTGACGAACAGGACGGTCATGGCGAGCTCCCGACGCATGTCACGGATGGTGTTGAGGGTCACGGCGGCCAGCGAGGCGTCGAGGGCGCTCGTCGGTTCGTCGCAGAGCAGGACCGCGGGCCGGACGATGGTCGCGCGGGCGAGGGCCACCCGCTGCCGCTGGCCGCCGGACAGGTCGGCGGGGCGCAGGCGGGCGACGGTGGCGGGCAGGCCGATCGCGTCGAGCGCCTCGGCGACGCGTCGGTCGGTCTCGGTGCGGCCGAGGCGGGCGGGGACGAGTCGTTCGCGGAGGGTCTCGCCGACCGTCATCCACGGGGTGAGCGAGGACCCGGCGTCCTGGAAGACCATCTGCGCGCCGCCCTCGGCGACGGTGATGCGCCCGGAGCGGGCCGGGACGAGTCCGGCGACGGCGCGGAGGACGGTGGACTTGCCCGATCCGCTCTCGCCGACGATGGCGAGGGACCGGCCGGCCGGCACCCGGAAGCTGACGCCGCGGACGGCCTCCACGGTGCGGGCGCGGCGTCCGCGGCCGGTCGTGTAGGTGCAGACGAGGTCCTCGACGACGACCGCGTCCGCGGGCGTGGGTGCGGCGGTCGCGCCGGGTGCGGTGGTCGCGACGGTGGTGGGCCGGTCTGCCTGCGTGGGCCGGTCCTCCACTGTCGGCCGGGAGGCCCGCCCCGCGTCGTCCGCGCCGGTCACCCCGGGTGCGCTGGCCGCGTCCGGCAGGGCCCCGGTCGCACGGACCGTGTCGGCGTCCCGCCAGCACGCGGCGGCGTGGTCGGGCGCCGGGACGGAGGCGTCGAGGCCGGGCATCTCGGTGGCGCACCGGCCGACGGCGAGCGGGCACCGGGCGCGGTACGGGCAGCCGACCAGGCGCTCGGCCGGGTCGAGGGTGTCGGCCGGCAGTGCGGGGAGCCGGGCGTCCCGGTCGAGTGCGAGGGACAGCCGCGAGCGGAGGAGACCCGCCGTGTACGGGTGGGCCGGGGTGCCGAGGACCGCGGCCGTGGGTCCGACCTCGGCGAGACGGCCGGCGTACATGACGGCGATCCGGTCGGCGATGCGCGAGGCGACGCCGAGGTCGTGGGTGATGAGCAGGACGCTGCAGCCGTGGTCGTCGCGGAGTTCCTGCAGCAGGTCGAGCAGCTGCGCCTGCACCGTGACGTCGAGGGCGGTCGTGGGCTCGTCGGCGACGATCAGGGCCGGGCGACCGGCCATCGCGATCGCGGCCATCACGCGCTGCCGGAGTCCGCCGGAGAGTTCGTGCGGGTAGACGCTGAACCGCAGGTCGGGGTCGGGGACCCCCATGCTGTCGAGGAGTGCGACCGCACCGGCACGGTCGGGGCCGGCCTCGGTGATCTGCCGACCGATCCGCATCGTCGGGTTGAGCGAGGTCATCGGGTCCTGGAAGACGGCGCCGAGCGAGGACCGTCGTGCTGCCCGGCGTTCGGCGTCGGTGCCGTGCACCATGTCGGTGCCCTGCACGGTGACCTCGCCGGTGACCTCGGGTCGGGCGGCGTCCGGCAGCAGGCCGAGCAGGCTCATCGCGAGCATGCTCTTGCCGGAGCCGGATTCCCCCACCAGCCCGACGATCTCGCCCGGGGCGATGTCCAGGTCGATGCCGCGGAGCACCTCGGACCGTGCCCCGTCCCGCTCGAGCGAGACGTGCAGGTCGCGGATCGTCGCGGTCGTCATGCGGTCGGCTCCCTGGTCTGGGCGGCGGATCCGGCTGCTGTCTCGGCTGCGGCGAGGTGGGCGGCGATCGCCCGGGGCTGGGTGAACCAGACCCGGTCGGCGTGTGCCGTCATGTGCCGGAGCGCCCGGTCGAGGGCCCGCAGCCGGAACGGGGCGCCGGAGATGAAGGAGTGCACGACGACGCTCATCACGAGCGGTTGGTCGGCGGAGCGGTCGAGCAGCTCGTCGAACTCGTCGACCACCATGTCGGCGAACTCGGTGGCCGACGCACCTCGACCGACGACGGTCGTGCTGTCGTTCACCTCGAGCGCGTACGGCAGCACGAGCAGGTCGCCGTTGCGGGTCGGGACGGTGACGGGCCGGTCGTCGAGCCGGAGGTCGAGCAGGTACCGGTACCCGGTGCCGGCCAGGCTGTCGAGCGTGGACGTGGTGTGGCTGAGCCAGGGGCTCGACCACCCGCCCGGGGCGGCGCCCTCCTCGGCGGTGATGCGGGCGGCGACCCCGGCGAGGTACGCGGCCTCGCCGGCTGCGGACATGCCGACCAGGGAGTCCGAGTTCGACGTGCCGTGGCCGATGAACTCGGCGCCGACCTCCCGCGCGGCCCGGATCAGTTCGGGTGCGGTGTCGTAGACGGCGGTGTTGAGGAGCACGGTGGGCGGGATGCCCGCGCGGTCCAGTCGTTCGAGCAGCCGGAACGCCCCGACGCGGTTGCCGTAGTCGCGCCACGAGGTGTTGACGAGGTCGGGGGCGGCGACGTCGGGCACGATGTCCTCGGTCCGGCCGACGCCGAACCGGTACTCCTCGAGCCCGACGGCGACGTAGACGGCCAGGCGCTTGCCGTCCGGCCAGGCCGGTCCGCCGGGAGCGGTGATCGGCCGGTAGGGCCAGAGGTCGTGCCCCGGAGCGGTGGTCCGGAGCGTGTCGTCGGCGGTCATGCGGTCATCCCGTTCGTGGTGGTCCGGTGTGCGGGTGCGATGCCGCGGTCGGGCAGGCCGAGGTCGGTCGCGGCGGCGCGGCGGACGACGGCGGCGTAGGCGGGGAGGAGCCGGTCGGCGTCGGCCCAGGTGCGCTCGAGGGCGGGGCGGCGGGCGGCGTGGAGTTCGCGGGCCTCTGCGAGCAGGGCGTCCTCGTCGACCGAGGTGACCCGGCCTCCCTCGGCGACGACCGTCCCGGCGACGACCGTCATCCGGACGCTGGTGCCGGACTCGCAGTACACGAGCTGGCCCCGCAGGTCGTTGAACGGGGTGAAGGCGGGCGCGTGCAGGTCGAGGAGCGCGAGGTCGGCCTCCGCCCCGACCGCGATCCGGCCGACCGTGCCGAGCGCGGTCCGGCCGCCACGGCGCATGGCCGCGGCCCCGCCGTCCCACAGTGCCTCGAGCACCTCGGCCGGTCGTGGCCAGCGGTCCGGGTCGTCGCCGGTGACGGTGTGGATGAGACCGGCCTGCTTGACGACGCCCCACGTGTTCACGGTGTCGTCGCAGATGGCCTCGTCGACGCCGAGCGCCACCCGGATGCGGCGGTCCCGCATCGCACGGAACGGCATCACACCGCTGCCGAGCCGCAGGTTCGACACCGGGTTGTGCGCGACGACCGCGTCCGCCGCGGCGATCAGGTCGAGGTCGTCGTCGTCGACCCAGACCGCGTGGATGACGTTCACCCGGTCGCTGAGCAGCCCCAGGTCCGCCGTGTAGCGGACCAGGCTCCGGCCGGCGAACCGCGGCTGACCGCTCGACGGGTGCGAGAGGGCACGCTGCGTGCGTGTCTCGAGCATGTGGGCGAAGAGCGGCACGTCGTGGGTGCGGCTGAGGTCGTCGAGCGCGCCGAAGTACTCCGGCGAGACCCGCTGCGGGGCGGAGATCGACACGGCGGCGGTGAGTCGGCCGTCGGCCGCCCCGTGCCAGGTCCGGAACAGGTGGTCGTAGGCGTCGAGCAGTTCCGCGGCCGATGCGGGGGCGGGGGCGTGCAGCGCGCGGGTCGTCGCCTCGTCGATACCGAGGTCGTCGAGGAACGGCAGCTTCTCGACGTCGGGCAGCTCCGGCTGGTCGAGCGCCACGGAGGCCCGGATCCCGCTGTCCGCGTACGCCTGCATGACGGCGTCGATGACCTCGGGGTCGGGCGTCGGCATGAGGAACGCGTCGTCCTGCACGCTGGTCGTCCCGGTGCGGAGCATCTCGAGCGCGCCGAGCATCGTCCGGAGGTACGCCTCCCGCGGGGTCGGCGTCAGGGCAGGGTCCGACGGGGACTCGTAGAGCATGAAGGTCTCGAGCGGCCGGCTCGGGAACGCACCCTTGAGGTGGTTCGCCGGCGAGTGGAAGTGCGCGTTGACGAGCCCGGGCAGCACGATGTGGTGCCCGCGGCCGTCCACCACCCGGACGTCGGCGGGCGCCGCGGCCCGCGCGGTCGGCCCCATGGCGGCGATCGTCGTGCCGGTGACCAGCAGGTCGGTCGGACCGGTCATGCCGGAGGGTTCCTCGGGCGCCCACAGCAGGACGTCGGTGAACAGGACGCTCATCCCCAGACCTCCCGGGTGGTGGCGGAGCCGACGGGCTCCGCGAAGGTGCCGGCGCGGGACGTCGTGATGCCCTGCGCCAGGAGTCCCTCGACGGCGACGGTCGCCGCGGCGACGCCGTCGATCACCGGCACCCCGAGTGAGGCGCGGAGCGCACCGACGAGATCGGTGAGGCCGGCGCACCCGAGCACCACGGCCTCCGCACCGTCCGCGACCAGGGCGCTGCGGGCCTCCTCGGCGAACGCGGCGTAGGCCGGGCCGGCGCCGGACTCGATGTCGGCGACCGAGACGTCGACGGCCCGCACGGTGCAGCGGTGGCCGAGCCCGAGGGCGCGGACGACGCGGTCGGTCATCGCGATCGTCCGCGGCGGCATCGTGATCACGGTGAAGCGGTGGGCGACGAGCGCGGCGGCCTGCAGTGCGGCCTCCGTCATGCCGACGACGGGTCCGGCGGCGCGTTCGCGGGCGGCGTCGATGCCGGTGTCGCCGAAGCAGGCGATGACGTAGCCGTCGACGCCGTCAGCCTCGCCGCGCTCGACCTGGGCGAGGACGCCGGCGGCACCGAAGACCTCGTCGACGGCGGTCTCGACGGATGCCGGGGCGGTGGTCGAGCAGCTGGCGGTGACGGTGGTGCCGGGGCGGGCGACGGCGCGGGCCGCGGCCGCGACGGCGTCCGTCATCGGCTGACTCGTGTTCGGGTTGACGATGCGCACCTCCGTCACCGGACCGCTCCCGTCGTCGCTGCCGTGGTCGTCGCTGCTGTGGTCGTCGCTGCTGTGGTCGTCGCTGCGCCCGCTCGCGCCGGTTCGGTGTCGGCGAGCAGCCCCGCCACCCCGTGTGCGCCGATCGCGACGCGCGCCGCGGCCGCACCGGCCCGCGCGGCCTCGACCGGCTCGGCCCCACGGACGGTCGCGGCGGCGAAGGCCCCGCAGAACGCATCCCCGGCTCCGGTGGAGTCGACGGGCTCGACGGCGTCGGTCGGGACGCGGGTCACGCCTCCCGCGGTCGCGACGAGGCAACCGCGTTCGGCGGTCTTCACGACGACGACGTCGGGGCCGGCCTCGAGGAACCGCCGAGCCGCGGCCTCCAGGTCGGTCGTCCCGGCGAGCCGGACGGCCTCCACCTCGCTCGGCAGGAACACGTCACAGGTGGCGAGCAGGGCGAGCAGTTCGTCCTCGTGACCGAGCACGTAGTCCTCCTGCAGGTCGAGCAGGACGGTGGCGTCGGTCCGCTCACGGAGCCACGGCCCCAGCGCCAGCTGCGCGCCGAGGGACATCGCGGACACCAGGAACGCGCTCGCAGTCAGGGCGTCGGGTCCGACGTCCGCCGGGTACACCGACATGGCGTCGAACGCCGCCTCGCCGTCGAGCAGGTCCCACGTGCGGCTGCCGTCGGGTGCGTAGGTCACGCGGTTCCGGACGGTGCGTCCGGTGCGCGGGCGGCTCGGCTCGACGCGGATGCCGCGGTCGACGACGGCCTGGAGGAGCGTGGCCGGTAGGTCCGTCCCCACCGGTGCGAGCATGCGGACGTCCGTCAACTCGCGACGGGCGGCCAGGGCGGCGAAGAGCGCGTCGCCACCGAGTGCGGTCGTCGTCGCCCCACCGACCACGAGGTCGTCGATGGTCAGGTTCCCGATGCAGAGCAGCGAGTCAGCCATGCCGAGCCTCGGCGGTGGTGAACTGCGCCATCGCGAGCAGGTACCCGGTCAGCTGCGCGGGCAGGACGGTGAGCAGCGGGCTGAGTGCCTCGGCGAGCGCCGGGACGACGACGACCTCGTCCGCGATCGCGTCGAACGCCTCGACGCCCTCGGTCGTGACGACGTACACCGAGCCGCCGAACCGCTTCGCCTCGCTGGCGGTGTGCACGGCCCGCGGCACGGACGGGCCGGCCGGCGCGATGACCCAGATCGGTTCGCCGCGCTTCAGCGAGTTGTAGTGGTGGAACTCCTCGACCTGGATCGCCTCGGCGTGGTCGGGCGTGCACTCCTTGACCTTCGCGGCGCCGATGATCGCGCTGCCCCAGCTCGGGCCGGCGCCGGAGAACAGGAAGGTGCCCGCGCTCTGCTCCCGCTCGGCGATCGCGCGGAGGCGGGGCTCGGTGGTCGCGATGACGTGTTCCATCAGCTCCGGCACCGCCGCCAGCTCACGGCGGAGCCCCTCGGCCGCCGGCACCCCGGCGAGCACGCCGACCCGCGTGGCGAGGTCGAGCAGCAGCGCGAGGGCGGTCGTCGAGGACTGGGTCGGCCAGCCCACGCGGGTGGCCCGGAGCCGCAGGGTGCGTGCGGACTCGACGTCCAGGGTCGAGCCCGTCGTGTTCGTGATCGCGACGACCAGGGCACCGGCGTGCTGGGCCATCAGCGCGGCCTCGACGGTGCGGGTGGTCTCCCCCGAGCTCGACAGGGCGACGACGACGCTGCGCTCGGTGACGAGCGGGGCGCCGTAGTAGGCGAGCTCCAGGCTCTGCACCGGCTCGACCGGCACCCGGAGCATCTGCTCGAGCACCTGCCGGGCCGCGATGGCGACGGCGAGCGAGTCCCCGGCGCCGGTCACGAAGACGCGGTCGACCTCGGACCGGGCGATGAGGGCGGCGAGTTCGTCCAGGTCCTCGTCGTTCGCGGCGAGGGTCTCGCGGATCCGGTCCGGCTGGGCGACCAGTTCCGGGAGGGTCGCCTCGTCCCGCGCACGACGCTTCGGGTCGAGGGGGTGGTCGGTGGGCAGGCCGACGATGGAGGCATGCTCGGCGGCGGAGACGCGTTCGACGACCTGCTGCTGCCGGGCGTCGAGCGGGCTGTCGACACCGATGAACGGGCTCGGCGGGGTGGCGGTCATGCGCGGTGTCCTGTCGTGTCGAGGGCCCGGCCGAAGCGGGCGGCGGTCTCCGGGTCGATGCGGGCGTCCGGGGCACTCGAGCGCTTGATGGCGCTGCCGAGCACCACGCCGTCGGACCGGCGGACGGCGTCGTCGATGGTGTCGAGCGTCACCCGACCACCGACGACGAACGGCACGTCGGCGACGGCGCGCAGCCGTTCGATGTCGTCCAGGGCATCGGCGACCCCGCTGTCCCGGGTGACGACGAGCACGTCCGCGAGGCCGAAGTCGTGCGCCTCCTTCGCGGCCCAGGCGGGGCTGCCGGTCAGGGCGAGGCTCGTGGCCTCGTGCACGTCCGCCCAGACCTCGACGTCCGCTCCGAGTCGGCGGCGCATCGTCGCGACGTCGTGGGCGCACCCCTCGATCCATCCGGTCGGGCCGACCGAGACGCCGGTGAGGACCTTGACCCGCACGAACGTCGCTCCGATGGCGTGGGCGATCGCGACCGCACTCGGGCCGTCGTTGTGGCCGACCACCACGCCGACCGGGACGTCCACGGCCCGGGTGACGGCCGCGCCGACGACGGCGAGTGCGGCGACGGTGGGGGCGTCGACGCGGACCGCCTGGGGCATGTCGCTGGCGTCCTGCACCATCACGTGCGTGAAGCCCGCGGCGACGAGCGCGGCGGCGTCCTCAGCGGCCCGTTCGGCGATCGCGGAGACGGGGACGCCGGCGTAGTTCACGGCGCCGGGCAGGGGCGGGAGGTGGAGGACTCCGACGAGGCGGAACGGGGCGAGAGGCACGAGCGAAACGGTATACAGTTCCGCGTTTCGGTCGCATGAACGCGTGTTTCAGCCAGATGAAGCGCGTCGCAGCAGTCTGGTCCGACAGAGAGAAGCCCTGGTCAGGAGTAATGCGCCCCGTTCCGGTCCGTGAGCAGTCTCGGCCGGATCAGGCAGGGCAGAACACCCTGTATACGGTCAGTCGGCAGTGGGCGGCGCGGTCGTCGTCACGCCACGCTCGCGCTCGAACCGGGCACGCTCTTCGGCCTCGATCTTCGTGTACGCGGCACGCTCGGTCCGGTCGGCACGGATGATCGCGCGCATGATGAACCAGAAGATGACGCCCAGCAGGATCGTCGGGGTCAGGGCGAAGACGACTCCGGAGACGATTCCATGCGGCATGGTCCCATCGTACGTCGCCCCGCTGGGCCCTCCGTGACGAGGGCCCTCCTTCATGAGGGTCCCTGCTTGACCAGGGTCCCTACTTGACCAGGGGGAAGAGGATCGTCTCGCGGATGCCCAGGCCGGTGATCGCCATGAGCAGGCGGTCGACACCCATGCCCATGCCACCCGACGGCGGCATCGCGTGCTCGAGGGCCCGCAGGAACTCCTCGTCGACGCGCATCGCCTCGGGGTCGCCACCGGCAGCCAGCGTGGCCTGCTCGACGAAGCGCTCCCGCTGCACGACCGGGTCGACGAGCTCCGAGTACGCCGTGGCGAGCTCGAAGCCGCGGACGTAGAGGTCCCACTTCTCGACGACGCCCGGGCGGGTGCGGTGCTGCCGGGTCAGGGGTGAGGTGTCGACCGGGAAGTTCATCACGAACGTCGGGGCGTACAGCTCGTCCCCGTTGAAGTGCTCCCACAGCTCTTCGACGTACTTGCCGTGCGTGGCGTGTGCGACCTCGACGCCCTCGGCGTCGGCGAGCGCCTGCAGCTCGGACAGCGGCGTCTCGGGCGTGATCTCGTGACCGGACGCCTCCGACAGGGACTCGTACATGTCGAGTCGGGCCCACTCGCCGCCGAGGTCGTAGTCGCTGCCGTCGGGCAGGGTGACGACCAGGGAGCCGCCGGTGACCGCACGGGCGGCGTTCTGCACCAGCTCCTGGGTCAGGGTGGCCATCTGCTCGTAGTTGCCGTACGCCTGGTACGCCTCGACCATCGCGAACTCGGGCGAGTGCGACGAGTCGGCACCCTCGTTGCGGAAGTTCCGGTTGATCTCGAAGACCCGGTCGATGCCACCGACGACCGCACGCTTGAGGAACAGCTCCGGCGCGATGCGCAGGAACAGCTCGGTGTCGAACGCGTTCGAGTGCGTGACGAAGGGCCGGGCGGAGGCACCACCGTGCTGGGTCTGCAGCATCGGGGTCTCGACCTCGAGGTACTCGTGCGACGTGAAGGTGTTGCGGAGCGAGGACATCACGGCAGCGCGGGCCCGGACGGTCTTGCGGGCGTCCTCGCGCACGATGAGGTCGAGGTAGCGCTGGCGGACCCGGGTCTCCTCGTTGAGCTCGTTGTGCAGGTTCGGCAGCGGCAGGATCGCCTTCGCCGCGATCGCCCAGTCGTCGACCATGATGCTCAGCTCGCCGCGGCGGGAGGAGATCACCCGGCCGTGCACGAACACGTGGTCGCCGAGGTCGACGAACTCCTTCCAGCGGGCCAGCGACTCGTCGCCGACCTCGGCCAGGGACACCATCGCCTGGATGCGTGAGCCGTCGCCGGACTGCAGCGAGGCGAAGCAGAGCTTGCCGGTGTTGCGCGAGAACACGATGCGGCCGGCGACGCCGACGACGTCCTGCGTCTCCTCGCCGGTCTCGAGGTGCTCGTACTGCGCGCGGACCGCGGGGATCGTCGTGGTGATCGGGAGTTCGGCCGGGTAGGCCTCGATCCCGGACTCCAGCAGGCGCGCGCGCTTGTCCAGCCGGACCTGACGCTGCTCGCTGGTCTCCTGCTCGGCCAGTGCGGCGGCGTCGGCGACCGCGGTCTCGGTGGTGGCGGGGGCGGTCTCGTCGGTCATGCGGGTGCGGCTCCGGAGGTCGTGGGGGATCGCGTCGATGCTACCGGTCCGGCCCCGCCCGCCGCCTCCGGCCCACGAGCGGTCGCAGAACGTCGGTTCAGCCCGTCCCGAGCGACAGATGGTGACCACTCGACGGACGTGAGCGGGGAGTTGCGACCGGTCGGCCTCGGGGCCGTCGGCGGTGACCGCGGAGCGGGCGCCGCAGCCCGACTCCCCGCGTCAGATCACGGACTGGCCGTCGGCCGCCGTCAGCGCGTTGTCGACCGCCGACCGGACCAGCGCCCCGAGCACCCGCCCCGGGTGCTCCACGCCGATGCCCGACAACGTGCCAGCCGACTGGTCGACGATCGCCGTCGAGAAGCTCACCGCCGCCCGGACCGCGTCGGCGTAGGCGGGCCGGTCCCGCTCGGCGACGACGAACGGCTCTGCCCCCATCTCGACCACCAGGGCCTGGGCGATCGGCAGCACCGGCCCGGGCGCGGTCACGGCGCAGTACGCGTCCCGCAGCCGGGACAGGTCGATGCTCGTGCCGGTGAAGGCCATCGCCGGGTGGATCGCGAGCGGGATCGCTCCGGCACGCATCGCCGGTGCCAGGACGTCGACCCCGTGGTCCGGGCTGGTGTGCACGACGAGCTGCCCCGGCTGCCAGATCCCCGCGTCCGACAGCCCCTGCACGAGCGACGGCAGCTGGTCGTCCGGCACAGCCAGGAGCACGAGTTCGCTCCGCTCGACGAGCTCCGGCGTGCCGAGGACCGGCGCACCGGGGAGCATCGCCTCGGCGCGGTCGCGTCCGGCGTCGGAGACGGCGGTGATCCCGACGACGGCGTGTTCGGCGTTCGCGAGCGCGGCACCCAGCACGGGTCCGACGCGTCCGGCACCGATGATCCCGATGCCGAGCCGGCCGGCCCTCATCGCACGGCCTCCGGTGCCGGCACACCGGTCCAGACGGGAGGCCCGTCCTGCGTCAACCACGCCGGTGCGGCGGGCGCGACACCGGTCCACTGCCCGGGCCACGGCCCGGATGCCGACGTGGGCGCCTGCGCGTGGCGACCCGGCGTACCGGCGGTGGGTCGGGCCTCCTGGCCGTCACGCCAGCGGTGCGACGTGTCGGTCGCGGCAGCCTCGACGGCCCGCTCGGTGGTGCCGGACCAGAGGCGCTGCGCGTCCCCGGCGTCGAGTGCCCCGACGCGGGCGGAGACCGGACCGCTGACGGTGTGGACGTGGACCGAGGCCAGGCGGAGGGCGCGCTCCAGCGGACCCTGCGTCACCTTGACGCTCTGCACGCGCGGCAGCGGCACGACCACGAGCGAGCGCCAGACGGCTCCGAGCCGGAGCAGCACGGCGCCCGGCACGAAGCGGTAGCCGTTGCGGGACGCCGACAGCGGGCGCAGCCAGCGGCCGCGACGGGGTGAGTGGACGAAGCCGCCACGGTCGCCGCTCGTGGTGAGGCTGTCGTCGACGACCCCGACCGCTTCGGCGGAGCCCTCGCGCATCCGTTCCATCGACGCCGCCGGGCCGACGACGGCCGATCCGACCAGCTCGGGCAGGATGATCTCGAGGACCTGCCGGACCTCGGCCGCGGTGCCGACCGGCAGCACGATCGACGAGACCTGCTGGTTCGTGGAGGCCCCGTTGCCGGCGTTCGTCGCCCGGTTGATGCGGATGTCCCACCAGCCGAACGGACGCCAGAGCAGCGGCTGCGCGACGCTCACGGCGTGGATGCGGCCGGGCGGCAGGGTCTCGTTCGACGTCGAGAACAGGCCGAAGCCGATCCGGATGCCGTCCCGGGTGTCGGCGATCGTGTACCGCAGCGACTTCGAGAACTTGCGGACGTAGTAGCCGCCGGCGCCGATGACGGCCGGGAACAGCGAGACGAGCAGGAAGTACTGCCCGGTCAGGCTGATGCTGACGATGATCGCGACGACGAGCAGCAGGATCACCACGGTCGTGCCGGAGAGCAGCATCGACCCGATCAGCCGGCCGGGGTGGACGCGGACGACCCGGGTGGCGTGCACCGCGTCCGGGTCGAGCTCGGGCGCCAGGAACTCGTCCACGCGGTCCTGCAGGAGGCCACCGCT
Source organism: Curtobacterium sp. MCLR17_032 (assembly GCF_003234795.2). Lineage (NCBI taxonomy): Bacteria > Bacillati > Actinomycetota > Actinomycetes > Micrococcales > Microbacteriaceae > Curtobacterium > Curtobacterium sp. MCLR17_032. The sequence goes on along the minus strand of NZ_CP126268.1, from coordinate 159,252 downwards.
CGCACCGGCGTACCGGGGTCGGTCGGTGTCCTTCGCGCCCGAGGCGAGCACCAGGATGCGCTGCCGCAGGTCGTCCGCGGCCTTGGCCCCGAGGTAGGCGAGTTGCACGTTGGCGTCGTTGCCGGCCTGCGCGACCTCGAGCTTGGCGGTGCCGAACAGCCGCGGGATCAGCGGCCGCGAGATGTTGATGCCCTGGATCCGGTCCAGCCGGGCCTTGCGGTGCGTGCGGAAGACGACGCCCGAGCGGACCTCGACGATCTCGCCCGTGACCCGGAACTCGTGCATCCGCCAGGACAGGTAGAACAAGCCGATCAGCACCAGGAGCAGCACCACGATGCCGAGCAGGACCCAACCGACGACGCCGTGCTCGTACACGTAGCGGACCGGGTCGCCCTCTTCCTGCGGCCCGCCCTCGCCCGGGATGAAGACCTCGACGATCTGGTCACGGAGGTTGTTGAGCACGTAGCCCAGGATCACGACGAGGAAGATGCCGCCCTTGAGCAGCGGCGTCAGCGGGTGCAGCCGGTGCCACTCGCCGTCGGTCAGGGGCGCGGCCGCGGCGGCGTCACCCTTCCGCGGCGGCGCGGGCATCGAGGCGTCCGGTCGGAACGACACGTTCGGCCTACAGTCCGGCGCGACGGGACTCGGCGAGCTCGACGAGTCGGTCACGCAGCTCGTCGGCCTGGGCGGCGGGGATCCCGGGGATACGGATGTTCGAGGACGCGGCCGCGGTGACGAACTTCAGTTCGCTCATGCCCAGGACCCGGTCGAGCGGCCCCCGGTTGACGTCGACGAGCTGCAGGCGGCCGTAGGGCACCGCGGTGAAGCGCTGCCACATGAGTCCGCGGCGGAGCACCAGGTCGTCGTCGCGCAGGGCGTACCCGATCGACCGGATGCGGCGTGGGGTGAGGGCTGCGGTGACGATCGCGATGACGGCCACCACCGCGGCGATCACGAACCAGACGAGCCCGGCCGTGCCACCCGTCCCGCCGCTGGCGACACCGATGAGCACCAGGCCCGCGGTGACGACGCCACCGATGACGATCGCCGCGATGAGGTCGGTCCAGACGAGCTTCGCCGAGACCCGCGTCCACGTGATGCCGCGCAGGCCGAGGCCCGGTTCGTCGAGTCGGCGGCCACCGCCGGGCCGGCTGTCGGCGGGCCCGTCGTCGATCCGGCCGGGTTCGTCCAGTTGGGTCGGCATCGGGTCTCCTGGTCTGCGCTGGTCGGTCGGCCTGCGCTGCTCGGTCATCGTCGACCGACCAGGCCGGTCACACCGTGGTGGTGCCCCGACCGTCGTGGTCGTCGTCGTCCGGCGGCGGCGCGATGCACATCCGCTCGGCGACGAGGGCGCACACGGTGAGCACGATCCCGCCGCCGAACGCCACGGCGTTCGGCAGGGTCGAGCCTAGCGAAGGCAGGACGGACCGGGACAGGAGGTACACGAGCAACCCGAGCGCGAACGCCCCGAACAGCGCCCCGCAGATGCTCGACGCCTTCGCCAGGAACACGACCCGCGTCGCGTACATCGGGTCCACCCGGCGACCGTCGTTCCGACCACGGGTCTGGCGGCGGATCGGCGAGGCCATGAACAGCAGCGCGATGCCGATGAAGACCAGCGTCAGCCCGAGCGGCACCGACATCAGGAGCGTCGGGGACTGGCGTGCGGTCAGGGCGGTGTCGAGGGCGAACCCGGCGACGGCCGCGACGACCGCGACGCCGATCAGGGTGGAGGCCCGGGTCGGCTTCACGGGGTGGGCTCCGGCTCGGCGGTCTCGAACAGTCGCGGTTCGTCGACCCGCTCGGTGTCGTCGCCCAACGCCTGGAGCAGGGTGGCGACGGACCCGTGGCCCGGCAGCACCGCCTCCGGGTCGGCGTCCGCCCAGGGCGCGAGCACGAAGGCCCGCTCGTGGGCCCGCGGGTGCGGGACGGTCAGCGTGGCCGTCTCGATGCGGCGGTCGTCGACGGCGATCACGTCGAGGTCGAGCGTCCGGTCGCCCCAGCGGACCTCCCGGGTGCGGCCGTGCTCGTCCTCGATGCCGTGCAGGGCGTCGAGCAACTCCTGCGGCTCGAGGTCGGTCTCGACGACCACGACACCGTTCCGGTAGCGCGGCTTCGTCGTGTCGAGGCCGTCCAGGGTGAGCGCGACGGACTCGACCTCGCGGCTCGACGCCACCGGTCGGACCCCGGGCAGTGCGGCGACGGCGGCCGCGGCGGCGCGGAGGGTGCTCCCCCGGTCACCGAGGTTCGCACCGAGGGCGATGACGGCGCGCGTCACTCTTCTTCCTCGAGCGGTTCGCTCTCGTCGTCCGTCGTCGGGTCGTCGGTCGGCACCGGGGACTCGCGTCGGATGGTGATCGACACGTCGGTGAACGGCACGGTGATCGGGGCCTGCGGCTTGTGCACCGTGACCTCGGTCGCCAGCGCGGCCCGGTGCGTCAGGACCGCCGCAGCGATCCGTTCGGCCAGGGTCTCGATCAGGTCGACCGGGTCGCGTTCGATCTCGGCGACGACCTGCTCGGCGAGCACGCCGTAGTGCACGGTCTCCGCCAGGTCGTCGGAGTCGGAGGCGGCGGTCGCGTCGACCTCGACGGCCACGTCGACGACGAAGTCCTGTCCGTCGGCGCGTTCGTGGTCGAAGACCCCGTGGTGTCCGCGTGCGCGGACTCCGACGAGGCGGATGGTGTCCCTCATGATCGAGCTGCCCTCCAGGCGTCCCAGACGTCGAGTACGGCGCGGGTCGGCGCCGGGTCGTGCACGCGGACGCCCCAGGCGCCGCGTTCGGCCGCGAGCAGGCTGATCGCCGCCGTGGCCAGGTCTCGTTCGACCGGGGGTGCCCCGGCCGTGCTGCCGACGCCGTCGAGGAACCGCTTCCGAGAGGCGGCGACCAGGACGGGCAGGCCGATCGAAGCGAAGCGTTCGTAGCCCGCCAGGATCTCCCAGTTCTGCTGTCCCCGCTTGGCGAACCCCAGGCCCGGGTCGATGACGACCTGTTCCTGGCGGACGCCGAGGACGATGAGTTCCGCGACCCGGAGTTCGACCTCGCGCCGGACCTCCTCCACCGCGTGGGTGTACTCCGCGTTGCGGTACATCCGGTCGCTGTGGCCGCGCCAGTGCATGACGACGAAGCCGACTCCGGTCTCGGCGACGACCCGCGACATGTCCGGGTCGACGAGCCCACCGGAGACGTCGTTGACGATCACGGCGCCCAGCTCGACCGCGCGTTCGGCGGTGCTGGCGTTCATCGTGTCGACGCTCACCGCGATGCCCTCGGACGCCAGCTGCTGCACGACCGGCAGGACCCGCTGCTGCTCGACGTCCACGGGGACCCGCTCGGCACCGGGCCGGGTGGACTCCCCGCCGACGTCGACCAGGTCGGCTCCGGCCGCGACCAGGTGCCGCGCGTGCTCGAGGGCGGCGTCGACGGCCAGGTGCAACCCGCCGTCACTGAACGAGTCGGGCGTGACGTTGAGGATCCCCATCACGCGGGTGCCCTCGGGGGTGGAGCGACCGCGGCGACGGCCGGTCACGATCTCCGGCACCGGTGCGGGTGCTCGGAGGTCGATCGCGACCGTCGCCGGCGCTGCTGCTGCTTCGCGGGCCCGGCTCACCTCGGCGAGCCGACGCGACCGTCTCGTCGGCAGGTCGGTCATGCCGGCCTACGCGGGGGCGATACCGGGGTTGCCGAACGGACGGTGACGACGCGGCTTGGAGGCGTCGATCCCGACGGGCTCCTCGGCCATCGCGGCGGCCTTCCCCGGCACCTCGATCGCCGGCAGGTCGCTCACCGGACGCTTGTCGCTCGAGAGCCACTGCGGGCGCTCGGGCAGCTTGCGGACGTCCTTGAAGATCTCCACGAGCTCCGGGGCGTCGAGCGTCTCCTTCTCGAGGAGCTCGCCAGCCAGGCGGTCGAGGATGTCCCGGTTGGCGTTGAGCACCTGGTAGGCCTCGTCGTGCGCGGCCTCGAGCAGGGCGCGGGTCTCGGCGTCGACGGTCTCGGCGATGTTCTCCGAGTAGTCGCGACCGGTGCCGCCGCTCATGTCACGGCCGACGAACGGCTCGCTGGACCCGGAGCCGAGCTTGACGGAACCGACGGCCTGGCTCATGCCGTACTCGGTCACCATCTTGCGGGCGGTGCCGGTGGCCTTCTCGATGTCGTTCGACGCACCCGTGGTCGGGTCGTGGAAGACGATCTCCTCGGCGACACGGCCACCCATGGCGTAGGTCAACTGGTCGAGCAGTTCGTTGCGCGTGACGGAGTACTTGTCCTCGAGCGGCAGGACCATCGTGTAGCCGAGGGCCCGACCACGCGGCAAGATCGTGATCTTCGTCACCGGGTCGGTGTGGCGCATCGCCGCGGCCGCCAGGGCGTGTCCACCCTCGTGGTAGGCGGTGATCAGACGCTCCTGGTCGGACATGATGCGGGTCCGTCGCTGCGGGCCGGCCATCACGCGGTCGACGGCCTCGTCCAGGGCACGGTTGTCGATGAGCTGCGCGTTCGACCGGGCGGTCAGCAGCGCGGCCTCGTTGAGGACGTTCGCCAGGTCGGCGCCGGTGAAGCCCGGCGTCTTGCGGGCCAGGAGCTCGAGGTCGACGCTCGCGGCGAGCGGCTTGCCCTTCGCGTGCACCTCGAGGATCTGCTTGCGACCCTGCAGGCCGGGCGCGTCGACGCCGATCTGCCGGTCGAAGCGGCCCGGTCGGAGCAGTGCGGGGTCGAGCACGTCGGGACGGTTCGTCGCGGCGATGAGGATGACGTTCGTCTTGCCGTCGAAGCCGTCCATCTCGACGAGGAGCTGGTTCAGCGTCTGCTCGCGCTCGTCGTTGCCACCGCCGATGCCGGCACCACGGTGGCGGCCCACGGCGTCGATCTCGTCGATGAAGACGATGGCGGGCGAGTTCTGCTTCGCCTGGTCGAAGAGGTCGCGGACACGGCTGGCGCCGACACCGACGAACATCTCGACGAAGTCCGAACCGGAGATCGAGTAGAACGGCACACCGGCCTCACCGGCGACGGCACGGGCGAGCAGGGTCTTGCCGGTTCCGGGAGGGCCGTACAGCAGCACGCCCTTCGGGATCCGGGCGCCGACGGCCTGGAACTTCGCGGGCTCCTTGAGGAACTCCTTGATCTCGTGCAGTTCCTCGATGGCCTCGTCCGCGCCGGCGACGTCAGCGAAGGAGACCTGCGGGTTCTCCTTGTTGTTCATCTTGGCCTTGGACTTGCCGAACTGCATGACCTTCGAGCCGCCACCCTGGGCGCTCGAGAGCAGGAACCAGAACAGGGCGCCGATGAGCAGGAACGGCAGCAGCGTCAGCAGGAGCGACACGAGGACGTTCGACTGCTGGACGTGGTCGTTGTAGCCCTTGGGCAGGTCGGCCTGCGAGACCGCCTCGACGACCTCGGTGCCACGGGGGGTCGAGTAGTAGAACTGCTCGGTGCCGCCGTCGTTGCGGAGGGTCAGGTCGACGCGCTGCTCGGTGGAGTTGACGACGGCCGAGGAGACCTTGCCGTCCGAGAGCTGCTCGAGACCCTTCTGGGTGGAGATCTCCTGGGTACCGGACTGGGCGATGAACGTCCATCCGACGAAGATCCCCACGACTGCGAGCAGTATCCAGATGTACGGCCCGCGGAGGATGCGCTTGAAGTCCATGTGATCCGGGCCCGACGGCCCGACACCTTTCTGCTGCCTGAAGTGCGTGCCGCTCAGCATACGGCCGCGACTCTGTGGCGAGAATGGGTGTCCTCTGCGGGCGAACTCCACAGATCAGCAGTGACGCCTGGTGGACGACGCCCGTCGCCGCCGGTCAGGGCCGACACCGGCCCCGGTGGATCAGGAGTAGACGTGCGGCGCGAGGACGCCGATGCCGCGCAGGTTGCGGTAACGCTCGTCGTAGTCCAGACCGAACCCGACGACGAACGCGTCGGGGATCTCGAAGCCGGCGTACTTGACGTCGACCTCGACCTTGGCGGCCTCGGGCTTGCGCAGCAGGGCGACGATCTCGACGCTCGCGGCCCCGCGGGACTGCAGGTTCTGCTTGAGCCAGGACAGCGTCAGGCCGGAGTCGATGATGTCCTCGACGATGATGACGTCGCGGTCGTGCAGGTCGGTGTCGAGGTCCTTGAGGATCCGCACCACACCGGACGACTTCGTGCCGGAGCCGTAGGACGACACCGCCATCCAGTCCATCCGCGCCTGCATCTTCAGGTGGCGGGAGAAGTCGGCCATGACCATGACCGCGCCCTTCAGCACGCCGACCAGGAGCGGGTCCCGCCCGGCGTAGTCACGGTCCACCGCCGCGGCGAGTTCGGCGATCTTGTCGTCGATCTGCTCGGGGGTGAAGAGCACTTCGGAGAGGTCGGCCTGCACGTCGGAGAGTTCCACCGCTCCAGCCTAACCGCCCGCGTGCGGCTCCCCCGCGTGCGGCTCCCTGGCGGCGAAGGACACTCGTTCACCCGTCCGCGTGGCCCGGACACCGGGCAGGTCGATCGGCCCCTGCCCCCGCCAGTCGGTGACGAGCCGGCAGACCTCGAGCGTCTGCAGCCGGGACAGCGTCACGCCGAACTCGCTCTCGACCGCCAGTCGGACCAGTCGCTGCCGGAGCGCCGGCGGGTTCGCGGCCAGCTGCGGCACGGACAGCGAGATGCCGGCCTCGGAGTGTTCGGCGAGGTCCTCGGCCATCTCCTCGGCGAAGTGGTCGAGTGCCGCGGAGTCCTCGCGCAGCTGGTCGGCGGTCCGGGCCAGTGCCTCGGGGACGCCGGGTCCGAGCTCGCGCTCGAGGACCGGCATCAGCGCGTTCCGCACCCGGACCCGCGTGTACGCCGGGTCGTCGTTCTGCGGGTCGTCCCACGGCACGAGTCCGGAGGCGGCGCACGCCTGCCGCGTCGTCGCACGCCGGAGCGCGAGCATCGGCCGCCCCAGGGACGGACCCGGCCGGTCCGGTCGCACGAGCGATGCCATCCCCGTCAGGCTGTCCGGCCCGCTCCCCCGGAGCAGTCCGAGCAACACCGTCTCGGCCTGGTCGTCGAGCGTGTGTCCGAGGAGCACGAGGGGTGACCACTCGGCGGCCGCGACCGACGTGACGGAGGCGTAGCGGGCCTCCCGGGCGGCGGCCTCCGGCCCACCGGCGGTGCCGACGTCGACACGGTCCACGACGACGGGTGCCAGTCCCAGCTCGGCGGCCTGCCGGGAGGCCCGTGCCGCGACCGCCTCGGAGCCCGCCTGGAGCGCGTGGTCGACGATCACCGCGCCGGCACGCAGGCCCTGCTTCGGTGCCTCGAACGCGGTGGCCGCCGCGAGGGCCAGCGAGTCGGCCCCGCCGCTCAGCGCGACGAGGACGAGGTTGCCCGGGCCGACGACCTGTTCGTCGAGCGCGCGGGCGAGCATGGTGCGGACCGCCAGACGGACGGCGGCGACGGCGGGGTCCAGCCGGGGACGCTCGGTGTTCACCCGGTAACGTTAGCCGCGCCGTCCCGACGGCCGACAGACCCACCACCTGAGGAAACTAGGAGTGCACATGGCCGCGTACGACGTCGTCGTCGAGATCCCCAAGGGCAGCCGCAACAAGTACGAGGTCGACCACGAGACCGGTCGCGTGTACCTGGACCGCGTGCTCTTCACCTCGTTCGTCTACCCGACGGACTACGGCTTCTTCGAGAAGACCCTGGCCGACGACGGCGACCCCGTCGACGCGCTGCTGCTCCTCGAGTACCCGACCTTCCCCGGCGTGGGCGTCAAGGTCCGCCCGGTCGGCGTCTTCAAGATGAGCGACGAGGCCGGCATCGACGCCAAGGTCCTCGTCGTCCCGGCGAAGGACCCGCGCTGGGCCCACATCCAGGACATCTCGGACGTGGACGACCAGACGAAGGCCGAGATCGCGCACTTCTTCGAGCGCTACAAGGACCTCGAGCCGAACAAGTGGGTCAAGGCCGAGGGCTGGGGCGACGCCGCCGAGGCCGAGGCGATCGTCACGGCCGGCCAGGCCGCGTACGTGCCCGGCGGTCACTGACGTTCGTCTGCTGACGCGCGTCGGCTGACGCGCTCTCGCTGACGCAGAACGGCCCGGTCCCCTCGCGGAGGCCGGGCCGTTCTGCTGCGTCCGGGGCTACATCGAGCCGCTCGGGCGGGCGACGTAGGGCAGGAGCTGGCTCGGCGTCCACACCGCACGCTCGACGACGCCGACGCCCGGACGTGCGGCCTCGACCATCATCCCGTTGCCGGTGTAGATCGAGTCGTGGTACCCACCGGAAGCGGCACCGTTGCTCGAGTAGAACAGGATGTCGCCGGGCTGACGCTGCGACAGCGGCACCAGACGGCCGATGGAGCCGAAGTAGTTGTACTGCCAGACCACGTTGTGCCCGCCGGTCGTGATGCCCTGCGAGTTGTAGGCCATCATCACCAGGCCGGAGCAGTCCCAGACGTTCGGTCCGGCACCGCCCAGGACGTACGCCTTGCCGAGCTGTCCGCGCGCGTACGAGATCGCGCCGGCGGCCTTGGACGGGCTGCTGACGACCGGGGCCGGAGCGGGCGCGGGCGCCGGGGCGGGCTTCGGCGTCGAGGGCTTCGGGGCGGGGGCGGCCGGCTGGGGAGCGGGCTGCGGGGCTGCGGGCCTCGGCACGGACGGCTTCGGCGCTGCCGGGGTGCTGCCCGACGGCGCGGAGTTCGACGGCTTGGACGCGACGGGGTTCGACGCGGGCGGGTCGTCGTTCGTCGAGCCGCCGGAGTCGTCCCCGCCACCGGAACTGCCACCGCTGCCGGAGTCGGCGCTGCCACCCGTCGTGCCGCCGTCGTCGGCCGATGCCGGACGTGCCGCATCGCGCTTCGCCTGCGCCGCGAGCTGGATCTCGGCCTGCTTCGCCTGCTGCGCCGACCAGTACGCCTGCTCGGTGGCGACCGAGGTGCCCTTGAGGAACGCGAGCTGCTTGAGGACCTCGTCCTGCTTCGCCTGCCCGGACGCCAGCGCGGACTCCGCGTTCGCCGCGACGTCGTTGGCGCTGTCGAGCGCGTCCTTCGTCTTGGTGGTCGCGGCGGTCAGGGCCTTCGTCGCCTGGCGCTGCTGGGCGGCGAGGGCGTCGACGGTGCGCTGGTCCGACTGTGCCTTGTCGAGCACGGTCGCGGAGCGCTCGGAGAGGTGCGTCATCGTGCCGACCTGGTAGAGCAGGTCATTCGCGTCGCGGGAGTCGACGAGCATCGACGTGGACAGGTCGCCACCGCCGGAGCGCGAGAGCTCCACGACGAGGGCTGCGACCTGGCCGGCGGACTGCTTCGCCGCGGCCTTGGCACGCTTCGCCTGGCCGGTGAGGGCGTCGAGCGCGTCCTTCGCCTCCTGCTGCTGCGACGCCGCCAACGAGTACTGCTGGCCGGCTTCCTGCACGGTGGCCCCGGTCCGGTCCACGGCGGACTGGAGGCTCGACATGCGGGCCGTCAGGGCGTCGACGGTCCGCTGCTTGTCGGCCTGGTCGTCCTTCGCCGCCTGCACGTCCTTCCACGACGGGGCGGACGGTGCCGCCTGCGCCGGGACGGCCACCACGAGCGAGAGCCCGAGGCTGAGCATCGAGACGGTGGCGAGACCGCAGACGAGGGAACGTGCAGGCTTCTTCATGCGGGTCAGTGCCTCCTGGCAGTGCTCGTGCTCATACCGAGATCCCCCGCGCTGCCATGAAGGGGACGGGATCGACGGCGGCGCCGTTCACCCGGGTCTCGAAGTGCAGATGGCAGCCCGTCGACCAGCCGGTGGAACCGACCTGGGCGATCTGCTGTCCGGCGGTGACGTGCTGGCCGGCACCGACCATGATGCCGCCGTTGACGATGTGCCCGTAGGCCGTCGAGATGCCGCCACCGTTGTCGATGATGACCTCGTTGCCGTAGCCGCCGCCGTTGCCCGCGAAGGTCACGGTGCCGGACGCTGCGGCGTAGATCGGCGAGTAGCAGGCCGGGGCGAGGTCCACGCCGGCGTGCAGTGTGTAGACGTGCGTGTAGGGGTCGACGCGGAGGCCGTAGGGGCTCGACTGGAAGCCGGCTGCCGGGCGCACCCAACCGGACGCGTTCGCAGCGCCACCGCCGGAGGCCCCGCCAGCACCGGGGGCCGGGACACCCGCGGTCGCTGCCGGCGGGAGCGCACGCGCGGCGGCCGCTGCTGCGGCAGCTGCGGCGGCGGCCCGCTCGCGAGCGAGCCGTGCCTGGCGTGCCTTCTCGACCTGGACACCCTTCTCGTACTGGGCCTCGGTCGTCTTCGTCTTCGACGTCAGGAGGTCGAGCTGGGCCTCGAGCCGGTCCTGGTTGTCGGCCTGGGCGGACACGGCAGCCTGGGCCTGGTCCGCTGCGCTCTGTGCGGCGCGCATCTTCGTCTGGGCCTGGGCGGCCAGCTTGCCCAGGGCGTCCTCGGCGGTCTTCGACTTGTCGGCGAGGGCCTGGGCGGTCCCGCGGTCCTGGCTCGCCTCGGAGTAGATGCCGTCGGCCTGCTCGGACAGCTTCGACATCGCGCCGAGCTCGTACAGCAGGTCGCCGGAGGCCGAGGGCTTGGTGAGGAGGTCCGTGGTGACGTCCTCGGAGCTGGAGCGCCCGAGCTGGGCGGCGAGCTGGCCGGCCTGCGCCTCGGAGGCCCGCGCGGTCTTCTCGGCGTCGTCGGCCTGCGACTGGAGCTTGCGCTGCTCGAGTGCCTTGCGGTCGTAGTCCGTCTGGGCGGTCTGGTACGCGGTACCGGCTGCGGCGGCGGCCTTCTCCTTCGCGGCGGACTGCGACTGCAGCTGCGCGATGAGGCCCTTGATCTCGGTGACCTTGGCGGCCTGGGCGGACTGCGACTGCTTCGCGGCCTGCACGTCGTCCCAGCTCGGGTAGCTGGCGGCTGAGGCGGCACCCGACGGCACGAGGGCGACGAGGGCCCCGGCGGCGAGTACGACAGCGACCCCGGCGGCCAGGAAGCGGCGGCGGGGGCGAGCGGGGAGGAGGGAAGGAGTCGACATGAGTCTCGTTTTCGTCACAGTCCGGCGTGGCGCACGTCACACTGTCAACAGACGTAACAGTAACAACATGGGTCAGCCCAGGAACACCCCGTTCGAGGGTGAGAGGTCAGCAGTGATGCTCCCATCGGTGTCGACCGCCCCTCGGGAGCCCGCTCCGGTCACTCCCTGAGGGTCCGTGGAGGTGGCGCGACACGCCCAAGCGGAGCGTGCGGCGGGCTCGATTTGGCAAGAGGGCCGACCGTCCGTATGCTTGTCCATCGGTAGCGCGATGCACTGCTTGCGGCCCCATCGTTTAGTGGCCTAGGACACCGCCCTTTCACGGCGGCAGCACGGGTTCGAATCCCGTTGGGGTCACTCCTCATCGGGGGACAGCAAGCAGAACAGAACGACACCGAAGCAACACAAGCAACACAAGCAATTCCATATGGCCCTGTAGCGCAGTTGGTTAGCGTGCCGCCCTGTCACGGCGGAGGTCGCGGGTTCAAGTCCCGTCAGGGTCGCCACGGCTGGGTAGCTCAGTTGGTAGAGCGTTCGACTGAAAATCGAAAGGTCCGCGGATCGACGCCGCGTCCAGCCACGGTGAAGAGCCCCTTACTTCGGTGAGGGGCTCTTTTGCGTTGTGCCGGCGGGGTCCGCGGCACGGATCCGCGGCACGGATCGTCCACGCACAACAGGAAGCGGCTCGAACCACGCATTCCCGTGGTTCGAGCCGCTTCCTGTTGTGCGGCAGCCAGCCGGGAGGCTCGTCCCGGCCGGGCAGCGCCGCCTACGCCTCGCGGGTCTTCGGGCTGCTGTCGTTCGTCTTCGCCGGGTCGCGCTCGACGACCGCGCCGAGGGCGTCGTCGATGCGGGACATCAGCTCGGCGGGGATCTGCACCCCGGCAGCGCCGGCGTTGTCGTGCACCTGCTCCGGTCGCGAGGCGCCGATGATCGCGGACGCCACGTTCTCGTTCTGCAGCACCCAGGCGACGGCGAGCTGCGCCATCGACAGGCTGAGCTCGTCGGCGATCGGCTTGAGCTCCTGCACGGCAGACAGCACCTCGTCGTTCATGAAGCGGGAGATCATCTTCGCGCCGCCCTTGTCGTCGGTCGCGCGGGACCCCTCGGGCAGCGGCTGACCGGGCTGGTACTTGCCCGTCAGCACACCCTGCGCGATCGGGGACCAGACGATCTGCGAGATGCCGAGTTCCTTCGAGGTGGGGACGACCTCCTCCTCGATGACCCGCCAGAGCGCCGAGTACTGCGGCTGGTTCGAGATGAGCTGGAAGCCGAGGTCCTTCGCCAGTGCTGCACCGGCCCGGAGCTGGTCGGCGGTCCACTCCGAGACGCCGACGTACAGGACCTTGCCCGCACGGACCACGTCGGCGAACGCCTGCATGGTCTCTTCGAGCGGGGTCTCGTGGTCGTAGCGGTGCGCCTGGTACAGGTCGACGTAGTCGGTCTGCAGGCGGCCGAGCGAGCCGTCGATCGATTCGAGGATGTGCTTGCGCGACAGCCCGGTGTCGTTGTGGCCCTTGGGACCGGTCGGACCGAAGACCTTCGTCGCGATCTCGAGGGACTGGCGACGCTCGCCCTTCAGCGCTTCACCGAGGACGGTCTCGGCGCCGGTGTTCGCGTACACGTCGGCGGTGTCGAACGTCGAGATGCCGACCTCGAGGGCGGCCTTGACGCAGGCGATCGCCGCGTCGTTCTCGACCTGGGAGGCGTGGGTGAGCCAGTTGCCGTAGGTGATCTCGGAGACCTTGAGGCCCGAGTTACCGAGGTAGCGGTACTCCATGTGTCTGTCACTCCTGTCGTGGCCGCGTCGATGCGGCACGCCCGTGACGGTACGCGGCCCCGACGGTGCAGGATCGCAAGAGGCGCGGTGCGCGGACGCACCGCCGGGAGCAAGGGAGCATCCATGACCGGATCCAGCGTGCTGTTCATCGGCGGGAGCGGCATCATCAGCGCCGCCTGCGTGCGCGAGGCGGTGGACCAGGGCTTCGACGTCGCGGTGCTCAACCGGGGCACGACGGAGAAGCGGACGTTGCCGGATGCGGTGACGCGCCTCCAGGCCGACGTCGCAGACCGGGACGCCCTGGCGGCGGCGATCGGCGACCGCACCTTCGACGTGGTCATCGACTTCGTCGCGTTCACCCCGGACCAGGTGCAGGCCGACATCGACTTCTTCACCGGCAAGACCCGCCAGTACGTGTTCATCAGCTCGGCTTCGGCGTACCAGACCCCGCCGACGCACCTGCCGGTGACGGAGTCGACGCCGCTGAAGAACCCGTACTGGCAGTACTCGCGGGACAAGATCGCGTGCGAGGACCTGCTGGTCGCCGCCTACCGGCAGGACGACTTCCCGATGACGATCATCCGGCCGTCGCACACCTACGACGAGACGCTGCTGCCGTTCGACGGCGGCTGGACGGTCGTCGCGCGGTTGCGGGCGGGCAAGCCGGTGGTCGTGCCGGGTGACGGGACCTCGCTGTGGACGATCACGCACGCGCGGGACTTCGCGGTCGCGTTCGTCGGGGTGCTGGACCGGGCCGAGGCGATCGGCGAGGCGTTCCACATCACCGGCCAGGAGTCGCCGACGTGGGACCGCATCCACCAGGAGGTCGCGGCCGCCGCGGGGGCGCCGGAACCGCAGATCGTGCACGTGCCGGCGGACGCGATCATGGCCGCGGACCCGGAGTGGGGCGCGGGTGTGGTCGGCGACAAGGCGAACAGCATGGTGTTCGACAACAGCAAGGTGCGGACGCTCGTGCCGGGTTGGGCGGCGCGCACCTCGTTCCGCGAGGGCGCCCGCGAACTGGTCACCTGGTACGACGCGCACCCGGAGGCGCAGGTCGTCGACGAGGAGAAGGACGCGCTGATGGACCGGCTCGCCGAGGCGTACGCACCGGGTCGCGTCTAGCGCCACCTGTCGGACGGGAGGCGCGGGGCGGCCCCGCCACGAGCCTCCCGTCCGGCCCGTGGCGGGTTGACCCCGAAGACACCGGTGCTTCCGCATCACACCGCCGAATCACGCGATGTGATGCGGAAACACCGGTGTTCCGCGGACGGGCTACGCCAGGTCGCGGAGGACCGCGCCGAGGGCCTGCATCGCGGTGGCGATCTCCTCGTCGGTGACGACGAGCGGCGGCGCGAAGCGGATCGTCGACCCGTGCGTGTCCTTCACGAGCACCCCGCGCGCGGCGAGCTCCTTCGCGACCTGCTTGCCGGTGCCGAGCGCGGGGTCGATGTCGATCCCGGCCCAGAGTCCGGCGACCCGGTGGGTGAGGACGCCGTGCCCGACGAGTTGGTCGAGGAACCCGCGGAGGACCGGTTCGCCGTCGAGCGCCCGCTGCTGGAAGGTCCCCTCGGCGAGCATCGAGACGACCTCGGACCCGACGGCCGCGGCGAGCGGGTTGCCGCCGAAGGTCGAGCCGTGCTCGCCGGGACGCAGGACCCCGAGCACGTCCGCGCGACCGACGACGGCGGAGACCGGGACGATCCCGCCGCCGAGCGCCTTGCCGAGCGTGATGAGGTCCGGCGTCACGCCGACCCGCTGCACCGCCAGGGTGTGGCCGGTGCGACCGAGGCCGGACTGGATCTCGTCGGCGATGAACAGCGCGCCGAACTCGTCGCAGACCTCACGGACGGCGGGCAGGTAGTCGGCGGGCGGGATGACGACGCCGCCCTCGCCCTGGATCGGCTCGAGCAGGACGGCCACGACGGTGTCGTCCATCGCCTCCCGCAGTGCCGCTGCGTCGCCGTACGGCACGGTGCGGAACCCGGGCGTGTACGGCCCGAAGTCGTTGCGCGCATCGGGGTCGTCCGAGAACGAGATGATCGTCGTCGTGCGGCCGTGGAAGTTCCCGCTCGCGACGATGACCGTCGCCTGTCCGGCGGGGACGCCCTTGACGCGGTAGCCCCAGGCGCGGGCGACCTTGATCGCCGACTCGACGGCTTCGGCGCCGGTGTTCATCGGCAGCATCATCTCGGTGCCGGTGAGCTCGGTCAGACCGGCGGCGAACGGGCCGAGGCGGTCGTTGACGAACGCCCGGCTCGTCAGGGTCACGCGGTCGAGCTGGTCGCGGGCCGCGGTCAGGAGGCGCGGGTTGCCGTGTCCGAAGTTGACCGCCGAGTAGGCGGCGAGTCCGTCCAGGTAGGTGCGGCCGTCGACGTCGGTGACGGTCGCCCCGTGGCCCGAGGCGATGACCACCGGGAGCGGGCTGTAGTTGTGGGCGAGGGCACGGTCCTCCACGGCGAGCGCCGCAGCCGTGGCCACGCCGAGCGCGCCGGCCATCAGGAGCGCGCCACGGAGGTGCCGGTGCCGATCGGGTGCAGGTCCAGCGTGCAGCACTTCACGCCGCCGCCGCCCAGGAGCAGCTCGGACAGGTCGACGCCGATCGGGTTGTAGCCCTTCTCGCGCAGCTGCTCGGCGAACGTGGTGGCACGTGCGGCGATGACGACGTTGTACCCGTCGGAGTACGAGTTCAGGCCGAGGATGGCGGCGTCCTCCTCGGTCGCGATGATCGCGTCCGGGAAGCGCTCGCGGAGGATGGCCAGGGACGGCTCGTCGAAGGCGCTCTCGAGGTAGGCGATGTTGGAGCGGCCGGACGCGTCGGGCACCGGGTCGAGGGCAGCGATCGCGGTGTCCAGGTGGTAGAAGTCCGGGTTGATGAGCTTCAGGGTGACGACCTCGCGGCCGTACACGCGGGCGAGCTCCTCGTGCGAGGTGCTGTCGGAGCGGAACCCGGTGCCGGCGTAGATGGTGTCGCCGATGAGCAGGAAGTCACCTTCGCCCTCGTTCGTCTCCTCGGGCTCGGCGACGGTCAGGCCGGCCTGGCGGAACCAGTCCATGTACGCCGGGCCCTCGGGCTGACGCTCCGGGTACTGGAACTTCGCGCCGTACGCGACACCGTCGAGGACGAAGCCGCCGTTGGCCGCGTAGACCATGTCGGGCAGCCCCTCGATGGGCTCGATCTGGTGGATCGCGAAGCCGAGCTGCTCGTACACGTCGACCAGGCTCTGCCACTGGGCGACGGCCTTCGCGGTGTCGGTCGGCTCCTCCGGGTGCATCCAGGGGTTGATCCGGTAGCTGACCGTGTAGTGGGTCGGCTTGCACATCAGGACGGTGCGGTGCGTGGCCGTGCGCTGCAGGGCGGTGGTGGGCTGGGGTGCGGTGTTCGACACGAGGTCCTCCAGGACCGGGGCCCGAGCCTGCCAGGAACCACCACGGTGAGAGCTCCGACGAGATGCAGGCTCACTCGCCGGAGGCGGACCAGGTCGACGCCTGAGCGAGAGTCAACCACAGGATGGGAACGGAACACAGCACCGCACCCCCGCACTGGGCGCACGTTTCGTGCGTCGATCCGTGTCTGCTCGCAACGACCACGCGTAAGATGGTCACAATGGATTCGCTCGACCACCGCATCCTCGACCAGCTGCGGGAGAACGCCCGCGCCGGCTACGGCGACATCGGCTCGGTCGTCGGGCTGTCCGCCTCCGCCGTGAAGCGCCGCGTCGACCGGCTCGTGGCCGACGGCGTGATCCAGGGCTTCACGATCAAGGTCGACCCGGCCGTCGACGACCGCGGCACCGAGGCCTGGGTCGAGCTGTACTGCCGCGGCACGGTCTCCCCCGACGAACTGCGCACCCTGCTCGACGCTGTGCCCGAGGTGGTCGACGCCGGCACGGTCACCGGCAGCGCCGACGCGGTCGTGCACATGCGCTCGCGCGACCTCCCCGCGCTCGAGGAGGCGCTGGACCGCGTCCGCCTCGCCCCGCAGGTCGACCACACCCGCTCCGCGATCGTGCTGTCGAAGCTCGTCAGCCGCGGCTCCGACTGACCCCCTCTTCCGCAGAACGCGACGTGGGCGTCATCTCGCGGCGGTGTCGCCGTGCGCGCAGCCGCCCGGGTTGCGTACCGCGAGCGGGTAGGTTCGCGTGCATGGGACGTGGGACGACGGTCGGGAGGCGCGGCGGGCCTCCCGGGTCGGTGGCCGCCCGGCGGCTGGTCACCGCCGCGACCGCGTCGTACGTCGTCAACTGCCTGTGGGGCACCGCGGTCGCGGTGCGCCTGATCCGCACCCGCAAGCTGCGCGTCGTGCACCACGGCCTGTTCGTGACGACCGCCGTCCTCACCGGAGCAGCCGCGACCACCCCGCTCTGGACGCGGTCCCGCGACGCACTGTTCCTGCTGCCGGCGCTGGTCCCCCTGGCCCTTGCTCCACGGACGAACCCCCGCACCGGAGCACACTGGAAGACCGCGGTCGCCGCCGCACCGTCCTACCTGGGAGCGGTCCTGGCCCGGCGCTGACCGCTCGACGCCGAGGCGGAAGGACACCCGTGGAACTCATCGAGGCCATCCGGCGCCGACGCACCACGAACGGGGCGTTCCTGCCGGACCCGGTGTCCGAGGAGCACCAGCGCCTGCTGGTCGAGCTGGCCGGACGGGCACCCTCGCAGCTGAACAGCCAGCCGTGGCGCTTCGTCCTGGTCGAGGAGCGCGAGACGATCGACCGCATCGCGGCGATCAGCGGCCGGGCGATGACGCAGACCATGGCCGCGGGCAGCTTCTTCGAGCGGTACCGGCCGTACTTCCGGTTCTCGCAGGCCGAGATGGACGAGCGCCGCGACGGCATGCTGTTCGACAAGCTGCCGAAGCCGCTGCGGCCGTTCACGAACCAGGTGTTCACGAAGCGGGGGCAGTTCCTCATGAACGCCCTGCGGGTGCCGCAGACCCTGGGTGAGGAGAACCGGAAGCTCGTCGCCGGGTCACCCCTGCTGCTCGGCGTGATGCTCGACCGCGACGAGTACCGGAAGGAGGCTCGCAACGCCTTCTACTCGGTGTTCAGCATGGGTGCCGCGATGGAGAACGTCTGGCTGACGACGACGGAGCTCGGCCTCGGCATCCAGTTCGTGTCCTTCCCGATGGAGGTCGAGGAGTCGTGGCACGAGGTCGAACGGCTGCTCGAGGTCCCGCCGGAGCTGGAGCTGATGGCCGTGTACCGGATCGGGTACCTGCCGCCGGAACGACGACGACCCGCGATCGACTGGGTGTCGAACGAGCGGAAACGACCCTCGCAGTACGTGTTCCGCGGCACGTGCGCGACGCCGCAGCAGGGCTGGGACGACCAGCCCGCGGTCGGGTCGGCGAGCCCGACGGGGTCGGGCCCAGCGGGGTAGGACCAGCTGGGCAGGGCACAGCGGAGCAGGGCACGATGGACCCGACCACGACGACGGACGGGACCACCTGATGACCGCGACGCTGCCCGACGGGGGTGCTCCGAGCCTCCAGGCCGTGACGCCCACCGCGCCCGCCCTGCCGGGGCGACCCTGGATCGAACAGGCCTGGCGCGACGTCGTCTTCGTGCACTGGCGGGTGGACGTGTCCGCGGTCGCGCCGCTGCTGCCCGCCGGCACCCGGCCGGACACGATGGCGCCGGACGGCACCGACGACGGCACGACCACGTGGGTGGGCCTCATCGCGTTCAGCTTCGAGGACACCCGGTTCCCGCCGTTCGGCCCGCTCGGCCGGACCGGCAGCGTCGGCGACTTCCTCGAGGTCAACGTCCGCGTCTACACCCGCGACGACTCCGGCCGCCGCGGGGTGGTGTTCCTGTCGCTCGACGCCGGGAAGTTCCTGCCCGCCGCCGCTGCCCGTGTCGTGACCGGCACGCCGTACCACTGGGCGCGGGTCGCCCGGCGGCAGCACGGCGACCGGACGGCGTACGCCGTGCACCGGCACGGTTCCCGCCTGCGGTCCCTGCTCGAGGTCGAGGTCGGCGAGCCGATCACGGAGCCGACCCCGCTCGAGTCGTTCCTCACCGCACGGTGGGGCATGCACGTCGGGCGGGCCGGGCGGACTTGGTGGTGGCCGAACGAGCACGACTCGTGGGTGGTGCACCGGGCGTCCCTGACCCGGCTGCGGGACGACCTGATCGGCGCGGCCGGGCTGCCGCTGGCGTTGACGGAGCTCGAGCCGGACTCGGTGCTGTACTCCCCCGGTGTCGTGACGCGCTTCGCGGGCCCGCGCGCCTGACGGCGCCGGCCTGGCGAGGCCCGAGGCGGGCCCTCCCCGACCGGCCGAGGCTCGGCCCTGCGGACACTCTGCGGCCGCTGGACGCCGCGAACTGTCCGCCCAGCCGAGGCTCGGCGTCGGCACGGCCGCCGCCGGCACGGCCGCCGCGGGCCGCCCGGCGGGGGACAGCGGCTGACCGCCGGGGCGCCCGCACCGCGTAGAAGGGGTGCATGACTCGTGTGGCTGTGGTGACCGGTGGTTCGGCTGGACTGGGACGGGCGACGGTCCGTGAACTGGCGTCCCGCGGCTGGGACGTGGCCGTCCTGGCACGTGGTGCGGACGGCGTGCACGCTGCCGTCGCCGAGGTCGAGGCCGCCGGTCGTCGAGGCCTGGCGCTCGTCGCGGACGTCTCCGACCGCCAGGCCGTGGAGGACGCCGCCGACCGCGTCGAGGCCGAGCTCGGCCCCATCGACCTGTGGGTGAACGGCGTCATGGTCGGGGTGTTCGGCAAGTTCCTCGACACCGCGCCGGAGGACTTCGAACGGGCGCTCGACGTCACCTACCTGGGCTTCGTGAACGGCACCCGCGCGGCCCTGACCCGCATGGTCCCCCGCGACCGCGGCCAGGTCATCCAGGTGGGTTCGGCACTCGGTTTCCGCGGCATCCCGCTGCAGGCGGCGTACTGCGGCGCGAAGCACGCGATCGTCGGCTTCACCGAGTCCGTCGTGTCCGAGCTGCTCGAGCAGGGCAGCAAGGTGCAGGTCAGCCGGGTCGACATGCCCGCCCTCAACACCATCCAGTTCAACTGGGTGAAGACGAAGCTGCCGCACCACCCGCAGCCCGTCGCACCGATCTACCAGCCGGAGGTCGGTGCCCGCGCGATCGCGGCCACCGCCGAGCGCCCCCGTCGCCGGACCTGGGTCGGTGAGTCGACGGTGTACACGATCCTGGGCAACCGGATCAGCGGTCGGTTCGCGGACTGGTACGCGGCGAAGACCCTGGTGCAGGGACAGCAGGCCGAGGACAAGGACGGCGACGAGACGCTGCCGTCGAACCTCTACGAACCGGTGCCGGGCGACCACGGCGCGCACGGCATCTTCGACGAGCAGGCCCACGAGTGGTCGCCGCAGACCTGGTGGGTGGAGCACCGTCGCCTGGGCAACGGGATCATCGGCGCAGCGCTCGGCGTCGCCGGGCTCGCGGTCGCCACGGCTGCGGGTCGCCGCCGATGAGCCGCGGGCGGGAGCGGGACCGGACGGCGGTCGTCGAGGTCCTCCGCGCGGCCATCGGTGTCGCGCACCTGGTCGGGGCGCAGCGCGCGAGCGGCCGGGTCGCCGTGTTCGGCCGGGTCCTGGGCGTCCGACAGCTGCTGCAGGCCGGCCTCGTGGCCCGTGCCGCGACGCCGGAGGCCCACACGCTGAGCGCTGCGGTCGACGCCGCACACGGACTGTCGATGGTGCCGCTGCTGGCACTGGATCGACGGTCGCGGCCCTTCGCGGCCCGCCAGGTCTGGATCGCCCTGCTGTTGACGGTGCTCGAGATCGGGCTCGTGGGGACGGGGCGTCGCCGCTGAGACGAGCGGGACCGGACGGGACCGGACCGGACGGGACCCGGCTGGACACCGGTGACCATCGCATGCAGAGGCTCTTCGGCTAGTGGAACACAAGATACGGGATGTACTGTCCCTCCACTGAAAGTCGGAACATGACACCTCGTCCAGTCATCCTCGGTGCCGCTGCCATCATCGGCACCTGCCTGCTCGCACCGTCCTTCCTGCCGTCCCCGTCGTTCGCCGCCGCCGCACCGGTCTCCGCCGCGAGCCAGCGTTCGGACGTCCAGGACCACGACGACGCCTGGCACGTCGACACCGCCAACGAGGCCCAGGTCGAGGTCCACGACGGCGTCGTCACCTTCACCGGGACCGCGACCACCGGCACCGTCACCGTCACGACCCGCGGTGCCACGGTCACGGCCCCGGTCCGCGACGGCAAGTGGGCCGCGGACGTGCCCGCCCGGGTCGGGGCCGCCATCTCGGCACGGTTCGACCTCCGCGCGACCGACGGCGGCCCGGTCACGGCCACCGCGCAGCGCCAGGTCAGCACGATCGCACAGACGACCCCGGTCGCCGGCAAGTGGGGCTTCGACTTCGCACCGGACCAGGCGGTGACTGCGGAGGACGGGAAGATCACCCTGACCGGCACCGCCCCGGACGGCACGGTCGCCGTCAAGGGCACCTACGGCGACGCGTTGGCGAGCACCACGACCACCGACGGGCGGTGGAGTGTCGAGGTCCCGGTCCGGTCCACCGGGCTGACGCACCTGCACTTCACCCTGACGGTCGACGGCAAGCAGGTCCGCAACGACTACCGACGAGTCGACGTCACCGTCCCCGCCGACAGCGCGTTCGCCGTCGACACCCCGAACCGATCGGACGTCGAGCTGCACGACGGCTCGGTCCGGTTCACCGGCACCGCGACCACCGGCGAGGTCACCGTCGCCGGTCTCGGTGGCACCACCACCGTCCCCGTGGAGGACGGCAAGTGGACGGCCGACCTCCCCGCCCGACTCGGTGTCACCTTCGATGCCACGTTCCAGCTGCGCGCCAGCCACGGCGGCCTCGTCACCAACACGGTCAAGCGCCAGGTCACCACCGTCGCCGAGGTCACCCCGGTCGCCGGCAAGTGGGGCTTCGACTTCGCCCAGGGCCAGGAGGTCACCGCCAAGGACGGCAAGGTCACCCTGACCGGAACCGCCCCCGACGGCACCGTCGACGTCACGTCGCACAACGGCACCCCGATCGCCAGCACCGAGGCGCGAGACGGCCGTTGGAGCGTCGAGGTCCCGGTCGCCGCCACCGGCCCCACCACCCTGCGCTTCCTCCTCACGGTCGACGGCAAGCAGGTCCGCAGCGACTACCG
Source organism: Curtobacterium sp. MCLR17_032 (assembly GCF_003234795.2). Taxonomy (NCBI): domain Bacteria; kingdom Bacillati; phylum Actinomycetota; class Actinomycetes; order Micrococcales; family Microbacteriaceae; genus Curtobacterium; species Curtobacterium sp. MCLR17_032. The sequence goes on along the minus strand of NZ_CP126268.1, from coordinate 137,381 downwards.
GTACGTCGACGTCACGGTCCCCGCCGACAGCGCCTTCGCCGTCGACACCCCGAACCGCTCCGAGGTCGAGCTGCACGACGGCTCGGTCCGGTTCACCGGCGAGGCCACCAGCGGTGAGGTCACCGTCGCCGGTCTCGGCGCCACCACCACCGTGCCGGTGGAGAACGGCACCTGGACCGCCGACCTCCCGGCCCGGCTCGGCTACACCTTCGACGTCACCTTCCAGCTCCGCCACACCCACGGCGGCCCGGTCACGAACACCGTCAAGCGCCAGGTCACCACCGTCGCCGAGACCGCACCGATCGCCGGCAAGTGGGGCTTCGACTTCGCCCAGGGCCAGAAGGTCACGGCGGAGGACGGCAAGGTCACACTCACCGGCACCGCTCCCGAGGGCACCGTGACCGCGAAGGACCTCAGCGGCGACACGGTCGCCACCACCGAAGCACGCGACGGCCGCTGGAGCGTCGAGGTCCCCGTCCGGTCCGCCGGCGGGCTCACCCTGCGGTTCACCCTGACCGTCGACGGCGAGCAGGTCCGCAAGGACGAACGCACCGTCGACGTCACCGTCCCCGCCGACAGCGCCTTCGCCGTCGACACCCCGAACCGCTCCGACGTCGAACTGCACGACGACACCGTGACCTTCACCGGCACCGCCACCGCCGGTCAGGTCACCGTCACCGGCCTGGGTGCCACCACCACCGTCCCGGTGACGGACGGCAAGTGGACCGCCGACCTCCCCTCCTGGCTCGGTGCCAGCTTCACCGTCACGTTCCAGCTCCGCGCCACCGAGGGCGGACCGGTCACGAACACCGTCAAGCGCCAGGTCACGACCGTCGCCGAGACCGCCCCGGTCGCCGGCAAGTGGGGCCTCGACGTCACCGAGGGACAGGTCTTCGAGGCGCACGACGGCAAGGTCACCCTCACCGGTACCGCACCCGACGGCACCGTCACCGTCCGGAACGGCAACCGCGAGGACGTCGTGCAGACCGAGGCGCACGACGGCAAGTGGAGCGTCGACTACCCGGTGAGCGAGTACGGCCACCAGTCCCTCACGTTCCTGCTGACCGTCGACGGCCAGCAGGTCCGTCGCGAGAGCCGCACGATCCAGATCACGGAACAGCGCGGCCCGGTCGACGCCGCATGGGGCATCGACGTCGCCGACCGCGGGACGGTCACGGTCGACGACGGGACGACGACGCTGACCGGCACCGCCACGAAGGGCGAGGTCACGATCGTCAACCGCTACTACCACAGCACCCAGACCGTCCCGGTCGTGGACGGCCGCTGGAGTGCGACGGAGTACGTGCCCTACCTCGGGACGGACAAGATGACCTTCGACTTCGTCCTCCGCGAGGCCCCCGGAGCGTTCAAGTCCGCCGAGGAGACCCGCACCTTCGCGGTTCCCGAGTCGGAGATCGTCGACTTCACGCTCGACCCCGAGCCGCAGATCGTCGACGGCCTGGCGCAGCTCTCCGGCACCAGTGAGGCCGGCGAGATCGTCATCACCGAACGCAACAAGCCCGGCGAGGTCGCGCGCTTCACGGTCGGCAAGGGCGCCTGGAAGCAGGGCGTGCCGCTGGCAGCTGGTCGACACGCGATCACCATCAAGTACATCTCGGACCGCCCGAACGTGTCGTCGACGTCTCGGAACGTCCTCTTGTCCGTGGTCGAGTAGGTCTGCACCACGCACACGGGAGCCCCGCCGACCAGATGGTCGGCGGGGCTCCCGTCGTCCGACGCTGTCGGTCGGCCTCCGCGGGCGAGACCGCCGGAACGGGTGGTCATCGCACTCAGAGGCTGCTCGACGAGTGGAACACAGAATACTGGACGGACCGTCCCCTAGAGAAAGTCAGCTCATGTCACTCCGTCCCGTTGCCCTCGGCGCCGCTGCCCTCATCGGCACGTGCCTCCTCGCACCCTCCCTCGCCGCGTCCCCGGCCTCCGCCTCCACCGGCACGCCGAGCTCAGCAGTCAGCCAGCGTTCGAGCATCGAGGCCGCCGACCCCGCCTGGGGGATCGACCTGGCCAACGGCGCGACCGTGGCCGTCGCGGACGGTGCGACCACGATCAGCGGCACCGCCACCGCCGGTGAGGTCACGATCGTCAACAACTCCTTCCGCGGATCGACGCAGACCGTCCCCGTCGTGGACGGTCGCTGGACGAGCAAGCAGGACGTGTCGTACTCCGGCGACGACCACGCGGTCTTCGGCTTCACGCTCCGCAGCACCCCCGGCGGCCAGGAGCTCGCCAAGGAGACCCGGATCGTCGCCGTGCCGCGGACGTCCAGCATCGTCTTCTCGGTCGACCCGGGGAAGAAGCAGACCGTCGACGGCCTCGCCCAGCTGTCCGGCACCGCGGAACCCGGTGAGGTCGTCATCACCAGGTGGGGCAAGTCCGAGCAGATCGCCCGCTTCCGCGTCGGCAAGGGCAACTGGACGCAGGGCGTACCGCTGGCCGTCGGCTCGCACGTCATCACCGTCAAGTACATCGCCGACCGGCAGAACGTCGGCTCACGGACCGTCAACCAGGCACTCACCGTGCTCGGGTAGGGACCACGCCACATCGCAGGGAGCCCCGCCGACCACATGGTCGGCGGGGCTCCCGTCGTCGTCCTGCCGCGCTGCTACTCGACCTCGGACGCCGGGTCCTCGGCCTCGACACCCGTCTCGTCGAGACGGTCACGGAGGTGGTCGGCCATCACACCGGCACCCTCGTCGCCGTGGTCGTGCTGGACCTGCTGCACGAGACCGTGGAGCTTCTCCTCGTTCGTCGCGTCGGTCGCACCGTCCATGATCGGCTCGGACTGGACGCCGTTGTCACGCTCTGTTGCACTCATGGCACGAACGCTACGCCGCGCCCGGGTACGCCTCACGGGCGCACCCCAGGTCGTGCGGAGATCGGACGGGAGGCCCGGATCGCGTCCGCGACGCACCGGACGCTGGCAGAGCCTCCTGTCCGGCACGCACGCCCGACGTCAGAGGCGCAGGCGGGCGAACTCGGGGTCGAGGTCCCCGTGCCGATGTGCCGTGACGACGACCGTCTGCTCCCGGAGGTAGTGCGCCATCTCGACGACACCGGCCTCGACCACCGGGGCGTCGTGGATGGCGGTGTCGATGCCGGCGCCGAGCGCCTCCTCGAGCGCGAGCGGGTCGCCACCGAGCAGGCGGATCCGCGAGCCCGGCCCACCGAAGGCGCTGTGCGGCCGGGGCTCGAAGCCCTGCGACAGCACCAGGTCGATGGCGTCCTGCGGTTCCGCCGTGCCGCCCGACCACTGCTCACGCAGGAGCGCACCGGACGCCGCGCGGTCGAGGAACTCGGCGTCGGTCTCCACCAGGTGGTCGACGACGTCGAGCGGAGAGCGGCCGCTCGCGAGCAGCTGCGTCAGGGGGCCGGGGAGTGCCCGGGCGGTGCTGAGCAGCACGTGGGCACGTGCTGCGGTCGCCGCGACGAGGGTGCGGACGAGGTCCCCGGTGCTGACGTCGGCGGACTGTCTGACCACCACGGACTGCGGGCGGTACCGGAGCACGTTGCGCTCGACGCCGAGCTCCGCGGTGTCGCGGGACCGGCCGAAGCGCTCTTCCCGTGCCTGGGCGTCGCTGGTGGCGCCGGCACGGACCTGGTCGAACTCCTCGAAGGACAGCCCGCTGCGGGACGCCTCGATGAGCGCGGTGACCCGCGGCGGCAACCCGTGCAGCTGGATGCTCTTGTGCACGGTGCGCGGGACGGGTTCCCAGTGCCCGAGCATCGCGACCGAGTCGGGGCCGCCACGCTTGGCCCCGGCGCCGACCGCGGAGCTCCCCCAGCCGCCGGCGGGCTGCCGGACGACGGTCGTGTCCGTGGTGGCCCGGTTCACCACGAGGGTGCCGGCGGCGACCTGGTCGGTCCAGCGGGCGACCTCGTCGACGTCGAGGGTGTGCAGCGCCTCGACCAACCCGTGGTCGCCGCCGTTCTGGAGCGCGATCGCCTGCTCGAGCGTCTCGACCTGCACCACCCCGAGGACCGGGACGCCGGCCTCCGGGTGAGTGGACGCGCTGCCGGGACGGACCCCGACGCGGACGCCCGGGGACCAGAGCCGGCCGGACTCGTCGAGCGGCCGCGGTTCGACGAGCCAGGACTCGCCCGGTGCCAGCTCGGTCAGGGCGGCGCGTGCGGCGCCGGTCGGCTCGACGACCAGCGGCCCGAGCTGCGCCGCGGGGTCGGTCGGCCACGCGACCCGGAGTGCTCGGGTTGCGTCGGCGAGCTGGCGGAGGAAGCGGCTGTCGGCACCGTCCTCGCCGACCGAGCCGACGAGCACGACGAGTGAGATCGCCGCGCCGGCCTGCCCGGACTGGGTGAACGCCGAGGCGACGACGTCGCGGACGGCCTGGTCGACGTCGGCCGCGGGGGTGACGACGGCGGCCGAGACCGCTCCGGTGTCGGCGAGGAGGGGCAGGCCGGCCCGCCACCACCGGAACGACCGGGCGGTGTCGGGCGAGCCGGTGAGCAGCACCCGGTCGACGGCGGGGTGGGCCACCAGGTCGCGGCCGAGTTCGCTGACGTCGAGGTCGACGAGCTGGAGCAGCGAGTGCGGGACGCCGGCGCTCCAGAGGACGTCGGCGAGCACCGCACCGGACCGCTTGGCGAGCGGGGACGGCTTGAGGACGACCCCGCTGCCGGCGGCGAGCGCCGAGAGCACGCCGTCCGCCGGGGTGGTCAGCGGTGAGTTCCACGGGGCGACGACGACCGTCAGTCGTGGCGGGACGAAGGTGGCTCCCACGACGTCGACCAGGTGACGTGCCCGGTCGGCGGCGTGGTGGGCGGCGTCGACGGCACCGCTGACCTGGCGGTCCGCCTCGGTCAGGGTCGTCGCGGTCTCGGCGACGACGACCTCGACCAGGTCCGCACGGCGGACCTCGAGCTCGTGCGCGACGAGGTCGAGCAGTTCGGCGCGGTCCTGCGGGTCCTGCCGACCCCAGTTGACGCCGGCCTGCGCGGTGCGGGCGATGGTGCGTTCGAGGCGGGGACGGTCGGTGACGCGGGCACCGCGGATGGTGGCGGTGCCGAGCTGCGAGCGGGGCACGCGGCGGAGCAGGTCGGCGGCCCACTGCCGGTTCGCGTCCACCCCGGCGTCGGTGTCGACGGCGGGCGGGTGCACGGCGCGGATCTCGGGGGCGCCGAGGGGTGCTCGGCGGTCCTGGACGCGGAGGGTGACCGGCGCGGGTTCGTCGAGCGCGGCGACTGCGGCCACGAGCCGGTCGTGTCCGCGCTGCACGGCTGCGGCTCGGTCGTCGTCGCTGCCGCCCGAGGGGGACGGCGACGCTGCTGCACCCTCGCGCAACCGGCGGGCGAGGTACGGGATCGCGGCGTCGAACTGGTCGGGGTGCACGACGGGGGTGAGGAGGGTGACCGTGCCGACGTCGGCGCGGACGGCGTCGAGGACGGTGCCCGTCATGCCGAGGAGCATCTCGACCTCGAGCGCGTCGGTCACCCCACGACGGTCGGCGAGCACGCGGGCGGCTGCGAGCAGGACGGGGTCGAGTCCGGCGAGCGCGATCCGGACGGCGTCGGTGTGCTCCGGCGTGAGCGCGGCGTCGAGCAGGCGCAGGAGTGCGGTGTCGATCTGCTGGCGGGTGGCGAAGAGGGCCGAGGGGCGGGCGTGCACGAGGGCGTCGGCGCGTTCCTCGGCCAGGTGGGCGCCGTCGACGAGCCGGACCCGGATGGGTGCGCCGCCGCGGAACCGTCGCGCGGTCGCCCAGTCGGTCAGGGACGCCAGGACGCCGAGGCTGTCCGGCAGCGACGCGGGCAGCGTGATGCCGGCGGTCGTGTGGGCGAACTCGTCCGTGTCGAGCAGCGTCCGGAACACCGCGACGGTCAGGTCGAGGTCGTGCGGGCCGTCGACGAGCAGCGTGACGGTGGTGCCCCCGGCGACGGCTGCGCGGAACACCGGGACGAGCCGGTCGACCGCCTGCGCCGTGGCGTCCTCGAGCGACCACGGCGACGTGGGCGGGACGACGTCCGCCACCGCGAAGGACACCGCGGGCACGTCGTCGCGTCCGACCAGGTCGGTGGTCCACGCCAGTCGACGGTCGCTCTCGGCGGGACCGGACACGGTCGGGCCGAGGGGCAGGACGTCGAGGCGGGTGCCCGTGCCGGTGAGTTTGCCGAGCGCGGAGCCGAGCCGGGCCGACGGGGCGTCGACCACCAGGTGTCCGGCGAGTCGGCGGAGCACCCGCCGCGCGGACGGGATGACCGCCCACGGCGCCATCGTCGCGAAGCCCCCACCGACGGTGACAGCGCCGCGGAGGTACCAGGCGAGGAAGTCCGGCACGTCCCGGCTGGCCTTCTCGAGGTTGCGGGCGGCGACCTTCGGGTCGTCGGGTCGGATCACCTTGTCGATGAACCCGCGGGCGAAGTCGAGGCCGCGCTCGTCACGCAGGACCTCGGCGAGCCGGGCCGCTCGGGCGTCGGGCTTCACCCCGCGGGAGGCGTCCAGCCAGCGGCCGACGAGGGCAGATGCGTCGTCGGTGCAGTCCTGGAGGCGTGCGGGCGGCATGGACTCGATCGTAGGCCGCTCCCCCGACGTCTCCTCGGAGGCGGCCGTGTGCCGTCCAGGAGTCAGCCGAACGGATGATCCCGGGCCGACGAGCTGTGCTCACGGATACGCTGGCCGGATGGTGGAGCACGGCGCTGACGGCCACGACTGGGCCACGTGGGACGCGTTCCACGACGTCTGGCGCGGGCTGGACCGGGCGCTGGACGTGGCCGTGCAGCGGGACGCCGGCATCTCCATCCCCGAGTTCGAGATCCTGATCGGCCTGCACCGCGACCCCGACCACCGGCTGCGCGTCCGCGACATGGCCGCCGGGATCGGCTGGGAGAAGTCCCGCGTCAGCCACCAGGTCACCCGCATGGTCTCCCGGGGGCTGGTCGCGCGTGCCGACTGCCCCTCCGACGGCCGCGGCAGCTGGATCGTGATGACCCCGGACGGTCGGCGCGCGGTCCTCGCCGGCATCCGGGCCCACACGGCGGCGCTGGAACAGCTGTTCTGGAGGCCCGTGGCCGGTGACGCGGACACCCTGCGGGCCGTCTCGCACCGGGTCCTCGACGCCCTCGGTCCGGTGGACACGGGCGCGGACGTCGTCCAGGGGGACGCCTGACCTGACAGCCGCGCCGCCCGTCGTGGGAGGATGCCGAGGACCGATCTGTGGGGGGAGAGCGCATGGACACCGACGGTTCACGCTCGGCGCGGGCGGCCCTCGTCGCCGCGCTCGACATCGTCGGACTCGCGCCGTCCGAGCGCTTCGACCGGATCGTCCGCATCGCCCGCGAGGTCTTCGACGTCCCGTTCGCGTACGTCAACCTGCTCGACGACACCCTGCTGCACACGCTGACGCCGAACCTGGCCGGCGAGCCGACGTCCGGGCCGCTCGAGTGGTCGTTCTGCCAGCTCACCGTCCAGCGCCCCGGGCCGACGGTCGTGCCGGACACGCTCGCCGACCCGCGCACCGCCGACCTGCCCGGCGTCACCAGCCGCGGCATCCGCTCCTACGCCGGTGTCCCCCTGACCATGCCGGGCGAGCTGACGATCGGCAGCCTGTGCCTGATGGACGTCCGGCCGCGGGAGTTCACTCCGCAGGACGAGGCCGCACTGATCGACCTGGGGCGGTGGACGGAGCAGGCCCTGGCGAAGGGGCTGCAGCACGACCGGCTGCTCGAGGTCGTCGAGGCCCTCACCCCGCCACCCGTCCACGTCCCCGGCTACACGCTGGCCGGACTGAGCGTGCCGTACGGCGACCTCAGCGGTGACGTCCACGACTGGACGGTCGCCGACGACGCCGTGACCTTCACGCTCGCCGACATCATGGGCAAGGAGCAGCCCGCCGCGCTGCTCGCCGCCGGACTGCGGGCCGCGCTCCGACAGCACGAGGACCTGCCCCCGGTGGCGGCGGTCGGGGCCGTCGAGCCGCGGATGAGCGAGGACCTCGGTCGGGCCTCCGCGTTCGCGACGCTCTTCCACTCGCGCCTGACGCCGAGCACCGGGCGGCTCGACTTCGTGGACGCCGGGCACGGGCTCGTCGTGCACCTGCACGCGGACGGCACGTCGGAGATCCGGCGGTCGCGGGACCTGCCGCTCGGCCTGCACCCGCAGGGGGTGCCCTTCCGCCTGGGGTCCCTGGTGCTCGAACCGGGTGCCGCACTGCTCGTGGCCAGCGACGGCGCACTCGACCTGGGCGACGGGACGATCGACACCCTGACGGACATCGGGCGGACCTACCGTCGGGCGCCGAGCACGGCCGCGTTCCTCGAGACGGTCCGACTGCGGGCAGCCGAGCAGGCGGAGGACGACGTCACCGTGACCGTCCTGGCACGCGACGCGCCCTGAACAGCCGACGTGCAGGTGCTGGTACCCGAGACCAGGCACCAGCACCAACGCTCGTGCTCCTGACCCGAACAGGTACAACGAACTGGCGTCAGCATGCCCCGCGCAGCTGGGAGGCGCGGTGTCCGTCCACGACCAGCCCCGAACTGTCCGCAGAACGCGTTGGTCGTCCCCGCCCGGGTCAGCGCACCTCGAACGCGAAGAGCGAGTAGCCGTACCCGGTCGCCCGGTGCACGCCCTGGAGGCGCACGTGCCGCCAGGTGCCGGACAGGTCGACCGTGTCGGTCCCGCCGTCGCCGGCGCTGACGGTCGCGATCGTGGTCCAGGCGTCGTCGGCGCTGTTCCGCGCCTCGATCCGGTAGGCGGAGCCGTACGCGTCCTCCCACTGCAGGCTCGCGCGGTGCAGGGGCTCCGCCGAGCCGAGGTCGACGTCCAGCCACTGGTCGTCGGTGTGGCCGCTCGCCCAGCGGGAGCCCGGGTCCCCGTCCGTGGCGTTCCGGGCGATGACACCGACCGCTTCGTCCGCCGACGAGGTCGTCGGGGCGTTCCGCGCCAGGTCGGGGGTCGGGGCGCCCTCGGTCGAGTCCACGCGGAACTCGTGGAGCGAGTACCCGAACTCCGTGTGCCGTTGCACGCCGAGCATCCGTACGTACCGCGCCCGGACGCCGTCGAGCCGGTGGACCGCGGTACCGCCGGCCCCGTGGTCCTCGGTGGCGACGGTGCGCCAGACCTCGTCGGTCGTGGAGCGCACCTGGACCTGGTAGCGGTCGGCGTACGCGGCCTCCCAGTCGAGTTCCACCCGGTCGACGGGGACCACGGCGCCCAGGTCGACCGCGATCCACTGGTCGTCGGAGGCGCGGCTGGCCCACCGGGTGGTCCGGCTGCCGTCGACCGCCTGGTCACCGGACAGGTCACCGCGCTCGTCGGAGGACGTCGTCACCGGCTTGCCGACCGCGATGTCCCGCGAGGCGTGCCCACCGTCGCCGGGCTCCGTTCCGGGGTCGGCACCCGGGTCGGAGTCGGCGGCGTCACCGTCCGCCACGGTCGTGACCGTCGCCTGCCCGGACGCGCCGCCGAGCGTGGCGTGCACGGTGGCGGTGACACCGTCGGCCGCAGCGGCCGTGACGGTGCCGTCGCCCGCGACCGAGCCGCCGCCGTCGATCGTCCACGTCGGCGCACCGTCGGTGTCGGCTGCTGCCGTCACCGGTCCGCCGTCGCCGTCCGCGTCGAACGCGTACGCCGTCAACGTGGTGCTGCCGCCGGCCGGGAGGCGCGTGGCACGAGGTCCGACCAGCACCGTCGACGGGGTGATCGCCGAGACCGACGGGGTGCCGTGCACCTCGAACGACCAGATCGAGTAGCCGTACTGCGTGAGTCGGTGGAGGCCGTGCATCCGCACGAACCGGGCGGTGCTGCCGACGGCGACGTGGTCGGCTGCCGCCGTCGTCTTCGTCACGTCCCGCACGGTGTGCCAGGGGCCGTCGGCGGAGTCGGCGACCTGCAGGTCGTACTCCGCCGCGGCGGCGCCCTCCCACGTGACGTCGACGTCGGTGACGTCGGTCGCGCGGCCGAGGTCGACGGTGTAGTCGACGGCGTCCTGCCCGTGCGCGCTCTCCCACCGGGTCGTCGGGTCGCCGTCGAGCGCCTTGTCCGGGGTGTTGCCCCCGTCGCTCGACGTCGCGACGGCGGTGGCGTGGAGCGCTTGGTCCGGGACGGTGGCGACCGCCGAGACCACGGCGCTGCCCTCCACCCCGCCGCTCGTGGCGGTCACGTGGCCGGCCCCGCTGCCGGCCGCACGGACGCTGCCGGCGTCCGTCGTGCCTCCCGGCAGGGTCGTGGCCCAGGTGACCGGACCGGACAGGTCGATCGGGTCGCCGTACTGGTCGTGGCCGGCGGCCGCGAACTCGGCCGGCGTGCCGACCACCAGCTGCTCGAACCCGGGCGTCACCGCGATCGACGTGAGCTCGGGAGCCGGCGCGACCCGGAACCGGTACGTGTCGCGGACCGACCCGGCCGAGGCAGTGACCGTGGCACTGGCGGCGCGCGTCGTGGCCTCGTACGTGCCGTCGGCCGCGATCCTGCCGGTGCTGGCGTCCCAGGTCAGTCCGTCGAGCGGCATGGTCGCGCCGTACTGGTCGTACCCGGTGGCCGTGAACCGCGTGGTGGAACCGGGAACCAGGGTCGTCGGGCTGTCCGCCGTGTCGACGACGATCTCAGCCAGGTGGGCGTCGAGGTGGGACGTGATCTGGGTGTGCGCGGGGACGGCGATCTGCCCGATGACCCGCTGGCCGTCGTAGACGTCGTACGAGTGCTGGACGTCGTCGGTGTTGTCGAGCACGTACGAGTAGGTGCCGTCCGCCGCGCGGAACACCTGGCTGAGCGGGTCGGAGGTGTGCCGGTCGGTGACCTCGGTGCCCACCGTGCGGTTCGACACGGCCTGGTGGTAGACCAGTCCGGCCATCGACTGGCCGGTGACCGCCGGGTCCTCCGCCGCCCAGAGCGCCTGGTGGATGTCGAGGTACGTGTCCGGGTCGTACTGGGCGAGGAAGCCGAGCACGACGTTGCCGAGGGCGTCCCCCATGTCGCTGAACACGGCGGCCGCGTGGGCGGTGTCGGTGCCGGGCCGGTAGTGGGTCAGGTCGACCGAGTACAGCCGGTCGATCGTCGTCTCGTCCGCCGTGTAGTCCGTGGACAGGAACGACAGGAGCGGCGACTTCGTCGGCCAGTCCTTCGGCTGCCGGTCCGCGGTCGGCCCGTCGAGCTCCGTGGGGACGAGGGACGCGGGCAGGGTCGTCGGTGTCCAGTACTCCGCCGGGAAGACGACCTCGCCGTCCGCGTCGGTGCTGACGACGAGCGTGCCGGTCGCCTGGTCGTACAGCGGGTTGGCGGCCGTCTTCGCCGTGACGTAGCCGGGGTGGTTCCGCTCGGCGGCGCGGATCGCGTCCTCGAGCTCGCCGATGGCGGCGTTCCGGTCCTGCGCGATCGCGTCGGTGCCGTAGGTCCCGACGCCCCACCACTTCTTGGTGAGCATCTGGATGTGCGCGGCGTTGCCGCCCACGACGCCGTCCTGCCCGACGACCTCCGGGCGTGCCTGCATCATCTGCCGCATGATCGCCTTCGAGAAGTCCGGGTCCCAGCCGAAGTAGTCGAACCAGGGAGCGGTCGGCATCCACTGGATGCCGTAGATCCACGCCGGGTCGCCGGAGAAGTACGTGGCCTCGGCCTGGCCGGAGTCGAACAGGATGCCCGCCTGGCCGTGCTGGTACGCGTCCGGGAAGGCGCCGTTGCCGTCGTACGCCTTCGACGCCGGGTTGCCGTGGGTGTTCTGGTAGTAGTCGCGGACCGCGGCACGTTCGGTGACGTACTCCATCGCGCCGGTGGCCTGCATCTCCTCGTTGCCGAGGACGGTGCCGAGCAGGAACAGCCCCGCCTCGGACTGGATCGCCTCGGAGGACGACTCCTGGTTGTTGCCGCCCGGGGACGAGACACCGCCGGCGTTCGAGTGCCCCTCCCACACGCCGAAGGTGCGCAGGTGCGGGAACCGGTCGTCGTCGCGGTCCCAGTTGGCGTACTGCTTCGTCACCAGGGTGGCCATGCCCTCGTACCGCTTCGCCCAACCGGGATCGACCGCCCCGAGGAGCGCCGTGGCGACGGCGAAGTACCCGTAGTGGAAGTGGTTGTCGTTGAACTGCGCCGACCCGTACGAGTCGCCGAAGCCGATCAGGGCCTTCCACGTCGGGTACGTCGCGAAGAAGTGCTCGCTCTCCCCCGTCGAGTAGGTGTACCAGTCGGTGAGGGCCTTCGTGAGCGTGACCTGCAGCTCCTGCTCGTCGGCGGTGTCGCCGATCTGCTGCGCCACCGTCATGTACTCGGCGAGCTGCTGGACGTCCTTGCCGCCCCAGTAGGTGTCGCCGCCGTACGTGGTCTTCTCGGCGTAGTCGGACAGGTACTTGCGGAGCACGTCCCGTTCGTCCTGACCCTGCGGCGGCGCACCGGTCGGGGTGAGGCCGGTGAAGGCGTAGTCGAGGGTCCAGCCGTCGTGCCCGATCGTGGTCTGCATCGTGCCGCGCGGGGTGGGGTAGGTCGCACCGGTGAATTGCAGGTCGTTCGTCGACTCCGCGTACTGGTGCTGCAGCCAGCCCTGCACGGTGTCGTGGTCCGAGCCCTGCAGCGTGTCAGTCTGCACGGACCACCGCTGCTCGACCTGCCCCGCCGCGGGGTCGTACGAGTAGTCCATCGTGGTGTTCCGTGGCACGGCGAACGCGGTCCGCTGCAGGTCGTCGAGGCTCAGCCCGCTCTTCGGCACCGCACTGAGCACGAGGTACCGGGTCCCGGCGGAGGCGTCGATCGCGGTGCCGCTCCGCGTGAAGGTGGTCTCGTCCGGTGCGTGCACGCCGTACACGTGGTCGCCCTGCCGGATCTCGAACCGGTCGCCCGTGAACGGGAAGCTGACCGGCTCCCCGTCACCGTCGGTGATCGTCGCGCCCGACTGCACCGTCAGCCGTGGGGTCATGCCGTGGTACTCGAACCACTCGTACGGGTTGCCCTGGACGCTCGTGACGTCCATGTACTGGCCGCCCGATCCGGCCTGCGGCATCCGCCAGCTGACGTTCCAGTCACCCCAGCGGAGCGCGTCCGCCTCGGTCGCGGAGAACGCCGTCGAGAACCGCTGCGCGACCCCGTCCGGCTCGTCCGTCAGGAGCACCTGGTCGACCATCACGTGCGCCCAGCCGGCGCTCAACGAGTCGACGACCCGCAGCTGCGCCTGCTGCCCCGCCCACCGGCTGACGTCCCAGTCCACCCAGCGGAACTGCTCGCTGTCCGTGCCGGTGGCGGAGGCGACGACCTGCCCGCCGACGACGAGCTGCACGGCTTCCTGGTCGGCGTGCTGGCCCCCGGCGATCGTGAAGGCCAGGTGCGCGTGGTCGATCGCGAACGACCCGGACGTCAGCGTGCCCGTGGCACCGTCACCGCCGGTGCCACCGGCGGTGGTGCCCCACGAGGTCAGGTAGCCGTTGCCGAGCCACCCCGACACCTGGCTCTGCCCCGACGGGGTCCCGGTCGCCCAGCTGAAGGCCGTGCCGGTGCTCGTCCACCCGTCGGGCACACCCTGCTCGAAGTCCGCGAGGAGTTCGTCCGAGGGGTCCGCCTCCGGGGTCACCGTGCCGCTCACCGTCACCGGCGACTCGAGCTGCATGGCGGTGCCGTCGCTGTTCCACGTCGTCGGCGAAGTCAGCTTCGTGCCGTCCTTGCTGTTCGAGGAGACGAACGGGTACGCCCACATGTCGCCGGAGTACTTGCTCACGAGCAGGTCGGTCCACCACTGGTTCGTCGGCACCGGCTTCCCCGCCTGCGACGGGTCGATGTACAGGTGCTGGTCCACCGTCTTCTGCACGTCGGCGCTGTCGCTGATCGTCGCGGGCGGAGTGGGTGCGAACGACCCGGAGCCGACCACTGTGCCGTCGGCGGGCGGAGCCTGGACCGCGGCCGGGCTCGGCAGCGCGGTGCTGGCCGACCGCACTGGCGGGGTCGACTGCGCGGTGCCCGATGCTCCGGCCGCCCGGTCAACGGCGTGCGCAGCGGTCGCGGGTCCGGTGAGCGCGATGACCGCCGCGACCACGAGGACCGCGGACGTCGCGATGGAGCGGGGCGAGGAGCTGCTTCTGCGCGGTCGTTCCGCGTGGCGTCGTGGCACGGAACGACCGTACTGACGGGGTCGCCGGCCGTCAGTCGGCGGAAGTGCGGACCTGAGCCGGATTCACGACCCCAGTTCGGGGGAAGGTCGGCGGGGGCGTGGGCGGGCGCGTCGGCGGGGGCTCAGGCGTCCGCGGCGAGCGCCGCCGCGACGAACGCCGCCACCGCGTCCGCCCCGGCGTGGTCGTCGGCCGTGACGGTCACCACGGCGCTCCTGGCCTCGTCGAACAGCAGCATCTGCCCGTACGCGCCGTGCAACCGCCAGAGCTGCGCGGGACCGTCCCACCCGGCGAGTGCGTACCGCTCGTACCCGGGGTTCCGCCCCGCGACGACCCAGTCGGTGTGCAGCGCATCCACCCAGCGGGACGCGACGAGCTGTCGGCCGTCGACCTGGCCTCGGTCGCGGACGAACCGGCCGAGGCGCGCGAGTTCGGCGGTGTCGAGCCACAGTCCACCCCCGGCCGCGACGAAGCCGAGCGGACAGCGCTCCCACTCGGCGTCGGCGATGCCGAGTGGGGTGAGCAGCCGGTCCTGCACGAAGCGGCCGACGTCACCGACCCGGGTCTCGAGCACGCGCATCGCCGTGTAGGTGCTGGCGTTCGCGTACTGGAACACCCGACCGCGTGAGGGTCGCCCGATGAACTCGACGGCCAGGTCCGGCCAGTCGGTCAGGAGCGTCGGCGTCCACGGCAGGTCGACGCCGCTCGTCATGCTGAGCAGGTGCCGGATGGTGACGGCGTCCGTGCCGTCGCCGAACCGCCAGCCGGGCAGGAGGGCCGACACCGGTTCGTCGAGGTCGACCAGCCCGTCGTCCGCCGCGATGCCGGCCGCCAGGACGCAGACGCCCTTCGCGACCGACTGCACGTCCCGGCGGACGTCGGGCACCCAGTGGTGCTCCGCGACGTCGTCACCGAGGCGCACGTGCAGGCCGTGGGCGACGAAGCCGGTGCGGGCGACCTCGTCGACGACGGCATCGCGGACGGTCTGCGCACGTGTCACCGGACCATCCTGCCGTGCCAGCGCGTCAGAGGTCGGTCCGCGCGAGCGTCCCCGTCTCGCCACGCAGCCGGACCTCGACGCTCGCGATGTCGGCGCGGGGCACGTCGGTCGTGGCGGACAGCCCGTGGGCCTCCCGCCCGGACGCCGTCCACGACGCGATCCGTTCGTCAGAGCCGTCGGTGCGGACGACCACCAGGTCGTACATCACCGAACCGTCCGCCGACCAGTCGCGCCCGCCGTAGGAGCAGCCCCAGTCGAACCGGGTGCCCCAGGCCTCGTTGCGCACCGCCAGGTCGACGTCGAACCCGGACTTGCCGGTCAGCGCGTAGCGGTCCGCGGTGGATCCGGTCGACACGGTCGGCGCGGCCGCCTCGGTACCCGGTGCGTCGGCACGCAGGCCGACCCCGAGCCCCGCGATCACGGCGACGACGACGGCGAAGCCGGCGCTCACGGACACGATCACGCGGCGCCGACGCCGACGACGCCGGACGCGGTGCGCGACCGAGGCGAGGGTGCTCTCGTGGCCGGTGACGGGCCTCCCATCCGGTTCCGCGATCTCCACCGCGGCGTCGGCCGGGAGGCGCCCCAGCAGCCCCGGCAGACCGGCCAGCTCGGCGACGGCCGAGCGACACGCGTCACAGTGCTCGAGGTGACGCTCGTACTCCAGGCGTTCGGCGGGCGGCAGTGAGCCGAGGACGTAGGCCGCGTCCCACTCGGCGTAGCGGTCGTCGCTCATCGGGTGACGCCTCTCTCCTGCAGGGCCAGCCGCAGTGCTCGGAGCCCGTAGTGCAGCCGTGACTTCACGGTGCCCTCCGGGAGGTCGTGTCGCCGGGCGATCTCGGGCACGGTGTGTCCGAGCCAGTACGCGTCGACGACCACCCGGCGGTGTTCCGACGACAGCGACGCCAGGGCGTCGGCGACGACGATGCGGTCGAGGACCGCGTCGGTCCGGTCCGCCTCGATGCGGTCGACCGGGTGCTCGGTACCGTGCTCCCGGCGGTTCCGGGCGGACCGGGCGTCGTCGACGACCAGGTTGCGCGCCACCGTGAACAGCCAGGCGCGGGCGGCGTCCGGTTCCCGTTCCAACACGGTGGGCCGCTGCCACGCGCGGACCATCGTCTCCTGGACGATGTCGTCGACGTGGGCGGCGTCGCGGGTGAGGTGCCGCACGTACCGGAGCAGTGCGTCGCCGTGCTCGCGGTACAGCGCGCCGAGCAGCTCGTCCGGTCCCGATGCGGCCATCGTCACTTCGCGAGGTCGAGCGAGAACTCGACCGAGCCCTTCGGGTCCACCGTGACGAAACCGAGCGACGGTGCCGTGACGCCGTAGTCCTGGAACGTGACCGGGACCTTGCCGGCGACCTGGACGTCGCCGTCCTTGCCGACCGCGACCTGCGCGTCGGCGCTCACGGACTTCGTGACGCCGTGCATGGTGAGGTCGCCGCTGAGGGTGACGCTCTGGGTCGAGCCACCCAGGGCGGTCGAGACGTCCACCGGCTTCGTGACGCGGAACGTCGCGGTCGGGAACTGGTCGGTCTGCAGGGCCTTGTCACGGAAGTAGGCGTCGCGCGCGGCCTCCGGCGTGCTGATCTTGCCGACCTGCACTGTGACGGTGGCGTCGGAGAGCTTGCCGTCGGCGACGGTCGCCGTGCCCTCCACCTGCTTCGTCCGTCCGACCACGGTGACATCCTGCCCCTGCAGGACCTCGTGCACCCGGTACCCGGCGTAGGAACCGGAGCCGGACTTCCACGTGCCGTCGGCGGAGGCGGCGTCGAGCTTGCCCGCGGCGGCCGGCGAGAGCGACGGTGCAGCGGCGGCGGAACCGTTGACGGCGTCCGCGTAGAGGCGCGGACCGACGACGACGCCGACCCCCGCGATGACGACGACGCCCGCCGCGATGCCGATGATGACCTTGGTACGAGTTCGCATTCCCATACCCAGGACACGAGACCGGTGTCGGGATCGTTCACGGATCGGTCGGCTCATCGGGAACGCTCACCTGGGGCCCACTACTCTGAGCGATCGGACAGCCTGCCCCGACGCTGTCCGGACACCGCGCGGACGCTCGAGGAGACCACCCATGTCAGTCGGACTGCTCGCCGTCGTGGACGACATCCTCAGCGCTGCCCTCAAGGCCAGCGCGAAGACCGCGGGCGTCGTCATCGACGACGCCGCCGTCACCCCGCAGTACGTGCAGGGCCTGGCTCCGGCACGCGAACTGCCCGTCGTGGGCCGGATCGCCCTCGGCAGCCTGTTCAACAAGTTCGTCATCATCATCCCGCTGGCGCTGCTGCTGTCGGCGTTCGCCCCCTGGGTGCTGCCGTGGCTGCTCGTCATCGGCGGCACCTACCTGTGCTTCGAGGGGGCCGAGAAGGTCACCGAGTGGTTCGGCGTGCACCACGAGGCCGCCGCGGACGGTGCGGCGAGCGAACCGAAGCTGGTGTTCGGCGCGATCCGCACCGACCTGATCCTCAGCACCGAGATCATGCTCATCGGGCTCGCCAGCCTGGACACCGACCTGGGCTTCTGGCAGACCCTCGGGGCGCTCGCGGTGATCGGCCTCGGCATGACCCTGCTGGTCTACGGCGCCGTCGCGCTGCTGGTGAAGATCGACGACATCGGCCTGCAGATGATGAAGAACCCCGTCCGCCGCACCCGTCGTGCCGGCGCCCGGATCGTCCGCGCGATGCCGGCCGTGTTCCGCGTGATCAGCATCGTCGGCACGGTCGCGATGCTCTGGGTCGGTGGACACCTGGTGATCGCGAACCTGGCCGAGACGTTCTGGGCGGGGCCGTACGAGCTGCTGCACCACGTCGAACACGCGCTCGAGGGCGCCGGACCGGTCGTGACGTGGGTCGTGGACACCGCGGTCTCGGCCGTCGCGGGGCTCGTGCTGGGCATGGTCGTCGTCGGGGTCGTCCTGGGGATCGGACGACTGCGGGGCCGCTCGCACTGAGCCGGACCGCGGCGGCGGGTCAGTCCGCGGCGGGTCAGTCCGCGGCGCCGCCGGAGCCGCGGACGGTCAGCTGCCAGGCGCTGTCGGCCGTGCTGTCACCGGCTCCGAAGGAGACCCGGTCGACGTGGTGGCGCCAGGTCGCCGGGACCCGCAGGCGGTGCGGACCATCGCCGCACTGCAGTGGTTCGAGTCCGAGAGACCGGGAGGTCGACCGGGCGTCGAGGAGCAGCATCCCGGACATCGTGCCGTCCCCGAAGCACGAGAACTCCACCGCGTCGACCTCCGCCGGCGCCGCGAAGGTCATCGCGACCGACCCACGCTCGCGCTCCTCGGTCTTCCCGGCGCCGACCTGGGCACTGAGCACGGCGAGCACGTCGTCGTCGTGCTCCACCGCCGCATCACTCGAGGCGCTCCACCGATCGACGGCGGCCGGGTCGACCGGCTCCGGGGTGCAGCCGGCGAGGGCGAGCACACCCACCGCGGCGAGCAGCGCCACCACCGGTCGTCCGACAGACAGCTCATGAGACATGCGCGACAACGTAGCGAGCGACGCTCGTGTCCGTGCGGGAGCGCGGGCGCGGGAGGCGGAACGTTGCCGGATCGAGACGGATGCCGTCCGACGTGGCCTCGGCCCGCGACGACGACCACGGGGGGGCGGGGGGACCACGGGAGGGGTGGGACGAGGTGGCGGATCAGGAGCCACCCCGCCCCACGGACGCCTCGCCGAGGGCCAGGACGTGACGCTGACGGTAGCACCTGGACGCATCGGGCACGCGGCGTGCGCGATCGGTTCCTCCGGCGGATGAACACCCTGCGATGCCGTCGCCCTGCTGGCACGATGGGCATGCACCAGGGGTCGGATCAGGGTCCTGGGACGAGAGGGCGGGGGCCTCACCGACCCCCGCCCTCAGCGCATCAGCGTCCGACGCGGCGGCTCGCCGTACGTCTGCCGGTACAGCGCCGTGAAACGGCCGGCGTTGCTGAACCCCCAGTCGGCAGCGATGCCCGCGACGGTGTCCCCCCGCGTCGGGTCGCCGGCGACCAGGTCTGCCCGGGCACCGTCGACGCGCGCCAGCCGGACGTACTCCATCGGCGTCTGTCCACGTTCCCGCCGGAAGGCCAGCGAGAGCCCCCGGGGCGACAGCCGTGCCGCGGCGGCGATGTCCTGCACGGTGATCGGCTCCCGCCGGTGCTCGTCGACCCAGGCGGTCGCGCGGCGGACGGCGGCGCTCACGGACGCCTCCCGCCGGGGTTCGGTGACCAGACCGAACGCCGAGATCGCACTCACGACGACGAACCGTGACGCCTCGGCGCGGAGCAGCTCGTTGCCGTAGACGTCCGGCGTCTCGAGCACCTGACGGCGGTACTCCTGCACGGTCCGGCGCCAGAGCCAGTGTCGACCGGCGTCCACCGGTCGCAGGGTGCCCTCCGCCAGGCAGACGCCCTCGTCGTCCCAGACCTCCCGGGCGACCCGGCGGAGCAGCTGCGCCGAGAAGGAGCAGGTCGAGGCGACGGCGTGGTCGACGACGAACTCGAGCTCCTGGTCGGGCGGCATCACGAACGCATCGCCCTCGCCGATGACCTCGTCGCAGCCCCAGGGGTTGAACGCGAAGGCACCCGATCGGACCTCGACGAACATGAGCTCGTCGGTGGCGTCGATGGCGACGTGCACCTCGGCGCCCCACTCGAACTCGGCGAGGGTGACCGGGTCACCGACGATGACGCGATGCCGGTGCGAGACGACGTCCGAGGTCGCCACGACGCGGTACCCGAACCCCGCACTGATCGCTTCGGTGAGTTCGTCGGCATTCGTCGTCTCCACATCGAGGAACGAAGGACTGCTCATGGTGAGGGGTCTACCACAGGCCCGCGGTGGACGGCGGGCCCGGATCATCCGCACAACGAAGGCGCCCGGATCCGTCCCGTGCGCCGCGCCTCGACGGCGTTACGCTCTCGCCACCCCAACCAGCGCGGCCGTCGTCGTCCGCCCCGGTGACAGCGACGTCGCCGGGCGCCCCACGGTGTCCGCACATCTGCAAGGAAGCAGGTCACGGTGAACCCCCTCTCCCCAGCGCCCCTCGGACGGGCCCGAACCCGCCGACGCGTCATCGGCGCGACGGTGGCGGTGGGCGCAGCAGCGCTCGGCGTCCTCGCCACGACCCAGACCGCCGTCGCCGCACCCCCGGCCCCCGCACCGACAGGCGACCTCGGCCCGAACGTCCTCGTCTTCTCCCCGGACATGCCCCAGGCGGACATCCAGGCGAAGGTCGACGCCGTCTACGAGCAGCAGGTCGACAACGAGATGGGCACCGCACGGTACGCACTCTTCTTCAAGCCGGGCACCTACGGCTCGGCGGCGAACCCGCTCGACATCCGGGTCGGGTACTCCACCGAGGTCGACGGCCTCGGGCAGGACCCGAGCGGCGTGACGATCAACGGCGGTGTGACCGCGACCGGCCGCAACGGCAGCGGCTCGCTCGACACCTTCTGGCGGTCGGTGTCGAACCTGACCATCCACGTGGTGCCGACCGCCGACGCCTGCCACACCGGCAACGAGATGTGGGCCGTCTCGCAGGCCGCGCCGATGCGACGCGTGGACGTGCAGGACTACACGTCCTTCATGCCCTACTGCGAGGACCCGAACTACGCCAGCGGCGGCTTCGTCGCGGACTCGGAGCTCGAGGGCGGGGCGCTGAACGGCTCGCAGCAGCAGTTCTACGTCCGGAACACCGACCTGGGTGCCGGATGGTCGAACGGCGTCTGGAACCAGGTGTTCTCCGGCGACCTGAACGCCCCCGCGCAGTCCTTCCCGGTGCCGCCGTACACGACGCTGACGGCGACCCCGGTCTCCCGCGAGAAGCCGTACCTGTACGTCGACGACAGCGGGGCGTACCGCGTGTTCGTCCCGAGCGCCGCGACGAACTCGGTCGGAACCAGCTGGGCGAACGGGCACACCCCCGGTCGGTCGCTGCCCCTCAGCGACTTCTTCGTCGCGCACCCCTCGGACTCGGTCGCGACGATCAACGCCGCCCTCGCGAAGGGCAAGCACCTGCTGGTCACGCCCGGCGTCTACGACGTCGCGAAGAGCATCTCCGTCACGCGTGCCGACACCGTGGTGCTCGGCCTGGGGATGGCGACCCTGACCGCGCAGGCCGGTGCCGTCCCGATGGTCGTCGGTGACGTCCGGGGCGTCGACATCGCCGGGCTGACCTTCGACGCCGGCCCCGTCGACTCCCCGACGCTGCTGCGGATCGGCAGTGGTCACCACAAGGTCGACCGCAACCCGGCCACCGCCGGCAGCGCCGCCGACCCGACCGCCCTGCAGGACGTGTTCTTCCGCATCGGCGGCCCGCACGTCGGCAAGGCCACGACGAGCCTCGAGGTCAACAGCAGCCACACGATCCTCGACGACATCTGGGCCTGGCGCGCCGACCACGGTGTCGCCGGTTCCGTCGGCTGGACGGTGAACACCGCCGACACCGGCGTGGTCGTGAACGGCGACGACGTCACCGCCACCGGCCTGTTCGTCGAGCACTACCAGAAGTACAACGTGGTGTGGAACGGCGAGCGCGGGCGGACCGTGTTCTTCCAGAACGAGCTGCCGTACGACGCTCCGGACCAGGCCTCCTGGCGCCACCAGAAGGTGAACGGCTGGGCCGCGTACAAGGTGTCCGACAAGGTGGAGACGCACGAAGCCTGGGGTCTCGGCAGCTACATCTTCACCAACGTCAACCCGTCGCTGCACGCGACGCAGTCGTTCGAGGTGCCGGACCGACCGGGCGTGGTGCTGCACGACATGACCACCGTCGCGCTCAACACCAACGCCGGCACGATCGACCACGTCGTCAACGGGCAGGGCTCCGCCGCCACCGGCGCGGTGTCCGGGCAGCCGCAGACCGTGACGCGGTACTCGGACAAGGCGGTGCAGTAGCGAACGCACGCCGACCCACACGACGCGAGCCGAGCCTCCCGTCCGTCATCACGACGGACGGGAGGCTCGGCTCGTCACCGCCCCGCGGCAGCCGTCGGTCAGGCGGTGCAGAACCCGGCGAGCGCGTCGCGGATGCCCTTGCGGTGCAGCGAGTCGAGGCCCGCCGACAGGCGCTTCCGCTCGGCGACCACGAGGTGCGCGCACTGCGGGCTGCCGGCGGTCGCCTGGGCGGCGCCGATCGCCGCGACCAGGTCGGTGTCGATCGCGTCGAGCTGCGGGCGGATCGTCGCCAGGTCCGGCGCGGTCGTCGGAGCGGTGGCGGGGTGGTGCGTCCACGACGTGATGAGGCCGCGCTGGACGACCTTGCTCGCCGCGATCTGCGACCGGACCACCCGGGTGACGAGGTCCGGGTCGACGCCCTGCTGTCGGGCGAGGGACACGGCCTCGTCGACGACCGCCTGCTCGCGCACCGGGTCGGCGATCGGCTTGCCGCTCAGCCACTTCGACTGCGCCACCGGGTCGGCGAGCAGCAGACGGCGGAGCACCAGGGAGCCGACCTCGTCGAGGTGTGTGGAGTCCGTCTGGTCCGCGGCGGCGACCTGCTGCTCGGACGTGGTCGTCGACGCACTCGTCATCGTGGCGGCGCTGGCGGGCGTCGCGGCGAGCACCGCGAGGACGCCGGTCGACGCCACCAGGGCGACGGCCAGCACGACGACCACGGCACGTTGGGTGCGGCTGCGACGGTTGGTGCCCAGCGGGCTCGGGGGCGTGATGGTGTTCATGGGGTCTGGCCTCTCCTGGGGCGGCGGCGGACGCGCCGGACGATGGTGTCGATGAGCGGACGGATGATCTCTTCGTGGAAGGGGTAGGCGTCGACGTGGTCACCGTCGTGGCTGCACCAGCAGTCGACGCGCACCATCTCCTGGAAGTCGGCGAAGACGTAGAGCACCTGGTGTGGGACCGCGGACGACTGCGACGGGCCGGTCGGCGGGCCGACGGGCGGGACCGCGGGCGGTCGGTCCTCGGGCGGGACCGGGGCGGGTGGGATCCGCATGGCCGTGTCAGTGTCCACGCAGCTGCGCGGCCGGCACGCCGGGGTCCCGGCCGGACACCACGACGGCGTCGATCTCGGTGGCCGACCCCCCCGAGCCGATCGTGCGTCCCTGGATCTGGTTGAACGACCAGTTGGACGGCAGCGGCTGGAGCTGGTTGCCGGTCCACCCGGTGGACAGCCCGCCGACGAACGAGAAGTGCGCGAGTCCGGCGTGGCTGACGGCGGAGCAGGTGGCGCGGGAGCCGTACACACCGGCCTTGTGGACGTTCCCGCGGTCCCGGAGGCCCGTGGCCACGCCCCGGAAGTACGGGAGCACCGCGTCGTCGATCTGGGCCGTGCTGGCATCGAGGTCGACGGCGAAGTACAGCGTCGTCTGCTTCGGGATCCCGAGGTGCTTCGCGGCGTCCTGGGCGCGGTGCGCGTCGACGATCCCCTGCGCGAAGGTGAACCAGGACGCCTCGTCGCCGCCCTCCTCGAAGATCGGCCACAGCCCGAGTCCGGCATCGCCGATCGCCCGCAGCTCCTCGGCCGTCAGCGCCTTGTCACGAGCACCGGAGGCCTGCGAGTTCGTCAGGTAACGCCCGACCACCCGGACGTCGGCGGCGGCCAGCGCCGTGGCCCGGCGGGCGTCGAGCTTCGTGGCCATGTCGGCACCGGTCGTCGCGCGGCCGGCGTCGCCACTGCTCGCGGCCAACGCGGCCCACGTGCCGAAGTCGCACGTGCCGGTCTGCTCGGCGACCGGGAACGCCTGGAACTGCTGGAACGCGCGGACCACGTCGGCGTCCGCCGCCGTGAAGACGTCGTCGAAGGGGACCCGTTCGCGGTTGAGCACCAGCAGCGCCGTCACCAGCTGGACCCACGGCCCGCTCGCGCCGACGCCGACGACGCTGGCGGACGCGGCGCGCAGACCGGCTGCGGTGCCCGGCCCCCACACCCCGTCGACCGACGCGGACCCGGACGCGATCTGGATCGCCCGGACGGCAGCGGACGCGGTGCTCGTGTCGACCAGGCCGCTCGTGCTGCCGTACGCCCCGCCGTCCGCCTCGGCGTACGTGCGGTTGAGGTACTGCTGGACGGAGCGGATGGTGGACGAGCCATCGGTGGCGAGCCGGATCAGGTCGGTGGTCAGCAGCGCACCGTACAGGTGGGGGGAGAGCGTCGGGACGCCGAGGGCCACACCGAGTTCGGTCCGGAGCTCCTGCACCGCGGCGACGGTCGGGGCGTCCCACGTGCCGGTCGTCGCCACGGTCGGGAAGCCCTTGCAGACGAGCCCGGCCTGGGCCAGCTTCCGCCAGGTCTCGGCGTCGGGTCCGACCTCGTGGCCGACGTCCCCGTGCTGCTCGAGACCCTTCCTGGTGGCCGGTCCCACCGTCGGCACGACGGGCGTGATGCCCAGGAGGGACTGGGTCGCCTGGGCGAGACCGGTGACGGTCCCGGCTCCGGTCTGGCCGTCCTCGGTGACGTGCACCCAGCCGGCGACGTGGCCGAAGGTCTTGTTGAGCCACTTCTGGACGGCGAGGACGCCGGGGTCGGACGCGGTGGTCGCCGCGGACGTGGCGGTCGTGGTCGTCGCCGCTTCGGCGGGGGCGGCCAGGACGGCCGAGGCGATCGGGACGGAGGCGGCGATGCCGAGGAGCGCAGTGCGGCGGGAGATCTGCACGGTGTGCCTTCCAGGTCGACGGAGCCGCAGGGCGCGCGGGCGCGACGCTGCAACTGAGGTGGGTGACAACCTGGCGTCCGAACACGGGAAAGTGCCGAGTTCCACCAGACGATCGTCTGATGAACTGCTCAGTCCGCCCCGACCTGCGACAGTGGTACCGGGCTCGTAGTATCGAGCGGCACGAACCAACCGGGATCGTCGGGCGAGGAGCAGCATGAACCAACGCCAGGCCGCGAAGGCCCGCACACGCCAGCAGATCGTCGAGGCAGCCGCTGCCGAGTTCGCCGAGCACGGCTACGACGGCACCTCGTTCGCGAGCGTCGCCGCCGCGATGAACCGTCCGAAGTCGGCCGTCGGGTACCACCTGTTCCCGTCGAAGCTCGACCTCGCCGCGGCCGTCGTCGAGCAGCAGCAGGCGCGCTGGCTCGAGATGGCGGCCCGGACGACCGAGCCCGCGGGCCTCGCGAACCTGGTGACGATGCTGCTGTCCGCGTGCCTCGACGCACTGCGGTGCCCGGTCGCCGCCGGGGCGATCCGGGTCAGCCAGGAGCTCGGCGAGGCCGGGCAGCCGCTCCCCCGGGCCTTCACCTGGCGGGGGTACACGCTGGAGCACTTCGCCGTCGCCCGAGGGCTGGACGCCGACGACCCGGAGGCCGCCCGCGCCGCCGACCTGGTGATCTCGTCGACCTTCGGCGTCCTGCGCACCCGGGCGAGCTCGCGCACGGTGGAGGCCACCGAACTCCAGCTCCGGGACCTCTGGTCGGCGCTCTTCACCGGTCTCGGGATCGCCGGCGCGGACGAGGTCGTCCGCCGCGTGACGCCGGTGTCGGTCGCGGAGCCGGTGGACCCGGCACTGGCCGAGGCGCCGGTGACGAGCACGGCTGCGGCGGGCGACGCGGCCGCCGAAGGTGGTGCGTCGACCGCCTGATCTGCGCACGACGAGGACCGTTGGTACCGGCCTGCTGAGCTAGGGGTGTTGCGGCCCGGTCCCCCACGCGGCCCAGGCGTCGAGCTGTGCCTGCGCGTTGCCGAGGGAGTTGTGCGATCCGTGGACCGTGCCGTCCGTGGAGTGCAACTCGAACCCCTGGCCCTGGTCGATCGTGCCGACGACGACCCCGTCGCGGCGGGCGGTCCAGTGCCCACCCGCGTCGTTCCGCCATGTGATGGCCTGCATACGATCCACGAGCGCCGACTTCCTGTTGCGCCGCTCACCGGGACCGACAACCGATCCTGACGGTAGGCCCGCCACATGTGTGGTCGGACATCTGGACGTGGGTGGACTCCGGCGGCGGGTGCGTCCGGGTCTCGTCGGCGCTCCGTCAGCGTCGCAGTGTGGTGTGCGGGTACTCGCCGAACGCCACCCGGTAGGCCGCCGAGAACCGACCGAGGTGCTCGAACCCCCACCGCTGGGCGACCTCGCGGACGCTCGAGGTCCCCGGTCCGGCGTGCTGGAGGTCCAGCCGGACCCGGTGCAGGCGGATGTGCTGCAGGTAGTGGAGCGGTGACCGACCGATCGAGTGCTGGAAGGCCTCCTGGGTGGCCCGCACGCTGAAGCCAGCCGCCAGGGCGATGTCCGCGACCCGGAGCGGCTCGGTGATGTGTTCGTGGATGTACTCGACCGCGGCACGGAGCCGCTCGCGCCGTGGCAGGAACACCGAGGCGGGCAACGCGACCGCTCGCGGCGGGTACATCCGCAGGAACGCCACGACGACGGCCCGCGACAGGGCGGCCCGGAACAGGTTGCCGCCGCCGCTCCTGCCGCCGTCCCTGCCGCTGGGACCTTCCCGGAGCGCACGCGAGAGCAGGTGCAGGCTGCTGCGCCACCGCGCGACCGCTGCGGGGTCGAGTGGGTGCAGGTGGTCGATCCCGAGGTCGCTGACCGGACCCGTGTGGAAGAGTTCGTCCGCGACCTCGTGGACCAGTCGGCGGGACATGTGCACGAGGCGCTGGTCGTGGTCGGCGTACTCGACGACGAACTCGCGCGCCGTCGGGAACAGCATCGGGACGTCCAGGACCACCGGGACGCGGTCCTGCAGCACGTCGGGAGTGCCCGCCCCGGCCGTCAGCCACTGCACGATGTAGTCGTCCGTCGGCGGGACCGTGCCGCGGAGCCCGCCGGAGAACTGCAACCGCCGCAGCGTCACGTCACCGTCCCCCACGGCGCTGTAGCGGTACGAGAACGGCCGATCGGTCGTGACGACCGCCCAGTCGTGGCCCGAGTAGAAGGCACTCAGTTCGGCCGCCGCCGTCTCGGGGTCCGATCCGACCGCCTCGATGCGGACGTCGTGCCAGGCGGCGTGCGTGTCGTGCGTCGGCTGGTGCAGAGGTCCGTCGTCGACGGTGGCCATCATGCCCCTCAGGAGTGCATCGATGTTCGACTTCGTGGCACGATCCGGACGGACGACGCGTCGGTGTCGACGTGACGTCGACATGAGCATACGTCGTCGTCAGTGCGCCGGGGCCGCCGTCGAGGACCGCACCACGAGCGACACCGGCAGGACCGCCCCGTCCACCGCGCCGCCGCCGATCGCGGCGAGCAGCCGTTCCACGACCACGGCCCCCATCGTCGCCCGCGGGGAGTGCACGGTCGTGAGCGGCGTGGGGAGCTGCGCGACCACCGCGATGTCGTTGTACCCGACGATCGACAGGTCCTCGGGGACGCGCAGGCCGCGCTGGCGAGCCGCACCCATCACGCCGATGGCCGCCGTGTCGTTGACGGCGAAGACGGCGGTGGGTGGGTCGGCGAGCGAGAGCAGGGTGTGCGCCCCGACCACGCCGCCCTCGACCTCGAAGTCGGTGTGGACGACGAGCGCTTCGTCGACCGGCAGGTCCCGCTGCTCGTGCGCCAGCCGGAAGCCGGCGACCCGCTCCACCGCGGTGCTGGCGTGGCGGGGACCGGCCACGACACCGATGCGCCGGTGTCCCAGGGCGAGGAGGTGCTCGGTGGCGAGGCGGCCGCCCTCGACGTCGTCGGCGACCACGGCGGGCAGCCAGTCGCCGGGGTGCCGGTTCGTCGCGATGATCGGCACCGACAGGTTCGCCAGACGGGGGATCTGCGACGACAGGTGCAGGGAGCTGACGATGAGACCGTCGACCCGGCGGGAGAGCAGGAAGTCGACGGCTTCGAGCTGGGCACCCATCTCGTCCGGCGGCGTCGTGAGCAGCAGCTGGTAGCCGGCGGCACGGGCAGCCGACTCGACGGCCTGGCAGATCGACGCGATGACGGTGTCGGCGAGCCGCGGCATGACGACGCCGATGGTGTTCGACCGCCGGGTGCGCAACGACGAGGCGAGCCGGTTGGGGCGGTAGCCGAGCTCCGCTGCCGCTGCGATCACGCGCTGGGCCGGAGCACTCCAGCCCCGGGCCGGCTCGGTCTGTCGCAGCACCCGCGACGCGGTCGAGACGTGCACCCCGGCGCGCCCCGCGATCGCCTGGAGGTTGACCTCGCCGCGACGACCCGGGGGCTCGTGCCCGACCTGGTCGTCCGTGCTGCCCATCCGCTCAGTGTAAGTGACACATCGTCGCGCCAGCGCCGCAGCGAACGGTTGCAACCGTGCACACACCGTCCCGGTTGCCGATCTGGCGAAACACGTTCGTTACGTCCGCCGACGCTGACGGAAACAGTCGGATGGCACGCTCTCACCAGTTGCAAACGATTGCACATCTTGCAGAGCAGACGAGAGACGGTGCCCCATGGTGAAAGAGATCTTCGTGTCCTTCGGCGTCGACATCGACGCCGTCGCGGGCTGGCTCGGCTCCTACGGCGGAGCCGACTCACCGTCGGACATCCAGCGCGGGATCTACGCCGGCCGCACCGGCGTGCCCCGGCTGCAGCGCGTCTTCGACCGCGCCGACATCAAGGCGACGTGGTTCATCCCCGGCCACTCGCTCGAGACCTTCCCCGAGCAGTGCCAGGCCCTGTTCGACGCCGGGCACGAGATCGGCGCCCACGGGTACAGCCACGAGAACCCCGTCGCGATGACGGAGGCGCAGGAAGACGCCGTCATGGAGCGCTCGGTCGAACTCATCACCCAGCTCACCGGCACCCAGCCGACCGGCTACGTCGCCCCCTGGTGGGAGCTGAGCGCGTACACGCCGACGCTGCTGGAGAAGTTCGGGTTCAGCTACGACCACAGCCAGCAGCACAAGGACTTCGTCCCCTACTACTCGATCGTCGGCGACTCGTGGACGCCGATCGACTACGCCCAGGACCCGCACACCTGGATGACCCCGCTGGTGCACGGCCACGAGATCGACCTCGTCGAGATCGCCGCGAACTGGTACGTCGACGACCTGCCGCCGATGATGTTCATCAAGTCGAGCCCGAACAGCCACGGCTTCGTCAACCCCCGCGACGTCGAGCAGATGTGGAAGGACCAGTTCGACTGGGTGTACCGCGAGCTCGACTACGCCGTGTTCCCGATCACGATCCACCCCGACGTGTCCGGGCGACCCCAGGTGCTGCTCATGATCGAACGGCTCATCGAGTACATCGGCGGACACGAGGGCGTCCGGTTCGTCACCATGAACGAGATCGCCGACGACTTCCGCGTCCGCTTCCCCTTCGCCCGCCCCGAGCGTCCGCGCGAGTACTGATGTGCGGCGCATGCGGCAGCGCCGGCGGAACGCCCGACGCGTACGCCCGCGGGGTCGAGGACTCGCCGGCAGCACGCAAGCGGGCGCAACTGGCGCTGGTCGCCTGGGGCGCTCGCCTGTTCACCCCGGAACACGTGCGGGTGCACGAGGCGCCCGGGACCGTCCGGGTGCTCGTCGTCGGGCCGACCGGTCAGGGTGTCCTCGCGCAGGGGGTCGACGGGGTGCTGGACGCGGTCGACCGGGTCGGGCCGGGGACCACCGACTGGACCGTCGTGGCGGAGCGGCTGCGTGCCTCCCGTCCGGACGACGGCGCCGACTGGACGTACCGGAGCCTCGCGCAAGCGGTGGCCCGACGGCGGGAGCCGGCGCTGTGATCGACACCACGCTGCCGACGGTGACCTACCTGGCCCTCGGCGGGACCATCGCGAGCATCACGACCGGAGGCACCGGAGACACGGGAGGCCCCGCTCACCGGCCCGGTGCGGTCCCGCGACTCGACGCCCACGACCTGCTCGCCGGCGTGCCCGCGATCGCAGAGGCCGCCCGGGTCGACGCCCACCAGCTCACCCTGGTCCCCTCGCCGTCCCTGGGCTTCGACGACGTGCAGAGCGCCCTCGGAGCCGCACGGCGAGCGGTCGAGGCCGGCGCATCGGGTGTCGTCGTCTCGCAGGGCACCGACACCATCGAGGAGACCGCCTACCTGCTCGACCTCGGCTGGGACCACCCGGAACCGCTCGTGGTCACCGGCGCCATGCGCCACGCGTCCGCGCCCGGCGCGGACGGTCCGGCCAACCTGCTGGCAGCGGTGCGCGTGGCCCTGGAACCGGCCGCACGGGGCCGCGGCGTGCTCGTCGTGCTCGACGACGAGGTCCACGCCGCCAGCACGGTGCGGAAGACGCACACGTCCTCGACCGGGGCGTTCACCTCGCCCGGGACCGGGCCACTCGGCTGGGTCGCGGAGGGACTGCCCGTCTTCCACGCCCCCGCACAGCAGGCACCCGCCGTCACCGACCACGTCGCCCCGCTGCCACCGGTCGCCCTGCACCGCGTCAGCCTCGACGACGACGGACGTGTCCTCGAGGCGCTCGGGGACCTCGGCTACCGCGGCGCGGTCATCGAGGGCTTCGGCGGCGGGCACGTGGCGGAACGCACCCTCGACGCCGTCCGCACGCTGGCCCGGCGGATGCCGGTCGTCATGGCGTCGCGGACCGGCGCCGGGCCCACCCTCGCGGCGACCTACGGCTTCCCCGGCGGCGAGGTCGACCTGCTCGCCGCCGGACTCGTCCCCGCCGGGTCCCTCGACGGACTCAAGTCCCGCCTGCTGCTCGCCGTCCTGCTCGCCGTCGACGCTCCGCACGACCGTGTGCATGCGGAGTTCCGCGCGCGCGGCCGGGGCTCCTACCCCCAGCGCCGTCCCTGATCCGCGTTCCTGATCCGCCGACGCTCCACCACGCACGGCCCACCCGATCCGCCAGCACCGCAGCATCGAGAGGAAGACCATGTCCACCACGACCATCCGCGAGCCGGAGGACGTCCAGCTCGACACCGGGACGTTCCCGGCGATCGGCGCCGCCGAGACCAAACGCGGCGCCACCCTGGCCTTCTTCGCCTGGACCCTCGCCGTCTACGACTTCATCATGTTCGGCACGCTCCTGCCCCGGATCGCCGAGGACTTCGGGTGGAACCAGCAGACCGCGCTGCTGGCGAACACCCTCGTCAGCGTCGGGGTCTTCGTCGTCGTCATCCTGGTCGGGCTGTTCGTCGACCGGCTCGGCCGCCGTCGCGGCATGATGGTCACGATCGGAGGCGCGGCACTGTCGTCCCTGCTGACGGCGGCCTCGACCGGGGTCGCCTCGCTCGTCGGCTTCCGCGCGCTGAGCGGGTTCGGCATGGCGGAGCAGTCGGTCAACTCCACCTACCTCAACGAGGTCTTCGCCCTCACCGAGATCGAGGGCATCCGGAAGCGCCGCGGCTTCTTCTACAGCCTGGTGCAGACCGGATGGCCGATCGGTGCCCTCCTGGCCGCCGCGTTCATCGCCGGGATCAACGGGCTGTTCGGACCCGACTCGTGGCGGATCGCGTTCCTCGTCGCCACCGTCCCCGCGCTGTTCGTGCTGTTCCTCCGCAAGGGCATCAAGGAGACCCCGCAGCACCGTCTCAACACGTACCTGCGGCAGCTCCGGAAGTCCGGTCGCGCCGACGAGGCGAGCCGGATCGCGGCCCGCTTCGGGGTCGTCGAGGACGAGCGACCGTCACTGCGGGCGATCTTCGGCAAGCGTTACGCCCGCAACACCGTCGTGCTGTCGATCGCGTGGATCGTGAACTACTTCGGCATCACCACGACGAGCGTGCTCGGCACCACGATGCTCGAGGACGTGAAGGGCGTCGACACGAGCATGTCGCTGCTGATCATCGTGCTCTCCAACGTCGTCGGCGCCGCCGGGTACCTGTTCCACGGTTGGCTCGGGGACGTCATCGGCCGCAAGACCACCATCGTCGGCGGCTGGCTGCTCGCCGGGGTGTGCTGGACCCTGTTCGTCCTCGGCCCGGACGACTTCGGGTACGTCCTGATCACGTACATGCTGACGCTGTTCTTCCTGCTCGGCCCGTACGCCTCCCTGCTGTTCCTGCAGGCGGAGTGCTTCGACTCCAGCTGCCGCGCCACCGGTTCCGCGTTCGTCACCGCCATGGGCCAGCCGGGATCGATCATCGGGTCCGCGGTGCTCACCGCCCTCGTCGCCGGCAACGTCGGTCTCGGACCGGCGGCCGTCGTCGTGGGTGCCGGCGGCATGGTCCTCTCCGGGCTGATCATGCTCGCGACCAAGCGCGTGGCGGTGATCGAGCATTGAGCACGCCCACGTCGGAGGCCGTGTACTCCGAGTTCGCCGGACGGGTCGCCGTCATCACCGGCGCCGCGAGCGGGATCGGCGCAGCACTCGCCGTCCAGCTCGCCGAGCACGGGGCCGACATCGTCATCCCGGTGTTCGCCGGTGACCCGCACGACCCCTCGGTCGTCGTCGCAGCCGTCGAGGCGGCCGGAGGTCGAGCGCTGACCGTCCCCGCCGACGTCCGCCGGACCGAGGACGTCGACGCCGTGTTCCAGGCGGCGCTCGACCGGTGGGGCCGTGTCGACCACGTCGTCGCCGGCGCCGGCGTGCTCCGGCGGCAGCCGCTCGACACCATGACCGACGCCGCCTGGGACGACATGGTGCAGGTCGACCTCAACGGCGTGATGCGCACCCTCCGCGCCGGCGCGCGCCACCTCGGCTCCGGCGGGTCGATGGTGGCGGTCTCCTCGATCGCGGGCGGCGTCTACGGCTGGGTCGCGCACAGCCACTACGCCGCGTGCAAGGCGGCGGTGATCGGGCTCGCCCGGAGTGCCGCCGCCGAACTGGCGCCGCGCGGGATCCGCGTGAACACCGTCATCCCCGGCCTGATCGAGACACCGCAGTCGACGGACGCGACGAACTCGCTCGGAGCGGCGGGCCTCCAGGCAGCGGGTGCCCGCATCCCGTGGGGTCGTGTCGGGACCGCGGCGGAGGCGGCGGCCGTGATCCGCTTCCTGCTCAGCCGTGAGGCGCGGTACGTCACCGGACAGGAGCTCCTCGTGGACGGCGGGATGACCATCCTGATGGCCGACTGATGCGCGGCGACGTGTTCGACCTCGACGGAGCCACCGCGCTCGTCACCGGCGGTGCCAGCGGCATCGGGCTCGCGATCGTCGAGGCCTTCGTCGCCGCCGGTGCACAGGTCGCCGTCGCCGACCGCGACGTCGATGCCCTCGAAGCGGTCGCCCGGCGGCTGGACGTCCTGACCGTCGTCCTGGACGTCACGGACGAGGCGGACGTCGAGGCCGTCGTCGTGACCGTCGACGCCGAACTCGACGGCATCGACGTCCTCGTGAACGCCGCCGGTGTCCTCTCCCAGGCGCCGCTCGAGGAGCTGTCCACGGCCGACTGGAACCGGATCGTCGCCGTCGACCTCACCGGCGTGTTCCTGATGATGCGCGCGGTCGGTCGTCTGATGCTCCGCGACGGCGGTGGGCGCATCATCAACCTGGCCTCGCAACTGGCGATCAAGGGCGGGTCCGAGGTCGCGCACTACGCAGCCGCGAAGGCCGGCGTCATCGCACTGACCAAGAGCGCGGCGATCGAGTGGAGCGGGCGGGGTGTCCTCGTCAACGCGATCGCGCCCGGTCCGGTCGTGTCGCCGATGACCGACCGGATGACGCCGCAGTGGCGGGCCGACAAGGCAGCCGAACTCCCGATCGGGCGGTTCGGTGTCCCGCACGAGGTCGCCCCGACCGCCCTGCTGCTCGCGTCCTCACCAGCGGGCGACCTGTACACCGGGCAGACGCTCGGACCCAACTCCGGCGATGTGATGCCGTGACCGCATCCGTGGGAAGGTCGACAGATGTCAGCACACCAGACCGTCGTCATCGCCGGCTGCGGCGACCTCGGCACCGAGGCCGCCCTCCGCTTCGCCGACCTCGGGTACCGCGTCGTCGGCCTCCGTCGCCGCGCTGAACTCCTGCCGGTGCCGATCGAGGGCCGGAGCACCGACCTCCGGAGTGACGTCCCCGAGATCGACCCCGACACCGCGATCGTCGTCGTCGCCCTGGCCGCGGGCAGCCGCGACCCGGACGAGTACCGCGCCACCTACGTCGACGGTCTGCGGAACGTGCTGGACGGGATCGACCGATCGGGGGCGAGCCCGCGGGTCGTCGTCGTGTCCTCGACCGCCGTGTACGACGTGTCCGACGGCAGCGAGGTCACGGAGGCGACCCCGGCCGCTGGCGGTACCCCGACGGCGAGGGTCCTGGTCGAGGCCGAGGCACTGCTCCGCGAACGGGTCGCCGGTGCGGTGCTCCTCCGCCTGTCCGGCATCTACGGCCCCGGCCGCGAGCGGTTGATCGACCAGGTCCGCTCCGGCAGTGCCCGGCTCGCTCCGGCTGATGCCGCGTCCCCGCACACGAACCGCATCCACCGCGACGACGCCGCCGCCGCGATCGTGCACCTCGCGACGCTGGACGACCCGGCACCGACGTACCTCGGGACGGACGACGAGCCGGTCCGTCTCGACGACGTGCTGCGGTTCCTCGCCGACGAACTCGATCTGCCGACACCGGAGCACGGCCCCGCATCGGACCGGCAGGCGGGTGGTGACAAGCGCCTGTCGAACGCGCTGCTCCGCTCGACGGGCTTCGCGTTCCGCTACCCGACCTTCCGAGAGGGCTACCGCGCGGTGCTGGCCGGCGAGGGCACCCACCACCCCTGAGTTCAGTGGCCCCGGTGGTCCTGGATCGTCATCCGCGGCCCGAACGTCGGCTTCCGGAAGCCCGAGCCCGCGATCAACCGCACGACCCGCTCCCGGTGCCCCCGCCAGGGTTCGAGCAGCTCGAGCATCCCGTCGTCGTCGACCGGTCCGCCGGTGAGCGCCCACCCGACGAGCGCGGGCACGTGGTAGTCCCCGACACTTGGCGAATCCGGATCACCGTGCGCCCGTTGCGCCGTCTCGGCGGCGGTCCACGGCCCGACGCCCGGGATCGACTGCAGCCGGCTCGCGACGAGTTCGCCACCCCGGCCCAGGGTCAGCGTCCGCTCGAGCGCCGGCGCGACCCGCACGACGCGCATCACCGTCGCCGACCGTCCGGGCTCGATGCCGGCCTTGTGCCACTCCCAGCTCGGGATCCGCGCCCAGGTGTCGGCGTCCGGCGGGACGACCATGCCCGCCGGAGCCGGCCCGGGAGCGGGCGTGCCGAAGCGCTGCACGAGGTACCGCCACGCCCGCCAGGCCTGGCGGGAGGTCACCTTCTGCTCCATGATCGCCGGCACGAGCATCGCGACGACGGTGTTCGTCCGCAGCAGCCGTAACCCCGGCTGACGGTGTCGCGCCTGGGCGAGGAAGGCATGTGCGGACACGTCGAGCTCGGTCCAGTCGTCCCCGCGGCCGACCAGGTCCGGTCCGTGCGCGACCGCCCACGACGCTCCGGCACCCCAGGCACTGATCGCGACGGTGTCACCGACGGGGCGCACGAGCACCGACGCCGGCCCCTCCGGGGTGCGGAGCGCGAGCCACACGTCGGAGCCGACCACCCGGTGGGCCGGGTCGCCGGAGCCGCGCGACAGGGGCCGCAGCGTCGCGACCACGTCCACCGGGCCTCCCGGCCGGTACACGGTGTCCACGCGACCCGCACCGTCGTCCGCGCCGGGACGGGCCGCCGGAGCTGCGGCGACGGGACGGACGGAGGGCATGCAGGGATGGTAAGCGGAACCGCCGTCAGACATGATGGGCACGTCCCTCCGGACCCGACCACGGGAGTCACCATGCGCATCGGCATCCTCACCTCCGGCGGCGACTGCCCCGGCCTCAACGCGGTCATCCGCGCCATCGTGCTCAAGGGCATCGCCATCCACGGCCACGAGTTCGTCGGCTTCCGCGACGGCTGGCGGGGTGTTGTCGAGGGCGACATCGTGCCGCTCGGCCGCAAGGACATCCAGGGCATCGCGAAGCAGGGCGGGACGATCCTCGGCACCAGCCGCACGAACCCCTTCGAGGGCCCGAACGGCGGCGTCGAGAACATCACGAAGACCCTGGAACGACACGGCATCGACGCCGTCGTCGCGATCGGCGGCGAGGGCACCCTGGCGGCCGCGAAGCGCCTCACGGACGCCGGCCTGCAGATCGTCGGCGTGCCGAAGACGGTCGACAACGACCTGGGCGCCACCGACTACACGTTCGGGTTCGACACCGCCGTGGCGATCGCGACCGAGGCGATGGACCGCCTCCGCACCACCGGCGAGTCCCACTCCCGCTGCATGGTCGCCGAGGTGATGGGCCGCCACGTCGGTTGGATCGCCCTGCACTCGGGCATGGCGGCGGGCGCGCACGCGATCCTCATCCCCGAGCAGAAGACGTCGCTGGCGCAGATCGGCGAGTGGGTGCAGGCCGCCTACGACCGCGGCCGCGCACCGCTCGTCGTGGTCGCCGAGGGCTTCGTCCCCGACCACGAGGACACCGCGCACACCGAGCGCGGCCTGGACGCCTTCGGCCGGCCGCGCCTGGGTGGCATCGGCGAGCGCCTCGCCCCGCTCATCGAGGAGATGACCGGCATCGAGACGCGTGCGACCACGCTGGGCCACATCCAGCGCGGTGGCACCCCGACGGCGTACGACCGGGTGCTGTCCACCCGGCTCGGGCTGGCCGCGATCGACGCGGTCGTCGAGGAGCGCTGGGGCCGGATGGTCGCCCTGAAGGGGACCGAGATCGTGCACGTCTCGTTCGCGGACGCGCTCGGCGAGCTGAAGACCGTGCCGCAGGACCGGTACGACGAGGCCGCCATCATGTTCGGCTGATCGCGGGCGGTCCGCGGGCGGGCGCGTTTCGCGCTCAGCGACACCGTTCGTGCGAGCGGGCGCGAACGTTGTCGCTGAGCGCGAACCGTCGGGCACGCATCAGGCCCGCACCCGACCGGGAGGCCCGGGGTAGCGTCGCGCGCATGACCCGTGCCGTCCTCGTGTCCCGTTCCGCCGCCCCCGCCGTCACCGACGTCGACCTGCCCGCTCCCGGCAGCCGTGAGGCCCTGGTCACCGTCACGAGGTCGAGCGTCAACTACAAGGACGGCCTGGCCGTCGCCGGCGACCCCGGCGTGGTGCGGGCCGATCCGCTCGTGCCGGGCATCGACGTGGTGGGCACCGTCGCCGCGCTCGGCTCGGACGTGCGGGACGTGGCCGTCGGCGAGCGCGTGGTCCTCACCGGCGCGGGCGCGGGCGAGACCCGACACGGCGGCTGGGCGGAGCAGTGCGTGGTCCCGGTCGACTCGCTCGTCACGCTTCCGGAGGACCTCGACGACGACCTGGCGGCAGCGATCGGCACGGCGGGCTTCACGGCGATGCTCAGCGTCCTGGCGCTCGAGCGGGTGGTCGCACCCGAAGACGGACCGGTCCTGGTGACCGGGGCCTCGGGCGGGGTCGGCACGGTGGCGATCGCCCTGCTCGCGGCTCGTGGGTACCGGGTGACGGCGTCGACCGGTCGGCCGGAGAACGGCCACTCGCTCCGGGCACTCGGTGCGACGGACGTCGTCGACCGGGCGCAGTTCGCCGACCCCGGCAAGCCGATGCAGCGGGCGGTCTGGGCGGGTGCCGTGGACAGCGTCGGGGGTGCGACCCTGGCGAACGTCCTCGCGGCGACGCGGTACGGCGGGGCGGTCACGGCGTGCGGGCTGGCGCAGGACACCGCGCTGTCGACGACGGTGCTGCCGTTCATCCTGCGCGGGGTGTCCCTGCTCGGCATCGAATCGGTCGCGGCGCCGCTCGACCTGCGGCAGCGGGCGTGGGCGCGGCTGGGAACAGACCTCGACCCGGCGCTGCTCCGGGCGGTGTCGCGGACCGTCGGGCTGGCCGAGGCGATCGAGGTCGGCGCTGCCGTGGTCGCCGGACGGGTGCACGGGCGGACGGTGGTCGACGTGCGGCGGTGATCCGCGCCTCCCGCCAGTGATTTTGCAACCGTTTGCGCAATGTCACGTTAGGATTTGAATACCGAACACCTTCTGAAGGAGACCCGGATGCCGGTACCCAAGTCGACCGTCGAGAACTCGCCGCGCAAGCTCCTCCGGGACGTCGTCCTCGAGAAGATGCTCGCGGCCATCCAGGACGGGACCCTGCAGGCCGGCGAACGCCTCAACGACGACGAGCTCGTGGCCTGGCTGGGTGTGAGTCGCACCCCGATCCGCGAGGCGATCGCGAAGCTCGTCGACTACGGCCTGGTCGAGATGGAGGCGAACCGGTACACCCGCGTCGCCTCCCCGACCCGCGAAGCCTACGACGACGCCTTCCAGATGCTCTTCGGCTTCGGTGAACTCGCCGCGCGCTGGTCCTTCCCCCGCTTCGAGGACGACGACGTGAAGGCGTTCGGCGCCATCCTCGACGACATGCGCGCGCACGCGAAGGCCGAGGACCGCGCCCTCAACGACGACATCGACCGCGCGATCGCGTTCATGGTGCAGAAGTCCGGCAACGAACTGCTGCTCAAGACGAGCGAATCGCTGCTGAACCGTGCGAAGTTCGTCCGAATCGGCGAGCCCGAGTTCGTCTTCTGGGACGTCGAACAGGCCCTCGACGGCTTCCGCGCCGCCGCGAAGGGTCGCGACGGGGAGGCCGGCGGAGCACTCGTCCGCGGACTCGGTCGCGGGATGGCCGAGCACCTCGCCACCGCCCGGGCCGCGAAGGCCTGACCGCCGTCGGGTCCACCGGGGTGCGCGAGGATGACGGGATGACCGACGCCCTCCTCCGCACCTCCGGACTCCGCGTCACCCGCGGCGGCCGCGACCTGCTGCACGACGTCGAGCTGACCGTCCGGGCCGGCGAGCACTGGGCACTGCTCGGCCCGAACGGCGCGGGCAAGTCCACGCTGCTGGCCGTCCTGGGCGCGACCGGGCACCCCTCCGCGGGCACCGTCGAGTTGCTCGGGCACCGCCTGGGTCGTGCCGACGTCCGGCAGCTCCGCGAGCACATCGGCCACGTCGACCCACGGCACCGGATGCTCTCGCCGCTCACCGTCCTGGAGACCGTGCTCACCGGGCTGACCGGCACGACCGACCTCATGGTGCGGTGGGAACCGACCGCCGAGCAGGTCGCCCGTGCCGAGCAGCACGTCGCCGACGTCGGACTGTCCGCCCGCCGGGACGCCCGCTGGCCGGTGCTGTCGCAGGGTGAACGGGGTCGGGCACTGATCGCGCGGGCGCTGATGGCCGAGCCGCGGCTGCTGCTGCTCGACGAACCGGCGACCGGGCTCGACGTCGCCGCCCGGGAACACCTGCTCGAGACCGTCGACGCGCTGCGGGTGCGGCAGCCGGAGCTCGGCAGCGTGATGGTCACCCACCACCTCGAGGACCTGCCGGCGTCCACCTCGCACGCGATGCTGCTGCGTGACGGGGCCGTCGTGGCGCAGGGGCGCGCGGACGAGGTCATCAGCTCGGCGCGGGTGTCGGCGGCGTTCGACTTCCCGCTGGCGGTCGAGCGGAGCGGTGGGCGCTGGCACGCACGCCGCGCGGACTAGCCGCCCCGCGCCTCCCGTCCGCCCGTCCGTCTCGCGAAACGCAACGTCGGCGCCGTTCCGCAGCGACATTGCGCTGCGTGACGACGCCGACGTTGCGTGTTGCGGGGGTCAGGCGGCGGCAGCCGCCTTCGCGGCGGCGGGCAGGGCGTCGAGGATCTGCGACACCGCACGCTCGTCGTGCGCCGCGGTCAGGAACCACGCCTCGAACACACTCGGCGGCAGCGTGATGCCGGAGTCGAGCATGCTGTGGAAGAACGGCGCGTACCGGAAGACGTCCTGCGCCCGGACGTCGTCGTAGTTCCGCGGCGGGGTGTCCGTGAACGCGAACGAGAACAGGTTGCCGGCGTGCTGCACGGTGTGTGCGACGCCCTCGGCCGACAGGGCCTCGCTCGTCGCCCGCGACACCACGTCGGCGGTGCGGTCGAGGTGCGCGTAGACGTCCGCCGTGGCGGCACGGAGCGTGGCGATGCCGGCGGCGACCGCCAGCGGGTTCCCGGACAGCGTGCCCGCCTGGTACACCGGGCCGAGCGGGGCGAGGAAGTCCATCACCTCGCGACGACCACCGAGTGCGGCGAGGGGCATGCCGCCGCCGATGACCTTGCCGTAGGTGACCAGGTCGGGCTTCCAGCCGGCGCCGTCGGGGACGGTGTTCGACGCCTCGAGACCCCACCAGCCGGCGGGTCCGACGCGGAAGCCGGTGAGGACCTCGTCGACGATGAGCAGCGCACCGTTCGAACTGGTGATCTGCGACAGCGCCCGGTTGAAGCCGCGGTCGGGAGCGAGGACGCCCATGTTCGCGGCGGCGGCCTCGACGATCACGGCGGCGATGCGCCCGGAGTGCTCCTCGAACGCGCGGCGGACGGCGTCGAGGTCGTTGTACGGCAGCACCAGGGTCTGCGCGGCGGTCTCGGCGGTGATGCCCGCACTGCCGGGCAGGGCGAGCGTCGCGACACCCGAGCCGGCCTCGGCCAGCAGCGAGTCGGAGTGGCCGTGGTAGTGCCCGGCGAACTTCACGAGCAGGTCGCGGCCGGTGTACCCGCGGGCCAGGCGGATCGCGGTCATCGTCGCCTCGGTGCCGGTGGACACCATGCGGAGCTTCTCGA
The DNA here is from genome assembly GCF_003234795.2 of Curtobacterium sp. MCLR17_032. Classification (NCBI taxonomy): domain Bacteria; kingdom Bacillati; phylum Actinomycetota; class Actinomycetes; order Micrococcales; family Microbacteriaceae; genus Curtobacterium; species Curtobacterium sp. MCLR17_032. The sequence goes on along the minus strand of NZ_CP126268.1, from coordinate 96,974 downwards.
TCGGACCGTCGCCGTCGACCTGCACCCGCTGCTTCACGAGCTCGGCCAGCTCGGTCTCGCCCGGGGTGGAGGCGCCGAACGACAGCCCGCGGGCCGCCGCCTGCTGCACGGCCTCCACGGTGCCGGGGTGGGCGTGCCCGAGGATCGCCGGACCCCAGGACGCGACGAGGTCGACGTACTCGCGACCCTCGGCGTCGGTGACGTAGGCCCCCTTCGCGTTGACGAGGAACCGCGGGGTGCCGCCGACGGAGCCGTAGGCACGGACCGGGGAGTTCACTCCGCCCGGGATGCTGTTCTTCGCGCGGCCGAACAGCTGGTCGTTGGTCGTCGTCGGGGTCATTCGGGTGCCTTCCCGGTCGTGGCGATGCCGGCGACGTCCGCGGTGCTGCCGGAGGCGCGCAGGCCCGCTTCGTCGTTGAGCTTGCGGGCGATGTCGACCGCGAAGTAGGTGAGGATCGCGTCGGCGCCGGCGCGCTTGATGCCGATGAGGGCCTCCATCGCCGCGGCGTCCCGGTCGATCCAGCCGTTCTGGGCGGCTGCGGTGATCATCGCGTACTCGCCGGAGATCTGGTACGCCCAGACCGGCACCGGCGACGTGTCAGCGGTGCGGGCGAGGACGTCGAGGTAGCTCATGGCGGGCTTCACCATGACGATGTCGGCGCCCTCCTCGATGTCCTGCTCGACCTCGCGCAGCCCTTCACGTCCGTTGCCGGAGTCGAGCTGGTAGGTGCGGCGGTCACCCTGCAGGGTCGAGGCCACGGCCTCCCGGAACGGCCCGTAGAAGGCGGAGGCGTACTTCGCGGCGTAGGCGAGGAGCGCCGTGCCGGAGTGGCCGGCGGTGTCGAGGGCGTCGCGGGCGGCGGCGATCTGACCGTCCATCATCCCGCTCATGCACACCAGTTCGGCGCCGGCCTCGGCCTGCGCGACGGCCATGTCCCGGTACCGCAGGAGCGTGGCGTCGTTGTCGACCGAACCGTCGCTCGCGAGCACGCCGCAGTGGCCGTGGTCGGTGAACTCGTCGAGGCACAGGTCGGACTGCACGACGAGCGCGTCCCCGACCTCTTCCTTCGCCACCCGGATCGCGACGTTGAGGATGCCGTCCGGGTCGGTCGCGCCGGACCCGACGGCGTCCTTGTGCTCGGGCACCCCGAACAGGTTCACGCCGCCGATGCCGACCGACGCGGCCTCGTTGAGCGCGCGGCGGAACGAGTCGAGGGAGTGCTGCTGGACCCCGGGCATGCTCGTGATGTCGATGGCGTCGGTGGCGCCTTCGCGGATGAACATCGGCAGCACGAGCTCGGCGGGGTGGAGCCGGGTCTCGGCGACGAGTCGACGCATCGCGGGGGTGGCCCGGAGACGTCGGGGGCGGACCTGGGGGAAGCGTCCAGTCACGAGTGACCTTCCTGTTCGGGGTGTGGGGTGAGGGTCTCGACGACGGCGTCGAGCAGGGCTTCGGCGGACCGCTCGGCCGCGACGACGTGCACGGGCAGTCCGGCATCGCGGGTCTCGGTGGCGGTACCCGGGCCGATGCAGGCGATCCGGGTCCGCGGGTCCAGTGGGGTGAGGCGGCGGGCGACTTCGCGGGCGACGCTGCCGCTCGTCACGAGGACGACGTCCGGCGCCGGGTCGAGGGTGATCGGCCCGTCGCCGGTGCCCACGGTACGGTACGCGACCACGTCGACCACCAGGATGTCCCGCTCCCGCAGGCCGTCGACCAGGGTCGGGGCGGCGAGGTCGGAGCGCGGGTGCACGACCAGTCCGTCGGTGTCCGGCAGGGCGGCAACGAGGCCCGCGGCCGAGGCGTCGTCCGGCACCAGGTCGACGGGCCAGCCGGCCGCGCGGGCAGCGCGTGCGGTCGCGGTGCCGACGGCGGCGACGCGGACGCCGGACGGGAGGCCCGCCATGCGTCCCACGAGCACGCGCACGGTGGTCGCACTGGTCACCACGAGCCAGGGGCCCGTGCCGCTTCCGGTCGCGGCCGCGGCTGTCGCACGGAGCTGCGCGATCGCCACGTCGAGGGGGCCGGTGTCCGCGGGTGGCTCGTCCGTGATGAGCGGCACCACCACGGGCTCGAGTCCCCGCGCCCGAGCGGACTCGGCGACCCGGGTGCCCCAGCCACCGCCACGCGGTACCAGCACGACAGCGCGGCCAGTGGCAGCGGTGTCCGAGGCAGCGGTGTCCGAGGCAGCGGTGTCCGTGGGGCTCCGGGTGTCGTCCGTGGTGCCCGCCCTACTCGGCCGGGCTCGCCAGCCCGGGGCCGGCGGTGTGCCCGGTGTCCGGTTCGTCCGTGCCGGGGCCGCTGGTCGCGGGCAGGTCGGCGAGTTCGGCGGCACCGTTCTCGAGGAGTTCGTCGGCGACCCGGCCGGCGACCGACAGCGCTTCGTCGAGCCGGTCCTGCGCGGAGCCGTCGAGCATCGCCGCGTGCGAGGCCGTGCGGTACTCGGACCCGTCCGGGCTGTACACGGTCGCGGACACCAGGAGCATCTCGGCGTCGACCACGGCCGTCGCCCCGATCGGCGCGGAACAGCCGGCCTCGAGCTTCGCCAGGACCTCGCGCTCCGCCGTCACCGTGAGGCGGGTCGGGGCGTGCTCGATCTTCCGCAGGGCGGCGAGCAGGTTCCGGTCGTCCTCGTCCGCGCGGATCTCCACGGCCAGGGCACCCTGTCCGGGCGCGCTCGGCCAGAAGCCCAGGTCGAGCAGCTCGGTCGCGGCGTCGAGTCGACCGATGCGGCCGAGTCCGGCGGCCGCGAGCACGATGGCGTCCAGGTCGTCCTCGACCCGTGCGAGCCGGGTGTCGATGTTGCCGCGGATGTCCACGACGTCGAGGTCCGGTCGGTCGGCACGGAGCTGCGCGGCCCGGCGGGGTGACCCCGTGCCGACGGTCGCGCCCTCGGGCAGGGTCTCGACCGTCGCACCGTTCCGCGCGACCAGGACGTCACGGGCGTCGGCACGCTTCGGCACGGCCCCGATGGTCAGGCCCGGGTACGGCGCGGTGGGCAGGTCCTTGAGGGAGTGCACGAGGACGTCGACCTCGTGCGCCACGAGGGCTTCACGGAGGGCCGACGCGAAGACACCGGTACCGCCGAGGGACGCCAGGGAGGCACGGTTCGTGTCGCCCTCACTGGTCACGGTGACGAGTTCCACCGGCCGACCGGACGCCTTGGCGAGCCGGTCGGCGATGTCCTGTGACTGGGCGACCGCGAGCCGGCTGGCACGGGTGCCGAGCCGGATCGCGGGCTTGTCACCCGGGGTCTTCGGTGTTGCGGGGTCCTGCACTGCTGGGTCCTTCGATGTGGAGCCGTCGGTCACGGAGCGACGCCGGCGGCGGCGGGCTTGAACCCCGCTCGCACGTTCTCGCAGCAGCCCGGACGGCACACGTCGTACCAGGGGCCGATGTCGGTCATGTGCGGACGCTCGGCCTTCGGGGTGCCGTTGACCCGCTCGAGCACGAGGTCGACGAGTCCGGAGACGTACGCGGGGTCGATGCCGGGGGTCTGCGTGCGGAGCGACCAGTAGCCGAGCTCGCCGGCGGTCTCGGTGGCTTCCTCGTCGAGGTCCCACATGACCTCCATGTGGTCGCTCACGAAGCCGAGCGGCACGATGAGGACGGCGCGGGTCGGGCCGCCCTTGAGGTCCTCGTTCATGTAGTCGTTGATGTCCGGCTCGAGCCACGGCTGCGTCGGGGGGCCGGAGCGCGACTGGTAGACGAGCTTCCAGGCGGGCTTCGACGTGCCCTGCAGGTGCGCGTGCTCGGGCTGCTCGAGGAGCTCCGCCCACGCCTGGTCGAGGACGACCTCGCCGACGGCCAGGTGCTGGGCCTCGTACGCGCCGTGCTCGTCGAACCCGCGGAAGTCGGGGCCGGACCGGGCGGCGTCGGTCGAGGGGATCGAGTGCGTGGAGAACAGCACCTGCAGCTCGGTCGCGACGTCGAGGCCGTCGTTCTCGGCGATCGCCCGGGCCATGCCGTCGCGGACACCGTCGATGAACGGCCGGACGAAGCCGGGGTGGTCGAAGAACTGCCGGATCTTGTCGATCTGGATGGTGTCGATCAGGCCGGTCTCGTTCAGCACGCGGGCGTAGTCCTCGCGGTACTGACGGCAGCTGGAGAACGACGAGTACGCGCTCGTGGCTATCGCGACGAGCTTGGTGTAGCCCTTGTCGGCCGCCTCGGTGAACGCCTCTTCGAGGTAGGGCTCCCAGTTGCGGTTGCCCCAGAGGACGGGCATGTCGATGCCACGGGACGCGAGCTCGGTCTCGAGCGCGGCCTTGAGCGCACGGTTCTGCGCGTTGATCGGGCTGACGCCGCCGAAGTGCCGGTAGTGGTGCGCGACCTCTTCGAGACGCTCGTCCGGGATCCCGCGGCCGCGGGTGACGTTGCGGAGGAACGGGATGACGTCGTCCTGGCCCTCCGGTCCGCCGAAGCCGGCGAGCAGGATCGCGTCGTACGCGGTCGGCTCCTCGACGTGCTCCGGGCCGGACGCCGCCGCGGGGGTGGCGGCGAGGACGGTCTGTCCGTTCGTGATCATGCTGGTGTCGGTCATGACAGCACCTCCGGGAGCTCGGCGGTCGTCACGCGACGACCCGTGTAGAAGGGCACTTCTTCGCGGACGTGCATGCGGGCCTCGGTGTAGCGGAGGTCGCGCATCAGGTCGACGAGGTCGACCAGGTCGGGGCTCTCGAGCGGCAGGATCCACTCGTAGTCGCCGAGGGCGAAGGAGGCGATGGTGTTGGTGAGCACGCGGCGGTACTTGGCGCCGGCGACACCGTGGTCGCGGAGCATCTTCGACCGTTCGTCCTCGGGCAGCAGGTACCACTCGTAGGACCGGACGAACGGGTAGACCGTGATCCAGGCCTCGGGGTCCTTGCCGCGCAGGAAGGCCGGCGTGTGCCGCTTGTTGAACTCGGCTTCGCGATGCATGGCCATCGCGTGCCAGACCGGCTCGGCGTCCTGGAACAGCGCCGTGCGACGGATGTCCCGCAGCACCGCCTGGATCGCCTGCGCGTCGTCGCCGTGCAGCCAGATCATGACGTCGGCGTCGGCGCGGAAGCCGGAGACGTCGTAGAAGCCACGGATGGTGACGCCGCGCTCGGCACCGGCCGCGACGACCGCGTCGAGTTCGGCGACCGAGTCGTCACCGCCACGGGCGACCGCGCCGACCGGACGGCGGAACACCGCCCAGAGCGCGTAGGCGGTGAGCAGGTTCGGGTCGATCCCGGAAGCGGGATCCGTCTCGTGCGCTGCGTCGGTGTGTGCCGCGGCGCTGTGCGCGGCGGCGGTTCCTGCTGGTGTGGGCACGTCAGTGCTCATGGATCGGTCGTCCTCCACGGTGGCCGCGAGCACGATCGCCAGCGGCACGGTTGCCAGGGGTGTGGGTCGCCCGTCCCCGTCGCCGAGCGGGCGTCCGGGGCTGCGTTCCACAGTGGCTCGCGGTGGCTCGCCGCCTGTGGTTCACCGTCGTCGGAGCGCCGCTACGACGATACCCCCGACCACTGCCACTCCCGCTGCGAGCCCGGCCAGGTACGGCACCGGGTTCTCGTCCACGCCACGCTTGACCTTCGACGCCGCGATGCCGAGCTGCTTCGGGACGTTGAGCTTGTCCTCGATCGCGTCGAGGGTGTCGAAGAGCTGGGCACGGGTGGCGGCGACGCGGTCGGCGATGTCGCCGTGCTCGTCCTTGGGGTCGGTCACTGGTCCTCCGGTGGGGTCGTGGGGATGACGGGGGTCAGAGGACGACGGGGTCAGAACCGGCCGTCGACGTCGGGCTTGCGGGAGCCACGCTGCGTCTCGGGGGTCGGCTTCTTGCCGAGGCCCTTGACGGCGTTGACGTCGTTCTTGACGCTGGCGATCGTGCGCTTCGGCGTGATCGGCAGGCCCTTCTTCAGGCGCTTCCAGCCGACGAGACCCAGGATCCCCGCGACGATGAGCATCAGCACACCGAGCAGCAGCGCCGCCAGCCATGCCGGCATCACGGTGGCGAGGCCCATCACCGCTGCGGTGAGGAGCACGCCGATCGCGTACAGCACGACGACGAGCGCTGCGACGAGGATGCCCGCGGCGATGCCGAAGACCTTCGCCTTGCCGATCATCTCGGCCTTGAGGAGCGAGATCTCGCCCTTCACCAGGTCCTTGACGAGGTCGGGCAGGTCCTTGACGAGGCCGAACAGCGACCGCGACTTCCGGTCGCGTGTGTCGGTCATGAGATCTGCGAGCCCTTGTTGGACGACGCCTTCGAGCTCACCTTGCGGACGACCTTCTTGGTCTGCTCACCGATGAAGTCGGCGACGTCGGGCGTGCGGTCCTGCACGAAGCCCTCGACGTCGTGCACGCTCTTCTGCACGCCGTTGCTGTTCCAGACCTTGCCGCTGACGGACTTGATCTGCTCGTACCGCGCCCGTCCGGCTCGCGATCCCAGGACGTACCCGAGTGCTGCGCCGGCGACGAACAGGAGCTTTCCACGCATGAGCGTTTCCTCCGTTGGGTCAGTGTGCTTGGTGATGCACCGTTGCGGGGTCATGCACCGATCGGCATGTGTCCGACGGTTCCCCCAACAGTAGCCCTCGGCGGGTCGGCGGTCCGCTCAGGAATCCAGGATGCGCTCAGCCGCGGTGCGGGCGCCGGTCACGATGCCGGAGAGGCCTCGGCCCGACGACGCCTCGCCGATGCCGACGACGCCCTCGGCCAGTCCGGCCGCCTCGGCGTCCGGTCCGTGCCAGAGCACGCGTGCGGCGCCGACCACGTGCTCCGGTCCGACGCGGAGGCCGAGCAGGGCGGACGCGTCGGTGGTGGCGCGGGTGCTCACCGGTCCGGTGGGGTCGACCGGGAGGCTCGTGGCGACCGGGTCCGCACCCGTCGCGTCGGCAGCGCCGGTCGCCTGGCCCGCACCTGCCGGGGGCAGGGCGTAGCTGAGACGGAGGACGTGCCTCCCGGCCGCACGCTCGGCCAGCCACGGCCACTTGACGGTCGCGTGCGTCAGCGCCTTCGCGGCGACGCCGGCGGCTGCCGGGTGGACGAGCATGCCGGTCCCGCGGGGGGCGTCGTCCAGCTCCGGCCGGTCGACCACCAGCGTGAGCAGCTCGATGCCGGACCGCCTGGGCGCCGCCGTCCGGGCCGGGTCGGCGACCGTGGCGAGGACGTGGTCAGCGGCCAGTCGTTCGGTCCGGCCGTCGGCGGAGGTGGCCTCGACCGCGGCACGTTCGACGCGCGTCGCCCGGGTGTGCAGCCGGACGTCGACGCGGTACGTGTCGAGGTCGGCGACGAGTTCGTCGACCAGGCGGGCGATGCCGCCACGGAGGCCCTGCACGGCGGAACCCGCGACGGCACGCTTCCGGAGCGCGAGCACCGCACGGGCGAGCGAGCCCTCGCGCTGCAGTGCCGCACGCAGCCCCGGGGCGACCCGGTCCGGGTCCAGGTCGTCGGGGTGGGTGGAGTGCACGCCGGCGACGATCGGCACGACCAGGTCGTCGAGGACCTTCGCGCCCATCCGCCGCCGGACCAGCGTGCCGAGGGACGTCGCACGGGCACCGACCGGCGAGGGCAGCAGCGCGTCCATCTGGGCACGCAGCGCCGCCGGGCCGCCGACGACGGCGATGACGTCCGCGGCCATCGGGGTGCCCGGGATCCCGAGCAGTCCGGTCGAGGGGATCGGAGCGGTCCGGCCGTCGCGGGTCATCAGCCAGGCTCCGCGAGGGTCCGGCGAGACGATGTCGTTGCCCAGTCCGAGTTCGATCGCCAGCGAGGACACGGCGTCCGTCCGGGTGGCGAACGAGTCCGCGGCCATGTCGAGGTCGAGCCCGGCGACGGTGTGTCGGCGGATCATGCCGCCGAGCTCCCCGGACGCCTCGAGCAGCACGACGTGTGCGCCGCCCTTCGCCAGGTCCCGCGCGGCGACGAGCCCGGCGACCCCGCCACCGACCACGACGACGTCGGTCATGCCGCGGCGCTCCGGGCCTGGTCCGTCCCATCGGTGTCGCCGGTGCCGTCGGTGCCGTCGCCGAGCGAGTGCACGAGTTCGACGACGCGGGTCAGCACGTCCGGGTCGGTCTCCGGCGGCACCCCGTGGCCGAGGTTCACCACGTGCGCCCGGGCCACCCCACCGCGGCGGACGACCGCGCGGACGTGGGCCTCGAGGACCTCCCACGGTGCCGCGAGCATCGCCGGGTCGATGTTGCCCTGCACGGTGACGCCCGTGCCGACGCGCCGCACGGCCTCGTCGAGCGGCAGGCGCCAGTCCACGCCGACCGCGTCGACCGCCTCGGCGTGGCCGCCGACGGTCGCCATGTCGGCCAGGACCTCACCGCTGCCGACACCGAAGTGGATGCGCGGGACGCCGAGGTCGGCGACGTGGGACAGCGCGGTCGCCGAGTGCGGTGCGACCCGCTCGACGTAGTCCGCCCGCGACAGGGAACCGACCCACGAGTCGAAGAGCTGCGCGGCCGAGGCGCCGGCGAGCACCTGGGCACGGAGGAACGCCCCCGACACGTCGGCGGCCCAGTCCAGCAGGCGCGACCAGGTCTCCGGGTCGGCGTGCATCATCGTGCGGGCGCGGATGTGGTCCTTCGACGGACCGCCCTCGACCAGGTAGGCGGCCAGGGTGAAGGGGGCACCGGCGAAGCCGATGAGCGGCGTGGTGCCCAGCTCGGCGACCGTGCGGGCGACGGCCTCGGAGATCGGTGCCAGGGCCTCCGGCTCGAGGCGACCGAGGGCGTCGACGTCGGAGGCGGTCCGGACCGGGGAACCGAGGACGGGGCCACGACCGGGGACGATCTCGACGTCCACGCCCGCGAGCTTGATCGGCACGACGATGTCGCTGAAGAAGATGCCGGCGTCGACCCCGTGCCGGCGCACCGGCTGCAGGGTGATCTCCGACGCCAGGGCCGGGTCGAGGCACGCGTCGAGCATGGCCGTGCCGACCCGGAGGTCGCGGTACTCGGGCAGCGAACGGCCCGCCTGGCGCATGAACCAGACCGGCAGCGTCTCCGGGCGGTCGCCCCGGAGGGCCCGGACGAGCCGCGAGCCCGCGGTGCGGCCGTCGGCGAGCGGATGGGTGGTCGGGAGCGCGTCGGTCACCCGGTGATTCTCCCACCGCGAACAGGGCGGATCTCCGATCTGGCACTCGGGACGGCGGGGTTACGATTGAAGACGTGCTCATCTGTCTCACGGCGTCGCATCGCAACGCCAGCTTCGACCTCCTGGAGCGTCTGAGCATCGGAGCACCCGCGGCGGCCAGCCACCTCGTCACGGACTCGGACGTCCTGGACGGCGCCGTGGTCCTCGCCACGTGCAACCGGTTCGAGGCCTACCTCGACATCGCCGGTGACGACGAGGCCGCCGTCCGCGCCACGGTCGAGGCCGTGTCGGCAGCGAGTGAGCTGCAGGCGGACGAGGTCCTCGACTCCGTACAGGTCCTGGGCGGCGGCGACGTCGTGCAGCACCTCTTCGCCGTGTCGAGCGGGCTCGAGTCCGTGGTCGTCGGCGAGACCGAGATCTCCGGCCAGGTCCGACGGGCCCTCGAGGACGCCCGCCGCAACGGCACCACCACCTCGGAGCTCGAACGCCTCTTCCAAGAGGCGGCGCACACCTCACGCGGGGTCAAGACCCGCACCCGCATCGGCGCCGCCGGCCGGTCGCTCGTCCGTCTCGGACTCGAGCTCGCCTCGTCGCGGATCACCGACTGGGCCGCCACCCGCGTGCTGCTCGTCGGCACCGGCAGCTACGCCGCGACCACCATCGCCGCCCTCCGCGACCGCGGTGCCGAGCAGATCCAGGTCTTCTCGCCCTCCGGCCGCGCCCCCTGGTTCGCCGCCAAGCACGACCTGGTCGCCGCCACCGACCTGCGCACCGCGATCGGTGCGAGCGACGTCGTCATCACCTGCACCTCGAGCGAGGTCCCGGTGGTCGAGGCGTGCGACCTCGACGACGGTGCCCGACGGATCGTCATCGACCTTGGCCTCCCCCGCAACGTGCACCCCGACGCCGCCGACGTCGAGGGCGTCGAGATGCTCGACCTCGAGACGATCAGCATCCACGCGCCGATCGCCGAGCTCAACGCCGAGACCGAGGCCCGCGCCATCGTCGACGACGCCGTCTCCCGGTTCCGCGCCCAGGCCCTCGAGCAGTCGACCACCCCGGCGCTGGTCGCCCTGCGCAAGCACGTCTTCGGCATCCTGGACGACGAGATCGACCGCGTGAAGCGTCGCGGCGACACCACCCCCGAGTCCGCGGAACAGACCGAACGGGCGCTCCGGCACCTGGTCGGCGTGCTGCTGCACCGCCCCTCCGTGCGGGCCCGGGAACTCGGCCGCGCCGGTCGCGGCGACGACTTCACCGGGGCGCTGGACGCCCTCTTCGGGGTGCGCCCGGAGCCGGTCGCGGACGTGCCCTCGGCGGTCGTGCCGCTGGCCTCGCGCGTGCGCGACGACGAGGCGGACGCGAGCTGACCGGCTCGGGTGGGGCGGGCCTCCCGGCCGTGCCCGTCCTGGACGTCAGCGCGCTCCTACTGGTCCGCGACCGCCGCGTCCTGATGGTGCGCGCCCGCGGGCGCGACGTCCTGTACCTGCCCGGAGGCAAGGTCGAACCCGGCGAGTCCGCCGTCGACGCCGCCGTCCGCGAGGCGTACGAGGAGACCGGCCTGCGGCTCACCGCCGACGACGTCGACGAGTTCGCCGTCGTCACCGAACCCGCCCACGGGCAGGCGCCCGGAACGATCGTCGCGATGACGCTCTTCCTGGCACGGCCGGGAGGCACGCTGGACACCGCCACACCCGTCGCCTCCGCAGAGGTGGACGAGGTGGAGTGGGTCACCTCCGAGGACGCCGGACGCTGCCCGCCGGCCGGGGTCGAGACCCTCCGCCTGCTGACGCAGGCGGGACTCGTCGACTGACCGACGGGCGGGTGGCCAACTGAGCGGGTGACCGGCCGCTACTGGTCGCGGTCGGTGTAGTGCCCGGTGTCCTCCGGTCCGGCCGGCTGGGGCTCGCCGGGGATGTCCGACTCGACGTACTCGCCCGACTCGCCGTCGGGCTCCGGACGGGCCTCGCCGGGGATGTCGCTCGACACGAACTCGCCGGCCGGCTCGTCGTCGGTGACGCGGTGCTCACCGGGGATGTCGCTGTCCACGAACTGGCCGGCGCGTGCGTCCACGCCGTCCGCCCGCTCGTCGTCGCCGCGTGCTGCTTCGTGCTTTCCTGCTGCCATCGGTCTGTGCCTTCCGTGTCCGCACGTCGTCGTCGACGTGCACGATGCCGATCCTGCCCGAACTCGCTGGCGGGTGGTGCGCCAATGGGAGGACGTGCGAGACAGTTCCACAGTGGAAGTGGTTGTGTGGCGCCCATGGGACAGAGCAGTCGAGACATCACCAGGAAGGTGACCGGATCGCGCCCGCTGCGCGCACTGGTCGGGACGGTGGGTCTGGCGGGGGCGGTCGTCCTCGCGCTGACCGGGTGCACGGGCGGGTCGGGTGGCGGTGGGGGTGCGTCGTCGGCGGTGTCGACCACGGCGCCGTCCTCGTCGTCGGCACCCTCGTCGTCAGCACCATCGTCGCCGGCGCCGCCGGTGTCGACTGCGCCGTCGTCGTCTCCGATGGCGTCGTCTCCTGCGGGGTCGGGGGATGCCGGTTCGACCGGCGCTGCCGCGGCCGGTCCGGCGGACGGTGGCACGGCCTCCGGAGCGGGGACCTGCGCGGTGTCGACGCTGGCCGGGTCGATCGTCGACGGCGGTGGCGGCGGGGCCGGCAGCGTGTACCTGAACCTGGCACTGCGGAACACCGGGAACGCCTCGTGCACGCTGCAGGGCTGGCCGGGGGTGTCCTTCGTGGGCGACGGGAACGGCACACAGATCGGGGCGTCGGCGACGCTCGACCGCAGCGGTGCACACCCGACCGTCACCCTCACCGCCGGGCAGACGGCGTACGCGCCGCTCCGCATCGTGCAGGCCGGGAACCTCGAGCCGGGGAACTGCACGACGCAGCAGCCCGACGGGTTCCGCGTCTACCCGCCCGGGTCGAAGCAGTCGTTGTTCGTCGCGTCGACGGCGTACACGGCGTGCCGACAGCAGTCCGCGGAGTTGCTGTCCGTGCGGGCGTTCGTGCCGGAGGGGCAGCAGCAGCGGTAGTGCTGGCGGTGGGCTGGTCGCGGTCCGCGGGCTCGTCGCGGTCCGCGGGCTCGTCGCGGTCCGCGGGCTCGTCGCGGTCCGCCATCATGGGGCTGTGAGCAGCCACCGCGTCGTCACCGGGCCCGAGGACCTCGAGGGCGGGTGGTTCGTCATCGACGACGAGGTCGAACACCTGGAGGACGTCGACTGGCAGCGCCCGCGCCGCGGACGGCCGGCCGTGCCGGACCACGATCGCACGGTGCTCCGGGCGGGTGCGCACACCTTCACCGTCGGGGACACCGTGCAACTCGCCGAGGGCACGGTCCTGGACACCGGGTTCCGCGACGCCGTCCGTCGGTACTGGCGGACCAGCATCGTGATCGTCGTCTCGACGCTCGCCTTCCTGCTCCTGCACCTCGTGCACGTCGGCTGGCTCGACGACGGTGGAGCGGCGGGCCGACGCATCGTCCTCGCCGCGGTGACCGTCCCGATCGTCCTTCTGGCACTGGCGCTCTGGTCGGTGCTGACCCGGTCACCACACGGGAAGGTCACCCGCGCGATGGCCGGGTGGCGGATGCGCGGGGACTACGACCGGCAGCGCGGGGACGCGGCGTCCTGAACGCTGCTGTGCTGGGGCGCAGCGGTCGGCGGGTCTACGTCCGGTGGTTCAACGCTCGGCGGTTCGTCGTTCGGTGGTTCAGCATCCGGCGGTTCGTCGTTCGGTGGTTCGTCGTTCGCTGGTTCAGCGCTCGGCGGGGGCGTGCACGACCTCGAGCACTTCGGTGCCCATCGTGCGCATCGCCTCCACCACCGCCAGTCGGCGCTGCAGCGAGTCGTCCTCGAACCGCACCGTCACGGCGTAACAGACCGACGACGCCGGGCCACGGAGCACGCCCGCTTCAGCCCGGATGCCCGGCCCTGACCCGGTCACCGCCACGGACTGGAGGCCGTGGTCCAGTGCCCGGTGCGCCAGCGGATCGAGACCGAACGACCCGGCGACGAGCGACAGGTCTGCCGCCAGCGACAGCCACCCGAGGACCCGGTTCGACACCGTCTGGTCCACGACCTCGCCGAGCGCCAGCCCCCGGAACAGCCAACTGAGCTCCCCCGAGGCAGCGACCGACACGTCCGGGGCGTCGTCCGGCCCGCGGCGGTCCCGCACCCGGTCGATCAGTGCGGACCGTTCGACACCCAGCGACTCGGCACGGGCACGCACCGCGTCGATCCCGACCGTCGTGAGCAGGGCGTTCGTCGCCCAGGCGTCCGCGGTCGCACCGACCAGCGTGGCGAGGTCCGACACCTGCATGGTCGGTTCCTGCAGGAACTGCCACAGGCCTGCCCCGGTCGCGGTGTCCCGGGCCATGCGCTGCAGACGGTCGCCGTGCAGCCGACCGTCCTCGAGCTGTGCCGCGACCTCGATGAGGAGCAGCACGCGTCCGAGCCCGGAGACCGGTTGCACGAGCCGGTCGTCGATCGCCAGCAGGGCGCGACCGGTCGAGGTGTCGATGATCGAGGCGCTGACCCCGGCACCGTCCTGCGCGATGGTGCCGAGCGCCTCCGTCGTGGCGGTGAAGCGCTCGTCCGCCCCACCGCGGTGCTTGCCACGGCTCCGACCGCCACCGCCAGCTCGACCACCGCCGGCGGGACCGTTCCCCGCTGAGCCGTCGTCAGCGGGGCGTCCGGGGCGGCGCCGGCGCGACGAGTGCGGCGCGTCCGGCTCCGTCATCACCAGATGGCGACGCGCTCGGCCGGGGCCAGGTACATCGCGTCACGGTCCGAGACGTCGAAGGTGTCGTAGTAGACGTCGATGTTGCGGACGATCTGGTTGCAGCGGAACTCGTTCGGCGAGTGCGGGTCGATGCTCAGCAGCCGTGCGGCCTCTTCCGGGCGGATCGCCATCCGCCAGGCCTGCGCCCAGCTGAGGAAGAAGCGCTCGGCACCGGTCAGACCGTCGATCACCGGCGGCTCCGCGCCGTCGAGGGAGATCAGGTAGGCCTTCCACGCGATCGACAGCCCACCGAGGTCGCCGATGTTCTCGCCGATGGTGAGGGCACCGTTCACGTGGCCGTCCGGCACCTCGGTCGGCGCCAGGGCGTCGTACTGGGCGATGAGGGCCTTCGTGCGCTCCTCGAACGCCTGCCGGTCGGCCTCGGTCCACCAGTTCTGCAAGCGACCGTCGCCGTCGTACTGCGAGCCCTGGTCGTCGAAGCCGTGCCCGATCTCGTGGCCGATGACCGCCCCGATGGCGCCGTAGTTGGCGGCGGCGTCACGGCTGGCCTCGAAGAACGGGAACTGCAGGATCGCGGCCGGGAAGACGATCTCGTTGAAGCCCGGGTTGTAGTACGCGTTGATCGTCTGCGGGGTCATGAACCACTCGTCGCGGTCGATCGGCTTGCCGATCTTGCCCAGCTCGCGGTCGACCTGGAACGACGCGATCGCCCGGACGTTGCCGAGCAGGTCGTCGGCGGTGACCGGCAGGGCGCTGTAGTCGCGCCACTTCACCGGGTAGCCGATCTTCGGCGTGAACTTCTCGAGCTTGTCGAGCGCGCGGGCCCGGGTCTCGTCGGTCATCCACTCGAGGCCCGTGATGCTCTGGCGGTAGGCCTCGACCAGGTTGGCGACGAGGTCGTCCATCGTCGCCTTCGAGGTCTCGTCGAAGTGCTCCTCGACGTAGATGCGACCGACCGCTTCGCCCATCGCGCCCTCGACCAGCGAGACACCGCGCTTCCAGCGGTCACGCTGCTTCGGCGCACCCGTGAGCGCGGTGCCGTAGAACGAGAAGCTCGTCGCCGAGAACGCACTGGTCAGGTAGGGCGCCGACGCACGGATGACCTGCCAGCACAGCCAGTCCTTCCAGACCGGCAGGGGCTGCTCGCGGAACAGCTGCGCCAGACCGGTGAGGAACGACGGCTGGCGGACCACGACGGTGTCGAACGCCCCGGCAGGTGCGTCGATGGCCTGCCACCAGAGCCGCAGGTCGACGCCCTCGGCGAGCGCCGAGACCTCGTCCCACGGCAGCTTGTTGTAGGTCTTCTGGCTGTCGCGGGTGGCGACGTTGTCCCAGTGCGCCGACGCGATGGCGGTCTCGAGGGCGATGACGTGCTCGGTGCGGTCGCCGCTCTCGTCGTAGCCGGCCAGCGGGAACATCGAGCCGACGAACTCGCGGTACTTCTCGCGGATGTCGGCGAAGCGCTCTTCGCGGTAGTAGGACTCGTCGGGCAGACCCAGGCCGGACTGCTCGAGGAACACGACGTAGGCGTCCGGGTCGCCCGGGTCGTTGTCGACGAAGAGCTGGATGAAGCTCGGCAGACCGAGTCGTTCGAAGCGGCCGACCATGCGCAGGACGTCGTCCTTGTCCTCGATCGCGGCGATGTCGGCGAGGAGCGGTTCGATCGGGGCGGACCCGAGTGCCTCGAGCGCGGTCTCGTCGGTGAAGGACGTGAAGAGATCGCCGACCTTGCGCTGTTCGGTGCCCGGCGCGGCGCTCTGTGCGCGCTCGATGATCGTGCGCACGGCGGCTTCGGCTTCCTCGGCCAGGACGGTGAACGAGCCGTAGCGGGCCTTGTCGTCCGGGATCGGGGTCTCGTCGATCCACCTGCCGTTGACGTGCCGGTAGAGGTCGTCCTGCGGCCGCACCGACTCGTCGAGTTCGTCGGTACGGATTCCGGTGGTGCCTGCGACGTCGGTCATGCTCACCACGATAGCCACCGAGGCACCGTCCGCCACCCGGTCGGCGCTCATCGGTGTCGGGCTGCGCGTCGGCGGAGCACCCCGGCACACGGCAGCGCGAGCACGCCGAGGAGGACGAGCGCGCCGGCGGTGACCGTCGGGCGGACGAGTTCGGCGCCCGTGTACGCGAGTCGACCGGCGGCAGTGCTGTGGACGTCGGCGTGCAACCGGCCAGCGGTGGGCCGGCCGACACCCGGGCCGGTGACCACACCACCCCCGGCGCCCGTGCCGACACCCGGCCCGCTGCCGGCCCCGGAACCGGCCCCGGATCCCGGGCGCTCGGGCAGCGCGGGCAGGACCAGGCGGAGGGCACCCTGTTCGACGCCCCCGACCCGCTGCCGTGCGATGACGCTGCCCGCCGGGAGCTCCGCTCGGGGCACGACGAGTTCCCACGCCCGCGCGATGTCGGTCCGGATCGGCGCTCCGGCGGTGTCGGTGATCGCGGTCCCGGACTGGTCCTCGAGCGTCACCGTCCCGCCGGGCTCACCGGTGCCGTGCAGCCGCACCCGACCGTCCGGCAGTTCCTCGACGCCGCCGGCGAGCGCGATCGGGATGGTCACCCGGGTCTCGGTGCGTCCGAGTTCGTCGTCGCCGTCCGCGGTGACGACGGTGATCCGGTCGAAGCGGACGTCGTCCGGGATCGGCAAGGAGGCCTGCCACCCGGTGTCGCGGCCGGGCTCGACGACGAGGGGTGAGCCGTCCCCGTCCGTCACCGGGCCGGCGGTGTCGGCGAAGGTGAGGGTGGTACCGACCGGGGCGCGGCCGGCCAGCGTGATGCGCCCGGTCTCCCTCGAGACCGAGGTGGTCTCGACGACCGCTGCACCGGACACCTGGTAGACGTCGTCGACGCCGCCGTTCTGGGTCCCGTCGAAGTACTGCGCCACCTCGATGTGGTGCGCGCCGAAGGCCAGGTCACGGAGGAGGACCTGCCAGGAGCCGTCCTCCGCAGCATCGGTCTCGGCCAGGACGGTGTCGGACTCACGGACCACGAGGTGCGCATCCGGGTACGCGAATCCCTCGAGCGCGATCGACCGGTCGATGCCGTCGACGGTCGCCAGCATGTCGGGCGGCAACAGGATGAGCAGGTCGACCGGGACCTCGAGGACCTGCCCGGAGACCGCCGAGGTGACCCGGATGACGTGTTCGCCACGGCGGACCCGGACCTGCGCCTCCCAACGTCCGTCGGCGTCACCCTCGGTCCAGACCGGGTCGACGACGTCACCGCCCACCTCGACGCTGGTGCCGCGGTCCACCGTCCCCCGGAGCGTGACGATGCCGGGGCCGTGCGCGATCGAGTGCACGGCCGCCGTGAAGTCGGTGGTGACGCCGACGGCCCCCTCGTGGTGCTGGACCCCGGGCGTCCCCGGAGCACGCTGCCCCGCTGCGGCCGCCGGCTCCGCGGCGAGCGCCGGCAACGCGGTGAGCGCGCCGAGGGCGAGGACAGCAGCGACCGCGGTCGGGGCCAGGACAGGGTGGTTCAGACGCATGGTGCTCCTCGTGACGTTCCACACACCATATCTGGCACGTCGGTCGCCCCGAGTCGTTCTCCACAGCGGTCGAACCCAGACCGCCGCGCTGGCCGTCTGCCCGCTACGGTCATCGCATGGGACTTCCGTGGAAGCTGCACGGCGACGGCCGCACCGTCTCCGCTGCGACGATCGTGGCGCCGGACGAGCGCCTCACCTGGCCCCGCACGATCGGGCTCGGGGTGCAGCACGTCGTCGCGATGTTCGGCGCCACGTTCCTGGTGCCGCTCATCACGGGCTTCCCGCCGTCGACGACGCTGCTGTTCAGCGGCATCGGCACGATCCTGTTCCTGCTCCTCACCGGCAACCGGCTGCCGAGCTACCTCGGCTCGTCGTTCGCCTTCCTCGCGCCGATCGGGGCCGCGACGAAGATCGGCGGCATCCCGCTCGCCCTGTCCGGCATCATCGTCGTCGGCGCACTGCTGGCCGTCGTCGGGCTCATCGTGCACCTGGCCGGCGCCGGCTGGATCGACCGCCTGATGCCACCGGTCGTCTCGGGTGCGATCGTCGCCCTGATCGGCTTCAACCTGGCTCCGGCCGCGCGGGAGAACTTCGTCGCCGCCCCGGTGGTCGCGGTGATCACGCTGGCGGCCATCGTCCTCTGCACGGTCCTCTTCAGGGGACTGCTCGGCCGGTTGTCGATCGTCGTCGGTGTGGTGGTCGGCTACGTCGCGGCACTGATCGGCGGACAGGTCGACCTCAGCGCGGTCACCAAGGCGGACTGGGTCGGCCTGCCGACATTCACGGCACCCGCGTTCGACCCGTCGCAGATGGCCGTGTACCTGGGGTTCCTGCCCGTGGTCCTGGCCCTGGTCGCCGAGAACGTCGGCCATGTGAAGGGCGTCGGGCAGCTCACCGGACGCGACCTCACGCCGCTGACCGGACGCGCGCTCTTCGCCGACGGCATCTCGACTGTCCTGGCCGGTGTCGGTGGCGGCTCGGCGACGACCACCTACGGCGAGAACATCGGCGTGATGGCGGCGACGCGGGTGTTCTCGACGGCGGCGTACTGGGTCGCTGCGATCGCCGCGGTGCTGCTCGGACTGTCGCCGAAGATCGGTGCGGTCATCTCGACCGTCCCGGCCGGTGTCCTCGGTGGTGCGACCACCGCCCTCTACGGTCTGATCGGCGTGATCGGCATCCGGATCTGGGTCGAGAACCGCGTCGACTTCGCCAAGCCGAAGAACCAGCTGACCGCGGGCATCGCGCTCATCATGGGCATCGCCGACTTCACGTTCCACTTCGGTGGTGCCACGTTCGGCGGCATCATCATCGGCACCATCGCGGCGATCGTCGTCTACCACCTGATGGACCTCATCGGTCGAGCTCGTGGCACCGACCCGGCCAGCCCCGCGGCGACGGACGCCGAGCGGGCGGCCACCGGCGGTGTCCCCGCCGAACCCCGCCCGGACACCGCGAAGCGCGGCTGACCGGCCGGAGACGACTGGCCCGACACGACGGGCCAGGTGCGACGGCCCAGATGCGACGGCCCAGGCACGACCACTCAGAGGAGCCCGACGACCCCGGTGACGAGCTGCACCACGCCGAGCACGACGAGGACGACGACGAGGGCGACGGAGCCGCGCTTCGCGATGAACCGCCTCGTGGCCACGAGGACCGGTTCGGCTCGGCGCCCGAGCGCAGCCGCGACCGCGATCGGCAGCACGGCCGTGGACCCCGCGAGCACCACGTAGGCGGTCCCCGCGACGACCAGGCCCGCCACCGACGGGTCCGCGTCGCCGACCACGAGACCGGCAGTCAACGACAGCACCAACGCCTTCGGGTTCGTCACGAACCAGGCCACACCGACGCCGAAGGCCCGCGCCGGCCCGATCGCCGCCATCAGGTCCGACCACCCGGCGCTGCGCGGACGGCCGTCGGGCAGCCGACGCACGGTCCACTGCCACACCGCGAGTCCGAGGAGCAGCACACCGGCGGCGACCTCGATCACGGCTCGGACGTCGGTCTTCCCGCCTGTGGGAGACGGCAGCCGTTCGCCGAGCAGGACGGCGACGACGAGCGCGGTGGCCACACTGAGGACCCACCCCGTGGCGCACGCGGCAGCGGAGGAGTACCCACCCCGGTGGCCGAGCAGGAACACGACCGAGGCGATCACGAGCGGACTGAGTGCGATCCCCACCACGGCGGGGACGAGTGCGACGACGTCCACACCTCGACCGTAGCCATTGGCAGGATGTCCTGGTGCCCCCTGACTCCGAGGACGAGACCGCGACCGTCGTCGTGACGGCGACCGATGCGCGCCGGGATCGTCGTTCGGTCGACCGTGACATCGTCCGGCTCGCCCTGCCGGCGCTCGGGGCACTCGTCGTCGAGCCGCTCTTCCTGCTCACCGACACGGCCCTCGTCGGGCACCTCGGGGCGACGTCACTGGCGGCAGTCGGCGTGGCGAGCGCGGTCCTGCAGACGGTCACGGGCCTCCTGGTCTTCCTGGCGTACGCCACCACCCCGGCCGTCGCACGCGCTCTCGGGTCCGGTGACCGCCGCGGCGCGGTGCACGCCGGCATCGACGGGATGTGGCTCGCGCTCGGCCTCGGTGTCGTCCTGGCGCTGGTCGGCTGGCCGCTCGCCGGTCCCCTCATCGACCTCTTCGGCGCCGCGCCGGAGGTGTCCGCAGCCGCGACCACGTACCTGCTCGTCTCGCTGATCGGCCTGCCCGGCATCCTGGTCGTGACCGCGTCGACGGGGTTGCTCCGCGGACTGCAGGACACCCGGACCCCGCTCGTCGTCGCCACCGTGGGCTTCATCGCGAACGGCCTGCTCAACGCCCTCCTCATCTACGGGCTCGGGTGGGGCGTGGCGGGGTCCGCGGCCGGCACCGTCGTCGTGCAGTGGGCGATGGCCGCCGTGTACGTCTGGATCGCGATCCGGGCAGCGCGCGCCTCCGGTGCGCCGCTGCGACCGGGTGCCTCGGGTGTGGTCCGGGCGCTGCGTTCCGGGGCCTGGCTGTTCCTCCGCACCGCGTCGCTGCGGATCGCGATGCTCACCACGATCGCGTCCGCGACCGGGCTCGGCACCATCGGGCTGGCGACCACCCAGATCGGGCTGACGGTGTTCAGCACGCTCGCGTTCGCGCTGGACGCGCTGGCGATCGCCGGCCAGGCACTGGTCGGTCACGCGCTCGGGGCACGGGACGCCGAGCGCGTCCGGCTCGTGACCGGGAGGCTCGTCCTCCTCGGCATCGCGGGTGGCGTCCTGCTCGGGGCACTGACCCTCGCCGTCAGCGGCATCCTGGGGCCGGTGTTCTCCGACTCCGGTGCGGTCCGGGCAGCGTTGCCGCTCGTCCTGGTCCTCCTGGCGGCCGGGCTGCCGGTCGCCGGGTACGTGTTCGTGCTCGACGGGGTGCTCATCGGCGCCGGGGATGCCCGGTACCTGGCCCTCGCCGGTGTCGTGAACCTGGCCGTGTACCTGCCGCTGCTGTGGTGGCTCGGGGACGACCTGGCGTCGCTGTGGGCGGTCTTCTCGTTCGGCTACATCGGCATCCGCGCGGTCACGCTCGGGGTCCGGGCACACCGGCCGGGGTGGATCGCGGCAGCGCTCGCCCGCTGAACCCGAACGCGCCCGACGGCCGGGCTACGCGATCGGACCGGAGGTCGGGGCGGTCGACGGCGACGACGGGTCGGGCAAGGAGCGGAGCACGCGCTCCCTGCGACGCGCCTCGATCGCGGTCATCACGGCGATGAAGACGGCCACGACGAGCAGGAGCACGAGGAGCCACGCGTCGCCGGACGACAACGCGAGGCCCCAGGACGACCCGATCAGGACGGCACCGAAGGCGACGAGACCCGGCACGGCCGCCCGCGATGACCGCCGCTGCCACTGCAGGAAGGCGCGGACGAGTGGTGCGCTGTCCGCCGACACCGGACCGCGGCCGGTGACCTGACGCCACGACCGTTGCCGCTGCCCGCGGTCGAGGACCGCGAACGGACGCTCGTCGGTGGCGATCCGGAACGGCTGCAGGGTGTGACGCCGACGGGCGACGAACCAGTTCCGCACGGCGAGCACCGTGCCGAGCACCGCCACGGTGACCGGCCCGAGCCACCAGCGTTCGCCGAACACGATGACAGGTACGGCGAGGGTCAGGAGCACCGCGCCGACGGCGATGACAGCCGTGACGGACGGCCCGTGGACGGTCGGCCCGTGCTCGGCGAGCCGTTCGACACGACGGGCAGCTTCGAGCATCGCGGCGTCGGGGGTCGCCGCGGGAGGGGCGCTCGGGGTCGTGGTCACGAGCCCAACCAACCACACCCACCGCGGCATGGTCGGGCCGTTCGCTCCGTCACTCCGTCACTCCGTCACTCGGTCACTCCGCCCGGAGCGCGTACGCCGAGCCGTCCGCCGACCGCGTGAGGACACCCGCGTCGACGGCGTCCCGCCGCACCAGCGCGACGTCGGCGACGAGCATCGCCAGCGCCGCGTTGAGCGTGCTCTCCGGGACACGGCGTGACGGCCCGAGTCGGTCGAACACGAGCCGGACGACTGCGGTCGACACCTGCTGACGCGCACCGGCGTCCAGCGGCAGCGCGGTGATTCGACCCACGTGCAACACCGCCCGGTCGGAGCGGAGCAGCTCGACCGCGTCCTTCGCCTGGCCGAGCAGCGCGGCGTCCACGGCTCCGTCCGCGCCGATCCAGTCGAACCGGGCCACAGCCTCCCGGGTCCGTTCGTCCCCGAGCTCGTCGGCACGATCGTTCCCGATCCCCGCCAGGAGCTTCGGGGTCATGACGACCGCGATCACCTGTCGCGCCCGTCCCAGCGCCGCCTGCACGTCCATCTCGGTCCCCTCCGTCGTGTGGCTGCGAGAGTACCGAAGCCGCCGCCGGACGGGAGGCGCGTGGCCAGGCCGGTCCGCGCCTCCCGTCCGGCACGCCCGGCCGCGCGGTTCCAGGCGGACCCGCACAACCCTCGCTCGCTCGAACCGCGGGATCCCGCGGTTCGGAGCGGTTTGCGTTGGGCGGAGGCGCGTGGCCCGTCAGGCCCGCGCCTCCCGGCCGACGCCGCGCCCTGCAGCGCCCGGCCCCGCGGTTCGAGGCGGACCCGCACAACCCTTGCCAACCCGAACCGCGGCATCCCGCGGTTCGGACCGGCTTTCGTTGGGCGGAGGCGCGTGGCCAGCCCCGTCCGCGCCTCCCGTCCGACACCGCCCCGGCCCCACCGTCGGACGGGAGGCGCGTGCGCGGCCGGCCCGGCGCCTTCCGGCCGACGCTGCGGGGGCCGGGCCCGACCCCGCAGTTCGAGGCGAACCCGCACAACCCTCGCCCGCGCGAACCACGGGATCCGGCGGTTCGAGCCGGATTCGGTTGGGCGGAGGCGCGTGGCCGTCCGGGACCGCACGTCCCGGCCGACGCTGCGTCCGGCCCGCGTCCGGATCCGCAGGGCCGCAGGGCCGCAGGGCCGCGGTTCAGGGCGGACCCGCACAACCGTCGCCCGTGCGAACCGCGGGATCCCGCGGTTCGAGGCGGTTTGCGTTGGGCGCAGCCGGACGGAACCACGGGCGCGAAGCGCCCACCGCGCGCCGCGCGCCTACCCCCGCGGGGGCGCCGTCGTGTCGCCGATCTGCAGCTCGGAGCGGAACGACGCCGGCTCCGGCGCCTCGCCCTCGAGCATCGCGAGCGCAGCCCGCGCGGCCGCCTCCCCCTTCGGCACGAACGGCTGCACGAGCGTCGTCAGCTGCCGGATCGGCGAGCGGTGCAGCAGGCTGTCGTCGACGTGGATGCCGTCGAAGCCGACGACGCTGACGTCCTCGGGGACGCGGAGTCCGGCCTCGAGTGCGGCGGAGATCACCCCGACGGCGAGCAGGTCGCTCTGCGCGACGACGGCGGTGGGAGCGTCGAGTCCGGCGGCGAAGAGCCCGGCGCCGGCGATCCGACCCTCTTCGACGGAGCTGCCGGCGGTGACGACGGCCGGTGCCCAGGGGTAGACCTCGCGGACGCCACGGAGGCGCTCCATCGTGGTGAAGGCGGTGGACGAGCGCTCTCGCTCCGCGTCGACGGGTCCGCGTTCGCGCGAGCTGTCGAGCGGCAGAGCGACGACGGTGACGGCTTCGTGGCCGAGCTCGCGGAGGTACGCGGCCGCCCGGCGCGAGGCGTCGCGGTTGTCGAGGTGGATCGGGACGGCGCCCTCGATGACGTCGGCCTCGATCGCGACGACGGGGATCGCGCGACGGCGGAGGACGGCGACCGCGGGGTCGATCCGCACGTTGCAGCCGATGAGGATGACGGCGTCCATGGGTGCGTCGACGAGCGGGGCCATGCCGCGTTCGTCGTCGAGAGGGCTGCGCACCAGGAGCAGCGAGACCCCGGCGGCCCCGGCGACCTCGGCGATGCCGTCGAGCGTCAGGACGTTCACCGGGTCGCGGAAGGCGTCGCTCAGCCGGTCGTCGAGGACGACGCCGATGACCCCGGACCGGCCGCGGCGCAGCGATCGGGCGCGGGGGTCGGGGCCGTCGTAGCCGAGTTCGGCGGCGACGGCGAGGATGCGCTGGCGGGTGTCCTCGGACACCGGGCCGCTGCCGCTGAACGCCAGGGACGCGGTGGACGGGGCGACTCCGGCAGCGCGGGCGACGGCGGCGAGCGTCGGCCGGGAGGCACGCCCCACCCGGGTACCGCCCGTCGCGTCCGACCGCGGCGGGCGGGGAACACCGGCCGGGCCGGCCGGGCTGGACGCGCCGTCCGGGCTGCTCGCACCGGGCACCGGGGCGCGGTCGTCCGACTCGCCGGGTTCGCTTGCCGTGTCGTCCATCGCTGGTTAGCGTAACGGGCAGACCAGCTCGAATCGATTCGATCGGACAGACCCATGACGACGGCCGTCACCCGCACCGCACCGACGACGCGCGCCTGGCGCAACGCGGTGTTCGTCGTGTTCACGCTCTCCGGGCTCGACATCGCCACCTGGCTCGGTCGGATCCCGAGCGTCCGCGACTCGCTCCACGCCTCGCCCTCGACGATGGGGCTGCTGGTCCTCGGCATGTCCGTCGGGTCGATCGGCGGGCTCACCTTCGCCGGCCACATCGTCGCCCGTCTGGGTGCCCGGCGCGGGGTCCTCGTCGCTTCCGCCGCGCTCGCGCTCGGCCTGGTCGCCGCGGGCGTCGCCGTCACCCTGGGCTGGGGCTTCGCCGCGATCTGGATCTGCCTCATCGCGTTCGGCTTCGGCAACGGCCTGTGTGACGTGTCGATGAACGTGGCCGGTGCGACCGCCGAACGACTCGGTGGCCGGACGATCATGCCGCTGTTCCACGCCGCGTTCAGCGTCGGCACGCTCGCCGGCGCGGGCCTCGGCGCCCTCGCCGAACGCCTGGAGATCCCGGTCGCCCTGCACTTCATCGTCGTCGGGGTCCTCACGAGCCTGGCGATGATCGTCGCCATCCGGTGGTTCGGGGACGACCGACACGTCGAGCCCGAGGCCACCGACACCAGCCCCGTCGCCCTGCCGGTCTCGCGCTGGGCGGTCTGGCGACAGCCGTCGACGCTCCTCATCAGCGTCATCGTGCTCGGCATGGCGCTGGCCGAGGGCTCCGCGAACGACTGGCTACCCCTCGCCATGATCGACGGGCACGGCCTCGAGAACGACGGCGGCTCTGCGGTGTTGACGGTGTTCCTCGCCGCGATGACCGCCGGGCGCATCGCCGGCAGCCCGCTCATCGACCGGTTCGGCCGCGTGCCGGTGCTCCGCGTCAGCGCGGCCGTCGCCGTGGTCGGCCTCGGCATGCTCATCTTCGTGCCGAGTGTCCCACTCGCGATCGTCGGCGTCGTGCTCTGGGGGCTCGGTGCGTCCCTCGGCTTCCCGATGGGCATGTCCGCCGCGGCCGACGACCCCCGCACCGCCGCCGCCCGCGTCAGCGCGGTCGCGACGATCGGTTACGTGGCGTTCCTCGCCGGGCCGCCGATCATCGGGTTCGCCGGGGACCACGTCGGGCTGCTGCACGGGCTGCTCATCGTGTTCGTGTTCATCATCGCGGCGGGCCTGGCGTCCGGCGCAGCGCGCGAGCGGACCGGGGTGGGTGCGGGTGCCACGCCGACCGCCCCGGCCGGCGACGCGCGCGGCGGGGGTGGGGCGGGCCTCCCGTCCGACGCAGACCGCGCGGTCGACGCCGACCGCCGCTGACCCTGCCAGCACCGGCTGCCCGCGACCGCACCCACGCCCCCCGGCCCGCCGACCCGCCGGGCCACCGCCGATCCCGGTTAGGCTTCCCGGGTGCGTCTCGTCATCGCCCGCTGCTCCGTCGACTACGCCGGTCGCCTGTCGGCACACCTGCCCCTCGCGAACCGCCTGCTCATGCTGAAGGCGGACGGCTCGCTGCTCGTCCACTCCGACGGCGGCAGCTACAAGCCGCTGAACTGGATGAGCCCGCCGTGCTCCATCGCGATCGCCGAGCCCGACGAGGACCAGGCCGCCGCCGGCATCACCCAGGTGTGGACGGTGACGCAGAAGAAGACGCAGGACCGCCTGATCGTCAGCATCCACGAGGTCTTCGCCGACGAGTCCCACGACCTGGGCGTCGACCCGGGTCTGGTGAAGGACGGGGTCGAGGCGCACCTGCAGCAGCTCCTGGCCGAGCAGATCGAACTCCTGGGCGACGGGCACACGCTGGTCCGCCGCGAGTACATGACCGCCATCGGACCGGTCGACATCCTGGCGCGCGACGACGCCGGTGCGAGCGTCGCGGTCGAGATGAAGCGCAACGCCAACATCGACGCGGTCGAGCAGCTCACCCGCTACCTCGAGCTGATGAACCGCGACCCGCACCTGCGGCCGGTGCAGGGCGTGCTGGCGGCGCAGTCGTTCGCCCCGCAGGCACGCACCCTGGCCGAGGACCGCGGGATCCGCTGCCTGGTGCTGGACTACGACGAGATGCGCGGCATCGAGGGCGGGCACGCCCGCCTGTTCTGACGGGAGGCCCGTCCCGGCCCCGCCCCGCACGCCCGGCCCGGCATCCGGCTGCGGCCCGACCCTGCGTCGCGGCCCGGCCGTCCGTCGCGGCCTGACGGTCCGCCGCGGTTAGGCTGGACAGGTCATGACAAGCAGCCCGGAGCGCCCCTTCACCGCCGTCCTGTTCGACCTCGACGGCACCATCAGCGACTCGGCGCCGGGCATCCTCGAGAGCCTGACGTACACGTTCCAGCAGGTCGGCGTCCCGGTGCCGGACCGCGAGACCCTGCTGTCGTTCGTCGGGCCGCCGATCCTCGACACCTTCCGGATCGCGATGGGCATGGACGACGAGCTCACCGAACGCACCCTGTCCGTGTACCGCGAGCACTACCTGTCGCACGGGGCCCTGGACAGCCTGATGTACCCGGGCATCGACGTCGTCCTGCACACCCTGCACGAGGCCGGCGTGCCGATCTCGACCGCGACGAGCAAGCCCGAGACGCCGGCGACGTACATCCTCGAGCACTACGGCCTGACCGGGGACATCGACGTCATCACCGGAGCGAGCGACGACGAGGTCCGCTCCGCCAAGGCCGACGTCGTCGAGGAGGCCCTGCGTCGCCTGCGTGCCCGCGGGTTCGACGTGTCCCGCCCGGTGCTCGTCGGCGACCGCCTGCACGACGTCGAGGGTGCCGCGGCACACGGCGTCCCGACGGTCTTCGCGGAGTGGGGCTACGGCTCCCCCGCCGAGGCCGCGGACACCATCGCGCAGGCGGCGACCCCGCTCGACCTGCTGCCGATCCTGCTGCCGACCGCATGACCACCGGCACGGTCCGGTCCGGCCTGCGCGGAGCCGCCTGGCTGCTGCCGGCCGCGATCGTCCTGGTCGCCCTGAACTTCCGCGGGCCGATCGTCGCCCCGGCGCCGGTGATCGGCGACGTCCGCGCCGACCTCGGCATGACCGCGACGGTCGCCGGTCTGCTCACCACCATCCCGGTGCTCTGCTTCGCCCTCGCGACGCCGTTCGCCAGCTGGGTCATCGCCCGCTTCACCGCGGAGCGTGCGGTGTCCCTGTCGCTCGTCATCGTGCTGGTCGGGACCGTCGTCCGGTCGATCCCGCACGAGGCCGCGCTGCTCATCGGCACCGCGGTGATCGGCATCGGCATCACGATCGGCAACGTGGTGATCCCGGTCGTGATCCGCCGCGACACGTCACCGGAGCGGGTCGGCCTGGTCACCGGTGTGTACACGTCGGCGCTCAACGTCGGGTCGATGATCACCTCGCTCGGCACCGCACCGATAGCGGCCGCCTGGGGATGGCCCGTCGCGATCGCGGTGTGGGGTGTCCTGGCGCTCGTCGCGGCCGCCGCCTGGACCTACACGGTGGGCGCGGGCGCTGCCTGGCGCGGCACCGACCACGACCCGGAGCCGCTGCCCGTCACCGGGCCGATCGACCAGGTGCTCGACACCGGGTCGGTGCGGACCGTCACGTCGCGCGGCGCTACGGCCGAGGTCGAGACCCTGCCGCACCCCGCCAAGCGCTGGGTGACGTGGGGGCTCATGCTCGCGTTCGGCGGCCAGGCGTTCTCGTACTACGCCCTGACCGCGTGGATCCCGACGCTGCTGCACGACGAGATCGGCTTCGACACGGCGTCCTCGGGCGCGAGCTCGTCGGTGTTCCAGATCCTCGCGGTCGTCGGGGCGCTCGGAGTCCCGGTGCTCGCCAGCCGGTTCCGGCCGCGGGTCATCATCGTCCTGGTCGCGTTCTTCTGGCTGGCGATGCCGCTCGGGCTCCTGGTCGCCCCGCAGCTCTGGCTGCTGTGGTCGGTGCTCGGTGGTGCGGCCCAGGGTGGTGGCATCACGATCATCTTCATCGTCATCGTCCGGCTGGTGTCGAACGACGACGACGCCCGCCGGATGTCCGCGTTCGTGCAGGGTGGCGGGTACCTGCTCGGTTCGGCTGGGCCCCTCGTTGCGGGCGCGCTGCACGGGGCGACCGGCGGCTGGACGGCGCCGCTGCTGACCGTGCTGGTCGCGGTGCTGCTGCTCGGGGTCGTCGGGTCGGTTGCGGCGCGGAAGGTCCGCTGACCAGGCCGTCCAGCCAGACCAGGACGCACGGACCGACCGGGCCGTCCAAGCCGTCGGGGCTGGGAAGTCCGGTCCGCCGCTCGGCGTCCGCTGGGTGTCGTCTCAGTGTCCGCCGGCGATCAGCAGCGATCTGACGGCACCACCGCGGCTGGTCCATCGACTGGACCGACAGCCTCCCGGACGTGGACGACACGACGAGACCCGCCCGGTGGCGCGACCAACGCCCGAGCGCACGCTGGACCCTCGTCGGCATCCTGGTCGGCGCCCTCGTGCTGTTCTGCTGGAACCTCGGCCGCGGCGGTGACTTCACCTTCTACCAGTCGGCCGCGCGGTCGATGTCCGAGTCCTGGGCAGCGCTGGCCTCCGGTGCCTTCGACCCCGGTGCGACCGTCACGCTCGACAAGCTCAGCGGCTTCGCGGTCCCGCAGGCACTCAGCCTGCGGCTGCTCGGGAACTCGACCGCGGCACTCGCGTTCCCCCAGGTGGTCGAGGGGCTCGTCACCATCTGGGCCTGCTCGCTCGTCGGACTGCGCTGGGCGGGTCCGGGCACCGGCCTGGTCGCCGCGGCCGCAGCGGCGACGACGCCCGTCTTCGTGTCGATGTTCGCGCACCCGATGGAGGACGCGATGGTCACGGCGGCCCTGGCGGTGGCGCTCTGCTGCTGGCAGCGCTCGGTGTTGACCGGGAGGTGGTGGCCCCTCGTCGCCGCGGGCCTGGCGGTCGGCGTCGGCTTCCAGGCGAAGATGCTGCAGGCGTGGTTCGTCCTCCCCGCCCTGCTGCTCGGCACCTGGCTCGGCTCCGCCTCCGGTCGACGGGTCGTGCGGACGTCGGTCCTGGCGGCCGTCGCGGTCGTGTCGTCGCTGTCATGGACGGTCGCGTTGGCGCTCGCGCCCGCGGGCCAGCGGCCGTGGATCGACGGCACGACGGACGACGACCCGTTCGCCATGGTGTTCGGGTACAACGGGCTGGGTCGGTTCCTGCCCGGGCTGGTCCCGGGTGCGGTGCCCGCCGAGGGTGGCGGCTCCCCGTGGATCCACCCCATCCCCGGCGCGGGCCACGGGACCGGTCTGACGAAGCTCGTCGACCCGCAGTACGCGACGCAGATCGGGTGGCTGCTGCCCGCCGCGGTCCTCGGCGCGGTGCTCGCGCTCGCCTCCCTCCGGCCCCGCACCGGCGCGGACGGGACGCGTCACACCGGCGCGCACGGGACCCGTCACACCGGCGGGGACGGTCGGGCCGCCCGGGCGACGGCGGTCACCGTGCTCGTCTGGACCGTCACGGCCGCCGCGGTCCTGTCGGTCATGCACCTCCCGCACACCGCGTACGTCGCGGCGCTCGGCGTGCAGCTGTGCCTGCTGGCCGCCTCGGGGTGGCGCGGGGCGGTCGGACTGCTGCGTGCCTCCCGGCCGGTGCCCCGGTACACGCTCGCCGCACTGCTGCTGGTCGAGACGGTCTGGTGGCGGTGGCTGGACCGGACGGGCGGGACGCCCGAGGTCCTGGCACTGCCCGCGGTCCTCGCGGGCCTGGCGGCCGCCGCCGTCGCACTGGTGCTCGCGGTGGTCCCCCCGGACCGGTGGTCTGCACGCCGCGCCACGACGAAGGGCCGGCCCGTCCGTCGGCGCGCGCGGCGCCTGGTCGCCCTCGCGACCGCCGCCGCACTGCTCGCCGGACCGGCCGCGTTCTCACTGCAGGCCCTGGACGCCCAGCGCGACGGGACCGGGGAGGACGCGTCCGTCGGGACCGTCGACAGCCTGGCGGCACGCGGCACCCACGAGGACCGCGAGGTCTTCCACGTGTCGGCACCGGCGGTCACCGGAGGGACGACACCGGTGCCGTCGGACACCCGCCTGCTCGTCCGGACCGCGCTGGCGCTCGGCGGCGGGCGGGACGGTCGGCCGCTGTTCCTGTCCGACTCGTGGCGCGTCTCCGCCGAGGTGATCGCCACCACCGGTCGGGCCGTGCTCACCGACGGCGGCTACTCCGGACGCGTCCCCGTCTTCACGGTCGGGCAGGTCGGCGCCGAGGTCCGCTCCGGCGCCCGGCTGCTCGTGGAGCGCACCGGAGCCTCGGCGGACGACCCGGTCCGCCAGTACGTGGCGCACGACCCCTGCCGGCTGGTCCGGCAGGACGGGCCCGGTGTGCGGCCCGGGTCGTCCGACCCGTCGCACCTCCGGTTCGGCGGACACGCGGGTCCGGCCGACCGGGAGGCCCGCCACCCGTCCGGTGCTGGAGCCCACCACCGGCAGACGGGCTGGACCCTGTGGCAGTGCGGCTGACGGGAGCAGTGCGGCTGACGGGACCGGCGCGGATCAGTCCCCCCGGGCCTCCAGGACCTGACGGAGCGTCATCGGCGGACGGCCGGTGACCCGCTCGACGTCACCGGACACCTTGCGGAGCGACCCGTCCGCGATCGCCGTGTAGGTGCTGACCCAGGCGTCGGCCTGCCACGGCTCGGGCTGCCAGCGCTGCCGGGAGGCGTAGGCCTCCTCCAGGGACTCGCGGTGGTACGACACCGGGCGCCCACGGACCTCGCTGACGACCGACGCCGCCTGCTCGAGGGTGATCGCGGCCGGACCCGTCAGGTCGTACGTGCGGTCGAGGTGCCGCGACGGCTCGCGGAGGACGGCCGTCGCCACGCGTGCGACATCGGCACGGGCGACCGCGGCCATCGCCCCCTCGCCCGCCGGACCGCGGATCACGCCGTCCTCGCCGACCAGGTCCTCGACGAAGTCCAGGTAGAACGAGTCCCGCAGGAACGTGTGCGCCATCGAGGTGTCACGGATCGCCTGCTCGGTCCAGAAGTGGTCACGACCGAGCGTGAAGGTGGCGTCGGCGGCCGCGCCCTGGAACGACGTGTAGACGACGTGCCGGACCCCGGCGTCGGCCGCGGCCCGGATGACGGTGCGGTGCTGGTCGAGCCGGTCACGGGCCTCCGCCCCGGACACCAGGAACAGCACGTCGACGTCCGCGAAGGCGGCGCGGGCTGCGTCGGCGTCGGCGTAGGTGGCGACCGCGACCTCGGTGCCGGGCAGCTCCGGGGCACGGGCGGCGTCGCGGACGACCATGCGGAACGGCGTGCCGTCCGCGGCGAGCGCGCGGGCGACGGCGCCGCCGATGTTGCCGGTGGCCCCGGTGATGGCGATGGTCACGTCGTGCTCCTGTCGGTCGGGTCGTGCGGGATGGTGCGGTGGCGGGGTCTCAGGTCCGGACCAGGACGGAGGCCCGGTGCAGGTCCGCCGTGACGCGTGCGGCGTTGACGCCGTCCACCTGCACGGCCCAGGCCCGGGCTGATTCGTGGTCGCGGCCGTGGCGCATGTGCCGGCCGACGAGGCGGTCGATGCGCACGTCGTCGTCGACCACGCAGGCCCAGGTCTCGGTGAACTGTCCCGGCAGCTCGCGCCACGGGGCGGACTGGTCGAGCAGGTAGTTGCCCTCGGAGACGACGAGCACGGTCTCCGGCGGGACGGCGATGCTGCCGGCGACGGGTTCGTCGACGCGGCGGTCGAAGTCCGGCGCCCAGATCGTCTCGGCACCCTCCGCGTCCGGACCTCCGACCAGCCGTCGGACCAGCGCCACGTACCCGGCCGCGTCGAAGGTGTCGATCGCGCCCTTGCGGTCGTGCCGGCCCAGGGCGTCGAGTGCGGCGTTCGCCAGGTGGAAGCCGTCCATCGGGACCTGGACGGCGACGCCCGGGCCGAGCTGCTCGGTGACCGCGGTGACGACCCGGCGGGCGAGGGTCGACTTGCCCGCGCCGGGAGCACCCGCGATGCCGAGCACGCTCCGGCCACCCGCCCCGGCGAGCGCCACCGCGCGTGCGACGGCCTGGTCGGCGGACAGGGGCTCCGGCGTGCTCACGCCCCCATCCTGCTGCATGACCGGGCGGCGAGTCCGGGTGTCGCCCAGGCGCGGCCGTCGACGCCGAACGCCAGGACGTCGACCGTGCCGTCCGCAGTGGTGCGGGCGAGGTCGGCCTCGTCCCCGGCCAGGACCGCGGTGGCGAGGACGTCGGCCGTGACGATGTCGTCGGCCACGACCGTGACCTGCGCGAAGGTCGGGACCGAGCGGCGCCAGACGTGTTCCCCCCGTTCGGCGGTGCCGGAGGTCGCGACCGCACGTCGGGGCGCGTCGAGCTGCACGACGTCGGCCAGGGCGTCGCGCCGGTCCGGGTCGACGACGCCGACCCGCCAGGGTGCACCGTCGTGGGTGCCGCGGACCAGGACGTCACCGCCGGCGCTGAGCATCCAGTCCGGGGAGGCGTCGTCGAGCAGCACGCCGGCGTCGCGGACGGCGAGGGCCTTGACGACGCCGGACAGGTCGATGGTCCCGTCCGGGCGGTGCGGGGTGAAGGCACCCGCGGTCCGGTCCCGCCAGGTCAGGGCCAGCGCGTAGACGTCACGGACCTCCTCGGGGGTGTCGGCGAGGCGGAGGGTCCCGGCGGCGACCCGGCTGAGCACCGAAGCGGGGTCGTACCGGCTGTACCGGTGGTCGTACCCGGCGAAGACCGCCCGGACCCGCGCGGCCGTCTCGGCGTCCGCGCCGCGCAGGCTCACGACGGTGCCCATCGTCGGGAAGGTCCGGACCGGGACGGCGGGGACCGTCACAGTCCGGCCTGGTCGATCGCGGACTGCAGGGACGTCGTGTAGCCCTCGCTGGTGAAGGTCGCACCGCTGACGGCCTGGATCTGGGCGGACTGCGCCTGCAGGGCCTCCTGGCGGAGGACCGGGGCAGCTTGGGCGCTGATCGCCACCGATCGGCCGTCCGCGTCGGTGAGCTGTGGTGCGGTGACGTCGGTGATCGTGCCGTCACTGACGACGATGCGCACCTGGACGGGTCCGTAGCGGGTCTGGGCGACGGCACCGAGGAAGGTGCCGGACGTCGTGGACCCGGACGCTGCCGACCCGGAGGTCCCGCTCGTGCCGGACCCACTCGTGTCCGACCCGCTCGTGCCCGACCCGCTCGTGTCCGAGGTCGACGTCGGCGGGCTCGCCGTCGTCGCCGTCTGCCCGCCGACCTGCCACCCGATCACGAGCACGGCGACCGAGGACAGCACGCCGCCGAGGACCGCCCGGGCCCTCATGCGCCGAACCGCTCGTGGTGGATCCGGTGCGCGGGCACCCCGGCCCGTCGGGCGTCCTGCACCACCAGGTCGGCCCAGGACTGCGGGCCGCAGACGTACAGGTCCGACTCGAGCAGGTGCGGGAACACCGAGCCGAGGGTGACCCCGCGGCGCAGGTCCTCCTCCGTCATCCAGCTGGGCCGGGACCGGGCGCGCGGCCCGACCATCGCGCAGACCGCGCTGCCGGAGGCGTCGGCGAGCGCCGCGGTCTCCCGCCACAGGTACTGCTGCCGGTCGTCGGTGCCACGCAACAGCACCGTGGCCTCGCCGGGCCGCAGGTCGGTGTCCTGGAGCAGGGCACGGACCGGCGTGATGCCGATGCCGGACGCGACGAGCGCCAGGTACGGCGCGGTCCGGGCGTGCGTCGTGAAGAGTCCGTACGGCCCCTCGAGCGAGACCGCGGCACCCGGTCGGATCCGACCGAGTCGCGCCGAGCCCGCACCGAGGTCGCGGACGGTGATGCGCGCGCGGTCGACGGTGGGGACCGCCGAGAACGACACCGGGTGGGCGTGCCACCACGTCGCACCGGTCCAGAACCGCCACACGCCGTACTGCCCGCCGCGGGCGCCGAGCCGGTCCAGGTCCCGTCCGGCGAGGTGGATCGAGACCACCCCGGGGGCGATGGGTTCGACGCCGACGACGCGGATCCGGTGCCGCAGGCTCACGACGACCGGGACGACGAAGCGGTAGACCGCGATGAGCCCGAGGGACAGGACGTACAGCGCGATCCAGTACGCCCGCTGCCAGGAGCCGTGGGCCAGGACGCTGCCGGCACTGAGCATGTGGGGCAGGGCGACCAGGACGGCGGCGTAGCTGAGCAGGTGGATGCCGTGCCACACCTCGTACGGCAGGCGTCGACGGACGGCGACGAGCGAGCTGACGACCACGAGCACGAACAGCCCGAGGCCCAGGTACGCCAGCGGCATGTCCGGGCTCGAGAACAGCGCGATCGTCTCGGCGACCGGACCGGACCCGTCCGCCGCCGCGTACCCGAGGGTGAGCAGCGCCCCGTGTCCGAGCAGCAGGAAGAGGACCGGCTTGCCGAGGGAGCGGTGCACCGCGATCGCTCGGTCCTGGCCGACGACGCGATCGAGCAGCGGGACGCGGGCAGCCAGGACGAGCATCACGAGGACCAGGTCGGTCGCGACGAGGCCGGTGACGATCCCGGCGTCGGTCAGGACGCCGCTGACGCCGGTGACGGTGTGGGAGCCCGGTGACACGAGCCACAGGGCGACGGCCACCGCGGCGGAGGCCCAGGTCGCCACCACGAGCAGGTCCGCCATCGCCAGGCGGCGGCGTCCGGAGCGGCGGCGGCGACGTGCGGCGACGTCCCACGGCTCGACGACGGCCGGCGGATGCGGTGTCGATGGGTGCGATGACCGTGGGACCGGGGCGGTCCTCGGTGCGGGGCGAGCGGTGTCGATCATCGGCTCGTTCCTCTCCAGCGTGTGATCAGGTGCCGTTCAGCATCGGCACCGCCCCTCTCGATCTGCCCGGAACGAGCACTGGGGATCGCTCGAGATCTCGAGTGATCGGGGGTGGACGCACCACGTGGTCAGGCCGGCGGGACCACGACGGCGGCGGACGCGCCTCCTGTCCGGCGGTTCGTCAGCGTGGCCGTCCCGCCGGCCTGCCCGGCCAGCCCGCGCACCAGCGCGAGGCCGAGGCCGGCGCCACCCGCCCCGCCGGTTCCGGCTCGACGCGCGGTGTCCGCACGGGCGAAGCGCTCGAAGGCGACCGGCAGGAACGTCTCGGGGACACCGGGACCGTCGTCCTCGACCACCAGGCGCAGCGCCCGGTCCGGCGTCTGCGCCAGCTCGATCGTGACGGCGGTCGCCGCGGTGCCGTGCGCGAGGGCGTTCGTCACCAGGTTGTCGACGATGCGGCCGAACGCGGCGGAGTCGATGCCGTACCCGACGGTCGGGTCGAGGAGGTCGACCGTGAAGTCGACGTCGACCGGCGCGCCACCCACGCCGTCCCGCGCACCGCCACCGGCACCCCCACCGGCACCGGCACCGGCGGTCATCCGCGCCCGGTCGACGCCCTGCATGACCTCGGTCACGAGCGCCTCGGCCGTCGTGGTCACGGCGGGTGCACGGCCGGTGTCGGTCGCTTCGTCGAGCCGACTGAGCTCCAGGAGGGTCTGCGCGAGTGACGTCAACCGCGCCACGTCCGCCTCGGCCGCCGTCAACGCACCCTCGAGCGCCACGGCGTCGCCGGCGGACCGGTGGGCGAGCTCGAGGCGCGCGGTCAGGGCGGCGAGCGGGGTGCGGAGTTCGTGGCTGGCGTCCGACACGATGCGCCGCTCGCGCTCGGTGTTCTCGCGTTGCCGGTCGATGAAGGTGTTCAGCGTCCGGGCGAGGTCCGCCAGCTCGTCGTCCGACGGCCCGACCGGCAGGTGCCCCGCGGTCCGCCCGACGCTGAGGTCCTCCGCTGCCCGACGCATCCGTGACACCGGGCGGAGCGCGATCGTCGACAGCAGCCACGCGGCGAGGCCGAACGCGGTCAGCGCCAGGAGCGTGCCGCCGACGAGCGACCGGTCGATGCGCTCGAGCGTCTCGTGCCCGGCGCGGCCGTCCCGCGCCGCCCAGACCACGGAGGTCCGATCGGCGCTCCGGACCGGGACGCCGACGACGGTGACCGGGCCGCGCGGGGTGCGGAAGCGCAGGGTGACCTCGTCGCCCGGCACCGTCGTCGGCAGGGCACGGCTGACCGCGCGGGGCAGGGCGTCCACGACCCAGTCGCCGTCCGCCGAGCGGATCCCGACGAGGACCCCCGCGGCCGGCCGGTCCGGCGCTTCCCCGGGGTTCCCGCGCAGGTCGGAGACGAAGGGTGCGGCGTCGGCGGCGGCGAGCGACCGGTCCGTCTCCAGCGTGGCGTGTGCGATCTGCAGGTGCAGCGCGACCGCGGCGCCGGCGAGGACGACCGCGCCGACCAGCAGGCTGCCCAGCGTGATCCGTGCCCGGACCGACAGCCGGCGCAGCAGTCTCACCTGGCGGTCCCGAGCTCGAGCGCGTACCCGACACCGCGGACGGTCCTGATGCGCACCCCGGCACCGGCCGCGAGCAGCTTCTTGCGGACGTAGCTGACGTACTGGTCGACGATCGTGGGGTCGAAGTGGTCGGCGCTCCCCCAGACCTCGTCGAGCACCTCACGGCGGCTGCGGGCCTCGGGCGAGCCCTGGATGAGGTACCGGAGGAGCGAGAACTCCTTGACGCTCAACGGCAGGTCCCGGCCACGGACGCTGGCCCGGACGGTGACGACGTCGAGCCGGACGTCGGCGGCCTCGAGGACCGTGGCCCCGGCGGCACGGCGACGCAGGTGGGCACGGATGCGGGCGTTCAGCTCGGCGATCGCGAAGGGCTTCGTGAGGTAGTCGTCCGCACCGGCGTCGAGTCCGAAGACCCGGTCGTCGACGGCGTCCCGGGCGGTGACGAGGATCACCGGCAGGTCCTGTCCCATCTCGCGGAGCCGCCGGCAGATCTCGAACCCCGACATCTCGGGCAGCATCACGTCGATGGCCGCGGCGTCGAACGGTTCGGCGCGTGCGGCGGTCAGCGCGGCGATGCCGTCGGTCACCACCGTGACGACGTGCCCTTCGTCGCCGAGGCCCTGTGCCACGAGGGCACCCATCTCCGGGTCGTCCTCGACCACCAGGATGTTCGCCACGTGGATCCCTTCCGCCCGGTCGCCCGCGCACCGTCGGCCGCGCACGGTCGCCCGCAGCACCATCATGCGGCAGCGGCAGCCCGGACCGCACCCACCCGAGCGCGGACCGGTGTTCGTGTGTGGTCTCGAACGAACCGACCCGCCAGCGCGCAGTCCACCAGCGGCGGGCTCCGGTTGCCTGGAACGGCGCGGCCACCCTGGTCGCCCCGGCACGGAAGGTCCGACATGGACTGGCAACTCGGCGGACTCCCGCTCCACCCCCTCCTGGTCCACCTGACCTCGGTCGCGGTCCCCGTGGCCGCGCTGGTCGCGATCACCGTCGCGGTCTGGCCGGCCGCACGACGGTGGCTGGCGGTCGGCGCACCGCTGATCGGTCTGGTGGCGTTGGTCTCCGTGCCGCTCGCGACGTCGTCGGGCGAGTGGTTGGAGTCACGCGAGAAGGAGACCGCACTGCTCGAGCGGCACACCGAACTCGCCGACGGCCTGCTGCCGTGGTCGATCGCGGTCTTCGCGCT
The DNA here is from genome assembly GCF_003234795.2 of Curtobacterium sp. MCLR17_032. Taxonomy (NCBI): domain Bacteria; kingdom Bacillati; phylum Actinomycetota; class Actinomycetes; order Micrococcales; family Microbacteriaceae; genus Curtobacterium; species Curtobacterium sp. MCLR17_032. The sequence continues at coordinate 59,357 of NZ_CP126268.1, read as the reverse complement.
GCTCGTGCTGTGGTGGGGGTGGCACCGCTTCGGCACCGAGCGCATCACGAACCGCGGTGCGGTCCGAGCGGTCGCGGTCGTCGGCCCGGTCCTGCTCGTCGTCGTCGGCGTGGTCTCGCTGATCGAGGTCGTGGTGATCGGGCACGCGGGCGCCGTCTCGGTGTGGAAGGGCTGACGCCGCGCTGACACCGCTCAGCCGCCGCGGCTGACGCCGGTCAGCCGCCGTACTGCGCCGACACGACGATGTTGGAGCCGGACTCGGTGCAGGCGGTCCTGATCGTCCGGACCCGGAGGTCCCAGTCCGCCGTCGTGTCGTCGATCGTCGGCCCCGGGTGCTCCTCGAGGTACCGCTGGGCCCAGTCCACGGCCGGCGACACCTTCACGTCCGAGGTGACGAGGTGCTCGAACCCGAACCGGACCGACGCCGCCAGCGCGTCGAACTGCGCCTGGGTGAGCGCTCCGCGGGACAGACCGTCGCGCGCGTTGTGCGCGACGGTCTCGAGCGCGCTGACCTGGCCGCACGTCGCAGCAGCGCTGTCGTCCTGGTCCATGTCCATGGGCTCCGGGGTCGCCTGCTCCGGGTCCACGGCCGCCGCCGCGGCGGAGGGTGTGCGCGACGTGCTCGGCGCCGCGCCGGCTCCGTCGTCGGCGGAGCACCCGGCGAGGGCGGTCGTCGCGAGCAGTGCGACGGTGACGGCGACGACGGACGTCCGGACGGTTCGGTGGTTCCCCATGCGGACGATCCTGGCGGACCGGCCGGGGCCGTCGACCGCTCGATGCGGGATCGAGACCGGTACGAGACCGACTCGTGACCCGTCGGCGACGAGCCGGGAGGCCCGTGGCACGTCGCCCGGACCAGCCGTCTGCCCCACGAACGGGCGCGTTCCCACGGGCCCCTGCTGCCGGTAGCGTCAGCTCCTGATGACGAAGACGCCAACCGGTCGGACCGTCGTCCCGGACACCGCGGTCGACCGAGCGGACGCCGCCTCCGAGCGGACCGGGGCGAGAGCGAACCCGGTGGTCAACCAGGCGGTCATCGTCGTGGTGTCCGTGATCGCCGCGGTGTGCAGCGTGCTGCTGCCCTGGCTGACGGTGACCAACGCGACGAGCATGTGGACCGGGACGGCCCTGGCGGTCGTCGGGCTGGCGTTCGCCGGACTGCTCGCGGCCCGACCGACGCTGATGCGCTTCGAGCTCCTGGTGCCGGCGCTCGACTTCGTCGCGATCGGCCTGCTGCGGTACGGCACGGGTGACGCGCGGTCCCCGTTCCTCGCCGCGGTCCTGCTGCCGGTGATCTGGATCGCCGCCCGACCCGGCCGGCAGAACGTCCTCTTCCCCCTGGTCGGGACCGCGGCGACCTTCCTGGTGCCGGTGCTCCTCGGGCACGCCGACCTGGGCGCGAGCGAGGTCGTGCGGCTCGTCGTCGTGCTCGTGGTCTTCACCGCCGTCGCCGGGGTCACCAACGAGCTCGCCCGGCAGGGCTCCGTCCGCCTGCAGACGGTGCAGGAGCTCCGACGGCAGGCCGAGGCGGAGATCTCCCAGGCGGCGCTGGTCCAGCGGTCCCTGCTGCCCGTGTCGACGGCGGACCTGCCCGCGGCGTTCACCGTCCGGGCCGTGTGCCTGCCGACGCGCTCGGTCGGCGGCGACTTCTACGACTGGTTCCCGACCACCGCGGGCGCGGCCTTCACCCTCGGGGACGTGATGGGCAAGGGCGTCGGCGCCGGGATGATCGCCGCGGTGGTGCGGTCGGTCCTCCGCTCGTCGGTGCGCGAGGGGGCACCGGACGAAGCGGTGAGCCGCACGGCGACCGGCCTGGACGTCGGTCTGGACGCGCCGGCGACCGAGCAGTTCACCACGTGCTTCCACATGCACCTCGACGTCCGCGGGGTCGCCCGGTGGGTCGACGCCGGGCACGGCCTGGCGCTGGTGCTCCGAGCGGGCGGGGGCCACGAGTGGCTGCGGGGCACGGACACCCCGATCGGCGTCGGGACGAGCTGGACCACGCACGAGACGGTGCTCGACGCTGGCGACGTGGTCCTCGTGGTCAGTGACGGTGTCCTCGACCTCTTCGGCGACGGGCTCGACGCGCTGGACCGGTTCGAGGCGTTCACCCTGACCGAGCCGGACCCGGAACGCCTGGTGTCCCGCCTGGAGGAGCTCGGCCGTGCGGGCCACCACGCCGACGACGTCACGGTGCTCGCGGTCCGCTACGACCCGCAGCCGACCGAGGTCGTCACTCCCCCGCGGTGAGGGTGGTCAGCGCGGCCATCAGTGCCGCGCGGCCCGGTTCGTCGAGCGGGGCGAACAGCTCGTCGAGCACCCGGGCGGCCACCCGGTGTCCGTCATCGAGTGCTTCGCGCCCGGTCGGGGTGAGGGTGTGCACGAGCCGACGCCCGCGTCCCGCCGACCGTTCGATGAGCCCGCGCTCGACGAGTCGGGACGCCAGCGTGCCGAACGCCTGGTCGCTCTGGAAGGTGGCGACGGCCAGGTCGTGACCGGACGCCCCCGGCATCCGGTCGACGGCACGGAGGGCGTCCCACTGCACCAGGCTCACCCCGACGTCCTGCAGGGCGAGGTCCATCGTGCGGTGGTTCCGGTACTGCGCGCGCTTGACCGCCTGGCCCAGCCGTTCGAGGTCCGTCGTCATGGTGCTACGGTATCAACACATTTAGATCAACATGTTGATTCAGGAGTCCCGACCATGCCGAACACCCTCCCCGACGACCTGCCCGTCCTCCGCGCCGGCGACCCCGCCGCACCGACCGCCCTCGTGCTGCACGGTGGTGGTGGACCCCGGACGGTCGCCCCGATCGTCGGGCACCTCGCCGCCACCCGACACGTCCACGCCCCGACGCACCCGGGCTGGGACGGCACCGCGCGACCGGAGTCGATCGCGTCGATCGCCGACCTGGCGTCGGCCTACCTGACCCGGCTCCTCGACCACGGCGAGCGCGACGTGCTGGTGGTCGGGTCCTCTATCGGCGGGTGGACCGCCCTCGAGATGGCCGTCCGGGCCGCAGCGGACGACCGGTACACCGGGGTCCTCGGCAGCGTTGTCGTCATCGACACCGTCGGGGTCGTCGTCGACGGGGAACCGATCGCGGACTTCTTCGCGCTCGACGCCCGCGGCCTCGCCGAGGTCGCCTGGCACGACCCCGAGCGCGGCCACCAGGACCCGGCACTCGTGACCGAGGAGCAGCGCGCGGTCCTGCGGGCGAACGGGCAGACGATGGCCGTGCTCGCCGGCCGGGCGATGAGCGACCCGACCCTGCTCGGGCGCCTGTCGGCGGTGTCCGTGCCGACCCTCGTCGTCTGGGGCGCCAGCGACCGCGTCGTCACCCCCGCCTACGGCCGAGCGGTCGCCACGGCCGTCCCCGGTGCCGTGTTCGCCGAGGTCCCCGCCGCCGGACACCTGCCGCACCTCGAGGCGCCCGAGGCGACCTGGGCCGTGCTCGACCCGTTCGTCGCCGGGCACTGACCGACCGGACGGGAGGCGCGGCTCACTCCGTCGTGACGCCCGCCCACCGCAGGGCCTGCGCCACGAGCAACCCGTGGCGGTGCGCCCCGAGTTCGGCGATCGGGACCCAGGCCGCCTGGTCCGTCGTCCCCTCGGCCTCGTGGCGCAGCGAGCCCCCGACGACCCGGGCCCGGTGCACCACCTGCACGGCCTTCATCGGTCGGCCGTTCCGGGTCTTCCGACGCTCGGGCGGGACCACGTGGGAGCGCACCCCGAGCAGCTCCTCGACGACCACGTCGTACCCGGTCTCCTCGAGCACCTCGCGGACGGCGCCCTCCTCGACGGTCTCGTCGAGCTCCACCCCGCCGCCCGGCAACGTCCAGAGCCCGGCGTCCGGCCAGCTCAACCGGGCGAGCAGCACCCGGTCCCCGTCGGTGACGACGGCGTAGGACGCCAGCCGGGTGTCGTAGTCGGTGTACTCCATGTCCCGACCATCCCAGGGACCGGACCGATGCCGGAGCGCCGCGCCGGGCCTCCCGTCCTGGCGACCCGCCCGGCCGGTCCTCCGGGACGCGAGCCACGGGCCGGGCGGCGAGCGAGCGGCTGGTCAGCGAACTGGAGTGATGCCGACGGTCAGACCACGAACAGGGCGGTGAACAGCGACAGCAGCAGCAGACACGAGGCCAGGACGGTCGCGACGACGGTCGTCACCCGTGACCGGTCCGGTCCACGGGTGCGTCGCCAGGCGACGACCGTCCACACCACGGCGACCAGTGCCAGCGGGAGCACGACGAAGACGTCACCGATCCGGGTGACCTCGCGGAACAGGCCGCCGTGTCCGGCTTCGCCCTGGCTGGCGGCGTAGACCAGCCCGGCACCCAGCAGCGCCGACACTCCCAGCACCGCGCCGATGAACGAGGCCGCGAACCCCACGGAGGCGACGACGATCCCGGCGACCGCCCAGGCAGAGCCGCGACGACGCGGTGGTGCGGCCGGCGGTGCACCCCAGACCGGTGCTCCGCTCGCGTTCCCCCACTCCGGCATGACGCCACCCTGCCACGTCGGCACGCGTGGGCCTGCGTCGGTGGCGGGGTGCCGGACGGGAGGCGCGGTGCCGGTGACCTGGTCGGCCCACCGGCACCGCGCCTCCCGTCCGGTCCGCTGCGGACGCAGCGTCGGCGACGTCGGTGCAGCGACGTCAGCTGCGGATGAACGCGAGGATGTCCGGGTTGATGACGTCCGCGTGCGTGGTCAGCATCCCGTGCGGGTACCCCTCGTAGATCGTGAGGGTCGCGTCACTGAGGAGCTCGGCCTGCTTCAGGGCGGCGGCCCGGTACGGGACGACCTGGTCGTCGTCGCCCTGCAGGACCAGCACCGGCACGGTGATCGCCCGCAGGTCCTCGGTCTGGTCGGTCTCCGAGAACGCCTTGATGCCTTCCAGGTGGGCGACCGCACTGCCCGTCATGCCCTGGCGCCACCAGTTGGCGACCACCGGTTCGGACGTCGTCACGCCGGGCCGGTTGAAGCCGTAGAACGGGCCCGAGGCGACGGCCTGGAAGAACTCGGCGCGGTTCGCCGTCAGCGCGGCACGGAACCCGTCGAAGACCGAGAGGTCGGTGCCCTCCGGGTTGGACTCCGTCTTGAGCATCAGCGGCGGCACGGCGGACACCAGGACGGCCTTCGCGACCCGACCCTGCGGCTGGCCGTACCGGGCGACGTACCGGGCGACCTGGCCGCCACCGGTGGAGTGACCGATGTGGACCGCGTCGTGCAGGTCGAGGTGCTCGACGACGGCGGACACGTCGCTGGCGTAGTGGTCCATGTCGTGGCCGGTGCCGATCTGCGACGACCGCCCGTGGCCACGCCGGTCGCTCGCGACGACGCGGTACCCCTCGGCCAGGAAGTACAGCATCTGCGCGTCCCAGTCGTCCGAGGACAGCGGCCAGCCGTGGTGGAACACGATCGGCTGCGCGTCGGGGTTCCCCCAGTCCTTGAAGTAGATCTCTGCCCCGTCGTCGGTGGTGATGTAGCCCATGTGTGGTGCCCTCCTGTGGTGGTCGTGCGGTGTGGTGGTCGTGCGGTGTGCTGGGTGGGTCGGTGTGGGGTCAGGCCAGCTCGGCGACGGCGTCGGTGATGACGGCGGCCACCTCGGCGGGGTGGGTCTGCATCACCAGGTGCGGGGCGTCGAGCTCGACCGCCCGGCGGACCCCGGCGCGCTGGTACCCGAACCGCTCGACGTCGGGGTTGATGGTGTGGTCGGCGCTGGAGACGATCCCCCACGACGGGCGGCTCTTCCACGCGGCGACGGCCGCGGGCTCACCGAACGCGACCGCGGACAGCGGGCGTTGCGAGACCGCCAGCACCTCCGCCGTCTCCCGGTCGAGGCCGCCCGCGAAGACGGCGGGGAAGGCCTCGATCGCCACCGAGACGTCCGTGCCGGGCTCGGCGCCGTCCACCGGGTACGGCGCGTACACGAGGGCGGCGGCGAGGTCGCTGTCCGGGAAGCCGCCCTGCAGCTCGCCGAGGCTCTCGCCCTCCTCGAGTGCGTACGCGGCGACGAACACCAGCCCGACGACGTTGTCTGCGGCACCGGCGACCGTGACCACCGCGCCTCCGTAGGAGTGTCCGGCGAGCAGGACCGGCCCGTCGACCTGCTCGACGACGGACCGGATGTACGCCGCGTCGGCGGACAGGCTGCGGTTGGATACCGGCGGGACGAGGACCCGGTGGCCCTGCTCGAGCAGGAGCTTCGTGACGGGTGCCCAGCTGGCGGCGTCGGCGAAGGCGCCGTGGACGAGGACGATGGTGGGGGCTCCGGACATGGTGCGTTCGCTCCTTCCCGGTCCGCAGCCCGTGGCGCGGCCCGGCGTCGGTGGTGACCGTGGGGTTCCGCTCAGAAGGTACGAGCGGGCACGACCGCAGCACATCGGTCATGATGACCGAGATCCGCCGCCGGATGACCTAGGGGCGAGCTGCCCGGTCCACGGCGTCGCCGTCGGCCTCGGCCTCGGCCTCGGTCGGCAGCACACCGGGCAACTGCTGGCGGGTCGAGATCCCGAGCTTCTGGAACGCCGCGTACAGGTGCGCGCCGACCGTCCGGGGTGAGACGAACAGGTGCTCACCGATGGCCCGGTTGCTCATCCCGCGCGACGCGAGGGTGCAGACGCGGAGTTCCTGCGGGGTCAGGAGTTCGACGTCGCGTGCCCCGGCGGCCGGCAACCGCTCGCCGGCGGCACGGAGGGCGTCGCGCGTCCGTTCCTCCCACGTCGGTGCCGGCATCGCCGCGAACAGGTCGAGGGCCGCGTGCAGCACCGCCCGGGCGAGCGTCGTCCGGCGTGCTCGGCGCAGTCGGCGGCCCAGTCGGAGGAGCGCACGCGCCTGGACGTACGGCATCGCCCAGCGCTCGTGCTGCAGTGTCACCCACGCCGACTCGAGCTCGTCGTCAGGGACCAGCGCGAGCCGGGTGTAGTCGACGGCGGTCCGGACGATCGGTGCGTGCCAGCGCGCGTGGAGCTGCTCGAGGTCCGCCAGCCGCTGCTCGACGTCGCCGCGTCGGCCCGACTCCAGCGCGGCGTCGACGAAGTCGTGCGAGGTCGCGACGCCGAACCACGGGTGGTACCCGTCGTGAGCCGGGTCGGACAGGCCACGGAGGCGCTCGAGGGCCTCCGACGCACGGCCCGCGAGCAGGTCGACCAGCCCCGCAGCCCCACGCAGCGTCGCACGCATCGCCCCGGACCGGAGGACCTGCGCACCCGCCTGGGTCCCGCCGGCGATCTGCTCGGCGTCGGGCACCACCCCCTCGAGGGCGTCGAACCAGGCGAGCGCACAACGAGCCGCCGCCGAGAAACCGGCGTCACCGAGGTCACGGCCGAGCGACTCGGCCTGCTCCGCGAGGGACCGGGCCTTCGCGACGTCCCCGGCCAGGTACGTGGTCATCGAGGTGCCCATCAGTGCCTGCGGGAACGTCCGCAACTCACCACGAGCCCGCATGCTCGCGAGGGCCCGGTCGAGCAGCACCCGGGCGGTCTCGACCTCGCCGACGAGGTTGAGCGCGTAGCCGAGGAGCCACGCCGACTCCTCGTCCTCGGCCGTCGGAGCCGCTGCGAGCGCGCGTTCCATGACGTGGTCGCCGCGGACCACCGGTTCCGTCCGCGCGGCCAGGAGGATCGCCCGCGGGTCGTCGTCGGGCAGCGCGAGTGCCTCGACCACGACGAGCATCGGGTCCCCCGGGTCGGGCTCGGCGGTGTGGTCCCAGGCGATCGCGGCGAGGTGCAGCAGGGCGGTGGTGGCGTCCTCGACGCCGCCGGCCGCCTGCATCTCGGAGACCGCGTGGAGTGCCGGTCCGAGGTCGCCGACGGCGAGCCCCGTCCGGCCGGTGGGCAGGATCTCGGCGAACCAGGCCGCACGCGCCGCGAGCAACCGGTCCGGCGCCTCGTCGCGGGCTCGCTGCACCAGGAGCGCCGCGTCGGCGATCCGGCCGGACAGCCCGGCGAGTTCCGCCGCGGTGATGCGTCGCTCGACGCGTCGGACGACGTCCGACGTCAGTTCGGCGGCTCGCTCGTAGGCGCGGCTCGCGACGAGCGGATCGGACATCGCCGTCCGTCCCGCGCCGAGTGCGGCGATCTCCTCGGCCAGGGCGTAGTCGTGTCCGGTCGTGAGCTCGGCACGCCACCAGACCGTCCGGGTCGGATCGTCCTCGTGTTCGGTGACGAGCGACCGCAGGACCGCGGTGCGCTCGGTCGGCGACGCAACGGCGAGGACCGCCGACTGGACGAGGGGGTGCCGGAACCGGATCGCGCGCGGGGCCTCCCAGACCAGGAGCGACGACGCCGACGCCTGCTCCGTCCACGTCGGCGGTGGGAACCTCCCGAACGCCCGGGCAGCCACCCGTGCCGCCTCCTCCGCACCAGTGCTGCCGGACAGTGCCACGGCGAGGACCGCCAAGCGGACCGACTGCTCGAGTCCGGCGAAGCGACCGGCGAACTCCTGCTCCACCCGGCCCACCACCGGACGGTCGCGAGCGTGCTCCTCCGACGCCGACCGGCCCAGTTCGCGCAGCGCCAGCGGGTTGCCCTCGGCGCGGAGCACGAGGTCTCGCCGAGCCTGCCCCCGCGGCGCTCCGGGGACGCCGTCGAGCAGCAGGTCGGCGGCCGGCGCGTCCAGCGGCGCGAGGTGCAGCCGTCGGACGCCCGGGTCCTCGGCCGCGTCCGAGTCCCGCGTCGTCATGACGATGACCAGCGAGTCCTCGCCGACCCGGCGGGCGATCATCCGGAGTGCCCACCGCGACGGCACGTCCATCCAGTGCAGGTCCTCGACGACGACCAGGAGCGGACGTGCCGCGGCGGCGTCGGAGAGCAGGGTCAGCGCCGCCAGTCCGGCGAGGAGCGGCGAGGGCTGCACCCCGGACGTGACCCCGAAGGCGACGTCGAGCGCCCGTCGCTGCGGCTGCGGCAGGTCCGGGATGCCCGCCCGCAGGGGGTACAGGAGCAGGTGGAGCGCGGCGTAGGGCTCGCTGGACTCGGCCAAGGTGCCGGTCGTCGTCAGGACCCGGAGACCTCGACCGTCCGCGTACTCGACCAGGTCGGCGACGAGGGACGACTTGCCGATCCCGGCTTCCCCATCGACCACGAACGCGGCACCGCCGTCGGTGACGTGACCGACGGCATGTCGGAGGGCGGCGGTCTCCCGCTCACGCCCGATGACGGGCTGCGCCGTCGTCATGGGGTCAGTATGGCAGCGGCACGGTCAGCTCGCGGAGCCGTCGTCCCACTTGATCGTCAGGATGCTGCTCATCGCGCCGTGGTCGGACGCCTCGATCGGCCCGCCACCCGACCCGCCGTCGGCCACGACGACCGCGCTCGCCTGCCTCCCGTGCGGCGAGTTCGGGGCCTCGTCCCACGCCACGGACACCCGCTCGCCCGGTACCAGGTACCCGAAGTCGCGCCCGACGACCGCGCTGAAGTGCACCCAGACGTCGCGCACCACTGCCGGGAGGCCCGGGTCGCCTCCGACGTCCGGGTCCAGGTCGACGACTCCCCACCCCTCCTCGCCGTTCCAGCTCCGGACCGTCCCGGGCGTCGTCGTCGTCATCGGGCCGTCATGCGCTCGGCCAGACCGGGCCCTCGATCGGCGGGACGGGCAACGACACCGCCCCGTCGTACGCCCGGTGGAGCAGCATGTGGTCCATCAGCACGAGTGCCAGCATCGCCTCGACGACCGGCGTGGCACGGATCCCGACGCACGGGTCGTGCCGGCCCTTGGTCTCCACGACGGTCGGTGTTCCGTCGCGGTCGATCGAGCGGCGCGGGGTCCGGATCGAGCTCGTCGGCTTGATCGCGATCGAGACCCGCAGCTCCTGACCGGTCGAGATCCCGCCCAGGACCCCGCCCGCGTTGTTGCTCGCGAAGCCGTCCGGGGTCAGTTCGTCGCCGTGCTCACTGCCACGCTGGCTGACGCTGTCGAACCCGGCGCCGATCTCGACGCCCTTGACCGCGTTGATGCTCATCATCGCGCTGGCGATGTCGGCGTCGAGCTTGCCGAACAGCGGCTCGCCGAGACCCGCCGGGACGTTCCGGGCCACGACGTCGATCCGCGCACCACACGAGTCACCGGCGGCGCGGAGCTCGTCCATCCGCTGCTCGAGCTGCGGCACGACCGCCGCGTCCGCGGCGAAGAACGGGTTCAGCGGGATCTGCGACTCGTCGACGAAGGGCACGGCGATGTCGTCGAGCTGGCTCATCCACCCGACGATCTGCAGGTCGCACTCACTCCGGAGCCACTGGCGGGCGATCGCACCGGCCGCGACCATCGGCGCCGTCAACCGGGCGGACGAGCGCCCGCCGCCACGAGGGTCGCGCAGGCCGTACTTGCGCCAGTACGTGTAGTCCGCGTGGCCCGGACGGAAGGTGTCGAGCAGGTCCGCGTAGTCCTTGCTCCGCTGGTCCTCGTTCCGGATCACCAGCGCGATCGGCGTGCCCGTCGTCCGCCCCTCGTAGACCCCGGACAGGATCTCGACCCGGTCGGGCTCCCGACGCTGCGTGACGTGCCGGGACGTCCCGGGGCGCCGCCGGTCCAGGTCGTGCTGGATGTCCGCTTCGGTCAGGGGGATCCCCGGGGGGCATCCGTCGACGACGCACCCGATGGCAGGACCGTGTGACTCGCCGAAGTTGGTGACGCGGAACAGTTCTCCGAACGTGCTGCCGGACATGGGTCCTCCAGATCAGTGGTCAGGTGCGCGGTGGCCGGGCGACCCTCGACCGTAGCGCGACGAGCCTGATCGTGGGGCACCCGATCGCGCAGAACTCAGACGAGCGCGACCGCACCCCACCCGGCGCGCATCCGGGCGACGGCCCGGTCCCACCCCGACAGCAGGTCGTTGTCGTCGCGCATCAGCGACTGCACCTGCAACCCCTCGTAGAGGGCGACCAGCTGCTCGGCGGCATGCCGGGGCGACGTCCCGCGCGGCTCGCGACCGGCGACGACGTCCCGCACGAGGGCGAGGGTGATGTCCTCGAACGAGTGGACGTACTGGCTCCGGAACCACCCGGCGGCCGGGTGCGACGGCGCCGAGGCCGCACTGAGCGTGGCGATCCGGATGCGGACGAGCCCCGGATCGGCGAGCCCGGACTGCAGGCGGGCGCGGAGGTACGCGGCAGCGCCGTGCTGTTCGGCGATCGACCACAGGGACGCTCGGTCGCCGTTGTTCCAGCGGTTCATGACGGCGACGACGAGCAGTTCCCACACCGGGTAGGCGTCGGTGACGTCTGCGGGCGTGAGGTCGGCGAGCGCCGCGACCTCGGCGGGCCCGACGGCATGGAAGTCCGAGCGCCGGAATGCCTCGATCGCCGCCTGGACGATGCGGGGACGGAGGTCGGCATCGGGCGCGGGCATGAGGACGATCATCCGGCCCGGGCCCGGGTGGCGCGACCGCCAGTTCGAGGGGTGTGGACAGTCAGCCCCGGTCGAACGTCAGCGTCTCGTCGTCAGCCGCGGTGACCCGTCCGGTGCGCGCGAACTCCGCCCAGATCGCCCGGTGACCCGGCCCGCGCCGTTCGACGGCGGCCCAGTCCTGCTCCGGCACGAAGCGGCTGCCGGCCCACGCCGCTCGGTCGCCGAGCAGCAGTGGCACGTCGCTCATGTGCACCGCCCCCGTCGGCCGGACGGTCACCCCGCGGTGCAGCCGGTAGACCACGGCCCGACCACCGGCGGCGCGGTGTCGGGCGGCGAAGGCCCGGGCGTCGCGGCCGTAGATGACCTCGCTGAGCGGACGGACGAGCCACCACCGGAGCAGCGCCCGGCCGATCCGGGTGCGCGCGACGGCCGGGAGGCCCGGGATCATCGGCACGTAGAGGGCGGCCTCGTCGGTGGCGGACCCGATGAGCACCTCCACGTGCGGGGCCGCGCGGCGCCAGGCGTCCGGCAGGTCGCGTTCGGCGGGCAGCGGTGCGTGCCCGTACTGCGTGCCGAAGGGCATCCCGCCGCGCAGCCCGTACGGCAGCGCCACCTTCTCGGCGGCCGCCTGCAGCGCGAGCACGTCGTCCAACGCGGTGTCCGGGGCAACGGTCCCGACCGCGCGGAGCATCGCCCGGTTCATCCGCGCCCGACGACGCGACAGCCCGAGCGGAGCGCTCTGCACGATGGCCCGCTGGAACAGCCCGGCCGTGCCGTCGGCGACCATCAGGTGCGCGATCGCGTCGCCGCCGGCGGACTGCCCGAACAGGGTGATCCGGTCCGGGTCGCCGCCGAGCCCCGCGATGTTGGCGTGCACCCAGCGCACCGCCTCGACCAGGTCGAGCAGCCCGAGGTTCGCCGGCACCCGCTCCCCGTCGCCGAGGAAGCCGAGCACACCGAGTCGGTAGGTGACCGCGACGACGACGACCCGCTGCTCCTCGGCGAGCGCCCGCGGGTTGTGGATCGGGATGTCCCCGCCACCGACGACGTACGAGCCGCCGTGGATCCACACCATCACGGGCAGCAGTTCGTCCTCGCCGAGGTCCGCGGGCACCGTCACCGACAGGGCCTGGCAGTCCTCGGACACCTCGGCCTCGATCGGGTGGATGAGCTCCTCGAGCACGGGCGTCGCCGGCTGCGGCGGCACCGGCGCGGGGGTGTCGGCGACGAAGTCGGTCGTGAACGGCGGGACCGGTTGCGGTCGCCCGAACCGCTCGGCGCGGGCGTACGGGATCCCGAGTGCGCGGACCACGCCGCCGTCACGGTGGCCGACGATCCGGCCGACGGGCGTGCTGAAGATGCGGGTCGTCGCGGCGGTCACCTTGCAACCGTACGACGGTCCGGGAGGCACGGATCACGTCACACGGGGATGAAAACTACACAGCGGGTGGTTTCTGCGGTAGCGTCGGATCGTCTCGCCGTGGAGCAGTGTCTCCGTCGGCCGCACACCACGTCAGGATCGAAGGAGCCTCTGCAATGCCCACCACCTCTGTGCAGCTGTACTCACTGCGCGACGCGATCGCCGAAGACCTCGACCAGGCCATCGCCCGGGTCCGCGAGATCGGCTACGAGAACGTCGAGCCCTACGCGTTCGTCGAGCGCGCCACCGACCTCGAGCGTGCGTTCGCGGCCACCGGCCTGAAGGCCCCCTCCGGCCACGTCGCCGTGATCGACGCCGACGACACCGCCCCGATCTGGGACGCTGCGGAGCGCCTCGGCATCCACACCGTCATCGACCCGTTCATCCCGACCGACCGCTGGCAGACCGCGGACGACGTCGCGAAGATCGCCGAGCGCGTCAACGTCCTCACCGCCGAGGCCGCGTCCCGTGGCCTGCAGTTCGGGTACCACAACCACCAGTGGGAGTTCACGAACAAGGTCGACGGCCGCACGGTCTACGACCTGTTCGTCGAGCAGCTCGCGCCGGAGACCGTCCTCGAGGTCGACACCTTCTGGGCGACCGTCGGTGGCGCGGACGCCGCCGCCGTGCTCCGTGGCCTCGGCGACCGCGTCGTCGCCATCCACGTCAAGGACGGCAAGGTCGACGGTGACATCCGCACCGCACTGCCCTCGTCCGAGAGCGCCCTCATCGTGCCCGAGGCCCTGCAGCGTGCCTTCGAGAACCAGACCCCGGCCGGCCAGGGCGACGTCGACGTGGCGGGCATCCTCGCCGCGGCGCCGCAGGCCATCCGCGTCGTCGAGTTCGACGCGTACAAGGGCGACGTCTTCGAGGGCATCACCGAGTCCCTCACCTGGCTGAAGGACAACGACAAGTGAGCCGCACCGGCATCGGCATCATCGGCGCGGGGAACATCTCCACGCAGTACCTCGAGAACCTGACCCAGTTCGCCGACGTCGAGGTCCGCTTCGTCGCCGACGTGCTGCTCGACCGGGCCGCCGCCCAGGCCGAGAAGTACGGCGTCGCCGGTTCCGGCAGCGTCGACGAGCTCCTGGCCCGTGACGACGTGCAGATCGTCATCAACCTGACGATCCCCGCCGTGCACGCCGAGGTCGACCAGCAGATCATCGACGCCGGCAAGCACGTGTGGAGCGAGAAGCCGATTGCCACCGACCACGACTCGGCCGCGGCCGTGCTGGCGTCGGCGCAGGCGAAGGGCCTCCGCGTCGCGACCGCTCCGGACACCGTGCTCGGCGCGGGCATCCAGACGGCGCTCCGGGCCATCGCGCGCGGGGACATCGGCGAGCCGCTCACCGCGACGACGCTGTTCCACGTGCCCGGACCCGAGGCGTGGCACCCGAACCCGGACTTCCTGTTCGCCACCGGTGCCGGCCCCCTGTTCGACATGGGCCCGTACTACGTGACCACGCTCGTGCACGCGTTCGGCACCGCTTCGCGCGTGCAGGCCGTCTCGTCGAAGTCGCTCGACCGCCGCACGATCGCCTCTGGTGACCGTGCCGGCGAGACCTTCCCCGTCGAGGTCCCGACGCACCACGCAGCGCTCATCGAGTTCGCCGGCGGGCAGTCCGCCCAGTCGACGTTCTCGTTCCAGCACGCTCTGCCGCGGATGGGCTTCGTCGAGATCAACGGCACCCTCGGCACCATCTCGCTGCCGGACCCGAACACGTTCGAGGGCGAGTCGACCCTCTGGCGCTACGGGCACGACGAGCCCGAGACCCTGCCCGCCGTCGGTTCCACCTGGGGCCGTGGCACCGGGGTCGTGGAGCTCGCCCGCGCGATCGCCGAGGACCGACCGGAACGCGCCTCCGGTGCCGTGGCCCTGCACGTCCTGGACGTGCTGCTCGGCATCCGCGACGCCGCCGAGTCGGGTTCCGCCGTCGAGATCACGTCGTCCGTCGACGCGATCCCGCCGCTGCCGGAGGACTTCGACCCGGCCGCCGCGGTCCTGACCGCCGGCGAGTAGCCGCAGCCCCACCACCGGAACGGCCGGCCCTCCTGCAGGGTCGGCCGTTCCGTGTTCCCCGGCGAGGGAGCAGGATGACGGCATGCGCAACGCGTTCTCGACCGGTTGGCGCATCGCCCGCACACGGCGGTCGGAGTTCCTCGACCCGGCGCGGCTCCGACGCCGGACCGTCGTGACCGGCACGGTCGCCGTCGTCTCGGGCGTTGTCATGGTCATCGCCGATCTGCTCTGGGGCATCTTCGACGGGCCGTGGCCCCTGCGCCTCCTGGCGATCGTCTGCTTGGCGGCCGCACTCGGGTGCCTGGTCGGGGTGTTCCTCCGGGTCGACCGTCGGGATCTCGACCTCCGAGGCACCGCCACCGGGACCGGGACCGGTGACTGGCGCCGCGATGAGCGCATCGACCGGCAGTTCGCCGTTCGTCCTCCGGCGATGTTCCCGGAGGACCGCGACGAGGTCCTCGCCCGGGCCGAGCGCACCCTCGGCCCGTCCGTCGCCCTCGCCGCCCGGTTCGTCCTGCTGCCGATCGCCTGGGCGCTCGTCTGGGCGGGGGCGCTGCTGTCGGGGCTCGGCTCGCTCGACTCCCCGCTCGTGTTGTTCTGGCCACCGATGCTCATGCTGCTGCAGTCGGCGTCCTTCATCGCCGTGGTGACGGGGATCGGGAGGTCCGACGCCGCACGCCACCGAGCCCTCGCGCTCGAGCCGGCCCCGGCCGTCGATGCCCCCGCACGCCGCAACCTCGACCCGCGCGGCTCGAAGATCGGTCTCCCCGGCGACTGACCCCGGTTGCGGCGGGCTGAAAGCGTGAGTCAGATCCGACGTGGGCAGATGTTCGCCTGGCGCATGCCTTCGATCGCCTTCGTCCTCATCGCCGGCCACGCGCTGGCGTACGTCCTGGCATACATGACATGCACACCGCTCCGATCGATGCTGCCTCCCGAGCAACCGACGAGAGTGGCCGCGGGGTCCTTCCTGCGCTTCCCGCCGACGTCAGGGCTGCTCATCAAACCCAGGGCGTCACTTGGATCGCCTCGTTCCCAGTAGCCATCGTCGCAACGGTCCTGGCAACGTGGGCACTTGAGCGCGTCCGAACGGAGGGTGCCGCCCTGGTGTTCGCGAACGCCATGACGATCGTCGGCATCTTCGGATGCGTCGCGGGTCTCGTCGTCGCTGCATTCTGAGTCCTCGAGATTCCGTGACGCGCACTTCCGCAGAGTGCGGCGCACACATCGGCCGACGCACCGCAGCGGCAGGCGAGCTCACCCAATTCTGACATAAGGATGAGTATCGGCTCCAGACCGGTCACCGTCGGTTGCTGCTGGACGCGAGCGGGGGAGGGGGAGGCAGGGTTCCGATAGGGGATCCGTTTTCGAGAGCGCTCGTCATGCCCGAAGCAGCGCTTCGCGCCGGGTCTCAGAAGAGGGGTCCGTATGCCAGTCCGGTGACGGTGCCAGTTCTGAGACCCGCCAGCGCGCCAGACCTCGGGCCGCCCCAGCCCAAGGTCAGCTCCGAGGCCTCCCGCGCATCAATAACGCATTCGATCCCTGCTTGGGTGGAGCGGCCAGTGGGGCAGCAACTCACACCCCAGCGGTGGTGGGAGTGGCAGCGCCGTTAGGCTGCAGCGGTGTCCCACCAAGCTGCAGATCGTGTGACGCCGCAGCGCAACGTTTGGTTGGCAGCGGCCGTGGTCTTCGTACTCGGTGCGGCGCTGAACGTCGCGTGGGCCGCCCAGCGCACCCTCTGGCTTGACGAGTCCGCTTCCGTCATCTCGGCAACGCGTTCCTGGGCGGGGCTCGCCGAGTTGGTGCGCCACATCGACGTTGTGCACGCCGCCTACTACGCGGTGTTGCATGTCTGGTTCGATCTGGTCGGCTACTCGCCGCTCGCGCTCCGCGTCCCATCAGCCGTGGCCGCCGCGGCAGCTGCGGCGCTCCTGGTGCCACTCGGTGCCCGACTGCTCAGCGCTCGGGCAGGAGTGCTCGCCGCGGTCGTGTTCCTCGCGACGCCTGCAGTCCTGCTCGCTGCGACGAACGGACGCTCCCAGGCGCTCGAGATGCTGGCCGCAGTCGCCGCATCCATGCTTTTCCTTGTCGCCGTTGATCCGAGCACGACGAGGAAGCGGTGGCACGCAGCGGCGGCGTGGGCCGGCTACGCGGTGGTCGCGTACGCCGGAGTGCTGCTGGATCTGTGGATCGTGTTCCTCATCGCCGCACACGCCGTGACGGTCCTACTCATTTGGCGTCGTCGAGGCCGTTCCGGCAACCGAGCAGCCGTGATCGGCCTTGGGGTCATCGTCATCGTCGCCGTGTTCTCTGCCCCGTTCGCTGTCCTCGCTGCCGGTCAGAGCGGACAGATCGGCTGGTTGAAAGCGCCGACCGTGTCCAGTGGTTTCCGCACCGTGTTCCGGGACGCGTCGTTCCTGTTGCCGTTGGTGCAGCAGAGCCCTCGATGGCCGACCGTTGCAGCGATCATCAGCTGGCTGCTCGCCATCGTCGGCATCGTGTGGATGCTCCGGACTCGTCGTCTCCGTCCGGCGCTCGGGCTGCTCATTCCGTGGTTCGTGGTGCCGCCGCTCGGGCTGCTGGTGGTGACGGTCCTGGTGTCGCCGACGTTCACCGACCGGTACCTCGCGATGAGCGTCCCCGCTCTCTCCCTCCTCGTCGCAGCCGGCCTCGACGCGCTCATGCGCCGCCGACTGACGGCGATCGTCGCCGTCATCGGCCTCGTACTGCTGCTCGTGCTCGGAGCTTCCGCGTGGAAGCAGGTCCGGTGGGGGATCCCCGTCACCGCAGACTTCCACGCCGTCGCAGACGAGATCCGTACAGAACGTCTGGCCGACGGGACCGATCGGGCCGGCATCATCTACGGCACCATGGCCCGTCCGCCCACACAGCTGCGGGTGGACTACCCGCAACAACTGCAGGGCGTCACGGACCTCGGCCGCACGCCGGCGCCGCCCGCGGATGGGTTCTGGCCGACCCGTGGGGACGTCGGCGCCGCGGTCGGACGCTCCGACTCCGTCGACGTCGTCTGGTACGTCGGACAGACCAACAGCCCCGAAGTGCGACTGGTAACCCAGGCGATCCTGGGACACGGGTACCGCCCGGCCGAAACGAACACCTACGGGGGCGTCACCCTCATCGAGTTCCGCACAGCATCGTAAGAGATCAACCGGCAGCCAGAACGCCCTCGCCAGCCCACAAGCTTCCGACCGAACAGTTCAGTAGCTGAGGCGCCCCGTCACTAGGATCACGCTCATCAGCACGGAGAGCGTCACGGATGGTACGCCGACCCCAAGCGCCACCCACAGCTAGTAGCGGGGCTCACGGCGACGGGTCTCATCCATGCTCCAAGTAGACCACTTGCGATGGGTGTATGTCAGGGGGCCTACCCCACTCGGCATAGTCCCGTCCTTGACTCTTGTGGACGCTTCGCCGCGGCACCCATGGCGCCGGGCGACCGCGCAAAACTGCCCCCAGCTTTTGACTGGAGGCAGTTTCGATTGGACTTATGTTGCCTGTAGCTTAATGGAAAGTGTAATTCACATCCATCGGGCCATATACGGCAAATAATATCAATGCCGAGATAAGCAGGGAAACAATCCCAGCTATGACCACCGTTATAGTTGCCGGTAGACTTCTGCGCACGACGGGTACGAACAAGCCTCCGACTGCCGCCACTGCTCCAAGCCCCGGGAAGAGAGCTGTGGCCAGCGCCACGCCGAGCAAGGTGAGAACAACGGCAATAATCACCCTACGGGACTCGAGAGCCTGCGTGTCACTCAAAAGCCAACCCCTGATCCGGCAGAGGTTTTGCCCGTCTTCGTAATGGCAGCATGGAAGGACTGAACATAGCTGAACGGCGATCCCTTGAAAGCGTAGTCCACTTGGACAGTCTCGTACAAGAGGTCCTTCCCGGCGGGTGAGTAGTTTCCGCAGGCAAGCTTGGTTACGGACGCTCCAACAGCGTACGAGCCGTCGGCGTGACAGCGCTGGTATCCCTTTACTCCGCGATATGCCTTCTTCGACCATGCGTGTACACCGTCGTAATACCACTTCACGTTCATGACCTCCTTCCAAAGGTATCCTCGGGAGTGGCCGCTCACTGAGCCGAACTTTGCGTGAGGCGCGCTTGCGGCTCGCGACACGGCTCCGTTCGAAGTGGCGGCGTCAGTAGTCGTCGCGCTGCTATCCGACGAGTCGGTCATGTCTGCACCGACTTCGTCGTCAACGTCGCCAGTCGCGCTCGGGTCCGCCGAGTCGTCACCAGCACACGTTGACTCGTAGTCAGCCCGATTTAGGCTTACTCCGAGGTTGACAGCCTTCGTCTGCAACGCTGCTGCGCATCGGTTGGAAACCTTCGCGCTGGTGGCTACGAACTGGTGCGCAGGTGTTGCGACTGTGGCCGGCGCTCCCGCCGAGGTCCCGGATACCACGGCTGTCCAGTAGTAGGTCTGACCATCCTGTAGGACCCCGTCCGGGACGGAGTATCCACCAGCGACGGGGCCACTTGTCAGGATCGGGTTCGACTTTCCGTCCGAACTTGCTGACACCGTGTAAACAACCGTGGTGTCATCCGAGAAGATGTCGTTTGCCGACTCGGCAGATACCCACGTACTCGTCGAGGCGTAGGCACCGTCCGCGGGAAGGGTCGTCAGCGGCTCGGTCGCCCAGTCGCCGCCGAGGTGGAACGTGGTTGTCGAGCTCGTGGCAACGGAGCCGTCATTGTTCAGCACCTGCGCCAGAATCTGGTGGTCACCACCCCGGGCGGGGACGGTGACGCGCTGCGTCGTGGCGGCTGCATCGCTCATAGCAGCACTATCGCCCTCAACACCATCAACAGTGGTGGTGAGCTGCTGCCCGGAAGCGCTGTTGGCTGGCGCCTTGACCGTGCAGTTGAAGTCAGCGGTCGGGATAGCAAGAGTGGTTGTGCCATCGCCATACGGGCAGCTGACCGTCGGCGCGATCGGATTGACGTACCAACCCTGCACGTCAATGACGTAGTTGGTCGCTTTCGCGGCATTTCGCAGGGCGATCTTCCCGTTTGCACCAAGAGGCACGGTGATGGTGTTCGTCTGAATTTCGTCTGCGTTGAAGTTAACGACCGACGTTCCGGGTCGGGCGGTGCCATCAGCCCATGCCTCGGCGTAGCCGTTCCCGCCGCCGTGCGCGACGATCAGTGTGAGGACGACCGCGTTGATGCCGGAAGCCATCGTCGGGACTCCAGCGGTGCCAGCGATCTGAATCGAGCGAGTCTCCTGCTCGGCCAGTGCCGTGTTTCCCGTTGCACGGGTGTCATAGGCCCGGCCAGACGCCGGAGTGAACATAGCGCCGTCTTGGTCGCTCGCGGTGAAGTAGCCCTGCAGATCCACGATCAGGCTTGCTGTCGTTGACGAGTTGGCGATCGTCATCTTGCCGGTCGCGGACAGCGGAACCTGGGCCTGAATCGAGGTGCTTGCGGACGGCGCGTAGTGAAGCGAATTCGCAGGCTTCGTAGCCCCCGTCTCGTACGGCGTGAAGTAGCCGTCGGCAGCGGTGGTGTTGAGCGCGATCAGGCTCACAACAGCCCCGGATGCACTGGCGGGTACCCCGTTGGCCCCGCCGACCTGCACATCGACGCTGGCGCCCGGCGCGAGCGTCGCCTTCGGGGCTCCAAGGCCGGCTCGCGTGTCGACGATGCGCTTCGCGAGAGGCACGAAGCCACCGGCGGCGGTCCCGTCCGCACTGGCGGTGTAATAGCCCTGCACATCGAGGATGACCCGAGCAGAGGTCTCGGTCATGACCTGGATCGTGCCATCGGCACCTACCGCGACTACCGCACTGTTGGAGGTGTACTGCCCCGACAGATTGTTGTAGACCAACATCGTGGTGCGCGCCGTGTTGCCATCGGGGCGGCCAAAGAGTGTGCCGTTGTCCGGTGCCGAACCAACCGTCGCGTTCAGAGAAACGGCGGCCACCGACCCATCATCTGGGACGCCTGCCAAGCCAGCGACCTTGATGGTGCGGTACGTCCCTGCCACCATCGGCGTGCTGAAACCGCCGGTGCCCTTCGACGTGTCGAGGATGCGTCCGGTGGTCGGCGTGAAGATCCCGCCGGTACCAGTGTCGCTCAACGCCTGCGCGGGAGCCGCGACCAAGAGTGAGCTGATAAGAGCCAACGCGCCGAGCGCCGCAGCAGCGATGCTGCGGGCTTTCGAGCGTTGGGGGTGCAGTACGCGCACGAGACCCCCTAGTTACGAGACAGCACTACTTGCCGTCGCCGGACGCAGCCTAGGGTTTCCTGGAAATTTGCCGTCTACCCTCGATTGGGGGGTGCTTTGAAAACCCCTGATCGGAGGGGGGTAGTTCCGTGGCCGCCTGAGTGGTCGCTCATGTGATCGCCTACGGTACCCGCCCTAGTCGTGTGCAGCGACGCACGCCCGGGACGCACGAACTCCGCCGCCTCGGCATGTCGCTGGCGGTGAGCGCCATTGTCTCGATGGCCGATCGCTCATCGAGGCGGACGGGCACACCATCCCCGCCCAACGTCATCGGCGGCGAAACAGGCTCCGGCGAGGCGACCGCGCCGCTGCCAGAGCGTCTTCATAGGCGGCAAGCCAAACAGCAGCCCGCGCGGTGTCTCGGTTCCCCTTCACTGCCCGCCAGACTGATGGCAGCACGATCACCACAGCGAACACCCCCAGGACGATGCACGCCAGAAGGTAGGCGATATACCCGACGACGCCGTCCGCCGCGTGAGGTGCCGCCGGCACCACGTCGCGACGGACAGCTGCGAGCATGACCGCGACTGTGGAAATGCCTGCCGCCTGGAGGGTCAGCGTGAGTGTCGTTTCCTGGTCGACCGAGCGAGTGCGCAACTCAGCGAGCACCCGCAGCCGGGTCGCATCGTCATCTGTGACAAACGCGTCCAAACGATCCCGAGTTACATCGTTGTCACGGTGCAGGTGCCGCTGTACCTCGGGACGATCCGACAGCGGCGTCGGCTTGTTCATCGACCGGCGCCGGCGGCGCGGCACTTAAGACAGGCTTTCGAACACCATGGTCGCCTGAATTCGGTCCCCGCCACCGAGGCCCTTACTGCCACTGCTCGTTGTCGTGATCGTGTGAAGCCGGTACCCCTTCGCCGCATGCTCGTTGAGGACTCGCTCCACCGAAGTCAGATTCCCAGAGCCAGTGCCCAGCAGCTCTTCCTTGAGCACTACCTGCACGACCACGTACTGCATGATGAGCTTCTCCCTGTTGCCCCCGACGGGATGCCGGCGTAGTACCTCGATCCTGTCGCCACCCCTCCGCAGCGGGCAGCCCCCGTTCTAGCCGCGTCCGGATCGTGCGTTGCCTGAGCATCATGTTCCGAATGCGGAGGTGCCAGACTGGGTCCACCTCAACGGATAGGAGCATTCATGGCGCAGAAGGTCACCACACACCTCGTCGACGACCTCACCGGTGACACCATCGAAGAAGGAAGCGGCAAAACGGTTCAGTTCTCGTTCGACGGCAGTCACTACGAGATTGACCTGTCCGACGACAACGCCGAGCAGCTCCGCGAAGCGTTCTCCGACTACATCGCTGCAGCTCGCAAGACCGGCAACCGCAGCGGCCGCGCATCCTCTGGCAGCGCCCCGAAGCGTGGCAACTCCGAAGAACTCGCCAAGATCCGCGAGTGGGCGGCAGCCAATGGCCACGAAGTGTCCTCGCGCGGCCGGATCAGCCAAGCCGTGCGCGACGCGTACGACACCGCGCACTGACGCCACTCCCCCACCTACGGCAACGGCCGGCGACCCCGAGGGATAGCCGGCCGTTGCCGATCGCGCTGATAGTGGCCTCTTATGTCAGGTCGTGCAATTTGGCGGAACGGGCAACCTGTGGCCTTCAACGCCGCGTCCGCCGCTCCCAGAGCCCACATTGCTATCATGACTTCATGAAACCGCGGCCGCTACGAAGAGGCATTCGAATTGGCGCTTTACGAGCAGGCGCTACTTCCTCAGAATTTCGACCTATCGCCACCCTTAGCTTTGTCCGAGACGGTGGTATTCACATTACTCCAGCGGAGATCTCCTTTGCTCATTGGCGGTATGGGCGCTTGGTGAGCGACCAGCGCCCATCCGCTAAGTTGACTTCCATCACAACGGTGCGGCCCAAGCTGCACTATCACAACTCAGGGTTTGTTTCAGTGTCGCAAACTGGAACTAGGCTGCCAACTCGATCCGTGCAGTATCCCCCGCTTCACACCACGTCTCGTAGTCAATTCTTGTCTGTTTTCGCCGTGCGTCCGTGGGAGCTTCCCGTTAAACCCTTCGAACGGGCCGGCGACTTTTGCGTTTCCGACAATCGGTGGCCGTGGATTATCGGTTTTTCTTTCGCGTTGGTTGCTAAGCCTAACGGCCGCTCTAGATTACATTCAATTGGCGATCGAGGGCTGCTCTCCGGTGACAGAAAACGGTTTTTTGTCGATTTGACCCAATTCGGACGGTCTGAGATCCTGATCGGGCACGCCCATGTAACGTACGCCGCTCCGGCTCGGGCTCAAGTAGCTTCGGTAACGGTGAGCGCCTATCCCCGCGTCGACCCGAAGGCGAAGCCTCAGGAAATATTCGCACTTTGGAATGATGGCACGATCAACCCGCTTGCCGTTTGGGAACCTGCCTCAGAGCTACTCGGCGCCGCAGATCTCAATGCAGCCTTGGGCGGAAGGGTGAGGACCTTCAGTACCGACGACCTGCATGAGCGAGCACGGCCTCTGCGAGAGGTAGGCACGTCTCAGACTGAGTTCTTCGGCTCCTCATAGACAGCCTGCTCGTCCGCCGAATTGAAAATCTGTTCGCCTGTCTCATCGTTCCAGACTCTAATCTCCGGAACTGGCGCTCCCGGACGGATATCATCAAAAGCACGGATGATTGACTGCTTCAACTGATCTGGAATGAAGGGGTCGTCTTCGATTGCTTCTTTAAATTCGTCGTTACTGTAGGCCCACGCGCAGAATAACGCGTCTTGCAAAATCATCAGCTTTTGATTTTGATCTAATGCGCCATCCTCCATTGCGGCTTCAATAACTCGTACCCATAGCATCGGAATTTCAAGTGAGCAAATTGCGGCGGATATCGACGCTTTCATCCTAAACGAAGGCTCAGTGGCCGTGGATACTGCGCCGTACGCCCAGCAGTCCATGGCGTTTCGATGCAGCGAACTGACCGCTCTTGCGTACAGGTCGAGGTCTGGTTCCGGATCGGAACCGGGCTGGAAACTTGTTGTTTCCCAGGCCAACGGGTTCTGATCAGCGATCTTCAGATCGTCGACGACGTAGTCCAACATCAGAGTCGTGAGCCGCCATTGGGCTTGGTCGGGTCTTTGCAAGAAGTCAGCAGAATCAGTTACCGTCTTCGCTTCGGTAAAACGGCCAGTTCGAAGGAGTACGTCTGCGAGCGGGCCCTCTGCCCGCTTTTCGTCGAGAGAGACTGCCTTGCGATAACAGATTTCCGCGTTAGTCGCGTCTTGGGCCTTCCAGTATGCTCGGCCCTTTTCCCACCACCAGTACCCTCGTTGTAGGTATGCATGGTCTGCGGCGGCAGATGCATCGTAGAGCTTGATCGCCTCGAGCGGGTCAGCTGATGCCAGTAGCCCAGCCGCATTATAGAGTGATCGAGCAGGCTGCTCCCATTTCCGGGCAGAATCCCGGAGCGTCCAACCGACTTTCGCGATGATCTCTTAATGGTCTTCGCTTCGTAGGGCTAAAAGGACTGCACCTAAGACCTTTTCCGCACTAGGGTGGTTCTCTACGGCGGCGGTTCGGCGTACCAGTATCAGGATGGATTCAGTGTTGCCGGTCTGTGCTAGAAGCCGGATGATGTCGGGGAGGGAAACAGTTTCTGCGATCATCCATGATTCCGGGGCCGCAAGCCGAAACATCGCTGCGCCTAAGTCGGCTGCACCGAGTGACCCAGCTGCTACACCGATAGCTGCAAGGATGTCGGAAGCAACGTTCAGTCGCTGCGCGTCAGCGTCAATACCTCCCCAGCTAAGTGGGCGAGGCAGTGTCCCGCTAATAGCTACCTCGACTCGGTCCCCTAAAAACTGTACTGAGGCAAATGGTAGGCCTGTCTCGCTATCGGTAGCGATTGCGAGGGAAGGAATCTTTCGCAGAAGTCGGCGAATCTCGCGCTTGATGGGAGTCGCATTCATGCCGTTCAAGCGATCGCCTGCGATCTTGACGGGTAGAGGCACGTGTTTCCACAGTTCTCTTGCTAGCTTAAATGCACGTACTTCTGTGGCTAGCTCGGCAGAGTTGCCTACGGTCAGCGAGGCTGTCGTTTTAATCACTACTGACCGGGTACTTGCCGATGGGATAGCATATAGATGCAGCCACAGATATCTAACAGTCTCGGTGGGTGCGTGAGCTATAGCTAATAAAGTCGGGGAGGGAAGTGCTTCCCAGTAGTTCAAGGTCTGACGCTTGATCGGCCATCGATCGCCTGTGTCCCCGTCGGTCGCGTTCAATTGAACGTTGAACTGCAGTCCCGTCGCGGAGCCATCCTCGAAAATCTCCACGCGAAGGTCGACGCCATAGTCCGTCCCGGCTTCGGTGACTACCCAATCGTCGGGTATCGCGGCTTCGAATAAGCGGCGGGACTTAGTCTCAAGTGCATGATTACGCGGCCGTCGAGGCATCTCTGCCATGGATCGCCCCTCCCCTAGTCGATTAATCTTGCTTGAAGTCTAGGAGCCGGCGAGAACACGCGCGGCATGTGCGGTGCGTTGGGAGTAGTGATGGGGTATGCCTCAGCGCAACGCCAGCCGGGCGCGCTCCCTTACGTGCTGTTAGGGTCCGTTTGACTCCTTCGCCACAGATCTGCGCGAGGGTCTAGAGGTGATGCAACACCAGAGGCAGATGGTCACCCGCGTGCGCATCAACTCGACCGATCAAACCTTCGCCCGCGGCGCTCGAGGCCGTAGGCGGCACCGATCGCGCCTTCGAGGGGAAGGCGTCGGTCAGGCCCTGGCCCGATTGGCGTCCCCCATCGTGTCGCGGAGACGTGGCGGCTCAGCGCGCCGCCAGAAGATCGTGACGCGCGATGTGCCCGGTTGATCGGAGACATCGGTCTGAAGTCGCACGCCGCCGATCCCTCCCGCTCACACCGACCCCGGTCGTAGCCGCGCCCCACAGCGGAACGTCCACCCCCGCGGTTCGGCCACCTCCCTCCCCAACGCCTGCCACCCGCGCTCCGCGGACCCTCCCGCCGCGTGCCCCGCCCACCCGGTGCCCGTGCGCAGCCGAGCGGGGATTCACTCGTTGCATGCGCACCATGGGAGTCGAGGAAGAGCTGCTGCTCATCGATCGGAGGACTGGTCACCCGGTCCCGGTCGCGGACCAGGTGCTCGCCCGTGCAATCGCGGCCGGCGGCCCGGGCGACGGCGGCGAGGTGGTGGCCGAGATGCACCGCGAGGCGATCGAGCTCGTCACCCGCCCGCACTCGTCCCTCGCGACGCTCGGCGACCAGGTCCGGACGAACCGTACGTTCACCGAGCAGCTCGCGTCCGAGGCCGAAGCGCACGCCGCACCGCTGGGCACCTCGCCGTGCCCGGTGACCCCGCACCCGACCGAGTCGCCGCGGTACCTGGCGATCATGCAGCGGTACGGCGCCCTGCCGCGACGGGTGCTCACCTCGGGCCTGCACGTGCACGTGTCGATCGACTCCCCGGACGAAGGTGTGGCCGTCCTGGACCGGATCCGGACGTGGACGCCGGTCTTCATCGCCCTCTGCGCGAACTCGCCGTTCCACGACGGCGTCGACACGGGTCACGCCAGCTGGCGGTCGGTGCTCTGGAACCAGTGGCCGTCGTCGGGCCCGCAGGAGCGCTTCGGCTCGCTGTCCCGCTACCGTGCGGTGACCGAGGCGATGCTCGGCACCGGCGCGCTGCTCGATCCCGGCATGCTCTACCTCGACGCGCGGCTGTCCGCGAACCACCCGACGGTCGAGGTCCGCGTCGCCGACGTCCCGCTCGACCCCGGCACGACCGTCACGGTCGCCGGCCTGGTGCGCGCCCTGGTGGACACGGCGGCGAACGACGCCGCAGACGGCCGGGAGGCTCCGAGCCGCCCCGCCGCAGCGCTCCGGCTAGCGAACTGGCAGGCTTCCCTCGAGGGGCTCGACGGGTGCCTGGTCGACCCGACGACGGAGCGTCCGGCGCCAGCGCGGGAGGTCGTGATGCAGTTCCTCGCGCATGTCCTGCCGGCCCTCACGTGCAACGGCGACGACCAGCTGGTCGAACGCGGGATCGACGACCTCTTCACCAGGGGCACCGGCGCAGCCCGGCAGCGCGCGGCCCGCCGGCCTGCCGCGGAACCCGGGCGCGACGACCTCGGGCACGTCGCCCTCGCCGCAGCCCGGCAGGAGGGCTGAGCCGGCGGGGTCGCCCGTCATCGGGGCAGCGGCGCCTCGAGCGGCCGGTCGCCGCCGTACTCCACCACAACCCGGCTCCCGTCGACGTGCAGGTGGAAGACGCCACCGATCGACGCAGGGTCCGTCCTGACCTGGTTGCTGTTCGCCCAGGCCCGCTCTCCCGTGGCGGCACGGAAGGACCACCCGTCGCGGAAGCCGAGCTGGAGTTGACGTCCGCCGAGGGACCGGTAGTCGGCGATGGTCACCGTGCGACCGGAAGCCGAACCGACGTCGACGTACCGCACCGACCCGCCGAGGGACGAGAGCGCGACGTAGCCGAGCGCGCACGCCACGAACCCGACCGACAGGAGCACCGCCGCCCCGCGAACTGGCGTCCGGCCCGCCCGGCGTGCCGCCCGCGTCAGGTGCCACGCCCAGGTGCAGGCGGCACAGGCGGCACAGAGTGCGCCGACCGACCAGCAGGCCGCCCTGATCGTCTCGGCCCCATGCCCAGCGATGACGAGCTGTGCGTCCGCACCGTCGGACTGCCCGAGGACTGCGCCGCCGACGAGCGCGACGACTGCCATCACGAGAGCGGCCCACCGGATCAGCGCCGACCCGTTCACGTCAGAGCCGAGTTCGCGGTACCGCCACTCCGCGACTCCCCCGCCGGCACGATCCGCTCCAACAACCGCAACACCCGTTCCCCGTCAACCGCGTCCGGATCGAGCAGCCACTGCACCTGCAGCCCGTCCGACACCGCGATGCTCAGGCTCGCCAGGTCCTCCGCGTCCAGGTCGTCCCGGATCCGTCCCGACGACTGGTCCCGCCGGATGAGGTCGGCCAGGTCAGCGCGCAGCCGGGTGAACCGCTCGCGCATGAACTCCCGCGTCGCCGGGTGCCCCTCCTGCACGGCGTCGGCCGAGAGGGTCGTGTACAGCTGCACGAGCCCCGGCACGGCCCGGTTGCGGGCGGCACTCTCGCGCATGTCGCCGATCGCGGACTTCATCCGCTCCGGCGCACCCTGCTCACGCACCTCGTGCTCGCGGTAAACGGCGAGCAGCAGTTCGTCGCGGCTCGGGAAGTAGTGCCGGAGCGCCGCGTGCGTGATCCCGAGGGCGTCCGCGACGGACCGCAGCGAGGACGCGTCGACCCCCTGCTCGGCGACCATCCGGATCATCTCGTCCAGGATCTGGGCCCGCCGCTCGGTGCCCTTGCGGTAGCCGCCGCGGCGCGACGGCGTCCCGGCGTCGTCGTCCACGGGGTCGGTCATCGTGCCAACTTACCGCTGGAAGGTTTTCGCGGCCAGTGGCGGACGGGAGGCCGCACTCACGCGGGTGCACCGGTGCCGGACGCCGTCCCTCCGCTTCCCGGCTGCGCGGAGCGGAGCAGGAGGCCGTGGTGATGCGTGGTGAGCGTGGCTGCACGGACGGTGCCGAACGGGTCGCCGTCGAGTTGGATCCGCTCCGGGGTCTCGAGCTCCAGGTGCAGGGTCCGCGCGCGGGTCGTCGGGAGCGCTCGGGACGTCGGGAGCACCCGGGCGATGACCCGACCGAGCCGGGTGCTCGAGAAGAACCGGTTGAGGGAGAGCGTGTACCCGATCTTGGTCCACCCGAGCCAGCCCTCGGGGCGGAACGCGACGGCGTCCAAGATGCCGTCGTCGGGTTCGGCCCGGGGCAGCAGCAGCACGCCCGCGGTGAGGCTGCCGCAGTTCCCCACGATGACGGTGTGCGCGTGCATCGTCCGGGTCGGCCCGTCGTCCAGCGAGTAGTGGACGGGGATCTGCCGGTTCCCGACGATCGACCGGGCGATGGGGTCGGAGTACGCGACCCAACCGAACCGCTTCTTCACCCAGGCGTTGGTGTCTGCCGCCATGCTGGCGTCGAGACCGATGCCCGCCATCACGAGGAACGCGTGCGTGCTGGTCGCTCCGTCGGCGTCGGTGAGTTCGGCGATCCCGACGTCGATCGGCCGGTCGGAGCCGGTGAACGCCGCCCGCACTGCGCCGGCCATGTCGTTGCGGTGCAGGCCGATGTTGCGGGCGAACAGGTTGCCGGTCCCGCTCGGGACCAGCGACACCGGGATCCCGGTCCCGCGCAGTTCCTCGGCGACCACGCGGAGGGTGCCGTCACCGCCCGCGACGAGCACCACGTCCGGCGCGGCGTCGACGGCAGCGCGCGCAGCAGCACGCCCGTCGTCGTCGGCAGCGGTCTCGAACCACCCGGTCTCGGCCCAGCCGCTGCGGGCTGCCTCGGCATCGACGAGTGTCCGGAGTCGTTCCGGGTTGCCCTTCACCGGGTTGACGACGACCGCCGCGCGCTGCGGTGCCGGAGCGTTCATCCGGCTGTCGGCGCTCAGTTGGTTCCTTCGATGGGTGCTGACTCCGGTGCCGGAGCCCCGGGGCAGGGGTGCGCCCAACGCTAGGGCGGCGGCGGCATCCTGAGCAACTCCACGCGTCGGCAACTCGACGCGCAAGCGACGTGACGCATCAGGGCGCGGTGGCGGACGGGAGGCACGGATCACCACCCGTGACGGGCCTCCCGTCCGGTGGGTGTCAGGAACCGGCGGCAGGCCCGGCGGCGTCAGCCCCGGCCTCCGGCACCGTGTACTCGTCCACCGGTGTCGGCAGGCCGGCGTCGAGCGCTGCCGTGATCTGCGCGAGGCAGCGCGCCAGGACCTCGTTGTCCTCGGCGGAGAGGTGGTCGATGACCTCGACGACGGCCTCGTGGAAGACCTCGTACGACCGGTCGATCTTGCGGGCGGCCTGCACGGTCGGCTCGAGCACCTGCGCCCGTCGGTCGGTGGGGTGCGGGACCCGGAGCAGGTCGCCCTTCTCGACCAGGCCGTCGACGATCTTGGTGACCGAGGCGTTCGAGACCGACAGCATGACGGCCAGGTCCTTCGGGCCCATGCTCCGGCCGTCGCGGTGTGCCTGCAGCATGTAGCGGACGGTGAGGAACTCGTTCTTCGTCAGGCCGCTCTCGCCCCGGGCACGTTCCAGCTGGTCCTCTTCGGCGTGCTGCAGCCGGAGCAGGGCGTCGACGGCGGTCTTGGCGGACCGGGTGCGGGGCTCGCGGGCGTAGAGGTGGACGTGCTCGCGGCGGACGACGGTCAACGGCATGGGTCGGTGTCTCCCTCACCCGTCCGGGCGGGTGGTCGTGCGGGTGGGGCGGACGCGGTGGCTCCGGCGCCTGCGGTCAGGCGATCGGGTCAGGCGGCCGGCGCGACGAAGAAGTCGGCGTAGGACAGTTCGGTGCGGCGGGACAGCAGCGACGGGTCCTCGATCCGCTGGGCGACCCAGGCCTCGATGACGGCCGGGTCGGTCAGTCCCACGCGCGGGTGGGAGCCGCCGAACCGGGTGTCGTGCGACGTGCCGTGGTACGTGCTCTGCATGGGTGCGCCTTCCTCGTCGAGGGTCTGCCGTCGGTCTGGTCGTCCCGACGTGGGAACTATTTCACGACGTGAACAATGAGGGCAACAAACAGTTCGTTGAGTTG
This sequence comes from Curtobacterium sp. MCLR17_032, assembly GCF_003234795.2. Taxonomy (NCBI): domain Bacteria; kingdom Bacillati; phylum Actinomycetota; class Actinomycetes; order Micrococcales; family Microbacteriaceae; genus Curtobacterium; species Curtobacterium sp. MCLR17_032. Next base: position 28,699 of record NZ_CP126268.1, on the reverse strand, counting down.
TACAGTTCGCGCACCGAACGACTGTGGGCCAAGCGAACGCGGCAGGCGAACGCGGATCCGGGCGAACGCGGACGAGCCCCTCCTCCGGCGGAGGAAGGGCTCGTGCGGGGAACGGGTCGGACTACTCCTTGTTGAGCTTGTCCTGCACCGTGCCGGCGATCTTCTCGACCGTGACCGAGGCGTGCAGGTCCGCCGGGGTGACTTCACCGAGCCGGACACTCTCCCCACCGCGTTCGCGGACCCCAGCCGGGTGCTGATCGTCTCCGGCCCGGCCGACCCCGAGCCGCACCGCATCGCGGTGGAGGCCGCGGTCACCGCCGGCGCCGAGCACCTCGTCTACACCGCACACATGGCGACCTCGCCCGACTCACACTTCGGCCCGGCACGACAGCACGCCGTCACCGAGCAGGATCTCGCCGCCACCGGGATCGCCACGACGTCCCTGCGGAACGGCTTCCACGCCTCGAGTGCGCCGTTCATGCTCGGCGCGGGCCTCCGGACCGGCGAGCTCCGGCTGCCCGCCGACGGTCCGGTCGCCTGGACCGCGCAGGCGGACCTGGCCGTCGCCGCCGCGATCGCCCTCACCGACCCCGACCGGCTGCACGGCACCACGCCGCCGCTCACCGCGTCCCGTGCACTGGACATGGACGAGCTCGCCGAGGTCGTCTCACGGATCACCGGCAGCACGGTCACCCGGACCGTCGTCGACGAGGACGAGTACCGCGCGGCACTCGTCGCGGGTGGACTCCCGGAGGCATTCGCCCCGATGATGACCGGGTTCTTCGCAGCCGCACGGGACGGCGAGTTCGCCACCGTCGACCCGACGCTCGCCGACCTCCTCGACCGCGAGCCGCGCAGCATCGAGGACGTCCTCGCCGACACACTCCGGGCGTACTGACCCGGGCGGGTCACGTCGGTCCGATGCAGGCACGCTCCGGACGGGAGGCGCGGGGCGGCCCCGCCACGGGCCTCCCGTCCGGCACCCGGCCGGCCACCGGCGTACCGTCAGCGACGTGGATCTCCAGCTGCAGGACCGTGTCGCACTCGTCGTCGGTGGGAAGGGGTACATCGGCACCGCCGTCGTGGACCGCCTCCGCCAGGAGGGTGCGACCGTCGTCGTCGCCTCCCGCACCGCCGACACGACCGACGGCTCAGCGACGGACAGCGTCGCGATGGACACCGCCGACCAGGCCGCCGTCGACGCGGCGGTCGCCCGTGTGCTCGAGCAGCACGGACGGATCGACGTGCTGGTCGTCACCGCGGCCCCGGCGGCGAACACCCTCGACCCCGAGCGCCGTTCCGACCCGGACCAGGTCGCCGCGGCCGTCGACGGCAAGGCCCTGGGGTTCCTCCGGGTGGCGAACGCCGTCCTGCCCGCGCAGCGTCAGGCCGGCTTCGGCCGGGTCGTCGTCGTCAGCGGGCAGAACGCCTACCTGTCGGGGAACATCACGACCTCGTTGCGCAACGCGGCCACGAACGTGATCGCCAAGAACCTCGCTGACGAGACCGCGGGCACCGGCGTCACCGTGAACGTCGTGAACCCGGGGACCGTGCGGGACGAGCCGAGCGCCGAGGTCCGACCCGGCGCCGGTGGCGAGTCCAGCCCGCAGCAGATCGCGGACCTCGTGGGCTTCCTGTCCTCACCGCTGTCGGTGGTGTCGGGCGAGTCGATCTCGATCGCGCACCGCGTCCTGGGCAGCGTCACCGTCTGATCCCCGGGTGCGGACGACACCGAGTCCGTCCCCTCTTCCACTGGGCGCCTTCCATTGCGCTCCTTCCACTGGGCTGCGGGCGGGTGTTGACTGCCGCCATGCAGCAGGCCCACTCCGCCGACGGAACGCCCATCGCCTGGGAGGCGATCGGCCCTGCCGATGCTCCCGGTGTGATCATCACCGGCGGTGCGTTCAGCACCGCCGACGCCGCCCGTCCGCTCGCGCAGGCCCTCGCCGACGTGGGACTCCGCGGAGTGGTCCTCGACCGGCGCGCCCGAGGTGGCTCCGGCGACACCCGGCCGTACGCCCCCGAACGGGAGGCCGAGGACCTCATCGCCGTCGCCGCGGCGGCCGGGGGTGTCCGGGCTGCGCTCGGACACTCGTCGGGTGCGGTCCTGACCCTCCGGGCGGCGGCCGACCGGCTGGACGTCGACTACCTCTTCCTCTCCGAACCGCCTTTCGGCTTCGACGAGTCCCGGCCACCGCAGTCACCGGACCTGGTGGACCGCCTGCAGGCGCACGTCGACGCCGGTCGGCCCGAGGACGCCGTCGGCCTCTTCCAGCGGGAGGCCGTGGGCCTGCCCGATGAAGTGATCGAGCAGATCCGGCACGCACCGATGTGGCCCGCCCTCGTCGACGTCGCCCAGTCGACCGTGTACGACGCGACGATCACCGGCGAGACGCCCGTGCCCTCCCCCGCGATGGCAGCCGTGTCGATGCCGGTGACCGTGCTGCGGGGTGGGCGGACCTGGCCGTTCCTGGTCACCGCGACCGACCGGCTCGCCGCGCTGCTGCCGGCCGGGAGGCTCGTGGTCGTCCCCGAGTCGCAGGACCATGGTCTGCACCCGGCGGGCACGGCGCGGGAGGTCGCGGCCGCACTCGGGTGAGCCGGGTGGCCTGGGCGGGCGTGGCTGGGCTGGCTGGGCGTGTCGGCGGATGACCGACCGCCGGAACGACGAAGGCCCCGATCTCTCGATCGGGGCCTTCGTCTGCTCGCTCTTGCGTGAAGAGCTCTGGTGCGCGAGGGGGGACTTGAACCCCCACGCCGTTTCCAGCACACGGACCTGAACCGTGCGCGTCTACCAATTCCGCCACTCGCGCCAGCGACGAGAACACTACCACGCACAGACGGGGCCAGGAGCCAACCACTACCATGCAGAGGTCAACGACCGAGAACGTGGGGACCATGGGCTTACTGGACAACTTCGAGCGAGGGTTGGAGCGCGCCGTCAACGGCGCCTTCGCGAAGACCTTCCGCTCCGGTGTGCAGCCGGTCGAGATCACCGCGGCACTGCGGCGTGAACTCGACACCAAGGCTGCCGTGGTCTCCCGCGAGCGCATCCTCGTGCCGAACGAGTTCACGGTGCGACTCGCGCCGCCGGACCACACCCGCATGCACGACGTCGGGCAGCCCCTCATCGACGAACTCACGCAGCGGGTGCAGCAGCACGCGGTGGCGCAGAACTACTCGTTCTCCGGCCCGGTCACGATCCGCCTGCAGCAGGACGGCACCCTCTCCACGGGCATCCTCGAGATCGACTCGACCACGGTGCAGCGCGACCTGGCCTGGGTGGCGGTCCTCGACATCGGGTCGCAGCGTCACCACCTGAAGCGCGGGCGCACGGTCATCGGCCGCGGTACGGACGCCGACATCACGGTCGCCGACACCGGGACGAGCCGGAAGCACGTCGAGGTCCTCTGGGACGGCAAGCACGCGCAGGTGAACGACCTCGGGTCCACCAACGGCTCGAAGCTCAACGGCGAACGCTTCAGTCAGGCCATCCTCGAGCCGGACTCAACCATTGAGATCGGTCGGACCCGTATGGTGTTCCGGGTGATCCCGGAGAACGACGGAGGTGCGCGATGACCACGGGCCTGACCCTGCTCGTCCTGCGCTTCGCGTTCCTCGCGGTGCTGTGGCTGTTCGTCTTCGTGATCGTCTTCGCGTTGCGCAGCGACCTCTTCGGCCAACGCGTCCGTGCGATCCCCACCGACCCCAAGTCCGGCCCGTCGACCCCGACCACCCCGCCGATGCCGGCCGGTGCCGGAACCGCAGCCGCAGCCTCCGGGGCGTCTCCCGGTGCGTTCACCGAGCTGATCGGTCAGGCCAGCGCACCCACCGCCTCCACCGCGGGTCCGGTCGCCACCCGTCTCGTCATCACCGAGGGTGCCCGTGAGGGCATGGAGATGCCCCTCGGCGGCGGCCCGATCACGATCGGCCGCTCCAGCGAGAGCAACGTCGTGATCCGCGACGACTACACCTCCACGAACCACGCCCGCCTCGACCTGCAGGGCGGTGCCTGGGTCCTGACCGACCTCGGATCGACCAACGGCACCTTCGTGGGCGGCCAGAAGGTCACCGTCCCCACCACCGTGGCGGAACGCACCCCGATCACCATCGGGACGACGACGTTCGAGCTGCGGCGGTAGTCCCGGATGACGGCTCGCACGCTGAGCGCCGCTGTGTCCCACGTCGGACGCATCCGCGCGAACAACCAGGACTCCGGCTACGCCGGGCAGCACCTGTTCGCGGTGGCCGACGGCATGGGCGGGCACGCCGGCGGCGACGTCGCCTCCGCGATCGCCATCCGGCGCATCCGAGAGGTCGACCGCGAGTTCCCCTCGGCACACGACGCCGAGTTCGCACTGCAGTCGGCACTGATCGCCGCGAACCAGCTCATCACCGAGACGGTGTTCGAGCACCAGGAGCTCACCGGCATGGGCACCACGGTGAGCGCCATGATCCGGGTCGGCGACCAGCTGGCGATCGCGCACATCGGCGACTCCCGCATCTACCGCTGGCGCGACGGCGAACTGCAGCAGATCACCTCCGACCACACGTTCGTGCAGCGTCTCGTCGACAGCGGGCGGATCACGCCCGAGGAAGCCGCGGTGCACCCGCGCCGCTCGGTCCTCATGCGGGTGCTCGGCGACGTCGACGCCGCGCCCGAGGTCGACACCGCGATCATGGACATCCGCCCGGGCGACCGGTGGCTGCTCTGCTCCGACGGGCTGTCGTCGTACCTGGCAGAAGAGCGCATCCGGCACGCGCTCGCGTCCACGATGGACGCCAACCAGGTCACGCAGCGTCTGGTCAAGGAGACGCTCGACCACGGCGCCCCGGACAACGTCACGGTCGTCGTGCTCGACGTCACCGACTCCGAGCCGGGCGAGGACGACGACGCGGCCACCACGGTCGGTTCGGCCGCCGCCCCGCTGACCTTCGAGGCGTCGACCGGCCGAAAGCCGATCCGCCTCCCCACGATCCTGCTGCACCCGCTCAAGGTGTCGGCCGCTCCGGAGGACTCGCACTTCGAGCCGGAGTCGGACCAGTACTTCGCCGAGCTCATCGCCGAGGACCGCCGACGCCGCGTGCGTCGTCGGGTGTCCTGGTCGATCGCACTCGTCATCGCGATCCTGGCGCTGATCGGCGCGCTCTTCCTCGGTTACCGGATCGTGCAGGACCACTACTACGTGGGCACGGACCGCGGCTCGGTGGCGATCTACAAGGGCGTGCAGCAGTCGATCGGACCGATCGCGCTGTCCGACGTCTACGAGGACACCGACATCTCGCTGACCGAGCTCCCCGACTACACGCGTGAGAACGTCCGCTCGACGATCAACGCGACGTCCCTGCAGGACGCCCGCGCGATCGTCGACCGGCTGCGCACCGCCGCCGAGACCGGTCAGGACCAGAGCGGGACGGGAGGCTCGGGAGACTCCCCGACGTCGTCACCGTCCGCCTCCCCCTCGGGGTCCGCAACGCCCCGGTCCCCGTCACCCTCCCCGTCGAGGAGCGCACGATGAGCGCCACGGCCGCACCCTCGTTGACCCAGGCGATCACGATCAAGCTCCGGGAGCCCGCGCGGGCCCGGAACCTCGAGCTCGTGCTGCTCGTCATCGCCTGCGGCATCTGCGGCGGTGCGATGGTGCTCGTGCAGCTCGGCACCAAGGGCCGCGTCTTCGACACCTCGGTGCTCTGGACCGCGGCCTCGATCCTCGGCCTGGCGCTCGTGATGCACGTCATCCTGCGCGTCGTCGCGAAGAACGCCGACCCGTTCATCCTGCCGGTGGCCCTCGTGCTCAACGGCATCGGGATCGCCGAGATCTACCGGATCGACATCCACAACGGCGTCTCCGGGTGGGCGGCGATCGGCGTCAAGCAGATCGCGTGGACCCTGCTGGCGATGGTGTTCGCGATCATCACGATCCTGCTCGTGCGCAACCACCGGTTCCTGCAGCGCTACCGCTACATCTTCATGCTGCTCACCATCGTGCTGCTCCTGCTGCCGATGCTGCCCGGCATCGGCACGAACATCGGCGGTGCCCGGGTCTGGATCCGGATCGGACCGTTCTCGTTCCAACCGGGTGAGCTCGCGAAGATCACCATGGCGCTGTTCTTCGCCGGCTACCTGGTCACCGCGCGGGACAGCCTGTCGATCGTCGGCCGGAAGTTCCTCGGCATGACGTTCCCGCGTGCCCGTGACCTCGGCCCGATCCTCATCATCTGGGGTGTGGCGATGAGCGTGCTGGTCTTCCAGCGCGACCTCGGCACCGCCCTGCTGTACTTCGGCCTGTTCCTCGTGATGATCTACGTCGCGACCGCCCGGCTCAGCTGGGTCGTGATCGGCCTGGTGCTGTTCATCGGCGGTGCCCTCATCGCGGCGAGCGTCCTGGTCTACGTGCAGGGCCGCTTCGAGCAGTGGCTCGACCCGTTCGACCAGCAGATCTTCCTGCGGCAGACGCAGGGCAGCTACCAGCTCGTGCAGGGCCTGTTCGGCTTCGCCAACGGCGGGATCACCGGCACCGGGCTCGGGCAGGGCCGGCCGTACATCACGCCGGTCGCCAACGCGGACTACATCATCGCCTCGCTCGGTGAAGAGCTCGGGCTGATCGGGGTCTTCGCGATCCTCGGCCTGTTCGTGGTGCTGGTCTCCCGGGGCATCCGCGTCGGCTTCATGGCGCAGGACGACTTCGGCAAGCTGCTCGGCATCGGGTTCGGCTTCACGATCGCCCTGCAGGTCTTCGTCGTCGTCGGTGGCATCACCCGGATCATCCCGGTCACCGGACTCACCACGCCGTTCATGGCGGCAGGTGGTTCGTCCCTCGTGGCGAACTGGATCATCGCGGCGATGCTGCTGCGGCTGACCGACTCGATCCCCGCCGAACAGCGCGTCCAGCAGGGTGCGCTGTCGGAGCGGGGCAACACCGGCCGTGGCCGGTCCAGGAAGGAGCGCCGGTGAACCGCCAACTCCGCGGCGTCTCGACCGTCGTCGTGCTCATGTTCGTCGCGCTCTTCGTGTCGACGACGTCCATCCAGTTCTTCGCGGCGGACTCGCTCCGTGCCGACAGCCGGAACTCCCGAACCATCCTGGACAGTTACTCCACCAAGCGTGGGGCGATCCTGGTCGACGGCAAGCCGATCGCCGAGTCCACCGCGGTCGACGACCAGTACCAGTACCAGCGCAAGTACAACAACGGCGCTCTCTACTCGGCCGTCACTGGCTACTTCACGATCGGTCAGGGCAACTCGGGCATCGAGAGCGCCGAGAACGCCGTGCTGTCGGGCAACAGCGACGACTCGTTCTTCCAGAACCTCAACGCGATCCTCACCGGACAGGACGTCCAGGGCGACAACGTCAACCTGACGATCGACCCCGACGTGCAGCAGGCCGCGTACGACGCCCTCGGCGCGAACACCGGCGCGGTCGTCGCGATCCAGCCGAAGACGGGCAAGATCCTGGCGATGGTGTCGAAGCCGGGCTACGACCCCAACACCCTCACCTCGCACGACACCAAGGACGTCATCGCGCGCTACCAGGCGCTCGAGGCCGACGCCTCGAAGCCGCTGGCGAACCGTGCCATCGCCGGCGACCTGTACACGCCCGGATCGGTGTTCAAGCTCGTGGTCGCCTCCGCGGCCCTGGCGAGCGGGGACTACACGCTCGACTCGACACTGCCGAACCCGTCGACCTTGACCCTGCCGGGCAGCAGCTCGCGGATCAACAACGCCGAGGGCGGCAGCTGTGGCGGTGGCGACCAGGTCAAGCTCCGCGTCGCGATCCAGTACTCGTGCAACATCCCGTTCGCCGAACTCGGCCGGAAGCTCGGCTACGAGACGATCAAGAAGACCGCGGACGAGTACGGTTTCGGCAACGTCATCGACGTGCCGACCTCGGCGACCCCGAGCCAGTACCCGGAGCCCGAGTCGACGGCCGAGCTCATGCTCAGCTCGTTCGGCCAGGCCAGCGACCGCGTGACCCCGCTGCAGATGGCGATGGTCTCCGCCGGCATCGCGAACGGCGGGCGTGTCATGCAGCCGTCGCTCGTCGAGTCGATCGAGACGAGCGACCTGAAGACGGTCGACTCGTTCTCGCCGAAGCAGTACAGCGCCCCGCTGTCGTCCGACGCGGCGTCCGACCTGACCGAAGCGATGCAGAGCGTCGTGAACGCGGGGACCGGAACGAATGCGAAGATCGACGGTGTCGACGTCGCTGGCAAGACCGGCACGGCCGAGGGCGGCACGGGCGATCCCTACACTCTCTGGTTCACGGGCTTCGCCCCGGCCAAGGACCCGGAGGTCGCGGTCGCCGTGGTCGTCGGGAACGGCGGCGGGCTCGGGCAGTCCGGAGTCGGCAACACGGTCGCGGCTCCCGTCGCGAAGAAGGTCATGGAGGCGGTGCTGAACAAATGAGACCCACCAGCGGACTCACCTTCGGTGGGCGGTACCAGCTCTCCTCCCGAGTCGCCATCGGCGGCATGGGAGAGGTGTGGCAGGCGACTGACCTCGTCATCGGGCGCACCGTCGCCCTGAAGATCCTCAAGGACGAGTACCTCGGCGACCCCGGGTTCCTCGAGCGCTTCCGCGCCGAGGCCCGGCACGCCGCACTCGTCAACCACGAGGGCATCGCCAACGTGTTCGACTACGGCGAGGAAGACGGCAGCGCCTACCTCGTGATGGAACTCGTCCCCGGCGAAGCCCTGTCCACGATGATCGAGCGCGAGCACACCCTGCCCGTCGACAAGGTCCTCGACATCGTCGCCCAGACCGCGAATGCCCTGCAGGCAGCGCACGCCGTCGGCCTGGTGCACCGCGACATCAAGCCGGGCAACCTGCTCATCACGCCGGACGGCCGCGTCAAGATCACCGACTTCGGGATCGCCCGCATCGCCGATCAGGTCCCGCTCACCGCGACCGGCCAGGTCATGGGCACCGTCCAGTACCTGTCGCCGGAGCAGGCGAGCGGCCATCCCGCCTCGCCGTCGACGGACGTGTACTCGCTCGGCATCGTCGCGTACGAGTGCCTGGCGGGTCGTCGACCCTTCACGGGCGAGTCGCAGGTCGCCATCGCGATGGCACACATCAACGACCAGCCGCCCGCGCTGCCGGGGACCGTCCCGGAGCCGGTGGCCGCCCTCGTGATGTCCTGCATCGCGAAGAAGCCCGCCGACCGTCCGGCGACCGCGGCGAACCTCGCCCGCGCCGCCCAGGCCCTCCGTCGCGGTGACGTCGCTGCGGCGACCGTGGCGGTGCCGGCCATCGGCGGCGCCGGGACGGTCGCGTTCAACCCGCCCCCGGGCAACGACGCCGCCACCGCCCTCATCGGCACCCAGGCGAACGCGCCGGTCGTCGGTGGCGGTGCGCCGCGCAGCCCCGCCGGTCCCGAGGACGACACCGACGAGAAGAAGAGCCGCGCCTGGATCTGGTGGCTCGTCGGCGCCGTCGTGCTCATCGCGGCGATCGTGATCGGTGTGCTCGTCTTCGCGAACGCAGACCAGGACCCCGACCCGTCCGCGTCCCAGAGCAGTGCTCCGTCGCAGACGAGGTCGCAGGCGCCGAGCCAGGAACCGTCGGCAACCCCGACCGAGACCCGGACGACGATCAACCCCGCCGACTACATCGGGCGGGCGACCGACCAGGTCCAGACGGAACTGCAGAGCATGGGCTTCGCCGTCCAGGTGCAGGACGGCGATCCGGCCGAGACCGCCGAGCAGGCGAACACGGTGCAGTCGATCAGCCCCACCGGCAGCCTGTCGGACGGCGCACTCATCACCCTGCGTGAGTACACCGCGCCGCCGTCGGTCAACAAGCCGAACACCCCGAGCGCCGGCGCGGTCTCCGCCACCGGAGCCGTGACGTTCAGCTGGTCGACCGCCACCTGCCCGACCGGGTACACCGTCTCGAAGTACTCGTGGACGGTCTCCGGCGGCAAGGACGCCAGCGGCGCCACGAGCGGTGACACCTCGGAGACGTCGGTCGACATCCAGGCCGACCAGGCCGGCGACGACGTCACCCTGTCCTACACGGTGACGTGTGGCAACCTCGCCGCGTCGAGCACCTCGGACCCGGCCACCGCCACGTGGGTCGCCCCCGTCGAGCCGACGGACGCGCCGACCTCGACGGCGACGCCGCAGGACTGACGCACCACCTGCACCACCCCCGCGAGGCCCCGGCACGGAACGTGTCGGGGCCTCGCCACGTTCCGGTAACGGTTGCTCGTGGAGCACGGCCAGCCAGCGTCCCCCCAGAGACCCCTGCCGTACACTTGCCCGGACGGACATTCGGAGGAGTACGTGCCTGAAGGTGTGACCGCGGGGATCACGCTCCTCGCCAACCGGTACGAGATCGGTGACGTCATCGGACGCGGCGGCATGGCCACCGTGCACGTGGGCACCGACACGCGACTGGGCCGGCGAGTGGCCGTGAAGCTGCTCAAGCCGAGTCTCGCGAACGACCCGGCGTTCCGCACGCGCTTCCGGCAGGAGGCGCAGGCGGCGGCCCGCATGGCCCACCCGACGATCGTCCGTGTCTACGACGCCGGCGAAGAGACCGTGCGCGAGTCCTCGGGCGCCGAGGTGCAGGTCCCCTTCATCGTCATGGAGTACGTCGAGGGCCGCCCGCTGAGCGAGATCGTCGCCGAGGGTCCGGTCGTGCAGGAAGAAGCCGCGCGCATCGTCGAGGGCATCCTCACCGCGCTCGAGTTCTCCCACCGCGCCGGTGTCGTCCACCGCGACATCAAGCCCGCGAACGTCATGATCACCCACTCGGGCCAGGTCAAGGTGATGGACTTCGGCATCGCCCGCGCCATCACGGACACATCGGCCACCGTGGCGCAGACCACGTCGATCCTCGGCACCGCGTCGTACTTCTCCCCGGAGCAGGCCCGCGGCGAGGTCGTCGACGCCCGCACCGACCTGTACTCGACCGGCATCGTGCTGTTCGAGCTGCTCACCGGACACCCGCCCTTCCGTGGCGCCTCCCCGGTCGCCGTCGCCTACCAGCACGTCAGCGAGCAGCCCGTCGCGCCGTCCACGATGACGTCGACGGTCTCGCCGGCACTCGACGCCGTCACCCTGCACGCCCTCGTGAAGGACCGCACCCGTCGGTTCCAGAACGCTGCGGAGTTCCGCCGCGACCTGCAGCAGGCCGCCGCCGGACACGTCCCGATCTCGAAGAAGAAGCTCGCGGCCGCCGCGGCGGACGACGCCGCGCTGCTGTTCGGGGTCAACCCCCGTGCGGCCGCCAACGCCGACGTCGCCTTCCGCGAACTCGACGACACCTCCGAGCGCCGACCCCAGCGGACCCAGAACCGGCCCCCCGTCGCCTGGATCTGGCTCGGGATCGTCCTCACCATCGCGGTCATCGCCGCCGTCGCCTACTTCGTCGCGAACCTCGAGCCGGGCAAGCCGCCGGTCAGTTCGTCGATCAAGGTGCCCAGCGTCGCCGGCCAGACCTACGACCAAGCCCAGGCGACACTCGAACGTCGTGGACTGAAGGCTGCGCGCGACGACGAACCCTCGGACAGCGTCGACAAGGACGACGTGATCCGGACCGTCCCGGACGCGAAGACCTCCGTTGCTCGTGACCAGGAGATCCGGGTCGTCGTGTCGACCGGACCGGAGCAGATCGCCGTGCCGGACGTCCGGTCGCAGACGCAGGACGCCGCCACCAAGGCCCTTGACGCCGCGGGCTTCTCGGTCGGCGCGGTCAGCTCGGACTACTCGCCGACGGTGCCCGAGGGCACGGTGCTGAGCAGCGACCCGGCGTCGGGCGTCACACAGGCCAAGGGCTCGGTCGTGAACCTCGTCGTGTCGAACGGCAAGGTCCAGCTGCCGGACGTCACACAGCAGCCGTTCGACACCGCCCGGTCCACGCTCGCCGGCAAGGGTCTCACCGTGCAGCCCGCGCCGTCGTACGCCTGCACGGGCACTACGGTGACGCAGCAGAGCGTGCCCGCGGGCGACGTCCCCCAGGGCACCACGGTCACGCTGACCTACTGCGCAGCCTCGGCACAGCCGCAGCGGCAGCCGTCGCGCCAGCCGGCACCCGGTGGCGGCACGTCGAACGGCGGCGGTGCGGCCACCGGTGGCGGCGCGACGAACGGCGGCGGCGGATCGCTGAACCCGGGCGACAGGGGCAACTGACCACTGGGGTCGACGTCCTGACGGCGGCCGATCAGTCCGAGGCGAACAACGGGGCCGACACGACCGGCACGCCGCGACCGGTCAGCCGACTCGGCTCGTCAGGCCGGAACGGCCGGTCGGGCCGACTCCATCGACCTGGCCGGAGCGTGCCGATGGTCAGCCGTCGGGCGGTCAGCCGTCGGCTGGTCAGCGTCCGGAGATGAGCGGGCCGAGTCCAGCAGCCCGCTCGGCGGCGCCACTGAGGCCCGCCGTCTCGAGCCAGTTGCCGACCATCCGGTAGCCACCCTCGGTGAGGACGGACTCCGGGTGGAACTGCACGCCGTAGACCGGTGCGCCACGGTGCTGCACACCCATGATGACGCCGCCCGCGGTCCGGGCCGTGATCGTCAGCTCGTCCGGGACCGTGCCGTCGACGATCGCCAGTGAGTGGTACCGCGTCGCCGTGAAGGGGTGCGGGACACCGGTGAACAGCACGCTGTCGTCGTGGTCGACCTGCGACGTCTTGCCGTGCATCAGCTCGTCGGCGTGCGTGACCGTGGCGCCCAGGGCCTCGGCGATCGCCTGGTGTCCGAGGCAGACGCCCAGCAGGGGCTTGTCCGCCGCGATGGCCGCACGCACGGTCGGGATCGAGACGCCGGCGTCGGCGGGGGTGCCCGGGCCAGGAGACAGCAGGACGCCGTCGTACTCGGCGATCCGGTCGGCGATCTCACTCTCCGGGAAGGCGTCGTTCCGCACGACGTCGGTGTCCGCACCGAGCTGCTGGACGTAGCCGTTGAGGGTGTACACGAAGCTGTCGTAGTTGTCGACGACGAGGATCTTGGTCATTGGCCGTTCACCGTACTCGTGGGGGATGTGAGTCACGTCCGACGAGGCCGGAACTCACGCATGGTGACGGTAGGATACCGGCCATGGCCATGGACAAGGACCGCACCAAGCCCGCCCGGACGACCCGAGCCGACTCGGTCGACACCGCGGGGGACCAGCCGAACCCCGTGTGGTTCAAGCCCGTCATGTTCGGCTTCATGCTGATCGGACTCGCATGGGTCATCGTCTTCTACGTCTCCGGCGGCACGCTCCCGGTCCCGTCGCTGAACTCGTGGAACATCTTGATCGGCTTCGGCATCATGTTCGTCGGCTTCCTCATGACCACGCGGTGGCGCTGACCACCCGCTCGAACGCTTCCTCGACGCCCGTCGCACCGGTTCCGGTGCGGCGGGCGTCGTCGTTCGCGCCAGCACCAGCTCTGGTCGGCTCTGTCCACAAGCAACCGGCGCGAGGGCGTCCCGGTCGGGAGGCTCAACCCCGTTCTCCACAGATCCGTACGTTCTCCACACGGTTGTCCCCACCCGCGCCCCGGAGTTCTCCACAGGCTCCTCCACAGTGGGGATAATCACACGCGTGTAACTCACCGATCTATCCCCAGCTGTGGACAACTCGGCGGATGGGTGTGGAGAACGAGGCGGTGGGCACGGGACCTGCCGGATCTCGTCCTGGTCGGGACGCCATTCGAACGCTGGTCTGCTCTGGGGAGGCGTCGCTCGCGCCCAGCCGGCGCCGCCCCGCTGCAGGGCACGGCGCGTCCCACCGTCGCAGCCTGCACGGCTCAGCTCGCCACCGCGCAACCCGCACGCCACCGCAACACCGCACGGCGCGACTCGGTGCGTGTCGGCACCACACGCCGCGGCACGGCACGGCACGGCACGGCCCAGCATGCATGGCGCCGGAACACGGCACGGAACGAGACGGGACGGAACGGCACGCCGAGGCAAGTCTCGGCCCGGGACGGGACGGGACTGGACTGGACGGTACAGCGAGACTCAGCGGGTCTCGCACGATGCGGCACGCCCATCCCGACACAGGAGGGGACCGCGGGTCTCGGCACCACACGGCACACCCATCCCGACACAGGAGGGGACCGCGGGTCTCGGCACCACACGGCACACCCACCCCGACACAGGACGGGACCGCGGGTCTCGGCACCACACGGCACACCCGCCCAGGGACGGGAGGGAGGGCGAGCCTCGGCACACCCAGGACGGCACAGGAGGGGACGGCGAGCCTCGGCATCACGGCACACCCAGCACGGCGTGGCGTGGCATCACAGCCAGGCACGTCACGGCATCGGCGTTCGGCGATCGGCGATCGGCGTTCGGCGTTCGGCGTTCGGCACGCAGTTCGGCACGGCATCGGAGCCCGAGACGGATCAACATCACGCACCAACGACAGAACGCCCCGTCGCGAGAGCGACGGGGCGTTCTGGTGTATCCAGGCGTCAGCCGGTGGTGACCGCGTACCCGACGAAGCAGAGCGCGATGGCGACCACGGCCTCCAGGGCGAGCAGCGTCATCTGCAACCCGCGCTGCCGGACGTTGCGCGTCCGCGAGAACACGAACCCGGTCACGAAGCCGGCGAGCACACCGCCCACGTGGGCCTGCCACGAGATGTTCGTGCCGGGCAGGAACCCGATCACCAGGTTGAGCCCGATGATCACGAGCAACTGCACGGCGTTGTTGCCGAGGCTGCGCTGCAGCACGAAGAACGCCGCGAACAACCCGAAGATCGCTCCCGAGGCGCCGACGACCCATGTCCCCGGAGCCAGGAACGTCACGAGCATCGAACCGGCGATGCCCGAGATGAAGTAGAGCGCCAGGAACCGCCACGTGCCCAACATGTTCTCGAGCATCCGTCCGAAGATGAACAGCGCCAACATGTTGAACAGGATGTGGAAGACGCCCGAGTGCACGAACAGCACGGTGACGATGCGCCACGGCTGGGTCGGCAGCAGGGCCGAGTTGTACGCGAGCCACTGGCTCAGGAACCCACCCGACACCTGGTCGAGCAGCCAGATGGCGACCGAGACCGCGATGAGGACGACGGTCCCCTTCTGGTCGAGCATCGCGAACCGGCGCCGAGCGACCGTCAGGCTGCTCGGACCGGAAGCGCGACGGTTCTCGGTGAACTTCGCCCGCTGCTCACGCACGCACTCGGGGCAGTGCACCCCAACCGCTGCCGGCGTCTGGCACTCCGGGCAGATGGTCCGCCCGCAGCGCTGGCAGAGCACGAAGCTCTGCCGGTCAGGGTGCCGGTAACAGGTGTTGGACGAAGCCGAGGTGGAGTCGGTCACTCGGTTCAGACGTCCTCGACGTCGATGCTCTGGATGACGACGTCCTCGACGGGCTTGTCACGACCGTCGGTCGGGACACCCTCGATCGCGTCGACGACGGCACGCGACTCGTCGTCGGCGACCTCACCGAAGATGGTGTGCTTTCCCTGCAGCCAGGGAGTCGCCACCGTGGTGATGAAGAACTGCGAGCCGTTGGTGCCACGGCCACCCTGCAGGCCGGCGTTCGCCATGGCGAAGATGTACGGGTTCTGGAACGTGAGCTCCGGGGAGATCTCGTCGTCGAAGCGGTAGCCCGGGCCGCCGATGCCCTGACCGAGCGGGTCGCCGCCCTGGATCATGAAGTCCTTGATGATGCGGTGGAAGACGACACCGTCGTAGAGCTTGTCGGTCGACACCTTGCCGGTGCCGGGGTGCGTCCACTCCTGGGTGCCGGTCGCGAGACCGACGAAGTTCTGGACGGTCTTCGGTGCGTGGTTGCCGAACAGGTTGACGCGGATGTCGCCCTTGTTGGTGTGGATCGTTGCGACAGCGGTGTGCAGAGACATGACCCGATTCTCGCATGTGCCGCTGGATGTGCACGGGACCCACAGCCAGGGTTCTGTGACCTGTCAGGCACTCGGGTGGCAGGATGGGGTCACGTCGAGCCATGGAGGTACCGAATGTCGATCGAGATCCCGCGCAAGCGCCGGAAGCAGATCAAGAAGCTCAAGGGCAAGACCGCCTCACTGCTCGGTGAGCAGCGGAAGGTCCTGGAGCACGCGAACGCCATCCTGACCGAGGCCCGTGAGCACGCAGCAGATGCTGCGCGCAAGGACTTCGCTCCCCGCGTGCAGAACGCGATCGACAACGGGCTCCGTCCCGCGGTCGCGACCGGGGTGCACGCTGCGACCTCGGCAGCACAGAACGCCTCGCACCGGTTCCAGTCGGAGGTCGTTCCCGGCCTCATCTCCACCGCTGGCTCCGTGCTCAGCGTCGGGGACCTGGCGAAGGACCCCCGCGTGCAGAAGATCGTGAAGGAAGCACAGAAGCGCAGCAAGACCGCGCGCAAGGCTGCCGGCAAGTACGTTCCGGCCGTCGCACCGAAGAAGGGCATCGGTTTCGGTGGGGTCGCCCTCATCATCGTCGGTGTCGTGGCAGTCGCCGGTGCTGCGTACGCCGCGTACCAGACGCTCCGTGCCGACGACGACCTCTGGGTCGCCGATGACGCGGACAACGCGGGCAAGCCCGCCGCCTGATCTCCTGGTTCGCTCGAAGGGCCCCGGCACTGCGCCGGGGCCCTTCGTCGTCCCCGGGGTGCGCGTGCCTTCGCCCGCCGGACCCCGCCCACGCCCCTTGCCCCTCGCCGCGAGGTCGCACAACACGCCGCATCCCACCCGCCGACGTCGCACAACGTGCCGCCGCACGTCGCCGGCCCCGGCAGTTCGGGCGACCTCGACGACCAGCACACGGCAGGTCCTGCGACCTCGGCCACACGCCACCTCCCGGCGTCGAGGTCGCACAGCACGCCGCCACCCACCCGCCAACGTCGCACAACCTGCCGCCGCACGTCGCCGGCCCCGGCAGATCGGGCGACTCCGACGACCACCACACGGCACGTCCTGCGACCTCGGCCACACGCCACCTCCCGGCGTCGAGGTCGCACAACACGCCGCCACCCACCCGCCGAAGTCGCACAACCTGCCGCCGCACGTCGCCGGCCCCGGCAGTTCGGGCGACCTCGACGACCACCACACGGCAGGTCCTGCGACCTCGGCCACCAGGCGCCGCCGCCCGACCTGCCACGACACCCCGCAGGAGATCCGCCGACCGGTCACGAACCGTCGCCTGGAGGCCCGCCAACCGACGACTCGTGACCTCTCGACGCGAGACCCACGGCGAGCCGGCGGACCGAGGGTGGGCACGCCGAACCCGGGCAGCGCTCAACGGCCACGCCGGCGACCCATACGCGCCGCAGGGGCGGCGGCGCGTATGGGCAAAGAACGAAGCCCCTGGGCAGCGACACAGTCGCAACCAGGGGCTTCTCGAGTGGAGCCTAGGAGATTCGAACTCCTGACATCTGCCTTGCAAAGGCAGCGCTCTACCAACTGAGCTAAGGCCCCGAAGCGACCGAACGGGCCGCAACGCCGAGACTTCCGACGCGGGAGTTGAATTGTGGTGGGGCTACAAGGACTTGAACCTTGGACCTCTTCGTTATCAGCGAAGCGCTCTAACCGCCTGAGCTATAGCCCCTCAGACCGGATGAAAGCCTACCCCACGATCGCGCCGGAGCGAAATCGAGCGAGTCGGCCCACCCGGACCGGGTCAGTTGTTGGTGAAGCCCACGAGCACGCCGCCCGTGATCCGCACGCTGAGGTTGTACAGGACGCTGACGATGGCGCCGAGCACGGTCCCGACGACGACGTTGAGGATGCCGACGACGATCGAGAACCCGAGGACTTGGCCCAGCGAGAACTGGTCCATGATCGAGTAACTGTTCTGACCGGTGACGTCCTTCAACAGGCTGTCGATCTGGTCGAACACACCGGTCTGGTTGAGGATGACCCACACCAGCGCCGTGGCGACGACGATCACGATCGAGCCGGCCAGGGCGATGAGGAAGGACAGCTTCACCATCGACCAGAAGTCGACGTAGACCAGGCGGAGTCGGACCTGACGAGTCCCGACGGGCCGCTTCGCCTTCCGCTGGAGCTTCTCGGCGACACTACTCATTGCTTGACTCGTCCTCTCCGGCCTCGACAGGCGCGGCGTCGGTGGGCAGTGCGTCGGTGGAGACTTCCTCCACGAGCTCTGCGTCGGCGGCGTCGGCGACCGCTTCGTCCGGGCTGACGGTCTCGACCGGGCCTGCAGGCTCGATCTCGGCGTCCTCCTGGTCGTCCAGGTTCCGCTCACTGTTGCGGGCCACAGCGATGATCCGGTCGTTCTCCGCGAACCGCGCGAAGACGACCCCCATCGTGTCCCGGCCCTTGGCTGGGACCTCGGCCACGGCAGACCTTACCACCTTGCCCGATTGCAGCACGACGAGCACCTCGTCGTCCTCACCGACGATCAGGGCACCGACCAGGTCGCCTCGATCGGCGGCCAGACGGGCCACCTTGATGCCGAGACCACCACGGCCCTGGATGCGGTACTGGTCGACCGAGGTGCGCTTGGCGTAGCCGCCCTCGGTCATCACCCAGACGAAGCCGTCGTCCGAGACGACCGATGCCGACAGCAGCGAGTCGTCCCCGCGGAAGGACATGCCCTTCACGCCGGAGGTCGAGCGACCCATCGGGCGGAGCGTGTCGTTCGTCGCCGTGAAGCGCAGCGACATGCCGTGGCGCGACACCAGCAGCAGGTCGTCGTGCTCGTCGACGAGCAGTGCGGACCGGAGCTTGTCGCCCTCGCGGAGGTTGATCGCGATGATGCCACCGGTGCGGTTGGTGTCGTACTCGGTGAGCGCCGTCTTCTTCACGAGACCCTGCTCGGTGGCGAGCACCAGGTACTGCGCCGCCTCGTAGTCGCGGATGTCGAGGACCTGCTGGATCTTCTCGTCCGGCTGCATGGCCAGGAGGTTCGCCGAGTGCTGGCCCTTGGCGTCACGCCCGGCTTCCTGCAGCTCGTACGCCTTGGCCCGGTAGACGCGGCCCTGGTCGGTGAGGAACAGCAGCCAGTGGTGCGTCGTGGTGACGAAGAAGTGGTCGACGACGTCGTCCGCACGGAGCTGGGCGCCACGGACACCACGGCCGCCGCGGTGCTGCGAGCGGTACTGGTCGCTGCGGGTGCGCTTGACGTAGCCACCGCGGGTGATGGTGACGACGACCTCTTCCTCGGGGATGAGGTCTTCCATGCTCATGTCGCCGTCGAAGCCGAGCATGATCTCGGTGCGACGGTCGTCCCCGAAGCGGTCGACGATCTCGGTGAGCTCGTCGATGATGATCGTGCGCTGGCGCTCCGGTCGGGCGAGGATGTCCTCGAAGTCGGCGATCTTCAGCTCGAGGGCCTCGGCCTCCTCGTGGATCTTCTGGCGCTCGAGGGCGGCCAGACGACGCAGCTGGAGTTCGAGGATCGCGCGTGCCTGGATCTCGTCGACGGAGAGCAGCTCCATCAGGCCGTTGCGGGCCTCCTCGACGTCGGGCGACCGGCGGATGAGCGCGATGACCTCGTCGAGGGCGTCGAGCGCGGCCAGGTAGCCGCGCAGGATGTGCGCACGCTTCTCGGCTTCGCGCAGACGGAACTGGGTGCGGCGGACGATGACCTCGACCTGGTGGTCGACCCACGCGCTGATGAAGCCGTCGAGCGCCAGGGTGCGGGGCACCCCGTCGACGATGGCGAGCATGTTCGCGCCGAAGTTCTCCTGCAGCTGGGTGTGCTTGTACAGGTTGTTGAGCACGACCTTGGCGACCGCGTCACGCTTCAGCACGATGACCAGGCGCTGCCCGGTACGACCCGAGGTCTCGTCGCGGATGTCGGCGACGCCGGCGAGACGGCCGTCCTTGACGAGCTCGGCGATCTTGATCGCCAGGTTGTCCGGGTTGACCTGGTACGGCAGCTCGGTGACGACCAGGCAGGTGCGGCCCTGGATCTCCTCGACGCTGACGACGGCGCGCATCGTGATCGACCCGCGACCGGTCCGGTAGGCGTCGACGATCCCGCGGGTGCCGAGGATCTGCGCGCCGGTCGGGAAGTCCGGGCCCTTGATGCGCTGCATCAGCGCTTCGAGCAGCTCTTCACGCGTGGCGTCGGGGTGCTCGAGCGCCCAGACCGCACCGGAAGCGACCTCGCGGAGGTTGTGCGGCGGGATGTTCGTCGCCATGCCGACCGCGATGCCGACGGAGCCGTTGACGAGCAGGTTCGGGAACCGGGCCGGCAGGATCGACGGCTCCTGGGTGCGACCGTCGTAGTTGTCCTGGAAGTCGACGGTCTCTTCCTCGATGTCCCGCACCATCTCGAGGGCGAGCGGGGCCATCTTGGTCTCGGTGTACCGCGGGGCCGCTGCGCCGTCGTTGCCGGGCGAACCGAAGTTGCCCTGGCCGAGCGCGAGGGGGTACCGCAGCGACCACGGCTGCACGAGGCGGACCAAGGCGTCGTAGATCGCGCTGTCACCGTGCGGGTGGAACTGCCCCATCACGTCGCCGACCACACGCGAGCACTTCGAGAAGGCCCGGTCCGGACGGTAGCCACCGTCGTACATCGCGTAGATCACGCGGCGGTGCACCGGCTTGAGGCCGTCACGGACCTCCGGCAGGGCACGACCGACGATGACGGACATCGCGTAGTCGAGGTACGAGCGCTGCATCTCGAGCTGCAGGTCGACCTGCGAGATGCGGTCACCGGAGACGACGATGTCCCCGCTGTCGCCGTGCACGATCTCGGGCTCGTCGGCGCCGTTCTCGTTGTCGTCAGCCATGTGCTTGCGTTGCCTTCCTTGACAGCCTGGAGGCTCGTCGTCCGTTGGTCGCGCCGGGCGCGACCACGAGGGGTCGGGTCGGGTCGACGCGGCTCACGCCGCGCCTCCCGGCCTAGATGTCCAAGAAGCGGACGTCCTTCGCGTTCTGCTGGATGAACTGGCGACGGGCGTCGACGTCCTCACCCATGAGCGTGGCGAACACGCTGTCCACCGCGGCGGCGTCCTCGAGCGTGACCTGCAGGAGCGTCCGGGTGTCCGGGTTCATCGTGGTGTCCCACAGCTCCTTGTAGTCCATCTCGCCGAGGCCCTTGTAGCGCTGGATCCCGTTGTCCTTGGGGATGCGCTTGCCCGCGGCGATGCCGGCCTGCAGCATGGCGTCGCGCTCCCGGTCGCTGAACACGTACTGGTCGGCCGCGTTCGTCCACTTCAGGCGGTACAGCGGCGGCTGCGCGAGGTAGACGTAGCCGCGCTCGATCAGCGGACGCATGTAGCGGAACAGCAGCGTCAGCAGCAGCGTGGTGATGTGCTGGCCGTCGACGTCAGCATCGGCCATCAGCACGATCTTGTGGTACCGGGCCTTGTCCGGGTCGAAGTCCTCACCGATGCCGGCGCCGAACGCCGTGATCATCGACTGGATCTCCTGGTTGGCGAGGGCGCGGTCGAGCCGGGCCTTCTCGACGTTCAGGATCTTGCCGCGCAACGGCAGGATCGCCTGCGTCATCGGGTTGCGGCCCTGCACGGCGGAACCACCGGCGGAGTCGCCCTCCACCATGAAGATCTCCGACAGGGTCGGGTCCTTCGACTGGCAGTCCTTGAGCTTGCCGGGCATGCCGCCCGACTCGAGCAGGCCCTTGCGTCGCGTGGTCTCGCGCGCCTTGCGGGCGGCGAGGCGCGCCTGGGAGGCCTGGATCGCCTTGCGCACGACGTCGCGCGCCTGCGTCGGGTTGCTCTCGAACCAGTGCGTGAGCTCGGCACCGACGACGCGCTGCACGAAGCCCTTCGCTTCGGTGTTGCCGAGCTTGGTCTTCGTCTGGCCCTCGAACTGCGGTTCGCCGAGCTTGATGGAGATGACGGCGGTGAGCCCTTCGCGGATGTCGTCACCCGTGAGGTTGTCGTCCTTCTCCTTGATGATCTTCGCTTCGCGGGCGTACTTGTTCACCAGGTACGTCAGCGCGGAGCGGAAGCCCTCTTCGTGGGTGCCGCCCTCGTGCGTGTTGATCGTGTTCGCGAAGGTGTGGACGCTCTCCTGGTAGGAGGTGTTCCACTGCATCGCGACCTCGAGCGCGATCTTGCGCTCCGGGTCCTCGGACTCGAAGCCGATGACGTCCGGGTGGACCAGGTCGGCCTTCTTCTGGGCGTTGAGGTACTCGACGTAGTCGGCGAGACCGCGCTCGTAGCGGAAGGAGTCCTTGCGAGCCTCTTCGCCCTCGGCCGGGGTGCGCTCGTCGACGAGGGTGATGCGCAGGCCCTTGTTGAGGAAGGCCATCTGCTGGAAGCGGGTGCGCAGGGTCTCGTAGTCGAACTCGACCGACTCGAAGATCTCGGCGTTCGGCCAGAAGGTGATCGTGGTGCCGGTCTCGTCGGACGCTTCGTCCTGGGACAGCGGCGACACCGGGACACCGTCGGTGTAGCTCTGGCGCCAGACGTGTCCCTGACGACGGACCTCGACGTCGAGCTCGCTCGAGAGCGCGTTCACGACGGAGGAACCGACACCGTGCAGACCACCGGAGACCGCGTACCCGCCGCCGCCGAACTTGCCGCCGGCGTGCAGGACGGTCAGGACGAGCTCGACCGTCGAGATGCCCTCGTTGGGGTGGATGTCGACGGGGATGCCACGGCCGTTGTCGATGACGCGGACGCCGCCGTCTTCACGGATGGTGACGTCGATGGTGTCGCAGTACCCGGCCAGGGCTTCGTCGACGGAGTTGTCGACGATCTCCTGCACCAGGTGGTGGAGACCACGTGGGCCCGTTGACCCGATGTACATGCCCGGGCGCTTGCGGACGGCCTCGAGGCCCTCGAGCACCTGGATCTGGTCTGCGCCGTACGATGGTTCGCTCTGCGGGGCCTGCTCCTGCGGCTGGGCCTCGTCACTCTGCGGGTCTCGCTGGTCGTCGTCAGATTCAGATGTCATGTCGGGAGTGCTCCTGCCTGCGCGCGGAACGCCCGCACACTGCACTCCCCAGTCTACCGCAGCGAGGCCCGGGTCCGGGGGCCGTACGCCCCACAGAGCGACGAATCTCAGACGGATGGATGATTTCGTCTGGTCAACCGTAGGTATCGCGAGGGCCGCGCCCCTGGACCGACCTGAGGCCGCGTTTCCATGTGGGGGCGTCGGGCCCGGAAACCCGGATCGACTCGACGCCCGCGGCCGGGTACCGCTGGGCGATGGTCGTCGTGACCGTCCCGCGCATGAGTCGCAGCTGCGTCGCCCAGGCCGTCGAGTCACACCGGATGACCAGGGCGCCGTCCTCGATCGTCACCGGGGTGGAGTGCTTCGCGAGCTCGTCGCCGACCACGCTCGGCCAGTCCACGAAGAGTTCGGAGCGTGCCAGCGGCTCGGTCCAGCCGAGCTCGGCGGTGAGCGCGCCCATCACGTCGCCGAGCCCGGTGGGTTCGCGTCCTTTGCCGTACGGCACGGAGTCCGGGTCCTGGCCGGCGGCTCGGCGTCGGCGCGCGTCGAGCCCGCGCTTCGACGGGTCGCCGAAGATCGCCTTGAAGTGCTGGTAGACACGGGACGGTTCGGCGGGCTTCCGGGGCGCGGGCATCAGGACGCCGCCGGGGTGGTGTCCGGACGGGAGGCCCGGTCAGCGTCCGCCTCGTCGCTCACGATCGTGCCGGCTTCGATCCGCACGGTGTGGGCGGCGAGCTGGCCCGGGACGTCGCCGTGCACCGCCGCGGTGATGAGGACCTGCTCGTAGTCCGCGACCGCTCCGGCCAGGCGTTCCCGGCGCGACTCGTCGAGTTCGGCGAACACGTCGTCGAGGATGATGATCGGGTCGCCGAGCGATGACTCGGCCCGGAGGATGGTCGCCGATGCCAGTTGCACGGCAAGCGCGAAGGACCAGGACTCGCCGTGACTCGCGTACCCCCGGGCCGGTAACCCGTTCAGCTCGAAGAGGACGTCGTCGCGGTGTGGGCCGGTCAGGGTCAGGCCGCGGTCGAGCTCGTCGCGTCGACGACGCTCGAGGGCACCGCGGAACGCCTCGGCCGCGGACGCGATCGAGACCGGCTCCTCCGGGGTCCCGAGCACCGGGTCGGTGGCGGCCGCGTCTTCGGGGTCGGCACCCCGGACACTGAGCACGCCGGCGATCGACGCCTGGTGCCGCTCGCCCGCGACGGTCGCGTACGACTCGGTCACGAACGGGGCGAGGCGCCGGGTGAGGTGGTCGCGGGCCGCGATGATCTCGGCACCGAACTCGACGAGCCGGTCGTCCCAGACGTCGAGCGTCGAGAGGGCCCCGGCTTTCGCTCCGGTCGCCCGCGCCGACTTCAACAGGGTGTTCCGCTGCCGGAGCGTCCGGTCGTAGTCGGCCAGGACGCCCTGCATCCGCGGCGCGATCTGGACCAGGAGCTCGTCGATCATCCGACGGCGACCGGATGGTTCGCCCCGGACGAGGGCGAGGTCCTCCGGTGCGAAGAGCACGCTCGTGCAGTAGCGCGGGAGCTCGCGGGGCTTGATCGCCGAGCGGTTCACCTGCGCGCGGTTCGAGCCGGTCCGGTTGATCTGCACCTCGGCGAGGATGCTCCGGTCTTCATGCGCCAGTCGGGCCCGGACGATCGCGGAGTCGCAACCCTGCCGGACGAGGGCGGCGTCGGTCGGTACCCGGTGCGACCCGAGGGTCGACAGGTAGGCGATGGACTCGACGAGGTTGGTCTTGCCCTGGCCGTTGCGGCCGACGAACAGGTTCGGCCCGCGTGCGAAGTCGACGTCCGCCTCCCGGTAGTTCCGGAAGTCGGAGAGTTGGAGATGGTCGACGTGCACGCGGGCCGAGACGGGTCGAGGGGGTTACCTCGACCGACTACGCCTTCTTGACGGCGTGGCCGCCGAACTGGTTGCGGAGTGCGGCGACGGCCTTCATCGTCGGGGACGCGCTGCCCTGACGCGAGACGAAGCGCGCGAACATGGCCGCGGAGAGCGCCGGCATCGGCACCGCGAGCTCGATGCCCTCTTCGAGGGTCCACCGACCCTCGCCGGAGTCGTCGACGTAGCCCTCGAGCGCGTCGAGCTTCGGGTCCTCGTTGATCGCGAGGACGAGGAGGTCGAGCAGCCAGGAGCGCACGACGGTGCCGCGCTGCCATCCGGCGAAGACGGCGGGGACGTCCGTGATGATGTCCTTGGCCTCGAGGAGCTCGTAGCCCTCGCCGTACGCCTGCATGATCGCGTACTCGATGCCGTTGTGGACCATCTTCGCGTAGTGGCCGGCGCCGATGCCGCCGGCGTGCGAGAAGCCCTCTTCGCGCGGGCCCTCGGGACGGAGTGCGTCGAAGACGGGCATGGCGCGCTCGACGTCGGCCGCGTCGCCGCCGGCCATCATGCCGTAGCCGTTGTCCTTGCCCCAGACACCACCCGAGACACCGACGTCCATGTAGCGGATGCCCTTGGCGTCCAGCTGCTTGGCGTGGATCTCGTCGTCGAGCCACTTCGAGTTGCCGCCGTCGATGACCAGGTCGCCCGGCTCGAGGACCTCGGCGAGGTCGGTGATGACGTCGTCGGTGATCTTCCCGTGCGGGACCATGACCCAGACCAGACGCGGGCCGGAGAGGGCCTTGGCGAGTGCGCCGAGGTCGGGGACGTCCGAGACGGCGGGGTTGGCGTCGTACCCGACGACGTCGATCCCTGCGTTGCGCAGACGCGCACGCATGTTGTTGCCCATCTTCCCGAGGCCGACAAGACCGATCTGCATGATTTCCTCTTCTTCGTCGATGTCGCGCTGGTGCTGGTTTCCACCCGCCAGCGCTGGATGTCTGTTGCGCTCAGCGCAGCAGCAGGTTGGGCTGCAGAAGGTACCGGTATCCGTCCGTGGCCGGTTCCTCTCGCGAGGACTGTCCGGTGATCAACACCGGGCCCGGCTTGTTCGGGTTCTCCGTCTTGGTGAAGGAGATCCGGACGAACTCGGAGTGCACTGCATTCAACCCGTCCAGGAGGAAGGCCGGTTTCAGGGAGACAACCGTTTCCTCACCGGTCAGCAACGCATCGATCGACTCTGACGCCTGCGCTTGTTCGGAACCGATCGCCTCGAGCGTGAGCCCGTCGACCGTGAAGGAGAACCGGAGTGCGGCTTCGCGCTCCAGGACGAGGGAGACCCGTCGGACGGCTTCGACCAGTTCCGCGGTGTTGATCACCGCGTGGTCCTGGACCGCCTCGGGGAAGAGCCGGCGGACCGGCGGGTAGTTGCCCTTGATGAGCAGCGACGTCACGGTCTTGTCGTCGGCGTGGAACGCGATGAGCTCGCGGTCCGAGCCGCCGCTGATCGAGACCGAGACGGTCGTGGCCGACCCGAAGGTGCGGCCGACTTCCTGCAGGGTGCGGGCCGGGACGAGGGCGTGGAGGGTCGTGGCTGCGTCGCCGTCGTCGCCGGCGCGGCCCGAGTCCCACTGGATCGTGCGAACGGCGACGCGGTAGCGGTCCGTGGCGATGAGCGAGACGTCGTGCTCGCCGACCTCGAGCTGGACGCCGGTGATGACCGGGGTGACGTCGTCACGGCTGGCGGCGACGGCCACCTGCGAGACGGCTTCGGAGAACGAGTCGCCCGGGATGACGCCGGTCTGCGGACCGATCTCGGGGAGGGTCGGGTACTCCTCGACGGGCATCGACAGCAGCGTGAAGTGCGCCGAGCCGCAGGTGACCGTGATGCGGGAGTCTTCGGTCGAGAAGCTCACCGGGGCGTTCGGCAGTCGGCTCGCGATGTCGTTGAGGAGCCGGCCGGAGACGAGCACCGTGCCCGGGTCGTCGATCTGCGCGGCGATCGAGGTCTGTGCCGAGACCTCGTAGTCGAACGACGACAGCGTCAGACGATCGCCGTCGGCGTGGATCAACACACCGGACAGGATCGGGAGGGTCGTTCGCTGAGGGAGGAGCTTCACCGCGAAGGAGACGGCTTCGGAGAAGACGTCCCGGTTGACCTCGAACTTCACGGCGTGGACCCCTGTCGATCGGTTGACTGCCCGGCGGCCCCCATTGTGGCACAGCGGCGGCAGACCACCGATCCGTGTCATTCGCCGTCCCCAGAGGTTGGCCCAGGGAGAAGGAGAGAGAAGAGAGGAGTAATGGTCTTAACGCCTGTGCACACTGTGGACAACTCTGGGGATGCCGCTCCCCGACTGGGAACTACAACCGTGTGACTTGTTGGTGGCGTGTGAGCGACCTCTGGATGAGCAAAGTTCATCTATCCACTTCTCTCCCCAGTTTCCACAGGCACCCCTCCAGCTGTGTACAAGCGGGCGGCGTGTCCTCCACAGTTATCCACAGGCTTTCCACACTGTGGGGAATCCGCCGCATGGAACCGTCTCAGATGGTGGACGCGCGCAGAAGGAGGCCGATCCCGGGTGTGGGACGGGCCTCCTGGACGGGGGGTGGCGGGCTGGTACGCGCTACCGGTACCGACGGTCCTGCTTGATCCGGCTCGTCAGTTCGGTGACCTGGTTGTAGATCGAGCGACGCTCCTTCATGAGCTCCGCGATCTTCTTGTTGGCGTACATCACGGTCGTGTGGTCGCGGTTGCCGAACAGCTGACCGATCTTCGGCAGCGACAGGCTGGTGAGCTCCCGGCACAGGTACATCGCGATCTGGCGAGCCGTGGCGATGGCCTGCGACCGGGACGAGCCGTAGAGGTCGTCGACCGAGAGCTTGAAGTACTCCGCGGTGTGGTTGATGATGTCCGTCGGCGCGATGACGTTGTCCTCGTCCAGCGTGATCAGGTCCTTGAGGACCGTCTGCACCAGCGCCATGTCGACGGCCGTCCGGTTGAGGCTCGCGAACGCGGTCACCCGGATCAGGGTGCCCTCGAGCTCGCGGATGTTGCTCGACACCTTGGACGCGATGAACTCCATGATGTCGTCCGGCACCTGCAGGTGGTCGGACTGCGCCTTCTTGCGGAGGATCGCGATGCGCGTCTCGAGGTCGGGCGCCTGGACGTCCGTGATGAGACCCCACTCGAAGCGGCTGCGCATCCGGTCTTCGAACCCGGTGAGGTGCTTCGGCGCGACGTCCGAGGTGATGACGACCTGCTTGTTGTGGTCGTGCAGCGTGTTGAACGTGTGGAAGAACGCCTCTTGCGTGGAGTCCTTGCCCTGCAGGAACTGGATGTCGTCGATCAGCAGGATGTCGATGTCGCGGTACCGCTGCTGGAACTGGTTCGACCGGTTGTTCGCGATCGAGTTGATGAAGTCGTTCGTGAACTCCTCACTCGACACGTAGCGGACGCGGATCCCCGGGTAGAGGCTCTCGGCGTAGTGCCCGATGGCGTGCAGCAGGTGCGTCTTGCCGAGGCCCGAGTCGCCGTAGATGAAGAGCGGGTTGTAGGCCTTCGCCGGCGCCTCGGCCACCGCGACCGCCGCCGCGTGCGCGAAGCGGTTGGAGGCACCGATGACGAAGTTGTCGAAGTTGTACTTCGGGTTGAGCCGGGATTCCGGACGGCCACCGGTGCCGGGCGAGTCCACCGGGCTCGGGACGAACGGCGCCTCGATGTACTGGCGCGGTGCGGCGGTCTGCGGCACGTGCTCCTGCACCGGCTCGGCGTAGGAGGGCACGGCGACGGCGTCGACCCGCGGCTCGGAGGCCATGTCGGGGTTCACGGTGATCGCGAAGTTGGCCACCGAGTCGTCCCCGATGCGCGCGACGGCCTCGGTGATGGGCACCCGGATGCGCTGCTCGAGCATGCCGCGGGTCAGGTCGTTCGGGACCTCGAGGTAGAGCGTCCCGGCGAGGACGCCCTTCGGCTCGACGAGGTTCAGGAAACCGTGCAGCTGCGGCGTGATCCGCTCGTCGTCGGCGAGGATCCCGAGCACTGACGACCAGAGGTCCTGGACGGGGTCGGCCGGCATCGTCAT